>NZ_JAAGOX010000044.1 GCF_010500245.1 Ruegeria sp. PrR005
CCGACATTCTCCAAGTGGCCTGCCGTCTGATGTCAAGATTGCCAGAGACTGCCCGCTGGACAAGCCTTTTTTGCCCCGAGCGGCGTCGGCGGTCGCGCAGACGGCTGGAACTGGGTGGATTGGGCCGCGAAGCCGCAACTTCCTTGCCCGGCGGTAGCGTTCTTCGGCGCGGTGGACAGACCTGTCCTGCCGCTTTCGTTCAGTTTTGGCCTGCATTGCGGTCACGCGCATGACGGAGGCGCCCGAAGTCGGTGGATGGCGGCGAGGATAGCGCGCACCATCGGGCCGGTGACGGCGACCTCGGCCAGCTGGAAGGTGATGGCGCGGGCGTGGCGGACGACGCGGGCTCCGATCTTGATCAGCTTCAGTTGCAGGCTGGTCAACGACCAGTCGGCCATGGCCTCGGGCAGCTCGATGCAGCGCAAGAAGGTGGCCAGGTTGTAGGCCAGCGCGTGCAAATGCAGCCGCACCTCGTTGTCGCGGAACCGACGGCATGACAGCCGGGTCCAGTGGAAGGCGTATTTGCCCTCCTTGATGTGCTGCTCGGCGGTGCCGCGCTGGTTATAGAACCGCGCCACCCAATCCGGCTCCATCGGCAGGTTGGTGACGATGAAGCCGACTTTGGGGAACAGCTCGCCCGGGTGCCATTCGATCCTGGCGATGACGCGGCGCGGCTTTTCCCAGGACGCCGCCTGATACTCGAAGTCCTCGTGGAAGCGTTTGACCTTGGTCAGCGACGGACGCCCCACGGGGCGCGTAAGCCGATGCGCGATCTTCTCGCGCAGGACGTTGTTGGCGGGCAATCGGATGGCGTAGAAATAGCCCGCTTCTTCCAGCCGCGCATAGAGCGCGGGAAGCGCATAGGCAGCGTCCGCCCGAAAGAAGCGGCCCCCAAGGTCGCGGCCAGCATAGCGGGCGATCACCGGATCAAGGACGTCCCGCCAGCCATCGGCGCTGTGGACATTGCCGTTGCGCAGGGCACAGCGTTCCAACATGCCAAACTGATTGAAGAGGAAGTTCGGGTGATAGCAGCTGCACTCAAAATGCCCGTTCCAGGCGGCGCCTTCTTGATCACCGTGGGTGGGGCTCACGGAACTGTCCATGTCCAGCACGATGAACTTCAGCCCGTTGCGGTCATGGAACCGGTCAATCCATTGGCCATTCAGATCGGCCAGCGCCGCCCGGTTCTCAGCCAAGGCAAGCGTCTCGGTCTCGAACCGCCCCATCTGGGAAGCCGAGGCCGCCTGCGCACCGACAGCCCGGCCACCCACGACCTGACGCATGACCGGATCGAGGGCCAGCCGGTCAGCATCGTTGACATCTTCGTATCCGGCCAGCCGCCCATAGACCGATTGCCGGAACAGCCCGTCGAGCTGGTGTACGGTGTTCTTGCCTCGGCGGGTGTCGCGCAGCGCCGCCGACGCCAGACCGGACAGCCCCAGCGCGTCATCGAGCTCTCGCATCACCAGAAGGCCGCCGTCCGAACTGATCTGCGCACCCCGGAACTCCAACCGCACGCGAGCGTCGAAATCCACCCGATCACCCCGGTCTGAACCCGCACCCAATGGGTGATCCATGAAATGCGCCCCGATATGCCGCCAACACCATGATTTATATGGGAAATAGCAAGGTCAGGACAGCGAAATCAGCAACCCACTTGGGGAATGCGGG
>NZ_JAAGOX010000045.1 GCF_010500245.1 Ruegeria sp. PrR005
GTCCGGATGCTGTTGAAAAAGTCGATGTGTAAGCGCGGCGGAAATAGCGGCTGAAGTCTTCCTGCTCGGCTCTTCACGCCGAGATTGGTCTGAGCTTTGCAAGTTTGCGGAGGTTCTGGACTGTTGCTGCGAGGTGGAACTCATCCTTGGCGCCGTTTGGTCCTCTAAGGCGGAGGCGGTCGAGGCCGATGATGCGTTTGAGGTGGGCGAAGAGCATCTCTACCTTCTTTCTGGCGTAGCTGGAGACGACATAGGCATCGGTCTTTGCGATATCCCGTGCTTTTTGGCGGGCGTCTTCATGCCTGGATCGGGCGATTTTCCGGGTCGCCTGGTTGGGCGTGCATCGGGGCTTCAGCGGACACGCCGCGCATTCCTGTTTCCGGGCGTAGTATTTCTTGAAGCCATCCTTGCCGAACGCCGGGCGCCCCTTTGAGATGTTCCGCCAGTACGGCTTCAGCTCCTTCCCGCCGGGACATTTGTAAGCATCGGTGTCCGGATCGTAGGTGAAGTCGGTGGCAGGAAACGCGCCGTCCTTGCGCTCGGACTTGTCGAAGACCGGGATGTGGGGTTCGATACCTTGCTCTTTCACAAGCCAGCCAAGCATCTCCGCCGCACCATAGGCCGTGTCTGCGGCCAGCAGCCATGGGTGCAGGTCGAAACGGTCTTGGGTTCTCACCAGCATGTCTCGCACGGCACCCACTTCCGCCTGACGTATCGGCGCAGTCGCTTCGACATCGACGATGATCGCATGGTCCAGATCGACCAGGTAGTTGGTGCTGTAGGCAAAGAAGGGCCTGTCGCCATTGGCTCCGGTCAACCGCGCGGCCGGGTCGGCGGGCGAGATCGCCTTCGGCTTTACCGGTGTCGCAGCGCCGAAGGCCGCATCATCGAGCGTATCAAGGTATTCCTGCGTCGCCCGGTTTGCAGCATCTGCTGCAGACCATTCCGAGAAGTCCACCTTCGTATAGCGGCTGGCATCAGCCTTGATGAGCGAAGCATCTGCTCCAAAGTTCTCGCCGCCGACCAGTCCCTCGGCAATGCAGCGCGCCAGCACCTGCTCGAACAGATGCCGGAAGAGGTTGCTGTCCCGGAAACGTCCATGTCGGTTCTTGGAAAAGGTGGAATGATCGGGCACCGGATCGGCCAGATCGAGGCGACAGAACCAGCGATACGCCAGATTCAGATGCACCTCTTCACACAGCCGCCGCTCTGACCGGATACCGAAGGCATAGCCCACAATCAGCATTCGGATCATCAGCTCGGGATCAACCGAGGGCCTGCCTGTTGAACTGTAGAACGGCGCGAGATGTCGGCGCATGTCACCAAGGTCTACAAACCGGTCAATCGCGCGCAAAAGGTGATCCGTCGGAACGTGATCCTCAATACTGAACTCGTAGAACAGCGCACCCAGCGCAACTTGCCTCGGTCCCATCATCAGCAACTCTCCTGCAACTCAAGAGAATTGAATCAGCAGCCAAAGCATCGCTCAAGCAGAGTTTTTCAACAGTATCTCCGCA
>NZ_JAAGOX010000046.1 GCF_010500245.1 Ruegeria sp. PrR005
GGTGTCAATAACCCCGGCCTCTACACGATCGAAAGGGTTTCGGTCGAAGACGCTCAGGGCAACACGCGGACCTACTCAACCAGCGAATTGACCGCGCTCGGATTCAATACCGAGATCGAACTCGTCGGGGCAAGTGTTCCCGCGAACGGTCAACGTGCTGTTGTGGAAAATGACGACGGGTTCAGTATTTCGGAAGGGGATGGTTCAACTTTTCATCTGGTTTTTGATAATCTGACGAATGCCAGCTTTAGCTATAGTTTCCGTTTCTCCACTGTTGGTGGAAATGCATCTGGCAGCGACTTTTCTGGGTCCAGCGGCGCTGGTTCGATGTCGATAGTTTCAACGACTCCACAGTCCAGGGAGGTGGATATTTCCTTTTCCGCACTCAGGGACAGTCTTGTTGAAGGAGACGAGACCCTCTTTCTGGAAGTTGATCTGTTCGGCATCACTTTTGCCGACGGCACTTCGAGGGGACGGTTTGAAGTGTCGATTCTCGACAACTTGCGCCCCTCTGGCGAGGTCCTTGTTTCAGGCGATCTGATCCAGGGCGCGACCCTGACCGCAGACACCTCGACGCTGGCGGATGCCGACGGGCTGGGCACGTTGAGCTTCCAGTGGCAGCGGGACGGCGCGGCCATCCCGAGTGCCACAGGGGCCTCCCATCCCCTGTCCCAGGCCGATGTCGGGGCCGCGATCTCGGTCGTGGTATCCTACACCGACGGGCAGGGTGCCGCGGAAAGTGTGACCAGTGCAGCGACCAGTTCGGTCTCGAACGTCAACGATGCGCCCTCGGGGGCGGTGGCGATCTCCGGCACGGCGCGGCAGGGCGAGACGCTGACTGCGGATGCCACTGGCGTGTCCGATGTCGATGGGATTGATGCGACAACTGTTGCCTACCAGTGGCTGCGTGGCGATACGGCGATCTCGGGCGCCACGGCTTCGACGTATGAGTTGACCCAGGACGACGTTGGCGCGGCGATCTCGGTCCGGTATTCCTACACCGACAACTTCGGCACCAACGAGAGCGTGACCAGTGCAGCGACCAGTTCGGTCTCGAACGTCAACGATGCGCCCTCGGGGGCGGTGGCGATCTCCGGCACGGCGCGGCAGGGCGAGACGCTGACTGCGGATGCCACTGGCGTGTCCGATGTCGATGGGATTGATGCGACAACTGTTGCCTACCAGTGGCTGCGTGGCGATACGGCGATCTCGGGCGCCACGGCTTCGACGTATGAGTTGACCCAGGACGACGTTGGCGCGGCGATCTCGGTCCGGTATTCCTACACCGACAACTTCGGCACCAACGAGAGCGTGACCAGTGCAGCGACCAGTTCGGTC
>NZ_JAAGOX010000047.1 GCF_010500245.1 Ruegeria sp. PrR005
AATGGCAAAGGAAAAGTTCGCGCGTACGAAACCGCACGTCAACATCGGCACGATTGGGCACGTTGACCACGGCAAGACCACGCTGACCGCAGCAATCACGAAGTATTTTGGCGACTTCAAGGCGTATGACGCGATTGACTCGGCGCCCGAGGAGAAGGCGCGCGGGATCACGATCTCGACCGCGCACGTGGAATACGAGACCGAAGCGCGCCACTATGCCCACGTGGACTGCCCCGGCCACGCCGACTACGTCAAGAACATGATCACCGGTGCGGCGCAGATGGACGGCGCGATCCTGGTTGTGAACGCGGCTGACGGCCCGATGCCGCAGACCCGCGAGCACATCCTGCTGGCGCGTCAGGTCGGCGTTCCGGCGCTGGTCGTGTACATGAACAAGGTCGACCAGGTCGACGACGAAGAGCTGCTGGAGCTGGTCGAGATGGAAGTGCGCGAGCTGCTCAGCTCCTACGACTTCCCCGGCGACGATATTCCGATCGTCAAGGGTTCGGCTCTGATGGCGATGAACGGCGACAAGCCGGAGATCGGCGAGAACTCGATCCGCGAGCTGATGGCTGCGGTTGACGAGTACATCCCGACGCCGGAGCGTGCGGTTGACCAGCCGTTCCTGATGCCGATCGAAGACGTGTTCTCGATCTCGGGCCGCGGCACCGTGGTTACGGGGCGTGTCGAGCGTGGCGTGATCAACGTCGGCGACACGATCGAGATCGTGGGGATTCGCGACACCCAGACCACCACCTGCACCGGTGTGGAAATGTTCCGCAAGCTGCTGGACCGTGGTGAAGCCGGCGACAACATCGGCGCGCTGCTGCGCGGTATCGACCGCGAAGGCGTCGAGCGCGGCCAGGTGCTGTGCAAGCCCAAGTCGGTGACCCCGCACACCAAGTTCGAAGCCGAAGCCTATATCCTGACCAAGGAAGAGGGCGGCCGTCACACCCCGTTCTTCGCGAACTACCGTCCGCAGTTCTACTTCCGGACCACCGACGTGACCGGCACCGTGACGCTGGCCGAAGGCACCGAGATGGTGATGCCGGGCGATAACGTGGGCTTCACCGTCGAGCTGATCGCGCCGATCGCGATGGAAGACGGCCTGCGCTTCGCCATCCGCGAAGGCGGCCGTACCGTCGGCGCCGGCGTGGTTTCCAAAATTATCGAATAATTTTGGAAAGCGGTGGGCGGCCGTTGCTCCGCAGGAGCACTGAGTGCCCACACCGTTGATCTAAGGAGAGGCCGCCCCAAAAAGGGCGGCCTT
>NZ_JAAGOX010000048.1 GCF_010500245.1 Ruegeria sp. PrR005
CGATCTCGGTCCGGTATTCCTACACCGACAACTTCGGCACCAACGAGAGCGTGACCAGTGCAGCGACCAGTTCGGTCGCTGGCGGGTCCCTGATCCTGGTCGGTACGCCTGAGCGCGACACGCTCGACGGCGGCGAGAGCGACGATGACATCACGGGCCTTGGCGACAATGACATCCTTCGCGGCTTTGGCGGCAACGACACGCTGCGGGGCGGCGATGGCGCCGACACACTGAACGGTGGCGACGGCGACGACCTCATCCTCGGCGGCGACACGTCAGCCGACCTGCGCGACGTGATCTACGGCGGTGAGGGTAATGACAGCGTCGACGCAGGATCCGGCAACGACCTGATCTATGGCCAGGGGGGCAATGACACCATCGCCGGTGGCTTCGGTGTGGACGAGATCCAGGGCCAGGACGGCGATGACGTGATCACCGGCTCGGCCTTCTCTGACCTCGTGTTCGGTGGCGCGGGCGACGACTTCGTCAACGGCGGATTCGGCTCAGACCGGATCAACGGCGGTACGGGTGCTGACAAATTCTTCCACGTCGGTGTTGAGGGGCACGGTTCGGACTGGGTGCAGGATTACAACGACGCCGAGGGCGACGTTTTGTTGTTTGGCAACTCTGCGGTCGCCCGCACGCAGTTCCAAGTCAACTTTGCCCATACCGAGAACGCCGCCGGCGAACGCTCGGGTGACGACGCGGTGCAGGAGGCATTCGTGATCTACCGGCCCACCGGGCAGATCCTGTGGGCGCTGGTGGACGGCGAAGGCCAGGAGAGTATCAACCTGCAAATCGGATCCGAGGTTTTCGATCTCCTTGGATAGTGGTGGGAAAAGGAAGGAGCATGGTTCCTCTCAACTTAGCCGATCCGATGTTCGGTAAAGGCCAAATCCTACTCCCGCAACCAGTGTCACAGAACGGCCCGAAGCAACCGCTTCCGAGGCCGTTTTTTCTTGCCCCAACGCAAGCAAACCGGCCAGCTCGCCGACCAATTCGATCATCAAGCCGCTGCCGTTCGGGATCAGTCGAACCTCTGACTGTTGATTTCCACCCAGAAGTGAGCCGGGTTTTTCATCGAGAAGTGAGCCACCTCTGTTTATGGATTTCGGGTTATG
>NZ_JAAGOX010000049.1 GCF_010500245.1 Ruegeria sp. PrR005
GCCTGTGATGAAAGTCAGGAAAGGGCCGTTCGCACCAGTTGAAACCGACCAGTCGGAGGTCTGGAAAGTCCGCAACTGAGACGTCCGAGACCGGTGCAGCGAACGACCGGATTGGATTTGGGTCGATTTGGTCGATCTGAATGTCCGCTATAGGGAAGCTGTGCTGCTTCGCCGCGAGTGATTCAATGACTCGGCCGTCAAGCTGAAGTAGATTTCGCTGCATCTGCGTCCGGCAGAAATGTCCCCAACTCGGACAACGGCATCAAAAGAACTCGCTGCGCTGTGAACGAACGGCCGCTTTTCTCTCTGCACCGCGGCTGACGGCTTTGTTGGTAGCCTTGCTGCACCTGCGAGCATTGTAGCTGGACCACTTCCGGTATGGGCTCCGAGCCGCCGACTGCCCGTGCAGCAATTCGCTGGTCTGCGGCTTGCCGCGACCTGCCATTCGCACAGTTGGTAGAATTGATCGTCGACACGGTGTTGATGTCTGGGCCTGGCGGGAGGGTTGGAGGGTATATCATGCCCAGAGTTCAACTTCCTGCACTCATGCCAAAAACCAGGGCCTGGAATAAAGGCCGGATCATCGGCCAGAAGCGACCGCTCCTGCCGAAACAGGTTTGGGCGATCCCAAGCGCCTCGGTGCTCGGATCGGCGGCAATGGTCATGACCGTTTCCGCAGAAGCGCGAAATAGCAGCCCATAAACCGCCCGCTTGTTCCAAAAGGCGATGCGAGCGATCTCCGCTGGCAGGGTGAAGACGACGTGGAAATACTCTACTGGCAGCAGATCAGTGGCGCGCGCCGCCATCCAGTCCCGCGCCGCTGGCCCCTGACACATCGGGCAATGCCGGTTCTTGCACGAGTTATAGGCGATGTGCTGATGGCTGCACTTGGTGCAGGCCGCCACATGCCCGCCGAGCGCGTCGGTTCGGCAGGCTTCAATCGCCGACATCACTTTAAGCTGGGAAGGGTTAACATGCCCGGCATTAGCCCGCCGCCAAGCGGGGCCATGTCTTCGGAATATGTCGGCAACCTCCAGCTGGGTGGCCTGATCTGACTGGTCCGGTTTGATTGTTAGTGCATTAGTGGCCTCTGGTCCATCTGGACGATGGTTCCA
>NZ_JAAGOX010000050.1 GCF_010500245.1 Ruegeria sp. PrR005
CATGCCGTGCATCTTCAGGCTGCGCAGCATGATGACAATGGCGCCGCTGGCAGGATCATGACGCATGGCGGCCTCCTTCGGCCTGGCTGCGCAGGCCATCATAGCGTTCGACATTGGCCTTGGGTTCGCGATGCAGGACCAGCGCCTGCGGCGTATCAAGCGGCGGCCCGCCGATCACCTTGCCGTCGACCAGCCGGTGTAGCAGGTTCAGGACATGGGTCTTGGTCGGCACGCCCTCGGCCAGTGCCAGTTCCACCGCGGCGAGCACGGCCTGTTCATCGTGCTGCAGCACCAGGGCCAGTATATCTGCCATCTCGCGGTCCCCACCCGGCTTGCGCAGCATGTGATCCTGCAACTGTCTGAAGGCGGACGGCAATTCCAGGAAGGGAGCGCCATTCCTGAGGGCTCCGGGCTTGCGTTGGACGACCGCCAGATAATGCCGCCAGTCGTAGACTGTCCTCGGCGGCAGATGATGGCCGCGCTGGATGACGCGGACATGTTCACAAAGGATGCTGCCCTCGGCGGCCACCACCAACCGATCCGGATAAACCCGCAAGCTGACCGGGCGATTGGCGAATGACGCCGGAACGCTGTAACGATTGCGCTCGAAGCTGATCAGGCAGGTGGGCGAGACGCGCTTGCTCAACTCGATGAAGCCGTCAAAGGCGACCGGCAGTGGCATCAGGGCCGCGCGCTCTTCGGCCCAGACATCGGCGATCATGCCGGGCAGCGCGCCATGTGCCGTCGCGCGCCACAGTTCCAGGCAATGCTGCTCCAACCAGGCATTCAGCGCGGCGAGGTCAGGGAAGTCCGGCATGCCTTGCAACAGCTGGTGACGGGCATCGCGAACGTTCTTCTCGACCTGGCCCTTCTCCCAGCCAGCCGCCGGATTGCAGAACTCGGGCTCGTAGACATAGTGGTTCGTCATGGCCAGAAAGCGGATGTTGACCTGCCGCTCCTTGCCCCGCCCAACGCGATCCACAGCAGTGCGCATGTTGTCGTAGATGCCCCGTTCCGGCACACCACCAAAGACCCGGAACCCGTGCCAATGCGCGTCGAACAGCATCTCATGGGTCTGTAATGGATAGGCGCGCAGCAAGAAGGCCCG
>NZ_JAAGOX010000051.1 GCF_010500245.1 Ruegeria sp. PrR005
GTGCTCTTCCGATCTAAATCCCCTGTTGGTTGGGGTAAGCGCAAAACCAGTTAACCGCCCTATTCTCTCGCTGAATCGCAAACCGAAATCACGAGTAGAAAGCGCACTAAATCCGATAGACCTTACAGTGCTGGCTGAATACCACAAACAGATTGAAAGCAACCTGCAACGTATTGAGCGCAAGAATCAGCGCACATGGTACAGCAAGCCTGGCGAACGCGGCATAACATGCAGTGGACGCCAGAAAATTAAGGGAAAATCGATTCCTCTTATCTAGTTACTTAGATATTGGCCTTGGCTTTATCTCAATATTATATGGATCATAGCTGGCAACTAATTCAGTCCAGTAAATATCCTCAATAGGGAATAATATATGCTTTCCATTCCATCGGGAAAAAGTTTTGTTCAACACACCAAGCTCAATCAACTCACTAATGTATGGGAATTGTTTTGATGTAACCACATACTTCCTGCCTTCATTAAGGGCTGCGCACAAAACCATAGATTGCTCTTCTGTAAGGTTTTGAATTACTGATCGCACTTTATCGTTTTGCATCTTAATGCGTTTTCTTAGCTTAAATCGCTTATATCTGGCGCTGGCAATAGCTGATAATCGATGCACATTAATTGCTAGCGAAAATGCAAGAGCAAAGACGAAAACATGCCACACATGAGGAATACCGATTCTCTCATTAACATATTCAGGCCAGTTATCTGGGCTTAAAAGCAGAAGTCCAACCCAGATAACGATCATATACATGGTTCTCTCCAGAGGTTCATTACTGAACACTCGTCCGAGAATAACGAGTGGATCCATTTCTATACTCATCAAACTGTAGGGGTTGTAATAGTTTATCCGATTTCTCGCTGTAGGGGTACACGAGAACCACCGAGCCTGATGTGGTTAAAAGACAGGCACAATCTTTACTACCGCAATCCACTATTTAAGGTGATATATGGAAGAAGAATTTGAAGAGTTCGAAGAGCATCCTCAGGATGTGATGGAACAATACCAGATCGGAAGAGC
>NZ_JAAGOX010000052.1 GCF_010500245.1 Ruegeria sp. PrR005
TAATGGTTTCTTAGACGTCAGGTGGCACTTTTCGGGGAAATGTGCGCGGAACCCCTATTTGTTTATTTTTCTAAATACATTCAAATATGTATCCGCTCATGAGACAATAACCCTGATAAATGCTTCAATAATATTGAAAAAGGAAGAGTATGAGTATTCAACATTTCCGTGTCGCCCTTATTCCCTTTTTTGCGGCATTTTGCCTTCCTGTTTTTGCTCACCCAGAAACGCTGGTGAAAGTAAAAGATGCTGAAGATCAGTTGGGTGCACGAGTGGGTTACATCGAACTGGATCTCAACAGCGGTAAGATCCTTGAGAGTTTTCGCCCCGAAGAACGTTTTCCAATGATGAGCACTTTCAAAGTTCTGCTATGTGGCGCGGTATTATCCCGTATTGACGCCGGGCAAGAGCAACTCGGTCGCCGCATACACTATTCTCAGAATGACTTGGTTGAGTACTCACCAGTCACAGAAAAGCATCTTACGGATGGCATGACAGTAAGAGAATTATGCAGTGCTGCCATAACCATGAGTGATAACACTGCGGCCAACTTACTTCTGACAACTATCGGAGGACCGAAGGAGCTAACCGCTTTTTTGCACAACATGGGGGATCATGTAACTCGCCTTGATCGTTGGGAACCGGAGCTGAATGAAGCCATACCAAACGACGAGCGTGACACCACGATGCCTGTAGCAATGGCAACAACGTTGCGCAAACTATTAACTGGCGAACTACTTACTCTAGCTTCCCGGCAACAATTAATAGACTGGATGGAGGCGGATAAAGTTGCAGGACCACTTCTGCGCTCGGCCCTTCCGGCTGGCTGGTTTATTGCTGATAAATCTGGAGCCGGTGAGCGTGGGTCTCGCGGTATCATTGCAGCACTGGGGCCAGATGGTAAGCCCTCCCGTATCGTAGTTATCTACACGACGGGGAGTCAGGCAACTATGGATGAACGAAATAGACAGATCGCTGAGATAGGTGCCTCACTGATTAAGCATTGGTAA
>NZ_JAAGOX010000053.1 GCF_010500245.1 Ruegeria sp. PrR005
CGGGGAAAGGTTCACATGGCTCAGTTCTCAGTGGAAATTATCCGCCGGCCCGGCTCACTTCTGGGTGGAAATCAACACCATCGGCGTTGCATAGCCGCATACTCCACTGCAAATCGCTCCTTCGCTTCCGCAGGTTCTCGAGTTCGAAGCGATTTGGATATCTCGGCACGACCGACGGTAGCCAGCAGATCGGCTGGAACGCGCACGCGAACGTAGTAGATTCCGCTCTTCTTGTCTTTGACGGGACGGGGCATGATTAGGGTCACTGTGTAGGACTCCTGTGTAGGAGTCCGCAAGCGGAATACGCTGATTTGACGTAAATATTTGTGAATGCTGGGAAAGTCATGGTGCTGCCGGAGAGATTTGAACTCTCGACCTCTCCCTTACCAAGGGAGTGCTCTACCCCTGAGCTACGGCAGCGGGGTGAGCGGGTGATTAGACTCAAACGAAACGGCGCGCAAGGGCATCTGGACGGTTTTTTTTGCCTCCTGTAGAGAAAGGCCATGGCAGAAGAAAAATCCCCCCCAAAGGCGAAACGCAGGGCCGAAAGCCGTGAGGACCGGCTGAAGGCGGCGCTCAAGGCGAATCTGGCGCGGCGCAAGGCGCAGGCGCGGGCCCGGTCATCGGGGGAGGAAGAAAAGGCAGCGGACACGGACTAGGCCGGGATCGCTGGGTGGCCTGGGACAGGGCGCGGGATGCTGCGAGGTGGGCCGAAACAGGTGGGACACAGGGCGGCAGGGTCTATCATCGGAACCGATGATATGAACATGTGTTGGACGGGCTCGAATCCTCGGGTGCGAGAATCGAACGGATCAGGGACGAATGGTGGACGCAAGTTTTGAAGATGGCAGGGAGGCCCCGCTGAACCTGGGGGCAGAGGATTCCGACGATCTCAAGATCATTTCGTCGCTGGTGCAGGATGCCGTGCTGCCAGTCACCGAGATGACCTGGCGGGCCGCGGACCGGCGGTTTGCCCTGTTGCTGAACCGGTTCCGGTGGGAGGATCGCGACAAGGCCGAGCGGCGCGGGCGCGGTTATGAGCGGGTGCAGTCGCTTTTGGTGTTCGACAATGTTCTGGGCGTGGCGAGCCAAGGTATCGACCGCACTGACAAGGACTTGATCCTGTCGCTGTTGTCGGTCTCCTTCGAGCCTGGTGACGATTGTACCGGCGAGGTCTTGTTGACCGTTGCCGGGGACGGGGCGATCCGGCTGTCGGTCGAGGCGCTGGACGTGACATTGAAGGACGTCACGCGGCCTTATCTGGCCCCGTCGCGCCACGCGCCGCAGCATTCGGAATGATCCAGAACAAGCGCGGGATATCCCAGGCGTTTTCCCCGGCGCGAACGGAGGACATCCTGCGGCGGGCGACACCGTTTGACGTGTTCGACATGTCGCAGGTGCTGGTCCGGTCAATCTCGGACCTGTGCGGCGCCGATCATGGCGGCGACAAGGAGGCCATCGCGCGGTGGTGCGCCAACAAGACACCCGGGGCGTTGCGCGACCAGATGACGGCGGAGGGATCGGAGTTCTGGATTTTGATCCGGGCCGGTCAGACGGCCGCTGTCGGCGCGCTGTCGGATCTCGACCCCGCAGGCGGGACCGGGCGCATCACCCTGAACTATGTCGATCCAGGCTTTCGCGGCACCGGGGCAAGTACGGCAATGCTTGCCGGACTGGAGGACAGGCTGCGCGCGCTGGGGGCCACCGATGGGGTGCTGACCAGCACGGCAACCGCGCGCGAGTTCTATGACAGGCGCGGCTGGCAACCGGCGGGACCGGCCCGACGCGGCAGGTGGATCCTGGGATACCCAATGCGCAAATCGCTGCACCCCTGACGGAAAGGGTTGAGAAGCACCGCCGCCATCGGTATCCCGCTGGCTCAACTGCCCGAGGAACCGCCAATGCCGCAAATTCTTGACACCACCGACCCGGATTTCGACGCGGCCTTTGCCGCGCTTTTGTCGGCAAAGCGCGAAGACAGCCCGGATGTGGACAATGTCGTGGCCGGGATCATCGCCGATGTGCGGACACGCGGCGATGCGGCGGTGATCGAGCTGACCGAGAAGTTCGACCGGATCGCCCTGACGCCCGAGACCCTGCGTTTTTCCCCCGTCGAGATTGCCGAAGCCATAGCGCGGGTCGCGCCGGAAGATCGCGCGGCGCTGGAGCTGGCTGCGGCGCGCATCCACGCCTATCACGCGCGCCAGTTGCCCCGGGACGAGGAATGGACCGATGAGGCGGGTGCGACACTTGGCTGGCGCTGGTCTGCGGTCTCGGCGGCCGGGCTTTATGTGCCGGGCGGACTGGCCTCTTATCCGTCCTCGGTTCTGATGAACGCGATTCCGGCGAAGGTGGCCGGGGTTGGGCGCCTCGCCATCGCGGTGCCCACGCCTGACGGGCAGGTCAATCCGCTGGTTCTGTTGGCGGCGCATCTGTCCGGGGTGGACGAGATCTATCGCGTGGGCGGCGCGCAGGCGATTGCGGCCTTTGCTTATGGCACCCGGACCATTGCGCCGGTGGACAAGATCACCGGGCCCGGCAATGCCTTTGTCGCGGCAGCGAAACGGCGGGTATTCGGCAAGGTCGGGATCGACATGATCGCGGGCCCGTCCGAGATTCTGGTGATTGCCGACAGGGAAAACGATCCCGACTGGATCGCGCTGGACCTGCTGAGCCAGGCCGAACACGATGAAAGCGCCCAGTCGATCCTGATAACCGATGACGCGGGCTTTGGCCGTGCGGTTGTGGCCGCCGTCGAAAACCGGCTGGAAACGCTGGAACGGCGCGCCATCGCCGGGGTAAGCTGGCGCGATTTTGGCGCGGTGATCACGGTGCGCGATCTGGACGAGGCGGCGGCGCTGTCGAACCGGATCGCACCGGAGCATCTGGAGCTCTGCGTTGCCGATCCCGAGGCTCTGTCGCTGAAAACTGTGCATGCGGGGGCGATTTTCCTGGGTCAGTATACGCCCGAGGCCATCGGCGATTATGTCGGCGGGCCGAACCACGTGCTGCCCACCGCGCGCTCGGCACGGTTCTCGTCTGGCCTGAATGTGATGGATTTCCTCAAGCGCACGACCCTGTCCAAGATGACGCCCGAGGCGCTGCGCGCCATCGGTCCGGCGGCGGCGCGGCTGGCCCGGTCCGAGAGCCTGGAGGCGCATTGCCTGTCGGTTCTGGCGCGGCTGGATCGCCTGAACGGCTAGGCCCCGAGTTCCCGCGCGAAGGGAAAGAACCAGTCTGACAGGCGGTCGAACATCTCGCGCACGGTCGCCGCACGCGGGTCGAATTCGGAGAGGAAGGCGCAGAGCGTTCCAAGCTCGCCGCATTGATCCGCCGCTTCGACCAGGTTCGAGGATTGGCGCCCGGTATAGCCATGCACCGCCTCGGGGCGCAATTCGCGCGGCCAGTGGCGGGCGCGCTCCGAGAGCGCCTGGGCAAGGCGGACGGTGATTTCGCCCTCCTGGTCGTCAAGAATGTGGCGCAAGGGTGGATAAAGATCCGGATTAAGCCCCCGAAACATGCGAAAGGCGGTATCCGAGTGCGGGAGCCGTTCGCTTTGCAGCAGGCGGACGATGTCCTCGTCTTCGCCGAACTGCCGGTAGAGGGCGGCGATTTCTGACAGACCCACTGCACCTTGCGCCCAGAACTTTTCGATCCGGCTGGCCAGGTCGGGCACGGATTCGAAGAGCGCGGCAAACTCCTCTTCCGCGCCGATCCGGCCCGCCGCCAGGGCCAGGGCGCGCGGTGATCGGGGGGCGGCAGCCGGTCCGCTGCCGTGTGACGGGGCTGGCGCCACGTCGCGGCCCAGCCAGCCGTCGAGATCGCTTTCGGACAAGCGGTAGGAATCGACATAGGATCTGAAGCCCGCAGTGCGCAGCGCGCTGAAATCAGCCCCGTAGCCTGACCCGCTGGTGAAGGACCAAATGGTATCAACCAGCGACATGTACCCGTGCTTGGACCCCCCGAGGCTCTGAACGGCGATCCCCAGATCGGCAGTGTCGCTACTTGTGCCCGCAACCAGCAGGCATTGCCACAGCGACTGCCGCCAGAACCCGCGTGTCAGCGCCTCGGTCGTGTCGGCCTCGGCTTCGTCCTGGGTCTGGTCGCCCAGGGCCTTGATATATTGCGCGCCCAGGTTGGCCACCTCATCGAACCGGGCTGCGGCAAAGGCGCGCTGGATGTCGCGCGACAGGCGCGAGGCCGAAAGCCATTCGGAGCCTTCGGGGCGGTAGCGGTCCTGTTGCGGTTCGATGTCTGGGGCGCGTTTCCTGCTGGCCGCGCTGACAGTGCTGAACTCTTCTTCCGCAGCACTCAGCCCATGTTGGACAGCGGCGGTGAATTCCTGCGATTCCGCCTTTTCCCTAAGGTCTTCTGGTACATGAGCGGCCTCTTCGCGTGTCAGCACGCGGTCGAGATGGATCTTGACCCGTGCTCGCCAGGCGGGCGGCAGCGTCTCCAGATCCTCGCCCAGGGACAGGTCCAGCGCGCGGGCGGTGGCCGCGTCGAAGGCGGGAGGGTCTTCGGACGCGACAAAAGCCGCGTAATGCAGCGCCTGCACCACGCGCAACTCTTCGTCCAGCGCCGCCCAACGCGCCATGGGTTCCGCCCCGGCCTCGCGCGGCGGTCCGTTCAGGAAATAGTCGCGCGCGGCAGTGCAGACCGCCAGCGCATCCCGCCGCAACGCGGTTTTGCGGTCGCGATCTTCGGGTGTGTCATTGGCGCGCGGCCCGGCAAAGAGACCGGCAACCATCATGCGCCGGACATCGGCCCGGTGGCGCAAGGTAAAGGGCGGCTCGTCTTCATCGACCAGCCAGTATTCATCTCTCAGCTTTTGGCCCAGCCTTGCGGCCTCTTCCTCGCTGGGCAGCGATCCGTCGGGTAAACCCAGGCAGGGCCCTGCCAGCACAAAGCGGATCAGATCATCGTTGATCTGCCTGAGGACAAGGCCCGGATGGGCCAGCTTTTGCATCTCGGGGTCGTTGATGCGTTCCAGGATCCGTTCGTACAGGAATCGGTGGGCAAACTCCGAGCGGAACCCCTCGTCCTGCTTGAGGCTGTCGACAAGCCCGTCGATATCGCCCTTATGGCCGCGCGCATATTGCACAAAGATCCGCAGGGCCAGCGGGTGACCATCGAGCAATTCGCTGACCTGAAGGCGCAGGATCGGGTTGGTCAATACCGCCGGCTGTTTCTTGGTGGCGAGCGAATTGTCTTCTTGTTCCAAGAGCTGTGCGCCAGCTTCGAGAGAGAGGCCGCGCAACTCGATGCGCCGGGACGCGGGGCCGAACCGATGGTCCAGCTCGTCACCCGACAGGGGTGCGGCACGGCCGGACAGGACGGTGCGCAAGCCGGTCAGATGGTTGCGCAGCCAAAGCTCGACATTCAGGATCTGGGTCACCACCTGACCGCCCTGACGGTCGACCGCCTCGAAACTGTCCAGCGCCAGGGCGATGGGGTACTCGCGCAACTTGGCCGCCCAGTCCCCCTGGAACCACTCGGGAAACATGGTTTCCAGCGCGGCAGCCTGGCTGATGTGATCGCGCAGCTCGCCAAATGTATCGGTGGTCAGCAGGCGGCCGCGCAGGTCGCGTAATGTCTTGGACATCGCCTCGGCCTCGTCAGCGGGTTCGATGGCCCGGCGTACGCCCGCGGCCAACTGGCTGAGGATTTCGCGCGCGATCTGAATCGGCGAGCCGGATTTCAGTTGCGGACGGTCGAAATCGAGAATGACGGTGATCGGCGCGTCCTGTCGCGTTTGCCAATCCTGCAACAACCGGGCCAACAGCGCCGATTTGCCGATGCCGCCTGTCCCTGTCAGCAGCACCGGCCGGGTATCCACGGTCTTGCCGCGCAGAAAGTTCGACAGGCGCCTACGGACATTGCGATAGCCGAAGTGGCGGGTGGGCTGGCCGCTGGCCAGATCCCGGCGTTTCTGAATGTCCTGGATCTGCCGTTTCACCTCGGTTTCGAGCCGGTCCATGACGGACTTGTCCAGCACCGGCACAACCCGCACGAACTGGACCGCGTCGAGCAGGGCGGCATTCTGGCGCAGGTGTTCCAGCAAGCTCTCGTCATCGTCGGTGGCACGCGGGCGGGGAATCGCGACATCGTGGCCGGACAGCAGGCGATGCAGCGCCTGACCAAAGAGGTCGTCATGCCAGGGTGTCGGTGCGTGGTCGAGAACCTGGCCGAGCTGGGTCTGGGTCAGGAACTGCCGCAGGGTCGAGCGGCGCTGGTCGGGGCTGAGGATCCAGCCATAGCGGCGCGGCGCCCCCGGGGCCGAGCTGGTCACTTCGGCAATGTCGCGCGAGAGGTGTCCCAGAAATTCGCGCCGCGTTTCCGACCACCGTTGCAGACCGATAGCCCGGCAGAGATCGTCGGGGTCGAAACAGCCGCTGACCGCTGCCACCTCTCTTGCCAGGTCAACAAGCGCTCTTTGCATCAGGTGTCCTCCGGCGCTTCGGTGCCAAGGCTGCCAAACAGGCTGTCGGCGGCACCGGCAACGTAATCCGTCACGAATTGCGACAAACGCTCAAGCGGCGCCTCGGTGCCCGCATATGCCCCGGCGATATCGGCCAGGAATTTCAACCCGTCCTCGTCCAGCGCGGCGTCGCGGGCGCCGCGCTCGTTCAGCCATTCGCGAAAGATGACGGAAGGGTTTTCCAGCGACTTCGCATTGATCGCGGAATGCGCCACCAGCGCCGGGTCGAGCCCGTTGATCTGGACATCCTCACGCAGCCCGACCAGCACCAGCCTGAGGTTCTGCTGTTGCCCGATCTGGTCATAGAGCGTTCCCAGAAACTCGCGCCCCGAAGCATCGGACAGATCGTGCTTGTCCAGATCGTCGAGAACGATCCACACGGTCTTGTCACTCAGCCGCGCGCTGACCTGCTGCATGAACTTGGACACCAGCCGCCGGACATAGGCCGGTGTGGTGGTATCGAGCGCCTTTGGCAGGATCTCTGCCGGATTGGGCGCGAAGGTTGCCAGCGTATCGCAGGCCAGCCGATAGGCATCGACCTGGATGTCACCGGCCCGGAACAGGATGTAGTGGTTTTCGGGCGCGGCGAAGAAATGTTGCAGGATGGAAAACGAGAAACTTTTGCCCGGGCGGGTGATCGGCGTGTCAAAAGGGTTCACGTGGATCCTAAGCACCCGCTTGCTGCCATCCCACAGGTCGCGCAGCACCCGGAAGTATTCCTGCCGGCCAAAGACCGGCTGACCGCGGCCGATGCAACCGGCAATCAGATTAAGATCGGTCGTGCTGGTCAGCTGTGTCAGGGCGTTCTTTTTCTTCAGGTCCTCAGAGACCGCTTTCAGCGTGACCGCGACGTTCATCGTGGGGTTCTGGTGGAAAGGTTCCGAAGGATCGGCGCCTGCCTCGGCACCCAGATAGTGCAGTCCGATCGGGGTGCCGCCCTGGTTCAGCACCAGACCGCCCGACGACCCCTTGGCGGTTGTCGCCAAGTGAAAGATGCGGCTTTTCATCGGGAAGGTGTGAACCGCCCTACCCCCGGTCAGGGTTTGCCCCTCGGACCCGGGGTGATGCATGATCCAGACGCCATCTGGTTCGGCCTCTTCCACCTTGTCCAGCGCGAACCATCCCCGTTGCAGGCCCGGCGCCCCGTCCAGACGGATGATCGCATAGTCCAGCGTATCCTCGACCTGGCCCAGCCAGGCCAGGCGTTTGCCGGGGTTGTCCCACCAATAGTCGTCCCCCCTGATCCAGTCTGCCAGGCCGCTCTGCGCCACCTTCCAACCGGTTTTCGCGGCGGAATAGCGGGGCTGGTCGGCATCGCGCAAACCGGTCGTCGCCGAGAAGTCGAACCGGACCGAGATCAGCTCTGGCTGATCGAACACCTCCCAGACGTCCTTGACCACGTGGAAGTTCGTCAGGACCGTCGACGGGCCGACCAGAAACCCGGTGCCGTTGACCTTCTTGCCCTTGGCGTTGACCGTGTCGATCCGGCAGAGGCGGCGGCGACCGAGGATGATCGCGGGCTGAAGATGCCCGGGATCGGTCCAAAACCCGTTTTCCGGCACAAAGGCTTGCAGTTCGTCGCTGGTCTCGCCGCGCTGCAACTCGGTGTTTTCATGATCGCGGCCCAGGGCGGTGGCCATGGCTTGCGCCAGCCTGCGGCGGTACTGTTCGCGGGTCTCTGTCGTCTCGGCCTCGAAGAGGCCGGCGGCAACCGCACCGGCGAAACAGTCGGCAACCGGTTGCGGCCCGCCAAGCGCCGCCAAAGCCAGGCACAAAGCCGCGCCGTCATCGGCCGGGTCAAGACCGCTGCCCTGCCCGGTCACGACCATGGCATGGGCAAAGTTCTGCGGCGCGCCGGGCAGGCGCCGCGCCCTGAGCCAGTTGTCGTACCATGCCCGCAACTGGGGCCTGGCAAATCGCAAACCTGAAACGACACCGTGGATGGAAGCGATCAGGCGCTCCTCGGTCCACTCTTCGTTCATCATTCGTCGGTCCCGCCTATCAAATCGGTCAAAAACGCACCGTCCCCCATATTGAGCACGGTCTGGATATCATGCGCCAGATTGGTTTCGAGCGATTGCCCGCCAAAATGCAGGCCGCAGAGCTGACCGGGGCTGTGCAGCGACACGATGGCAGACCCCGAATTGCCGGGCAGCGTGGTTGCATCATGGCTGAAGGCCCAGCCGCGCGGGTCGGTGGCCAGCGCTCCCGGACGCGCCTCGATCATGCCGGGGCTGATGTATTTGACCCCGTATTTGTCGCCATAGAGCTCGCCCAGCCGCGCCCAGAAGGCAAGATAGTTGTCCTTGTCCTGTCGCGGATCGGGCCCACGGACGCTGCGCGGTTCGGCCGGGTATCCGGCGACCAGAATCTTGGTCAGGTCGGTATCGGTGGTCGAGATCAGGCCCCGGTCAATCGGGTCTGGCGGCGGGGCGCGGCCATTGTCGGGGTCGATGCGCAAAAGAGCCATGTCGAGGCGGGACATGTTGACCGTGCGCCCGATGCGCGCGGCGCCTGCGGTCGCCACTTCCGTCAGGGTGAACCGGGTGTCGTCGTCCTGCGCCTCAGGGTCGAAGATGATCGAGACCGGGAACCGCAGATGGAACGGGCGCGAGCCGTCGGTGGAGGGGATCGGTTCGGCAAAGGCGTCGATGACGTGGCGGTTGGTCATCACCAGACCGTCGGACAGAAGGAAGCCGGTGCCGACATGCACCCATGTCCCTTGGGCGTTGCGCGCATCTATCCGGCCCACCGCGCGCACCAGCGGCTGCCAGCGGCTGACCGCCGTCAGCAGGTCGGCTTTCCAGGTGCCCAACATCGGGTCGAACAGTTCGGACCCGTCCGCCTGAACCCGGATCGCGGGACGGCCGGTGAGTTGCACCAGCGCCTCCAGCGCATATCCGACCTCGCCCGCCGACATATGAACTTCGCGGTCCGGGTCGAGATGCGACTGGACGGCCTGCCTGATCCGGTCGGCCGCCTCGGCCTGCATCGTGGTGTCGACCAGATCCGGCGCAGCCTCGGCCTTGAGCTGGAAAAGCTCGGTCACGGTTTCCATCACCGCATCCAGCCCCTCGCCGCGCAGCCGTTCGACCGAGGCCTCATAGCTGATGTCAGAGGCGCTTTCAGTTGTACCGGAGCGGCCAACGGCGAGCCGACGCACGGCCCGGTCCAGTGGTGCGGGTGGGGCGACGGGGGCCAGCACGAGGCCCGGCGCGCCAATGGGCGCGCGATCGCCGAGCAGGGCCGCCAGCGCGGGCGACGGTTGCTCGCGCATCGCGTTTTCCAGGGTTATCGACGCCTCGGGCTCTGCCCGCAGCCGCCAGTCGAAGGCGACGAAATCGGCCTCGGCCTGAAGCCCCCCGGCGTCCAGATCGGGCCCAAAGAGACTGAGTGCTGGGCCCGCGGCCTCGGGCACCGGGCCGGTCACGATATCCTGCGGGTCGAGTGCCAAGAGCGCCTCGGCATCGACGATGCCCGCCCCCATCAGGTCGGTGTCCCAGCCCACGGGGCACCGCGAGGTCTGGCGCAGCGCCGCGCGAAACAGCTCTTGCAGCGGCAGGCCCCTGCGATGCGCCTCTTGCCGCAACGGGGCCCAGCCGAACCGCTCCAGCCACAGCGCCGCAACGCCCGCCGTCAGGGCGACGGCAAAGGAGGTGCCCTGTCCGCCCGTGTTCACATCGGCCAGGTCCATCTCGCCCGGGCGGCGGCGCGCGACATGCAGGTTTTCGGCCGGGGCCGAGATGTCGACCTCGGGGCCCCGGCACGAGCCGCGCCAGCGGTTGCCCGCGTGGTCGACCCCAGCGACCGCGATCACGTTGCGATCGAACGCCGGGTAGGTGACGAAGCGCACGCAGTTCCCGGCGGCGGCCAGCACGATCAGGTCGGCAGAGACGGCGCGCGCCACGGCACGCCGCATCACGCGGGGGCCAAAGGCGCTACCGAGGCTCATGGTCACCACGCGGCAGCCTTGATCACGCGCCCGGTCGAGCGCCCGCGCGACTGGCACCCAAGCGCCGACGACCACCGCGTTATTGGTGCGGAACGGGATCAGTGTCGCCCCCGGCGCACTGCCTGTCACATGATGGCTCCGCCGGCTGGTCACCAGCGAGGCGGTCCCGGTGCCGTGACCGGGCGAGCCCATCTGCGGCGACAGCGGATCGGTCGGGTCGGGGGTGCCGTCGACAAAGTTGTATCCGCGCGCCTTGTCCACGCCCTGATCCAGCTCGCGATGGGCGGCCACGCCGGTATCCGGCTGGCCAATCCTCTGCCCCGCGCCGGAGACCCCGAACCGGGTCATCGCCCGGTCGGCCTTGATCAGTTTCAGCGCCCAATCCGGGTCGGGCAGCGGCGCGGTATGGGCGCGGCACAAGTCCCAGACCACGTCACCGACGTTCTCGATGGGGGGTGCGACGCTTTCGACATCCGTGAAGGGCGGCGAGATGTCAGGCGTAACCGACACCAGGCCAAGCGCGTCGCGGAGTTCACCCGCCTGGGCAAACAGATAGCCCGGCGACTGCTCGATCGGCACCCCGGGAAATTGCAGCACAAGCAGGTCGTCATCCGCCTCGGTCGCGCGGAAGAGATCGAAACCATCGCCGCCAAGCAACGCGGCAATCCCGGCGCGCGCATCCTCGGGCGATACCGGCCCCGGATACTCCAGAGTGAACGACAGGATGTCTGTTGGCAGATTGTCACGGCCAGTAGGTACCGCCACCCGGCTGGCGGCCTTGAGCAGGTCCAACATCACGAAACCCTCCAATCGAAGATCAGAAAATGTGCTTTGAAATATCGTCCGAGCCTATCACCAAATGCCTTGAAAATGAAGGTCTGTCTTCGCCTGTGGCGGGCAAATCCGGTCGCTCAGAATACCATGCCTTGCAAATTTCTTTCCCTTCCTGCGGGTTTCAGGCCCCGTTTTTCCACCCACGGGGACTTGGCAACTGACCAAGTTCATTATATTCCTCAAGGACTTGATCCCTTGTCGCTATCTTTTTGACACATCAACGGAATGGGATATCGAACCGTGCGACCATCAAACAGAAAGCCCGCAATCCCGGTCGAAACGGTTCTTGCCAAAGTGTCCCTGCTGGCCGGGCTCGACCCGCAGGACCTGCGGCGGTTCGCCAACGACCTCGATCCGATGACGGTGAATACCGGGCAGACCGTGGTCGAGCAGGGCGAAACCTCGACCGAGATGTATGTCGTGTATTCCGGCCGCCTGGTCGGCCTGCTGCTGTCCCCCAATGGCAAGGAAGTGGCCTTTACCGAGATTACCGCTGGCCGCTATTTCGGAGAACTGGCCGCGCTGGACAATCGCCCCAGGTCGCTGACGATTTCAGCGGCCGAACCCACGATGCTGGGTCGGATGTCGGCGGACAAGTTGCTGACCTGGATGGCCGAGGTGCCTCGGCTGGCACGCAACCTTGCCATCGATCTGGCCGAGCGGAACCGGGCCTTGACCGAGCGGGTGTTCGGGCTGGTGGTGCATGATGTCGACAAACGCGTCCGCGCCTTTCTGCTGCAACAGGCACAGCTGGAACATCAGCTTAAACCCGGCGGCGTGCTGGACCCATGCCCGACCCATGACGTGATCGCGAACTATATCGGCGCCACGCGCGAGGCGGTCAGCCGGGTCATGGCGCGGCTGGCGGCCACCGGCGTGATTGAAACCGGCCGCCGCCGGTTGGAGATTAGCGATATCGACCGTCTTTTCGAAGGGTTATGAGCCGCCCCATCTGTCCTGAAGACGCAGACAGATCGGCAACATCCAACGCTCGCCTGCGCGAATGTCCCGTTCCAGCCTGCTCAGATCCGCTGTCGGCGCGGACAGGCCGGCGGCCTCTTCCGCCATGGCGTGGATGGTGCGGAATGTGGGGTTGAGAAACAGGAAACCCTGGTTGGTCAGAACCGCCAGAGCCTGTTGGAAATCTTCCTGGCCTTGTTCGACATTGCCCTCGGATATCCGGCCGATCCCCGTCAGCATGCGGGCGTAGACGACCCAGAAGCCCAGATCCTTTTCCTGGGCCAGTCGCGCCAGCCAGGCCGAGAAGTCGCGGAATGCAAGCCAGTCGCCGGACACCGCCGAAGGGAATGCAGCTCCAAACGTCAGGGTATGGCACAGGGTGTGAGTCATTTCCGTCTGGAGAGCCGCCGCGATAGCCCGGTCGATGGCCTGGCGCGTCGTCTCGTTCGGCGCGGTGAACGCGTCGATGGCCGCGACGCAACACAGGACCGTTGCATGATTGTCCGTCGCCCCGAACAGCCGCATCGGTTCGGCATGCTGCACCGGGTCGTAGGCGTTGAGAAAACGTTCAAGATGAACTCGGGCGGATTCGAACTCGCCCCGGAACATCAGGCTGGACCCCAGCATCCGGTCGAGGACCAGCGCATGCAGGCCGCTGGGGTCGGCCTCGGCGATCTCGGCCAGGCCCGAGGCGAATTCGTAACTTGCGTCGATATCGCCCTGCACGCTGTAATCTATCCAGCGAAAGAACATGGCCGAAAACACCCGCTGGCTGCCGCCGGTGCGCTCGATCAGGGCGTTGATCCGGCCCAGAACATCCTCTCCCGCAGCGCGATAACCTTTGGCGCCGATCAGGGCGGGATACATGGCCAGCAGGGTGTCCGCCTCGAAATGGTCGATCCAGTCGCCTTCGGCCTGTTCCATGCGCGGCAACAGCGACAGCGCATGACGGAACAGCGCCACCGCTTCGGCATCCGCCGATTGTGCTGCGGCGTTGCGCCCGGCCTCGGCCCACAACTCGGCCGCGGCGCGCAACCGGCCAGCCCGTTCCAGCTGATCGGCGAGCAGCGTCGGCTCGACCGTCAGGCCACGGTCGCGCTGGCGGCCAAGGGCGTCGGCGATCGCGGCATGTATCCGCTCGCGGTCGCGAGTCAGGATAATGTCATAGGCACAGTCCTGAAGGATCTGGTGACGCAGGATCAGGCGCTTGTCAGGGCTGCTGTCGCGGGACAGGTGAAGCTCGGCCAGGCCGGAGGCCACCAGTTCGTCAAGCGCGTCTTCGAAACGCCCCGGACCGGGCCACAGGTCCCGCAAGAGCGCCACCGAGGCTTCGCGCCCGATGCTGGCGATCAGCCTCAGCAAGGGGCGCGCGGTGACAAGCCTGCGAATACGGGCGTGCAGGCTCTGTTGCAGGCTGGAAGGGACGGACAGGTCCGGCAGGTTATCGGTGGCAGAACTGTCGGCCGCCGTCAGGCGCGCGCGCATTTCCAGCGCCAGTTCCTCGGCAAACACCGGCACGCCCTCGGCGCGGGCGACCAGAGGTGCGACCAGCGCCTCGCCGCCATCGGCCCCGGCCAGTACGCTGCGGACGATGCTGTTGGTGTGTTCCGGCGACAGCAGTCCCAGCGAGATCGGAACCGCGCCATCAATCCTCATCAACCGCTGGTCCGGCAGGGCATTGCGGGCCGACGCAATCAGCAAGAGGCCCGGCGGCCGCAACGAGGCCAGCGCCAGCAGAACTTCGAGCGTCGAGGGATCGGCCCATTGCAGATCGTCAATCCACAGCACATGCGAACCGGAAACCGAGGTACCGAAATACTCGGCCATAGCGCCTATCACCCGGGTGCGGCGATGGCGGCGCTCGGCCCGGGTTGCGGTCGGGATCCCGTCCAGCTCGGCGCAGAGCGACGCGGCGGCGGGGTTGTTTTCCTGTGTCAGCAATAGCCGGAACGCCTCGAACGGCTTGTCGCGCCCATGCGCCGGGCAGGTCACATGGCGCACCTGATACCCTTCGTGCCGCAGGTTCGCCAGGAACTCGCTGACCAGGCGCGACTTCCCGATCCCGTGTTCGCCTGCCACCGTGACCAGGTTGAATGCGCCCATTCCAACGGCATTCCAACAGGCCGACAGCCTTGCCAGCTCGGCCCGACGGTTAACAAAGGGAACCCGCTCGGGCTGCGACAGCAGGGCGGCATTGACACCGGGAGACCGCTCCGGACCCACTTCATAAAGCGGCGCGGGCTCTTCGATCCCTTTTAGATGGCGCAGACCGAGAAAGCGCAGGTTGAAATGCTGCTTTACCAGCGCCGCCGTTGTATCGGCGATGACAACCTTGCCCGGTTGCGCCTCGGCCTGGAGACGGGCGGCGGTGTTCACCACGGCGCCGTAGGCGCGGCCGCCGCGCTCGTACTGGCTGAGTTGGCGGTCACCGACGACCACGGGGCCCGAGGCGACCCCGACACGGACCTGAAGCATATGGCCATTGGGCGCCGACAATTGACCGACACGGGCGACCGCATCGCGCGCGGCAAAGACGCCGCGCAGGGCGGCGTCCTCCATCGCCTCGGGATAGCCGAAATAGATCAGAACCCCATCGCCGTGGTATTGCGCCACATGCCCGCCGTACCGGTCAACGGCTGTGTCGACCGCGTTATAGAACCCGGCCAGCAAGTCGGTAAACCGCTCTTCTCCCAATTCGTGGGCCAGACCGGTCGAGCCGACGAGGTCGCAGAACACCACCGTCAGGTATATCCGCTCACCCTCGTCGCCCGCATGTGCGGCGCTGGTGGTCTGCCTGGCCTTCTGCTCGGCGATCCGGGCCAGGATCTTGCGCCGATGGCCAAGCGATTTCACGCCCAGGTCGGCCAGATCTTGGTCCGAGAGATGTTCCAGCACCTCGAAGTCTATGTCGGCGCTCTCGAACTGGTCGGCGTACGAGCCAAGCCCCATCTGATCCAGGAAGGAGGCAACAGAGCCGATATCCCGGTAACCGTCATTCATGCCTGGTTACCCGGCGGCCGCCTGAATCGGGTCCTCGAACCCCTTGAACCCGGGGGGAAACCCGGGGCCGGGCGGGTGCCATTCAAGCGGCGCAATGCTTTGCGGGAACCGCAGCAGGTCGATGGGATCGTATTTGCCCTTGATCAGCCGCAACAACCAATACTTGTCGCCCCAATATTGTTCGGCAAAACCCGGATTTTCCGGGCTTGGGTAATTCTGATAGCTTTGGCCGGTCCAATGCGGGGCAAAAACCTGCTCCCATCCCTTGATGAACTGCATCATCTGCTCTTCCTCCTGCTCGGTCAGCCAGAAGACATCGAAGAACAGATCACAATACACATCCCGGTGAAAGAACGCATTTCCCGAAATCGGCATGCGTGCAATGGCGCCGCCATAGATCTCCATGGCCGCGATGGTGTAGGGGCTGGGCGAGGATCGGAAGTAGTCCAGCAACTGTTTCCAGCCATCGGCAGAGACCGGTTTGGCGACATAACGGCTGATCTTCGCCTCGGGCGGCGGCATCGGCGTCATATCCGCGGGGAATTCGGGCACCTCGTAGGGTTCGCTCAGCAGGATGCGATTGAGATCGATATAGGGCTGCGGATCGTAGAGCGCTTGCAGGGTCGCGCCCGGCAGGGCCAGCACGGGGTTCAGTACCTCTTGCAGGTCTTCCCGGCTGCCGCGGTAGACGCCGCGCATCAACAGCACGGGTTCCTTGGCCTGACCGGTCGGGCCCTCGAACGCCCAGATCATCTGGTAGCCCAGCGTATCGGGCGCGCCGGTGCGCATGAAGTTCTCTTGCAACCAGGCCAGAGATTGCGCGGCCTTGGCGGTGCCCTCGTCGGTCTGCATGGACCAACGCACGGAAAACCCAGAGAATTTCGAACCGCGATAGAGGCGATACTTGACTGCCAGCAGAATACCGAAATTGCTGCCGGTGCCCCCCCGGACCGCCCAGAACAGATCCGGGTTCAGTTCGGCATTGGCATGCACGATGCGCCCGTCAGTCAGCATCACACGGATCTCTTCGACCTGGTCGCAGTTCATCCCAAAGATGCGCGCGGTAAACCCATAGCCACCGCCCTGCATATAGCCACCGACGCAGACATCCGGGCAGGCCCCTCCGGGGGTGTGAAGGTCATAGGTCTGAAGCTTGGCGTTGAACTTGCCGAAATTCGTACCGGGGCCGACCCAGGCGCGCAGCGCCTCGGGGGTGATACAGACATCGTTCATCCGGCTGACGTCGATCAGAAAGCCGTTTTGCGATGAAAAACCTGCCGTGCTGTGGCCGCCCGACCGGACCACAACCGCCATCGACAGGGCCCGCGCCACGCGCAGGCATTCGGCGACATCCGCTTCGACCTCGCAATACACGATGACCTCTGGAAAGGCCGAGAACCTGGGGTTCGACAGCATGCGGTCGGCGTTGTATTCGGGGTCTCCCGGCAGAACGACCGTTCCCAGAATGTTTTTTTGCAGCTCTTCCGCGTATTTCGGAGGGAGACCTTGTGCGGATCCTTCGGTTTCTCTTTTGGCTGCCCACAATTCCGATCTTTTGCGCAAACGTTGCGCGCGACTATCATACCAAAGCACGTTTTTTTCCTATCACTTGAATCTGTGGCTCATCCTATGAGTGCAGCAAAGTGATTGGCAATTTCCTTTTTGCGCGCCGGGCAAGATTTCTCGGTCTCGCCCTTGGGGCAGGTCAGATCTTGTCGCGCAGGCTGAACCACAGCATGGCCAGAACCAGCAGGGGTGTCCGCAAGGCAGGGCCGCCGGGGAACGCGGGCGTCGGCACGCTTGCCATGACGTCAAAGCGTTCGGCCTGACCGGCAATCGTTTCGGCCGCGATTTGACCCGACAAGGTCGCCATAGCGACCCCATGGCCAGAGAATCCCGACAGGCTGAGGATATTGCCCGCTAGCCGTTCATAATGTGGCATCCGGTTCATCGTGATGCCCAGCGTTCCGCCCCAGGCATGGTCGATCCGGATATCGGCCAGTTGCGGAAAGATCTCCAGCATCGGCTTGCGCACCTTGGAGGCTATATCCCTGGGGAAGCGATAGCTGTAGCTTTCAGTACCGCCGAACAGCAGGCGGTGGTCATCAGAGAACCGGAAATAGTTGACCACGAACTTGCTGTCGGCCACCGCGACATTGCCCCGGATCAGGCTTTCCTGTCGCTCCGGCGTCATCGGTTCGGTTGCGACAACATAGTTGTTGATCGGCATGACGCGCGCGGCGACCCGGTCGTCGAGACGCCCGAGATAGCCGTTGCAGCCCATGACAACGAAACGCGCCGTGATCTCGGCCTTGGCGGTCTTGACCTTGGCCGGGTCGGTTTCGGTGAGCGACAGAACCTTGGAGCCCTCATAGATCCGCACACCGGCGGCCACCGCCATCCGCGCCAGGCCAAGGGCAAATTCCAGCGGGTCGATGTGACCCGCATCCTCGTAGATGCAGCCGCCGAAATAGGCGTCCGAGGCCACCAGATCACGCATCTCTTCCCGATCCAGCGCGCGGATGTTGGTGTAGCCGTAGGTTTCCCGCAAATGGCGGACGTGGTCGTGGCTGTGGCGCACGAAGCGTTCCCGGTGATCGGCATGAATGATGCCGGGATGGAAATCGGCATGCACCAGATCCGAGCCCGACAGGTCCCGCACCAGATCGACCGACTGCCGCGCGATCTGCCACAGGGCGCGGGCGTGATCCGGGCCGACCATCTTTTCCAGCTCTTCCTGCTCGACCCGCTGCCCCTGCCCCACCTGACCGCCGTTGCGGCCCGATGCGCCAAAACCCACCCGCTGCGCCTCGAGCAGGATCACATCATAGCCCCGCTGCGCCAGATGCAAGGCCGCCGACAGCCCGGTGAACCCGCCGCCGATCACGCAGACATCGCAGTCAAGCGTTCCTTGCGCCTCGGCGAAGGGCTCCAGATGCTTGGCATGGGCGGCATAATACGAGGGCGGGTAGTGCCCCGAACGATCGTTTACGGTCAGCAGATCCATCGGCAGAGTCCTGTTCTTTTGCGGACAGACATAGCAGCCCGGAACAGGTCCTGCCAGATATGATCAAATTATTTTGTGGCAAGTGTCGCCACGTTTTGGCGACGATCATGGCCACACCCCCCCTTGGCAATGGGTCGCACAACGGCCATGATGTCGAAGATCGGGGGCCTGTTGGCCATACGCCACAGGGCCCGGGAAAAAATGATCAAAACGGCCGGTGTGATCCTGTCAGACTTCTTCCTGTCCTCGCGGCAGGGTTTCGATCAGCCGGGTTTCGAGCAACTGCCCATTGTGATACAGGATCGGATAGGCGACCGCCGAGATATGACTGTTGAATTCCCGCAACGCGCGCAGCGTTTCGAGGTGAATGTCACTGGTCTCGAAACTTTGCTTCTCACCGTTCTGCAAGCGTTTGAAATGGCGCTTGCGGCTGTCCCGTTCGGCGCGTTTCAACTCGGTCTTTTCCAGGCTGAGCAGGCGCGCGCTCTCCAGATCGTCGGAGATCAGCACGTTCGAGGCGAGCTTCAGGTTGGCCATGATCGTCTCGTGCATGTTCTGAAGCTCGGACCACCCCTCGCGGGAAAAGCTCTTGCCCGTCTTGCGCAGCTCGCCCGCCAGTACGGTCAGCCGCCGGGCGACCACGTCGCCGGCAGTTTCCAGGCGCACCGCATATTCCAGCATGTCGCGGGCAATCTTGGCCGTGTCCTCGCCCATGGTTTCGACCGGCAAGGCCGCCACGAACCGACGGATGCCGGACAGGCATTCGTTGACCTCTTCATCCAGCGCCTGCACGGCCTTGATCCGGGCCTTGTCGCCATCGCGGTAGAGGCCAAGCGTCGGCCGGAACATGGCATCGACCAGGTCGGTCATCACCAGCAGTTCGCGTTTCAGACTGGAAAGAGCCTGGGCGGGGCTGCCGATATGGGTGGGGTCCAGATTGCTGTGCCGCTTCAACAGCGACTCGGGGCTCATAGGGTCGACCGGATCGGGCAACAGCCGTGTCAGCGGCGCTTCCAGCGCCGAACAGAAAGGCAAGGCTAGGATCAGCAGCGAGGCGTTGAACGCCAGATGCGCGTTGACCAGCATCTGGCCGCCATACCCAGAGGCATCCAGTCCACTCGCAATGATCATGTTCACGGCAAACAGGCACAGAACGGCCCAGGTGCCGCGCAGCGCCAGATTGCCAAAGGGGATGCGCCGCCCCGTCATCGGCATACCCCTTGTCAGCCAGACGGGGATGAAGGCGCTGCCAAAGTTGGCCCCAAGCACCAGCGACAGACCCGCGACAAAGGGGATCGCTCCGATCTGGACCAGGGTCACGCACATCAGGATGGCGGCGACCGAGGAATGCATGACAAAGGCCAGTACAGCCCCGACGATAAAGGCGGTGACATAGTCCCGGGCCAAGTATTCGGCGACGGCAGGCAGGAACGCGCTGTCCCGGATCGGATCCATGGCCTCGCGCAGAAAGCGCAGTGAAATCAGGATAAAGGCGACACCCATCAGGATCCGGCCCAGTTGGCGCGCCTTGCGCGCCTCGGTCTTGACAAAAAGCCAGCCGCCAACCGCCAGCAGCAGGGGCACCAGCCAATCCAGCCGGTAGGACAGAACCTGAATGATCAGCGCGGAACCCAGATCACCGCCCAGCACAATTGCCAGACCCTGACCAAAGCCCAGCAAACCGGCACCCGCGAAGCCCGAGGTCAGCAAGGCGACGGCGGCCGAGCTTTGCAGGATCATTGCCATGCAGAGGCCGACGACACTGGACCGCAACGCCCCTTGCCGGCCGGTCATGACCCTTTGGAACGAGGCGCCGTAAGCGCGTTCGATCCCTGTCCGCACCATCCGCACCGCGAACAGCAACAGCATGGTGGCACCGGCCAACTGGATGAGAAATGCGAATATGGCCATGGTCTAGCCGTTCAAAAGGTCAAGCAGGTCGCGATGCAACTCGGGCGACGCGGCAGACACGACGCGCCCGTCCGAGGCCAAAGTCAACGGGTTTCCCTGCCAGTCGGTGATCTGTCCACCCGCCGCCCGCACGACCGCAGACAACGCCATATAGTCATAGGGTTGCAGGTCGTAATCGACCACGGCATCGACATGACCCATCGCCACCAGGGCATGCGGATAACAGTCATAACCCAGCCGCCGGGTCTGGCCACAGCCCATCAATCGGGCGAAGACAGCCGGATGATCGCGATAGATCTTCTCGCCCTCGTTCACGAACAGGCGCGCGTCATCAAGCCGTGTCTGCCCGGACACCCGGATCGCAGATCCGTTCAGTGTCGCGCCTATGCCCGGAATGCCGATCAGGGTTTCCCGCAAGGCAGGCGCCCCGATGATGCCCAGAATGGGATCCCCGTTGTCGAGCAGCGCCAGCAGGAACCCGAAAAGCGGATGCCCGGTCAGAAAGGAACGGGTGCCGTCGATCGGGTCGACGACCCAGAGATAACGGGAGTCGCCGTGTTTTGTCCCATGCTCCTCGCCCAAGATGCCGTGATCGCTGAAATGCTCGGTCAGGTAGTCTCGCACCATCTGCTCGACGGCCTTGTCGGCCTGGGTGACCGGGCTTTCATCGGCTTTGAGTTCGACCTGCAACTGGCCGCGAAAATACCCGCGCGCAATTTCGGCGGCCTTCTCGGCTATCACCTCGGCATGCGCGGCAAAATCATGACCCGTCACCATCTGGCTTTCTCCCGTTCAGGCGTGCCTGATATGGCTGGATGGTCCAGCAGGACAAAGCGGCATCTGCCCGAGTTCAGCCTATTGCAAATCCTGTTGTATCTCATAAGGATCGTGTTCCCACCGCTGCCGGCAACAAATCTGTCTCGTGCTCTCATTCACGTCCGGTTTTGTTGCTTTATTTGGGATTTTGCACGATTTCTGCCCGTTTGTACAGAGATCGTGACATTCAGCGCCCCAATCCGGTCAAAATCGGTCAGGCCATGGCGCGTCTACAAAGCCGCCGGGTAGATCAGGAACAGGCCAAGCACCAGACCAAAGAAACAGGCGATGATGATGCTCAGACCGGACAACCACGACCGGGCGGCCGACAGTTCAAGGTATCGGGCCAGGATCACGCGCGCCTTGATCAGGGCCAACACCAGGACGGCGGCTGCCACGATCTGTTGCGGCACCGGCAAGACGGTTGCCCCTGTCGATGCCAGGCTCAGCGCCAGCAAGGCCAGCCAGGCCGTGGTCAGGTTGAGCCTGCGGCCATGTTGCGGGGTCTTGGCAGTGGGGTCCGGGGTTTCCACGATCTTTATCCCAACAGGTAGACAACGGGAAACAGCAGGACCCAGACCAGGTCGACCATGTGCCAGAACTGTGCGCCTGCCTCTATGTTTCCGGTATCGTCGCGCCAGGCGACCAGAAGCAGAACCATCACGCCCGCCACCACATGCGCGGCGTGAAACCCCGTAAGCAGGTAATAGAACATGAAAAACGGGTGGGTCTCGTAGCTGATCCCCTGCGCCGCCTTGCCGACATATTCCGCGCCTTTCACGATCAGGAACACACATCCCAACGCCGCCGCCGCCACCAGCGAAAGCCGGGCCTGCACCCGGCGATCCTTGCGCCGGTACTCCAACCCCTTGGCCGCTAGAAAGCCGGAAGTGACAAGCACGGCGGTATTCATCGCCGCGCCGGTTCGGTAAAGGGCCGATTGCGCTTCGGCAAAGCCGCTTGGATCGGTCAGGCGGACAGCCATGAAGGCCAAGAGGCCCGCGCCGAACACCAAAAGCTCGCTGAAGATCAGCACCCACATCAGCAACTCGCCGGGGAGTTCGTCGATCCCTGATGTTTGCTTCATGCCCCGACCAATTGCCGATAGATCTGTGGCAAGGCCATTGTCAGGCGATGCGGATCGGGGATGACGGCAAAACCGCCCTGTCCAAACATGCGGGGAAACCAGCTTTTGCCGGATTTGTCGATGGTGACACCGAACACCGATTGCCCGGCCCGCCGGGCTTCGTGAACGGCCTGCCTGGTATCCTCGATCCCATGGCGGCCTTCGTAATGGTCGAGATCATTGGGCTTGCCATCGGTGATGACCAGCAGCAGGCGGCGCTTGCGTGCCTGGCTGGCCAGATCCGCCGAAGCATGGCGCACCGCCGCGCCCAGCCGTGTGTAATGGCCGGGCCGCAGCGAGGCGATGCGCCGTTCGACCTGGGGCCCCATCACCTCGTCAAACCGCTTGCAGCGCTGCACATAAACGCGGTGCCGTTTCAGCGAACTGAAGGCATGGATGGCAAAGTCGTCGCCACAGGCGTTCAACCCCCAGGCAAGCGCGGCCAGCGCCTCGCGCTCGATGTCGATCACGGCGCGACCGGTGACCACGCTTTCGGTCGAACGGCTGACGTCGAGCAGGATGGAGACCGCCAGATCCCGTGCCTGTGGCCGGGATTGCAGCCAGACCCGCTCGTTTCCTTCGCCATTGGCGCGGCGGTCGGTTTCGGCCCGAACGGCGGCTTCGATATCCAGTTGGTCGCCGTCCAGATGGCCACGGGTCATCACCCGCCCGGGGCGCAGCGCCTCGAACTGGCGCCGGACCGCGCGAATGCGGCGGGCGGTAGCCGGATCCTTGGCAAACTCCACCGCATCGTCGCGAATATCGGCGTCCGAGGTCAGGACGTTGACATGGTCCGGCAGGTACTGGCCCGACCGGACATCCCATTCGGGATACAGGATGCGCCCCGACAGCCTTTCGCGGTCGACATCCTCGGGCGCAAGATCGAGATGCAGTTTCAGCCGGGTTGGCGGCGCCTTGGACACCTGACCCAACCCGATCTCGTCCTGATCGTCGGCAGCCTTTTTGGCGTTGTCGGGATCGTCGTCATCGACCCGGCGGTTGAGGTTCAGGAACTCGGCCCAGCTCAGGATCGCCTCGAACTTGTGCAGGATGAAACTGTCGTTGCGTGCGGCCTGATCGGATTTGCGGCGACGGGCGCGGTGGGTCTTTTCATTCGACTCCTCGGGCGGCCCTTCGGTATCGCGGCTTTCCACCTCGTGGTGTTCCGAGAACGCAACCGCTCGCAGTTCAGGCCAGAGCGGCACCGGGCGGAACGGCTGATAGCCGCGCGGCGCGGTGACCTCACCCGCCTGTATCCGCACGGCCCGGGCCGAAAGTTGCGAAGGATCGCCCAGCATATGGCGGATCAACTCCTCGACCGCCGCCTCGTCGGGCGGCAGGGCGGGGGTTTCACGATGATGCAACAGGCCCCTGCACAGCTCGGCATAAAGCGGACGCAGGCCCGGCGCATTGTCCAGCGTGGCGTCGACCATGGCCTGCGCGGCCACCAAAGCGTTCAGATCGGCGCGCAGGGGGTCGGATTCGTCGATCCGCGTGTCCGCATGCGCGGCGGCAGCGGCCAGCCAGACATAGAGCGCCCCGTTCGCCTCGCGCACGGGATAGACTGCCAGCCGGTCCGGCAGGCGCAGAACCTCACCATCGAAAGAGGCACGCGGCAGGATCTCGGCCTCGGTGGCCAGCTTGCGGCGCCAGCTCAGGCGATGGCGGGACAGTTCAGGGGAAACGGGGCGCAGTTCGACACTCGGCTTGCCGCCCAGGCCCCGGAAAAGAACGGCCAACCGCCCCGCGACCTCTGACAGGTCGACCGCGGCTCCTTCGTGCACCGATGGTGCATCGAGGCGGCTGGCAAGGGTGTGCCACAGTTTCCCGATTGTCTCCTCGGGTTCCCATGGCTCGAAGTCGATCTTGACCATTGCTCGGCCTCACCCAAAGACGGCAACGGTCAGATCGAGGAGCCCGCGTTTGATATCCTCGTCATCAGTCAGAGGTTCGACCATGGCGGCTAGGATGGCGCGTTCGGTCGGCATGCCTTGTGCGATCAGCGTCGCGGCATAGACAACGAGGCGGGTGGATACACCTTCCTCCAGATCCTGTCCCTTGAGCCCGCGCAGCTTGCCCGCGAGCCGGATCAGCGGCTTGCACCGGTCCAGCGGCAGGCCGCTTTCCTCGGAGACGACGCGCGCCTCCAGCTCGGGCGAAGGGAAGTCGAACTCCAGCGACAGGAACCGTTGCCGGGTCGAGGGTTTCAGGGTCTTGAGAATGTTCTGGTAGCCCGGGTTGTAGGACGCCACCAGCATGAAGCCGGGCGCGGCTTCCAGTTCTTCGCCGGTCCGATCGATCGGCAGGATGCGGCGGTCGTCGGTCAGCGGATGCAGCACAACGGTCACGTCCTTGCGTGCCTCGACCACCTCGTCGAGGTAACAGATCGCGCCCTCGCGCACCGCCCGGGTCAGCGGCCCGTCAACCCAGACCGTCTCGCCGCCCTTGAGCAGATAGCGCCCGATCAGGTCGGCGGCGGCCAGGTCGTCATGGCAGGCCACGGTGTAAAGCGGCCGACCCAGTTTCGCGGCCATATGGGCCACAAAGCGGGTCTTGCCACAGCCGGTCGGACCTTTCAGCAGGACCGGCAGATTGTTCGAATACGCGGCGGTGAAGACATCGCATTCATCGCCCTGCGGGAGGTAGAAGGGGGCGGCTGCCGCCCCCGTTCCGATGTTCATTGATCCATCCATTTCCATTACTCGGCTGGTGTTTCAGTTGCACCGCGCTCGATGATTTCCTTGCGCGGCACCCACATGGCGTAGATGAAGAGCAGCGCACCGATCACAACCACCACGCCAGATCCGAAGCGCATCCAGTAGAAGATCGCGACCTGGTCCTGCACGTCCATGAAGTATTCGCCCAGGACGCGTTGCAGGTGGGTCTGGATCGTCCCTGCGAATGTCAGCACGAAGGTCATGAAGACCATGCCGCCGCTCATCAGCCAGAAGGAGGCCATGTTGAGCACCTGGTTATAGGGATCGCGGTTCAGCAGGATCGGCATTGCGTAGCTGAAGATGGCCAGGTTCAGCGACACATAGGCCCCGAAGAACGCCAGGTGCCCGTGGGCCGCAGTGATCTGGGTGCCGTGGGTGTAATAGTTCACCCCGTGCAGCGTGTGCAGGAAGCCCCAGACGCCGGCGCCAAAGAAGGCGAGCGTGGCACATCCCAGCGACCACAGCAGGGCGGCCTTGTTCGGATGGTCGCGGCGGCCCTTCCAGACCATGACAAAGGCAAATGCCATCATCGCGAAGAAGGGGATCACCTCGAGCGAGCTGAAGATCGACCCGATCCACTGCCAGTACCCGGGGGTACCGATCCAATAATAGTGGTGGCCAGTGCCCAGGATACCCGAGAACAGCGCGGCGGCGACGATGACATAAAGCCATTTCTCGACCACCTCGCGGTCAACGCCGGTGAGCTTGAGCATCAGATAGGCCAGGATCGAGGCCATGATCAGTTCCCACACGCCTTCGACCCACAGGTGGACGACGTACCACCAGTACTGCTTGTCCAGCGCCAGGTTCGACGGGTTGTAGAAGCTGAACAGGAACAGCAGCGCCAGACCCCACAGACCCAAGAGCAGGATGTTGGTGATCGCGGTCTTCTTGCCCTTCAGCACGGTCATCGACACGTTGTAAAGGAAGATGAGCGCCGCCACCACGATACCGGCCTTGACCCATTTGGGTTGTTCCAGGAATTCGCGCCCTTCCTTGCCAAGCAGGAAGTTGCCCTCGAACAGGTTGAACACATAGGTCACCACCACGCCCAGCGTGCCGACCACGAGGATCAGCAGTTGCAGATAGGCCAGCTTGGTGGAGTGGATTTCGCGTTCCGCCTCTTCCGGGATCAGGAAATAGGCAGCGCCAAAGAACCCGGTGATCAGCCAGACGATCAACGAGTTGGTGTGGAGCATCCGCACGATGTTGAACGGCAGCAGTTCACTCAGCGTGTTGGGCGCGACATAGATCCAGCCGGCGAGCAGACCGCCCAGCACCTGGATCGCAAACAGGCCCATCGCTACGGCAAAGTAGACGAGGGCGATTTTCTGGGATTCGTATTTCATGTCTCCGCTCCCTTCTCAGCCCGCCTCGTTGGGCGGCCAGCCCTGGGTGTCGATCGTGTTCGTCCAGAGCAGGAAATCGGCAAGCTGGCGGATTTCCTCGTCGCTGAGGTTGAACCTTGGCATCTGTCTCCGGCCCTCGATCCCGGTCGGTTGCGACTCCATCCAGCCCTTGAGCGTTTCAAAGGCAAGCTCGGGGTCGTCCTGAACACCCCAGCGTGTCATCACGTTCCCTACTTCGGGCGCAAAGTATGCGCCTTCGCCCAGGATCGAGTGACAGTTGATGCAGGCGTGTTTTTCCCAAACATGTTTCCCGGCCGCGACGCTGGCGGTCAGGGTTTCCGCGTTTGTCGAAGTGGTCGTGATGTAACGATGGGAATGGGCTGACAGAGCCAGAAAGATGATAATGAAGAACAACGACCCGCCATAGAATATGTTACGGGCCATGCTTTTTGTCATGACTTCGCGCATTGCGCTCTCCTTTGCGCCGCGTTTCTGGTGGGGTGATCATCGACTGCGACGGGTCGCACCGCCTTAACCAAAGTCAAGACAGGGCCAATGGAGTTTGGGCGGAGGCGTTTCAGGTGTTGTTGCAAATGCCTCGCAGAAGCATATGCATCTGTAATCATTGACATTTCTGGCGCAAGTTCTTATCTGAGCCGCATCGGGGAGTAGCAGCCGCAGCGATGCGGGATTGCGTCAACACACTCGCGCGGACGCGCGTGGCGCAGTCAGCCCAGGCCACCGGCCGACGCCTTGCAAGACCGTGGTGACAGGACTCGGTGGGCAGAGTCCGGCCGTCACCCGGCAAGGCCCCGGAGATATCGACCATGACAGGTTTCGCCATCGGCCTTCTGGCCGTCACCCTATCGCTCGATGCCTTTCTCGCCTCGCTTGGACGGGGTGCGAGAGGTCAGTCGGCTGGTATCGGTCTGGCACTGCGCACCGGCGCTGTTTTTGGCGCGGTCGAGGCGGTAACGCCCCTGATCGGCTGGGGTCTTGGCGTTGCCGCCCTGTCCCATGTTGCAAGTTTCGATCACTGGATCGCGTTCGGCCTATTGATGGCGGTCGGGCTGCGGATGGCCCTGCATGGATTGAAACCGCCTGCCCCGTCCCCTTCCGCTGGTCGCGGCACGGCGGTCCTGCTGGCCACGGCGATTGGCACCTCGGTCGATGCGCTGGCGGTTGGTGCCTCGCTGGCCCTGCTCGAGGTCAACATCGTTGCTGTCGCCCTGGCGGTTGGGATCAGCACCTTGATCCTGAGCACTGCGGGCGTTCTGACGGGAAAATACCTGGGGCAGCGGTTCGGCGGCTGGGCCGAACTGCTGGGAGGATTGGTGCTGATCGGGCTCGGCTTTGCGATTCTCGCCGAACACCTATCCGTCTGACTTTTCTCTGGACGTCGCCGCCACAGCGCCACACTCTTGAGGAAAACCGGACCGGGACAGCCATGGCCGACCAGACACTTGCACCGATCTGCGCCTTTGATTTCACTCAGTGCCGAGCGCGGCCAGTTGCCGACGATTGGCCCGCGCCGACCCCGGGCGACAGCGCGACCTTTCGCTGGCTGCATCTGGATCTGGGCAAGCCCGAGACCCGCCGCTGGATCGAACAGAATGTTCCACCCATTGCGGCCTCTGCCCTGTTGCAGGCCGAAACCCGCCCGCGCTGCGACCTGCTGGGCGAGGGATTGATCCTCAACCTGCGGGGCGTCAACCTGAACCCGGGCTCAAATATCGAGGACATGGTCTCGCTCCGGATGTGGATCCTGCCAAATGCGGTGATCTCGTCCCGGACACGTCGCATCTGGGCCACGGACGAGATCCAGCGCCGCGCCACCGAAGGCACCGGCCCCGCAACCGTTGGTGGTTTTCTGGCCGAGCTTCTGCACGGATTGTCCCACCGGATCGAACTGGTCTCGCTGGAACTGGACGACCAGACCGACGGGCTGGAGGAACGCGCCCTGGAGGGCGCATCCGCCCTGCATGACGACCTCGGCGCGCTGCGTCTGACCGTGATCAAGATGCGCAGGTTCCTGCACCCGCAGCGCGAGGCGCTCGATGCGCTGTTGCGCAACGAATCGCGCCTGCTGGATGCGTCGGAAATCACCGAGTTGCGCGAAGCGGTGAACCGGACGCGCCGCACCATCGAAGAGCTCGACGCGACACGCGACCGGTTGGTCGCCGTGCAGGATCAGATCGCCTCCGAACAGGTGCGCATTCTGGGGCGCAACAGCTTCATCCTGTCGATTGTCGCGGCCGTATTCCTGCCGCTGGGGTTTCTGACCGGGTTGTTCGGCGTCAATATCGCGGGCATGCCGGGAACCCAGTCGCCGCTGGCCTTCTGGTTCCTGTCCGGCGGCTCGCTGGCCATCGGGCTGGGCATCTTTCTGGTGTTCAGGGCGCTCAAATGGCTGTGACCGGGTGACTACCCGGGCCTGCCGACGCGTGGCTGGGTCAGGGCGGGCCACATGGACGTGAGGTACAGCGCAAAGGCCGCAACCCAGAGAACTCCGGTGGCCAGCATGGCCGGGCCATAGAAGTCAGCCACCCCTGTCCCGAACCAGCGCATAAGCGCGGCCATCGCGATCAGGCCATAGCCCCAGGCCATCGGTCTGGACGCCACCAAGGGCCGCCCGGAATGGCCAAGGGCGGCGCGGCTCATCACCGCCAGGGTCATGCCGCCCACCCCGCCAATACCCAGCAGATGAACGCCGACGAGCTCGGGCATCAGATCGAACCCCGACAGCCCCCAGGCCACCATCCCAAGGGCCAGCATCGCCAGCGCCACATGCAGCGACAGAAGGATGGGTTGGCTCAGACACCACAGCCCCGCCCACCCGGCAAGCCGCAGCGCCAGCACGACACCGAATGCGATGGCCACAACACTCGTCCCCGTCTGGGACAGGTCGCTCGGGACGAGAGCGGGCAGAACAATCGCCAGGATCAGACCCGCGCGCTCCAGCACAGGCCGCGATACCGGCCATTTCGCCTCCGGCTCACCGGCACGTTTCATGGCATTGCGGGTAAAGGCAGGCGTGATCCGGCCGCCAAGGACAGCGATCAGCGCGCATAATGTGATTAGCCCCGCGCGCAGCCCGGAGGAGGCGTCGCCGACCTCCAGACCGATCCAGTCGAGGTGAACCGACAGATTCGCGCTCCACAGATAGCCCAGAAAGATCAGGAACATAAGGTTCTGCGGCTTTGGCCGCTTGATCAGCTGCGACAGGATCTTGAGCGCCAGCACCGGCAGAAAGGCGAGGTCCACCACCGCGACCAGCACCGGTGGCAAGGCCATGGCGTACCAGACGGCAAGCCGCCCCAGAAACCACAATCCGGCGGCCAGCGCGATGAACCCGTGCCGGGCGCCCGGAGCGCCGGTCCAATTCGGAACCGCCGTCAGGAAAAAGCCGCCGATGGCCGCCGTGGCATATCCGAATATCATTTCATGCGCGTGCCACAGGCTGGGGGCATCCCCCAATCCCGGATCGTCCCCCGCGATGTAGAACGTCCAGACCAGGCCGGTGAACAGGCCATAAAGCCCGGCGGCCAGGAAAAACACCCGGAAACCTTCGGAAAACAATCGGGAAAACGCGGGCATACCTATCTCCTGTACCGCTTGAACCTGTGCGGCGATCTGTTCGCTGGTCTTGAGACCCAGAATTGTCGGCGGGACCGCGCGGCGCCTTAACGAAAGTCAAGGATCGCCGAAGCCGGCGATGTCAGTCTCGAACCTGCCTCACCAGCCTTCGACGGAGATACCGTTATGAGACCAACCAAAGCCATTCGCAGATCCCTGCTCCTGACAAGCGCCGCGATGGCGCTCGGTCTGGCCGCACCCATGGTTGTCGCACAAGACACCCACGGGTCCGATGCAGGTGCTGCATATCAGCCAAGCATGACCACCCTTGGCCAGTTGAACCTGGAAATTCCCGGCCGCCGCGAAGGCGACCCGGTGATGACCCAGGAAGAGTACAACATCGGCAACAAGATCTATTTCGAGCGCTGCGCCGGTTGCCACGGCGTGCTGCGCAAGGGGGCCACCGGCAAGCCGCTGACCACCGACATCACCCGCGCAAACGGATATGAGTATCTGCGCGATTTCATCACCTACGGCTCACCCGCCGGGATGCCCAATTGGGGTACTTCGGGCGAGATGAGCGAGGAAGAAATCGACATCATGGCGCGTTACATCCTGCTCGATCCGGCCTCGCCGCCCGAGTTCGGCATGGCCGAGATGCGCGAGACCTGGAAAGTTCTGGTCGCGCCCGAGGATCGCCCGACCGAGAAGATGAACGATATCGACATCGACAACCTGTTCTCGGTCACCCTGCGCGACTCGGGTCAGGTCGCCCTGATCGACGGCGCCGACTACAAGATCCACGCCGTGATCGACACCGGTTACGCGGTGCACATCAGCCGGATCTCGGCCTCGGGCCGCTATCTGTTCGTGATCGGGCGCGACGCGCTTGTGAACATGATCGACCTGTGGATGGAAACCCCCGCCACCGTGGCCCAGATCAAGGTCGGCTCCGAAGCCCGCTCGATCGAGACCTCCAAGTTCAAGGGGTTCGAGGACAAATACGCCATCGCCGGCAGCTACTGGCCGCCGCAATACGTGATCATGGACGGCGACACGCTTGAGCCGCTCAAGATCAAGTCGACCCGTGGCATGGTCTATGACGAGCAGAGCTATCACCCCGAACCGCGCGTGGCCTCCATCGTGGCCAGCCACTACAACCCGGAGTTCATCGTCAACGTCAAGGAAACCGGCAAGATCCTGATGATCGACTATTCGGACATCAAGAACCTCAAGGTGACCGAGATCGAGGCCGAACGCTTCCTGCATGATGGCGGCTTCGACAGTTCCAAGCGGTACTTCCTGGTCGCGGCCAACGCCCGTGGCAAGGTCGCCGTGGTCGATACCAAGGACAGCACCCTGACCGCGCTGGTCGAAACCGGTGGTCAGACACCGCACCCGGGCCGCGGCGCCAACCTGATGCACCCGACCTATGGCCCGGTCTGGGCAACCTCGCACCTGGGGGATGAGACCGTGGCGCTGATCGGCACCGATCCCGAAGGTCATCCCGACAACGCCTGGAAGGTCGTGCAGACCCTCTATGCCCAGGGCGGTGGCTCGCTCTTCGTGAAATCGCACCCGACCTCGGAGCATCTCTATGTCGATGCGCCGCTGAACCCGGATGCGGAAATCTCGGGCTCGGTCGCGGTGTTCAAACTGGGTGATCTTGCCCAGGAAGAGCCGGAATACACCGTGCTTCCGATCGTGGAATGGGCCGAAATCGGCGAGGGCCAGCCCCGCGTCGTGCAAGGCGAATTCAACCAGGAAGGCAACGAGATCTGGTTCTCGGTCTGGAACGCCAAGGACCTGGAAAGCGCCATCGTCGTGGTTGACGACAAGACGCTGGAACTCAAGGCCGTGATCAAGGACCCGCGCCTGATCACCCCGACCGGAAAGTTCAACGTCTATAACACTCGGGCCGACGTCTACTGACGTCAGTCCACGGGCGGGCCCGGTTGCGTCCCTGGTCCGCCCTTTCTGTCCCTTCTCCAGCCAGTCGCCCCAACCTGACGGAGCCAGCCATGCATATCGCCGGAAAAGTTCACCTGATCGGAGCGGGTCCGGGAGACCCAGAGCTGATGACCCTGCGCGCCCTGCGGATGCTGCAAGAGGCCGACGTGGTGGTCTATGACCGGCTGGTCAGCCCCGAGATCGTGGCGATGGCCCCCGCGGATGCCCGCATGATCCCGGTGGGAAAATCCCCAAAATGCCATCCGGTACCACAGGACCGGATCAACCAGATCCTGCTGGAAGAGGCGATGGCCGGCCATGTGGTCGCCCGTCTCAAGGGCGGCGATCCGATGATTTTTGGCCGCGGCTCCGAAGAGGCCGCGCATCTTCTGGCCCATGGCGTGCCGGTCGATTACGCCCCCGGCATCACCGCCGCGCAGGGCGCCAGCAGTTCCACCGGCGTGCCGCTGACCCATCGCGGGCTTGCGACCTCGGTCCAGTATGTCACCGGCCACAGACAGGCGGACCGGGTGCTGGACCTCGACTGGAAACGTCTCGCCGATCCCGACAGCACCCTTGTCGTCTATATGGGCGTGGCCAATATCGGCCAGATCGCAATGGGCCTGATGACCGAGGGCCTGTCCGCCGCAACACCGGTTCTGGCCATCAGCCAGGCGACAACGGCGCAGGAGCGTCGGCTTGTATCGCGGCTGGACAAGATCGCCACCGATGCGCGTGCGGCCGATCTGGCCGCGCCCACCCTTTTCATCATCGGCCAGGTCGTTTCGCTTTATGCCGAACATTCCTTTCACGACCTGATGGATCAGGTGGCGGCCCATGGATGACGTCCCGTTGATCCGCACCCAAAAGCCGGACAGATCAGCGCCCGCGCTGGCCCTGACGATGCTGTTCCTCGCCACCACCGCCTTTGCCGCCGATGCCATTGATCCCGCCGCCCTGAAACGCCTGGTGCAACAGGACTGCGGCTCGTGCCATGGGCTGACCCTCAAGGGCGGGCTTGGCCCCGACCTGCGCGCCGAGGCGCTGCAACATTACGATCAGGATGTCCTGACCTCGGTCATCCTCGACGGCATACCTGACACGGCGATGCCGCCCTGGCGGCCGCTGATGACCGAGGAAGAAGCCGAATGGATCGCCCGCTATCTGCAAAACCCGGAGGGCAAATGAAACCTCTCGCACTTGCGCTTGTCGCGGCTCTCCTGACTGGAACCGCCACGGCCGAAACCATCGCCACCGGGGATCTGGGGCTGGTGATCGAGCGCGCGACCGGATCGGTCCTGCTGGTCGATCAGTCCGACCGCGCCGCGCTCGCCCGGATCGAGGGCCTGGGCGATCTGTCCCATGCCTCGCTGGTCTATTCCCCGGACGAACGCTTTGCCTATGTCTTTGGACGCGACGGCGGGTTGACCAAGGTCGATATCACCACCCGCCAGATCGTCGGTCGTGTCGTGCAATCGGGCAACGCCATCGGCGGCGCCATATCCGACGACGGCAGGCTGGTTGCCGTGTCCAACTATGAACCGGGCGGCGTGCGCGTCTTCGACGCCGACACGCTGGACATGGTTGCCGACATCCCCACCGGCGGCAAGACCATCGGTCTGGTCGATGCGCCGGGCCGCCGGTTCGTCTTTACCGTCTGGGATACCGGGGAAAGCTGGATCGCCGACTTTACCCAAACGCCGCCGCAGATCACCACAATCCCCGGCATGGGCAAGAACCCCTATGACGCGCTGATCACCGGCAATGGCCGCACCTATATCACCGGCCTTTTTGGCGAGGACGGGCTGACCGCGCTGGACCTCTGGTCCGAAAACCCGGAACCGATCCGCGTTCTGCCCGGCTATGGCCGGGGCGAGCAGGAAATGCCGGTCTACAAGATGCCACATCTCGAAGGCTGGGCGCTGACCGGGCGCGAGTTCGTGCTGCCCGCCGTCGGTCACAGCCAGGTTCTGTGGATCGACGCCGACAAATTGACCGAAACCGGGCGCACGCAGACCCATGGCCAGCCGGTCTTTGCTATGGCGCGCCCCGACGGGCGGCAGGTCTGGGTCAACTTCGCCCATCCGCTGAACGACACGATCCAGGTGATCGACACCGTGACCAAAGAGGTGATCCACGAGTTCAAGCCCGGTCCGGCGGTCCTGCATATGGAGTTCACGCCGCGCGGGCACGAAATCTGGATCAGCGTCCGCGATGCCAACCGCATCATGATCTACGACACGCGGACGTTCGAAAAACTGCGCGAAATAGAGGCGGAGAGCCCCTCGGGCATCTTCTTTACCGCCCGGGCGCACAAAACAGGGTTGTGACCGCCATGTGCCATATCACCGATCCCATCGACCGCGCCTTGCTGGACGACTGGCAGCGCAACTTTCCTATCACCGACCGCCCCTTTCTGAACATCGCCGAGGAACTTGGGCAGAGCGAAAGCAACGTCATCGCCCGCCTGAAGCGGATGCGCACCTCGGGGCGGATCACCCGGGTCGGCGCCACGGTCGCGCCGGGAACCGCTTCGGCCAGCACTCTGGCCGCCGTCGCCGCACCCGAGGATCAGGTCGAGGAGATGGCCGCGCTGATCGGTGCGGAACCGGGCGTGAACCACAATTACCTGCGCGAGGATGACTGGAACCTCTGGTTCGTGGCCACCGGCCCGGACCGGGCGCATGTGGATGCCACGCTTGCGCGCATCGGCGCACGCACCGGCCTGCGTGTGCTCGACCTGCCGCTGGTCCGGCCGTTCAACGTGGATCTCGGGTTCCGCATGGGCGCGGCGACGCCGCGCGTTCCCGCCCGCCGCGAGGCCGACGTTTCCGCCCTGCGGCCCGGCGACACGGATCTGCTTCAGGCGCTGACATCGGGGTTGCAGCTGGTCTCGAACCCCTATGCGACGCTGGCCGAAGAGCTAAACCGCGACACCGGCGATGTCATGGCCCGCATCCGGGCGATGCAGGCGGCCGGGATCATCGCGCGGCTGGGCGTGATCGTGCGCCACCGCGCGCTGGGATGGTCCTCCAACGCGATGGTGGTCTGGGATTTGCCGTCCGATGCCATCGCCGCCGCCGGTCCCGCGCTGGCCGCCTGCCCGGGTATTACCCTGTGCTACGAACGACGCCCTGTGCCCGGTATCTGGCCCTATCGCCTCTACTCGATGATCCATGCCCGGTCGCGCAGCGAGGCCGAGGAAGTTCTGGGCCGGGCCGCCGCCTTGCCTGAACTGGCGTCCGCCCCGCACAAGGTGCTGTTCTCGACCCGCTGTTTCAAACAGACCGGGGCCCTGATCAAACCCAAGGAGAAGGCCGCATGACGCTGGACGACACCGACCGCAGGATCCTGAACCGGATGCAGGACGATCTGCCGCTCTGCCCCGATCCCTATGCCGCGGTCGCCGCCGAACTGGGGCTGGCGGAAACCGATCTTCTGACGCGCCTGGCGCGGATGAAGGAGAGCCGGGTGATCACCCGCTTCGGCCCCTTCTTTGACGCGGCCGCCATGGGCGGCGCCTTCTGCCTCTGCGCTATGGAGGTACCGGAGGCGGTTTTTGAAACCGTCCTGACCAAAGTCAATGCCCATCCGGAGGTGGCGCATAATTATGAACGCACGCACCGGCTCAACATGTGGTTCGTCCTGGCGACAGAAACGCCCGAAGGAATACAGGTGACGGCCGATGCGATCGAACGGGAAACCGGGATCGCGGTCCTGCGCTTTCCCAAACTGCAAGAGTTCTTCATCGGCTTCCGGGTGGCGGCATGAGCATTTCGGATACGGACAGACAGATCATCGCGGCGATGCAGGAAGGCCTGCCGCTGGTACCGCGCCCATTTGCGGCCATCGCCAGCCAGACCGGCCTGACCGAGGAGACTCTGCTGCATCGTATTGCCGAGCTGAAGGCGCGTGGCGTGATCCGTCGCATCGCCGCCGCACCCAACCATTACAAGCTGGGCATGACCGCCAATGGCATGACCGTCTGGGATGTCGACGATGCCCGGATCGCCGGGCTGGGCGCGCAGATCGGTGCCTTGCCCTATGTCACCCATTGCTATGAACGCCCCCGCGCCCTGCCTGGCTGGCCCTATAACCTGTTTGCCATGGTCCACGGCGCCACCCGCGACGAGGTCGAGGCCAAGCGCGGCGAAATCGCCGCGATCCTTGGGGCGGCCTGCCGGGGGCATGACATCCTCTATTCCACGCGCATCCTGAAAAAGACCGGGCTGCGCCTGAAACAGAAAGGCTGAGACCCCATGTTCCGCCTGACCGAATACATGCATCAACTGGTCGAACCGACCCCGGTGCGCCAGCGCCGCCCCGGCCCGGTGAAACCGGTGGTGATCTGGAACCTGACCCGGCGCTGCAACCTGAAATGCCGCCACTGTTATACCGTCTCGGCGGATGTGGATTTTCCCGGCGAGCTGACCCACGAACAGGCGATGGACACGTTGGAGGATCTGGGCCGGTTCAAGGTGCCCGCGATCATCCTGTCGGGGGGCGAACCGCTGGACCGGTTCGACTTCTTCGACATCGCCATGCGCGCGCGCCAATTGGTGCCGATGCTGGCGCTGTCGACCAACGGCACCAAGATACACGGCGAGACCGCCGACCGCATCGCCGATGTGGGCTTCAGCTATGTGGGCATCTCTCTGGACGGGATCGGCGCCACCAATGACTGGTTCCGCGGCGTCGAGGGCGCCTTTGCCGATGCCCTGCGCGGGGTGCGCGAATGCAAGAAGCGCGGCATCAAGGTTGGCCTGCGCTTCTGCCTGACCGAGGGCACCCAGCATCATCTGCCCGACCTGCTTCAGCTCTGCGATGACGAGGGCGTGGACAAGTTCTATCTCAGCCACCTGGTCTATGCCGGGCGCGGCGACAAGAACCGGGGCGAGGATGCCGCGCATCTGCGCACCCGCCACGCGATGGACCTGCTGCTGGACCGCGCATGGGTGGCTGCGGCCGAGGACATGCCGCTCGATATCGTGACCGGCAACAACGACGCCGACGCGGGTTATTTCCTGGAATGGGTGCGGCGCAATTTCGACGCCGAGCGGGTGGCGCATATCCGCGCCCATCTGGCCGCCTGGGGCGGCAATTCCAGCGGGCTGGGCGTGGCCAATATCGACAATCTGGGCCGCGTGCATCCCGATACATATTGGTCCGACTACACCGTCGGCAATGTGAAGACGGCGCCGTTTTCCCAGCTCTGGACCGGCGACGACCCGATGCTGGCGCTGCTGCGCACCCGCCCCCGCCCGCTCAAGGGCCGCTGTGGCGCCTGCACCCTCAAGGATGTCTGCGGCGGCAATACCCGCATCCGCGCCCTGCAACTGACCGGCGATCCCTGGGCCGAGGACCCGGCCTGCTACCTGTCGGATGCCGAGATCGGCGTGACGGGTTCGGACCGCCTGACCGTCACCCCGTTCCGAGGAAAGAGACATGACCCGGCGCATCAGTTCTTTTGACACCCGCCCGCTCGGGGCCACATCCGCTGTGCCTGCTTCAGGTGGCGGAGCCTCCGGCAGGAGTATTTGGAGCAAAGTGAAATATGGGGTCTGCGCCCTGATGCTGGCGGGGCCCGTGACGGCGGGACCGGCCGAGGACTATGCCGAGTATTGCGCCAGCTGCCATGGCGCGGCGCGGCTGGGCGGGTTGGGTCCGGCGCTGATCCCCGAGACGCTGGGCCGGATGCGCGGGCCGAAAGTGGCCGCCGTGATCCGCGAGGGCCGCACAGCGACCCAGATGCCGGGGTTCTTGGACACGCTGGACGAAGCGGCCATCGCCGCGCTGGCGGAGTATGTGAAAGAGCCGCTGGCCGAGATCCCCGCCTGGGGCGAGGCCGAGATCACGGCAAGCCGGGTGCTGGACGACGAATACAGCGTCGCCGCCGCGCCGGTCTGGGATGCCGATCCGATGAACATCACCCTGGTGGTGGAAACCGGCGATCACCATGTCAGCGTGCTGGATGGCGACACGTTCGAGGTGCTCGACCGGTTCGAGACCCCGTTCGCCGTACATGGCGGACCCAAGTTCAGCCCGGACGGGCGCTATGTCTTCATCATGTCGCGCGACGGCTGGGTGCAGAAATACGACCTCTGGTCGCTGCAACAGGTGGGCCGGGTGCGCGCGGGGCTCAACAGCCGCAACATCGCGATGAGCCATGACGGCAAATGGCTGGCGGTGGCCAATTACCTGCCGATGTCGCTGACCCTGCTGAGCACCGAGGACCTGTCGGTGGCAAAGGTCATGAAGGTGACCGCCAAGGATGGCACGCCCAGCCGGGTCTCGGCCGTCTATCAGGCACCGCAAAGGCAGAGCTTCATCCTCGCGCTCAAGGACGCGCCCGAGATCTGGGAGGTGGCGACCGACCCAAATGCCGACCCGGTTTACGAAGGCTTCATCCACTCCCGCGAAAAAGGCATGGTCGAGGCGATCGCCTCGTCCGAGGGACTGTTCGCGCGGCGCCGGATCGAAATATCCGAGCCGCTCGACGATTTCTTCTTTTCCGACGATTACCGCAACCTGATCGGCGCAGCGCGCGACGGGGTGCGCGGGGTGGTGGTGAACCTGAACGTCGGGCGCGAGATCGCCGAACTGCCACTGGAGGGCATGCCGCATCTGGGCTCGGGCATCAGCTGGGCGCGCGACGGGCGCCGGGTGATGGCCACGCCGCATCTGAAAGAGGGCAAGCTGAGCGTCATCGACACCGAAAGCTGGACCCGCATCGCCACCATCGCCACCGAAGGGCCGGGATTTTTCCTGCGCAGTCACGAGAACACCCCCTATTTCTGGGCCGACGTGTTCTTTGGCCCCAACAAGGACGCGATGCATGTGATCGACAAGCAGAGCCTGGAAATCGTGCGCACCCTGCGCCCGGCGCCGGGCCAAACGGTGGCGCATGTGGAATTCACCCGCGATGGCCGCTACGCGCTGGTCTCGGTCTGGGAAGAGGACGGCGCGGTCATCGTCTATGACGCCTCGACGCTGGAAGAGGTCCGCCGCCTGCCGATGAAGAAACCCTCGGGGAAATACAATGTCTGGAACAAGATCACCTTCTCCGAAGGCACCAGCCACTGAGCCGGACATCGAAGGCCGCTGGCCGGTGTGGAAACTGGCGCTGCTTCTCTATCCGGCGGCGGCGACCACGGTGGCGATCAACCTTTACATGGGCGCGCTGATGCTGCGCGCCGTGGGTTGGATGCCGCTGTCGCCGGTCGCGGCCTTGCTTTGGTCGGTGCCCCTGGGCATTCCCGCCACCTGGCTGGCCGGGCGCTGGCTGCGCCACCTGCTGGACGAGGCAGCAACCTGACCCATGGCAAAGAGAAACCCGCCGTCAGGCGAGTTCCTGTTTGCCGTGTGAGTGGTGGTTTCTTATCTCAGCCGTGCTTGACCATCACGTGGCGGACAACGGTGTAATCCTCCAACGCGTAAGAGCTCATGTCCTTGCCATAGCCGGACTGTTTAAGCCCGCCATGCGGCATCTCGTTGGTCAGCATGAAATGGGTGTTGATCCAGGTGCAGCCATAGCGCAGGCGCGCGGCCGTTTCCATCGCGCGGCCCACATCCTTGGTCCAAACCGACGAGGCCAGGCCATAGTCGCTGTCATTCGCCCAGGCGACGGCGGTATCCACATCCGAGAACGGCGTGACCGACACGACCGGGCCAAACACCTCGCGCCGGACAATCTCGTCCTCCTGCTGGGCGCCGGCAATGACGGTGGGCTGGAAATAGAACCCCTGCCCCATGGGATCGCCCCCGGTGGTGACCTCGATATGGTTCAGTTCGCGGGCGCGATTGACAAAGCTCGCAACCCGGTCGCGCTGGCGCAGCGAGATCAGCGGGCCGATCTCGTTCTGGCTATCGTCGTCGAGACCCAGCGCGATAGTGGAAACCGCCGAGGTCAGGTCGGCCACCAGCTTGTCATAGACCTTCTTGCCCGCATATATGCGGCAGGCGGCGGTACAATCCTGACCGGCATTGTAATAACCAAAGGCGCGCAGCCCTTCGACCACCTCGGACACATCGGCATCGTCGAACACGATGACCGGCGCCTTGCCGCCCAGTTCCAGATGCGTCCGCTTGACCGACTTGGCGGCCGCATCCAGGATCTTCTTGCCCGTGGCGATGTCACCGGTGAGCGAGATCATGTCCACATCCGGGTGGTTGATCATCTGGTTGCCGACCGAATGACCCCGACCCGTGACCACGCTCACCACACCTTCGGGCAGTTCCTCGGCCAGGATGCGCGCCATTTTCAGCGCGGTCAGGGGCGTCTGCTCGGACGGTTTGAACACAACGGTGTTGCCGCCCCCAATGGCCGGGGCAAGTTTCCACGCCATCATCATCAGCGGATAGTTCCACGGCGCGATCGAGGCGACGACACCGATCGGGTCGCGCCGCACCATCGAGGTGAAGCCTTCGAGGTATTCCCCCGCAACGGCACCGTGCTGGCAGCGGACGGCGCCCGCGAAGAACCGATAGCAATCGACGATGGCCGGGATCTCGTCCCCCCGCGCGGCATTGATCGGCTTGCCGCAGTTCAGCGCCTCGAGCGCGGCGAATGCATCCGCCTCGGCCTCGATCCGGTCGGCGATGCGCAACAGCGCCGCCGACCGTTCCGCCGGTGTGGTGCGCGACCAGGTGCGAAACGCCTTGCGGGCGGCTGCAACCGCGCGATCCACCTGCGCGGCCGAGGCTTCGGGCACCTCGATGATCAGCTCGCCGGTGCGCGGGTTCAGGACCTGTTCGGCCACTTCGGTGCCGGTTTCGAAATCGGTCCCGATCAAAAAACTGGTGTCGATCTTCATGTGTCGGACTCCTTTGGTCACTTGCCGCCACCCGCGGTCTCGGAACCGCCACGGGTGAGGTAATAGGCGAGAAGAATGGGAACGAAGGTCGTGGCAAAGACCACGATGGCCACCACATTCGTCACCGGGCGCTGACGCGGGCGAACCAGCTCGTTCAGCATCCAGATGGGCAGGGTCGATTGCTGACCGGCGGTAAAGGTGGTCACGATCACCTCGTCAAAGGACAGCGCGAAGGCCAGCATGCCACCGGCCAGCAGAGCCGAGCCGAGGTTCGGGAGCAGCACATAACGCAGCGTCTGGAACCCGTTGGCGCCCAGGTCGGCCGAGGCTTCGAACACCGCGCCCGACAGACGGCGGAACCGGGCCACCGCATTGTTGTAGACGATGACGATACAGAACGTCGCGTGCCCCAGCACGATGGTAAAGGTCGAGAACGGGATATCCATCACCGCAAAGGCCGAGCGCAGCGACATGCCTGTGATCACTCCCGGCAAAGCAATGGGCAGGATGATCAACAACGCGATCTGCTCGCGGCCAAAAAACCGGCTGCGCGCCATGGCCGCCGCAATGAGCGTGCCCAGGATCATCGCCAGCGCGGTCGAGACCGCCGCCACCTTCAGCGACAGGTAAAGCGGCGGCCAGATATCCTCGCGGTGCCAGGCAACGGCGAACCATTCAGTGGTCAGCCCCGGCGGCGGGAATTGATAGGTCCGCTCCTCGGTGGTGAAGGCATAGAGAAAGATCAGCAGGATCGGCAGGTGCAGGAACAACAGCCCGGCAATTGCCCCGATTTTCAGCCCGGTCGAGGCGCGCGCTTCAGAGTGCATCGAACGCCCCTCCCCGTTTGGCCAGTGCCAGATAGACCAGCATGATCAGGATCGGCACCATGGCGAATGCCGCCGCCAGCGGGATATTCCCGGCGGTACCCTGAAACTGGTACACGGCCTGCCCGATGAACCGGGCCGAGGTGCCGACGATCTGCGGAATGATGTAATCGCCCATGGTCAGCGAAAAGGTGAAGATCGACCCCGCGATCACCCCTGGCATCGCCAGCGGCAATACCACGGTGCGAAAGGTCTGCTTGCGGCTGGCGCCCAGATCGGCCGAGGCCTCCAGCATCGACAGCGGCACCCGCTCCAGCGATGCCTGCATCGGCAGGATCATGAAGGGCATCCAGACATAGACAAACACCAGCCATGTCCCGATGAAAGAGGTCGACAGCGAGTTGCCGCCAACCCAGGGCAGCGACAGCACGGTGTCCAGCAGGAACCCCGCACCGATGCCTTCGGCGGCCCAGGTGATGATGCCCTCCTTGGCCAGGATCAGCTTCCAGGCATAGACCTTGACCAGGTAGGACGACCACAGGGGCAGCATGATGCCGAGGTAGAACACCGCCTTCCACCGGCCGCGCGCATAGCGGGCGGCGTAATAGGCGATGGGAAAGGCGACAAAGGCGCTGGTGATCGTCACTGCCGCCGACATCAGAAGCGTGCGGATGATGATGTCCATATTGGCGGCGCGGAACAGCTCGCCATAGGTCTTGAGGGTGAACTCCTCCTTCACCACGCCCGAGAATTCGTCGATCGAATAGAAGCTTTGCAGCAAGAGCGCGGCAAGCGAGCCCAGGTACACGACGCCCAACCAGATCAGGGGTGGCGAAATCAGCAGCAAGAGCAGCAGCTTTGGCCGCCGCCAGAACAGCGTACTCAGGCGGTCGGCAAGCCCGCGTTCGGGCAGGATGGCAGAGACGCGGGTCATGCCTCCTCCATCAGGTGCAGGGCGCTTGCGTCAAATGCCAGGCCAACCGCCGCGCCGACGCCCGGGATATCGGCGCCCGACGGGGCAAGGGCGGCAATCTCGGTTCCACCCACATCGACAGCCACGCGCGTCCCGGCGCCAAGGTACCGCAAACCGGTCACGGTCCCGGCCAGACGCGCGCCCTCGGGCGCGACCAGGCGCAGGGCCTCGGGCCTCAGGCTGGACCAGCGCTTTCCGCCCCCCAGACGTTCGCTCACCTCGGGCGGCAACACGTTCGACGAGCCCACGAAATCGGCGACGAACCGGGTTCGGGGTTTGTCATAGATCTCGGCAGGCGTACCGATCTGGGCGATCTTGCCCTCGTTGAACACCGCCAGGTGATCGGCCATCGACAGCGCCTCGCCCTGATCATGGGTGACAAAGACAAAGGTGATGCCCAACCGCTGTTGCAGCGCCTTCAACTCGTCCTGCATCGCTTCGCGCAGCTTCAGGTCCAGCGCGCCCAGGGGTTCGTCCAGCAGCAGAACGCGCGGCTCGTTCACCAGCGCGCGCGCCAGCGCCACGCGCTGCCGCTGCCCGCCCGACAACTGCCCCGGCTTGCGGTCGCCGAACCCGTCGAGCTTGACCAGCGCCAGCATCTCCTCGGCCTTGGCATGGCGTTGCGCCTTGCCCACGCCGGCCACCATCGGCCCATAGGCGACGTTGTCACGCACGTTCATATGCGGAAACAGGGCATAATCCTGGAACACCGTGTTCACGCTGCGCCGGTTGGGCGGTACGTGGCTGACGTCCTGTCCAAAAATCTTGATCTCGCCCGAGGTCGGCGATTCAAAGCCCGAGATCAGGCGCAAACAGGTCGTCTTGCCGGACCCCGAGGGCCCAAGCATGGCAAAGAACGACCCTTCCTCAATGGTCAGGTTCACCTGATCCACGGCCCGGACGGAGCCGAAATGGCGGGATACACAGTGAAAGGATACGGCAGCGGTCATGTCATCTCTATTCGGCCCTGAGCGGGGCCGTTTTTCGTGTTTCTGTCATGGTGCGGGGAACGGCCCCCGGGATTGAACCGGGGGCCAAGGGTGAGATCAGCGGCCGCCGATCACACCGATATAGTCGGACACCCAGCGATAATAGGGCACGCATTCGCCCTGGCTTTCGCACCGGCTGACCGGGGTGGTCCAGAACCGGATCCGCTCGAAATCGGCCAGACCGTTGGCATCACAGCCTTCCTGGGTCTGCATGCCGCGCCCGTCGGAACAGGCCGCTGGCACCGAAGGCACCGCGCCGAACCAGACCGACAGGTCCGATTGCAGGTTCGAGCTCAGCGTATGTTCCATCCACAGATAGGCGCAGGTCGGATGCTCGGCATCCACATGCATCATCGTGGTGTCCGCCCAGCCGGTCGCGCCTTCCTCGGGGATCACCGAGGACACCGGGAAACCTTCGGATTTCAGCAGGTTCACCTGGAACGGCCAGGAACCCGAGGCAACCACGCCCTCGTTCTTGAAATCGTCCATCTGGATGAACGCGTCGTGCCAGTAACGGCCCACCAACTCGCGCTGCCCGCGCAGCAGGTCCAGCGCGGCCTTGTACTGGTCCTCGGTCAGCTCATAGGGCGAGGTGATGCCAAGGTCCGGCTTGTGCGTCATCAGGTATTGCGCCGCATCCGCCACGTGGATCGGGCCATCATAAGCCTGCACCCGGCCCTTGTTCGACTTGCCGTCTGGCAGGGTCATTTCCTCGAACACCACGTTCCACGAGGTGGGCGGCTGATCGCCAAAGGCCTCGGTGTTGTACATCAGCACGTTCGGCCCCCACATGTAGGGCGTGCCATAATGCACGCCATCCACCGTGTGCCAGGGCGCGCTTTGCAGGCGCTCGTCCACCGTACTCCACGACGGGATCAGATCGGTGTTGATCGGCTGCACCCGCTTGCCCGCAACCAGGCGCAGCGAGGCGTCGCCCGATGCCGTCACTAGGTCGAACCCGCCCTCGTTCATCAGGGCCACCATCTCGTCAGAGGTATTGGCGGTCTTGACCACCACCTTGCAGCTGGTCGCCTCTTCGAACTTGGTCACCCAGTCGAATTCCTTCATCGTCTCGCCGCGCTCGATATATCCGGGCCAGGCGACGATGTTGACTTGCCCTTCCGGCGTCCCCAAGGCGGCAAGCTGCGCGGCAGCCGGGCCAACCGCAATGGCCGTGGCAAGCGCCGTGGTTCCGAGAAGTCCGAGGATCTTCATGCTGTCACTCCCTGTGTTCCGACACGCATTCCACGCGCGCCCCTTTTGATGCGCACAGGATATGAACAGCACGAAGCTTCGCAAATTCAAAAGAATGAACACATGTATCGGTTTTACCGATAGCTCGGTCCCGCCACGGCCCGAAACGGGCGAAAGGCTTGAATCACCGGTCTGAAATGGCGCTTTGGGCAGACCTCAGGAAATTGCGGGCCGCATCCGAAAGAGGCGCGCCGCGGCGCCAGGCAAGCCCGACCTGCACCGATGGCAGGTCGCCCGAGACATCGCGAATCTCGATCCGGTCCCCTTCCAGCGACCAGGGGCGATAAACCATGCCCGGCAGAATGGCGATGCCCGCGCCGGTGGCAACAAGGCTGCGCACCGCCTCGACCGACCGCGTCCTGAACGCGATCTCCGGCCGCACCGACAAGGATTGCATCAGCTGTTTCATGCTCTCCTCGATCTCTTCGACCATCAGCTGGATCATCGGCAGACCGACAAGCTGCTCCAGCTCGATCGCCTCCTGCTGCGCCAGCTCATGGCCCAGCGGCAACCACAGCCGGTACTGCGACACCAGCAATGTCTCGACATGCAGCGCCAGACGGTCCTTGACCGACGAGGTCAGCAGCACCGCAACATCCAATTCGCCGCCGATCAGCAGGTGTTGCAGGTATTCGCCTGAATCCTCGATCACGTTCAGCTCGACCTGCGGGAACGCCCGGCGGAACCGAGCCAGCAGATCGGACAGAACATATCCCGCGACCAGCGAGGTCACGCCAAGCGACAGCCGCCCGACCACCTGCGAGGCTTCCTCGCGAAACGCCTGTCTGGCGCTTGCAACATCGCCCAGGATCTGCCGCGCATGACGCAGAAAGGCCGACCCCCGGTGCGTGATCTGCAACCCCCGCGCCTGCCGTTCGAACAATGGAACGCCCAGATCCTCTTCCAGCGAGCGGATCGCCTCGGTCACAGACGACTGAGAGATCGACAGGACACGCGCCGCGCCCGTGACCGATCCCTGCTCGGCTGCGGCGACAAAGAACTGTAGCTGGCGCAGGGTGAAGGCCACGTCACTCTCCGATGCGGTGGTATGGAAAACGTCCGTCCACTATCACCCGAACCGGCGCCCCGGGAAAGCCGGAAAGGCGATCACTCGGCCGCGCTTCTGAGGCTGGCCATCAGGTTGTGGAACTTCTCGCCCTGTACCGCCACATGGGTCCTCAGCGCGGTGGCGGCGGCATCGGCATCGGCATCGGCCAGCGCCGCCACGATCGCCTCATGCTCGGCCATCGACTGCCCCATCCGCCCCCGGAATCGCAGTTGCACCCGGCGGAACGGCTTCAGCCGCTTGTGCAGTTTCGTCGCCTCCTGTTCCAGGAACGCGTTGCCGGAACTGCGGTAGATGATCTTGTGAAACCGCTCGTTCTCGGCGTAGTAGCTATCGGTGTCGCCTGCCTCGACCGCCCGCTGGCAGCGCGTATTGGCCTCCCGCAACGCTTCCAGCGCTGTATCGGCGATCCGCATCGCGGCCAGCCGCCCGCACGCGGCCTCCAACTCGGCCATGACCTCGAACATCTCGATCAGCTCCACCGGGCCAGGCTGACGCACAAACGCCCCCCGGCGGGGAATCAGCTCGACCAGGCCAGACTGAGCAAGCCTTTGAATCGCCTCGCGAAGCGGCGTTCTGGATACCCCGAATAGCTCCGACAGGCGCACCTCGTCCAACCGGTCCCCATCCGAGAAGGTTCCGTCGAAAACCAGCTCTTCCAACTGTTCTGCAATGCGATCTGCGTGGCGCTGTTCCATGAAGATTTACTAGCTTTGACCAATCTAAAATTCAATCCTGTAATTCTTGTATACAAAACTATTGACCTGAAAAACACTACCGGCATAGGTTGTCCCCGTCCCCGGTCCGTCCGGGTCGATGAAAGGGAGGAACTCATGAAATCCATGCTCAAGACCGCAGTCGCGGCGCTGGCAATCGCTTCGGCGGCCTCTGTTGCCTATGCCACCGAACTGCGCCTGTCGCACCAATGGTCGAACAATGACATCCGGCACAAGGTCGCCCAGATCGTCGCCGACGAGGTCGCGGCGGCTAATGTCGATCTGGACATCAAGATCTTCGGCTCGCAATCGCTGTTCAAGGCGCGCGAACAGTATAAGCCCCTCAGCCGCGGCCAGCTCGACATGACCGTGCTGCCGCTCAGCTATGCCGGAGGACAGCAGCCCGCCTATAACCTGACCCTGATGCCCGGCCTGGTAAAAAACCACGACCACGCCGCCCGTCTAAGCGCCTCGCCCTTCATGGCAGCGCTCGAAGAGAAGATGGCGCAGGACGACGTGATGGTGCTGGTACACGGCTATCTGGCCGGTGGTTTCGCCGGCAAGGACAAGTGCATCACCAAGCCCGAAGACGTGCAGGGCCTGCAAACCCGCGCGGCGGGCAAGGCATTCGAACAGATGCTGGCGGGCGCCGGTGCCTCCATCGCCTCCATGGCCTCGTCCGAGATCTACAACGCCATGCAGACCGGCGTCTTGCAGGCGGTGAACACCTCGTCCTCGTCATTCGTGTCCTACCGGATCTACGAACAGGTCAAGTGCTATACCCCGGCGGGCGATGTGGCGCTGTGGTTCATGTACCAACCGCTGTTGATGAACAAATCCACCTTTGACGGGCTGACCGAGGCACAGCAACAGGCACTGCGTGACGGCGCGGCCAAGGCACAAGCGTATTACCTGGACGAAGCCAAGAAAGAGGACGCGGCCTCGGTCAAGGCGTTTGCCGATGCCGGTGTCGAGATCGCACAGATGACGGCCGAGGATTTCGCCGCCTGGCGCGAACTGGCCAAGGAAACCTCCTACAAGGCCTTTATCGCCGACGTGGCCGACGGCCAGGCGCTGCTTGACATGGCGCTTGCGGTCGAGTGACCCAGCCCTCGGGCGGCCCCTTCCGGGCCGCCCGATCCGACAGACAAGTCCCCGACCGTTGGAGGAGCCGATGTCCGGCCACAGTTCCGCTGCCGCCGCCCAGACCGGCAGCAACCCGTTTCTGCGCGCTGTTGCCGCCATTTCGACCCTGGCTGGTTGGTGCTCGGCCGCGATGATCGTCTCGGCCGTGCTCATCACCTGCCAGATGATCGTGATCCGCTATGTGCTCAACGGCTCGACCGTCTGGCAGACCGAGGCGGTCATCTATCTCATGATCGCCGCCACCCTGCTGGGCCTGTCCTATGTCCAGCGGTTGCGGGGTCACGTGAATGTCGATCTCATCCCGCTGTCCCTGCCCCCCCGGATCCGCTTCGTTCTGGCCTTGACGACCTCGGTCCTCACCATCGCAATCGTCGCTGTGATCCTCTGGTACGGCTACGAATACTGGCATTTCGCGTGGGAGCGCGGCTGGCGCTCCGACACCGTCTGGGGGGTAAAGCTCTGGATACCCTACCTTGCCATTCCGGTGGGGTTCGGCCTGCTGCTTTTGCAACTGGTCGCCGATTTCATCGCCCTTCTCCTGGGCATCGAGAAACCCTTCGGATTGGAGTGAGCGCATGGACCCGTTGCTGCTCGGCGCCATCGTCGCCATCGCCACCATCATCGTTCTGTTCTCGGGCGTCTCGGTCGCCATCGGCCTGCTGATCGTGTCCGCCGGTTTCCTGCTGATCTTCGACGGCGCAAGATCGCTGGAGCTGATCCCCGAGATCCTGTTCGGCAAGCTCGACAATTTCGCCCTGCTGTCGATCCCGATGTTCATCATCATGGGGGCCTCCATCGCCTCGACCCGGGCGGGCGCCGACCTTTACGAAGCGCTCGAGCGCTGGCTCACCCGCGTGCCCGGCGGGCTGGTGATCTCGAACCTCGGCGCCTGCGCGCTCTTTGCCGCCATGTCAGGGTCCAGCCCTGCCACCTGCGCCGCCATCGGCAAGATGGGCATCCCCGAAATGCGCAAGCGCGGCTATCCCGACGGCGTCGCCGCAGGCTCCATCGCGGCGGGCGGCACACTGGGCATCCTGATCCCGCCCTCGGTCACCATGATCGTCTACGGCATCGCCACCGAAACCTCGATCGGGCGCCTGTTTCTGGCGGGCGTGATGCCGGGGCTGATGCTGGTCGGTCTGTTCATGGCCTGGTCGATCTATTCGACCTGGCGGTCAGGTGACACTGCGGTTCTCAGCGCCGGCAGCTACAGCTGGGCGCAAAAGTTCGAGATCCTGCCGCGCGTCCTGCCCTTTCTGCTGATCATCCTCGGCGTGCTCTACGCCATGTATGGCGGCATCGCCACGCCGTCGGAAACGGCGGCGGTCGGCGCCCTGCTCTGCATGCTGATCGCGATGATCATCTACAGGCTCTGGAACCCGCGCGATCTGTGGGTGGTGCTGCGCGACTCGACCCGGGAAAGCGTGATGATCCTTTTCATCATCGCCGCCGCCGGCGTGTTCTCCTACATGCTCAGCTCGCTCTTCATCACCCAGGCCATTGCCGAGTGGATCGGGACGCTTGAAGTGAACCGCTGGGTCCTGATGGGGGCGGTGAACGTGTTTCTCCTGATTGCCGGTTTCTTCCTGCCGCCGGTCGCGGTGATCCTGATGACCGCGCCGATCCTTCTGCCGATCATCACCACCGCCGGTTTCGACCCGATCTGGTTCGCCGTGGTGCTTACCATCAACATGGAGATCGGCCTGATCTCGCCCCCGGTCGGTCTGAACCTCTATGTCATCAACGGCATCGCCCCCGACATCTCGCTGAAAACCATCCTGACCGGCTCGCTGCCCTATGTCGCCTGCATGGTTCTAGGTATCGTATTGCTGTGCCTTTTTCCGGGTATCGCCACCTGGCTGCCCGATCTTGTTATGGGATCATCGTTGTGACCTTGCTTGCCGATCTGCTGTCCTCTGTCTTTGAACGGCGCTATCGCCGCGATCCCTCGCACCCCACCGACAGCCGCCCGGTGCAGGAACTGGTCGAGGCGCTCATGGGCACCGCGGGCGAGACCTCGGGCCATGCCCTGGCCCAGGATATTCTCACCGGGTTTGGCGCGCTCGACGATACCGCCAAGCTCGACTTCTTCCGCCATGTGGCACGGGCAATGAACATCGACCCGGAAACCGTGCGCTCCACCCTCGACGCCTATGAACGCGACCCGTCCAAGGCGACCTATCGCGCCTTTGCCACCGCCGCAGAACCCCGGCGACAGGAGTTGATCCGCCGCCTCAACAGCCTGCCGGGCGCGACCGGCGCGCTGGTCCGGATGCGGGCAGACCTGTTGCGCCTTGGCCGGGGCGACCCCGAGCTTGAAGCCTTCGATCTCGACTTCCGCCACCTCTTTGCCAGCTGGTTCAACCGGGGCTTTCTGGTCTTGCGCCCGATCAGTTGGGAAAGCCCGGCGCATATCCTGGAAAAGATCATTGCCTACGAGGCGGTGCATGCCATCGACAGCTGGGACGACCTACGCCGCAGGCTGGAACCCAAAGACAGGCGCTGTTTCGCCTTCTTTCACCCATCCATGCCCGACGAGCCGCTGATCTTTGTCGAGGTTGCCCTGACCCGGGGCATTCCCGGCTCGGTCCAGGGGCTGCTCGCCGAAGACCGCAAGGCCATCGCCAGTCACGAGGCCGACACCGCCGTCTTCTACTCGATCTCCAACTGTCAGGCGGGGCTGGCCAGCGTCTCCTTCGGCAATTCGCTGATCAAGCAGGTGGCCGCCGACCTGTCGGCCAACCTGCCTTCGCTCAAGACCTTCGTCACGCTGTCGCCCATCCCCAGGCTCAACACATGGCTGACCGATCAAGGGCTAGAGCCCAAGGCCGACCAGATGCCGGCGCTGGCCGCGCATTACCTGCTCAACGCCAAGGCATCCGATGGTGCGCCCTTCGATCCCGTGGCCCGGTTCCATCTGGGCAACGGCGCCATCGTGCACGCGCTCCACGCCAACGCCGATATCTCCGACAAGGGGCGCAAACAATCGGGCGGCGTGATGGTGAACTATCTTTACGATCTCAAGAAGATCGGCCAGAACCACGAAAAATTCGCAACTGCAAAAACCGTTGCCGCCACAGCCGCCGTGAAATCGCTGGCCGCAGGCGCGGATCTAAGCAAACCGCAGGAAAGGTAGCTGAATGGCAAACCCCCTCTATGACCGCCTGTTCGGAGCCTATGCCGGCAAACAAACGCCGTTTCTTCGCCTGGCTGACGGTCGCACCGTCACCCATGCCCAGTTTCTGGAACAGGCCGCGCAGATTGCCCATGTCACCGCAAAACTGGGCCTGAAGCCAGGCGACCGCGTCGCCGCCCAGATCGAAAAATCACCCGAAGCGCTGGCGCTCTATGCCGCCTGCGCCCAGGCGGGCCTGATCTTTCTACCGCTCAACACCGCCTATACCGCCGATGAACTCAGCTACTTCATCGAAAACAGCGGCGCCGCGCTGATCGTCTGCGACGGGCGCAGCCGCGAGACATTGCAGCCGATCGCCAGCGACCTCGGCGCCCGGATCGAAACCCTGAATGCCGACGGGTCTGGCAGCCTGACCGACAGCGCCGCGACCATGCCGACCACCTTCGCAACCGTCGACCGCACGGGCGATGATCTGGCGGCCTTCCTCTATACCTCGGGCACCACCGGCCGCTCCAAGGGTGCCATGCTGACCCAGGACAACCTGCTGTCGAACGCCGAAACCCTGGCACAGGAATGGCGCTTCACCGCCGATGACGTGCTGCTGCACGCACTGCCGATCTTTCACACCCACGGCCTGTTCGTGGCCACCAATATCGTGCTGATCACCGGCGGCAGCATGATCTTCCTGCCGAAATTCGACCTCGACCAGATCATCGCCCAAATGCCCCGCGCGACCAGCATGATGGGCGTCCCGACCTTCTACACCCGCCTCCTGGGCGATGCCCGGTTCACCCGCGACCTGGCGCAGCACATGCGCCTCTTCGTCTCCGGCTCGGCCCCCCTGCTGGCCGAAACCCATGTCGCGTTCGAAGAGCGCACCGGCCACCGCATCCTGGAACGCTACGGGATGACCGAGACCAACATGAACACCTCAAACCCCTATGACGGCGACCGCCGCGCGGGCACCGTGGGCTTGCCCCTGCCCGGGGTCGAACTGAAGGTGACCAACCCCGAAACCGGCGAGATCCTGCCCCGGGGCGAGATCGGCCAGATCGAGGTGCGCGGACCAAACGTGTTCAAGGGCTATTGGCAGATGCCCGAGAAAACCGCCGCCGAACTGCGCGCCGACGGGTTCTTCATCACCGGAGACCTCGGCCTTGTCGATGCCGATGGCTATGTCACCATCGTCGGCCGCAACAAGGACCTGATCATCTCGGGCGGTTACAACATCTACCCCAAAGAGATCGAGCTCCTGCTCGATGAGCAGCCCGGCGTGCTGGAAAGCGCGGTGATCGGTGTGCCGCATCCCGATTTCGGCGAAACCGTGCTGGGCATCCTGGTCCCCCGCCCCGGCCAGACCCCGGATACCCAGGCGATCATGCAGACGGTGGGCGCCGCACTGGCCCGGTTCAAACATCCCCGCACGCTGATCGTGCTGGACGAGTTGCCCCGCAACACCATGGGCAAGGTGCAAAAGAACATCCTGCGCGACCAGTACAAGGACATGTTCCAACCGGGGTAAGGCCTGCGCCCCGCAACAGGTACTTGACGCAGGTGAGACGACCCCGGTCGAGCCAGAACAGGGGCGACATGGACAATCCTCCTGCCGCCCGTGAGCCACGATGGTGTTACTGATGGAGTCTGGCCAGTCGTGTTTGCAGATCGGAAAGCAGCGGTCATCCGACAATCGCCGTCGGGTGATAGGGGAGAGCCCATGCTGTGAGTTGGCAAAGTACGCAGAAACCGTCGTCAAGGTCGGAGAGCGGACTTTCGCTGTGGCCGGCTCCAAGGTCAGCAGTGCGGGCTATGTTTACATTTGATTAACGTCAGCTTTCACGCACGAAACCTGAGCGCGCAGTTTCAAAAACTGGCGATCACAACGAAAAAAATTATTGTAGGATTTCCCGCATCACAACACTCGCCGCGCCGGCAAAGGCAATCAATGCGTAGATGGTCAGGAAAACGTGCATCAACCGTCGCTTACGTAGTAGCCTGTCATTTGCACGAGAACACCGAAGCAAAATCGGGGCCAAAGCTAGTTCCATCTGGGATCTGTCTTCAGCGGATACAGCCTCTGAGATGTCATAAATATTTGCATTGAATGATTTCTCAATCGACTGCAGGTCACTGCGACTACAGTATCCAACCCAAGCAAACCGGAATGAAGCTTTTCGTTCGTCTTCCAAGGGTTTTGGGTTGTTTACTGGCCAGCTTGACACCCTGTGAATATGCCTCTTCGGTCCGAACATTAGAGAGGACAAAATCGAACCCGCGACTTCATCGTCAGTATCGTCTTTGTCCATTGCGTAGCCAATCAGGTCCATACCTGCAGCTTCGCTGCGAGCAAGGACTTGATCGCGCTTTCCGACTGGCCCAATTAACACAAACTCATCGTGGAGAGAGTTGAATTCCAGGCTTTCAGGATTTTGACTCATCGCCGCCTTCCTTAGCAAAATCAACAATCGCGCTCATTACGAAAGAAACATCCGAAGCGTCTTCATTGGAATGCGTTCGTTGCATCACCGTTTCAGAAAAATTGGATTCACTCCACTTCTTGAAGACAGACGCAGTAAACTCCTCAAATCTTTTTAAATTCTGAGCGTCGGAGCGTTGCCAAAGGTCCCTTTTGTTCCACAGGAACAAAATCTTGCGAAGTCGTTCAGAGCGATACTTTGAGATCGAATTACTTACCTGTTCCAAAAACTCGCTATGTTTGGCACACCGACCTTCATCAAAGGAGTTTTCCTCGTCCGAAGAATTGTGGTCGAGGATGATTATCAGGAAATCACAAGCCTCTGCCATGGCTAGTTGCTGGCGGTATTTGGTTCCATCGCCATCCAGAATTGCAACAAACTGTACTGGTGCCGTGGGCAGGGCAATAACGGTGGCCTCTAATTCCTCGGTTCGAACCGTTTTCTCGACATTGAATTTAAGGCGGTTCTTAAGTGTCGTTTTGCCAGCTTGGCTCCGACCGATGATCGATACCTTTCCAATCTTTTGGACCCTATTCTCAAGCTCGTCGAGATCAAGCTCCGATCCCACTAGAGCACTAGGGTCAACAAGCTTGGGTGGTATTGCTCGGTAGCCCGCATAGCCTAGGGCCGCTAACGTAATTACGCCGCCGACACCAACCACAATAAACGTGAAAGGCGGAGCAAGTATACCCCAACCTGCAGCACCCAGTCCGAAGCCGCCAACACCAACAATTGCCGACGTTCCTTCGAGCTCTTTCTTGAGCCGAACTGGAAACTCCTTCCATCGCCGCCGTGCGCCCATCAGAATTCCCTAATGCATTCAGGACCAAGTGTTACGCCCCCCACGATTCAAACACAACTAGGGACTGACTGTCTTCGAACTTGAGAGAAGACGTTCGCTGCGACGGAAACAACGAGCAGTTGGACTCCTTCCTGACCTTCGCTGCGCTTGTCATCAAGGTCGGCTCAGGGCCGCAATCGGCGAACGCCCATCTTCAACCAAAGCCCGCTTCGTCCCGCAGCTCGGACGTCAACCCAATCTTGTCGACGGCTCGCCGCCATTTGAAGCTGCCGTCAAGTTGGCGCCCATTCATGACCCCGACCCAACAGCCATACACCCCCCTGACCGCCTGTACAAAACGGTCAATCGGGGTGTTTCGGCCGGTACAAAACGGTCAATTCGGGGCCTCAGCGCCCCTTCCAGACCGGGTCGCGTTTCTCGGCAAAGGCGCGGGCGCCTTCCAGCTGGTCCTCGGACGAATAGAGAACATCCACCGTGCGCAGCTGCCGTTTGGTGATCTTGTTCATCGTGTCCTGGAATTTGGCGTCCTCTGCCTCGCGCACGATTTCCTTGATCGCGGCATAGACCAGCGGCGGGCCACTGGCGAGCAGCCGCGCCAATTCCCAAGCGCGATCAAGGAGTTGTGCGGATGGTACAATCTCGTTCACCAGCCCCCAGCGATGCGCCTCCTCGGCATCGAACCAGCGCCCGGTCAGCAAAAGCTCCATCGCGATATGGTAAGGGATACGCTTGGGCAGCTTGACGCTCGCCGCATCCGCCACCGTGCCCGAGCGGATTTCCGGCAAGGCAAAACTGGCATGATCCGCCGCCAAAATCATATCCGCCGACAACGCCAACTCCAACCCGCCACCACATGCGATGCCGTTCACCGCAGCGATCACCGGCTTGTTCATATCGCGCATTTCCTGCAAGCCGCCAAAGCCGCCGACACCATAGTCACCATCGACCGCGTCGCCATCAGCGGCGGCCTTTAAGTCCCAGCCAGGGCAGAAGAATTTCTCTCCACCGCCGGTGATGATCGCCACCCGAAGTTCAGGGTCGTCGCGGAACTCGCGGAACACCTCGCCCATGATCCGGCTGGTGGCCAGGTCAATCGCATTGGCCTTGGGCCGGTCCAGCGTGACTTCGAAGATGGCACCATCACGGCGGGTTTTCACGGGGTTGTCGCTCATCACATCTTGTCCATTCTTGCAAAAGGGTCGTTCTCGGCGTCGCGGTTGGCGACATACTCGGCCCAATGAGCCGCCTTATCCGCCGCCTCGGGCCCCAAGAGGCGCGCAAGCACATCAAGGCTCATGTCTATCCCCGCCGACACGCCTGACGATGTCAGAAACCGGCCATCGGCCACCCAGCGCGCCGAAGTACGCCATTCGACCTTGTCCGACTGGGACGCAACCCAGTCAAAAGCCAGCTTGTTGGTGGTGGCCGCCCGCCCGTCCAGCAGCCCGGCCCGCGCCAGCAGGGCCGATCCGGTGCAGACACTGGTGACCAGTTCGGCCCGCGCCGAGGCCGCGCAAAGCCAGTTCAACAGCGCCGGATTGTCCACCTCGCGCCGGGTGCCGCGCCCGCCCGGCACCAACAGAAGGTCGTAATCCGCGCCATCAGCGAACACCCGATCCGGCATCACCGCCGGCCCGCCCGAGGCGCGCACCGGCGCGGCATGCTGGGCCACGGCCAGGATCTCGATCTGGTCGGGGAACATGGCGAACATTTCCAGCGGCCCGAAATAGTCGAGCATCTCGAAGCCTTCAAACAGAACCGCTGCCAGTTTGCGCATCTCTCACCCCTGCCGGATCAGTGCATCCACCGCCACCGCCCGATCCGGTGTGGCGAGCAGTGGGTTGATCTCAACCTCGCCCAGCGTATCGGCATGAGCAAGCACATAGTCCTGCACCGCTCCGACCGCATCCAGAATGGCATCCATGTCAGCCCCCGGCTTGCCGCGATAACCCGCCAAGAGCGGCGCGATGCGCAACCGACCCAGTGCTGCGCGGATATCTTCGGGCGATGCGGGCACGAGAAGAGATATCGTATCGCGCATCAACTCGGTCAGCACCCCACCGGCGCCCAGCGTCAGCACGAACCCATGTGCCGGGTCGCGGATAACCCCGATCAGCAGCTCGGCCACCGCGTAGGTCACCATCTCCTCGACCAACACCTCAGGCGTGCCGATCTCGGCGGCGACCCGGGCCACATCTGCCGCCGCCACGCCCAATCGCACCGCCCCATGTTCTGACTTGTGCGCAAGACCGGTACCCTTGACGGCAAAGGGGCCTTGCAAGCCCGCAAGCATCTGGTCGATTTCCCGCGACCCACTGGCGCTGAAGCTGCGGGGCACCACCAGCCCATGCGCCGACAATGCCGACTTGGCTTCGGCTTCACCAAGTGTACGCGCGGCTTCGCCGTGTCCGGGCATGCAAAGCGGCACGGGATGCGGTGCCCGGATCGCGGCTGCCGCCTCGGCCGCCGCCAGGGCCTCGCGCAGGCCCATGAAGGGGACAACGCCGCCTGCCATCAACTCAGCCGCGATGTCAGCGGGCATCAGTTCCGGCAGGGTCGCCACCACCGCAAAGGGTGCGCCTGTATCGGCGCGCACCTTGAGCGCCGCCTGTGTGGCACAGGTCCAGTCGGTCGGGTCTGTCACCGGATAGTCGACGATCGAAAAAGTCAGCGCCACACCGTCCCCGGTCATGCCAGCCCAGGCGGCGGCCATCGCATCGGTGTCGCGCCAGATATAGGTGTGGTAATCCAGCGGGTTATTGAGCGCCACCATCGGCCCAAGCGCCGAGCGCAACGCTTGCCTCTGTCGCGCTGTCAGCTTGGGAAAGCGCAAATTCATGCCGACTGACATGTCGGCAATCAGGCTCGCCTCGCCACCCGAACAGCTGATCGATGCGATGTCGGACCCGGCCAACGGACCGTAGCAGTGCAAGAGCTTCAACGTCTCCAGCAGATCGGGCAACGCACCCAGGCGCGGTATGCCAAGCCGGTCCAGCAGCGCCTGCGCACCTGCATCGCTGCCAGCCAGCGAGGCGGTGTGCGAGATCGTCGCCTGTTGCGCCTGTTCCGAGGCGCCGACCTTGAGTGCGACCAACGGCACGCCCTTGCGGTGCGCCTTGGCGGCCAGCGCCTCCCAATCGCGCAGGTTGCCGAACCCCTCGATATGCAGGCCAATGGCGGTGACGCGCGGATCATCCAGCAAACCGGCGGCAATCTGGGCCTGGCTGGTTTGCGCCATGTTCCCGCAGGTCACCACATAAGCGATGGGCAGGCCGCGTTGTTGCATGGTCAGGTTGATCGCGATGTTCGAACTTTGCGTCAGGATCGCCACACCGCGTTCAACCCGCCCGCAGCCATGCTGATCCGGCCACAAGAGCGCGCCATCGAGCGCATTGACGAACCCATAGCAATTGGGCCCCAGGATCGGCATGTCGCCCGCCGCCGCCACCAACGCGGTTTGCAGATCGCCGCCGGTCTCGTCCTCGGCCAAAGCCTCGGAAAACCCACTGGCGAAACAGACGGCACCACCCGCCCCCATCTCCGAGAGCAGCGATACCGCCTCGACCGTGGCATGGCGGTTGATGCCGATGAACGCCGCATCGGGCGCGGCCGGCAGATCCTCCAGCCGGGCAAAGGCCGGATACCCCTCGACCTCCGCCGCCTTGGGGTGCACAGGCCAGATCGCACCGTCATAGCCCATGCGCCGACATTGCACGATCACCTGACGGCACCATGCGCCGCCGCCGATTACCGCGATCGACCGCGGCTGGAACAACCGCGCCAAACCTTTGGTCATGACAGTCCCCTGCCCTTTCACTTTACTGAAAATACTCCCGCCGGAGGCATCACGCCCCCAACGGGCGCAGCAGGTCACGGCTGATGATATGGCGCTGAATCTCGCTGGTCCCGTCCCAGATCCGTTCGACCCGCGCATCGCGCCAGAACCGTTCGATCGGGAAATCGTCCATCAGGCCCATACCGCCGAAGATCTGCAATGTCGTATCGGTGACCCGCGCCAGCATTTCGCTGGCATAGACCTTGGCGCTGGCGATCTCGCGGTTGGCTGGCAGTCCCTGGTCCAACCGCCAGGCACCGGCAAGGGTCAGCCAGTCGGCGGCGTCGATCTCGGTGATCATGTCGGCAATCTGGAAACCCACGCCCTGGAACTTGCCGATCTCCTGTCCAAACTGCTTGCGCTCGGCGGCGTAGTTCAGGGCATAGTCAAAACAGCGACGTGCGCGACCGACGCAGAAGGCCGCAACCGTCAGCCGCGTGGCATAGAGCCATTCGTTCATCACGGCGAATCCGCCATCCACCTCGCCCAGCACCTGTGCGTCCGACAGGCGGCAGTCGTCAAAGCTGAGAATGCAGTTCTTGTAGCCCTTGTGGCTGACCGAGTTGTAGCCGTTCCGCACGGTGAAGCCCGGCGTGCCGCGGTCGACCAAAAAGGCGGTGATCCGCTTCTTTGGTCCTTTCGGAGTCTCATCCACACCAGTGGCGACAAAGACGATAAAGAAATCCGCGTGTTCGGCGCCCGAGATGAAATGTTTGGTGCCATTGACCACCCAGTCGCCGCCCTTGCGCACCGCTTGGCATTTCATGCCGCGCACATCCGATCCCGCGTCGGGCTCGGTCATCGCAAGCGCATCCATCCGCTCGCCGCGCACGGCGGGCAACAAATAGCGTTCGCGCTGCTCGGCATTGCAGGCCATCAGGATGTTCTGTGGCCTGCCAAAGAAATGCGTGAGCGCCATGGAGCCGCGCCCCAGCTCGCGCTCGACCAAAGTGAAATCCAGGTGGCTGAGACCCGCGCCGCCGACCTCTTCGGGGAAGTTGCAGGCATAAAAGCCCAGGTCGATGACCTTGCGCTTGATCTCTTCGCCAAGTTCATGGGGTACTTGGCCGGTGCGCTCTACTTCAGCCTCGTGGGGATAGATCTCGTTCTCCACAAAACTGCGGACAGTGGAGACGATCATCTCCTGTTCTTCGGTCAGGCCAAAATGCATGGCGCACGCTCCCTCATGCGAATTCCGTTACAGGAAATCCGGGCTTGCGGGGTCATGTCGTGCTGATTTAGACACCAATCATGCAAAGTTCACCCAAAATTCACGCGCAGACCGAAACCATCGACTTTCTTTTGTTCGACGCGTTTTCCAACCATTGCCTGGCCAACACGGTCGAGCCGCTGAGGGCGGCAAACACTTTGTCTCGCCGCCCGCTTTATGCCTGGCGCTTTCTGACACTCGACGGCGCGCCGGTGCACAGTTCGTCCGGCATGCAGGTTTCGCCGCACGAACGGCTGGACCAGGGGCGTGGGTCCATGTTGGTCGTCATGCCGTCTTATGGCTTTCGCGGGCATGAAGGCTGGCGCACCGTGCGTGCCCTGACGTCTGCCGCGAAACGCTATTCGGTTCTGGCGGGGCTGGACACCGGCAGCTGGCTGCTGGCGCGCGCCGGTCTTCTGGACGGGCACCGCGCCACGATCCATTGGGAAGAGCTTTCGAGTTTTGCGGAAACCTTTCCGCAGGTTCAGACGCTGCGCGAGCGGTTTGTCATCGACGGGCCCCGGATCACCTGCTCGGGCGCGATGGCGGCCTTTGACCTTGTGATGCATCTGATCGGACAGGATCATGGGCAGTTGCTGGCACTGGAGGTTGCCCAACTCTTCATGACCCGGGATTCGGCCCGGTCACATGGCGCGCCAGCGGGGATCGGCCGCCGGTCGGTGAACAAGGCGGTGATGGCCATGCAGGACAACCTGGAACGGCCCTTGTCCATCGCCCAGATCGCGCGCCAGGTCGGTTGCACCCAAAAGACACTCGAAGCGCGGATGATGGCCGAGCTCAAGGCCACGCCACAAACCGTCTACCGCAGGCTGCGACTGAATCTTGCGCGCAAGCTGGTCACCGAAACGGATCAGCCGGTGTCCGAAATCGCCGGGCGCTGCGGTTATGAAAACGCCAGCGCCATGACACGGGCTTTTCGTGCAGAGTTCGGTCACCCCCCGCGCGTGTTGCGGAACGGGGATCAGATCGCCGCTGTCCAGACCCGGTAACGCCCCTGCCCGGTCATCTCCCGGATCAGACCCCGGCGGGTGAACAGATCAAGATTGCGTTGCACGGCGGCGCGCGACGCGCCCGACTTCGCTTCGGCCAAAGGCGCGGTTACCATGGGCCAGGCCGCCATGACCGACACAAGGGCTGGAGGTGTCCGCCCACTCAGGTCAGCCGTCGCGGTTTCCGCCCGGGTGCGCCAGGCCGCGATCCGCTCCAGATGCAATAGCGCTGCAACAACCGCCTGTGTGGAGCCGCGCAGCCAGGCGCCCAGTTTCTGGTCCGGGTCGCCAATGCCGCGCAAGGCGCCGGGCCCGGACAGCGCCACTGGCAGGAACGGGGCCGCTCCGCGCCCCATGCTGGCCCCGTGGCGCGCAGCCAGAACCACCGCCTCGACCGCGGTCGACCGGCCTTGGCCAAGCGCCATCCAGCTGTGGAACATCATCGCGGCCCGCGTTGCCGGGTGCAGGGTCACCGCGCCGTCCATCACTTCGGCAAGATCGGCGATGGCGTCCGGGATCGCATCCCCGTCAGCACCACCCCGGCCCAAAAAATCGGACAGACCGCCCAGCCAGCCGCCCGCATCGGGCGCTGGCCCGCCACTCAACCTGCGCACCGCCCATCCGGCGCGGGCCAATGCCTGGGTGTCGTCAGAAGTTGCGCTCAGACGCAACCCGGTCCAGAGCGCGAGGCGCTCGGCGCTGATCCGGTCGCCCGCCCACCAGCCGAGATCGGCGACCTCAAGCAAGGCCAGCCTGTGGGCCCATTCCGCAGGACCGGCGCGCAAACGTTCCTCCAGCGCGCCAAAGTGGTACGCGAGATCCGCCATTTCACCGGAATACCCGGCCTGTGCCGACCGCCAATCAACCGGATCGAACAAGGGCCGTGCTGCCGCCCGCGGGGTCGGAAACAGTGGATCCAGCGCGTCGTCATCGTCGGGACCGGGCAAAAACCACAGATCCGATTCCGCGACCGGATCGCTGTCATACGGCCCTTCGGGGTCGATGTCGGGCAAAGACGTGCCGGAATGCGGTTTCATCGGGCCATCATAACGCGGCGCGCCGGAACCGGATACCGTTTGTCACCCACGCCGGGCTTGTTGTTCGGCCCGGTTCTGCGCCACCAGCTCCTTGTAAAGCGTGCGGATGCGCATCATCACCGGCCCGGCCTTGCCAGTGCCGATGGGCTTGCCATCAATCGAGGCGACCGGAGTCTGGGCGCCGAAAGTGCCAGTCAGAAACGCTTCGTCGGCGCCATAGGCCTCGTAGAGGGAGAAGTTCTTCTCCAACACCGGGATGCCGTTGTCGCGGCAGAGGTCGATCACCTTTTGCCGGGTCACCCCATTCATGCAGTAATCCCCGGTCGAGGTCCAAACCTCGCCCCGCCGCACAATGAAGAAGTTGCAGGCATTGGTCGTGTTCACGAACCCGTGCGGATCCAGCATCAGCGCCTCATCCGCACCGGCCTGCTCAGCCTGCAAGCAGGCGATCACGCAGTTCAGCTTGGAATGGCTGTTGAACTTGGGGTCCTGGCTGTGCGGCAAGCCACGCACCTGCGGCACCGAGGCAAGCCGGATACCGCGCCGCTGCACATCCTCGGACGGGCGCGAATGCTCGACGATCGCAACAATCGTCGGTCCCCATTTCGACAGACCGGGATGCTGGAACGGTTTGGCCTTGCGTCCGCGCGTGATCATCAGGCGGCAATGGGCGTCGCTGGTCATGCCATTGGCCGCCGCCGTCCGGTCAAGAATTCCGCGGATTTCCTCGGGCGTCTTGCCGATATCCAGCGACACCGCCTTGCACGAGTTGAACAGCCTGTCCATGTGTTCGTCGAAAAAGGCCCATTCCCCATCATAGAGCCGCATGCCCTCCCACATGCCGTCGCCCAGCATGAAACCGCTGTCATAGACTGAAACCTTGGCTTCGTCCTTGTGGACCAGTTCGCCGTCAACATAGATCAGGATATCGCGGTTGCGGGCGTCTTCCTCGGCGTCATGGGTTGTCTTGCCGGGGGCTTGGGCATCGGTGGTCATCTGTCATCCTGCTGGCTGGTCGCGGCAGAGCTTAGGATCAGGCCCGCCGATCCGCAATGGCATGAAGTGGCACTCGCCGAATTTGCAGTTCGCGCTTTCGCCGCTACAAATTAGGATGACGTCAAAACAAAACCCAAAGCGCAACCGCGGACATGCAGATACTCGACTACACGCATAACTTCTGGCTGGTGGCCGCATCGCTGTGCGTGGCGATGATCGCGGGTTTCACCGGGCTGTCGCTGACTCAGGGGCTGTCCAAGCGCAGCGTCAATCAGCGCAAGCTTGCGATTTCAATGGCTGCGATCGCGTTGGGTGGAGGCATCTGGTCGATGCATTTCGTGGCCATGCTGGGCCTGCAACTGCCGATACAGTTCTACTTTGACGCGACCGTCACGCTGATTTCGGCGCTGGTGGCCATTTTGGTGGTGGGTATTGCGCTGCTGCTCTTGCATTTCCGCCCGCGCACCCCCGCCGTTTTGGCGGGCGCCGGCATCATCGTGGGTCTCGGCATCATTGCGATGCATTATATCGGCATGGCCGGGTTGCAGCTGTGCAGACCCTTGTATTCGCCCGGAGGCATCACGCTGGCCGTGATCGGGTCTTGCGTGCTCAACATGGCGGCGTTCTGGATCGCTTACGGTCAGCGCAGTCACCGCAACATCCTGCTGGGCACCGTATGTTTCGGCAGCGCCGTTTTCATTGTTCATTTCGTGGCGATCTGGGGCACGTCGTTTGTCGCCATCGGCGCCGAAGGCGACGTCGGCCCGATGATCGGCAAAGAGGTCCTTGCCATCGGTGTGGTCCTCTCCAGCTTTGTGCTCTGCGCGGCATTCCTGTTGACGGGCATTTCCTTTGTGACACCTGCGCAACCCAAGCCCGAGACGGAAGCCCCCGTTCCACAAGAGTTGCCCGTAAAGAAGCCAGTCGAACCCAAGTTCGCCCGCCAGATCCCCTATGAACAGGATGGTCGCACGCATTTCTTCGATGCAAATTCCGTCGCCGCCATTCGGGCCGAGGGGCATTACACCCATATCTACGCACAAGGGCGCAGATACTTCTGTGTCTGGTCCATCACCGAGGCCGAACGCCGGCTTGATCCCGCGACCTTTACCAAGACCCACCGCAGCTACCTGGTCAATCCCGCATTTGTCGAAAGCTTCGAGCGGCTAAAGGATAACGGCATCTGTCATATGAACTTGCCCGGCCTGCCGCGCGTGCCGGTCAGCCGGGCGCGGCTGAAGGCGGTGCGCGAGGTTCTTGGCGTCTGACCGCGTGCGGCACGCATTTCGTGTGCGGTCTTTCGCATTTCGTGCACAAAGCCTCTGTTTTCGGGTGAATCCTGTCGCCGACTTGGGCGGCCCATAGCAGCCTTCCCCTGCCAGAACTCGGCCTTGCAGGGGAGGACAAGCAAGATGATACCGGCGGCGTTCGACTATTACCGGCCAAAGGACATGGGCGATGTTGTCGCCCTGCTACAGGAACACGGCGACGATGCGCGCGTCATGGCGGGTGGGCACAGCCTAATCCCGATGATGAAACTGCGCATGGCCGAAATCGCGCATTTGATCGACTTGCAGGATGTCGCAGGCCTTGGCGGGATCTCTGTCGAAAGTGGACAGATCACGCTGGGCGCCATGGTCACCCAGCACGAGATCATTGACAGTGATGCACTCCGCGCGGCAGCCCCGATCCTGCACGAAGCGGCCTTGCAGATCGCCGATCCCCAGGTGCGCTACATGGGAACGGTTGGCGGCAATGTCGCCAACGGCGATCCGGGCAACGACATGCCGGGTTTGATGCAATGCCTGGATGCCACATTCACTCTGGTCGGACCGGACGGCAAGCGCGAGGTTGCGGCGCGAGGTTTCTATCACGCCGCCTATATGACCGACCGGGATGACAGCGAGGTCTTGACCTCAGTCAGCTTTGCCGCGCCCAAGGGCGGTTATGCCTACGAGAAGCAGAAGCGCAAGATCGGCGACTATGCCACTGCGGCAGCCGCCGTGCAGATCGAGAAAAGCGGCGGTGTCTGCGCAAGCGCATCCATCGCGATGACCAACCTCAGCGATACGCCGATCTGGTCCGAAACCGCCGGTGCCGCACTGGTCGGCACAAAAGTGGATGACGCGGCAATCGCCGCCGCCATCGCCGCAATGCAGGCGGACATCGAGCCGGTCGAGGACAATCGCGGCCCCGCCGCCTTTAAACGCCATGCCGCCGCAACCGTGCTGACCCGCGCCATCCGTCGCGCGTGGGATCGCGCGTAAGGAGGAACCAGATGCCCAAAAAGATGCATATCGAACTGACCGTGAACGGCCAGTCCCATGAATTCCTCGCCGAACCGCGCGAATTGCTGATCCATACGCTGCGCGAAAGGCTGAACCTGACCGGCCCGCATATCGGCTGCGAAACTTCGCATTGCGGCGCCTGCACCGTGATCGTGAACGGCAAGTCGGTGAAATCCTGCACAATGTTCGTGGCCCAGGCCAACGGTGCAGACCTGACCACGATCGAGGGGCTTGGCACCCCGGACGTACCACATGTGCTGCAAACCGCGTTCCGCGAGCATCACGGGTTGCAATGCGGTTTCTGCACGCCGGGCATGATCACCCGCGCCAGCAAGCTGCTGGAGGAAAACCCGAACCCGACCGAGGAAGAGATCCGTTTCGGCATGGCCGGTAATCTCTGCCGCTGCACCGGGTACCAGAACATCGTGAAATCCATCCTTGCCGCTGCAAGCGAGCTGAACGCCGCGAAGGAGGCCGCAGAATGAACGACATGACCCCCGAGAGAGAAGAGCGCGTTGCCGGCCTCAAGGGCCTGGGCTGTTCGCGCAAGCGGGTCGAGGATGCCCGGTTCACCCAGGGCAAGGGCAACTATGTCGACGACCTGAAGATGCCCGGAATGCTGCACGGCGATTTCGTCCGTTCGCCCTATGCCCATGCCCGCGTCAAATCCATCAACACCGAGGCCGCAATGGCGCTGGATGGTGTCGTGGCGGTGCTGACGGCTGCCGATCTGGCGCCGTTGGGCCTGCACTGGATGCCGACACTGGCCGGTGACAAGCAGATGGTTCTGGCCGACGGCAAAGTGTTGTTCCAGGGGCAAGAGGTTGCCTATGTCATCGCGCGCGACCGGTACATCGCCGCCGATGCGGTCGAGCTGGTCGAGGTCGAGTACGAGGAGCTGCCCGTCCTGACCGACCCGTTCGAAGCGCTGAAATCCGATGTCGTGTTGCGCGAGGATCTCGACCCGGCCGCGCCCGGCGCCCACGGCCCGCGCAAGCATCCCAACCATATCTTCACCTGGGAGGCTGGTGATCGCGAGGCGACGGAACAGGTACTGGCCGAGGCCGACGTGGTGGCCGAAGAGATGGTCTATTACCACCGCACCCATCCCTGCCCGCTGGAAACCTGCGGCTGCGTCGCCTCGATGGACAAGGTCAACGGCAAGCTGACGCTGTGGGGCACCTTCCAGGCGCCGCATGCGATCCGTACTGTTGTGTCGCTGATCTCGGGCATCGAGGAGCACAACATCCGCGTGATCTCACCCGATATCGGTGGCGGCTTTGGTAACAAGGTCGGCGCCTATGCCGGTTACGTCTGTTCCGTCGTCGCCTCGATCGTCACCGGCCAGCCGGTGAAATGGGTCGAGGACCGAATGGAAAACCTGATGACCACCGCTTTTGCCCGTGACTACTGGATGAAAGGCAAGATCGCCGCCACCAAGGAGGGCAAGATCACCGGCCTGTGGTGCCACACGACCGCGGACCATGGCGGGTTCGACGCATGCGCCGACCCGACCAAGTTCCCGGCCGGGTTCATGAACATCTGCACCGGCTCCTATGACATCCCAACCGCCTATCTGGCCGTGGACGGTGTCTATACCAACAAGGCACCCGGCGGCGTCGCTTATCGCTGCTCGTTCCGGGTGACCGAGGCCGCCTATTTCATCGAGCGGATGATCGAGGTGCTGGCGATAGAGCTGAACATGGATGCCGCCGAGCTGCGCCGCATCAACTTCATCCGCAAGGACCAATTCCCCTACCAGTCCGCGCTGGGGTGGGAATACGACTCGGGCGATTATCACACCGCCTGGGACAAGGCGCTGAACGCCGTGGGCTACGACGATCTGCGCAAGGAACAGGCCGAGCGGATCGAGGCGTTCAAGCGCGGCGAGACCCGCAAGCTCTTGGGCATCGGCCTGACCCATTTCACCGAGATCGTCGGCGCAGGCCCGGTCAAGAATTGCGATATCCTGGGCTTGGGTATGTTCGACAGTTGCGAGATTCGCATTCATCCCACCGGCAGCGCCATCGCTCGGCTGGGCACGATCAGCCAGGGCCAGGGTCATGCGACCACCTTTGCCCAGATCCTCGCCAGCGAGATCGGCATCCCGGCGGATTCGATCACGGTCGAGGAAGGCGACACCGACACTGCGCCCTATGGTCTGGGCACCTATGGCAGCCGCTCGACCCCGGTTGCCGGTGCTGCAACCGCCATGGCTGGCCGCAAGATCCGCGCCAAGGCGCAGATGATCGCTGCCTACCTGCTGGAGGTGCATGACGACGACGTCGAGTTCGATGTCGACCGTTTCGTGATCAAGGGCGCGCCCGAGCGGTTCAAGACGATGAAGGAGATCGCCTTTGCCGCGTATAACCAGGCGATCCCGGGAATCGAACCCGGCCTAGAGGCGGTCAGCTATTACGACCCGCCCAACATGACCTATCCGTTCGGGGCCTATATCTGCGTCATGGAGATCGACGTGGATACCGGCGAGCATCAGATCCGCCAGTTCTATGCGCTGGACGATTGCGGCACCCGGATCAACCCGATGATCATCGAGGGCCAGGTCCACGGCGGCCTGACCGAAGCACTGGCCATCGCGATGGGTCAGGAGATCGCCTATGACGAAATGGGCAACTGCAAGACCGGAACGCTGATGGACTTCTTTCTGCCGACCGCGTGGGAAACGCCGCATTACACTACCGACCACACGGTCACGCCCAGCCCGCATCATCCGATCGGCGCCAAGGGCGTGGGCGAAAGCCCGAACGTCGGTGGTGTCCCGGCGTTTTCGAACGCGGTGCATGATGCGTTCCGGGCCTTTGGCCTGCGGCAGAGCCACATGCCGCACGATCACTGGAGGATCTGGAAGATCGCCGACGACCTCGGCCTGCACGGCTGAACGCAGACCAGGGTGGGCCGCACGGCCCACCCGTTTCCCAACGCGAGATCGCACATGAGCTGGACCGATCTGCAATCCGATATGGCAAAACAGGGCTACGTCGCCTCGGACGAGCTGTCCATGGCCGTGTACCTGGCGCTGATGCTGGGGCGACCTTTGCTGCTCGAAGGGGCGGCGGGTGTCGGTAAGACCGAGATCGCCCGCGTGCTGGCCGCGGTGCGCCAGACCCAGCTGATCCGTCTGCAATGTTACGAGGGGCTAGATGCCTCGCAGGCGATCTATGAATGGAACTATCAGCGACAGTTGCTGACCATCCGCGCTGCGGCAGAGGACGGCCAAACCGGGCGCGCGGTCGAAGACAGGCTTTTCTCAGATGAGTTTCTGCTGGAACGGCCGCTGTTGAAAGCGATCCGCCAACCGGAACCGCCCGTGCTATTGATCGACGAGATCGACCGGGCCGACGAGGAATTCGAGGCCTTTCTGCTTGAGATTTTGGCCGACTATCAGATTACCATCCCCGAGATGGGTACGATCAAGGCCATCACGCGCCCGATGGTGATCCTGACCGCAAATGGAACGCGCGACTTGTCTGATGCGCTGCGGCGGCGCTGTCTTTACGCCCATGTCGCCTATCCGGACCGGGCGACCGAACTTGCCATCCTGCAAGCGCGTCAACCGGGGATCGAGACGGTATTGGCCGAACAGATCGTGGGCTTCGTGCAGTCCTTGCGCAAGGAAGAGCTGGAAAAGACCCCCGGTATTGCCGAAATGCTCGATTTCGCCGCCGCCCTTATGGGGCTCGGTCTGTCCGACTTGACCCGCGACCCCGTTGCACTTCAGGCAGCTCTGGCGACCCTGCTCAAAACCGAAACTGACCGCGCCAATATCACGACAGAGGTTGCCCAGCGGCTGGCAGGCCGCGCCGCATGAGCCGGGTCACCCGTTTCGCTGCAAGAGACCCCGGCCCGGCGGCGCGGCTTTCGGGGTTCATGGCGCATCTGCGAGCAAACGGCCTGCGGCTGGGGGTGATGGAAACCGAGCTTGCATTGCGTGCACTGACCCATGTGCAGGCCGCCGACCCCAACCAGACCCGGCTTGCGCTGCGCGCCGTCTGCACCGGCAGCGCCGAAGAGAGCGAGCTGTTCGACGATCTGTTCGACAGCTACTGGCTGAACGGCGGGCGGGTGGTGCAAAAGGTGATGCCGAGCCCCCAAAAGCAAGGTCAGGAGAGTGTCCATTCTTCTCGCACCGCCAATGGCGACACCCGCGCCTCTGGCGCAGGTAAGGCCACCGCGCCCGAAACGGGCAAGGACGAGGCCGAGACCGGCGGTACTGGTAAGCTGATCGCCAGCCTGACCAACACCCTGATGAAACGCGATCTGCGCGACCTGGTACAGCCCGAGGAGATTGCCCAAGCGGAAATAATCGCGCGGCGCTTGGGCGTTGCCTTGCGCGACCGCCTGTCGCGCCGCCGCCGCGTCGCCCAAAAAGGCGACCGCATCCATTTCCGCCGTCTCATGCGGCAATCGCTGACTACCGGCGGAGAGCCGCTGCGCCTGCCTCGAAAAAACCGCCCTGACCGGCCGTTGAAGATCGTTGCGTTGTGCGATGTCTCGGGGTCGATGACCCTTTATGCGCAAGTCTTCCTTGCCTTCCTTGCCGGTCTCATGCGCAGCGACGGCACGGCGGATGCTTACCTGTTTCACACCAGGCTGATTCGGATCACCGAGGCCCTGCGCGACAAGGACACGTTGCGCGCCCTTGGCCGGTTGTCGCTGATGGCCGACGGGTTTGGCGGCGGTTCACGCATTGGGGCCTCGCTGGATCGGTTCGCCCATACCTATGCCCGGCGTTTCGTAAACCGTCGCACGGTCGTTCTGATCCTGTCCGATGGTTACGACACCGATGCGCCGGAACGGATCGGGGCGGCGCTGTCCACGCTCCGCAAAAGGGGGTGCCGGATCATCTGGCTCAACCCGCTCAAGGGCTGGACCAGATACGCCCCAATCGCGGCCGGGATGCAGGCCGCCCTGCCCCATCTTGACCTTTTTCACCCTGCCAACCGGCTTGCCGATCTCGCCGCCCTGGAACCGGAGTTTGCGCGCCTATGATCCCCGCGGAAATCCTTGATCATGAACTGGCCAATGTCACAGAAAGCCTCCGGGCATCCGGTGCGCCGTTTGCGATTGCGACGGTGATCCGTACCTTGGGGCAAACAGCCGCAAAACCGGGAGCCAAGGCGGTGCTGTCGGCCGAAGGTGACATCCTGCATGGCTGGGTGGGCGGTGGCTGTGTGAGGGGTGCACTGGCGCGGGCGGCACGCCAGGCCCTGGCCGATGGCACACCCCAGCTGGTCTCTCTCATGCCCGAGGACCTGCTGACCGAGAAGGGCCTTGTCGCAGGTGACCAGGCCGATGGAACCAAGATTGCCCGCAATGGCTGCCCTTCGCGTGGCTCGATGGATATCTTTGTCGAACCCATCCTGCCGCTACCCGAACTGGTGATCTATGGCGCCTCGCCAGTGGCGCAGGCGCTGGCCCGGCTGGCGCCGCAATTCGACTGGACCGTGACGCGGGCCGATCCGGCGGCGGCGTTGCCCGGCACCGTACCCGGCGCGCGGCGGATGATCGTGGTGGCGACCCAGGGTCAAGGAGATGCCCCTGCGCTCAAGGCCGCATTGGCGGCCAGCGCGGAACATTGGTCGTTTGTTGGCAGTCGCCGCAAGTTTGCTGCCCTGCGCGCCCGATTCGAAACCGAGGGCATGGACCCTGAAACACTCGACCGAGTGAACGCGCCAGCCGGGTTGGCCATCGACGCCGTCACGCCTGACGAAATTGCACTCTCGATCCTCGCCCGACTGATCCAGCAACGCCGCCACAAGGCGCGCGAGGTGAAGTCATGAGGCGCATACTCGCGCTCTATCGTCGGGTTGTCCGCCATACCGCGGCAACACCCGATCAGGCACAAACCCTCGCCCGCATCACGTTTTCCTGCTGCTGAAAAGGACCCCACATGGAACTGAACGACCAGGTCACAATCAACGCGCCCAAGGCTGTTGTCTACGCGGCCCTCAACGACCCCGAGATCCTGCGTCAATGCATTCCGGGATGTGAAGAATTGATCAAAAACTCGGAAACGGAGTTGGAAGCCAAGGTCGTGCTCAAAGTCGGACCAGTCAAGGCGCGGTTCAGCGGGACCGTGGAGCTGGACACTTCCGGCGCTCCGGACGCGTTTTCGCTGACCGGGCAAGGGAACGGCGGCCCTGCTGGTCATGCCAAGGGCGGCGCAGATGTTACCCTCGTCGAAACAGATGGAAAAACCGTCCTGACCTATCAGGCCAAGGCCGAGATCACCGGAAAGTTGGCGCAACTGGGCAGCCGGTTGATCCAGGGCACGGCAAAGAAACTGGCCGCCAGCTTCTTTCAGAAATTTGCCGAGGTTGTCGATAACGTCGACGCCTGACACCCGGGCCAAAACAAGCCAGTTGCCAATTTGATCAAAAAGCGGCATCTACCATGGGAATCCATTCGGAGCCTCCCATGGTAGAGTCCCAAGGCACCATCGCCGGTATCCGCCGCGACCGTATCGACACCCTAGCCCGCCACGAGGCGGAACGCTTTGTATCCACCCGGCCCAGGACGCGCGCCGCATTGGACTCTGGCGCAGACCAATTTCTAGACGGTGTTCCGATGCACTGGATGCGTGACTGGCCGATGCCCTTTCCCATGCTGGTGGCCGAGGCGCGCGGCGCCCGGCTGACCGATATCGACGGGCATGTGATCGACGATTTCTGTCTGGGCGATACCGGGTCGATGTTCGGCCATTCACCTGAGCCGGTGGCGCGGGCGATCCGGACCCAGGCCGATATCGGCCTGACCTACATGCTGCCGACCGAGGCCGCGCTGGAATCGGCGGCACTTTTGACCGAGAAATTCGGCGATTTCCACTGGCAGATCGCCACCACCGCCTCGGACGCCAACCGGTTCGCCTTGCGCGTCGCCCGCGCTGTCACGGGCAAAGCCAAGGTGATCGTGTTCCACGGTTGCTATCACGGCGCGGTAGACGACTCGATGGTGGAACTGCATCAGGGCCAGACCCGGACCCGTCCCGGCCTTGCCGGGCAGGTGACCGACCTTGCCACGCTGGCAGTCGCCTGCGAGTTCAACGACCTGAACTCGGTCGAATCGGCGCTCCGTGCCGGGGATGTGGCCGCCATCCTGACTGAACCGGTCATGACCAACAGCTGCATGGTGTTGCCCGATCCCGGGTTTCTGGACGGCCTGCGCGCACTGGCCACGCAGTATGGCGCGCTCTTGATGATCGACGAGACGCATACGCTGTCCTCCGGCCTGGGCGGATACACCGGCGTATACGGGCTCGACCCCGATGTTTTTGTCGTCGGCAAATGCGTTGCAGGCGGCATGCCCACCGCGGTCTGGGGTCTGCGTCCCGCCGTGGCCGAGGCCTGGCGCATATATGACGATGCCCGTCCGGGCGGGCATTCCGGGATGGGCACCACCCTGTCCGCCAACCCGATGCAATTTGCCTGTCTGGCCGCCAATCTGTCGCAGGTCATGACCGCCGGCAACTATGCCCATATGGAGGCCGGGGCCGAGCGACTGGCCACCGGGCTGTCCGAGAGTATCGCCCGCCATGGCGTACCATGGCACGTGGTGCGTGTCGGAGCGCGGGTGGAGTTTATCTGCGCCCCGGGCCCGCTGAAGAACGGAACCGAGGCTGCAACCGCCCATAAGCCGGAGCTAGAGGCCGCCATCCATACCGCTCTTTTGAACCGGGGCTGTCTGATCGCGCCCTTCCACAACATGATGCTGGTCAGCCCGGTCACCTCGAACGAACAGATCGACCGGCTGATTGCAACCTTCGACGATATCCTGACCGAACTTCTGACCTGAGGACAAAGACCATGACCACCCCCTGCCCCTCGGGCGCAACCCTGGCCGAGGCCGAAGCCTTTCTCGAAGCCAACCCGGATATCGAGGCGGTCGATATCCTGCTGCACGATTCCAACGGCATCGGGCGCGGCAAGATCATCCGCCGGCACGAGTTGTCCTCGCTCTACAAATCCGGTCGCCACATGCCGATCTCGATCCTTGGCCTCGACATCTGCGGCGAGGATGTGCACGAAACCGGTCTGATCTGGGATCAGGGCGACGGCGACCTTCGCGCCTGGCCCATTCCCGGGACGCTCAAGCGGCTGCACAACACAACGCCGCCCCGGGCCGAGGTGTTCATGTCGCTCTACGAACTGGACGGCACACCGATGACCAGCGATCCGCGCCATGCCTTGGCGCGCCAAGTCGAATTGCTGGCCGCCGAAGGGTTGAAGCCCGCAGGCGCGTTCGAGCTGGAGTTCTTTCTGCTCGCCAACGAACTGGATGCCGACGACAAGGCGCAGCCCGCGCGCGACGTGCTGGATGGCCGCCGCTCGCACAAGACCGAAGTCTATTCGGTCGATCATTTGCATGGCATGCTGCCGCTGTTCTCGGACGTTTACCAAGCCGCCGAGCTGGCCGGGATCAAGGCCGAGACCCTGATTTCAGAATACGCGCCGGGCCAGTACGAGTTGACCCTGCACTATCGCGAGGACGTGTTGCAGGCCGCCGATGACCTGATCCGGCTCAAGCGGATCGTGCGCGCCCAGGCCCGCGCCCATGGGGTGACCGCCTGTTTCATGGCCAAACCGGTCGAGGAATATGCCGGGTCCGGCATGCATTTCCACGTCTCACTCCAGGATCGGGACGGCCGCAACGTGTTTGCTGAACAGGAAGAAGGCGAATGGACCGAAACCGTCCTGCACGCCATCGGCGGGATGCGGGACACGATGGCGGAATCGATGCTGGTCTTTGCTCCGCATGCCAATTCCTGGCGGCGCTTTGCCAACCAGAGCTATGCGCCGATCTCGACCAACTGGGGTGTCAACAACCGCTCGGTGGCACTGCGTATTCCAGCGGGTGACATTCGCGCGCGCCGGATCGAACACCGCCCCTCGGGCGTGGATGCCAATCCCTATCTGGTCGCAACAACCGTGCTTGCCGCCATCCGGCACGGATTGAAGAACCGGATTGATCCCGGCCCCGAGACCATCGGCAACGGCTATGACGAAGGTCAGGACGATCACATGCCGCGCGACTGGCGCACCGCGATTGATGCTGCGCGCGACTCGGCCTTTCTCAAGGACGCGCTTGGCGAGGACATGCACCGGACCTTTGTGGCCGTCAAAGCCGCCGAATACGCTCGGGTCTGTCGCACGGTGTCAAAGCTCGACTTCGATCTCTATCTGCACACGGTCTGAACCCGCCGCGTCAGCCATAACTTGACCTTCGCCCGGACCTGCGTCATGTCAGAACGTCGGGGGGAATGGCATGTCACAGGCGGCCGGAGTGTCCGGAACCGGCATGCGGTTCCGGGACAAGATCGGCGGCGCACCCTGGCACAAACACCTGCGCCCGCAACGGAAAGTAGGATCAGATGTGCCCCGCACCTGTTGACGAAAGCACCCCGCGCGGGTTCATCATCCCGATCGGCGGCGGCGAAGACCGCGTCAAGGAAATGCAGATTCACCGCCGGTTTGTCGAACTGTCGGGCGGCGCGGATGCCGATATCGTGGTGATCCCGACCGCCTCGATGCTGGAAGAGACCGGACCGGATTACAATCGCATCTTCTCGGAACTCGGTGCGGGCCGGGTCGAGTTTCTGCCGATCTCGCGCCGGGCTGATTGCGACAACCCTGATTTCGCAGGAATGCTGGACCGGGCCACCGGCATATTCATGACCGGCGGCAACCAGCTGCGCCTGTCGGCGATTCTGGGCGGCACGCTGGTCGCGCAGAAGATTCGCCGCCGCAACGCCGCCGGTGTGCCCGTTGCCGGAACGTCCGCCGGAGCCTCGATCATGTCCGAGCACATGGTAGCGGGAGGCAGTTCCAACGCTGGCCCTGCCGAGGGAAACATTACCCTGGCACCCGGAATGGGTCTGACAAACGCGGTGATCATCGACCAACATTTCACCCAGCGCAATCGCCTGGGCCGGTTGCTAACCGCCTCATCTTTCAACCCGTTTCTGATCGGGCTGGGGATTGACGAGGATACCGCCGCCTTCATCGGGCCCGACAACGTGTTCGAGGTGGTGGGCAGCGGAACGGTCACCGTCGTAGACGCCAGCCACCTGACCCATTCCTCGATGTGGGAGGCGCGGCGGGGCCAGGCGCTCAGCTTGCTCGGTCTGCGGCTTGACGTTCTGGGTGAAGGGTGCCGTTATGATCTGACTGCGCGGCAGGCGTTTCCACCTGACGAGCATCTGGCGTTCTGCACCCTGCCCGACCGATCCGGCAACAGCGGCGCCACGGGGGGGAAGACTCAACTACAATAACGGGGAGCCATATGAAAGTAGTCTCGACCAATGTCTTTGTCGGCCCGAACGTCTGGGCCAGTTTTCCGGTCATCCGACATGTCATCGACTTGGGACTGCTCGAAGAATGGCCCTCGGCCCGGATCGGGCCCGAGTTTATCGACGGGTTGATCGCGGCACTGCCGGGACTGGCCGAACACGGCTGCTCATACCGCGAACCCGGCGGCTTCATCCGCCGCCTGCGCGAGGACGAAGGCACCTGGCTGGGACACGTTCTGGAACATTGCGCCATCGAGGTGCAGAACGTCGCCGGTTCTGACGTGACTTTTGGACGGACCCGGGGCACCGGAGAGCCCGGCCAGTACAACATGGTCTACGAATACCGTCAGCGCGATGTCGGGTTAGAGGCCGGCAAGCTGGCGATCCGCCTGCTGATGCATCTGCTGCCGCAGGCGCTCAAGGACCAGATCGACTATGAGTTCGACCCCGAGTTCGACTGGAATGACGAATTGCGCAGCTTTGTCCTGCGGGCGCAGCGCAAGGAATTCGGCCCATCGACCGGTTCGCTGGTCAAGGCCGCGCAAGCGCGCGACATCCCCTGGATCCGTCTGAACGAAGGCTCTCTGGTGCAATTCGGACATGGCAAGTTCCAAAAACGCATCCAGGCCACCATCACCTCGGAAACCAAACATATCGCGGTCGAGATCTCCTGCGACAAGGAAGACACCCACAACCTGCTGAACGACCTCGGCCTGCCGGTGCCGCAACAGCGCATGGTCTATTCCGAACGCGAGGCGGTGCGTGCGGCCGAGCGCATCGGCTATCCGGTGGTGATCAAGCCGCTGAACGCCAATCACGGGCGCGGCGTGTCGATCAACCTCAATACACCCGCAGAAGTCGAAGCAGGCTTTGCCGAGGCAAAGGAACATTCCAAGAGTCGTGCCATCCTGGTCGAAAGCTTTATCACCGGGTTCGATCACCGCATGCTGGTGGTCAACAACAAGCTGGTCGCGGTGGCCAAACGTGTGCCGGGCCATGTGGTCGGCGACGGGACCCATACCATCGCCGAATTGGTCGATATCGTGAACCAGGATCCGCGCCGGGGCATTGGGCACGAAAAGGTTCTGACCAAGCTGGAACTCGATACCCAGGCCAATCGCCTGATGGCCGCCGCCGGTGTGGCCGAAGAGACCGTATTGCCCGCAGGCGAGATATTCTATCTGCGCTCGACCGCGAACCTGTCCACCGGTGGCACCGCCATCGACCTGACCGACGTGGTGCATCCCGACAACCGCGACATGGCCGAACGCGCCATCATGGCGGTCGGCCTCGATGTCGGCGGGGTCGATTTCCTGATCGACGACATCACCAAATCCTACAAGGATATCGGCGGCGCCATTGTCGAGGTCAACGCAGCCCCCGGTTTCCGCATGCATGTCGCCCCGTCCGAAGGTCAACCCCGCGATGTGGCGGGCCGGGTGATCGACATGCTGTTCCCGGCCGGGGAACAGACCCGCATCCCGATCGCCGCAATCACCGGCACCAACGGCAAGACAACGACATCGCGCATGCTGGCACATATCATGAAGACCAGCGGCAAGATCGTCGGCATGACCTCGACCGACGGCGTCTATGTCGATGGCAAGCTCAGCGTCAAGGGCGACATGACCGGGCCGAAATCAGCGCAGATCGTGCTGCGTGACCCGGCGGTGGATTTCGCCGTGATGGAGACCGCACGCGGTGGGCTGGTGCGCTCGGGGCTGGGATATCAGCGCTCGAATGTTGCCGCCTGTCTCAACGTGTCGGCCGATCACCTTGGCCTTGGTGGCATCGACACGGTCGAGGAGCTGGCGGTCGTCAAACGGGTGGTGGTCGAAAGCGCAACCGACACAGCCGTGCTGAATGCCGACGACATCAATTGCCTGAAAATGGCCGATTACGCCGATGCGGACACGATCTTTTACGTCACCACCAGCCCCAACCACAGCTTGGTGAAGGAACATATCAAGGCGGGCGGCAAGGCGATCGTGCTGGAAAAGGGCATGAACGGCGACATGCTGACGATCTATGACAACGGGCTGCATATCCCCGTTCTGTGGTCACACCTGATCCCGGCCACGCTGGAGGGCAAGGCGCTGTTCAACGTGCAGAACGCCATGTTCGCGACCGCCATGGCCTATAGCTTCGGGGTCGATCTGGACAATATCCGTCATGGGTTGCGTACCTTTGACACCAGCTATTTCCAGGCGCCGGGTCGGATGAACGTCTATGACGAGCATCCGTTCAAAGTGATTCTCGATTATGGTCACAACCCCGCCGCCCTTGGTGCCATGGCCGAGCTTGCGGACCGGATGGAGATCAAGGGTCGCAGGCTATGCGTGGTCTCGATGCCCGGAGACCGCCGCGATCAGGATGTCGTCGATGCCGCGGCCGCGCTGGCCGGTCATTTCGACCAGTTCATCTGCAAGGCAGATGATCGGCGCCGTGGGCGTGGTCATGACGAGATCCCCCAGATGCTGCGCCAGGCGCTGATGCAGAACGGAGTGGATGATGCGGCGATCACCGTCATCCCCGACGAGGTCGAGGCCGTCAATGCCGGTCTTGGCATGGCCGCGCCCGGTGATCTGCTGGTCATATTTGGCGACGACACCACCCGCTGCTGGAAACAGATCATCTATTTCAACGCGCCGGGCGATCAGCCAAAACCGAAGGGGGCCTCTGCCACCCGACAGCCTGTGGCCACATTCGAGGACATGTTCGACACTGACCAGACCCTGATCCGGGACGAACGCGGCGTGCGCCTCGCCCGCGACATCAGCGAAAACGCCGACTGATCGGAGGGGCCGGCATGGACCGGATCGAACAGCTTGAAACGGCACTGACGATTGTCAGCGCGACCTCGGATCTCATCCGGGTCGAGGATGCCCGCCGCCTGACCGGCCCGGGATTGTTGTGGAACCGGCCCGGCGCGGTGATGGATGTGTTCTTTGACAGGCTGGAGCCCGAACGGGTGACCAGCCTATGGATGCATCACGCGCGCCGGGTGCTCGACGCCCTCGGCTGGCGGGAAGAGGCGGCAGTAACGCGGATCTTTACCGGTGGCGCCAACCTCGCCCTTTCGGCTCCGATGGACCAGCTCTATTCGGCGATCTTCGCCGCCCAAACCGCCTGGCATTTCTGCGCCGCCGAGCTGCTGGGCGAGCAACCGGACGATTTCGACCGGATGATTTTCGACTTGCGCGGAGTCATGGAGACCGAGGCGAACCCGGCTCTGATCGCGCTGATCCGTGCGGCCGAAGAACATGGGATCGATATCCTGTGCGACGACGATGCCGTTTCCATCGGTCACGGCACCGGCAGCCGGACCTGGCCCGTCGACGCCCTGCCCGCCCCCGATCAGGTCGATTGGGCGGCGCTGCATGACATCCCCATGGCCTTTATCACCGGCACCAATGGCAAGACGACCACGACTCGCCTGCTCGAGGCGATTGCCCGCGCCTCGGGCAAGACAGCCGGTCTCACCTCGACCGAGTTTGTCCGGGTGGGCGACGAGATCCTCGACCGAGGCGACTACTCGGGCCCGGGTGGCGCCCGCATGCTGCTGCGCGATCCAAGGCTGGAGATTGCCTGCCTCGAAGTGGCGCGCGGCGGTATCCTGCGGCGCGGCCTGCCGACCCGTGCCGCCCGCGCCGCCGTGGTCACCAATGTCGCCAACGACCATCTGGGGCAATATGGCGTGAACACGGTGCCGGAACTGGCACAGGCGAAATTCGCCGTGCACCGGGCTCTGGCCCCCGGCGGGGTTCTGGCCCTGAACGCCGACGATGCCTTTGTACGGGCAGAGGCCGCCCGGACCGAGGCGAACATCTGGTGGTTCTCGCTCGACCCCGAGCGCGCCGAGATCCGCGCCGCAAGAACGGCCGGACAACCTTGTACCTATTTGCGCGGAGAGACACTGGCGTTCTTCGACGGCACCGCAGAACAGGACATTCTGGCGGTGGCTGACGTCCCAATCACCATGAACGGGGCGGCCCGGTACAATGTGCTGAACGCGCTGGCGGCGCTTTGTCTTGCGCTGGCCATGGACATTCCCGTTGCCGCCATTCGGCAGGGTCTGCGCAACTTCCGCCCCGATCCCATCGACAACCCCGGCCGCTGTAACGAGTTCGCTCATAACGGCGCCCGGGTGTTTGTGGATTTCGCCCATAATCCGCATTCCATCGCCGCCGTTTGCGAGGCCTTGGCCAACCTGCCCGCCAAACGCCGCTTCATCATGCTGAGCCACGCAGGCGACCGGTCGGATCAGGATATCCGCGATGTGACCACCACCGCGCTTGGTTTCCAGCCCGACGTCGTTGTCGCCGCTGAGCTGCCGGACTATCTGCGCGGTCGTCAACTGGGAGAGATACCGGCGCTGATCGAACAGGCCGCCACCGGTGCGGGCTTGGCAAAGACCCAAATCCAACGCGCGGATTCGCCGACCGACGCCGCCCGGATGATCCTGGATCAAGTCAATCCCGGCGACCTGGCTTTATTGCTGGTCCTGTCGGAACGCGACCGGGTGTTTGCCCTACTCGAGGACCGTTAGGACCAGTCCCTAGAGGTCACAGCTTGATCCCAAGCCGCTTGATCTTGTCGTTCAGCGTCCGCCGCGGCAGCCCCAACAGATCCGCCGCGCGGTCCGTGTGGCCGCGGCATTGTGCCAATGCCGCATGAATCTCGCGCGCCTCAAAGGCGGCGACACGTTCGGGCAAGGTTTCGGCAACCTTTGCCTCGACGCCGGTTTCTGCGGCTTCTCCGATCCCCAGGCCCAGAACAAAACGTTCGGCCACCGCCCGCAACTCGCGGGCGTTGCCGGGCCAAGAGCGCCGCATGAGACGCGCCCGCAAACCGATGGTAATCTCCGGCAACGCCCGGCCATGGCGGCGCGCCGCCTCGGATGCGAAAGCGGCAAACAACAACGGAATGTCTCCGGGAACATCCCGCAGCGGCAGCGTCTCGATCTCGGCACCGGCAAGTCGATAATAAAGGTCGGCCCGGAACCCGCCTGCAAAAGTCATCGACTTGAGGTTCACCTTGGAGGTCGCGATCACCCGCAGATCCAGCGGGCGCAGCCGGTTCTCACCCAGACGTTCGACTGCATTCTCTTCGAGAACCCGAAGCATCTTGGCCTGAACCGCTGGCGGCATCATGTCGACCTCATCCAGCAGCAGCGTACCGCCGCTGGCCAGTTCCAGCTTGCCGGGCTTGTCCACCGTCGCGCCGGGAAAGGCCCCGCCCACGCAACCGAACATCTCGATCTCAAACAGGCTTTCCGGCAGGGCGGCACAATTCAGCGCCACGAACCCATGTTTGCCGCGCGGCCCGCCTGCATGCAGGCTGCGGGCCACCAATTCCTTGCCGGTGCCGGTTTCTCCGGTGACCACAACGTTGACGTCCAACGGGCCAAGCCCCGATACCTTGGCGCGAAGGTCGGCGATGGCGGGGCTATCCCCCACGATCTCCTCGCCCGCGAGGCGCGACTTTACACGGCGCAGTTCGGCCCGCGTCGCCCGCGCGGCAACCACACGCCCGATAACCAGCAGCAGATGATCGGCATTATAGGGCTTTTCAAGGAAATCCTCGGCCCCAATGCGGATCGCGCGCACCGCCTGCGGCACGTCGCCATGACCGGTGATAACAATCACAGGATGGTCACCACCATGGTCTTTGAGCGCTGAAACCAGGCCCAGCCCATCCATGCCAGGCATCCTGAGGTCGGTTATGACAACAGCCGGATCAGCCTCGGCAAGCGCCGCCAGTGCCGCAGCCGCACCGGCAAAGGCCATCACCCTGTATCCTGCCGCCTCGATCAGATCGGCGGCAGCAAGACGATGATCCTCGTCATCGTCCACCACAAATACCAGATCGGTCATTCGGCCGCCTCCCCCAAGGCGGCTGCCGCCGGCAACCGGACCGTGACTCTTGTGCCCTCGCCGGGGCGCGACGCGATTTCAAGCCGCCCGCCGAATTCGGTCACGATGGCCTGACTGATCGACAGCCCCAAACCCAGGCCCTCGCCTCCGATCTTGGTCGAGTAGAACGGTTCGGTGATACGGACGACATCATCGGGCGCGATCCCTGGCCCATTGTCCGCCACCGCCAACCAGACCAAAGCACCATCGTTTCCGGTTTCGACACTGACACGCGCGTCTTCGCGGCCTTCGACCGCATCAAGCGCATTGAGCAAAAGGTTCAGGCAAACCTGCTCCAACCGCACCGGACCAGCCATGGCCAGAACCGCGTCCGCCGAAGGCGCAAACACCGGATCTACCGCCGTTGATTTCGATCGCGGCTCGACCAGATCCAAGGCGTTTTCGGCAACCTTGTTCAGGTCGGTCAAGGAGCGCAGGTTCTGCTCCTTCCTGCTGAAACTCTTGAGATGTTTGGTGGTACGCTGCATCCGCAGGATCAAGTTCCGCGCCCTTCCTATACGGGTCTTTGTCTTTTCCGCGTCGCCGGACATTTCCGCAGCCGCAAGCGTCGCCTCCAGCGCCGCGAGGGGCTGGCTCATCTCATGCACGATTGCCGCCGACATCCGGCCCAAGGCTGCCATCTTCTCGGTATGGACAAGGGATTCCTGTGCTGCGCGCAGATCGGCCTCGGTCTTGCGCCGGGCTTCGACCTCCTGTGCCAGTTCCCGTGTGCGCTCGGCCACCCGCGCCTCCAGCAGCACCCCCTGGCGCAGGCGCAACTGGATCAACTGTCGCCGCTGGTTGACGATCATGACAAGCCCTGTCGCCGCAGTCGCAACCAGCGCCGCGCCAAACGCCCACATCAGCGCTGAGACAATGACCGGCACCAAGGGTTTTGCCGAGATCAACTGCCAGCCGTCCGCCTCGATTGTGGTCGACTTGCCACGCAGGGCCGCGTCCCCTGCCCCCGGCAACAACAGGGTTCCCGCATCTCGCGGATCGATCAACAGATGGTCGGCGCCGGCAATATCGACGCCGTCGTAGGTGCGCAGCCTTTTCAACCGGTTCAAGGCGTCATCGGAGAGCGCCGAAAGCGGTCGGTACAACCAGTCCGGCACCCCGGACAGGAACACGATCCCGTCACGGTCCGCGATGGCGGTTGCAACGCCCGCGCTTTTCCAGGTCGCCTCCATCGGTTTCAGGTCGATCTTGACCACCATCACGCCCTGGGTCTCTCCGAATCCTATTCGGGTCGCCAGAAAGTACCCCGGCTTTCCGGTGGTCACGCCGATTGCATAAAAGCGGCCCCGGCCGGTGGTCATCGCGTTCGAAAAATACGGCCGAAAGGCGTAGTTGTTGCCAACAAAACTCTTGTCGGTCGCCCAGTTCGAGGCCGCGATCGCGTTACCCGCAGCATCCAACAGATACAGATCAGTGGCGCCCGCGCGCCGGTTGATCGTTTCAAGATACCGGTTCGCCGCCTCAATCGTTGTCTCGGAACCCGGCATCCGCAGGGCACGGCCTATCCGCACATCCTCGCCCGCGACATCCGGCAGTGCCCGGAACCGCTCGATCTCGGTCTCGATGGCGCGTCGCGTCAGGATGAGAGATTGCTCAAGCTCGGCATCCATCGCGGCGAGCCCGGCCCGGTAGGCGACCGCAAATGCACTGGCAGCCGCCATAATTGCGATGGCTCCGATCAGGGCGAAGACGCGACGTGTCATCCTTCGCCTATCCCCTGCCGCCAATTGCATGCCCGACCCTTTCGCCCGCAAGGCCACTTTGCCTTGCAGCGTAGCGGATTGCGCGGACAAGGTCACGGCCCGGCACCACGGTCAACCGCAGGAAGAGATGTCGATGGCGGCGCCCGACAACTGGCCGATCTCGTGACAGTCGGATCCGTCACAGATCGTCCAACCGCCGCCAGTCGCCCCGGATGCCGCCAGGCTCAGCCGAGGGACCGGCGGCAGCACCGGAGCCCAGATCCACCAGCCGTTTTTCAGCACGGCACCCAGGCCGGGATCCATACCGGCCCCCGACCCTTTGACCGCGGCCTCAGTCAATCTGAGCCTGCCTCCCTCGATGATCCAATGCTCGCGCCACACGGTCTTTTCAACCGAATGGTTCCAGCTCAGGTCAAAGCCTTGCGATGCAAGAGCCAGCACTGTCGTACCGACCAGGAGGCAGGCGGTGCTCATGCTGTTCTTGCGACGCGGGCGCGCCACACCAGGCCGGCAAAGAGTGCCGCCATGGCGAAACCCGCTTCGTCCGTGAGTGGTAGCGCAGCTATGAGCGTAACGGCGGCGGCGGCGGCCAGCAGCCGCAGCAACCAGGACAGCGGACGGCCCAGCCAGCCGATGACGGCCGCACCCCAAAGCCCGATGGCAAGAGTGGTCTTGGCGACGATATAGGCCACGGCAGGCCAGAACCCCAACGCCTCGGCCAGCGGGCCGCCGTCCTGCAACATCAAGGTCGGGGTATAGACGGCCATGAAGGGGATGACAAAACCGGCAGCAGCCACCTTGATCGCCTCCAGTGCGATCTTCAGGCCGTTTTCCTTGGCAATCGGTGCCGCTGCAAAACAGGCCAAGGCCACGGGCGGCGTCAGATCGGCAAGGATGCCGAAATAGAACACGAACATGTGGCTGACGATCAGCGGAACCCCAAGGGCCAGCAGCGCTGGTCCCGCAATCGACGAGGTGATGATATAGTTGGGGATCGTCGGAATGCCCATGCCCAGCACGATGCAGGTAATCATAGTGAGGATCAGCGACAGAATCAGGCTTTTGTCGCCCACATGCACGATGAACTGGCCAAAGGTATTCGCCGCCCCGGTCAGGGTCATCGTACCGATAATGATACCCACCAGGGCACAGGCGATACCCACCGGCAGCGCTGTCTTGGCTCCCTCGGCCAGGCTGTCACGGCACAGCGCCAGCGTCTCGCGGCCGCCCTTTGACACCGCGTTCCATCCGATCAGCGCGGCGATGGCGACGGCCACCGGCAGAATACCGAACTCAAAGAACGCGGCGGCAATGGCGCCCAGGCCGATCCAGAACAGGATGCGGATCACACCTCCCGGCAGACCCAGCGCAATCGACCCGCCAAGGATCAGCATCACCGTCATGGCAAGGCCAATGGTCCCCGCAAAGAGCGGCGTGAACCCCGAGAACAACAGGTAGACCAACACACCCAACGGCAGGATCAGGTACCAGTTCTCTTTCAGTGCCTTGATCGGCGAGGGCAATTCGGCCTTGGCTATGCCTTTCAGCCCGTGCCGCCCGGCCTCCAGATGCACCATCCAGAAGGCCGAGGCGAAATAAAGGATCGCCGGGATCAGCGCCGCCTTGACCACCTCGACATATTCAACGCCCAATGTCTCGGCCATGATAAAGGCAACCGCGCCCATCACTGGCGGCATCAACTGGCCGCCCATCGACGCGGTGGATTCGACACCACCCGCAAAGGCCGAGCGATAGCCAAAGCTTTTCATCAACGGAATGGTGAACTGGCCGGTGGTGACCACATTGGCCACCCCCGAGCCCGAGATCGTGCCCATAAGTCCCGAAGAGACCACCGCCACCTTGGCCGCCCCGCCCTGTTTGTGCCCCACCAGACCCAGCGAGACATCGGTAAACAGCTTGATCATACCCGCGCGTTCCAGGAAGGATCCGAACAGGATGAACAGAAAGATATAGGAAGAGGACACATAGGTCGGGATGCCATAGATCCCTTCGGTGCCATAAGCCATGTGGTCGATCACCTGGGCAAAATCATAACCCCGGTGATTAAGCGGCGACGGCAGGTATTCGCCCCAGAAACAATAGGCCAGGAAACCGCCCGCAATGATCGGCAGCGCCGGTCCCATCAGCAGCCAGGCCGCAGCGAACACCGTAATCAGCGCCGCGACACCCAATACGATATCACGCGGCAGCGGATCGCCCGCCCGCAGGATCAATGGCGTATACTCCCACCATTGATACAGCGCCACCACGACACCGGTCAGCGCCAATGCCCAGGCTACGGTCCGGAACGTGAGTGTCTTTTTCTTCAATGCTGCCAATAACGGGAACCCCAGAAGCGTCAGGAACCCGACGTGGAACGCCCGAACGATCTGGCTTGAGAAATCCAACAGGTGCGCTGCGGTTGCGATCTGAAAGACCGAAAAGACGACCGCGATCCAGAACAGTGCCCGGCCCTCGGCCGTCGCTGGAAAGCTTTCGGCCAGCGGATCGTGCAGCCCCAAGTCGGGTGCATCCTTGGGCATGTCGTGATGTGGCTGTGTCATTGTGGTTTTCCCCTCCCCGGAAAGCCAAAAAGACCCGGGCGGCGCAAGGCCACCCGGGACAGAGGTCTTACATCAAGCCCGCTTCCTTGTAGAAACGTTCGGCCCCGGGATGCAGCGGGATCGGCATACCGCTCAGCGCGTTTTCCAGCTTGATCTGCGCCGCGGCCTTGTGCGCGGCTTCCAACTCGCCCAGGTTCTCGAACAGAAGCTTGGTCATCTGATAGGCGGTCTCCTCGGACACGTCCTCGTGCGTGACCAGGAAGTTCACCACCGCCACGGTTGGAACATCGGCCTCTTGACCCTGATAGGTGCCCGCCGGAATGGTCGCGGCGATATAGGGCGCACCAAGCGTACTGATCACAGCCTCCGGCACCGAAACCAGCTGAATGTCGATCGAGGTCGACAGATCCTTGATCGAGGCAACACCCAGACCTGCGGATTGCAGCGTCGCGTCCAGCTGCCGGTTCTTGATCAGCTCAACCGATTCCGCGAACGGCAGATATTCGGTCTTGCCCAGATCGTCATAGGTCATGCCCGCCGCCTCAAAGATCTTGCGCGCGTTCAACTCGGTTCCCGACTTGGCGGCGCCAACCGACAGGCTCTTGCCCTTCAACCCGTCCAGCGACGAGATACCGCTTTCCTTTGAGGCCACGATCTGGATGTAGTTCGGATAGACCGCCGCGATCCCGCGCAGCTTCGACAAAGGCTGTTTGAACCCGGCGTCGGCATCACCTTCCCAGGCGAGCTTGACCGAGTCGCCAAGCGCCAGCGCCAGCTCGCCCTTGCCCTGTTGCAGCAGGTTCAGGTTCTCGACCGAAGCCTTGGTCGACTGGACCTGTGTCCGGGCCCCAGGGATGTTGTCGGCATAGATCTTGGACAAGCCAACGCCCAGCGGATAGTAAACGCCGGAGGTTCCACCCGTAAGAATGTTGATGAACTCTTCGGCTCGGGTCGCTGCCGGTGTCATCAGCGTCGCTGCCGTGACTAGTGCGGCCAGTTTCACACCAAGTGTCTTCATTTGTTCCTCCCAAAAGATAACTGCGCGTCATGGCTGATATCGCAGCGCCATCTCTTAGTGTTTCGACTGCCGAACCGTCAGCGATTTCATCCTTTGGCCTGAATCTCCCGGGCAAGGATCTGCCCGGGCCGTGGCAGATTTCTGCCTCACCCTCAGCAAGCCAACCTGGTCTGTTCGACATTCTGGTCCCGGATCGTGTGGGTGCGTAACCGACCTTCGGGACACCCTCCACCTAGGAGAACCGTTACCAACGTAACTTCGTGATTGTATTTACTTAACTTCTTGGTGAGCGTTTTTTGTCCATTTTGCTTATTACTTCCGGTGATCACAAAGAATGCAATTATATCTGATAACTTTCACTTATCATTTGTCTTTAAAGCTCTCTAGGAATATGCCACTCTGCCCCCATGAAACCCGTGCGATCCCACCCATTCAGCCCCCCTGCTCTCGCCAAGACTGACCTCGAAGCACTTAACGATCTCTATGCAAGGGGTACTCCGGAAAACACTCTGCGCGCATACGAGCGCGATCTCGTTTATCTGACCGCGTGGAAGCGACTCCGCTTCAGCGAGCCTCTGGTCTGGCCCGAGCGCCACGAATGCGCACTTCGTTTCGTGCTCGACCATTCCCGCGACCTGTCCGACGCAAACGACGATGCCCGCGCCGTCGCCGAGGCAATGATCATCCAGGGTTTGCGTCGTTCGCTTTGTTGCCCCGCCCCATCCACGCTGAACCGGCGCGTCGCATCCTGGCAGGCGTTTCACCGGATGAAGAACCTCGACAGCCCGTTTGACGCCCCCTTGCTGAAGCAGGCCCGCGCCAAGGCACGCCGGGCGGCGGCACGACCATCCAAACCGAAATCGCGCAACCCGATCACCCGTCCGATCCTCGAACAACTGCTCGACACCTGCCACGGCTCGATGCGCGATTGCCGGGACCGGGCCATCCTGATGCTGGGTTGGGCCAGCGGAGGCCGACGAAGATCCGAGATTGCAATGCTGATGGCTGAGGATATCTCGCTCAAGGATTTCACCAAGGACGGCATCGTTTGGGTTTCGCTGATTCAAACAAAGACAACCGCCCGCGGCGCCACGCCCCGGCTTGTGCTCAAGGGTCGCGCGGCGCAGGCGATTGTCCATTGGATCGAGGTTTCACGAATTGAGGACGGGCCGCTCTTTCGCCCCGTATCGAAATCAGACCGCCTGCTGAAACGCCGCCTGACCCCGGATGCAATCTATCAGATCGTCAAGCACCGCTTGCGCCTTGCCGGACTGCCTCAGGATTTTGCCAGCCCACATGGTCTGCGCTCGGGCTTTCTGACCCAGGCGGCGCTGGACGGCGCGCCAATCCAGGCGGCGATGCGGCTTAGCCTGCATCGCTCGGTGGCACAGGCGCAGCGCTACTACGACGATGTGGAGATTGTGGAAAACCCCGCAACCGATCTGCTGGGGTAAGGCGGTCTTACCCGTGGGTAAGACCGCATATCGTCAGTCCTCTTGCAGACTGTCGATCAGTTTCGCCACCGCCTGTTCCAGCTTTTGCCGGTCGATGCGGGTGAAATCCAGATTGTACCGCAGGTCGATCCGCCCGTTCGAGGCCGAGCATTTCGCGATCCCGCTCGGGCGGCTGATCTGAAAGGTGGTCTTGGCCCGGCGGGTCTTGTCGCCACTGGGCGCGGGCGTACGTGCCTGCGGTTCTGGCGCCCCTGCCCCGTCGGCAAAGCCGCGCAGGATCGCGACCTCGTCCACAGCGCTCCGCCCCGGCTGTGACAGCAAGGCCGCGCTGACCGCCCGGACCAACCCCGGATCGCCATCCAGCTTGCGTTTGAGATCGACACCCACATTGCGCGGAATCTCGTTGGGGTGTTCCAGCGACTTGCCCAGCATCATCAGCAGGCTGGCAAAGGCCCGGATATAGCTGCGCTTGGTATAGCTGGCGGATTTGAACAGAACCGACACCGCCTTGTCCACATCGCCACAGTCATTGGCCGGGTCTTCGGCATAGGCCCGCGCCAGCGCGCCCATCTCGGCGAATGAGATATCCTTGCGGATCAGGTTCTCGTCCACCATGCGCCGGTACTGATCATCCGTCGGCGCATTGGCCAGAATGCCCGCCGGGATGCGCGCGAACCGTTCATCCCCGGTTTCCTCGTAGAGCACGCGATAGGCCGACAGGCGCCGCATGCCCTGAACCAGCTCGTATCCGCCATCGGCACGCTTCTCGACCCGGATCGGGTTCGACAGCCCGATTTCGCGGATCGAGGTTTTCAGCTCGTCCAGCTCCGGGTCCGGCCCGGCGGCGCGGTCGCGGGTCAGCCGCTCGGCATGGACCGCGTCAAGCGGCACAAGGTCGGTGATCAGCCCCTCTTTCTTCAGCCGCACCAGTTCGTGCGCCAACTGGTCGTTTTCAGCGCGGATGCGGTCCTCGGTCTCTTGCCGGTCGCGCAGCGCATCGGCATTTTCCGAAATTGCCGTCGCCATCGGGCCGCGCCGGTGTTTGTCCAGCACCTTGTCGGGCACCTTGCCGACCGGGATGTCCTCCATCGCCGGCATGTCGATATCGAAGATTCTGCGCTTGCGGGTCATGCGTCATCCTCCAGTTTGGACCAGGCCGACAACATCACCTCGCGGAACTCGCGATAGGCATTGTCGAACGTGCCGCGCGCGCGGCGCCAGGTTTCCCGCGTCATCTCGCGGTAATCCATTTCGTAGACCGAATTGAGGAAGCGGCCGGATTGTTCCACCGCGCGCGTCATCTCAACCGGGTGTTCCGTGACATGATGGCCAAACACCTTGCGGAACGCTTCGTACATGGCCTGGTGCAGGGCATTGCCCGGTTCATAGCGGGTGAGGATAAAGCGGATTTCGGCAAAGGTCTTGGGCAGGCCGATCTTACCCGTGGGTAAGACGCCGTCGAACCCGTGCGACAGATCCTCCAGCGCCTCGGCCAACTGCCCGATGAACGAGGTTGTCGAGTCATACTCCCAATAGCCCGGGCCAGAGGGGATATAGAGCATATCGGCGGCAAACACCGCGTTCATCGACTGGTATCCGATGGCGGGCGGGCAATCGAACAGGATCAGGTCATAGGCGTCATCGGGGATCTGATCGAGATAGCGCGACACCGCGGCGAAGAAGGACCATTCCGGGTTCAGGTGCCGGTACTGCGCGCTGGCGAATTCGACAAAGGCCGCGTTGGCGCAGGAGGGGATCGCGTCGATCGTCGACCAGGAACTGGGCTTGATGAAATCGCCGACGCGCAGATCGCCCAGACCCATGCCGGTAATCGAGGCGGGCAGTTGGCGGCGGGGCAGGGCGGTGCCGCTTTCGGCGGCGGCGGCGCGGTTGTTCATCCGCTCGGTCTCGCGGATCAGGTCGCGCGCCATGATGCCCCAGACGGTGTAATCCTCGGCCACGTCGGTCAGGCCCATGGAATGGCTCAGCGTCGCCTGCGGGTCGAAATCGACCACCAGAACCCGGTAGCCGTCAAGCGCTGCGGCATGGGCCAGATGCAGGGCAACGGTCGACTTGCCCGCGCCGCCCTTGAAATTGGCCACCGCCGCGCGGATCGCGCGCTTGCCCGCCGGGCGCGGCGGCATCAGCGACTTGCGGTTGATCTTGAGCCGGCGGCGCAGCTCGTTCACCTCTTCCAGGCTGAACCAGCGCTGGCGGCCATCAGGCTCAACCTCGCCGCCGGGCAGGGTGGGGTCGGCGACCAGCTTGCCGCGAAAGGTCGACTGGTTGACGTTGAAGATCAGCTCGCTCACCTCCCAGCTGGAAAAGCGGCGCAGCGTCTTTTCCATCTCGGGGCTGAAGGTCTGCTGCCGGATCCAGCCTTGCAGCTTCAGTGACTGGTTGCGCAGGTGACTCAGGTCTTCGTGTGTATACATGCCTCGGGCTTCCTTTTCTCAGGACGCTAATTATCTGTGGTTACCCATTTACGCTGTATTTGCATTTATGGCAAAAGGAAATATCATGAGGATGCGACCTTACCCGCGGGTAAGAAAGCCCTTGAAAACAGGGGGCTTCCGATTCGGGGCCAGGGCCGACAGAGCGCCGCGATTCGACCGAGGCGCTCTGGTATCGCTCCGCAAGATATGGGGTCACATAGGCGCCGGAATACCCGTGATAGGGGGACAAAAGAGGCCAATACGGGGACAGACAGGATGTCCCCCCTCACCAGTACTTCACCTTTTTTCTTTCTTTGAAAAGGGGAAGGGGAGGGGGGCTCTCGCCAAGCTGCTTGACAGAATCGAAGCTTTGGACGCAAATTGTCACAAGATCGGGAAAAGCGTTGAGAATACGCCGGACCGACGGCAAGGGACAACAGATCCCATCGTCGAGGCAGACGGGCAGAGAGTTGGATGATGCAGATCGCAAAACCGGTCGGACGCAATGCGTCGGCCCTGAAATACGATATCCTGTCGGCGCTGGCGGTGCATGCCCTGGCCGGCGACAAGCATCGCCAGCGGCTGATCCTGCGGCTTTCGGCGCTGATCACCACCCGGTACAACTGGCAACGCAACGAGCTGTCCATGGGCCGGGACGAGATCGCGCGGCTGTGGTCGGTGGACGAACGCACGGTGAAACGCGAGATGGCGCGGCTGCGCACGCTGGGTTGGGTCACGGTGAAACGTCCCGGGGTGCGGGGCCGGGTCAGTGTCTATGAACTCGATCTGAAACAGATGCTGCTGGACACGCGCAACAGCTGGGCGGTGATCGGCCCGGATTTCGAGGCACGATTGGATGAGACCCCGCAAACCGAAACCGCGGGCAATGTGGTGCCACTGCATGTACCGCCCCCACGCGCCGAGGCCAGCGACGATCCGGTCTGGGCGCAGGTGCAGGTGGCGCTCTACGGGCGCGACCCGGAACTGTGGTCAAGCTGGTTCCAACATCTGAGCGAGGTGGAACGCGGCAACGGGCGTGCGGTGCTGATGGCGCCCAGCCGGTTCATGGCCGATTACATCGCCGCAAAATGGAGCGGGCGATTGCTGGCTGTCTATTCCCGCCTCGACCCCTCGATCCGGTCAATCCGGATCGAGGCGGCGGGGTAGGGGGCCTTAGCGTTTGCGCAGCGCGTCCTGAAGCGCGGCACCCAACGCGCCGGTATTGCCACCGCCCTTGGGCCCTGATTGCATCGGCCCGCGTGGGCTGCGTTCCTTGGGGCTGCCCGAGCGCGCCGGCTTCTCCTGCCGGGCCGAGGCGCCGCCATCCTTGCGCATCGTCAGGCCGATCCGCTTGCGGGGTACATCAATCTCGGTGACCGTGACCTTGACCACCTGGCCGGTCTTGACCACCTCATGCGGGTCCTTGACGAACCGGTCGGCCAGCTGGCTGACATGCACCAGCCCGTCCTGATGCACCCCGATATCGACAAAGGCGCCAAAGGCCGCGACGTTTGTCACGGTGCCTTCCAGCACCATGCCGGGGCGCAGGTCGGTGATGTCCTCGACCCCATCGGCAAAGGAGGCGGTCACGAAACTGGGGCGCGGGTCGCGGCCGGGCTTTTCCAGTTCGGCCAGGATATCGCGCACGGTGGGCAGGCCGAATGTATCGGTCACGAACTGTTCGGCGCGCAGGCCTTTCAAAGCGCCCTCATGCCCCATGATCTGACGGATATCACGACCGCAGGCGCTGACAATGCGGCGGGCGACCTCATAGGCCTCAGGGTGCACGGCGCTGGCGTCGAGCGGCTCCTTGCCGTCGCGGATGCGCAGGAAGCCCGCGCATTGTTCAAACGCGCGGGGGCCAAGGCGGGCCACCTTGAGCAGGTCGCGCCGCGCGGCAAAGGCGCCGTTCACGTCGCGATGGGCGACGATGGCCTCGGCCAGACCCGGCCCCAGCCCCGACACATGCGCCAGCAGCGGCGCCGAGGCGGTGTTGAGGTCGACGCCGACCGCGTTCACCACATCCTCGATCACCGCCTCCAGCATCTGGCCCAGCCGGTGCTGGTCGACATCGTGCTGATACTGGCCGACACCGATGCTTTTGGGTTCGATCTTGACCAGTTCAGCCAGCGGATCCTGCAGCCGCCGGGCGATGGAAACCGCCCCGCGCAAGGAAACGTCAAGACCGGGGAATTCACGCGCCGCCAGTTCCGAGGCGGAATAGACCGAGGCGCCAGCCTCGCTCACCACCACCTTGGTGGGCGCCTTCACCGATTTGGGCAGCAGCTTCAGCGTTTCAGCCACCATCCGTTCAGTCTCGCGGCTGGCGGTGCCGTTGCCGATGGCGATCAGTTCGATGCCGTGCTGGGCGATCATCCGCGCGATGCTGGCCTGCGCCCCGCGCAGGTCGTTCTTGGGCTGAAAAGGATAGAGCGTATCGGTTGCCACCAGCTTGCCCGTGGCATCGACCACCGCCGCTTTGACCCCGGTGCGGATGCCGGGATCAAGCCCCAGCGTCGGACGTGCCCCGGCCGGGGCGGCAAAGAGCAAGTCCTTGAGATTACGGGCAAAGACCTGGATCGCCTCTTCCTGCGCGCGCGCCCGCAGATCGCCCATCAGGTCGACCATCATCGACAGCGACAGTTTCACCCGCCAGGTCCAGCCCGCCACTTTGCGCAACCATTCGTCGCCAGGGCCCGAGCCTCGGGTTTCCAGCCGGGCGGCCACCATTGTTTCGGCGCGCGCCGCGCCGTCCGCGTCGGGGGCGATATCCAGCGTCACGACGCCCTCTTTCTGGGCGCGTAGCATGGCCAGCGCCCGGTGCGACGGCGTGGTGGCCCATTTCTCGGAATGGGCAAAATAGTCGGAGAACTTGGCGCCCGCCTGTTCCTGCCCCTCGATCACCTTGGCGCTCAGCATCGCCTCGCGGTGCAGAAAGGCGCGCAACTCGCCCAGCAGGGTTGCATCCTCGGTCAGGCGCTCGGCGAGGATGTCGCGGGCGCCGGACAGCGCGTCCTTGGTCGTGGGCACCGTCTCGGAGAGATAGCCCTCGGCCAGCGCCTCGGGTTCGGCGCGGCGGTCGGCCAGAATGGCCTCGGCCAGCGGTTCCAGCCCGTTTTCGCGGGCGATCATCGCCTTGGTACGGCGTTTGGGCTTGTAGGGCAAATAGATGTCTTCAAGCTGCGCCTTGGTCTCGGCCCGCGCGATGGAGAGCGACAACTCGTCGGTCAGCTTGCCCTGATCGCGGATCGAGCCCAGGATCGTCTCGCGCCGCGCCTCCAATTCGCGCAGATAGGTCAGCCGGTCGGCCAGCGTGCGCAGTTGGGTATCGTCCAGCCCGCCTGTCGCCTCTTTGCGGTAGCGGGCGACAAAGGGCACGGTGGCGCCTTCGTCCAGCAACTTGACCGCGGCATCCACCTGTTCGGGGCGGGCATTGATTTCGGCGGCGATGATGCGGGCGATACGGTCCAAGAAAGCTTCTCCCAGATAGGTTGGAGATCCTATCTAGCCAGCGGGGCAGGGGAGGGGAAGGGGGAAGGGTGGGGCGCTGCCCTATGTGCCGGTTGGGGTATTTGCCGATCGGGCCGCGCAGATGCCGAGAATGTCGGGGTTGAGCCCATAATGCAAAATGCTGCGTTTCACCCCAATGATATCAACGCAGGGAGCGGACACTGTCGCTGGCAGACCCTTCTATACCCACTGATTATCATAGATGGTTCGGCGAAGTGTGCGTTGCGCCAGCTTGGCCCATTTTTCTAGTTGCTCTTCATGTGTCTCTGGGTTCTGTAGAATATCTTCATCATCTTCCGGCGTAGCCACATGAACCCATGTGTTGCGATACTTTCGAAGCTTATGAATGTCTTCTCGAAGTTCCTGTTGAATAGGCGCGCTATCAATCAAATCAGCAAGGCGGGTACGCTTTCCGCCTGCATACTCAGCGCGAAGATACGTTTCGATTGCGGCGGTAGCGGAAATTATGGTTGCCAAGTTCGCGCCATTGACGAACGCATAGTCGCAATCTCGAACAATGAAGGCGCACCATTCCGACATTGTAGCGCCGCCCTGCAGTAACTCGTCGTCAAGCGCGTTGATAAATGCCCATCTGTCGTTTTCATTCAAATTCGCACCCTCAAAAAAGTCACATATTACCCGAATAATGCAATGGTCGTGTTTGTTATAAGTAGTCAATACTTCGATCAAATTGAACGGCAGAATTGTCCGCAAAGCCATCCTCCGGTTCGATGTGCAGGACGTCTAGGTCAAACATGCCTGTCGAGACCCGATGCGCGACGGAGAAGTTGATGCATCACAAATGCGCAAAATGCGCTGATTTTGTGCATATGATTCCGGACAGTTTCCGCGCCCCGCTCCCCCACGCACGCGGATTTGCGCAGACTGGGGCAAAATGCGCAGTCTCCCTCGATTGAAACGCGGCGCGCGCCCATGTATGGGATGCCTGTCAAATCAGAGTAACCGGTGTCGGACCCATGGCCCGATTCCCCCGCGCCGCAATGGATGTGGCAACACACTCTCGGATCGCACGCCCCAGGAAAGGCTAAAAAGGTAAGAGAATATGGCTGATAAAATGAACTCCGACATATTGTATACCATTGTAGACGAAGCGCCGGAGCTGGCCAGCGCCTCGTTCCTGCCGATCATCCGCAAGTTCGTTTCGGCGGCGGATATCACCGTTGGAACCCCCGATATCTCGCTGGCGGGTCGCATCATCGCGACCTTCCCGGAGAACCTGACCGCCGATCAGCGCCAGTCCGACGATCTGGCCGCCCTGGGCGAGCTGGTGAAGACGCCCACCGCCAATGTGATCAAGCTGCCCAACATCTCGGCCTCGGTGCCGCAGCTGGTGGCCGCGATCGAGGAATTGCAGAACCAGGGCTATGACATCCCGTCCTATCCCGAGGCGCCCGCCACGGATGCGGAAAAGGAGATCCGCGCGCGCTATGACGCCATCAAGGGCTCGGCGGTGAACCCGGTCCTGCGCGAGGGCAACTCGGACCGGCGCGCAGCCAAGGCGGTCAAGAGCTATGCGCAGAAGAACCCGCATTCGATGGGTGAATGGGTGTCGACCTCGAAAACCAAGGTCAGCTCGATGCCGGGTAACGATTTCTATGCCAACGAGAAATCGGCCACCATCACTGCCGCGCAGGCTGGCAAGGCGCGGATCGAGTTCGTCGGTACAGATGGCAGCGTGAGCGTTTTCAAGGACGGCTGGCAACTGGACGAGGGCACCGTTGCCGATGCGACCTTCATGTCGGTCAAGGCGCTTGGCGCCTTCCTGGCCGATGCCATTGAGGACACCAAGGCCGACGGCACCATGTTCTCGCTGCATATGAAGGCCACGATGATGAAGGTCAGCGACCCGATCATCTTTGGCCATGCGGTCAAGGCCTGGCTGGCGCCGGTGTTCGAGAAGTATGGCGAGCGCATGGCGAAGCTGGGGGTGAACCCGAATTCCGGCCTGGGCGACCTGCTGGAGCGGGTCAAGGGCGACGCCGAGATCCTGGCCGCCATCGAGGCGGTCAAGGCGGAGCGTCCGGCCATGTACATGGTCGACAGCGACAAGGGCATTACCAACCTGCACGTGCCCTCGGACGTGATCATCGACGCGTCGATGCCCGCCGTGATCCGCGCGGGTGGCAAGGGCTGGGACCAGACCGGCGCCAAGGGCGACACCAACTGCGTGATCCCCGACCGCTGCTATGCGACCGTCTATGACGAGACCATCAACTTCTTCAAGGCCAACGGCGCGCTGGACGTGACCACCGCCGGTTCGGTGGCCAACGTCGGCCTGATGGCCCAGAAGGCCGAAGAATACGGATCGCACCCGACCACGTTCGAGGCGCAGGCAGATGGTACCATCCGTATCGTACTGGCCAATGGCGAAGTGCTGCATTCGCATTCGGTCGAGGCGGGGGATATCTGGCGTGCCTGCACCGTCAAGAAAGCGCCCATCGAGAACTGGATCCAGTTGGCGATGGACCGTCAGCGCCTGACCGGGTCCGAGGCGATCTTCTGGCTGGACGCAAACCGTGCCCATGACGCGCAGCTGATCGCCTATGTCAAACCGGTGCTCGAAGCGGCGGGCGTGGCCGACAAGTTCCAAATCCTGGCCCCGCGTGAAGCAACCCGGCAGAGCCTTGAGACCATCACCGCAGGCAAGGACTCGATCGCCATCACCGGCAACGTGCTGCGTGACTATCTGACCGACCTGTTCCCGATCCTGGAGCTGGGCACCTCGGCCAAGATGCTGTCCATCGTCAAGCTGATGCAGGGCGGCGGGTTGTTCGAGACCGGCGCCGGGGGTTCGGCCCCGAAGCACGTGCAGCAACTGGTCGAGGAAAACCACCTGCGCTGGGATTCGATGGGTGAATTCTGTGCGCTGGGGGAAAGCCTGAACTTCCTCGCCGACAGCCGGGGCAATGCCAAGGCCGGTGTGCTGGGCCGGGCCGCCGAGGCGGCGACCCAGGGCATTCTGGATTTCAACCGCAGCCCCAGCCGCAAGGTGGGACAGCCCGACAATCGCGACAGCCACTACTGGTTCGCCCGCTATTGGGCCGAGGCGCTGGCAGCGCAATCCGACGATGCCGATCTGGCCGCCGAATTCGCCCCGCTGGCCAAGGCGCTGGCCGATGGCGAACAGGCGATCCTGACCGAGCTGGCCGCAGCCCAGGGTAAATCCGCCGATATCGGCGGCTATTACAAGCCCTCGGCCGAGAAGAAGGCTGCGATCATGCGGCCCTCGGCTACGCTGAACGCGATCATCGGCTGAGTCTGACGCGATAATAGATGAAGGGCGCGGGGGAACCCCTCGCGCCCTTTTTCACGTCTCATGTAAAGGGTACGCACAGGCGTATGTCGATCCCCCGGTCGTCTTGCATGCTTTTGCTCGGAAGCACGTTCATCGCGGCCCGTCCGGCTCAGACCGTTACAGACGGGCCAGCGACATTGGCGCCCAGCTGTCCCACCACGGTTTGGCCTGTTCGAGCTCGTAGGCCAGCGCGAACAGGATATCCTCGTGTCCGGCAGGCGCCACGAAATGGCTGCCGATTGGCAGACCATCGCTGCCCAACCCGGCGGGTACGGACATTCCCGGCAATCCGATGGCGTTCTGGACTGCCGTGAACGAGGCATAGTTGGTTATGCGGCCGAACATCTCTTCGAACGATTTACCGGGATCATAGAGTGTTCCCAGCCGTGGCGCTGTTCCCATCAGGACCGGCGACAAAAAGACATCCATGCCAGACAGCCAGGCCTGATAGTCGGAGCCGAGTTTCTGCATATAGGCGTTTGCCGCCGCCACGTCTTCGGGTGTGAACTGTCGCGCGGCCTCGGCCCATTGCATCACGAATGTATCGAGGAGGCCTGTTTCCGAGGGCGGGCGCCCGGCCTTTGCAGTGGCGGCATCGGCAAGCCCCACCATGCGGAACCCGAAGATCTGGTTGAACCGCAGTTCGAACTCGTCATCGACGGGATTGGTGGTTTCGATCACCGTATGGCCCAGATCGGCGCATAGCTGTGCCATCTGTTCGATTGCGCGTTGCACGTCCGGGTCCGGCAGGTTGCCGTAATAGTTCCTCAGATCGAAACCGATGGTCAGCCGGTTGCTCGATGGGCCGGACACAAAGGGAAGCGGTGCAAAGGGTGCCGTCGGCGAGCGGTCCTGTCCCAGTGCGAACAGCATGGCACTGTCGCGCACCGAACGGCTGATGCAGTTGTCGACGGCATAGGTGGTCTGATCGCTCGACCCCCAGACCATCCTGCGGCGGCTGGGCTTCAGGCCGAAGACGCCGCAGCTGGCGGCAGGAATACGGATCGACCCGCCGCCATCGCTGGCATGCGCGACTGGTACAATGCCCGCGGCCACCACGGCGGCCGACCCGCCGCTTGACCCTCCGGTGGAATGATCAGGGTTCCAGGGGTTGCGGCAGGGTCCCAATAATTGCCCCTCGGTCGTTGGAATGGCGCCGACTTCGGGCATGTTGGTCTTGCCGATCAGGTTGAACCCGGCCGCCTCCAGGGCCAAGGCCAGCGGGGCGGAATAGTGCTGGTAGTTGTCCTGATAGACGCGTGAGCCATGGGTGGTGTACTGGCCCGCGACGTCCAAATTGTCCTTTACCGCAAAGGGCACGCCGGCGAATGGGCCCTGCGGGCGCATCACTGCGGCCCTGGCCAGAGCTTGCTCGTACATGGGTGTGGTGAGCGCGTTCAAATTGCCGTCGAGCGCGAGCGCTGCGTCGATGGCGGTTTCGGCAAGTTCGAGGGGCGACACCTCTCCGGCCTTGACCATCTGGGCAAGGCCCAACCCGTCAGTCCGCATCATCAGGTTTCGGAGGTCGCCCTGTGCTTCAGCAACACGCGCGCCTGACAGGGGCACCGCCAGCGCCGCCGCGGTTGAACCGAGGAAATGTCGTCGCGAAATCATGGTTGCCTCCTGAAAACAAAACCCGGTGCGGCAGAGCAGCGCCGGATGAAAGGGTCCTCGGACCCAACAGTAAAACTGCCAGTGACGCTATGAGACACGACGTCTCCCGTACTGGTCACACGGTGATGGCTGCGGTCGCGATGATCGTTCATCGCGTTTCGCGACCTCAAGTCCCCCGGGGGCACCCTATCCCAAACGCGGGAACACGGCGGTTTTCTTTACCGTGCTGTAGACGAAACTGGTGTCGATCGAGGCGATGCCGCCGATGGGGTGGATGCGGGTGCGGATGAACTGCTCGTAAGCATCCAGTCCCGAGACCACCACCCGCAGCTGGTAATCCATCGCGCCAGTCATGATATGGCATTCCAGCACTTCGTCGATCTGGCGCACGCGGGTTTCGAAACGGTGCACGTCCTCCTGATTGTGGCGTTCCAGCCGGATGCGGACAAAGACGGTGATCGGCAGCCCGTAAGCAGCCGGATCCACATCGACCGAGAAGCCCCGAATGGCGCCGCTCTTTTCAAGATTGCGCAGGCGGCGCAGGCAGGGCGAAGGCGAAAGACTCACCTTTTCGGCCAGGTCCTGGTTGGTCATGCGCCCGTCCTGTTGCAGGGCGCGGATGATCTGGCGATCTTTGCTATCCATTTTTTGGCTTTCTTGGCAGAAACTGCCAATACTGAACAGTAAGTTGGCAGAAATAGCAATCTCATCGCTGTTTGGCTTGGCTATCCTGACTGCAACACCAGATCAGGAGATCCCGCCATGACACATGCCAAGGGCTTTGCCAGCCGCGCCATCCACCACGCCTATGATCCGCTCGATCACGAGGGCGCGCTGACGCCGCCACTCCATCTGACCTCGACCTTTGCGTTCGAGACAGCCGAGGCCGGTGGCGAGATGTTCGCGGGCGAGCGTCGGGGGCATATCTATTCGCGCATCTCGAACCCGACGCTCGACCTGCTGGAGCAGCGTATCGCCACGCTCGAAGGGGCCGAGGCGGGGTTGGCGCTGTCCTCGGGGATGGGGGCGATCACTGCCGTTCTGTGGACGCTTTTGTCGCCCGGTGACGAGGTGATCGTGGACAAGACGCTGTATGGCTGCACCTTTTCCTATATGCGGCACGGGCTGGCGAAATGGGGGGTGACCATCACCCATGTGGACCTGACCGACCCCGAGAACCTGAAAACCGCGATCAGCGACAAGACGCGCGTGGTCTATTTCGAGACGCCCGCCAACCCGAACATGCGGCTTGTCGATATCGCGGCGGTAAGCGAGATTGCACACGCTGCCGGTGCCTCGGTCGTGGTCGACAATACCTATGCCACGCCTTACCTGACCCGGCCCATCGAGATGGGCGCCGATATCGTGCTGCATTCGGCCACCAAGTATCTGGGCGGCCATGGCGACGTGGTGGCGGGCCTTGTGGTGGGCGGTGCAGAGCAGATCAGCGAGATCCGCCTCTATGGCATGAAGGACATGACTGGGGCCGTCATGGCGCCGTTCAACGCGATGCTGATCCTGCGCGGGCTGAAAACGCTGGCGCTGCGGATGGACCGGCATTGCGCCTCAGCGCAGGTGGTGGCCGAGTGGCTGGCCGCGCATCCGGCGGTGGGCGAGGTGTATTTCCCCGGTCTGGCGTCTTTCTCGCAGCACGAGTTGGCGAACCGGCAGATGGCCCAGCCCGGCGCGATGATCGCGTTTGAACTCAAGGGCGGGATGGATGCGGGTCGTGCAATGATGAACCGGCTCAACATGATCGCGCGGGCGGTGTCACTGGGCGATGCCGAGACGCTGATCCAGCACCCGGCCTCGATGACCCATTCCACCTATACGCCCGAGGAGCGTGCCGAACATGGCATCAGCGACGGGTTGGTCCGCCTGTCGGTGGGTCTGGAAGAGGTCGAGGATATCCTGGCCGATCTGGCGCAGTCGCTGGGCGCACCCCAGGTTCAGGCCGCCGCCTGAGGGCGGTGGCAGCCGCGCGCTTCTGGGGAGTGGCGCGCGGCCCACAATTTCTCTGTCCGGAGCCAGGGCGCGGGGCAATCCCGCCCTTGAATCCCTGCGCGACCGGGGCAGGTACATGTTAGACTTCGCCGGACGGGTTTGATCCCGCAAAGAAGGAGAGCGCAGATGAGCACGCCGCAGGACCTTTGCCACCTCAAGACCATCGAACAGCGCATCCTGTGGCTGTCGCATTGGATGATCCATCACGCCAATCACATCCGCCCCAAGGTGGACGGGATCAAGATCGGCGGGCATCAGGCCAGCTCGGCCTCGATGGTTTCGATTATGACCGCGCTCTATTTCAGCACGCTGCGCCCCGAGGACCGGGTGGCCGTGAAACCCCATGCGAGCCCGGTGTTCCATGCCATTCAGTATCTGATGGGCAATCTGGATCGCGCGCGGATGGAGAATTTCCGGGGCTATGGCGGGGTGCAATCCTATCCCAGCCGGACCAAGGATGTAGATGACGTCGATTTCTCCACCGGCTCGGTGGGTTTGGGCGTGGCCGTTACCGCCTTTGCCGCGCTGGTACAGGACTATATCGCCGCCAAGGACTGGGGGCAGGGTGCACCCATGGGCCGGATGGTGGCGCTGGTGGGCGATGCCGAGCTGGACGAGGGAAATGTTTACGAAACCCTGCAAGAGGGGTGGAAAAACGACCTGCGCAATTGCTGGTGGATCATCGACTATAACCGCCAATCGCTGGACGGGATCGTACGCGAGGGGCTGTTCGAGCGGGTCGAGAAAATTTTCGACGCCTTTGGCTGGGACGTTGTTCGGATCAAATACGGCGCCCTGCAACGGGCCGCGTTTCAGGAGCCGGGCGGAGATGCCCTGCGAGCCTGGATCGACGCCTGCCCGAACCAGCAATATTCGGCGCTGACCTTCATGGGCGGCGCGGTCTGGCGCAAGCGGCTGATGGAGGATCTGGGCGATCAGGGCGACGTCTCTGCCTTGCTCGACCGGCGCAGCGATGACGAACTGGCCGAGTTGATGGAAAATCTCGGCGGCAATTGCGTGGTCACCATGGCCGAGACATTCGCCGGCATCGACCATGACCGCCCCACCTGTTTCCTGGCCTATACGGTCAAGGGCTGGGGCACGCCGATCGCGGGCCACAAGGACAATCATGGCGGGCTGATGAACAAGACCCAGTTCGCCGCGTGGCAGGCCCATATGGGCGTGCCTGAGGGGCAGGAATGGGAGCCGCTGGCCACCGTTGCCGACCCGGCTGCGCTGCGCGCCTTTCTGGACGGGGTGCCGTTTTTCGCCAAGGGGCGGCGGCGGTTCTCCGATGCCCGTCTTGCGGTGCCGGGGGTCGAGATTTCGAGCGACCGCGAGATCTCGACCCAGGCGGCCTTTGGCAAGGTGCTGGATGACCTGTCCAAGGGCGACAGCGAACTGGCGGCGCGCATCGTCACCACCTCGCCCGATGTGACCGGCACCACCAACCTTGGTCCCTGGGTGAACCGGCGCAAGCTGTTTGCGCGCAAGGATCAGGCCGATGCCTTTATCGAGCACAAGATCCCCTCAACCGCGAAATGGGAATTCACACCCAAGGGCCAGCATATCGAGCTGGGCATCGCCGAGATGAACCTGATGCTGCTGTTGGGCGCGGCGGGGCTGAGCCATTCGCTGTTCGGCAAGCGGCTGATCCCGGTGGGCACGGTCTATGACCCCTTTGTGGCGCGCGGCCTCGATGCGCTGAACTATGCCTGCTATCAGGACGCACGGTTCCTGCTGGTGGGCACGCCCTCGGGCGTGACGCTGGCCCCAGAAGGTGGGGCGCATCAATCCATCGGCTCACCGCTCATTGGGATGAGCCAGGACGGGCTGGCGGCGTTCGAACCCGCCTTTGCCGACGAGCTGGCGGTGATCATGGAATGGGCCTTCGACTATCTGCAACGCGATGGTGAGAGGGATCCGGACGAGCGCACCTGGCTGCGCGACGAGACCGGGGGCAGCGTCTATCTCAGGCTCTCGACCAATCCGATCGAACAGCCGGGAAAGCGGGTGGATGATGCGTTCCGCCAGGGCGCCATCGATGGCGCTTACTGGCTGCGCAAGCCGGGACCCAATGCCGAGGTGGTGATCGCCTATCAGGGCGCGGTGGCGCCCGAGGCGATCCGCGCCGCCGGCCTGCTGGGCGAGGCACGGCGCGATGTCGGCGTGCTGGCGGTGACCTCGGCCGACCGGCTGAACGCGGGCTGGACCGCGGCTCAGCGCGCGCGGGCGCGCGGCAATCCTGCGGCGCTGTCGCATATCGAGCGGTTGATGGGTGAGTTGCCACCGCATTGCCACTTGGTGACGGTGATCGACGGGCATCCGGCTACGCTGGGCTGGCTGGGATCGGTGGCCGGGCACCGGACCATCCCGCTGGGAGTGGAGCATTTCGGCCAGACTGGCACCATCGGGGATCTCTATCGTCATTTCGGCATCGACGCCGGCGCAATTGTCGAGCGGGTCGAGGGGCTGACCGCCGGTCGCCCGGGGCAACCGGCGCGGCTGGTCGGATAGGGCTTGCATCCGACTGCGGGAGAGTGGTTAACCTGTTATGTGTTCCGGCGCGGGTCAAGGGGGCAGGGATTTAAAGAAATCCCTGCTCACAGGATTTCACTTGAAATCCTGTGTCACCGCCCCGCCCATGGTCTGCGTCAGGAGGAGGCTATGCCGCATTTTATCGTCGAGTATTCCGGCAACCTTGAGGATGCGCTGGACATCGGCGCGCTCTGCGAGCTGATCCGCGCCACGGCGACGGGGATCGACACCTTTCCCATGCCGGGTATCCGGGTGCGGGCCTTTCGCGCCGATCACTGGGCGATTGCCGATGGCGACCCCAAACACGGGTTCATCGACATTTCGATCCGCCTGCGCGCGGGCCGCGCGCCCGAGGTGAAACAGGCCGCCGCCGCCGAAGTTTTCGAGGCGGTCCGCGTCTTTCTCTCCCCGGTTATGGCACAGCGCTCGTTGGCCCTGTCGCTGGAAATGCGCGATATCGACCCGGATCTGTCGCCCAAGACCGGCTCGATCCGCGATCACCTTTGAAGCCAGCGTGACCAGGTGCCGATGCCAAAGTCAGGGTCAGGCGCATCGGGCAGGGGGCAGAGAAACTCGATGGAATGCCCGTCGGGATCCTTGCAATAGACGGTGAGCGCGGGCATCCAGCCGATAACCACCGGTTCGCGGACAGGCTCCCCCTCAAAGCCCAGCGGCTCTGCGCCTTTGGCCTTCAGTGCGGCGGGGACGGCGAGAACAGCCTCTTGCCCCAGCCGGAACGCCATATGCAACACCATGCGCATCGGAGCGCTGCCCGCTTGCCACAGGCCCAGCATCCCGGTCTGCTGGCCACCAATCCAGAAGAATGCCATGCCGCGCGCCTCTTGCCGATAGGCAAGCTCCAACCCCAATGTATCGCGGTAAAACTCGACTGCGCGATCAAGGTCGCGCACCGGCAGGTGGGTTTCGTACACAGCGTCGATCTGGGGAAAACTGGTCATGTCTCTTTCTCGATTTGGGGTCATCGTCACCAGCCTGCGGGCTCAACCCCGTTTGAGGTCAAGCACTTATTCGATTGCAGAGATTGTCCTAGCCCCGCTGCCCGATCCGCTGTAATTGCCGGGGATGGACAAGACGCAAAACTATGACATTTTCCTGATCGCACCGCCGGGCTTGGAGCAGCCGTTGGCCGAAGAGGCAGCCGCCTGCGGCTTTGCGGAACCGCGCGTCGTACCGGGCGGGGTCGAGACGCGCGGTCCCTGGTCCGAGGTCATGCGCGCCAATCTGGTATTGCGTGGCGCGGGCAGGGTTCTGGTGCGGATCGGCGGCTTTCCGGCAGTGCATCTGGCACAACTCGACAAGCGGGCACGCAAGTTCGCCTGGGGTGATTTCCTGCGCCCAGATGTGCCCATTCGGGTCGAGGCGGTCAGCCGCAAGTCCAAGATCTATCACGCGGGTGCCGCCAAACAGCGGATCGAACGCGCCATCACAGAAGAGCTGGGAGCCCCAATCGCGGATGAGGCCGATATTCGCCTGATGCTGCGGATCGAGCGCGATTTCTGCACATTCTCGATCGACACTTCGGGCGAGGCGCTGCACAAGCGCGGTCACAAGGAAGCAGTGGGCAAGGCGCCCATGCGCGAGACCATGGCGTCGCTGTTTCTGCGCCAATGCGGGTTCGACGGGATCGAACCGGTGCTCGACCCGATGTGCGGGTCCGGCTCCTTTGTGATCGAGGCGGCGGAATGGGCGGCGGGGCTGTCGCCGGGCCGGTCACGCAGCTTTGCCTTTGAACAACTGGCGGGGTTCGATGCCGCCCAATGGCAGGCGATGCGCGTAGGCGAGAGCGGCAAGCCCGAAAGCCGCTATTGCGGCTCGGACCGCAACGCGGGGGCAATCGAGGCAAGCGGCGCCAATGCGGCCCGCGCAGGCGTGGCGGAATTCTGTGATTTTCACCAGCGCCCGGTCAGCGATATCCGCCCGCCCGAGGGGCGGCCGGGTCTGGTCATCGTCAACCCACCCTATGGTGCGCGGATCGGCGATCAGGCGCGGCTGCGATCGCTTTACGGCAGTTTGGGCAAGGTTCTGATGGAACGCTTTTCGGGCTGGCGCGTGGGATTGATCACGTCAGAGATGAGCCTTGCCCGTTCCACCCGGCTGCCGTTCAAAGCACCCGGTCCCGTGGTAGATCACGGCGGTATCAAGGTCCGGCTGTACCAGACCCCCGCTCTGCGCTGATCTCTATTGCGCTGCCATCGGTACCCGCGCCATCTGGCACCGCTGCCACAGCGTGGACAGCGCCTGAACCAGGTGCGCGACGTCGGCGTCGCTGTGGACCGGTGACGGGGTGATACGCAGCCGCTCGGTTCCTTTGGGCACTGTGGGGTAGTTGATAGGCTGGATATAGATACCGAACTCTTCCAGCAGCATATCCGAGATGAACTTGCATTTGATCGGATCGCCCACCATCACCGGGATGATATGGCTGGGATTCGGCAGATGCGGAATGCCCGCCGCGTCCAGCCGCGCCCGCACTTCGGCCACCCGCGCCTGCTGCGTCGCACGTTCGACCTGCGACGCTTTCAGATGCCGGATCGAGGCAGCAGCCCCCGCCGCCACCGCCGGAGGCAGCGCGGTGGTAAAGATGAAGCCGCTGGCAAAGCTGCGCACAAAATCGCAGAGCGCCGCCGAGGCGGCGATATAGCCTCCGACCACGCCAAACGCCTTACCCAGCGTGCCTTCGATCACCGTCAGCCGGTCCATCAACCCTTCGCGTTCGGCAATGCCGCCGCCGCGCGGACCATAGAGACCAACCGCATGAACCTCATCCAGATAGGTCATCGCATCGTATTTGTCCGCCAGATCGCAGATCGCGCGGATCGGCGCGATATCGCCATCCATCGAGTAGACCGACTCAAAGGCGATCATCTTCGGGGCCATCGGATCGGCCGCCGCCAGTTTCGCCTCTAGATCGGCCAGATCGTTATGCTTCCAGATCACCCGCTCGGCGCGCGAATGGCGGATACCTTCGATCATCGAGGCATGGTTGAGTGCATCGGAAAACACGATCATGCCTGGGATTTTCGAAGCGAGGGTACCGAGGGCCGCCCAGTTCGACACATATCCGGATGTGAACACCAGCGCTGCTTCCTTGCCATGCAAATCGGCAAGTTCCTCTTCAAGCAGCACATGGTCGTGAGTGGTGCCGGATATGTTCCGAGTGCCCCCGGCCCCCGCTCCGCAGCGGTCCAGCGCGTCATGCATCGCGCCCAGAACCGCAGGGTGTTGGCCCATTCCCAAGTAATCGTTAGAGCACCAGATGCGCACTTCCCGCCGGGTCTCTCCATCGGTCTGCTGCGCGGCTGGAAAATTGCCCTTCCGCCGCTCGAGATCAATGAAAACACGGTAATTGCCCTCGTCTTTCAGCTTCGCAAGGCTGTCGCGAAAGAATTGCTCGTACTCCATGGTGTGCGCTCCCGGTGTCTTGGCTTTGCTCTGACGTTAGGAAACTGCCGGGCCGGGCGACATGACTATGGTCAAGTGGACATCGGGATTGACGGGGGGGATCAGAAAAGGCAGATGCACCGGCGCGGCATTTGCCCTAGGCTGAGGCCTAAGAACAAGACATGGGGACAGGAGACGCCGGCGTGGCGCATGAACGGCAAAAATCAATCGCCAGAAATTCGCTGTTGATCCGGTCCTTGCCCGATCATCATGTCGATATCCTGTTGGGCCAGGCGGTCTGGCGCAGCTATGAGCGTGGTGAGACCCTGTTCCTGCAAGAGGAAAAGGCCCAAGCGATCCATGTCGTGATCGATGGCTGGGTCAAGCTGTTCCGGATGACGCCCACCGGTGCCGAGGCGGTGGTGAGCGTGTTCACACGCGGCGAAAGTTTTGGCGAGGCCGTTGCGCTCAAGAACATGCCTTATCCGGTTTCGGCCGAGGCGGTCACCACATGCGAGGTGATGCATATCCCCAGTTCGGTGTTTTTGTCCCTGATGCGGCGTGATCCCGAAATCTGCATTTCAATTCTCGCCTCGACCTTTGGCCATCTGCATTCTCTGGTGGCGCAGCTCGAGCAACTCAAGGCGCAGACCGGCGCGCAGCGGGTGGCCGAGTTCCTGCTGAACCTGAGCGACTGTAGCGATGGCGCCTGCGAGGTGACGTTGCCTTATGACAAGATGCTGATCGCCGGTCGTTTGGGTATGAAGCCTGAAAGCCTCAGCCGCGCCTTTGCCCGGCTCAAGGATGCCGGGGTTACGGTGAAACGCAACCACGCCGAGATCTCGGACATCGCGCAATTGCGCGACTATGCCGAAAGCGATCCGGCAGAAAGCTGGAGCAAGGGATGACAGACCGACTGCAAACGGTTCTTGCGGCCATCGACGCCGCCAACAGCGCCGATCCGCGTATGGACGAGGGCCGTCCCGAGGCGCTTCTTTATGGCGAGCGGATGAGCGCGGAGCTGGACCGTCTTTTTCCCGACGCGTCCGAACCGCTGCGCATCGCCGCGCGCGGGCAGCATGTGGAACGCTGGAAGCTGGCCCGCTCGACATATCCCGAAGGCCGTGCAGGGTATCTGGCGTGGCGGCGGGCGCAGGCGGTGCATCATGCCGAGGTGGTCTCGTCCCTGATGCAGGACGCGGGATACGATCCCGATGAAATCGAGGTTGCGGGGCGAATGCTGCGCAAGGAGGGCATCAAGCGCGACCCGCAGGTTCAGGCGCTTGAGGATGTGATCTGTTTCGTCTTTCTCAAATGGTACTTCGGCCCCTTTGCCGCGAAACACAGCCCCGAGAAAGTGCTGGATATCGTGGTCAAGACCGCGCGCAAGATGTCCGCTGATGCGCGCGCACGGGTCTTGCAGGAATTCGATCTGCCCGCCGAACTGGCCGCCGCTTTCCAGTAATCACCCTTCAAGCCCATAGGCCCGGCGCAACCCACGTTTTGTGCCCGGCCCAAACTGGCCGTCGATTGTTCCCTGATAGAGATCGAAACGCCGCAGCTCTGCTTGCAGTTCGCGCCGGGTTTCGGGTTTCAATGAATCAGGATGTTCCGTCAGAACCTTGAGCACTTCGGCATTACCGACCCTGAGCGCCTGATACAGGTACTGCGCCGCTTCGCGGGGGCCTTTGCCCTCGATCAGACCATCGTCGATCAGGGCGGCGAAATTGTACATCGCCTGCGGGTGCCGCAGGTCTGCGGCGCGTTCAAAATGCTCAAGCGCACGTTTCGGGTCACGGGGCAGGCCCAGCATGCCGTGATAGTAGAAAAAGCCAAGATCATTGATGGCGTCCGGAAAGTCCTGACCCGCGGATTGCCTGTACAAATCCAGCGCGCGGGTTTGATCTTGGGGCACGCCACGTCCGGTCTCATACTGGATGGCCAGTTCGTATTGTGCCTCTGCCGATCCCGCGTCTGCGGCTTGCGCCAGCAGCCGGGCGGCCTCGACCGGGTCGAACCGGTCTGCGTTCGGATTTAGATGCATGAACGCCAGACCCAAGAGCGACCGGGTGTCCCCCTCGGCGGCGAGTTGCCGGAACTGAGCCTCGTCATCGGGTCGCAGCGCGGACCAGGCCAGTTGTTCCCGGTCTGTTGCACTGGTTTCCGGCGCACCGCCAGCGAGGAAAAATGGAATGCCCGACAGAGAGCCATAAGTGTGAGGCTCTTGCATGTTGTTGGTCAGGCGAAGCACCTCGTCCCGTACCTGCCGGAACATCAGTGAGATTTCGAGCCCCGGCTTGTCAATCTTGTCCATCAGGGCCAGCGCAAACGGGCTGTTCTCTCCGGCGCCGTCCAATGCCACCTTGCCATCCTTTGCGGCAAAGGCGACCAGGGTGCCGCGTTCGGGCGAAGGCTCGGCCAGGCCCTGGCCGATGCCACGGGCGACCGTATCGTTCTGGCCGCCTGTGGTCGTGCCCGCCGGTGCCAGACTGTCACCGAATGGATTGTCCCGGCAACTGTCCAGGATGACGATGCGCATCTTGCGCGCGCGGTCCACGGTGTTCAGGAAATCCTTGAGCGACACGGATTGGTTCTGGATGTCCTGATTGCTGGCGACCCGGGCGTCGGCGGCAATCAGAAAGTTCTCTCCCTGTACCTCGACACCGTGACCGGCGAAGTAGATCAGGGCGAGGTCGGCCGTCTCGGCCCGGAACGAGAAGCGATCCAGTTCTTTCTGGATCGTGGCCCTGTCGGGATCGGTCAATTGTGAAACCTCAAAGCCGATCCGCTCCAGAGTCCGGGCGATTGCACGCGCATCGTTGACAGTGTTCTTCAACGGAGGAATCGCCTCGTACGCGGATATGCCAATGACCAGCGCGACCCTCTCGGCGGACAGGGCCGGGCGGGCGAGAAGTAAAGCAAGAACAACAAAAAAGAGACGAAGCATGGCAATCCTGTCCGGGGCCCGACAGTTGGTACGATCAGAGTAAGCACTATGACCGGTAGCGGTCCAGATATTCCGGCGATCAATCCGGTTGTGATCCGTTTGCCCGGACACTGAACCGGGTGTATGGTCGCGGCATTGATATGACTTCTTTCGCTGAAACCCTTGGTTACCAAATATGGTAAGGAAACTGTGATGCGTATTCCGCGAACTAGCTTGGCTGTATTGATATTGGCGTCGGTGACACTGGGGGGTGTGCTCTCTGACAGGTCGGTCGCCCAGTCGAACGAAGGGGCATCGGCATACGGCGGCGGCGGTATCTCCAGAGACAGCACGCTGTCAAACATAGCCGCCTGGACCCCGATCAACGCAGCGACGACCGGGCGGATCGTTAAAGCCCTGAACTCGGCCGTAGATTTTTGCCGGTCGAAAGCCGATCGCGCATTTGTGCTGGATTGCATGAACTACGAATACTGGCAGATCGTGAACGCGCTGCCCAAGTCGGGAGAATATGCCGAAGTGCGCGCTGCGTTGGAGGGTGCGGCCAAGAGCATGTCCGGTCTGGTCAAACGCCATGGTGACCAGGCCGCTGCCAAGACACTGAGCCGCAGGGGCAGCCAGCCAAAGACCACCACGCGCAAGATCGCCCCGGTTCCTGCACCCGCCGTATCGGCAACAGCGCGTCAGGCAGCAAATGCGATTGCCGAAGCCCAGACCGTGTTGTTGCGATCGACCGGAAACTCGGATCTGCGGCGGGCCCAGTTCCAAAGGATCGCCCAGGCGATGGACAGCGGTGCGATCCTTCTACGGTCCTTGTAACGGGCTGCCCGGGACTGTCCCGCCCGTCAGGCGGGTAATCTGCGATCCTGCGTCAGCTACTGCCTGACCAAACCTTTCTATGCTGACGGATTTGAAGCGGCCGCTGGGTCCAGAGATCGAGATGCCGGCGCAGGGAAGGCCGTTTTCGTCGAAGATAGCGGCGCCGACACAGGACATGCCATCGTGCCTTTCGTCTGCCTCATAAGACCAGCCGCGTGCGCGCGTGCGCTCCAGATCAGCAAACAGGTCATTGGGGGTCGACAGGGTTTTGGGTGTGAACACCGGTAGTCCGGCCTTTTGCAACAGCGCGCGTGCCCTTTCGGGCGGCATCATCGCCAGAATAGCCTTGCCGGTTCCCGACGCATGCATGGGCGAGCGCGTTCCCGCGGGAAAGAAGGCCCGGATGGGATGGGTCGTCTCGACCTGGGCTATGGAAACAACTTCGGCGCCGTCCGGTACGGCCAGATTGGCCGTCTCGCCTGTTTGCTCCATCAGCGCGCGCAAAATCGGTTGCCCGATCTCGGTCAGGCCTGCCCGACGCAAATAGGCCGACCCGGTGCGATAGGCTTCGATCCCGACAAGCCACTCCTGGCTATGGCGGTCGAAATCGGCAAAACCGTGTTTTTGCAGGGTGGTCAGGATACGGTGCGCCGTCGCGGGGGGGAGACCCTGGGCCAGCGCCAGATCTGTCAGCGTGGCATGCCCGACCCGGGCAATTGCCGTCAGCAATCCCAAGGCGCGATCCAGCGACTGCAAGGTTGCGCTGCCCGATTCCGTGAACGGTGATCTCGGTCGGCCACGCGGTCGTTTGGTTGTGTTCATCGCGTGCCTCCGTGCGTCTTGCCCTGTTTCATGACGGTTTTGGAGCAAGAAAAGTTTTTCTGTTTTCCCATCTGATAAAGCAATGAAAAACGAAAAACCTATCAAAAACAATGCATAATATTTTTCACGGATATTACGGAAAAATTTTTCAGAAAAATTGCGTACTTGGCTGAATGCCCGCATTCTCTGTGCAACGAAGGAGGAGCCCGCCATGTCAGACCAGAACCCGGTTTTCATTCCAGGCCCGACAAACATTCCGGACAGGTTGCGCCGCGCCATGCAGGTGCAGACCCGTGACCACCGTGCGCCGGATTTTGTCGAAACGCTTGCGCCAGTGCTTGAGGGCGTCAAGAAAGTCCTGAACACGACCGACGGACGTGTTGTCACCTTTCCCTCCACCGGCACGGGCGGCTGGGAGGCCGCGGTCAGCAATACGCTCAGCCCCGGCGACAAGGTTCTGGTCGCCCGTTACGGCATGTTCTCGCACCGTTGGATCGACCTGTGCCAGCGGCATGGGCTGGATGTTCAAATCATCGAAACCGCCTGGGGTGCCGGCGCGCCCGCGGATCGGTTCGAAGAGGCGCTGCGCGCCGATACGGATTACCGGATCAAGGCGGTGCTGGTCACCCATAACGAGACCGCAACCGGTGTTCTCAGCAACATTGCCTCCGTGCGAGCTGCGATGCAGGCGGCGGGTCACCCGGCGCTGTTGTTTGTCGACGCGGTCAGTTCGCTGGCATCCGTCCCGTTCCACATGGATGAATGGGGCGTCGATATCGTGGTGTCAGGCTCGCAAAAGGGCTTCATGCTGACCACGGGGATGGCCATTCTGGGTGTCAGCCCCAAGGCGTTGGCGGCGATGCAGACCGCCCGCCTGCCGCGGACATTCTTTGATTTTCGCGACATGATGGGGGCGAATGCAAAGGGCGGGTTCCCGTACACGCCGCCGTTGCAACTGATCTATGGCCTGTCGGAAAGCCTGAACATGCTGTTCGAGGAGGGTCTGGACAATGTCTATGCCCGCCACTATCGCCTGGCGGAAGGGGTCAGGCGGGCGGTTGACGCGTGGGGCCTGAAACTCGTGGCGCAATCACCCGATCTCTACTCGGATACCGTCAGCGCGATTTACGTGCCCGATGGGTTCGACAGCAACAAGCTGACCGACCACGCGTTTCACGCCTATGGCGTCAGTTTCGGAATCGGGCTGGGAGAGATGAACGGGCGCGCCTTCCGGATCGGTCACCTCGGCAGCCTGACGGATGTCATGGTTCTGAGCGGGTTGGCCACGATCGAAATGGCGATGGCCGATCTGAACTATCCGATCCGATTGGGCAGTGGTGTCGCGGCGGCGCAGGAGTACTTCAGGCAACCTGCGCGCCCCGCGGCCAAATCCGCAGCATGAAGGAGAACGGAATGCTTGATGCCGCGACACTGGCCGCCGACCTGACGATTGCGGATGTGCGCGCCGCGCATGATCGTGTTCGGCCGCATATCCGGCGCACGCCGGTGCTGCACTCTGACTATCTGAACGAAATGACTGGTGCTCAGCTGTTCTTCAAATGTGAGAACCTGCAAGAGGCTGGCGCCTTCAAGGTGCGCGGGGCCTGCAACGCGGTGTTTGGTCTGAACGAAGACGCCGCTCGGCGCGGCGTTGCCACGCACAGTTCGGGCAACCATGCGCTGTCCCTGTCCTATGCGGCCGGGCGACGCGGCATTCCCTGCAACGTGGTCATGCCGCGCACCGCGCCGCAGGCCAAGAAGGACGCGGTGCGCCGATATGGCGGGATCGTCACCGAATGCGAGCCTTCGACCAGCAGCCGCGAGGCGGTTTTTGCCGAAGTCCAGAAGGCATCCGGTGGTGAGTTCGTGCATCCCTACAACGATCCGCGCGTCATCTGCGGACAGGGTACCTGTTCGCTGGAACTGATGGAGCAGACGGATGGCCTTGATGCCGTTGTCGCGCCCATCGGCGGTGGCGGGATGATCTCCGGTACCTGCCTGACGCTGTCGAACCTGGCACCCGAAGTCGCGATCTATGCCGCCGAGCCCGAACAGGCCGATGATGCCTATCGCAGCTTCAAGGCGGGCCATATCATCGCTGATGATGCGCCCGAAACCGTGGCAGACGGGCTCAAGGTGCCGCTGAAGGAAAACACCTGGCATTTCGTGTCCAGTTTCGTGACCGACATACAGACGGCCAGCGAAGAAGAGATCGTCGCCGCGATGAAGCTGACATGGAAATACCTGCGGGTGGTGATGGAACCGTCTTCGGCCGTTCCGCTGGCGACTATTCTAAAGAACCCCGATGTCTACCGTGGCAAGCGCGTCGGAGTCATCATCACCGGCGGCAACGTCGATCTGGACAGTCTGCCCTGGACCAAGGGCTGAGAAGGACAAGGATATGAAGGACATGACCAATCTCGCCGAACTCGAAGTCGGTTTCGATATCCCTGCCGCGATCGGCATGGACGAAAGCGAAATTCAGACGCCCTGCCTGATCCTCGATCTGGATGCGTTGGAGCGGAACATCGTCAAGATGGGCGACTATGCCCGTGCCCATGGCATGCGCCACCGGGTGCACGGAAAGATGCACAAGTCGGTGGACGTGGCCAAGTTGCAGGAACGTCTCGGCGGCGCGGTGGGCGTCTGCTGTCAGAAAGTGTCCGAGGCCGAGGTGTTTGCGCGCGGCGGGATCAAGGATGTGCTGGTCTCGAACCAGGTGCGCGACCCGCTCAAGATCGACCGTCTGGCGCGCATCCCGCTGACTGGCGCGCGCACCATCGTCTGTGTCGATGACATCGATAATGTGGCCGACCTTTCGGCCGCCGCGCAGAAGCACGGCACGCAACTGGAGTGTTTCGTGGAGATCGACTGTGGCGCGGGCCGTTGCGGCGTGACCACGACCGAGGAGGTGGTTCGTATCGCGCGGGCAATTGACGCCGCGCCAGGCCTGAAATTCACCGGCATACAGGCCTATCAGGGTGCGATGCAGCACATGGACAGCTACGCAGACCGCAAGGCCAAGCTGGATATCGCCATTGCCCAGGTTAGCGATGCCCTCGATGGATTGAAGGCGGCCGGGTTGGAGGCTGAACTTGTGTCCGGCGGTGGCACCGGAAGCTACTATTTCGAGAGCAACTCAGGCGTCTTCAACGAGCTTCAGTGCGGTTCATATGCCTTCATGGACGCCGATTACGGCCGTATTCTTGACGAGAGCGGCAAGCGCATCGACCGGGGTGAATGGGAAAACGCGCTGTTCATTCTGACCAGTGTGATGAGCCATGCCAAGGCCGACAAGGCGATTGTCGACGCGGGGTTGAAGGCGCAGTCGGTCGACAGCGGTCTGCCGGTCGTCTTTGGTCGTGACGATGTGGAATACATCAAGTGTTCAGACGAACATGGCGTGGTCAGCGACCCCAACGGCGTGCTCAAGGTAAACGAAAAGCTGCGACTGGTCCCCGGTCACTGTGATCCGACCTGCAATGTTCACGACTGGTATGTCGGCGTGCGCAACGGCAAGGTCGAGGCGCTCTGGCCCATTTCGGCGCGCGGCAAGGCTTATTGAGACGATCTTCGGTTGCCCAGACTTACTCGAAAGGACGAAGGATGAACGAGGTTCTGATCGTTGGCGAAGACATCTGTCAGCAGGTTGTCGGCCAGGCGGATGCCTTTGCCGCGGTCGAAGCGGTCTTTGCCGCCATGCACCGTGGCGAGGCGCGCAACTTCCCCGTGGTTCGCGAGGCATTGGGGCATGCTGAGGCTTTGTACGGGTTCAAGTCCGGTTTTGACCGGGCCGGGCATGTGCTGGGCGTCAAATCGGGCGGGTACTGGCCGGGCAACATCGAGCGCGGCCTGACCAACCACCAGTCGACCGTGTTCCTGTTTGACCCGGATACAGGGCAGTTGTCGGCGCTGGTGGGCGGCAACTATCTGACCGCCGTGCGGACTGCGGCCAGTTCGGCCGTCTCCATTGCCTATCTGGCGCGCAAGGATGCCAGGGTACTGGGCATGGTCGGCGCCGGGCATCAGTCCACTTTTCAATTGCGGGCGGCCGCCGTTCAGCGCGCGTTCGAAAAGGTCGTCGCCTGGAACCCGCATCCGGAAATGTTGCCGCGTCTTGCAGCCGTGGCTGAAGAACTCGGTCTGGAATTCGAAGCTGTAAGCCCGCAGGAGCTTGGCGCGCAGGCGGACGTGATCATCACGATCACATCCGCCTTTGAACCTCTGCTCCAGGCCGATTGGATCAGGCCGGGAACACATCTGGCCTGCATGGGAACCGATACAAAGGGAAAGATGGAAGTTGATCCGGCCCTGTTGGTCCGGGCAACGGTGTTCACCGACGAGGTCGCTCAGTCCGTTACAATCGGGGAAGCACAGCATGCAGTCGCGCAGGGCCTTATCCGCGCGGATGACGTCACACCGATCGGCGCGGTGATCAATGGCAACCATCCCGGTCGCGGCAAGGATGCGGATATCACCCTGTTCGATGGGACAGGGGTTGGTCTGCAAGACCTCGCGGTCGCGTCGGTCGCCGTAAAACTTGCCTCGCAGCGCGGTCTGGCCGGGCGCGCTGCCCTATAGGCTCTTCGGTGCGGGTGACGGGCCCGCGTCGGGGCGCAGGTTCGCGGTTTTCAGCACGGGCGACCGGGCGGACACATTGGCCCGGCTTTCACGCCAGACCACGAACATGCCGGATGCGATGATGATACCTGCCCCGACGGCCACCCAACGGTCGGGTGTTTCTCCGAAGAACACCATTCCGAATGTGGTGGCCCACAGGATCTGGGAATACTGGATGGGTGCGACCACAGCGGCGGGCGCGGCCCGATATGCCTGAATTATCAGGTGTTGCGCGCATACGGAAAGAAGCCCCACCAGTGCCATCATGGACAGGTGTGACAGCGACGGTGGGCGATAGACCAGCGGCTGCAAAGCCCCCATGATCAGGACGCCGACCAGCATCGGATAGAGGATCAGTACCGCGGAACGTTCGCTGTTACCGATCTTGCGCACAAGGATTGTGGCCAGGGCACTTGCCGTTGCTGCGGTGAGCGCCGCGAAATGCCCAAGCGACAAGGCGGTCATTCCCGGCCTCAATACGATCAGCACGCCCACCAGACCCACCGCAACAGCGGCCCAACGCTGCATGCGCACCTTCTCGCCCAACAGCGGCACCGACAGCGCCGTGACCAACAAGGGAAAGGTAAAGAGCAACGAGTAGACCTCGGTCAAAGGCAATGTCGCAAAGGCATAAAATGCGGTGGCCATCGAGGTCACCATCAGGGCAGAGCGAAACAGGACCAATCCGGGGTTATTGGGGCGGAATGTGTCGATCTTCCGATCCGTCAGGACCGTAACCGTCAGAGGTACAAAGGAAAACAGCGTCGCAAAGAAAATGATCTGGAAAACGGAGTAGCTCTCGCCGAGCGCCTTGATCAGGGCATCATGCGTGGCAAAGACTGCAAACCCGGCAAAAGCCAATCCCATGCCGGGTGTCGCAGAAGTGGGTCCGGTCACGATCTTTTTTCCCGATGCATCATGTGGTGTTGCATAGCGCCGGAGATGCTGGCTGAAAAGGCCAACGCCAGGATTGTTGGCGTCTGCATATCGGGTTTCGAATTCTGCATGGGATCGGGCCCGGCGCCGCTGCCTGTAAGTTCTCGATCAAGAACGGTCCATGATGAACCGATTCGGCATCAGGCCAAGCGCCCGCGTGGTCGCGGTCTGGATTGGCATCCTGCTTCTTCCTCTTGCGGAAAATATCCCGGGGGAGTCACCGAAGGTGACGGGGGCAGCGCCCCCTCTCGCCCTTACCCCAGCGCGGCAAATCCTGCGTCCATCGCCAACAGGATATCGGCGACATCCTGATCGCTCAATACCAGCGGCGGTGAGAGGATGATGTTCGGCCCTGAAACCCGCAGCATCACCCCGGCGTGATACGCGGTCTCATAGACGGTGTTCATCGTTGCCGCTCCGGCGGGGGCCTTGCTGGCGCGGTCGGCGACCACCTCGACCGCCGCCATCAGCCCGTGACCGCCGCGCACATCGCCGATCATCTCGTGCTTCGCCGCCAGCGTTTGGAGGCCGCTGAACAGTTCGGCGCCGCGTGCAGCCGCATTGCTGGCCACATTGGCCTTCACCGTTTCCTTGAGGCAGACCACTGCCGCCGCCGCCCCGACCGGGTGGCCGGAATAGGTATAGCCGTGGCTGATCGCGCCCTTGCCGCTGGCATCGCCTTCGAACACCTCGGTCATCCTCGCGCCGATCAGCACGGCGCCAAAAGGGAAATAGCCGTTGGTGATGGCCTTGGCGGTACACATCATGTCCGGCTGCACCCCCCACAACCGCGCGCCCGACCAGGCGCCGGTACGGCCAAAAGCAGTGATCACTTCGTCAGAGATCAGAAGGATACCGTTGCGATCACAGATCTCGCGCACCATCGGCATGAAGCTTTCATGCGGCGGGATCACCCCGCCCGCGCCCAGGATCGGCTCCATGATGAAGGCTGCGATGGTCTCGGCCCCCTGAAAGGCGATCTCGTCCTCCAGCGCCTGGGCGCAAAGCTGCGCCAACCGCGCAGGGTCGGTCTCGTTGAACGGGTTGCGATAGGTATAGGGCGCGGGAATGTGGAAGCAGCCGGGCAGCAGCGGTTCGTAATCGGTGCGGAATTTGTTGTTGCCATTGACCGAGGCGCCGCCGAAATGGGTGCCGTGATAGCCCTTCTTCAGCGACAGGAACTTGGTCCGCTGCGGCTGCCCGCGCAGCTTGTGATATTGTCGCGCCAGTCGCAGGGCAGTTTCCACGCTGTCCGATCCGCCCGACGTGTAGAAAACCCGCTGGATGCCTTCCTCGGCGAAAAATTCGCACAGGTCATAGGCCAGTTCGATGGCGGCGTCGTTGGTGGTGCCGCGGAAGGTCGAGTAATAGGGCAGGGTGTCGAGCTGCCCGGAAATGGCCTGCTTCACCGCGTCGTTGGAATAGCCTAGATTGACGTTCCACAGCCCGCCGACCGCGTCGATGGTCTCGTGCCCGTCGATATCGCGGATGCGGACACCGGATGCGCCGGTAATGATCTTGGGAGGATTCGCCTGGGCGTCGGCGGGATGTGTCATCGGCTGCCAGAACTGGCGGGCGTTCTGTTCCCTGATGAAGTTTGCGTTTTTCATCCACATCTCTCCTTCTTCGGCGAGCTACCCCTTGTCCCTCATGCTTGACACAGCGAACCTCCTGTGACAAGAATTTTTTGAAACGATGGTTTGAATAATGAACCGATAGGGGATGATCTTGGATCAATCAAGTATCAACATGCTGCGGAACCGGGCCATCCCTCGACGTGGTCACGTGATCGACGGTCGGATCGAGACCGGGGGTGAAACGCTCGACGTGATCTCACCCATCGACGGATGCGTACTGACCCAGATCGCCCGAGGTGGCGCCCGGGAAGTCGCGCAGGCAACTGCCGCTGCTCGGCGTGCCTTTGACACCCGCGTCTGGGCCGGACAGTCGCCCGCTGCCCGCAAGAAGGTTCTCACCCGTCTGGCCGCGTTGATCGAGGCGAAGGCGCTGGACCTTGCCGTGCAAGGGGTGCGCGACAATGGCACCGAGATTTCCATGGCCTTCAAGGCCGAAAGCGGCTCGGCCGCTAGCACCTTTCGCTATTACGCCGAGGCGCTGGACAAGGTCTATGGCGAGATCGCGCCGACCGCAGGCGATATCCTCGGCCTCGTGCACAAGGAACCGGTGGGCGTGGTGGGCGCCATCCTGCCCTGGAACTTCCCACTGATGATCGGCGCGTGGAAGATCGCACCGGCGCTAGCCATGGGCAATTCGATCGTGGTGAAACCCGCCGAGAGCGCCTCGCTCTCGATCCTGCGGTTGGCGGAACTGGCGCTGGAGGCGGGGCTGCCCGAGGGTGTGTTCAACGTGGTCACCGGCAAGGGATCCGAGGTTGGCGAGGCGATGGGCCTGTCGATGGAGATCGACATTCTGGTCTTTACCGGTTCCGGTCCAGTGGGGCGGAGATTGCTGGAATATTCCGCCCGGTCGAACCTGAAACGCTGTTACCTGGAACTCGGCGGCAAGTCGCCCAATGTGGTCTTTGGCGATGTGGCCGATCTGGACCACGCGGCCAAGGTTTCGGCGGCAGGCATCTTTCGGAACTCCGGGCAGGTCTGTGTCGCGGGCTCGCGGCTGATCGTCGAACGGTCGATCCACGATCAGTTCGTTGATGCGCTATGCCGCCATGCCAGCGCGCTGAAGGTGGGCGATCCGCTCGATCTGGGCTCGACCGTGGGGGCGGTGCATTCGGCGGCGCAGTTGGAGCAGAACCTGCGTTTTGTCGAAACCGCGCTGACCGAGGGCGCCGAATGTGCCTTGGGCGGCAAGCGCATTCTGGAGGAGACAGGCGGGTTTTACATGCAGCCCACGGTGATGACAGGTGTGGCGCGTGACGCGACCCTGAACCAGCAGGAGGTGTTCGGCCCGGTCCTGGCGGTCAGTACCTTTGATACCGAGGCTGAGGCTATCGATTTGGCAAATTCCACCGTCTATGGTCTGGCCTCGGGTCTGTGGACTTCGAACCTCAGCCGCGCCCATCGTATGGTGCGCGCCATCCGCGCTGGCGTGGTGCATGTGAACACCTATGGCGGCGCTGACGGCACTGTGCCTTTGGGCGGCGTCGGCCAGTCGGGCAACGGCCATGACAAGAGCCTTCATGCGCTCGACAAATATGTGGATCTGAAAACCGCCTGGATGCAGCTATGACGCCTGAGACCCAGGCCCTTCTCGACCGCCGTGCACGCCTGTTGGGGCCGAATGTGAGCCTGTTCTATGACGAGCCGGTGCATGTGGTTCGGGGACAGGGGGTCTGGCTGTGGGACAATGACGGCAACAGATATCTCGACTGTTACAACAACGTGCCGCATGTGGGGCACTGCCATCCCCGCGTGGTCGAGGCCATCGCCGCGCAGGCCGCGACGCTGAACACCCATACTCGCTATCTGCACGAGGGTATTCTCGATTATGTCGAGGCGCTGACGGCGACATTCGACGCGCCACTGGACACCGCGATCCTGACTTGCACCGGGTCCGAGGCGAACGATATAGCGCTGCGCATGGCGCAGGCGGTCACCGGCAACACCGGGGTGATTGCGACTGATCACACCTATCACGGCAACACAATGGCGGTGTCCCAACTCTCGCGCACCAACCCGCCGCCGGGCGGATACTGGGACAACATGGCCTTTGTGCCCGCGCCCGACAGCTACCGTCCTTTGGGTGGCGTTCCCGGTCAGGCGCATGCGCAGGCATTCGCCGCAGCGGTGCGGGCACAGATCGCGGCGCTGGCCGGACGCGGCCACCGGCTGGCTTGCCTTATCCTATGCCCCTATTTCGCGAACGAGGGCTTCCCATCGCTGGAAGCGGGTTGGCTTGCCCCCGTAGTCGAGGCTGTGCGTCGTGCAGGCGGCATCGTGATCGCGGACGAGGTGCAGCCCGGGTTCGGGCGCTTGGGCAGCCATTTCTGGGGGCATCAGAAGGTGGGTGTTCAACCCGATGTGGTGACCTTGGGCAAACCCATGGCCAATGGCCATCCTGTGGGCGGGGTCGTGACCAGCCCCGAGATCATGGCCGCGTTTCGCGAGCGCTTTCGCTATTTCAACACCTTTGGCGGCAACCCGGTTTCGGCGGCTGCCGCCTTGGCGACGCTAAAGGTGATGCGGGACGAAGGGTTGATGGAGAACGCGCGTGAAGTGGGCGATTATGCACGCCAAGGGTTGCGCGACCTGGCCACACGGCACGAATGTATCGGTGATGTGCGCGGATCGGGGCTGTTCTTCGGGGCCGAGATGGTGCTGGACCGGGCCGACAAGACCCCCGCCACCGCCTTTGCCAAGCGCGTCGCCAACGCGATGCGACAGCGGGGCGTGCTGCTGAACTTTCTGGGCATCCACTATAACACGCTGAAGATCCGACCGCCTATGCCGTTCAGCCGCGACAATGCCGATCAGTTGATCGAAACGCTGGACGGTGTCCTCTCTGAAACTCCGCTTCTCCCGTGAGCGCGACTGTCACCCGCGCCTTGCAGCTTTGGGGTCTGGAACAGGCCAGTTTCACGCTGGCTGCTCGGCGGGAAAACGAGGTTTGGAAGGTGTCGGATGGCGCGCGTCGTCTTGCGCTGAGGTTTCACCGGCGTGATTACCGGACTGTTACAGAGCTGCGCTCGGAACTGGTCTGGATGGAAATGCTGAGGCAGGCGGGACTGGTCGTGCCGCAACCGCTGCGTCTGCTGGACGGTTCTCTGCTGGGCCAGATCGAGGGGCGACATGTCAGCCTACTGACTTGGCTGGAAGGCCGCCCAATGGGCAAGATGGGGCGCCTATCCGCGGATCTGGACGCAGAGGATTTTGGCCGGAGGATTGGAGCGCAATTGGCACGGATGCACGAGCTGTCAGATGCCTGGACGCCGCCGGTGGGGTTTCATCGCCCCGATTGGCGTTGTGCAGGATTGCTGGGGCCCGATCCTCTATGGGGCCGGTTCTGGGAGCATCCGCACCTGGACGCAGAGCAACGGCAGCTGTTGATTGCTACCCGCGACCGGGCGCTGGACGGGTTCGAGTGTTTTGCACCCGATGCGGACGCAGGGTTGATCCATGCCGATCTGGTGGCTGAGAATGTATTGGTCGACCGGCACACGGTGGCGTTCATAGATTTCGACGATGGGGCATGGGGATACAGGGACTTCGATCTTGCCACGGTTCTGGTCAAGTTCATCGGGCAACCGCAGTACGGTCCGCTTCGCGCAGGTCTGTGCGATGGATATGCCCTACGGCGCAGGGTGGACCCAGGTACGCTTGATTTCATGCTGTTGTTGCGGGCGCTGACCTATCCGGGCTGGATCATGTCACGGCTTGACGAGCCGGGCGGGCGGGAAAGGTCGGTTCGAATGCTCGATACCGCCTTGCGGCTGGCTAGAGAATTCATGGAGGAGAAGCACTGATGAGCGACAAGACGATCCTGATTGCGGGCACCTATGACACCAAGGATGACGAGCTGAACTATCTGGCAGGTGTGATCAGGGGGCAGGGTGGCGGTGTTCTTTCGATGGATGTCAGCGTGCTGGGCGATCCGTCGCAGCCCACCGACATCTCCAAACATGAGGTGGCGGAGGCAGGCGGCAGTTCTATTCAGGCGGCAATCGACGGCGGTGACGAGAATGTCGCGATGCAGATCATGGCGCGCGGCGCTGCGGCCAAGGCGCTGGAGCTTTATCGCGGTGGCCGGATTCACGGGGTGATCGTGCTGGGTGGTTCGATGGGAACCGATCTTGCACTCGATCTTTGTTCGGCACTACCCCTAGGTGTTCCGAAATACATTGTCTCGACGGTCTCGTTTTCTCCGATGCTGCCACCCGACCGCATCCCGGCGGATGTGCAGATGATCCTCTGGGCCGGGGGGCTCTACGGCCTGAACTCGATTTGTCAGGCGTCGCTCAGCCAGGCGGCGGGTGCGGTGCTGGGGGCGGCCCGCGCTGTCGAGGCTCCGGTCCGCGACCGCCCGCTCATCGGCATGACCAGCTTTGGCAAAACCGTTCTGCGCTACATGGTCAGCCTGAAACCGGCGCTGGAAGCGCGCGGGTACGAAGTCGCCGTGTTCCATGCCACCGGCATGGGCGGTCGCGCGTTCGAGAGCCTGGCGGCGGAAGGGGCCTTTGCCGCCGTCTTCGATTTCGCACCGCAAGAGGTGGCCAACCACATCTTTGGCGGTTTGTCCGCTGGCGAAGACCGCATGACCAATGCCGGGCGACGTGGCATCCCGCAGCTGGTTGCGCCGGGATGCTATGACCTTGTCGATTTTGTCGGATGGCAACCGGCTCCGCCAGCGCTTGCCGACCGGCCCAGCCACGCGCATAACCGCCTGCTGACCTCGGCGGTTCTTGACGCGGGGGAGCGGCGGCAGGTTGCTCGGGCCATTTGTGCCAAGCTGGCTGGCGCCTCGGGTCCGGTGACGATCCTGCTGCCATCGGGCGGTTGCAACGAGTGGGACCGCCCGGGCGCACCGCTGCATGACGCCGACGGGCTAGCGGCATTCTGCGACGAAATGCGGTCTGCCTGTCCTGACAATGCAGAACTGATCGAGATGACGGCGCATATCAACGATGCCGAATTCTCTGACCGGGCGCTTGCTGTCTTCGACTCGTGGGTGGCGCAAGGTTTGGTTCCCAAAGGCGTGTCTAAACCTTCGTGATCCTCGGACGTGTATCGTGTACTTGATCGGACCCATTGCCCGCAGAACCGGCACCAAGGTGCAAACCATCTGTTGTTGCGCGCACATCAGGCTGATGCCTATGTTCTTAGCGGTTGTGCTGCAAATGCCGCGAATTGGGTAAATGGGCACAGTTCTGGCGTCAGCTAACCCTTGCGGATGTTGCACGACCATTTGGAATGCTTGACCGATCACAGTTCAGTCGTAGCGCCGCCGCGTCTTGGCCCCGTCGTCGGTGATCGAGCAGAGCGACAACGTGTGGTCCATGTTGCGCATCCGGTGGCGCAACATCTGCCGCGCCAGTCGTGCCAGATCCGGCGCATACTCGGGGTCGTCTGCCACATTGCGAAACTCGCCTTCGCCCTGATGATCGAACAGCATCGGCGGCAGATCGGCGGCAAACTCCACCAGGGTAAAGCGCTCGTCGCGCAGGATCGCCACGGCGCCCTCGCTGGGGCCAAAGCCGAATGCCTGCTGCCAGAGGGTCGGTTTCAACGGGTTCGAGATATCCAGTTCCGAGAAAGAATAGCGTCGCCAGTCGGTTGGGGCGCCGCCCGCCAGGAAAGGTCGCAGCGAGCGGCCATCGACCGAATTCGGAATCTCCTGCCCGACCCAGTCGAGAATGGTTGGCATCAGGTCGATCGACTCGGTCGGGGCATCGACCACATGGCCGGCCTTGCAGCCCGGTGCGCGGATGATCAGCGGCGTGTGATAGGCGGCGTCATAGACCGTCATCTTGCCCCAGCTGTGGCGGTCGCCCAGCATCTCGCCATGATCGGCGGTGACCACGATCAGGGTGTCGTCATACTGGCCTGTCTCTTTCAGATGCGCGATCACCCGACCGATATGAGTGTCGACCTCGGTCGCAAGGCCCAGATAGACCGCGCGCAGGGTCTGGATGGTCTCGTCGGTGGGTTCCAGATCGGGGAAGCCCAGCACGAAACTGGCCGGGCTGGAATAACGCGTGGCGGGACCGAAGAAGGGGTGTTCGCCGGTCTCGTCATCGCGCTCCGGCAGCCGCGCTGGCAGGGGCAGGCTGTCCGATGCGTACATCGTGTTATAGGGCGCGGGCGCCACCAGCGGCGGATGCGGCCGGATATAGGTGAGATGCGCGAACCAGCTCTGCCCGGCCCAGGCGGGCATGTTGGCCAGGAACTGATCGGTCAGAAAGGCGGTGTCACTATCCTCGGCCCAGTAGATTGCCGGACCGTTCAGGCGCGGGGTGCCGTCGGCATCCGGGCGGGGAACATAGACTTGCGCGTAGTCGTCAAAGGCGTAACCACGGTTCTTCAGATGCGATTGCCAGGGATAGGACATCTCCAGCCGCATCTCGGTTACCTCGTGAAACCCGATCATCGGGAATTCATAGGTCTTGAGCGCCGGGTCGTTGGCGTCATAGGCGCGCGGATCCTGCGAGGTATCGGTGTAGCCGAAGAGCAGCGGCATATAGCCCGCCTTGCGCATCTCGGTCGCGATATTGGGCGTGTCATGGCGCAGCGGAGTGCCGTTGCGGACCGAGCGGTGGTTCATCGCGTATTGCCCGGTCAGGATAGAGGCGCGCGAGGGGCCGCAGGGGTTGGTCACCGAATAGTGGCGGCGAAAGCTGACCGCATCTTCGGCCAGCGCCCGCAGATGCGGTAAATCGACATGACCCGCCAGCCCGCCCCATAGGCAATCGGCGCGCAACTGGTCGATGATGATAAAAAGAACGTTGCCTTGCCTGCTCATGTCCCGACCTGCCGCTTTTTCGAACGACCAATGGGTAGCCAGTTGGCTCCCCCCTGTCCAGCCGGGCCTTCCGGCGGCCCGGATCAGTCGATGACAGCGGTGGCCTCGATCTCGACCAGCGCATCGTCCTCGACAAGGCCCGCTACCACAACCATCGCCATGGCCGGGAAATGCCGCCCCATCACCTTGCGATAGCTGGCGCCGATCTCGGCCTGGCGGGCCAAGTATTCCTTCTTGTCGGTCACGTACCAGGTCAGCCGGGTGATATGCTCGGCCCGGCCGCCAGCGGCCTCGACCACATCCAGGATGTTGCGCAGCGCCTGTTCCATCTGGCCGATGAAATCGTGGCTTTCGAACTGCTGCTGCGCGTTCCAGCCGATCTGCCCGCCGACATAGAGATGCCCGTCGCGGGTCAGCATGCCGTTGGCATAGCCCTTGGCAGGGGCCCAGCCCTCGGGCTGGATGGTCTTGTGGGTCATTTCTGGCCTCCGTCTATTGGTCGTCCGTGCGCAAGCGGAAGCGCTGGATCTTGCCGGTCTGAGTTTTGGGCAGCGCGTCGATGAACCGGACGCTGCGCGGGTATTTATAGGGGGCGATGGTCGCCTTGACGTGGTCCTGCAAGGTCTTGACCATCAGCGCGTCGCCGGTATGGCCCGGCGCCAGCACCACATGGGCCTCGACGATATGGCCCCGCGCCTCGTCCGGGGCGCCGATGACGCCGCATTCGGCGACCGCCGGGTGTGACAGCAGCGCCGCCTCGACCTCGGGCCCGGCGATGTTGTAGCCCGAGCTGACGATCATGTCGTCGCTGCGCGCGGCGAAATGCAGATAGCCATCGACATCCATCACGAAACTGTCGCCGGTCACGTTCCAGCCGTTCTGGACATAGCCCGCCTGCCGGTCATCGGCCAGATAGCGGCAGCCGGTCGGGCCGCGCACCGCCAGCCGCCCGACTTCACCACGCGGCGCCTCATTGCCGTTCTCGTCGAGAATACGCACCTCATACCCCGTCACCGGCTTGCCGGTGCAGGCAGGGCGGTGGTCGTCGAACCGGTTCGAGATGAAGATATGTAGCATCTCGGTGGCGCCGATCCCGTCCAGCATCGGCTTGCCGGTCTTGGCGATCCACTCGTCATAGACAGGGGCGGGCAGGGTCTCGCCCGCCGAAACCGCCGCCCGAAGCGAGCTGAGATCGGCGCCTTCCTCCATCGCCTTGAGCATGAAGCGATAGGCGGTCGGCGCGGTGAAGCAGACGGTGGCGCCGTATTGCTGGATGATCTCGACCATGTTGGGCGGGCTTGCCTGTTCCAGCAGGGTCGCGGCGGCGCCAAAGCGCAGCGGGAACACCGCCAGACCGCCCAGCCCAAAGGTAAAGGCCAGCGGCGGCGAGCCGATGAACACGTCATCCGGCGTAACGCCCAGTACCTCGCGCGCGTAACCGTCGGCGATGATCAGCAGGTCGCGATGGAAGTGCATCGTCGCCTTGGGGTCGCCCGTGGTGCCAGAAGTGAACCCCAACAGCGCCACATCGTCCCGCCCGGTCGCGACTGCCTGAAACCGCACCGGTTTTTGCAGCGCCAGCCGGTCCAGCTCGGCATCGTGGTTCGAGGTGCCGTCAAAGCCCACCACCGTGCGCAGGTGTTTCGAGGTCTTGGCGCAGGTGACCAGCTCCTCCATCAGCCGCGTGTCGCACAGCGCATGGGTGATCTCGGCCTTGTCGATGATCTTGGCCAATTCACCCGCGCGTAGCATCGGCATGGTGTTGACCACCACCGCGCCCGCCTTGGTCGCGGCCAGCCAGCAGGCCACCATGGCCGGGTTGTTGGCCGAGCGGATCAGCACCCGGTTGCCCGGTTTCACGCCCAAATCCTCGACCAGCACATGGGCCAGCCGGTTGGTCCAGTCGCTGAGTTCCTTGTAGGTGCGCCGCCGGCCATTGCCGATCAGCGCGGTATGGTCGCCAAACCCCTTGTCGACCATGGCATCGGTCAGTTCGACCCCGACATTCAGGTGCTCGGGATAATCGAACCCGTCCAGCAGGAAATCGGGCCATTGATCCGGCGGCGGCAGGTTGTCCCGGGTGAACGTGTCGATATGTGCGCTTGGTCCCAGCATGGTTCAGTCGTTCGCCTCGGGCGGCAGGAAATCGACCTCGTGCTGGGCCGAGAGTTCGACCACCCGTTCGACATCCTCCAGATTGTCCAGCGCCTCGAACAGTTCTTTCAGCTTGCGCGCGGGAGAGACCCAGAAAAGTGCACGCGCCGGTTTGTCGGACTTGTTGAAATAGCCATGCGGGATGCCCTTGGGCATGCGCACCAGATCGCCGGCGCGCGCCTTGGTCCAGACACCGTCCAGTTTCAGGTCCAGTTCGCCCTCCTGCACCAGGATGAATTCATCCTGGGTGGGGTGGACATGTACCGGCACGAACTGCCCCGGTTCCGAGTTCGTCTCAAAGGCAAAGGTCGTCTCGCAAACCGCCTTGGGGTAATAGGTCTGGCCCAGAATGTTCCAGACCACACCGTCATAACCGGTGCCGTTTTCGGTAATGCCCTTTTCCAGATCCTGGGTCATGGTCTCTCCTCCCATTGACGTTTTGGTCTTATCCCTGCGCCAGCACCTGCCGGGCGATCACCACCCGCTGCACGTCGCTGGCGCCCTCATAGATGCGCAGGGCGCGGATATCGCGATACAGCTCCTCGACCTTTTCGCCGCGCCGCACCCCGTCGCCACCGAACAGTTGCACCGCGCGGTCGATCACCTGCTGGGCGTGGTCGGTGGAATAAAGCTTGGCCATCGCCGCCTCGCGGCTGACGCGCGGGGCGCCCATGTCCTTGGCCCAGGCGGCGCGATAGGTGAGCAGCGCGCTGGCATCCACATCCAGCGCCATGTCGGCGATATGACCCTGCACCATTTGCAGATCGAAGAGCGGCGCGCCCTGCACCTGCCGTGTGGTGACGCGCGCCAACGCCTCGTCCAGCGCGCGGCGGGCAAATCCAAGCGCCGCCGCCGCCACGGTCGAGCGGAACACATCCAGCACCGCCATCGCCACCTTGAACCCTTCTCCAGGTGCCCCCAGCAGCGCCGATTTCGGCACCCGCACGTCACTGAAGTGCAGCCGCGCCAGCGGATGCGGCGCCATCACCTCCAGCCGCTCGACCACCTCGAAACCGGGCAGGCCCGCGGGCAGGACAAAGGCGCTGAGCCCGCGGGCGCCGGGCGCCTCGCCGGTGCGGGCAAACAGCGTATAGACATCGGCGATGCCGCCGTTCGAAATCCAGGTCTTTTCGCCGTTCAGCACGTAATCGTCGCCATCGGCGGTGGCGGTCATGGTGGAATTGGCCACGTCCGAACCCGATTGCGGTTCGGTCAGCGCAAAGGCAGCGATCGCCTGACCGCTGCGGGTGAGCGGCAACCATTCGGCCTGCTGTGCGGCTGTGCCGAACAGCGAGATCGCCCCGGTGCCCAGCCCCTGCATGGCAAAGGCGAAATCGGCCAGCCCGTCATGGCGCGCCAGGATCTCGCGGCTGAGACACAGGGTCCGCACGTCCAGCCGCTCACCCTCGGCGGCACCGGTGGCCTGCAACCAACCGCCCGCGCCCAGATCACCCACCAGCTTGCGGCAGGCCGCGTCAATGTCGCCGTGATCCACATGCAGGCGCGCGCACCAGGCCTCCATCGCCTCGGCGCGGGCGCGGTGGGTCTCGTCGAAAAACGGCCAGGTCAGAAAGCTGCGGTCTGCCATCTCATTCCTCCTAGGGGCTTCATTTCGCCCCAAATACTCAATTGCGCTGGCCTCAATCGCCCATAAAGACGGGTTTTTCCTTGGCGACAAAGGCACGATAGGCGCGTTCGAAATCGCCGGTCTGCATGCAGATCGCCTGCGCCTGGGCCTCGGCCTCGATTGCCTGTTCGATGGACATCGACCATTCCTGCGCCAGCATGGTCTTGGTGATCATATGGCCAAAGTTCGGGCCTGCCGCGATCTGCTGGGCCAGTTTGCGGGCCTCGTCCTCCAGCGCGTCCGCTGCCACCAGCCGGTTGTGAAAGCCCCAGGCGGCGCCCTCGTCGGCGCTCATCGCGCGGCCGGTGTAAAGCAGTTCCGCCGCGCGGCCCTGGCCTATGATCCGGGGCAGGATGGCACAGGCGCCCATGTCGCAGCCAGCAAGCCCAACGCGGGTGAACAGAAAGGCCACCCTGGCCTCGGGCGTGGCGATGCGCAGGTCAGATGCCATGGCGATGATCGCGCCCGCGCCCACGCAGATGCCGTCGATGGCGGCGATCACTGGTTTGCCGCAATTGACCATCGCCTTGACCAGATCGCCGGTCATGCGGGTGAATTGCAGCAGCTCCTTCATGTTCATCCGGGTCAGCGGCCCGATGATGTCATGCACATCGCCGCCCGAGCTGAAATTGCCGCCGTTCGAGGCAAAGACCACCGCCTTGATGTCGTCATTGTAATGCAGGTCGCGGAACCAGTCGCGCAGCTCGGCATAGCTGTCAAAGGTCAGCGGGTTCTTGCGCTCGGGCCGGTCCAGCGCAATGCGCGCGATGCCGTCCTCGATGGTGCACAGGAAATGGGTGGTGTCGGCGGCGGTCATGATTTTCCCTCTGTCAGAATGCGGTCCAGCGTTGCGGTGATCGTACGCGCCTCGTCGGCGTCGAGCGCGCCCAGCAGATCGTCGACCCAGGCCTCGTGGCGCGCGGCTTGCCGGGTAAATTCCTCTTCGCCCTTGCGGGTCAGGCGGACCCGGTTGGCGCGGCGGTCGCCCGGCACCGGTTCGCGCAGTACATGGCCATCCTCGACCAGCCGTTCGATTATGCCGGTGACATTGCCGTTCGAGACCTTGAGCAGGCCCGACAGCTCGCTCATCTTCAGCCCGCCCGCGTTGCGGGCCAGCGCACTCATCACGTCAAAGCGCGGCAGGGTCGAGGCGAACTCGGTCCGCAGGTTCTCGCGCAGGCCGGATTCCACCGTGCGCGTCGCTTTCAGCAGTTTCAGCCAGAGGCGCAGCCGCGCCTTGCTGTCCGGCCCGGCATCGGGGCGGGGGTTGGGTGCGCTCATATCTCTCCTCCCGACAGGGCAAGGGCATGGCCGTTCACCGACCGGGCAGCCTCGGAGCAGAGCCAGAGGACGGCGCCCGCGACCTCGTCCACCTGGATGAACCGGTCCTGCGGATTGCCCTTGCGCAACGACTTTGCCGCAGCTTCCGCGCTCAGACCGGTCTTGCCCACGATATTGGCAATGGAACGTTCCAGCATCGGGGTTTCGATGAAGCCGGGGCAGATGGCGTTTGCGGTCACGCCGGTGCGGCCCAGTTCCACCGCCAGCGCCCGGATCAGGCCCACCACCCCGTGTTTGGCGGCGCAATAGCCCGCGACATAGGGATAGCCCTTGAGTCCGGCTGTCGAGGCGATGGCGATCAACCGGCCCTCGCCCGCGCTTTCCATATCCGCCAGTCCCGCCTGAAAGCTGTTGAACACGCCCTTGAGGTTCACATCCAGCATCTGCTGGAACCCCTCGGCGGTCATCTTCTTGAACGGTTTGCTGTCGGCGGCACCCGCATTAGCGACCACCACGCCCACCGGTCCGTTCAGGTCGCGCGCCTGCCGAAAGGCGGCGCGCACTGCCTCCGGTTCGGTCACGTCGCAGGTGACCCAGCCGATGAACTTGTGCTGTTTGGCCACCTCGCGCAGCGGTCCCTCGCGGCGGCCCAAGACGGTGACCTTGGCACCGGCATGGGCCAGCGCCTCGGCAATCGCCGCACCGGTTCCGGTGCCGCCGCCGGTGACCACCGCATGGGCGCCGTCGAGCCTCACGCCCGGATCTCCATTTCCGCCTCGCGGTCGGCCAGACGCCAGGCCTGATCCCGGCCCACCAGATAAGGCAGCGGCCAGTCGGCGTCGCGGTCGCCGATGCGCGCGGCCTCGTGCAGGGTCCAGTAGGGGTCGGCAAGATGCGGGCGACCGACGCAGATCAGATCAGCCCGACCCGCCATCAGGATCGAGTTGGCATGGTCGGCCTCGTAGATATTGCCCACCGCCATGGTGGCGATACCGGTCTCGTTGCGGATGCGGTCCGAAAACGGGGTCTGGAACATGCGGCCATAGACCGGCTTGGCCTCGATCGAGGTCTGGCCGGCGGAAACGTCGATGATATCGGCGCCCGCCGCGTGGAACATGGCCGCGATCTTTACCGCCTCCTCAGGCGTGACACCGGCCTCGTCCACCCAGTCATTGGCCGAGATCCGCACAGACATCGGTTTGTCCTTGGGCCAGGCCGCGCGCATCGCGGTGAACACCTCCAACGGATAGCGCATGCGGTTTTCCAGTACTCCGCCATAGTCGTCGCTGCGCGTGTTCGACATCGGCGAGATGAAGGACGAGATCAGATAGCCATGCGCGGCGTGCAGCTCGATCATGTCGAAGCCCGCGCGTTCGGCCATTTGCGCGGCGGCGACGAACTGGTCCCGCACCGCGTCCATATCGGCCCGCGTCATTTCACGCGGGGTGGCATTGTTGGCGGACCACGGGATGGGCGAGGCCGAGATCAGGTCCCAGTTCTCGGCCTTCAGCGGCGCATCCATCGTCTCCCACCCAAGTTGAGTCGAGCCCTTGCGCCCGGAATGGCCGATCTGACAGCAGATTTTCGCGCTCGTCTCGCCATGCACGAAATCGGTCAGCCGTTTCCACGCGGCCTCATGCTCGGGCGCATAAAGGCCGGGGCAACCGGGGGTAATGCGGCCCGTGGGGCTGACACAGGTCATCTCGGTATAGACCAGACCGGCGCCGCCCTTGGCACGTTCGCCGTAATGGATCAGGTGCCAGTCGGTCGGGCAGCCGTCGACCGCCTTGTATTGCGCCATGGGCGAGACCACGATGCGGTTCTTCAGCTCCATATCGCGCAGGCGAAAAGGCGCGAACATCGGCGCGCGCACCGGTTCGGCCACAGCACCCGCGCGGGTCTGGAACCATTGTTCGGCCGAGCGCAGCCAGTCGGCATCGCGCAGGCGCAGGTTCTCGTGGCTGATCCGCTGGCTGCGGGTCAGCAGCGAATAGTTGAACTGCACCGGGTCCATGTCCAGATACCGTTCGACCTGCTCGAACCACTCCAGCGAGTTGCGCGCCGCCGATTGCAGGCGCAGCACGTCAAGCCGGCGTTCCTCCTGATAGCGCTCGAACGCGCTTTCCATCGTTGGTTCGGAATGCAGATAGGTGGCCAGCGAGATGGCACTGTCGAAGGCCAGGCGCGAGCCCGAACCGATCGAGAAATGCGCGGTGGCCGCCGCATCGCCCATCAGCACCACATTTTCGTGGTGCCACTTCTCGCACAGAACGCGGGGGAAGTTGATCCAGACCGCCGATCCGCGCAGATGGCTGGCATTGGACATAAGCGGATGGCCACCCAGATGCGCGGCAAAGATCCGCTCGCAGGTGGCGACGCTCTCTTCCTTGCACATATGCTCGAATCCCCAGGCATCCCAGGTCTCCTGGCTGCATTCCACGATCACCGTCGCGGTGTCCTCGTCGAACTGATAGGCATGCACCCACATCCAGCCATGTTCGGTTTTTTCGAAGATGAAGGTGAAGGCGTCGTCGAACTTCTGATGGGTGCCGAGCCAGATGAACTTGCACTGGCGGGTGTCGATATCGGGTTTGAAATGCGCAGCCAGATCGCTGCGCACGCGCGAGTTCAGCCCGTCGCAGGCCACCACCAGATCATACTCCGCCTGATACTGGGCGATGGGGCGCGCCTCGGTCTGGAATTGCAGATCGACGCCCAACTCGCGCGCGCGGTCCTGAAGCAGGATAAGCATCGCCTTGCGCCCGATTCCGGCAAAACCGTGCCCGCCCGAGACGGTGCGCACCCCGTCATGGACCACTGCGATATCGTCCCAATAGGCAAAGTTCGAGCGGATCGTCTCGGCGCTCTTGGGGTCGTTGGCGGTCAGGTTTTCGAGCGCGTCATCGCTCAGTACCACGCCCCAGCCGAATGTATCGTCACCCTTGTTGCGCTCGATCACCGTGACCTCGTGCGAGGGGTCGCGCAGTTTCATCGAAATGGCGAAATAGAGCCCCGCCGGACCGCCACCCAGACATGCGACACGCATTGCATCCTCCCTCGCAAGATACGCTGATTGAGGATGAGGATACGGGGATTCGGATATATTTCAAGCCTAAACCTTTAAGCTTGAAATATACTGAGTCGACATCTACGCTATCCGTAAATCAGGAGGGTCTGCGATGATCGACTGGGACGATGCATTCGATAATTCCAGCTATGTGCCGGGGTCGGACGGGCTGGCCGCTGCCTGGGGCGCGGCGGCGGCGGCCTGGCGCGACAGTCGGGGCGGGACGCTTGACATCGCCTATGGAGTGGGCGCGCGCAACCGGCTTGACCTGTTCCGCCCCGAGGGCGTCGCAAAGGGCCTCGTGGTGTTCGTGCATGGCGGCTATTGGCACAAGCTCGACAAGAGCTTCTGGTCGCATTTCGCCGCCGGGCCGCTCAGCCGGGGCTGGGCGCTGGCGGTGCCCTCATACACGCTGGCGCCCGAGGCGCGTCTGGGCCAGATGGTAGAGGAAGTGCGTGCATCGATCGAAGAGGCGGCGCGCCATGTGGCGGGACCGGTGCGATTGGCGGGCCATTCCGCCGGCGGCCATCTGGTGGCCCGCATGGCTTGTGCCGACGGGCCGCAGCCTGACCGGCTGGACCGGGTGATCAGCATCAGTGGTATCCACGATCTGCGCCCGCTGCTGGGCACCCGGATGAACGAGGTGCTGCACCTGGACGCGGCCGAGGCCGAGGCCGAAAGCCCCGCGCTTCTGTCCCGGCGCGCGGGCCTCTCGGTCACCTGCTGGGTTGGCGCCGATGAGCGGCCCGAACTGGTGCGCCAGACCCGGCTTCTCTCCGAGGCGTGGGGTGTGCCCAACGTCTTTGCCGCCGGGCACGAACATTTCTCGGTTGTCGCAGAGCTGGGGCGCCCCGGCTCTGCCCTGCTTTCAGAACTTCTCAAGGATTGATCCGATGCCCCAAGCCTATGACCCCAGCCAGGAAGGCGCCAAGATGTCCTATGCCAAGGACATGAGCTATGGCGACTATCTGCATATGGACGACCTGCTCGCCACGCATCACCCGCAATCGGATGCGCATGACGAGTTGCTGTTCATCATCCAGCATCAGACCAGCGAATTGTGGATGCGGCTTGTTCTGCACGAATTGACCGCAGCGCGACGGCTGCTGATGTCTGGCGGCGATTTCCGCCCGGCGTTCAAGATGCTGACCCGGGTTGCCCGCATCTTTGACCAGCTCAACTCCGCCTGGGACGTGCTGCGCACGATGACCCCCAGCGATTACACGACCTTCCGCAATGCGCTTGGCAATTCCTCGGGCTTTCAATCGCACCAGTACCGGTTGATCGAATATGTTCTGGGCAACCGGAACACCGCCCTGATGAAGGTGCACGAACACCGGCCGGAACTGCATGCCATGTTGGCCGAGGAATTGCAGCGGCCTTCGCTGTATCATGTGGCTCTGGACGCCCTGTCGGCAAAGACGGGAATAGCGATCTCACCCGAGGCGCGCCGGATGGATAATCCGCATAGCGCGGATGCCGACGTGCAGCGCGCTTGGAAAATGGTTTACGAGAACCCGGCCAAGTTCTGGGATCTCTACGAGCTGGCCGAAAAACTGGTCGATCTCGAAGACTACTTCCGCCGCTGGCGCTTCAACCACGTGACCACGGTCGAACGTGTCATCGGGTTCAAGCGGGGAACCGGCGGAACCTCGGGCGTGCAGTATTTGCGACGGATGCTCGAAGTCGAACTCTTCCCCGAACTCTGGCATCTCCGCACCGAACTCTGAGTGAAGAGCTACAAGAAGATTCGACGAATTTTCCCGTCGCGCCGGGATCGGGCGCGGACGTTTGCCCAAAGGCGACATCCAAGGGGCCAATTTCTGGTCGATCCGGACATGGACGATGCCGGTTAGGTGGTCTATCGTCGCCGCGAACTCAATGGCTCAGGCCCTACAGGCAAGAGGTAGAACAATGAATTATCACAGCCCGGCGAGCTTTGCCGAGGCGTCGCGGATTGCCGCTGACGCTTCGGGCATCACCCGGTTTCTGGCGGGGGGCACCGATGTTCTGGTGCAATTGCGCGCGGATATCGTCACTCCGGATACTCTGATCGACATCAAGAAGATCCCGGGAACCGGTGAAATCACGCGTAACGCGGATGGCAGCTGGACCCTTGGCGTGGCCGTGCCGGGTGCCGAGCTTGGCGAACATACCGGGCTGGTGGCCGACTGGCCGGGCGTTGTCGAGGCGATGAACCTTGTGGGGTCGACCCAGGTGCAGGGCCGCGCCACACTGACCGGCAACCTCTGCAACGGCTCTCCCGCCGCGGATTCCGTGCCAGCCATGGTGGCCGCATCGATGACCGCAACCGTGACTGGGCCCGATGGCAATCGCATCGTTGCGGTTCAGTATATCCCGACCGGCCCGGGCAAAACCTCTCTGGCCAAGGGCGAGCTTGTCTCTGCTTTGCACATTCCGGCGCGGGGCGAAAACGCAGGCGACGCCTATCTGCGCTTCATTCCCCGCAGCGAAATGGACATCGCTGTGGTGGGTTGTGCCGTGAACTTGCGGCTTGACGGCGATACCGTTGTCGAGGCCCGCGTGTCCCTGGGCGCCGTTGCACCGACCGTTCTGTTGGTCGAAGACGCCGCTGCCGCGATCATCGGCAGCACTCTGGACGACGCCGCGCTTGACCGTCTGGCCTCGGCCGCCTCGGCTGCCTGCAAGCCGATCAATGACAAGCGCGGCACAATCGAATTCCGAACCGAGGTCGCGGGCGTGCTCGCCAAGCGTGTCGCGCGCATCGCCTATGCCCGGGCCAAGGGCGAAATCATCAAGGGGCATCACGGATGAGCAAGATCCACGTATCCACCACCGTCAACGGCGATGCGGTCGAATATCTGTGCGATCCGCGTGAAACCCTGCTTGACTGTCTGCGCGACAAGCTCAGCCTGACCGGCGCCAAGGAAGGCTGCGGCACCGGCGATTGCGGCGCCTGTTCGGTGACGCTCGACGGGCGGCTGGTCTGCTCCTGCCTGGTGTTGGGGGTCGAGGCCGAAGGCAAGGAAATCGGCACGGTCGAGGGCATCGCCGAGGGCGATGTGCTGCATCCGCTGCAACAGAAATTCATCGACTATGCCGCGCTGCAATGCGGCATCTGCACCCCGGGCATCCTGGTCGCGGCCAAGGCGCTGCTGGAACAGAACCCCGACCCGACCGAGGAAGAGGTGCGGTTCTGGCTGGCCGGCAACCTGTGCCGCTGCACCGGGTATGACAAGATCATCCGCGCCGTGATGGACACGGCCAAGGACATGAGGGAGGCGGTATAATGGCGCTCGACGATCTCAAGACCAAGGATTTTGCCTTTGTGGGCACTCGCCCGAACCGGCCCGACGGGCTGGACAAGGTAACCGGCCGTGCCAAATTCGGCGCCGACGCCTATGCGCCCGGCATGCTGCACGGCGCTATCCTGCGCAGCCCGCACGCCCATGCGCGCATTCTGCGGATCGACACGTCCAAGGCCGAGGCGCTGAAGGATGTGAAGGCTGTGGTCACCCGCGCCGATTTTTCGGACAAGGTGCCCTTTGAGCCGGGTCTGGAAGGCGAATTCTGGAACGTGCTGGAAAACGTCATGGCGGGCGACAAGGCCCTTTATGACGGGCATGCTGTTGCCGCTGTTGCCGCCACCTCGGCGCTGGCCGCGCGCGACGCCCTCAAGCTGATCGAGGTGGAGTACGAAATCCTGCCGCATGTCACCGATGTGGACAAGGCGATGCTGGCCGACGCTCCGGTGATCCGCGAAGGCGCGGCCGACTATTCGGTGCCCGAGGGGATGCACCCCAACGTGGTCCGCATGCACGAAAGCGGCCATGGCGATGTAGCAGCTGGCTTTGCCGAGGCCGACCTGGTGGTCGAAGATCACTTTACCACCGAAGCCACTCACCAGGGCTATATCGAGCCGCACGCCTGCCTGGCCACGCTGGGTATGGATGGCAAGGGCGAGCTGTGGTGCTGCACCCAGGGTCACTGGATTGTGCAGAAAACCTGTGCCGCACTTCTGGGGATCGAAACCGCGAACCTGCGGGTGACCGCTTCTGAGATCGGCGGCGGGTTCGGCGGCAAGACGACCGTGTTCATCGAACCGGTGGCGCTGGCGCTGTCGCGCAAGGCCAACAAGCCGGTGAAACTGGTGATGAGCCGGTCCGAGGTGTTCCGCGCCACCGGGCCAACTGCCTCGGCCTCGATGGATATCAAGATCGGGATGAAGAAGGACGGCACCATCACCGCGGCCGAGGGCATCTTCCGCCTCCAAGGCGGTGCGTTCCCGGGTGGACCGGCGGAGTTCACCGCCATGTGCGCCTTTGCCCCCTACAGCCTGTCCAATGTGCGGCAGGTCGGTTACGACGTGATGACCAACCGCCCGAAACAGGCGGCCTATCGTGCGCCCGGCTCGCCGATGGCGGCTTTCGCTGTGGAATCGGTGATTGACGAGCTGTGCAACCAGCTTGGGCTTGATCCGATCGAGGTGCGGCTCAAGAACGCCTCGCGCGAGGGTACCAAGGCAAGCTATGGCCCGCGCTTCCAGCAGATCGGTCTGGTGCAGACGCTGGAGGCCGCCAAGGCACATCCGCATCTCTCGGCTCCTCTCAAACCGGGGCAGGGGCGCGGCATCTCCTGTGGATTCTGGTTCAACCATGGCGGCGAAACCTCGGTTTCGCTGGCGCTGAGCGAGGATGGATCTGCCCAAGTCATGGTGGGGACCCCCGATATCGGCGGCAGCCGCGCCTCGATGGCGTTGATGGCGGCCGAGGTGCTGGGCATTCCCTATGACAATATCCGGGTGACCATCGCCGACACTGCGACGCTTGGTTATAACGATGTCAGCCACGGCAGCCGGGTGACCTATGCCAGCGGGCTGGCCACCATCAAGGCGGCGCGCCACGCGGTCGAAAAACTGTGTGAGCGGGCGGCAAAGAAATGGGGCATCCCGGTCGATGCGGTGAAATGGGAGAACGGCTGTGCGGTGCCTTCTGGCCCGAACGCAGGTGATTTCGACCCGCTGCCGCTGGCCGATATCACCGCGAACATGGGGCAGACCGGTGGACCGATCTCGGGCCACTTCGAGGCGACACCCGAAGGGGCCGGTGTCAGCTTTGCCACCCATATCGTTGATGCCGAGGTTGATCCGGAAACCGGCAAGACGCGGGTCGTGCGTTACACTGTGATCCAGGATGCCGGCAAGGCGATCCACCCGACCTATGTCGAGGGCCAGTTCCAGGGCGGCGCGGCGCAGGGCATCGGCTGGGCGCTGAACGAGGAATACATTTATGGCGAGGACGGGCGTTTGCAGAACAGCGTTTTCCTCGACTATCGCATTCCCGTCGCCTCCGACCTGCCGATGATCGATACAGTCATCGTCGAAGTGCCAAACCCCGGCCACCCGTTTGGTGTCCGCGGTGTCGGCGAAACCTCGATCTGCCCGCCGCTGGCAGCCATCGCCAACGCGGTTTCGGCCGCCGCCGGAGTGCGTATGCGCAACCTGCCGATGTCACCGCCGCGCATCTTGTCGGCGCTCAAGGCGGATGGTTGAGGTCCATCTCTGGTCCGGTCTGCGGGCACTGACTGGTGGGCTGGAGGTGGTCGAGGTCGAGGCCACCGACACAGGCGAGATGTTGCGCGCGCTGACGCGCGCGCATCCGCAATTGCAGGCGCCGATAGATGCGGGCGTATCCGTCACGATCAACGGTCGCGTGATCGCGTCGGGCCTGACGGAACCGATCCCCGGCGGTGCCGAAGTCTATCTGATGCAACGGATCAGGGGCGGGTGAACTCCCGCCCCCCCTTGGGCCGCCCCTGACGGGACGCCTGTAGGCGCCGCTGCGCGGCGGTACTTTGCTAGGCGCTGCCTCGCGCTCCGGAGTATTTTGAACCAGCAAGAAGCAAAGGGCCCCAGCTCTTTCCTCTTGCCGAAAATATCCCGGGGGAGTCACCAAAGGTGACGGGGGCAGCGCCCCCTTACTGCGCTTTCATCCGCGCGGATCGTCCAGGATCAGTTCGAACCGGCGCGGCATCAGGCCAGCCTGGAACCACGTAACCATTGAATAGATTGAATAAATTGGCAGGCCGGTGCGTTTGCGGAGGTCGGCGGCGTAGGGCACCATGTTGGTGCATTCCAGCACTATGGCGCCCGCGTCGGGTTCTTGCGCCATGATCTCGTCGGCTGCGTCCAGCATATCCTGGCTGCAAAGGTCGAAGTCTATTGTCGGCGCGTCGCCCAGGATGTCCCGGCTAAAGGCGCGGCCCGCATCGGTACCGTAGACCGGTGTGTCGAGCGGTACTCCAGCCGCCGCAAGATGCGCAGGGGTCAGCGTGGCCTTGGAAATGGTCAGGATCACGACCTTCTTTCCGGGCGGTAAAAGCGCTTGCACCATAGGGACTTGCATCAGCGACGAGGTCGCCACCGGAACTCCGAGCGCGGCCCGCAATTCGTCCTGCACCAGGGCGAGAAAGCCGCAATTGGTGGTGATCCCGTCCGCGCCTGTGGCCACCAGATCGCGACCTGCCTCGACAAAGGTGTCGAGCAGCGCGCGGGGGTCGCCGCGCACCACACGGTCGGGCGAGGCGCCGCGCACCACGCGGTAGTGAACGGGGAAGGGCCAGGTCATCGCATTGCCCATGTCGCCATGGATGCGCGGGAAGCGGGTTTCCAGCATCAGGATGCCGACTGCGGCCCCGAATACCGTCTTTCCACCATTTTGTACTGACATTTTGTCCTCAATGTTCCGGAACGTACAATTGTGCATAGGCATCGCGCACCGCCTTGGTTGCCCCTTCGCGGCGCCGTTCGATATGGGCGCGCATCTCGGCCATGGCCCCCTCAGCGTCCCGCCGGGCGACGGCATCCAGGATGCGCTGATGGGCCGAGACCATGGTCTGACCATGCGGGCCGATGGCCTGTAACCGCCGCAGATCGATCAGCCGCAAGTATCGGATGCGGTCGTTGAGATTGGCCAGCATGCGCGCCAATTCGGCATTGCCGGACAGTGCGCAGAGTTGGGTGTGAAACCGCTCGTCCATCGCCAGCAGTGCCTCTGTATCGGCCTCTGACGTATAATCGGGCGCGATGTCCTCCAACTCCTGCATCAGCACGGCGATGTCGCGTTCGTCGCCCCGCCGGGCGGCCAGGCGCACCGCTTCGACCTCGACCGCGACGCGGGCCTCGTAAAGATCCATCACCAGTTCCGGCGAGAGTGAGCGGCAAAAGAAACCCCGGCCGGACTGGAAGGTCAGGAAGCCTTCGGCCACCAGCCGGTTCAGCGCCTCGCGGATCGGGGTGCGAGAGGCGTCGAGTTGCGTCGCCAATGCGCTTTCGTTGATGCGCGCATCGGGTTTGAAGGAGAAGTCCGTCGCCATGCGTCGGAGCGCATCGTAAAGCCGGTCAACATTGCTTTCGGTCTTGGCCATCTCTGCCCCTGATTTTGCCGCAGGATATTGCCGGATTGACTTGTGCGCAAGATGTAATGCAAAACTGTATACAGAGATGAGCGCAGGGCTGTGTGAGGGAATCGGATGAGCAATCAAATGAACGGCGCCGAAGCAATGGTGCGGATGCTGGAGGCGCAGGGCGTTCGGCATATCTTTGGTCTCTGCGGCGATACGACGTTGCCATTTTATGACGCGATGCTGCGGCTGGAACACAAGATCACCCATGTGCTGACCCGCGACGAGCGCTGTGCCACCTATATGGCCGACGGCTATTCCCGCGTGACGGGGCGCGTCGGCGTAGCCGAGGGGCCGTCGGGCGGCGGCGCCACCTATATCCTGCCCGGATTGATCGAGGCGTCGGAAAGCTCTTATGCGGTGCTAGGGATCACCACCGATATCTCGGTCGCCTCTTACGGCAAATATCCTCTGACCGAGGTGGACCAAAAGGCGCTGATGGCGCCCCTGACCAAGTGGAACACGGTGATCAGCCGGGCTGACCACATCCCGCGCATGGTGCGGGCGGCGTTTCGCGCTATGACAACGGGGCGGTCTGGGGCGGCGCATATCGGCCTGCCCTATGACGTGCAATACGACCCGGTCGATGTCGCCGACATCTGGGCCGATCCGGCGACCGCCAGCTATCCCGCCTATCCTCAGCCCCCCGCGCCCGGCGCGGCCGAGGCAGCGGTGGAGGCGATCCTGTCGGCGAAGAAACCGCTCATCGTCTGCGGTGGTGGCGTGGTGATCGCGCAGGCGTGGGAGGAGCTGGACCGGCTTGCTACCCGGCTCGACATTCCGGTGGCCACCTCGATCTCGGGGCAGGGATCGCTGGCCGAGACCCATCCCAACTGCCTGGGCGTCGTGGGCTCGAACGGGGGCACCGACGAGACATGGGAGATGATGGAGGCTGCCGATCTGGTGGTGTTCATGGGCTGCCGGGCGGGGTCGACCACAACGGCGCGGTGGGAGGCACCGAAACCCGGCACCCGGATCGTGCATTTCGACAATGACCCGATGGTGATGAACGCCAATTACCGGACCGAGGTCGCGGTGGTGGGCGATCTGCGGCTGGCGCTGGCCGAGGTGAACGCGGTGCTGGATACGCGGGCACAGGGGGCCGAAACCTTTGGCGGCGCGGCGGCGATTGCAGACAGGAAACGGCGAAAATTCGAGGCGTTCGAGGTGCTGGCCCGCTCGGATCAGGCGCCGATCCGGCCCGAGCGGGTGATCCGCGCGCTGATGAACACGCTGCCCGAGGATGCGACCGTGGTGTCCGATCCCGGCACCAGTTGCCCCTATTTCTCGGCCTATTACCAGCTGCCGCGCCCAGGGCGGCATTTCATCACCAACCGCGCGCATGGGGCGCTGGGGTATTCGCTGTCGGCCGCCCTGGGCGCCTGGTACGGGCGGCCCGCATCCAAGACCGTGGCGCTGATGGGCGATGGATCGTTCGGGTTCACGGTGGGCGAGCTGGAGACAGTCTGCCGGTCGCGGGCGCCGATCACCTATGTGGTATTCTCTAACGCGACCTTTGGCTGGATCAAGGCCAGCCAATATGCCGACAAGGACGCGCGCTACTACAACGTCGACTTCAACCGCACCGACAACGCGGCCATCGCGGCGGCCTATGGGGTGAAATCTTGGCGGGTCGAGGACCCGACCGATCTGGAGCGTGTGCTGGCCGAGGCGATTGCCCATGACGGGCCCACTCTGGTCGACGTGATCACCCAGCCGCTGGAGGAAAGCAACGCTCCCGTCCGCCGCTGGATGGGTTAAGTGTTTTTTCCGAAAGGTGCTCCGGGCAGCTTTCGTGCCGCAAATGCAGAGCGTGGAAAGCTGTGATCCTTACTCTGGCTTTATCAGCTTGGCCAAATCTGCGCGATCCTCGTCGGTCCAAGAGGACGGATCCTCGCCATGAGCGATTACCGCGTGAAGCTCCATGAGTTTCCAGACCTCGTCTTCGGTTTGAGCAACCACCTTGCCGGGGCAGGATTCCATACCGGGATAGTCCTTGCAGGCGTAAGAAAATGACGTTGACATCGCGTGCTCCTTTCGCAGGTTTTGGGAAATGTCAGAATTCCTCGAAAGCCGGCGCGTCGGCGGGCAGGGTGATCCATGGTTGCTTGTGCGAGACAAACACATGGTTTTGCGGCGCTACTATTGATGGATCGTCCAGTGTCACCGCAGCAAACCAGGCGTCTTGCGACCAGTTCTGGCCCTCTACCTCGGTGTCGGCGGCATAGGTCAGGGTGGTGCCGCAATCGCCGCAGAAGCCACGCCTGACGCCCGGGGTTTTTTCGCATTGCTTGATCTGGCCTTTGGTGACCGAGAACTCGGTGATGGGAACCTTGGCCCATGTCGCAAAGGCGCCGCCTAGGGCCATTTGACACGACCGGCAGTGGCAATGTGCCGAATGCTCGGGGGTTCGGTCGATCCGGTATCTTATGGCGCCGCAGTAACATCCGCCTTCGTGACAGGTTGAACTGACGATCATCTGAAGCCTCCTTTGCCGGGCACGGTAGGCAAGTTTGTCTTTCACTATTTGTCGATGAAACCATCTTTGGATTTTATAGATCTTGAGTGAAATTATGGTTCGTGCAACATAATTAATTTGGCAGTATATTAGAAAAACTTACAAATGGATTGGATGAAGCTTCCCTCTCTGAACGGATTGCGTGCCTTTTCGGCAGTGGCTGCGGCGGGTAGTTTCACGCTTGCCGCCGAGCGGCTGAATGTCACTCATGCCGCTGTCAGCCAGCAGGTACGGCTGCTTGAGGACCGGTTGGGAACACCGCTGGTCAACAGGGTCGGTCGCGGGATCGAACTGACAGAGGAAGGCGCGGCGCTGGCCCGGGATCTGGAAATCGGGTTTGCCACCATCGGGCGTGGTGTCGAGCGTCTGACCGACGGATTGTCCAACCGGCCAGTCCAAATCACCATGTCTCCTGCTTTTGCGGTTGAATGGCTGTTGCCGCGCATGGCCGCGTTTCAACAGGCCAACCCCGACATCACGTTGATGCTGAACCCGACCGCTGATCTTGTCGAACTCAAGCCCGGTGGCGTTGATGTTGCGATCAGGTACCGGGACAAGCGTCGCCCCGTCGGCGATATCGAGCCGTTGTTGCTGTCTGACATGGTTCTGATAGGCGCACCCGAATTGGTTGCGGGAAGAAAACTGTCACACGCCGCCGACCTGATGGACCTGCCTTGGCTACAAGAACTGGGAACCAACGAGGCTGCCGAGTGGCTGACCTATCATGGTGTGGTTCCTGATCGTTCGCTTGTGGTCCACCAGATGCCGGGCAACCTAATCATGAGCGCGGTAAGGCGAGGGGATGGCATCACCTTTACCAGTCGAGCGTTCTTTCAAAAGGATATCGAGGCTGGACGTATAGTCGAGCTGTTTTCAGAGAAACTGTTCGGTGTCTACTACATCGAAACGCGGCCAGGCGTCCTGCGTCCAGCGGTCAAGACCTTCGTGAATTGGCTGAAATCGCAGGCCGAAGTGGTGACGGCCTGATCGATGTCAGATTCTGCGGGCGCTGCCCGAAACGCGGACGCCTTGGCCGGGGGTGTCGCCGATCTCAACCCTGAGCAGCGAGCGGGCGCCCATATCCTCGCCCTGCACGATGTCGATCATACCGCCATGCGGCCAGCCGAGTTCGCGCAAATACCCCGCCAGTGCGGCGGCGGCGGCACCGGTTGCCGGATCCTCCAACACACCGCCGATGGCAAAGGCGTTGCGGCTGTGAAACCGCTGCGGGGTCTCGACCCAGAGCAGATTGATGGTGGTGAACCCGTTCAGCCGCATATAGGCGGCGCCCCGGTTCAGATCGTAGTCCATCGCTGCCAGCCGGGACCGGTCGCGCAGCGTGAGTAAAAGGTGGTCGTTGCCCGCATTGGCGACGGCAGCGGGCAGGGTGGAGTCCAGATCGCTTTCGTCGAGACCAAAGAGAGCCAAAGCGGCCTCCAGCACCTCGGCATCCACCGCGCCGCTGCGGGTGGGGGGCGAGATCAGTGCCGCCAACACCCGGTCGCCATGGCGCAGCCCTTCGACCGAGATGCCCGCATCGTTGAGCTGCAGGGCATAGGTGCCGTCGCCGAACCGCCCGGCGAGCGTTGCCCCCAAGGCAATGGTGGCATGGCCGCAAAAGGCGACCTCGCCCACCGGCGCGAAGTAACGCACCCGCCAGCCATCGCCCTGTGGCGCGGCAAAGGCGGTTTCGGAATAGCCGACCTCGGCCGCGATGCGCTGCATCTCGTCTGCGGCGGGCATCTGATCGGCGATGACCACGCCGGCGGGGTTGCCGCCCTGGGCGCCATCGGAAAAGGCGGCGATCCGGTCCACATGTGCAGTCATGTCAAGTCCTCTTGTGGGAGTGTCGCCCCAACATGGGCTTGGTGCCGTCAAGGTGCCAGATCGTTTTTCACACTGACAGCAACCATTGGCGTATCGGTCAGGAGGGAACTGTTCGGCATGTGCGGCGCTTCGGCCCGAATGCTGCTGGGTACAATGTAAAAGGCGGCTGTCATCACTCCCGCAGAGAAAGTGGAACTTGCGGCGATGAAGGTGACGGTCTGGATCAGGACGCGGAACATGTCAGTTTACTCCATTGAATGAAGGGGGAAGGTCTTGCGGGTAATGTGACCGGTCTACAAAGACCGGGAGAGTTGTTCTTTTAGCCGGGCATTCTCGGCTCTGAGTTGCGCCAGTTCGGCGCCAAGAGCGTTCAAATGCGGGGCCAGTTCGGTCTCGGTATAGCGGGGTGTGATGTGCTGGGGACAGTTCCAGTCCAGCCCCTCGACCGCGATGATGGCGGCACGTTCGGCCGGGTGGTTCTGCCTCTCGGGCAGCAAACTGGCGGCGGCCTCGGCGCCTTCGGTGAATGTCATCCGGCCGAGGATCTTCAGCCGCCGCTGGTTGGCGTAGTCCATCAGGATCAGCGCTACCCGGTCATTGCCGTCCAGATTGCCGCGCGAGATATACTGGCGGTTGCCCGACAGATCGGCATAGCCGATGGTGCGTGGCCCCAGCACCCGCAGGAACCCGGCAGGCCCACCGCGATACTGAACGTAGGGCCAGCCGGTCTCGGACACGGTGGCCTGATAGAACCCGTCCCGCGCCTCGATGAATGCCTGTTCGGCAGGCCCGATCTCATGCCCCTGCTGCGGACCGCCCTCGATGAACTTGGCATAGCTGCGGGCGGAACCCATCCGCTGTTGATGGGCGAGGACGGTAGGGGTGAAGGTCAACTGGGAAAAAGCGCGGGGCATGGTGGTATCTCCGTTCAGAGGCCAAGCTCGGTCAGGCCGGGATGGCCTTTGGGGCGGGGCCCGAGGGGCCAGTGAAACAGGCGCTCATCCTCGGTGATGGGCAGGTCGTTCAGCGAAGTGTGGCGGGCAGACATGCGGCCATCATCGTCGAACTCCCAGTTCTCGTTTCCGTAGGAGCGGAACCAGTTGCCGCTGTCGTCGTGCCATTCGTAGGCATAGCGCACCGCGATGCGGTTGCCGGACCAGGCCCACAGCTCCTTGATCAGGCGATAATCCAGCTCCTTGTCCCATTTGCGGGTCAGAAAGGCATGGATGTCGTCGTGACCGGTGACGAATTCGGCGCGGTTGCGCCAGCGGCTGTCGCCGGAATAGGCGGGCGTCACCACATCGGCGCTGCGGCTGTTCCAGCCGTTTTCGGCCAGGCGCACTTTTTCAGCGGCGGTTTCGGCGGTGAAGGGGGGCAGTGGGGGGCGTGTCATTGGGGGTATCCCGTGTCAGGCGATGGAAGCGGCCAGAATTGCCAGCGTCAGAAGCAGGGGAACATGTCTTGGCGGGAAAAGGGCATAGCGGCGTCGCATGGCGAAGATCCTTGGGTGTACCGATCTGTTAACTGATCCTCAAAGTGTACTGGTCGGTAAACTTTTGCAAGTCCTTTTGTTCAGATTTCTTTGCGGCAGGGGACGTGGCGGAAAAACTTCATTTCGTGACAAATGGTTACCGGTGGTGATTTGCACATCGCGACCTTCGTGTTTATGTACCGATCAGTAACCCAAGGACGAATCATGCGGCCCAACAAGAAAGACGAACTGGTGCGAAAGGCCCTGACGGTGTTCTACCGTGATGGGTTTCATGCCACTGGTATGGACAAGCTGGTGGCCGAGACCGGGGTGTCGAAGACCTCGATGTACAAGCATTTTCGCACCAAGGAGGAGTTGATCGTCGCGGTGCTGAAACTGCGCGACGAGAGCTTTCGCGAGTGGTTCGAAAGGCGGGTGGACGAACTGGCCGATACGCCTGCCGACAAGATCCTGGCGAGTTTCGACGCGCTTGGTGAATGGTTCGAGGAAGACAGCTATCGGGGCTGCATGTTCATCAACGCGGGCGCCGAATTCAATTGCAAGGATGATCCGATCCGGCAGGAGGCCGCGCATCACAAACAGGTCCTGCTGGATTACTTCACCAATCTGGCCCGGCAGGCCGGCGCCCGCGACCCCGAGTTATTGGGATGCCGGATCCTGTTGCTGAAGGAGGGGGCGATCGTCACCTCCTCGCTCTTGGGCACAGCGCAGCCCGCTTGCGACGCCAAGGAGACGGCGCGCATCTTGCTGGATGAGGCGTTGAAAGGGTAGGGCGCGGGTGCCCCCGCGCCCAAGGGGTCAGGCCAGGGCGCGGCCCTCGGCCACGTGTTTCCTCAGGATCTCGGGCGGCGCGAACCGGTCTCCGTATTTGCCCGCCAGTTCCTCGCACCGGGCCAGGAACCGGGCCGGGCCATAGGTGTTGACGTACTGGATGTACCCGCCGGTATGAATCGGCGCGCCGATCCCCAGGATCGAGCCGATATTGCCATCCTCGACCGTGCGCAGCACGCCTTCCTCCAGACAGCGCAGGCTTTCCAGAACGGCGCGGAACAGGATGCGGTCCTTGATATCCGCATCAGGGATATCTGCCCCCTCCTTACGCCAGGCGGTCAGCCCCGGCCAGATCGTCTTGCCCTGATTGTCATAGTCGTAGAACCCCTTGCCCGTGGCGCGGCCATGGCGGCCGTGCTGGCTGATCATTTCGGCCAGCATGGCGCGGGCGGCGGGATTCTGTTCCTTGTCAGGGTCCAAAAGGCCCATTTCCACCTGGGTGTTGTAGATGTCGGTCACCAGCTTGATCTGCACCTCGTCGAGCAGCGACAGCATGCCGGTGGGCATGCCGGTGAGGCGCGACAGGTTGTCGACGCGCACCGGGTCATGCCCCTCGGCCACCAGTTCCACCGCCTCGATGATCTTGGTTCCGATGGTGCGCGAGGTGTAAAAGCCGGTGCTGTCACCCACGATGATCGGGGTCTTGCGGATCTGGCGGGCAAAGTCGAAGGCGCGCGCCAGCGTCTCGTCCGAGGTCTTCTCGCCCGCGATGATCTCCAATAGCGGCATCTTGTCGACGGGTGAAAAGAAATGCAGGCCGACGAAATTCTCGGGCCGCGCGGCGCCCGTGGCCAGCCGGGTGATCGGCAGGGTCGAGGTGTTGGACCCCCAGATGCCATTTTCGGCCAACAGCGTCTCATGCTCGGCCAGCACCGCATCCTTGATGTCGATCTTTTCGAACACAGCCTCGATGATCAGGTCGCAGCCTTTCAGGTCGTCGGCCTTGTTGGTCGGGGTGATCAAGGCCAGCACCGCCTCGCGCTCCCCGGCGCTCATCCGGCCCTGTTTCATCCGCTTGTCCAAGAGAGTGGCGGTATAGGCCTTGCCGCGCTCGGCAGCTTCCATCGTCTGGTCCTTGAGCACCACGGGCAGCCCTGCCGTGGCCGCGGAAAAGGCGATGCCCTGTCCCATCATGCCGGCGCCCAGGATGCCAAGGCGCTGCACCTTGGAGGGCGGAACGCCTTTCGGCCGGCTGGCGCCGCCATTGACCTTGTTCATGCCAAAAAACAGCGTCTCGATCATGTTCTTGGTGCTGGCAAGCGGGGTCAGCGACACGAAACGGCGGCTTTCATACCGGGTCGCAGTGTCGAAATCGACCTTGCCCGCTGCCTCGGTCATGATGTCGAGGATACGCGCGGGCGCAGGCATCAGCCCGCGCGTCTTTTTGTAGAGCATCGCGGCGGCACCCGCGATGCGGGTCATGTTATGCGGCGCGGACGATGGTCCGCCGGGGATCTTGTAGCCCTTGGTATCCCAGGGCTGGGTCACCGCCGCCGCATCCCCCTGCACCGACAGGATAAATTCCTTGGCGCGGGTCAGGAGTTGATCAGCAGGCACCACCTCGTGGATCAGCCCGGCCTTCAGCGCCTTGTCGGGCGACACCTGCCGCCCTTCGAGCAGGAATGGCATCGCGCCTTCCAGACCCAGCATCCAGGTCAGGCGCACGACGCCGCCGCCGCCGGGCAACAGGCCCAGCGTGACCTCGGGCAGGCCGATCTTGGTTTTCGGATTGTCGGCGGCGATACGATGATTGCAGGCCAGACAGATCTCGAACCCGCCACCCAGAGCCGCGCCGTTGATCGCGGCGACATGGGGCACCGGCTGCTTCTCCATCCGGCGCATCACGGCCTTGGTCGCCTCGACCGATTGAAACAGCGCCTCGACCCCGTCGGGCTCGATGCTTTTCAGCATCTTCAAATCGCCCCCGGCAAAGAAAGTGTCCTTGGCCGAGGTCCAGATCACGCCTTTCAGCTCCGGTTCCGCCTCAAGCCGGTCCATGGTCGCGGCAAAGAGCGGCCAGAACTCGGCATTCATCGCGTTGACCGGCCCGTCCATGTCCATGGTCACGGTGACGATGCCATCGGCATCCTTTGTGTAGTGAAAGTCACCCATTCTGCCGCTCCCTTACAGACGTTCGATCAGGGTCGAGATGCCCATGCCGCCACCGACACAGAGCGAGATCATCGCCCGTTTGGCGCCCCGGCGCTCCAACTCATCCAGCACGGTCGAAACCAGCATGCCCCCGGTGGCGCCCAGCGGGTGGCCCATGGCGATGGCGCCGCCGTTCACATTGGTGATCTCGTGGTCGATATCCAGATCCTTCATGTAGCGCAGCGCGACCGAGGCAAAGGCCTCGTTGATTTCCCAGATGTCGATGTCCGAGACCTTCAACCCCGCTTTGGCGAGGCATTTCTTGGCCGCAGGGCCGGGACCTGCCAGCATGATCACCGGATCGGTGGCGATGACGGTGGCCGAGACGATGCGCGCGCGCGGTTCCAGCCCCAGATCTCGGCCTGCCCTTTCCGAGCCGATCAGCACGGCGGAGGACCCGTCGACAATGCCCGAGCTGTTGCCGGGCGTATGCACATGGTTGATGCGGGCCACCTGGGGATACTTGGCCAGCGCCATGTCATCATAGCCAAAGGCGCCCATCCCGGCGAAAGAGGGGTTTAGCGCGCCCAGTTTTTGCATGTCTGTATCGGGCTTGATGAAATCGTCCCGCTCCAGGATGGTCAGGCCGTTCTCATCCTTCACCGGCACCACAGAGCGGTCGAACCAGCCGCTGTCGCGCGCATGCGCGGCGCGGCGCTGGCTTTCCATCGCGAACGCGTCCACATCCTCGCGGCTGTAACCGTCGATGGTTGCGATCAGGTCTGCGCCGATGCCTTGCGGGGCCGAGTTCTGATCGATCACGAAATCGGGGTCGGTGAACATCGCGCCGCCCTGGCTGAGCATGGGGATGCGGCTCATCGATTCGATGCCGCCCGCAACCACCAGCTCCTCCTGATCGGATCCGACCTTGGCGGCGGCCATGTTCACCGCCTCAAGCCCCGAGGCGCAGAAGCGGTCAAGCTGGACCCCCGGCACCGCCTCGTCCCAATGGGCGGCCTGTACGGCGGCCTTGGCGACGCAGGCGCCTTGATCGCCCACCGGCGCGGTGCAGCCCAGGATCACGTCGCCCACGCGCGCGGTGTCCATGTCGTGACGGGCCTGCATTTCGCGCAAGAGACCGGCGGCCAGCTGGATCGGCTTCACTTCGTAAAGCGCGCCGCTGGACTTGCCGCGCGAGCGGGGCGTGCGCAGGGCGTCATAGATATAGGCGGATGTTGCCATGACCATTCCTCCTGAAGGTTTGGCGACAGCCTAGGGGTGGGGGTGGGCGGAACACAATGATCTGGCCGTGCAGAAAAATAGACATTAAGTGACAGGTATGGCGGTCACGATCCCGGCGGCGATTGTCGCCAACATCCTCGAAGGCGCGGTGGCGCGCGGTGCCGATCCGGCGGGTATTCTGGCGCGTGCGGGGCTGCCGGGTGTTGTCGGTGCGCTGGAGGCGCCCGATTTCGTGCGTCTGGTGCGCGCGGTGACACTGACACTGGATGACGAACTGGCCGGATTGCAGCAGCGCCCGCAGCGGGTGGGGACACATGCGATCATGGCCGCCCATGTCAGCCATGCCGACACGCTGGGTGAGGCCTATGCCCGTGCGGCTACTTTCATGGACCTGATGGATAACTCCTTTCGCTATTCGCTGCGGGAGAACGGTGCCAACCTGCTGTTCGAGATGACGCGCATTCCGGGGCGCGAGGTACTCAATAACGCGGCGGTCGAGATGGTGCTGGTCTTGGTCAGCCGGATGCTGGCCTGGATGGTGGGCAATCGTGGCGCGATCAATGGCGCGTGGTTCGACTATCCCGCACCGGGTCATGCGTCGGCATATCGCGCCATGTTCCATCGGGCGCCGATGCAGTTTGGGCAGACAGGCAGCGGCATCGCGATCCCGCTTTCGCTGTGCCGTCTGCCGGTCCTGCGGACCGAGGAGCAGGCCGCCGCCTATGCCCGGCGCACGCCGCTTGATGCGTTCCTGCCGCAAGATGGCACCGCTGGTCTGCCGCTGGAGGTCGCTGTTGCAGTCGAGACCCTGCTGAGCGCCGATGGGACCTTGCCGGATATGGCGCTGATCGCGGCCACGCTGGGTATCGCGCCGCATACACTGCGCCGCCGTCTGAAACGCGACGGGGTCGATTACTCCGACATCCGCAAGCAGGTCCGGCGCGACATGGCCGTCAGGCTGCTGACAACAACCGACGCCGCGGTCGAAGAGATCGCCGAACGCACCGGGTTCAGCGAGGCCAGCGCCTTTATCCGCGCCTTTCGCAGCTGGACCGGGCTGACACCTCGCGCCTACCGGGTTTCTGAGTTCTGATCCGGCGGTTGCCCGGCCTTACTCGGTGCCGCAGAACAGCGAATAGAGCAGGCCGATCAGCTGTTCGGTATTGGTGTCCGACAACGAGTAGAAAACGGTCTTGCCTTCGCGGCGGGTAGAAACCAGCCCCTCTTCGCGCAGCCGGGCCAGCATCTGGCTGACGGCCGCCTGCCGGATGTCCAGCAGGTTTTCCAGTTGGCCCACGGATTTTTCGCCCGCCCCAAGGTGACACAAGATCATTAATCGCCCTTCGTGGGCGAGTGTCTTGAGAAAGGCGGCGGCATGTGCCGCGCGGCTTTCCATGTCTTGTGGTATCGCGGGTTTGATGAGTTGCGGGGTACTGAGCGTCACGCCAATGGTCCTGTTGTATAACGGCGATAATATGCATCAAGGACCGGCAGGCTGTCACCCCTCCATTGCGGGGGCACCCCCCTGGAACGCGTTTCCGTTCAGATAGTCGCAGGGGGCTTCCTGCATGTTCAGATGCAGGTCACGGCCGGTAAACGGGTGTGCACGCGCAAGTTCCTCGTCGACCTCGATCCCCAGGCCGGGGGCATCTGACGGAATCACAAATCCGTTATCGACCCGGATCGAGCCCTTGATCAGCGCATCGTGGAACGGGGTTTCGATGCTTTCAAGCAGCAGGATGTTCGGGATTGACGCCGCAAGCTGGATGTTGGCCGCCCATTCGATCGGCCCCGCATAGAGGTGCGGCGCCATCTGCGCGTTGAACAGCTCGGCGATGGCAGCGACCTTCTTCATCTCCCAGATACCGCCCGCGCGCCCCAGCGCCGGTTGCAGAATCTCGGCCGCGCCCGCGCGCAGCACAGCGCCAAACTCGGCCTTGGTGGTCATGCGCTCGCCGGTGGCCACCGGGATGCGCACGTTGCGGGCGACGCGGGCCATATCCTCGATATTGTCGGGCGGGGTCGGTTCCTCGAACCAGAGCGGCGAGTAGGGCTCCAGCGCCTGTCCCAGCCGGATTGCGCCCGCAGTGTTGAACTGGCCGTGCGTGCCAAAGAGCAAGTCCGCCTTGTCGCCCACCGCTTCGCGGATTGCCTTGCAAAAGGCCACCGACAGGGCAATGTCGGTCATCGCGGGCATATGCCCGCCCCGGATGGTATAGGGTCCGGCCGGGTCGAATTTGACCGCCGTATAGCCCCGGCGTACCATTTCGGCGGCGCATTCGGCGGCCTGATCGGGCGAGGTCCAGAACGGGCCCTGCTCGTGATGCGGCAACGGGTAGAGATAGGTATAGGCGCGGATGCGCTCGTTCATCCGCCCGCCGATGAGGGCATGAACCGGCCGGTCGCGATCCTTGCCCAGGATGTCCCAACAGGCAATTTCCAGCCCCGAGAAGGCGCCCATCACGGTCAGGTCGGGCCGCTGGGTAAAGCCGCTGGAATAGGCGCGGCGGAACATCAGTTCGATATTCTCGGGGTTCTCGCCCGCCATGTGCCGGTCGAACACGTCGCGGATGACATGGGTCATCGCCTGCGGCCCAACGGACGAGGCATAACACTCGCCCCAGCCGGTGATGCCGGTATCGGTGGTCACCTTGACGAGGATCCAATAGCGCCCGCCCCAACCCGGTGCCGGGGGCGCTGTGACAATGATGTCGAGGTCTTGCAGACGCATATGTGTCTCCCTTTTGCGGGCGAGGGTGCAGGTGGCTTGGCCGTTTCGCAATACCGAATGCGGCAAGCGGTGTCGCCAATGCACTTTTGGTGCAAATCGCTAACGCCACGTCTGGGGTGACTTGCCGTAAGGCTTTGGGCAGTCTGGCGCGGCGCCCATCAACCAACGGCGACACGGGGAGACGCATGTCATGATCAAACGCATTCTGGCCGGGCTGGCGCTGCTGCTGGTGATCCTTGTAGCGGTGATCGCCGTCAAGACGGTTCAATACCGGCCCGCGCAGGTTGCAGCGTCCGAGCCGTTCTCCGTTGGTGCCGATGTCGGTCAGGCGGCGCAGGATCTGGCCGAGGCCGTCCGGTTCCGCACCGTGTCCACGGATATGTCGCATCCGGATTTCCCGGGCTTCCTGGCGTTTCTCCAGGAAAGGTTCCCCGCCGTGCACCGGGTGATGGAGCGCACCCTGCTTGAGCCTGTGACACCGCTGTACAAGTGGCAGGGCACGAACCCGGACCTGCCGCCGGTGATGCTCGCGGCGCACTATGACGTGGTGCCGGTAACCGAAGACACATTGGGCGAATGGGACCATCCCCCCTTTGCCGGTGTGGTGGCCGATGGTTTCGTCTGGGGGCGCGGGACACTGGATAACAAGGGGGCGTTGATCGCCGCGTTGACTGCCGCCGAGAAGCTGATCAACGACGGGTTCACGCCGGAACGCACGATCTATTTCAGCTTTGGCGGGGATGAGGAAACCGGCGGTCTGGGGGCCATCGCGGTGGCCGATCACCTGCGCGGGCAGGGGGTGCAACTGGCTTGGGTGCTGGACGAGGGGTCGTTCGTGCTGGACAAGATCATCCCCGGCCTCGACGTGCCGGTGGCTAGTATCAATCTGGCGGAAAAGGGATATTTGACCATCCAGCTTGTCGCCCATGCAGAAGGCGGTCATTCCTCGATGCCGCCACGTCAGACCGCTGTCGGGCAGTTGGCCCGCGCCGTGGCGCGCTTGCAAGAGGCCCCGATGCCCGGCGGGCTGAGCGGGGTTTCGGCCGAGTTCTTCGATGCGCTTGGGCGCCATTTTACCCTCGACAAACGCGCCATCTTTGCCAATCGCTGGCTGTTCGGTCCGGTGCTCGAAGGCATCCTGTCAGGTTCGCCCTCGACCGATGCCATGCTGCGCACCACCACCGCGCCGACGATGCTCGAAGGCTCGCCCAAGGAAAACGTGCTGCCGACGCGGGCGGTGGCGACGATCAATTTCCGCCTGCATCCGCGTGACAGTATCGACGATGTATTGGCGCATGTTAAAGCCGCGATAGACGACGAAGGGATCGAGATTGTTGCCGATCGTGACCTGGCCTCGCCCGCCTCGCCGGTGTCGGATTCGCAAGGCCCCGGGTTCAAGGATGTCGAAGCATCGATTCGAGAGGTGTTCGGCCCGATTGCATCGGTGCCGGGTCTGACCATCGCGGCAACCGATGCGCGCCACTATGCCAAGGCCGCAGATGCCGCCTATCGCATCAACCCGTTCCAGATCGAAGGCGATGACCTGGCCCGGTTCCACGGGATCGATGAGCGCCTGTCGATTGCCAACATCGAACGCGGCATCAATTTCTATGCCGCGCTGATCGGCAGGCAATAACGCCCCTCAGCGGTTGAACAGGATCACGTTGCGCTTTGCCGAGCCGGTCTTGGTGTCGGCAATCGCCTCGTTGATCTGCTCCAGCGTCCAGCGGCCCGAGATCAGCTCGTCCAGTTTCAGGCGGCCTTGCTGGTAGAGGTCGATCATCCACGGGATATCGCGCTGGATCACCACATCGCCCATCTTGGACCCGATGAAGCCATGGCCCTGGAAAGAGGCCCCCATCGGCTCGTATTGCGCCATGCCGCCCGAATGGGGCATGCCGATCATCACCACCCGGCCGCCCCAGCCCAGGTACTTGGGCGCCTCGTCATAGGCACGCACGGCGCCGACCGTGACCAGCACCGCGTCCGCACCGCGCCCGCCAAGCGCCTTGTAGGCCGCGCGCCAGGGTTTCTGACCGGTCGCCAGAACGCCATGGGTGGCGCCGAACGCGCGGGCGATCTCCAGCTTTTCCTCGGTCATGTCTACAGCGACGATGCGGCGTGCACCCGCGATGCGGGCACCTTGAATCGCGTTTAGGCCGACTCCCCCGGCGCCGATCACCACCACATCCTGCCCGGCGCGCAGCTGCGCGGCATTGACCGCCGCACCAACCCCGGTGATCACTCCGCAGGAGAGCAGACAGGCCACGTCCCGGCCCATGTCGGCGGGGATCCTGACGATCTGGCGTTGGCTGACCACCACCTTTTCGGCAAAGGCCCCGCAAGCCATCGCCTGGAGCAGCGGCTTGTCGTCGGTGGTTCTGAGTGGCCCCTTGACCCCGTCATAGGGGCTTTCGCAGATCGTGGGCTTGCCACCGGCACAGTTGGGGCAGGTGCCGCAGGACCGGATCAGGGTCACCACCACCGGATCGCCGATCTCGAACCCCTGCACGCCGGTGCCGACCGCGCTGATGGTTCCGGCTGCCTCGTGCCCATAGACCGCGGGCAGATGCCCGCCCCACGCGCCCTCGGCATAGGAAATATCGGAATGGCAGATCGCGACCGCGTCCAGCGTCACCTCGACCTCGCCGGTGCCGGGCGGGGCCAGCAGGATGTCCTCGATCACCAAAGGTTCCTTGAACGCGTGGCATACGGCGGCACGGATGGTCTGCATACCTGTCTTCTCCCCGAATTGTCTTGCCGACAGGGTGAACGCTTGGGGTCCATGCCGCAAGGCGGAAACCGGCAGATACGTTTGTGTTACGCGGCGGCAGTTCTGGTGCGCAGAAAGATCACCAGCCCGCCCGCCATCAGGAGAAGCGCAACCAGAAACGGCGCGCCGGGCAGATAGATCGGTGCATCCGGCCCGGTAAACCGGGCGAATACGCTGGCCATCAACAAGGGCGAGACGATCATCGACAGGGCATGTACCGCCGTCATCACGCCCTGCAACGCGCCCTGCTGGTCATCGGCCACGCTGCGCGACATGATCGCCTGCAAGGCGGGCGGCACGATTGCACCCATCGCGGTAATCGGGATCAGGATCAGCGCCAGCGTGCCGCTGGTGATGAAGGCCAGCGCGCCGAACCCGGCAAAGTCGAACACCTGGCCCCATATCACCGTGCGCCGCTCGCCGATGCGGCGGGTGACGCGCGGCAACAGAACGCCTTGCACGACGGCCATCAGGAACCCAAAGATCGCCAGCGACAGGCCGATCATGCGTGGCGACCAGCCGAACCGTTCCTGCGAGAAATAGGACCAGATCGCAGGATAGACGTAGATCGCCACGGAATAGAGGAAATAGGCCCACAAAAGCCCCTTGAGACCGGGCACCTTGCCCAGCATCCGGAACGCACCCAGCGGATTGGCGTTGGACCAGTTGAAAGGCCGCCGGTTGGCGTCAGTCACCGTCTCGTTCATCACAAACAGGCCAAGGATGAAGTTCAGCCCGGCCAGCACTGCCGCCGCCCAGAACGGGGCACGCGTGCCGAACTCACCCAGCAACCCGCCGACCAGCGGCCCGAGAACAAAGCCCAGGCCAAAGGCCGCGCCCAGCAGACCGAACCGGGCGGCCTTCTGCTCCGCAGAGGATACGTCGGCCATGTAAGCTGCGGCAGTGGAATGTGTGGCGGCAGTGATGCCCCCCGCCAGCCGCCCCAGCAGCAAGAGCCAGATCGTCCCGGCCAGCGCCATCACCACATAGTCGAGCGCCATGACGAAGAGTGAAACCAGCAGCACCGGTCGCCGTCCCACCGCATCGCTGAGACTACCGACCGCCGGCGCAAAGAGGAACTGCATTGCCGCGAAAGCCGTGCTGAGGATACCGCCCCAGAACGCGGCATCGGCCAGCGTACCGCCCTGCACCTCGACGATCAGGTCGGGCATGATCGGCATGATCAGGCCAATACCCATCGCGTCGATCATCACCGTGATCAGGATGAAGAGGAAAGGCAGCCGCATTCTGAACCGTCTGGTTTAGTTTCCCGGACACTAGCCGGGCGCCCGGCGGTTGCAAACCCTCTATTCCAGGGTCAGATCCCGGACACGCGCGGCAAAGGCGCGGGCCTCGTCCGCCGCGCGGCCCATCTGCTGTGCGGGGTCGGTCAGGGCGGCGGCATCCAGCTGCGGCCAGTCCCGGGCAATCATCTGCTTCAGCGGTGTGCCCGTGTCGGCGGCCTCCTTGCACAGGGCCTTGGTTCTCGCCTGCGCCTCGGGGCGTGGCATCAGCCCGGCCAGCGCAAAGCTCAGCGCCTCGGCATGGATCAGGTCGAGGCCCCCGGTCAGGGCATCGGCCATCGCCTTTGCGTCAGGCTTCAGCCCTTCGCTCAGCCCCACAGCCGTCTGTGCCGCCGCCGCAGCGCCCAGTACGATCTGCGGCAGACACATCCATTCGGTGAACCAGGCCGCCCCGTCGCGCTGGTGTCTGTGCATTGCCGCCCCGTGCAGAACCGCCAGCAGCCCGGCACCCTGCCGGGCCAGAGCCACCATCACGGCGGGGCCGACGGGGTTCTGTTTCTGCGGCATGGTGGACGACGACCCGCCCAAGCCAAGCGAAATCTCTCCGATCCCGGTCTGGGTCAGTTCGGTCAGATCCTCGCCCATCTTGCCAAGCGCCAGCCCGACGCGGGTGAACCAGTCTGCCAGTCGCAGGACCGGGGTACGGTCGGTGTGCCAACTGCGGCCGGGATCGCCGAGATTGAGCAGCCTGGCCAGCGCCGCCCTTGCTTTGGCGGCCTTGGGGCCAAGTGCCGAAGAGGTGCCCGCCGCCCCGGACAAAGAGACCACAAGGCAGGCCCGACGCAACTCGGGCAGTTCACCCAACAGGTTGATCAACGGCTCGCCCCAGGCGGCGACCAACGCGCCGAAACTGGTCGGCGTCGCATGCTGACCATAGGTGCGCGCGGCCATGGGCAAATCAGCATGTGTCTCCGCCAGTCCGGCCAGTGCGGTCAGGATCTGGACCAGATCACGTTCGACAACTGACACCGCCTGACGCAGCCTCAGCATCAGGCCGGTGTCGAGGATATCCTGCGAGGTCGCGCCCCAATGCACATATTGCGCATGTTCGGGGGCTTGCATCTCGGTTCGAAAGGCCGCCACCAGCGCCGGGACCGAAACGCCGTTGGCACCCGTCGCCTGGGCCAGCGCGCCGGGGTCGAGGTGGATTTCCATCGCCGCGCGCTGAATCGCGCCTGCGCTGTCCTTGGGGATCACGCCTAACTCGCCCTGCGCTTTGGCCAGCATCCCTTCGGTCAGCAGCATGGCGCGCAGTTCCGCCCCGTCGGTGAACAGGCGCCCGACCTCGGCGGTCGGAAATAGGCGTGCTAGATGCGCGCTGTCAAAGACCGATGCGGCCATCAGAACTGTCCTTCGATCCGGGTCAGCAGACGCGCCAGACCTTGCGGGTCGGCAAAGAACGGCGAGTGAGAGCTGTTCATGACATGAACCCTGTCCAATGGCCAGTCCGTGGTCATCTCCTCTTGGTATTCGGGGGGAATGGTCCGGTCGTCGGCGCAGCGGATATAGGCCTTGGGCACCCCGTAATAACGATCGGTCACGGTGAGCGGTGTGCTTTGCGGTTTGATCGCCTGCGGGCAGAGGCGTGGTTGCGCGTAGAGCACCCGCTCGGGCGGGCAGTCGTGGTAGAACAACGCCGGTACCTGCTCGGGGTCGATGGTAAAGGACTGGCCATCGTCGGATTTCATCACCGCCTGCAACAACGGCTGCCGCTTGGCCCGCTTGCGCATCTCGACCATCGACAGGCCCGAGATCGGGACATAGGCACACAAGTAAACCAGCCCGCGCATCGCCTGCGGGTCATGTTCCGCCGCCGCGCTGATCGGGTAGCCGCCCCAGCTGTGCCCCACGATCAAGGTATCGGGGGTGCTGGCGTCCAGCACCGCGTCGCGGCAGCTCTCCAACGTGACCTCGGCGATTGGTGTTACGTCGGACCCGTGGCTGGGCATGTTGATCGCGCGTGCGGTATGGCCGCGTTCTTGCAAGGCGGGGATCAGGTCGCGCCAGCACCACGCTCCGTGGCAGGATCCATGCACCAACAGGAAATCGGCCATGTATGCTTCTCCTACTCAGATATGACCCGTGTCGCGCAGGAACTGCACCAGCCGCGCGGCATAGTTTTCGGGCTGTTCCACACAGGGCAGGTGGCCCGCCTTGCGGATCAGGTGGAACTTCGACCCCGGGATCAGGTCCACGGTTTCGCGCACCAGATCTGGCGGTGTCGCGCCATCCTCATCCCCGGCGATACCCAGGCAGGGCAGGCGCAACCCGCTGGTGGGCGTATAGAAATCGGTACCGGAAATCGCCGCGCTGCACCCGGCATAGCCCTGCGCCGGTTGCCGCACCAGCATGTTGCGCCACAGGCCCAGTTCGGGCGTGGCGCGGAACGCGCGCGAGAACCAGCGCTCCATCACCGCGTCGGCCAGCGATTCGATGCCACCCGACTGCACCGCAGCGATCCGCTGGTCCCACATCTCCTTGGTGCCGATCTTGGCGCCGGTATTCGACAGGACCAGGGCGCGGACCTGATCGAGCCGCTTGACCGCCAGCCCCTGACCGATCATGCCGCCGATGGACAGGCCCACGAACAGGGCATCGCGCACTTCGAGCATGTCAAGCAGCCGCTCGACGTCGCGCACCAGCGCCCCCATCGTATAGGGCGCGGCGGGCGCGTCGCTCAGCCCGTGACCGCGCTTGTCGTAGCGGATCAGTTTCAGACCGGGGGGCAGATAGGGCAGGATCGGGTCCCAGAGCCGCAAATCGGTGCCAAGTGAATTGGCAAACACCACCGGCGCGCCGTCTGGATCGCCGTCGATTCTGTAATGCAGCCGTATGTCACCCAGATCGGCAAATCGCATGGCTCGTCTCCCCGTTTCTTGGTACTTAGCCTACAAATTGCCCTTGGGTCAGGTAAAGTTGAATTGACGCCGCATGGCGTCAATTCGCCGAAAGCCTATGGATCATGCGTAGCGGTCCAGGGCCTGCCGGAACACGCCGGCATCGACATTGCCGCCGGATGCGACCGCGATAACCGTATCTCCCTGCAATGCGCTGCCGCGGAACAGGGCCGAGGCCAGCGCAACCGCGCCGCCGGGTTCCAGAACGATCTTCAGCCGCAGGAATGCCAGTGCCATCGCATGCAGCGCCTCGTCCTCGCTCACCGCCAGTCCCGGTCCGCAGAGACGTTGCAGGATCGGAAAGGTGATCTGCCCCGGTTGCGGGGTCAGGATGGCGTCGCAGATATTGCCGGTCTCGCTGGCGTTGCGGCTGATCGTTCCGCTGGCCAGCGAACGCCGGGTGTCGTCAAACCCTTCGGGCTCGGCCGGTCTGACGCGCATATCGGGGGCATGATGATGCAATGCCAGAGCAACCCCCGAAGTCAGACCACCGCCGCCACAGCAGACCAGAACCTCGACGCGTTTGATGCCTATTTCGGCCGCCTGCTGCGCAATTTCCAGGCCGACGGTTCCTTGACCCGCGATGACCTGCGGCTCGTCATAGGGTTTGATCAGGGTCAGGCCGCGTTCGCTTGCCAGGTTCGCCCCGATCTCTTCGCGGCTTTCGCGGCCCCGGTCGTACAGCACGACCTCGGCCCCCAATGCGCGGGTGTTCTCGATCTTCAGCTTTGGCGCGTCCGATGGCATCACGATGACCGAGGATATGCCATGCAGCGTGGCGGCATGGGCCACACCCTGCGCGTGATTGCCCGAGGAAAAGGCGATGACTCCCCGGGCGCGGATCTCGGGGTCGAGTGCCGAAATCGCCGACCAGGCACCGCGAAACTTGAAGCTGCCGGTATGTTGCAGGCACTCGGGCTTGACCAGCAGGCGCCGCCCGGCGATCTCGTCCAGAAAGGGCGAACTGAGCAGCGGTGTGCGGCGGGCATGGCCGGCAAGCCGCCTGGCGGCGGCCTCGATCATCTCAATGGAACTCATGCGGCCTCCAGAATGCGGCGGATGATGTCAAGCGATTGCGGTTCGTTCAGAAAGGGTACGTGTCCCCGGTCGGGCACCTCTGCCGAGATCAGCCCCGGGTGACGGCGGTGCATCTCGGCCAGTGTCCCGGCGCCCAGAATGTCGGAATTGGCCCCGCGCACCACGCCGGTCGGAATCCCGCGCAGCGCCTCGAAGAACATCCACAGATCCGGGATCGCCCCTGCCGCCGCCTGTTCCAGCAGCGCCTTGTGCAGGCGGTCGTCATAGCGCAGCGCCAGGCCGCCTTCGGTCGCCTCGTACTGGATTTCGGCCTGCTTGCGCCAGATCTCCAGCGGAACGCCGGGAAACTGTGCCTCCATCGCGTCCTTCAGGACCTGCGCCGCCTGTTCATGGGTTTTCGAGACCGGCTTGCGGCCCACATACTCCATGATCCGGGCAATTCCGGCCGGTTCGATCACCGGACCCACATCGTTGAGGATGACGCCGGACAGACGTTCGGGGTGGCTGGCTGCCAGGGTCATGGCAATCATCCCGCCGCGCGAGGTGCCTAGTACCGTGACCTTTTCCAGCCCCAGATGATCCAGTAGTTCAAGCGCGTCGTGCCCTTCGCGCAGGATATTGTAGTTCATGTAGTCGGGGTCATGATCCGAGCGACCCCGCCCCCGGTAATCCAGCCGGATCAGGCGCAGGTCGCGCACATGCGGGCGCAGGAATTCGAAATCGCGGCTGCACCGGGTCAGACCGGCCAGGCACAAGAGGGGCGCGCCGCTGCCTTCGTCCTCGAAGTGGAGCCGCAACCCGTCGCTGGTCTTGAACTCCGGCATCACACCTCCGCCAGGGCAGGTATGCCGGTCAGGTCCGACAGGATCGTGTCCGGGAACCAGGGCAGGCGGTCCACCGGTTCGCCCGCGCGGTTCACCCAGGCGGTGCGAAAGCCGTAGCCAGCGGCGGCGGCGGCATCCCAGCCGTTGGACGAGACAAAGAGCACCTCGTCCGGGGCGCAGCCGAAGCGTTGTCCAACGAGGTCATAGACCCGCCTGTCGGGCTTGAAGATGCCCACGCTTTCCACCGACAGGACATCATCCAGCACCGCGCCCAACCCCGCCGATTGCACGGCGCCGTCCAGCATGTCGGGCGATCCGTTCGACAGGATCGCGGTCTGCTTGCCCGCCGCCTTCAGCGCCTTGAGCATATCCGGCACCTCGGGATAGGCCTGAAGCTCCCAGTAAAGATCCAAGAGCCGCTGGCGAAGGGCCGGGTCACCGGCCAGGTCGACCGCATCCAGTGCCCAGTCGAGCCCGTTCTGGGTCACCTCCCAGAAACTCGTATGCGCCCCGGTGATCGCGCGCAGCCAGCTGTATTGCAGCTGTTTCAGCCGCCAATGCGACGCCAGTTGCGGCCAGCAATCCTTCATCGCGGCATAGGCGGGTTCAGACGCGGCCTGACGGGCGGCAGCCGCCACGTCGAACAGCGTGCCATAGGCGTCGAAGACGCAGGTTGTGATCGGCATGTGGCTCCTCCTGATTGCGGCGAAGATTTGCACAGGTTGAAACCGGGTAAAAGGGGCCGGGGTTTACATTGGTGTGACAAACCTTAGGCTGGCCGTTCTTTCAGCGAATACAAGGCAAGGACGGCATGACCCAGATCAAACAAGGCGACACGGTACGCATCCACTACACCGGAACCCTGCTCGACGGGAACACCTTCGACAGTTCCGAAGGGCGCGACCCGTTGCAGTTCGAGGTGGGGTCTGGCCAGATCATTCCCGGTCTCGATCAGGCGTTGCCCGGTATGGCGGTGGGCGAAAAGAAGCGGGTGGAAATCGCCTGTGTCGACGCCTATGGCCCACTCAATCCCGAAGCGCGCCAGGCGATCCCGCGCGAAGGTATCCCAGACGACATCCCGGTGGATCTGGGAACCCAGTTGCAGATGCAGGCCCCCGATGGCCGGATCATCCCGGTCACCGTGGTCGAGGTGACCGAGGCCACCGTGACGCTTGATGCCAACCATCCGCTGGCCGGTCAGGACCTGATCTTCGACATCGAGATCGTGTCGATCAACTAAGCAAAAGGCCCTGCTCGGATAGAGCAGGGCCTTGTTCATCTCTGGCTGTTACGCGGCTCTGTGGCGCTACATGGATTCGGGCTGCGGCATGCCCAGAACATGGAACCCGCCATCGACCCGGATGATCTCGCCCGTGGTGCAGGCGCCCGCGTCGGATGCCAGGTAGACCGCGGTTCCGCCCACTGCCTCCAGCGTTGCGTTCGACCGGAGCGGTGCGTTCTGGTCGCAGAACTTGAAGGTCTTGCGCGCCCCGCCGATGGCGGCGCCGGCAAGCGTCTTCATCGGGCCGGGCGAGATCGCGTTCACGCGGATGCCGTCCGGACCCAGGTCGTTGGCCAGATAGCGTGTCGCCGATTCCAGCGCCGCCTTGGCCACGCCCATTACGTTGTAGTTCGGCACAACCCGGTTCGACCCCTGATAGGTCAGGGTCAGCAGCGAGCCGCCGTTTTCCTGCATCAAGGGATAGGCGCGGCGCGCCACCTCGATGAAACTGTAGGCCGACACGTCCATCGAATGTTTGAAATTCGCCCGGGTGGTGTTCAGGAACCGCCCCGTCAGTTCCGACTTGTCCGAATAGGCGATCGCATGCACGACAAAGTCGATCGTCGGCCAGCGCGCCGACAGTTCGGCAAAGGCGCGGTCAAGCGACTCGTCGTTGGTAACATCGGCATCGACCATGAAATCGCTGCCGATGCTTGCCGCCAGCGGCTCCAGCCGTTTGCCGAATGCCTCACCCTGATAGGTAAAGGCCAGTTCGGCCCCCGCATGGTGCATTGCCCGCGCAATGCCCCAGGCAATCGAATGATCGTTGGCCACGCCCATGATAAGGCCGCGTTTGCCCTTTAGTATGTCCGACATGCGTCCTTACCCCCTGAACTTGCTCAGCACCATCGAACCGTTGGTGCCGCCAAAGCCGAAACTGTTGGTCATGACCGAATCCAATCCGGCATTTTCCACGTATTTGGTCGCAACCTCGCCGGGGCGAATGCCCTCGGCCAGCGTTTCGACATTGATCGAGGGCGTGATGAAATCGTGTTCCAGCATCAAGAGACAGAAAATCGCCTCGAGCGCGCCCGCCGCCCCCTGTGCGTGACCCGTCATCGACTTGGTCGAACTGATCGGCGGCACGCGGCCCTCGCCAAAGACACGGCGCACCGCCTCGACCTCACCCAGGTCACCGACCGGGGTCGAGGTGCCATGCGCGTTGATATAGCTGATTTTGCGATCCTCGGGCAGGGTGGACACCGCCAGCCGCATCGCCCGTTCGCCGCCTTCACCCGAAGGCGCCACCATGTCGTGCCCGTCCGAGGTCGCGGCATAGCCGGTCACTTCGGCATAGATCTTGGCGCCACGCGCCAGGGCGTGTTCCAGCTCTTCCAGCACCACGATGCCGCCGCCGCCCGAGATCACGAACCCGTCGCGATCCTGGTCGAACGCGCGCGAGGCTTTCTCGGGCGTGTCGTTGTATTTCGACGACATCGCGCCCATCGCGTCGAACAGGCAGGAAAGCGTCCAGTCCAGCTCCTCGCCGCCCCCGGCGAACATCACATCCTGCTTGCCCATCATGATCTGTTCGGCGGCATTGCCGATGCAATGCAGCGAGGTCGAGCAGGCCGAGGTGATGGAATAGTTCAGGCCCTTGATCCGGAACGCGGTGGCGAGGTTGGCCGAAATCGTCGAGCACATGCACTTGGGCACCGCAAAGGGCCCGATCCGCTTGGTCGCACCGCTGCTCAACACCGCCTGATGCGCCGCCAGCATGGCGCTGGTCGACGGCCCGCCCGAACCTGCGACCAGGCCCGTGCGCGGGTTCACGATATCATCCTCGGTCAGGCCGGAATCGGCAATCGCCTGGCTCATGGCGATATGGGCATAGGCCGCGCCCGGCCCCATGAACCGCAAGGTGCGCTTGTCCACATGTTCCTTGACGTCGATCTTCAGAGTTCCGGCGATCTGGCTGCGAAACCCGTGTTCCGCCATTTCGGGGCAAGCCTCGATACCCGAGCGCCCAGCCCTGAGAGAGGCGGTGACTTCCTCGGCATTTACACCGATCGAAGAGACTATCCCCAAACCGGTCACAACCACACGGCGCATGAACGAACTCCTTTGTTGCGTTGTGCCTGTGTAGGGTAGCGGGGTGGGCTGGGCAAGCCAATAGGCGGACACGCCCGGGCACGGGTGCGTGCCATGGATTCGGGTTTCCCGAACATTGAGATTGCCGCCGGGCTGTGGCAGCCTGAACCTGCCCGGCTTCATAGGGTACCCGGGCGACGAAACCGAAAGGACGCGCTGCGCCGCTGGCCGATGACATGACCGTCGAGATCCCAGATCTTCGGGCCTATCCGAACTTGAGCGGAAAGACGCTGCTGATCTGTGTCGGCGCGGCAAAATGCGCGACCAGTTGGCTGCACGATTATCTCGGGTCACGCGCCGAAGTGGCGGTTTCACCACTGAAAGAACTGCATTTCTTTGACAGCAAGTTTCCGGAACTTGCCTTGGGTGACCCCGATGGCCTGGCTCTGGCGCGGTTGTCCTTTCAGTTGGGGCAGGCGGGCGATCCGGCGGAAAATCTCAGGCGGCGGGCCATTTTCCAGGCCAGCGTCGACAACGTCCAGATGATTTACGACGACAACGCGTATTTCGGGCATTTCGCCCGGATATGCGGGCCAGAGACGCGCTGTTTCTGCGACCTCACACCTTCTTATTCGGTCATCGGAGTCGAAGGCTTCGCCTACATGAAGCGGTTCTGTGCCAGTCAGGATATCGAGGTGAAGATCCTCTTTCTCATGCGTGATCCGGTTCAGCGGTTCTGGTCGCAACTGCGCCACCTGCAACAGATGAACCCGGTCAACGATGTCGCCACGAAATGGCAAAACGCGCTGAGCGCGCCGGCAATTCTGGCCCGCGCCGACTATCGCGGGATCATACTGGCGCTGGAGCAGGTCTTTCCTTCGTCGAGCCTGCTGTATCTTTTTTATGAATCCTTGTTCGAGGGAGAAGACACGATCGGCCGCCTGTGCGATTTCCTCGGGATTCCGTTTTCGCCTGCTGTCTTTACCCCGCGGCAGAACGAGACGACCGTTAGGGTTCCGCTCCGCGATGAGGCCCGAGATACCCTTCGTCAACATCTTTCCCGGCAATACGACTTTTGCCGGGACCGGTTCGGGAGTTCCTTACCGGGCTCTTGGCTGACTTGACAGCGCTGGGTTGTGACGCTCGACTCTTCGGGTCGTTTTTGCTATCATACCGCCACTTTTCTGAACTGCGTGACCTGTTTCGGTAACCCCGAAAAGAAGCCGGGTGTTTCGCCCCGGCGACATCGTCTTTTTGCAGAAGGAATTTTACAATGCCAGAAGACGCCATCGGTTTCGAATTCTTCAACGACAATCAGAACCCGCGCCTGACCATCGTCAACGACGCGGCGGTGCAACATGCCAGCGGCCGCCTGTCAAACGAAATTGCCCATCTCAGAGCGTTTGATCACCTCGAAATGCTGTCGAAGCGGTCCAGAGTGCGGCGCAACGCAAGGCGTTGCTGAACCCTCCGGGCTGGGATGACAATGTGCCACCGGACGCCACGGATGGAAGTGATTTCTTCCTTCTGGGATAGCGAGCAGAAAAGACGTCTGGAGGCCGGAGGGACTTCCAGATCGCGCAATGATGCGTGGAAAACCTCAGCTCTCGCTGAGCGCCACTTTCATGTCCTTGACCTGATAGATCACTTCGCCATCGGCCTCGACAATGCCGTCGGCCACGCCCATGGTCAGGCGGCGGGTCTGGATCGCCTTGGTGAAATCCACCTTGTAGGTCAGCATCTTGCGGTCGGGCCGCACCATGCCGGTCAGCTTCACCTCGCCCACACCCAGCGCATAGCCGCGCCCTTTCCAGCCTCGCCAGCCGAGGTTGAAGCCGGTCAGTTGCCACAGGCCGTCCAGGCCCAGGCAGCCGGGCATGATCGGGTTGCCGGGGAAATGGCAGTCAAAGAACCACAGGTCGGGAGTGATGTCGAATTCGGCGCGAATGTGACCCTTGCCATGGGCGCCGCCATCGGCGGAAACCTCGGTGATCCGGTCCATCATCAGCATCGGCGGCGCCGGAAGCTGTGCATTGCCCGGGCCAAACAACTCGCCACGCGCACATTTCAGCAGATCGTCCTTGTCAAAACTGCTTGGGAATTGCGCCATGTGCCCTGGTCTCCTGCATGGGTATTCTTGCGGTAACTTGCCCCCTCTAGCATCGCCCAACCTTGTCCCGCAAGGGTGGCAGCGGCAGATGTGACCGGACGCCCCGGGGCAAGATGCGAATGAAATTCATTTGAATTCTATGCCCCGGGGGCCTTATATATGCATTCAGCCGTAGACAGGACAGCATGATGACGCCCAAATCACAGGAAATCGCCACCGATTGGCTGGTTGCCGCGGGATTGCGTCCTACCCGTCAGCGGGTTGCCCTGGCCGAGTTGCTGGTCGGCGATGGCAAGCATCGTCACGTGACGGCCGAAAGCCTGTTCGATTCGGCCAAGTCCCGCGGCGCGGCCGTATCGCTGGCCACGGTCTACAATACCCTGCGCGCTTTCTGTGAGGCCGGCGTTTTGCAAGAGATCACCGTGGACGGCTCGAAAAGCTATTTCGACACCAACACCCACGACCATCCGCATTTCTTCTGGGAAGACGAGGGGCGTCTTTCCGACGCGCCATCGGATCAACTGGTGATCCATCGCTTGCCCGACGCGCCCGACGGGGTCGAGATCGCCTCGGTCGATGTGGTGATCCGGCTGCGGCGTAAATCCTGATCAACGCCCGCGAAACAACTCTGCCAGAACCCGCCATGCCCGCCCGGTGGTGGTATCCGCCGGTCCGGTGCCATGGCGCACAAGGATCACGTCTTCGCCCAGGTCGGGGTTCGCGACCCGGCGGCTGATCAATGGCATGCCGTCATAGCTGAACGCATGGGGCGGGTTGGCATAGCTGATCCCCACCCCCTCGCCATGCGCGGCCAAGCTGCGCAGCAGTTCCAGCGTTGGGGCGCGGTGCGCGATCGTGGGGTTCAGACCCCGGACGCGGAACAGTCCCAGCATGTGCTGCGCCGACAAACCCTCGTCCGACAGGATCAGGGGAAAACCGGTCAGCGCCGCCAGATCGGGCGCTGTCCCCTGGCACAGCGGGTGATCCGGCGCCATCACCGCATGCGGATGGCTGTCAAAGAGTGCCTCGCGGTGAAATCCCGCATCCAGTCCCAGATCATAGGTCAGGGCCAGATCGACCTGCCCCTTCAGCAGGCCGGATATCAGCGCTTCGAACCCCTCGGCGTGATAGCTGACGGTCACATCCGGCATGGCCTGGCGCAAGGCGCGCAGCGCGGGTGCCAGCAGGAACGGCGCCAGATCGGCAAAACATCCCAGATGCAGGCGCTGCTGCGCAGGGCGCGGATGCGCCGGGTCCTCGATTCGGGCCGCATCGGCCAGCAACGCCTCGGCCGAGGCGATGAAACGTCGCCCTTCGGGCGTGACGGCCATGGCCGACCCGCGCCTGCGGATGAACAGCGGATGGCCCAGATGTTCCTCGATCCGGGCCAGCGCCGCCGAAAGCGCGGGCTGCGAGACATGCAGCGCAGCGGCCGCCGCCGACAGGCTGCCATGGCGGCCCACGGCACAGACATATTCGTATTGCCGAAGCGTAAGGTATAACATGAGCTTATTTATTAGTTTTTAAGATATGATTTGAACAGGGGGGTGTTTCGGATGAAAACCACAGACAAACCTCAGCCACCGGAGAGCCCGAGATGCCGCACCCGCTTGTTACGCCCGAGATGATCGAAACCTTCCAGCGCGACGGCGTGGTCCTTGTCAAAGGCCTGTTCGCCGATCACGTCGACACCCTGCGAGCCGGGATCGAGTCGAACATGGCGGCACCAGGCCCCTATGCTTCGGAGAATCGCAAAGAGGGGCATACGGGTCTCTTCTTTGACGACTATTGCAACTGGGACCGCATCCCGGAGTTTCGCGAGGTGATCGAAACCTCGCCCGCCGCCGAGGTCGCCGCCGACCTGATGCAATCGCAGACCGCACAGATGTTCCATGACCATGTTCTGGTCAAGGAGCCGGGCACCTCGATGGCGACCCCCTGGCACCAGGACGGGCCCTACTACTTTGTCGACGGGCGCCAGACCATCAGCTTCTGGTCGCCGCTCGATCCGGTGAAAGAGGCGACGTTGCGCTGTGTCGCCGGGTCCCACCTGTGGGAAAAAGAGGTTTTGCCAACCCGCTGGGTCAGCGAAGAGGGGTTTTTCCCCGACGAAGGCCAGTACATGCCCATCCCAGACCCCGAGGCCGAGGGCATGCGCATTGTCGAGTTCGAGATGCAGCCGGGCGATGCAGTTGCTTTCAACTACAAGACCCTGCATGGCGCGCGCGGCAATACCAGCACTTCGCGCCGTCGCGCCTTCTCCCTGCGCCTCGTCGGTGACGATGCGCGCTATGTCGAACGTCCGGGCCGCACCTCGCCGCCCTATCCTGGTCACGACATGGTTCCGGGTCAGCGCCTGCGCGAGGATTGGTTCCCGGTCCTGTACCAGCGCCGCGACCAAGATTGACGCCCGGACGGTGAGCACGCATCATCGGTTCCTGTCTGAACTGCGGATTTGATTGGAACATTGTGATGCGTGCAATTCTGTGTGTTGCCCTGGCGGGCATGGTCGTCGCCGGGTGTGAGAAATGCAATTCCCCGGCGGATGTGAATGTCGGCGTCGGGGTCGGATCCGGCGGTGCCACCGGCGGCGTCTCGGTTGGGCGCAGTTGCGGGCCGGGTTACATTTCCATCGGCACCGGCAACAGCTGGCACGTGTCGTTCTAGACCGGATCCGTCAGAACCACTGCCCCGGTTCCATCAGCCCCAGATCGAGCAACTGGCGCGAATGCCATTCGAAGGGCGTGGAATTGTGCCAGCGGAAACTGTGGATCTCGAAGGTCGAGCCCGGGTTCTTCTTCAGCGCCTTGGCCGTGCGGAACGAACAGATCGCCGCCGTCAGGTTGTGGTGCCAGGGGCAGGCATAGGTATTGTATTCCTGATCCTCGAACGTGTGATTGGGCAGGATCTTCAGCCCGGGTTTTGCCTTGAACAGCGCGATCCGGTCGATCTTTCGGCTGTCCTTCGGAATATGTTCCTCGTGCCGCCAGCGCACACCGCCGAAAAAGTCGAGCTGGCGTTCGCGCGGGTGGCCGGTTTCCGGGTCCTTGCGCGCCTGGGCGTAATACCCCGATCGGTCGAGAAAGGCCCGGTCCAGCGAAACACCCATGGGGCAGGCCTGCAAATCGTCGGCATAAAGGTCGATGACATAGGTCAGCATCGCGTCGCGCCGTTCCTCGCCGTGGAACGTCAGCATCTCGCCCACGCTGCGCGTCTCGCAGAAGGGAAAGAACAGGTATTCGGCATTGTAGCAGTAATACATCCAGATGCCCGGCGCCGCCGCGATGATCCGGTTGATCGCATTGACCACCGCGTTACGCGGCCCGCAGTCGTACGGGATGCGGTGAATGCGCGCCTCGACATCTTTCGGCAGGACAAATGCATCGGGCATAAAGACCAGAACGGACTTGAACCCGGATTGGATGTGATGGCGCATGGTGGTGGCCAGTTCTACATCGTCCTCGACAAAGATCATCGCCACCGGTCCCTTGGCCAGCGCCTCGGCCCCGGTTTTCAGGAAATGGTCCAGCGATGCGTATTCCATGCCTGTCTTCCACCCTTGCCTGTCTGGCATTCTGGGCCAACTTCGGTTAATTGCGCGTGCATTGCAAGCGACGCCCGATCCCTGTAGACGCCGCCGCTGATCTCGCGAAAACAAAGGCCTGTCCGATGTCCGACCCCAAGAAGCTGTTTATCAAGACCTATGGTTGCCAGATGAACGTCTATGACAGCGAGCGTATGGCCGAAGCGCTTGGCGGGCAGGGCTATGTCGAGACGCAGAGCGCCGAAGACGCGGACATGATCCTGCTCAACACCTGCCACATCCGGGAAAAGGCGGCGGAAAAGGTCTATTCCGAACTGGGACGGTTCAAGGGGCTGAAGGCCGCCAAACCCGATCTCAAGATCGGGGTTGCGGGCTGTGTCGCCCAGGCCGAGGGCGAGGAGATCATGCGCCGCCAGCCGCTGGTCGATTTGGTGGTCGGCCCGCAGAGCTATCACCGCCTGCCCGAACTGGAGGCCAAGGCGCGCGCCGGGGAAAAGGCGCTCGACACCGATTTCCCCGAGGAAGACAAGTTCGAAAAACTCAAGAGCCGCCCCAAGGCGAAACGCGGCCCGACCGCGTTCCTGACCGTGCAGGAAGGCTGTGACAAGTTCTGCGCCTTTTGCGTGGTGCCCTATACCCGGGGTGCCGAGGTCAGCCGCCCCGCCGACCGAATCCTGCGCGAGGCCAACGAACTGGTCGAACGCGGCGTGCGCGAAATCACGCTCCTGGGTCAGAACGTCAACGCCTATCACGGCGCGGGGCCCAACGGTGACATGACGTTGGCCGGTCTGATCTGGGAGCTGGACAAGATCGACGGGTTGGAGCGCATCCGTTTCACCACCAGTCACCCCAACGACATGACCGACGACCTGATCGAGGCGCATGGCACCTGTGCCAAGCTGATGCCTTACCTGCATCTGCCGGTGCAGGCGGGGTCGGACAGGATCCTGAAACGGATGAACCGCAGCCACACTGCTGAAAGCTATCTGCGCCTGGTCGAGCGCATCCGCGCCGCCCGCCCCGATATTGTTATGTCGGGCGATTTCATCGTGGGCTTCCCCGAAGAGACCGAGGCCGATTTCCAGGCCACGCTCGATCTGGTCGAGCAGGTCCGCTATGGCTATGCCTATTCGTTCAAGTATTCGACCCGCCCTGGCACCCCGGCGGCCGAGCGGGTACAGGTCGACCCGGCCGAGGCCGACGATCGCCTGCAACGGCTGCAAGCGGTGATCACCCGCCACCAACGCGAGATCCAGGACAGCATGGTTGGCCGCGAGGTCAGTGTCCTGTTCGAAAAACCCGGCCGCCTGCCCGGCCAGATGGTCGGCAAGAGCGAATACCTGCACGCTGTTCACGTGCAGGCCCCCGGCCTGTCGGCCGGTCAGATCGCGCGGGTCCGGATCGTGGCCTCAGGCCCGAATTCGCTGGCAGGCGAACCGGTCTGAGGCCGCGCCCGGTCAGTGCGACGGTGGCGTTTTCGCCATGATCTCCAGCAGCGAGGTCCGCATGTAGTCATGCTGGCCGACGCCCCATTCGTCCCGGCAGATGCGCTCGCCGATGGCATGCGCCTGCGGATAGGAATAGCCGATCTTGACCAGGTCCTCGACAAAGACCGCATTGGGGCGGTCCCAGATCACGTCCCGGGTCGGTCCGCGGAAGCAGCTGATGGTGATGTTGTAGCCGTCAGTCCCCGGTTTCGTCGGACGCTGCTGCGCCACGGCGGAACCAGATGCCACGACAGTACTCGCCAGGAGGATCCCGGCGACCAGATAAGCTTTCATGTCAATACCCCCACGTCTGACAGGAAATATGTAACAGCGCCGTACAGCCCGACGCCGACCTGTTCCGGACATCCGGAAAGGCAGGTCCATACTATCTGATTGCAACCCATTGCGATAGCTGTCGAAACGGCGCCCAAAGCCGATCATTGTTCCCGGCGTGGCGCAGAATGACGGGTTGACCGGCGGCTTTGTCGCCCCCGCCAGCACAATCAGGCCAGAGCGCCCGATGTCTTTGCCCGTGACGAAAGCCGCGACTCACCCCGATGCCGGGCCCCGGCGCTTTGTGTCGGATCAAGGACAATTCGGTTACCACCTAGGGGAGTGTCCCCCAAAAGGGCACAATATGTGGTGGTTTTCACTTCACAGTTATGCAGAATTTTCATATGGTTGAACCAGTTTCGCGTTCGACGATCGGCATGTTTGCGCCGGTTGCCGAAGGTGGGGGAGCCAGGTGAGGATTTGATACGGTGTCTGATTTCAATCTCAAAAAAGTGGCGGTCGCAATTGCAGTCGCCCTGGCAGTATCCGGGGCTGCTGTCGCGCCGGCTACTGCGCAATCCAGTACCACGGGTACGCAACGCACCATCGTGGGCGAACGTTATGTACCCACGATCTGGGTGGACCCCGACGGATGCGAGCACTGGGTGATGGACGACGGCGCCGAGGGGTACATGACTCCGCATGTCTACCCCGATGGAAAACCCGTCTGCCGGCGTGGCCAGCTGTGCGGGATGATGCCGACGGATCAGTTCTTTGCCACCGACAAGCACAATATCAATTCGGCGGGCAAGGCGCGCTTGCAGGAGTTCTTCCGCAAGGCGATGCCGGGCACGCGGTATTTCGTGGTTGCGGGCCATACGGACAGCCGCGCCTCGGACGAGTACAACATCCGCCTCTCTGAACGCCGCGCAAACGCGGTTGCTCAGGTTGCGCGCTCCGTTGGTGCGCGGATCGGCGACATTCGTGCTTATGGTGAGCGCGACCCGCGGGTTCCGAACACCAGCGCCGCCAACATGGCGCAGAACCGTCGTGTCGAAATTTATTGTATCCGTTAAGGAGAGTTGGAAATGACAATTTTCAAGGGAGTTGCCGCTCTGACTCTGGCAGTCACTGTTTCGGCTTGTGCACCGGCCACCGACAAGACCCGCGACCGTAACATCCTGGATGGCAAAAGCGGGGACCTGTCGCTGTTGACCGCCGGTATCTGGGTCGATCCGGCAGGCTGCGAACACTGGATCATCGACGACGGTCTCGAAGGGTATGCCGACTTGCGGCGAACACCGGATGGTAAACCGGTCTGCAACAGCGAACTGCCGCGCAGCGTGGCGACAGGACCGTTCAAATCAGGGTCCACATTCAGCGATCCGATCTGACCAGAACACCGCTGGTACAAAGACCGCCCTCGGGCGGTCTTTTTTGTTTCAGAGTGATGAAAACTTTGCGGTCATGCTTGCACCTCCCACAATATCTTGGCTACGCTGAGATCAGGACTTCGACAACAGGAGAGCGGATGGCCCTCGGTGCCCTGATCACACCGCAAGACGGCAGCGTCCAGACGGACCTGCACCTGGAATTCCCCGACAATCGGCTGTTGATAGACTTGTGCGGCGAACACGACCGTCACCTGGTGCTGATAGAGCAGGTGCTGGGGGTGCAGATTGTCCGCCGCGGCAATCACCTTTCGATTCTGGGCGACGACCCCGAGGCCCGCGCCCGCGCGGGCGAGATCCTCGAGGCGCTTTATGAGCGGCTGCAATCCGGTCGCACTGTCGAGGGGGCCGATGTGGACCGCGAATTGCGCATGGGACGGATCAGCGAAGAGCCCGACCCGCGTGATGGCGACCAGCTGGAAATGTTCCTGGGCGGGCGGTTCGAGATCAAGACCCGCAAGAAACCGGTCGAACCGCGCACCGAGGCGCAAAAGGCCTATGTGAAATCGCTGTTCGAAAACGAGCTCGCCTTCGGCATCGGCCCCGCCGGTACCGGCAAGACCTATCTGGCCGTGGCTGTCGGCGTCACCATGTTCATCAACGGTCTGGTCGACCGTATCATCCTGAGCCGTCCGGCGGTCGAGGCGGGCGAGAAGCTGGGCTATCTACCCGGCGACATGAAGGACAAGGTCGACCCCTACATGCAGCCGCTCTATGACGCGCTGAACGATTTCCTGCCGGGCAAGCAGGTGGCCAAGCTGATCGAGGAGAAGAAGATCGAGATCGCGCCGCTGGCCTTCATGCGCGGGCGCACGCTGGCCAATGCCTTTGTGGTGCTGGACGAGGCGCAGAACGCCACCACCATGCAGATGAAGATGTTCCTGACCCGTCTGGGCGAGGGCAGCCGCATGGTGATCACCGGCGACCGCAGCCAGGTCGACCTGCCGCGCGGGGTGACTTCGGGTCTTTCCGATGCCGAACGGCTGTTGAAACCGGTGCCGGGCATCAGCTTCAACTACTTCACCTCCAAGGATGTGGTCCGGCATCCGCTTGTCGCCGCCATCATCGAGGCGTATGAGGCCGACGCAGGTTGATCCGCCTGGCCGAATGGCGGGTCGCGACCTGAGAAAGCCGGGGCCGCAATGACACTTGATATCACCCTCGAAGATCCGCGCTGGGTTATCCTACCGCCCTTGGCGCAGCGGGCCGCCGACGCGGCCCTGCGGCATTTTGGCCTGGACCCCGAAGAGTGCGAGATCAGCCTGTTGGGTTGTGACGACGCCCGGATATCGGAACTCAACGCCGATTTCCGCGGCAAACCCGTGCCGACAAACGTGCTGAGCTGGCCATCCGAAGATCTCGCCGCCGACGCTCCGGGCGGCACACCCCTGGCGCCCGAGCCGGATTTTACCGGCATGATTCCCCTTGGCGACATCGCGATCGCCTATGACACTTGCCAGCGCGAGGCAGAGGCGGCGGGCAAGCCCATGACCGATCATGTCACGCATTTGATCGTTCACGGGGTGTTACATCTCTTGGGTTACGACCATATCCGTGACGAAGACGCAACGCTGATGGAAGGTTTGGAGGCGGAGATACTTGGCAATCTGGGCCTCGATAACCCATATTATACGGACTGAAGGGCCACGACGCTCTGGATTGGATTAGGATTAATGGGCGACATAGAGGGCAGTTCTAGCGCAGCGCAAAGCGCGCAACCGGATATTCCCGGCGAGACGAACGCAGAAAGATCAGGATTTTTCACCCGCATCATGGATGCGTTTTCCCCTGGCGACGGCCAGGAGCAGCCCGAGACCTCGGGCACTTCGGTTGCGCCTGCCGTCACGCCCGGTCTTTTGAACCTGCGGCGCATGCGGGTCGAGGACGTGGCCATCCCCACTGCGGAAATCATTGCCGTGCCGGTGACCATATCCAAGGAAGAGCTGGTTCAGGTGTTCCGCGACAGCGGGCTGACCCGGATCCCGGTCTACGAGACCACGCTCGATACCCCGCTCGGCTTCGTGCACCTCAAGGACCTGGCGCTGACCCATGGGTTCAATGGCAATTCGGCGGTGTTCGATCTGGCCTCCATGCTGCGGCCGCTGCTGTTCGTGCCGCCGTCTATGCCCATCGGTGTTCTGCTGACCAAGATGCAGACCGAACGGCGCCATATGGCGCTGGTGATCGACGAATATGGCGGGGTCGATGGCCTTTTGACCATCGAGGACCTGATCGAACAGGTGGTGGGCGAGATCGAGGACGAGCACGATACCGATGAGGCGCAGACCTGGATAAAGGAACGCCCCGGCTGCTACATCGCCCAGGCCAAGACGCCGCTGGAGGATTTCGAGGCCGAAATCGGCCGCTCTCTGACCAGTCACGAGGACGTGGACGAAGAAGAGATCGACACGTTGGGCGGACTGGTCTTCATGCTGTCCGGTCGGATCCCGGCCCGGGGCGAAGTGGTCCTGCACCCCGAGGGCGTTGAATTCGAAGTCATGGATGCCGATCCGCGACGCATCAAGCGGCTGCGCGTCATGATACCCGAAGCCGCGGCATGACCTTTTTGTCCGGCTGGCGTTTGTGGCAACGCATGCTGCTTGCCGCAGCCTTGGGCGTGATCGGGGCATTGGGTCTGGCGCCGACCTCGATCTGGGTCGCCACGGTCAGCGCCCTGCTGGCGGTGCCGGCGCTGTTTCAGGCGTCCCGCTCGCGGACCGAGGCTGCCCTGACCGGGTGGGCCTTTGCCACCGGCTATTTCGGCTATGCGCTTCTCTGGATTGTCGAGCCGTTTCTGATCGACATCGCGCGGCACGGCTGGATGGCGCCCTTTGCGCTGATCTTCATGGCCGGCGGGTTGGCGCTGTTCTGGGCGGCGGCCTTTGGGCTGGCGGCCATGCCTTGGCGTACTGCCGAGCGGCGGACCTGGTTGCTGATCCTTTCGCTGGGAATCGCAGAGTTCGCGCGCGGCTATGTGCTGACCGGATTTCCCTGGGCGGGTCTGGCGCAGGTGTGGGTGGAAACCGATGCCGTGTTGCTGCTGGCCTGGATCGGCCCCAACGGCCTCGCGGTCCTCACCCTTCTGGCTGTGTTGCCCCCTGGGTCGGCTTTGGCGCGTGGCATGGGCGGGTCTGCCCTACTGCTGCGCTGCATTCCCGCCATGGCGTTCGGACTGGCAATTCTGGCGGTGGATGCGATCCGGCCGGAGGTCGAGAGCACGGGAAAACGGGTCCGGCTGGTACAGCCGAACGCGCCGCAACACCAGAAATGGGACCCCGACTGGTACCCCGTCTTTCTGGCCCGGCAACTCCGGTTCACCGCCGAAGGTCCGGAGCCCAATCTGGTGGTCTGGCCCGAATCCTCGCTGCCCTATTGGCTCGACGGCGCAGGTCCGGCGCTGGAAGAAATCGCCACCGCCGCGCGCGGTGCGCCGGTCGTCGTTGGCGTGAACCGGGCCGAAGGGACGCGCATCTTCAACTCTCTTGCGGTGGTGACACCCGAGGGTGTTGCCGATCCGGTCTATGACAAGCACCACTTGGTTCCCTTTGGCGAATACGTCCCCTTTGGCGATGTGCTGGAATCCTTCGGCATCTCCGGCTTTGCCGCCCGCAGCGGGCAGGGGTTCAGCCCCGGACCGGGGCCGGACGTGCTCAGGATACCTGGGATCGGTGTCGCGGTGCCGCTGATCTGTTACGAGGCGGTGTTTCCCCAGGACGTGAACGCGGTGCCGGGGCGGCCGGACCTGCTGTTGCAAGCGACCAACGACGCCTGGTTCGGAACCTGGTCGGGCCCCTATCAGCACCTGGCACAGGCCCGAATGCGGGCGGTAGAGCAGGGATTGCCGATGGTGCGCGCCGCCAATACCGGGGTCTCGGCAATGATCGACCCGCTGGGCCGGATCACCGCCGCCCTGCCCCTGAACAAGGCAGGTTATCTCGATGCCGAACTGCCCTTGCCGCTGAACCCGACCGTCTACAGCCAGACCGGGGACTTGCCATTGTTGATGGCGATGCTGATCCTGCTGCTTGGTGCGGCAAGGATACAGGCGCGTCCCGAACCGGCAAATAGCGATTGACCTCAACAAATGCGGGGCGTATCCCGGCTCAGACCTGCCACAACGGCTTCCTGGCGTGGCGCGGGTATTCATTAATGGAGCACTTTGCATGTCCCGACAGAACTACATCTTCACTTCGGAATCCGTTTCCGAAGGGCACCCGGACAAGGTTTGCGACCGGATTTCCGATGCCGTCCTCGACGCGTTTCTGACCGAAGAGCCCGAGGCGCGGGTTGCCTGTGAAACCTTTGCCACCACCAACCGCGTCGTGATCGGCGGCGAAGTCGGCCTGTCGAACAAGGACAAGCTGCGCGAATACATGGGCCGCATCGAGGAAATCGCGCGCGCCTGTATCAAGGATATCGGCTACGAGCAGGACAAGTTCCACCATGAGACGGTGGAAGTTACCAATCTTCTGCACGAACAGTCAGCCCACATTGCCCAGGGCGTCGATGCCTCGGGCGAGAAGGACGAAGGCGCTGGCGACCAGGGCATCATGTTCGGCTATGCCACGACCGAAACGCCCACGCTGATGCCCGCCCCGATCCAGTACAGCCATGCCATCCTGCGCCGTCTGGCCGAGGTGCGCAAGAACGGCACCGAGCCGGCGCTTGGCCCGGATGCGAAATCGCAGCTCTCGGTGATCTATCGCGATGGCAAGCCGGTGGGCGTGTCCTCGATCGTGCTGTCGACCCAGCACCTGGACGAGGCGCTGACCAGCGCCGACATCCGCGCCATTGTCGAGCCCTATATCCGCGAAGTCCTTCCCGAAGGCTGGATCGGCGCCGATACCGTCTGGCACGTGAACCCGACCGGCAAGTTCGTCATCGGCGGGCCCGACGGTGACGCCGGTCTGACCGGCCGCAAGATCATCGTCGACACCTATGGCGGTGCCGCGCCTCATGGCGGCGGTGCCTTCTCGGGCAAGGATCCGACCAAGGTGGACCGCTCGGCCGCCTATGCCGCGCGCTACCTGGCCAAGAACGTGGTCGCCGCCGGCATGGCCGAGAAATGCACCATCCAGCTCAGCTATGCCATCGGCGTATCGGCGCCGCTGTCGATCTATGCCGATACCCACGGTACCGGCACGGTCGCCGATGCCGAGATCGAGGCCGCCATCCCCAAGGTCATGAACCTGACGCCGCGCGGCATCCGCACCCATCTGAGCCTGAACAAGCCGATCTACCAGCGCACAGCCGCCTATGGTCATTTCGGCCGCGACCCCGAAGCCGACGGCGGCTTCAGCTGGGAGCGCACCGACCTAGTCGAGGCGCTCAAGAAAGCGGTCTGAACCGGAAAATGACAAAGGGGCGCGGGAAACCGCGCCCCTTTCGCTTCTATCGGCCGGGGTCCCGTCTTGCACCCGGCGCGCGGTCGCAGTAACCCCACGGCCATGAGCAAAACCATCCCCGACCGCCCGCGGCGCAACTTCTATGGCCGTATCAAGGGCAAGACCCTGAAACCGAACCAGCGGACCTATCTGGACGAGGACCTGACGCCCCTGTCACCGGGTCCGGTGAGCTGGCAGGACAATCCCGCGCGCGCACCGCTGGATCTGGACGCGCTCTTTGGTGGCCGCGAGACATGGCTCGAGATCGGGTTCGGCGGCGGTGAGCATCTGGTGCATCAGGCGGCTTCAAACCCCGGCATCGGCATCATCGGCGCGGAACCCTTTATCAACGGGGTGGCGATGCTGTTGGGCAAGATCCGCGCAGCAGAGGCCGACAATGTTCGGGTGCATCCGGGCGATGTGCGCGACCTGTTCGACGTACTGCCACCGCAGAGCATTTCACGCGCCTTCCTGCTCTATCCCGATCCCTGGCCCAAGAAACGGCATCACCGGCGCCGTTTTGTGACCCCCGAACATCTGGAACCGCTGGCGCGGGTGCTGAAACCCGACGCCATCTTTCGCGTGGCCACCGACATCCCCGACTATGTCCGCCAAACGCTGGAGGAAGTGCCGCGTGCCGGTTTCGAATGGCTGGCCGAGGCGCCCGCCGACTGGCGCCAGCCCTGGGGTGACTGGATCTCGACCCGCTACGAGCAAAAGGCGCTGCGCGAGGGCCGGGTGCCGCATTACCTGACCTTCCGCCGCACCCAGGACTGACCGGTTCAAACCGGCGCGGGGTCATTCATCCACTTGAACTGCCGCCCCTTGGTGAACCAGGCCAGGGCAAAGGCCCACAGCATCGTTGTCTCAAACACAAAGGTCAGGTTCCACTGGTTCCACCAGACCTTGAACTCGGGACCGGTCAGAAAGCCGATGCAGGCCAGCAGGGTCACACAGCCAAGGATCGTGTAGCCGCATATTCCATACACCAGGTTGCGCCGCCGTTTGCTCTCGATCAGGCGGTTGTCTCGAACGTGCCGCTCGGGCACGATCCGCCGCATCACCACCAGACAGTACACCCCGAGATAGATGAACAGCACCGAGGCGGCCATTCGGTGCACGTCTCCCACATCTGGAAACAGCATGAAGAAGCTGCCATCGGGCATCGGAACCACGCGATCGGGCGGACCCGAGTGATATTGGACAAAAACCCGTGACAAGAACCCCGGATGGTCCTCGCACCCATTGCCGATAGTCGGAAAGATCGCCACGAAAAAGGCACCTACGCCCGCAATGAAGGATCCCGTATCCTCGATCCAGTGTTCACCGGAATAAGCGATCATGAAGCCGCCGATAAAGCTCAGAAGGCCGACAAAGATCGATCCGAGAACCTGTGCGTAATAATAATGGCTGATGCTGTCGCGATAGCAGTCTCCATCCAGGCGCGCCCCGAGTACCATGATGATCGGCAGGCAGAGCGCAACGAGACCAACCAGGAAAGCCAGCCGGTTCTGCGTCCGCAGGTTCTGCGACTGCAACGGATCCTTCTCGGGCTGCCTGGGTTGAATCCACCTGGTGGAACCCGTGGTCAGAATGTTGGTGTTGTCCGGCATGGTCGTTTCCCTTCCCTGCTCGGTTCTGCCCGAGGGTCCGTTCAGTCTACCACACCGGACGATGCCGGCTAAGCTTCGTGATTCTGCCTGCAAATCGCTCTGGACCGTCTCGGACCGATTGGATAGGGCTTGGGCGACTTAAGAAAGAGGTTTCCCGCATGTCCGGACACGGCACACCCATCCCGATGACCTCGCATCCCTGCGGTCCGTTGAACGGCGTGGCAGAGGTGCCGGGCGACAAGTCGATCTCGCACCGGGCGCTGATCTTGGGTGCGATGGCGGTGGGCGAGACCCGCATCACCGGCCTGCTCGAAGGCGAGGATGTGCTGGACACCGCCAAGGCGATGCGTGCCTTTGGCGCCGAGGTGACGCGGCACGCGGATGGATCCTGGTCGGTGCACGGCGTTGGTGTCGGCGGCTTTTCCGAGCCGGATCAGGTGATCGATTGCGGCAATTCCGGCACCGGCGTTCGGCTGATCATGGGGGCGATGGCAACCTCGCCCATCACCGCGACCTTTACCGGCGATGCCAGCCTGAACAAGCGCCCCATGGCGCGGGTCACCGATCCGCTGGCGCTGTTCGGGGCAAAGGCTGTGGGCCGCAAGGGCGGCCGCCTGCCAATGACCATCGTGGGTGCCGCTGATCCGGTGCCGGTGCGCTACGCGGTGCCGGTGCCTTCGGCCCAGGTGAAATCGGCGGTTTTGCTGGCCGGGCTCAATGCACCCGGCCAGACCGTGGTGATCGAGAAGGAGGCCACCCGGGACCATTCCGAGCGGATGCTGGCGGGCTTCGGCGCCGAGGTCACGGTCGAGGATACCAACGAAGGTCGTGTCATCACCCTGACCGGGCGGCCCGAGCTGAAACCGCAGGTGATCGCGGTGCCGCGCGACCCCTCCAGCGCCGCTTTCCCGGTCTGCGCCGCGCTGATCACGCCCGGCTCGGATGTGCTGGTGCCCGGCATCGGCCTGAACCCGACGCGCGCAGGCCTCTTCACCACGCTGCGCGAGATGGGCGCCGATCTGACCTATGAAAACGAGCGCACCGAAGGGGGCGAGCCGGTGGCCGACCTGCGCGCCCGCTATTCGCCCGACATGAAGGGCATCACCGTGCCACCCGAACGCGCCGCCAGCATGATCGACGAATACCCGGTCCTGTCGGTGGTGGCCGCCAATGCCCAGGGCGTGACCATGATGGGCGGCGTCAAGGAGTTGCGCGTCAAGGAAAGCGACCGGATCGACGCGATGGCGCGCGGGCTGCGCGCCAATGGCGTGACGGTCGAAGAGGGCGACGATTGGTGGGCGGTACATGGTCTGGGCATCGGCAAGGTGCCGGGCGGCGGCACTTGCGAGAGCTTCCTGGATCACCGCATCGCCATGTCCTTCATGGTGATGGGCATGGGGGCTGCGGCGCCGGTTTCGGTCGACGATGGCAGCCCGATCGCCACCTCCTTCCCGATTTTCGAGCCGCTGATGGGCGGGCTGGGCGCCAAGGTTGAGCGGAGATGACCTTTACCGTGGCCATTGACGGGCCTGCGGCTGCGGGCAAGGGTACGATCTCGAAAGCTGTGGCCGCGCATTTCGGCTTCGCCCATCTCGATACCGGTCTCCTCTATCGCGCGGTGGGGCGCCGCACGCTGGACGGCGAGGCGGCCGAGGTCGCCGCGCGCACCCTGCGGCCTGAGGACCTGGAGCGTGACGACCTGCGCACCGCCGAGGTGGCACAGGCCGCCAGCAAGGTGGCAGCAATCCCCGAGGTGCGCGCCGCGCTGGTCGATTTCCAGCGCGCCTTTGCCCGCCGCGCCGGGGGCGCGGTGCTCGATGGGCGCGATATCGGCACCGTGATCTGCCCCGAGGCCGAGGTGAAACTCTTTGTCACCGCCAGCGCCGAGGTGCGCGCCGAACGCCGCTATCTGGAACTGACGGCCAAGGGCCATGTCACCACGCTGGATGCGGTTCTGGCAGATGTGCGCGAACGCGATGCCCGCGATGCGGACCGCGCCACCGCGCCGATGAAACCGGCCGAGGATGCGGTGCTTCTGGATACCAGCGCCATGGATATCCCCGCCGCGCTGGCCGCCGCGATTGCCCAGATCGAACGGAAGAGGCCCGGCCGGGGCTGATCCGTCACCCATCCGTGATTCCGAATTTGCCCGGAAACAGGTTACGCTGGTTCACCTGAACCGGAGAACCCTGATGACACGATGGCTTGCCCTCTGCCTTGTGGCCCTGACCCTGCCCGCCGCCGCGCAAGAGGCCGAGGCGCCGATGACCTATGAACGGCTGGGCCGCATCGTCTTTGCCCTCGACCCCGAGGCGGAACCTCAGGGACCGGGTTTCACGATGCGGGTCGGCGGTGTGGCCATCCTCATCGTCACCGACCAGGAGGCCGACCGGATGCGGGCCATGTCGCCGATCCGCCCCGCCAAGGGGCTGACCCAGGCCGATCTGGAACGCATGATGCAAGCCAATTTCGACAGTGCGCTGGATGCCCGCTATGCCATTGCCAACGGGACCTTGTGGAGTGTGTTCATCCACCCCCTGTCGCCGCTCGAGCGCGACGAGTTCATTTCGGGGCTGGGTCAGGTGGCGAATGTGGCGCAGAGCTATGGCACGCTCTATTCCGGCGGGGCGCTGCAATATGGCGGTGGCGACAGCGGCGGCTTGCAGCGGCAGTTGATCGACGAGCTTCTGAAAAAGGGTGAGGACCTCTAAACCCCTACAGCGCCCCGGCCAGCTCCGCGACAAACACGCCCAGGTAGTTCCCCACCGCATAGCCCAGGATCGCGATTGCGATACCGGGCACCAGCAGCGACCGGTTGCGCAGCGCGCCGCAGATTACCGGGATGAAAGGCACCGACATGATCGCCGCACCCGAGGCCACCAGATAGGTATCGCGGTCGATCCCGAACAGGCGGCAGAGCAGCGCATGCAGCGCCATAGCGCCCAGCAGGATAAAGGCGAAGTAACCGCCAAGTGCCCAGTTCATCCCGGTCAGAACCGACAGATCCAGCAAGGTGGCCGAGCTGAGGCAGAAGATCAGGATCAGATACATGCCAAGGTGAAAGCTGGTCGGACTGGTGTGCAGCCGGGGCACAAACGCTCCCAAAAGGCCGAATGTGGTGATCAAGAGGATCGTCGCAGTGCCCGACCAGGCCTCGGGCAGCAGACCCGCGAGCACCACCGCCACCCCGACACAAAGCGCCGCCGCGCCGAAGGCCAGCGCTGACCCCACCAGCCCCGACCGCTCGATCAACCGGGCATATCCGTGCGCACTGTCATCGGCGATATGGGCGGCGTTTGCCGCATGATCGGTCTCGGCATGGGGCACAAAGGGCGGCAGGATCAGACCCGCCAGCCTTTGACCCACCAGCAGGATGACCATCATGTAGCCGATGGAAAACACGATGTCATAGGTCACCATGGTCAGAAACAGCGCATCGCTGGCCCCTGTCGCGCTCTTGATCGCACCCATGTTGACCCCACTGCCGGTATAGGCGCCCACCGCCATACCTGCGACCTGCGGCAGGTCCACGATCCGACCCTGAAACAGCAGCACGCCCAGCAGGCTGGCAATACAGACCGAGATCAGCGACAGCGCCATGGCCAGCCCGGCGCCATGCGCCTCGGTCAGAGCGCGGCGCAGGTTGGCGGCAAACAGGATCAGGGGCAGGGCCAGCGCCACGCTCACCTCCTGCACCGTGGTCTGCATTTCGGTGAAAGCGCTCAGGTCCAGGCTTAGCGCCAGCGCGAAACCGATGGCAAAGGTCAACGGCACCACGCCGATCCGGTCCAGCGCCGGTATCCGCGCCGCCAGCCAGATGATCAGCGCGGGCAGCGCCAGCAGGGTTAGGGCAAACAGCATCGCGCCTCCTAATGTGTCTCGTGCCAGACCGGCCACCAATCGGTGATCGCGGTCCCGTCGAACGCGGCGATATCGCCGAATTGCAGGAACAGCGCCTCGCTCTGACGCGGACGGAAGAACAGGAAATCACCGGGTTTCAGGCCACTATCTGCGGGCAAGTCGTACATCTCCTGATTGCTGGAATGCCCGAACAGGGCCGAGCGCCGCGCGCCCGCCGGGTGACAGGGATCGGCCAGCCAATTGCCGCCATAGATGAAACAGGCTCTTTGCGGCGAGCGGCCCAGCAGACGCAACACCCGGCTCAGCTCACGCGCCATCGGGATTTCGGGCCGTTCCACGGTTTTCAGCACCGGGGCGGCGATAAAGGCCGCCGGTTGCAGCGCCTCCAGCGCGGGCAGGTCGAAATCGGTCGGTTTGACCAGGGCCGAGGCCAGCGCCACTTCGGTCTCCGGCCCGCTCCCGTCATAGAGCATGAAGGTGCTGCTGCCGCCGGTGTTATAGATCAGCGTGGCGGCGGCCTCTGCCCCCAGCGTCTGGACCGCCAGCGCATGAAACCGCGCATAGGCCGCCCGCGCCGCGTCCAACGCGCGTGCGGGGCTGGTGATCGCGCGGGGCAGGCGGGCGATATGCGGCTCATACCCCATCAGCCCGGTCAGATGCAGGTTCGGATCGTCGCGCAGGCGGGTCAGGGCGGCTGTGAAATCTCCGGCCCGCTCCAGCGTAAAGCCGCCCCGATGCAGCCCGATATCGACCTCCAGACAGATGCGCAGGGAGCGGCCCGACTGGGCCGCAAGCGCGCCGTATTCCGCCAGCCGTTCCGGGCTGTCGATCAGCCAGTTCACCTGAGCGTCCAGCGCGGGCGATACGCCTGCCACGGCGCCCACTGGCATCGGCTTGCCCAGCAGGATATCTGCCTCTGGAAACACCGCCGCCGTCTGCCGGACAAAGGGCAGGTGAAAGCTCATCAGCCTGTTGGTGTCCAGCCCCGCCATCACCTGCCGCAACAGGTCCGGTGCCGGCAGCGATTTCTCGACCACGCGCAGCGCAAGGCCCGGCGCTGTCATCCGGCGCACCGCCGCCATATTGGCCGCCAGCCGTTCGCTATCCACCACCAGCGTCGGCAGGTGTCGCCCCGCCGCGATCAAAGCCGCCTGCAAGCTTTGAAAATAGGCCTCAGACATCCCCGGCCCCGAACAGCGCGGCAGTATGGGGGTTGAGGAACTTGCCCACCGGATCAAGCCGTGCCCGCAATGCGGCGAACCGGTCAAAATCAGGATAGAGCGCCGCCAGATCGGGGGCCGTCAGCGAATGCAGCTTGCCCCAATGGGGCCGCCCTCCATATTCGCGCAGCATTGGCTCGACTGTGCCAAACAGCATGTCCAGCGGTTCAGAGGCCAGCTTGTGCACCGCCATCGAGACCCGCGTTCCATCGTTGAAGGGCGACAGCCACGCGTCATCCTGTGCGGTGAACCGCACCTCCATGGGGAAAAAGCTCTCCTTGCGGGACTCCAGCGCCGCCACCACCTCACGCACCGCCTCTTGTGCGCGGTCCTCGGGCAGGTGGTATTCCATCTCGTTCATTCGTGTGGCGCGGGCCGTCGAGAGCAGTTTCCAGTATTCGTCGGTCGTGTCCTCCAGCACCCCGTCGGCGGGCACCTCCAGCGCCACATAGGCGCCGAACGCGCGCCGCCGCAGCCAGGGCCACCAACCCAGAATATCGCGCAGGTCCTTGAGCGTGGCGATCCAGTCTTCGTCCTCGCTGGGCACACGCCCGGCGATCTCTCCCTCAAACAAGTCATGGGTGATCACCGCCGCATAGCCCAGATTGGGCAGCACGTAGAATTCGAAATTGCGATGGGCGGCGGCCAGATCGTGCATCCGCGCGATCGCCTCATTGGTGGGCAGGACATAGAGCCGACGGTTCAACGCATAACTCGGGACCAGTTTCAGCGTATAGCGGGTGATCACCCCCAGTGTTCCCAGCGACACCCGGCCCGCATCGAACAGATCGGGGTCGCTGGCGCGGGTCACGTCGCGGGTGGACCCATCGGCGGTGATCAGCCGGAACCCTGTGATACAGCCATGCATGGCCTGCAAGCCGCGCCCGGTGCCATGGGTGGCGGTGCTGAATGATCCGGCCAGCGTCTGCACGTCGATATCTGGCAGGTTGGCAAAGCCCAGCCCGTGTTCAGCCGCCAGCATCGCCGCCTGCCGCAGCCGGGTCCCGGCGCCGAACGTCGCCAGCCCCGCCGCTGCATCGACCGAGATCAGCCCCGACAGTCGCCCGGTATCGAGGATCATGTCCTCGCTCGGCACCAGCGCCGAAAAGGAATGGCCCGACCCCACCGGGCGAATGCGCCCCGGCCATGCGGCGATACGGGCGGCCAATTCCTCTTCCGAGGCAGCAGAATAAACCTGCTCTGGCGTGGCAACCTGATAGCCCGACCAGTTGCGCCAGACCTGGCGGTCCGGCGGGGCAGGGGGGATGTCGGGGCTATAGCCGGGCCGGGTGAAATCGCGGCTCAGCCAATGGGCCTGCATCGCCGCTGGCACTGCCAACCCGGCCAACGCGCCATATCCCAGCAATTTGCGCCGCGTCAGTGTCATTGCCGCCCCTCCCCGGACATGAACGCGATCAGCGCGGCCAGTTGATCGTCCGAACAATCCAGACACAGGCCCATCGCAGGCATGTTCCCGAACCCGTTGCGTGCCGATAACAACAGGCCATGATCCCCGCGCACCTCTTGCCGCGCCGCCCAGGCCGGGGCAAAGCCGGTCAGCGGTGCCTGGGCCTCGACCAGCGCATGACAGGCCATGCAGGACCGTTCATAGATCGCTGCCAGCTCCGGGTCGATCGGGCGCAGGGTCTCGGCCCGGATGATATCGCTCGCCTCCGGTTCCGGAGGTGCCCCGTCACCGGAGAGCCACCACCAGAGCGCCGCCAGAGCCAGTGCCGAGATCAGCAGGATCAGGGCGCGCATCAGCTTTCCTCCGCAGGGGAGCGCCGCAAGTAGAGCGACAGATAGGCATCCAGCGCGCGCACCATCTCTTCGTGATACTGCGCCTCCAGCGTGGGCGAGGTCTGCCGCGCCATCCGGTCCTCCAGCGTCAGGGCAATCTGCACGGCGGTGGTCGCCACCACCTGCGGGTCGCCGCCGCTAAACCCGTCCAGCCCCCGCGCCCAGCGGTCGGCCAGAAAGCCCACCAGTTCCGCATTGTCGTCATCCTCGACGCTCTGCACCCCGCGCAGCGAGGCCAGCAGCAGCAGGAGGCCCCGGTAATAGGGATGTTCGGCCATGAACACGCGGATCCCCTCCAGCGTGCGCCGGATGCGCAGCACCAGATCCGGCTCGCTTTCGGTGGCAGCAATCGTCTCCATAAAATGTTGGCGCAGGTCGCCCGCCGCGCGGGCCGACAGTTCGTCGAGCAGATCGCGCAGGGTGGGAAAGTAGCGATAGATCGAGCTGACAGGCACGCCCGCCCGCTCGGCAATCAGCGAGGTGTTCAGATCGCCCGGTGGCCGCTCGGCCAACAGCGCGGCGGCGGCATCCAGGATATCCGCAACCCGCTGGCGCGCGCGGGCCTGTTTGGGCGTCGCGCGGGTGTGCATCAGGGTGTTGGTGTCGGCTGGACCCATGGCTCCGCTCTCCTCACACCAGAAAGCGGAAACTTTTTCCGAAAAATTTTCAACTTATTTCGTGCCTGACGTGGCGGCAGTCGTGCGTCAGGCGAAATTGACCGAGACCGCGCCAAAGGGGCCGAAATCGGCGTCGATCCGGGCGCCGGGCGGGCATTCGACCGGGCGGATGAAACTGCCCGACAGCACGATATGGCCGGGCGCGATGCTTTGCCCGTATTGCGCCATTCGGCGGGCGAGCCAGACCACGCTTTCGACCGGGTCGTTCAGCACACCGGCGCCCAGCCCGGTTTCCTCGATCTCGCCATTGCGAAAGGTCAGCGCCCCGACCCAGCGCAAATCGAACGCGTCTGGCGCATGGCGCTGCTGTCCCAGCACCACGCCCGCATTGGCCGCATTGTCGCTGATCGTGTCGCAGACATTGCGCGCCCGCCCTGTTTCGGGATCGACCCGCAGGATGCGGGTGTCGAGGATCTCCAGAGCGGGCGCGACATAGTCGGTGGCCGCCAGCACATCGTCTCGCGTCACCTGCGACCCGCCAAGTGGCGCCTTCATCACAAAGGCGATCTCGGCCTCGACGCGGGGCTGGATGAACCGCCCCTTGGGCACCGTGGCCCCATCGTCAAACGCCATGTCGTCGAACAGGATGCCGCTGTCGGGAATGTCGATTTTCAGCGCATATTGCATCGCTTTCGAGGTCAGCCCGATCTTCCACCCGATCACGTGCCGCCCGGCGGTCTGCTTGTGCGCCACCAGGGCCTGCTGGATGGCATAGGCATCGTCCATGTCCATGCCAGGATAGGCCAGCGACAACAGCCCGATCTGGCGGCCGGTTTCCTCGGCCTCGATCAACCGCGCGGCGGCATCGGCGTGCTCTTCGGGTGTCATGCCTCGTCCTCCACCCCGTTGACCAGCGTGCCGACCCCCGTCACCTCGACCTCGACCACGTCGCCGGGCTTCAGGTATCGCGGCGGGTCGAACCGCGCGCCCGCGCCGGTGGGGGTGCCGGTGACGATGATGTCGCCGGGGTTCAGGGTGGTGAAGGTCGAGATATAGGCGATCTCTTCGCGCACGGAAAAGATCATGTTGGCCAGCGCATCGTCCTGCCGCACCTCGCCATTGACCCGGGTGGTGATCCGCGCCGCGTCGATCTGGGCGGGATGGGTGAAGGGCACCATCCACGGCCCGATGGCCCCCGACCGGTCCCAGTTCTTGCCTTGGGTCACGTTGAACTTGGCGTGCCGCACCCAGTCGCGAATGGTGCCTTCATTGCAGACGCTCAGCCCCGCGATATGGTCATAGGCGTCTTCGGCCGGTATGCGCCGGCCCCCCTTGCCAATGACCACCGCCATCTCCCCCTCGTAATCCAGCGTATGGTCCTCCGGCGGGCGGATCAGCGGCTGGCCATGTCCGACAAAGCTCGACGCAAAACGCGGAAACAGCGACATGTATTTCGGCGCTGCGCTGCCATCCTTGTATTCCGCATTGCGGTCGGGAAAATTGACGCCGACACAGATGATCTTGCCCGGGTTCGGCACCGGCGGCAGATAGGTGAAATCGCTATGCGTCACTGCCCGGCCCATCGCCGCCTTGGCCAGATCGTGCAGCCCCCCCGCCGCGATCACCGCGCGCAGGTCGGGCCAGTGCGGGAAATCGGGCGACAGCGCCACGAACCCCTCGTCGCGGATGATGCCGTAAAGCTCCTGCCCGTCGGCGGCAATGGTGGCGAACTTCATGCTGTTCCTCTCGTCTGGCCCGGATATCAAACCGGGAAAATCACGTTGGTCTGCCCGGTGCCGGAGGACGGGAAATACTCCGTCACCACCTCGCAGGGCTTGTCATAACTGTCCCAGCCAAGCGCACCGTAGAGCATGGCTGTATCGTGCATCGACCCCTCGCCACAGCAGAAGCGCGCATAATCGCCCAGCATCTTCAGAAAGGTCGCATGATCGCCGCGCTTCCACATCTCGAGCACATGCAGGTCCATCTGCCGGTTGAACTCGGAACTGATGGTAAAGGTGCCATTATTGGCGGCATAATCCTTGTTGGGCCAGATCTTGTGCGACAAGGAGCCGGAGGCCACCAGCAAAACCTTGCTATCGCTGGCCTCTACCGCGGCGCGGATCGCCTCGCCCACGATGCGGCTTTCGTCATGGTCATGCACGGTGCACCAGGCCGCGACCGAGACCACCTTCATCTGATGTTCACGGCTCAGGAACCGCATCGGCACCAGCGTGCCGTATTCCAGCTCCAGACTGTCCAGATGATGGGCCAGCGTATAGGCGCCGCGCGCGCTGGCCTCCTTGGCGATGGCATCGCCCAGCCCCGGATTGCCCTCGTAGTCATAGGGCATGTTCTGGATGAACTGCGGAAACTCGTTCGAGGTGAACAGCCCCTGAAACCGGTTGTTGGCGTTGATGTGGAACCCTGCGTTGATCACCCAATGGGTGTCGCAGATCACCACGGTATCGGCGCCGAGCGCGCGGGCGCGGCGGGCGATCTCCAGATGCCCGTCGATGGCCGCCTGCCGCTTGCCCTTCACGGGCCCCTCCTGCTCCGACATCAGCATGGTCGGCACATGGGTACATTTGGCGGCAAGGACTATTTCTCCCATTTCTCTCCTCCGTCACGGGATGGTCGCGCGTTTCCCGGTGGGTGGTTCAGGCGCCCAGGCGCTGGATCTTGTGCTGACCGGTGGCAAAGCCGATGTGCTTCTGCTCCATGTAGAATTCGAACGACCAGTCGCCGCCGTCGCGGCCGATGCCGCTGGCCTTGACCCCGCCAAAGGGGGTGGGCAGATGGCGCACGTTTTCCGAGTTCACCCAGATCATCCCGGCCTCGAGCTTGTCGGTAAAGCGCAGCGCTCGGGTCAGGTCGTTGGTCCAGAGATAGCCGGTCAGCCCATAGGGCGTGTCGTTGGCGATTTGCAGCGCTTCTTCTTCCGTCGAGAACGGGATCGAGGTCAGGACCGGGCCGAAAATCTCTTCGCGCGCGATACGCATCTGGTTACTGGCGCCGGTGAACAGGGTGGGGCGCACGAAATAGCCCTGATCGCCCACCACCTCGCCGCCCGCCGCAACGGTGGCGCCGTCCTGGCGCGCGATGTCGAAGTAGCTGGTGACCTTGGCAAAATGCTCTTCGCCGATCAGCGGCCCGATCTCGGTCGCCGGATCCAGCGGATGGCCCACCTTGATGTTGTTCACCCGCTCGACCAGCCGCGCCTCGAACTCTTCGCGGATCGTGTCCTGCACAAGCAAGCGCGAGGAGGACGTGCAGCGTTCGCCGTTGATCGAGTAGACCATGAAGATCACCGCATCCAGCGCACGCTCGATATCGGCATCGTCGAACACGATCACCGGGTTCTTGCCGCCCAGTTCCAGATGCACCCGTTTCAGCGTGTCGGCCCCCTGTTTCACGATCATGCTGCCGGTGCGGCTTTCGCCGACAAAGGCCACGGCCTTGATCAGCGGATGTTCGGTCAGCGCTTTGCCCGCATCCTCGCCAAACCCGTTGACCAGGTTCAACACCCCGGGGGGCAGGCCCGCTTCTTCGGCGATCTCGATCAACAGCCGCGCGCTCAGCGGGCTGAGTTCGGCGGGTTTGTGCACCACTGTGCAACCGGCGGCCAGCGCGGGCGCGATTTTCCAGGTGGACAGCATGAACGGCGTGTTCCAAGGCGTGATCACCCCCACCGGGCCGATCGGAACGCGGGTGGTGATATTCATCAAAGTGGGCGATTTCAGATGCTGTCCATCGCGCGCCTGCACCACCTGATCGGCGAAATAACGGAAATTCTCGGCCCCGCGCAGCGCCGCCTTGGACATGAACCGCCAAGCCTGCCCGGTGTCCCAGCATTCGCACAGCGCGATCTCCTCGGCCCGCGCCTCGATCCCTTCGGCGATGCGGATCAGGATGGCGCGCCGCTCGGTCGCGGGCATGTCGCGCCAGGCCGGAAAAGCCGCATGCGCGGCCCGTGCCGCCGCGTCCATGTCGGCCGCGTTGCCGCGCGCGACGGAACAGATCACCGACTTGTCCACCGGCGAGGCTGTGTCGAAGGTGCCGCCCGAGCCGGGCAGGTCGCGCCCGCCGATCCGGTTTGCAATGCCGTTTTCGCGAAACCGGGCAAGATGGTTGTCGAGGGCTGCAAGCCGTGTCGAAAGATCGCTCATCCGCGAATACCCCTGCTTTTTCTTTGTTCACATGTTAAGCAAATATCGACACGAGTCAAGCACGCCGTGCCGCCGCTGCTATCGGGAAATGGGGGAAACGGGCGGTATGGCCTGCGACAACCTGTTGCAAACCTGTCGCTGCAACGCAGAATATTTGCCGTTAGCGCCCCAACCGGGCGCTTTTGACGCCATAAATGACCGAACGGCATTTGCTTTCGGGCGACCACTCCCTTAAAGGTGCCCGCCAGACGGGACGGTTCAAAAATCTGTCGCCTGCGCGGCACCGGAGGCACTCAGGGTTTCCGGGTATTTCTCTGAAAGGTCCCATGAACTATTCAGGGCCCGCCACGGGAATCGGACACGAGAAGAACGTAGCGATCACATGCAGAATTTCAGATTGAAAAAGGGATTGGACCTACCTGTCGCCGGTGCGCCGGAGCAGACAATCCATCCCGGTTCCACCGTCGGCACGGTCGCGGTTCTTGGTCCCGACTATATCGGGCTGAAACCCCGGATGCTGGTGCAAGAGGGTGACGAAGTCCGCCGCGGCACGCCGCTCTTCTGTCACAAGGACGCGCCTGAGGCGATGATCGTCGCGCCGATGACCGGTCGCGTCGCCGCGATCAACCGCGGCGAACGCCGGGTGTTGCAAAGCGTCGTGATCGAGGTGACCGATGCCGCCGATTCCGGGCTCGACTTTGCCGCCACCGGCAATGGCAAGACGTCCGAGGGCCTGACCGAAAAGCTCTGCGCCGCCGGTCTCTGGACCGCCTTCCGCACCCGGCCCTATTCCAAGATGCCCGCGCCGGGCAGCAAGCCGGACGCGATCTTTGTCACCGCCATGGATACCGAGCCGCTGGCAGCTGACGCCGCCACCGTCATCGCAGACGCGGGCAGCGCCTTTGCCACCGGCCTGGCGGCGGTCGCGCTGCTGACCGAGGGCAAGACCTGGCTCTGCCACAAGCCGGGTGATGCGCTCCCCGGCGGCGACGCCGCCGGGGTCGAGACCGCCACCTTCGAGGGCCCGCACCCGGCGGGTCTGGCCGGGACGCATATCCATTTCCTCGATCCGTCCAGCGCCGCAAAGACGGTCTGGACCATTGGCTATCAGGACGTGATCGCCATCGGGCGCCTTTTGGAAACCGGCCATATCGACCCCTCGGTGGTGATCGCGCTGGCCGGTCCTGCCGCCCGCCAGCCGCGCTTGATCCGCACCGTCATGGGCGCCTCGACCGATACGATGACCGCAGGCGAGATCTCGATCGACGCGCCTGTGCGCGTGATCTCGGGCTCGATCCTGACGGGCCGCCACGCCACCGGGCCGTTTGCCTATCTGGGCCGCTTCGCCCGCCAGGTCGCGCTGATCGAAGAGGACCATAAGCAGCACACGATGGGTTGGATCCTTCCGATGCCGTCGAAATACGCGGTGCAGCCGGTGCTGGGCTCGGCCTTCTCGCGGAAGCTCTACAAATTCACCTCGAACCTGAATGGCGGCCGCCGCGCCATGGTGCCTACCGGCACGTTCGAAGAGCTGATGCCGCAGGATTACCTGCCCACTCAACTCCTGCGCGCGATTCTGGTGATGGACACCGACACCGCGCAGGCGCTCGGCGCGCTGGAGCTGGACGAGGAAGACCTCGGGCTCGTCGGCTTTGCCTGCCCGGCCAAATACGAATACGGGCTGGCGCTGCGCGACTGCCTGTCCAAGATCGAGAAGGAGGGCTGAGCCCATGGGGTTGCGCAACTTCTTTGACCGGATCGAGCCGAATTTTACCAAGGGCGGCAAGTACGAGAAACTCTTCCCCATCTACGAGATGGTCGAAAGCTTCATCTACACCCCCAAGACGGTGACCACCGTCGCCCCGCACGCCCGGTCCTATGTCGATATGAAGCGAATCATGACCTATGTCGTGATCGCCACCATCCCTTGCATCCTGTGGGGCATGTGGAATACCGGCTATCAGGCCAACTCGGCCATCGCCATGCTGGGCGCCGATGCGGCCACCGGCTGGCGCATCGCCATCCTTCAGGCGCTTGGCATCTCGCTGGATGCGGCCAATCCGCTGGCCAACGTGGCGCACGGCTTCCTCTACTTCCTGCCGATCTACCTGACGACGTTGGTCGTCGGCGGAATCTGGGAAGTGATCTTTGCCACCGTGCGCGGCCACGAGGTGAACGAGGGCTTCCTCGTGACCTCGATGCTCTACACCCTGATCCTGCCGGCCAGCACCCCGCTGTGGCAGGTGGCGCTTGGCATTTCCTTTGGTGTGGTGATCGGCAAGGAAGTATTTGGCGGCACCGGCAAGAACTTCCTCAACCCCGCACTCGTGGGCCGCGCGTTCCTGTACTTCGCCTATCCCGCCTATATGTCGGGTGACAGCGTCTGGACCCCGGTCGACGGCTTCTCGGGCGCCACCGCGCTCGCGGTCTCGGCCTCGGACGGGTATCAGCAGCTGGCCGCCAACGGCATCACCTGGATGGACGCGTTCTATGGCACGATCCAAGGCAGCTTTGGCGAGACCTCGACGCTGGCCGCGATGCTCGGCCTGGCTTTCCTCCTGATGACGAAAATCGCCAACTGGCGCCTGGTCGTCGGCTGTCTGGCGGGGATGATCGGCTTTTCGCTGCTGCTCAATGTCATTGGCTCCGACAGCAATCCGATGTTCGCCATGCCCTGGTACTGGCATCTGGTGCTGGGCGGCTACGCGTTTGGCCTGGCCTTCATGGTGACCGAGCCGGTCTCGGCCAGCCACACCAATACCGGCCGCTACATCTATGGCGCGCTGATCGGGGTCATGGTCGTGCTGATCCGCGTGATCAACCCCGCCTTCCCCGAAGGCATGATGCTCGCCATCCTGTTCGGCAACGTTTTCGCGCCGCTGATCGACTATTTCGTCGTGCAGGCCAACATCAAACGGAGGGCCCGCCGCCATGTCTGAGACACGGAACCAGGGCCTGATTGCCCGATTCCTCGCCGCACCGCCGGACTCGGTCGGCAAGACCCTGTTCGTCGCCGTCACGCTGTGCCTCTTCGCCTCGATGATCGTGTCGATGGCCGCGGTGTCGCTGCGACCGGTGCAAGAGGCCAACAAGCTCAAGGACAAGCAGCTGAACATTCTGCAAGTCGCCGGGCTCTATCAACCCGGCCAGAATGTGGCCGAGGCTTTCAAAGCGTTCGAGCCGCAGGTGCTAGACCTCGATACCGGTACCTTCACCGACCAGTTCGACGCCGCCTCCTTCGACGATCTGGCGGCCGCCCAGGATCCTGAACTCAGCCGCGCGCTGGATGACGACCCCGCAGGCATCGGCCGCCAGTCGCGCTATCGTACCGTTTACCTGCTGCGAGACAGCAGCGGCGCGCTGGACAAGGTGATCCTGCCGCTGCACGGCTATGGCCTATGGTCCACGCTCTACGGTTTCATCGCGGTCGAAGAGAACGGCAACGACATCTTCGGTCTGCAATTCTACCAGCATGGCGAAACCCCGGGCCTGGGCGCCGAGGTGGACAACCCCCGCTGGAAATCGCTGTGGAACGGCAAGAAACTGCGCGATGACGCGGGCACGCTGCAAATCACCGTGGCCAAGTCGCAACCCGCCGCCGGTGCCGATTTCTATGTCGATGCGCTGGCCGGTGCCACGCTGACCTCGCGCGGGGTGGACAACCTCGTGCGGTTCTGGATGGGCGATCAGGGATACGCCCGCTTCCTCGACGCCCTGAAAGCCGGAGAGATCTGATGAGCCAGACCAAGAAAGAACTGCTGGTCGATCCGCTGGTCGACAACAACCCGATCACACTCCAGGTGCTGGGCGTCTGCTCGGCGCTGGCGGTCACCTCGTCGCTGCAAGTGGCCTTTGTCATGGCGCTGGCGGTGACTTTCGTGACGGCGTTTTCCTCGTTCTTCATCTCGATCCTGCGCAACCAGATCCCCAGCTCGATCCGGATCATCGTGCAGATGGTGATCATCGCCAGCCTCGTGATCCTGGTCGACCAGATCCTCAAGGCCTATGCCTTTGAGATCTCGAAAACCCTGTCGGTCTTTGTCGGCCTGATCATCACCAACTGTATCGTGATGGGCCGGGCCGAGGCGTTTGCGATGAAAAACCCACCGGTCGCCTCGTTCATCGACGGGGTGGGCAACGGCGCTGGTTACGGGCTGATCCTGATGCTGGTCGGCGTGATCCGCGAACTCTTCGGCGCGGGCTCGCTGTTCGGTATCACGATCCTGGAAACCGTGAACAACGGCGGCTGGTACGTGCCCAACGGCCTGCTGCTGCTGCCGCCCTCGGCCTTCTTCGTGATCGGTCTCTTGATCTGGGCCTTCCGCACCTGGAAACCCAAGCAGGTCGAGGAACGTGAATTCAAGATCCAGTCGGTGGAGGCGCACTGATGGAAGGGCTCATTTCCCTCGCGGTCAAGGCCGTCTTTGTCGAGAACCTGGCGCTCAGCTTCTTTCTTGGCATGTGTACCTTCCTGGCGGTGTCGAAAAAGATCTCGACCGCGCTTGGTCTGGGCATCTCGGTCATGGTGGTGCAGGCCATCACCGTGCCGGCCAACAACCTGCTTTTGAACACGCTCCTGAAACCCGGCGCGCTGGCCTGGGCGGGCTTTCCCGATGTCGATCTGACCTTCCTCGGTTTGATCTCGTACATCGGTGTGATCGCCGCCATCGTGCAGATCCTTGAGATGTTTCTCGATAAGTACGTGCCCGCGCTCTACAACGCGCTTGGCATCTTCCTGCCGCTGATCACCGTGAACTGTGCCATCCTGGGCGGTTCGCTCTTCATGGTGGAACGCGACTACAACTTTGCCGAGGCGGCGACCTATGGTCTTTCCTCTGGCTTTGGCTGGGCGCTGGCGATCACCGCCATGGCCGGCGTGCGCGAGAAGCTGAAATACTCCGACGTGCCCGACGGTCTTCAGGGCCTCGGCATCACCTTCATCACCGCGGGACTGATGGCCATGGCCTTCATGTCCTTCTCGGGCGTCAAACTGTAAGGGGGCCGGACAGATGGAAACATTTTCGCTGGGCGTCGTCCTCTTTACCCTGATCGTCATCGCGCTGGTCAGCATCATCCTGATGGCCCGCTCGCGGCTGGTCTCGACCGGCAACGTCAACATCACCATCAACGGCGAGAAAACCATCTCGGTTCCCGCCGGTGGCAAGCTGTTGCAGACGCTGGCGGCTGAAAAGCTGTTTGTGCCATCGGCCTGCGGCGGTGGCGGCACCTGCGCCCAATGCCGGGTCCGGGTGCATTCCGGCGGCGGTTCGATCCTGCCGACCGAGGAAAGCCACATCACCAAGCGCGAGGCCGCCTGCGGCGACCGCCTGTCCTGTCAGGTCGCGGTCAAGCAGGACATGGATATCGAAGTGCCCGAGGAAGTGTTCGGCGTGAAAAAGTGGGAATGCACCGTGCGTTCCAACGAAAACGTCGCCACCTTCATCAAGGCGCTGGTGCTGGAACTGCCCGAGGGCGAGAACGTCAACTTCCGCGCCGGTGGCTACATCCAGATCGCGGCCCCCGCGCACCAGCTCGCCTATACCGACTTTGACATCCAGGAAGAGTATCGCGAGGACTGGGACAAGTTCAATCTGTGGCAATACAAGTCCACCGTGACCGTCCCGATCGAACGCGCCTATTCGATGGCCAACTACCCCGAGGAAAGGGGCATCATCATGCTCAACGTCCGGGTGGCCTCGCCGCCGCCGGGCTCCGAGGGCATCCCGGCCGGACAGATGTCCTCCTACATCTTCAACCTGAAACCGGGTGACAAGGTCACCATTTCAGGCCCGTTCGGTGAATTCTTCGCCCGTGACACCGACAAGGAGATGGTGTTCATCGGCGGCGGTGCCGGTATGGCGCCGATGCGCAGCCATATCTTCGACCAGCTCAAGCGCCTGAAATCCAAACGCAAGATCACCTTCTGGTACGGCGCACGCTCGAAGAAAGAGATGTTCTTTGTCGAGGATTTCGACCAACTGGCGGCCGAGAACGAGAATTTCGAATGGCACGTGGCGCTGAGCGACCCGCAGCCGGGCGATGACTGGACGGGCTACACCGGCTTCATCCACAACGTCCTGTTCGAGGAATACCTGAAAAACCACCCCGCGCCCGAGGACTGCGAATTCTACATGTGCGGCCCGCCGATCATGAACCAGTCGGTGATCAAGATGCTGCTCGACCTGGGCGTCGACCGCGAAGACATCATGCTGGACGACTTCGGCGGATAAATTGGGAACCGGCGCAGCAATGCGCCGGTTTTTTGCTTCCGTCCCTGGCCGGTAGAGCGGTCCCGTGCCCCCGTGAGGGCAGGATCACTGAGACCCGCACGAGAAGCTCGATGGGTCCCGAGGGTCGCCCTTTCCGTCATATCGCGCGACATCGGGATAGGCGCACACAGGCCGGCCTCCGGCAGGCTGCCCCTTGTCATCGATCCAATAGGCTACGACCGCGTCAGGTGCCGTATCCGTTTCGGCCCATCTGTCGATTTCGGAGAGGAAGTTCACCCAGGATGGGCCCGCCCCGCCAAAGCAATGATCGACCCCCGGCATCATGAAAAGTCGGGCATCCTGTTGCACGCTCGGGTCATGAGACAATAAACCTTCGTAATAGTCGATCATTGCAAGCCCCGATTGCGCATTGTCCGACCAGCCGGAATACAGAAGCATCTTGCCACCCCGTGCACGGAACGCCGACAGATCGCGATCCGTGGCATTCAGCGTGGCGGCCGCAGCGGCCGCATCCTGTGCATAGGTGCTGAAATCGGCCCCCGCGTAGGACCATTCCGGATCGTGATACACGAAATTCCGTATGATCCCGGTTCCGAACCCGAAAAAGGCGCTTGGCGTGACCGGGACCGCGAAATCCCCGGCCTCGATCCCCTCCTGGAACTCGCCCGCCGCCTCCAGTGTATCCAGACCGCCCGTCAACCAGCGGCTCCATCCGCCAGGCGAGGTTTCGCCGCCAAATGGAAATCCGAAATATAGCGCCTCGCCCGAGGACGTTTTCGGCCCGTCGTAAACCACCCGCACCGCGGCAAGCTCTTCGGCAGTCAGGCAACTGTCTGACTTCTCTGCCGTACACAACAGGCTGCCGACGTCGAACTTGCACTGGCGTGGATCGTTGAGGATACCATCCTCCAAACCGTCCAGCGCGTCGCAGGCCGCAAGGTAGGACCGCTCGATCAACGCCTGCGCTTCCGGTCCGACAACTGCCCGGTCCAGTTTCTGCGGATCGGGATACATGGCCTCGGTGATCTTCGCCGCCTGCACGGCGATGCCCGTCCAGTTGATCGCATAGGCCCCGGCCGCGACGGCATCGAAATCCTCAGGATAGCGCAACGCCGACATGATCGCCTGCCCGCCGCCACGCGAACAGCCGGTGAAATAGCTGCGCGAAATACGGTCCCCGTAATAGGCATTGGTCAGGGCTTTTGCCGTGACCGCCGTCCGGTGCACCGCCAGATGTCCGAAATTGACGATCGCCTCCAGATCATTGAGCGCCCAACTGGCGTCGATCGGATGAGCCTGGTGGCCGGTATCCGTACCCACGGTCGCATAGCCCGATTGCAGCGCGCCATACATCAGCGCGGTGTTCATCACAGATCCAACGAATCCACCCCCGCCACCCATGACGAACTTGCCGTTCCACTTGTCGGGTAGCAGGAGCTCAAAGTTGATCTTGCCCCCGATCACCCCCGCAACCGAACAATGCGCGGCGGGCTCCGCCACCTCGCGCGCCGAGACCAGTTCGACATCGGGAAGGGGACCGAAACCGGCCGCGTCGCAGGTGGACAGGGCCCAGCCTGCCGGGGCAATATGCGTTGCCAATACCGCGGACATCGCGACGATACATACTCTCATCATACTCTCCCCTTCCCGTTCCAAACTCAGCTTTCGGACGAACCTATGCGGGCGCGATCGATCTGCGCCATGAGCCACGTGATCTTCACGTCCCGGCTTCGGCCGTCGGGGTCACGGCCGGATGTTTGGTCCGGGCCCTAGCCCACGATCATTTGCTTCATCCGCAGCGCTTCGTATTCCAGCTCGCGCAGGCGGAAATTCACCACGTCGCCGATGGTGATCATGCCGCACAGGTTGCCGTCCTTCACCACCGGCATGTGGCGGAACCGGCCTTCGGTCATCGTCTTGAGCACATCCGTCAGCGTGTCCTCGGGCGTGCAGGTGCGCACGCTCTTGGTCATCAGCGCCTCGACCTGCTGCGGCAGGGTCTGGCCTGGCGTGTCGGCCATGCGCCGCACGATGTCACGTTCCGACAGGATGCCTTGCAGCGTGCCGTTCTGATCGGTCACCACCACGGCGCCGATCCGCTTTTCCTTCAGCACGCCCACCACATGCCCGATCGTGTCCCCCGGCCGGACCGAGAATATCGCGTCGCCCTTGCCCTCCAGCAATTTGGCCACCGTCGACTGGGAATGCGCCAGGTTCGATTCGGCCGTCTGGCTATAGGTTGCCGTGTCGGCCTTGTCGCCCCGGGTCGGCGGCTGATATGAGGTGGGTGCCATGCGCGGGTCTCCTGCTGTCCTGCTGCGGGTTCACCTCCATCTTACCCCGGCAGACCGATCCGGGAAGGCCCGAAATTCACCGGCGCCGAAAATCGGCAAGGCCGTGATGTTCGATACCCTGCACCTGACCCCGTTTTCCGCCGCGCTGATCTTCTTTGTGGTGGTGGTCTGCGGCCACGGCTACCGCAAGACATGGAAGGCCGATCCCCCCGCGCCCCGGTCGCGGCTCTGGCTGTACGGCGTACCGGCGGCAATCGGCCTGCTGGTCCTCGCCTTTCTGCCGCTGCGACCCTGAGGCGTTTGACACCGCCCCGCCGCTGTCCTATGCCGCAGCAGCGAAATCGCCGAGGTTTTTCGATGTTCCGTTGGCTTGCCCTCTCCGCCACTCTCCTGCTCTCCGCCTGTCTCTTTGACGAAGAGCCGGTTGTCGTCAAACTTTCGGGCGAGACGATGGGCACCACCTATCACGTCACCGCCATCGGCCCCGATCTGGACGAGGCGAAACTCGCCGCCGCCGTGGCCGAGACCCTGACGGCCGTGAACGGCAAGATGTCGAACTGGGACCCAAAATCCGAGGTCTCGACCTTCTCGGCCAGCGATCAGACCACGCCGATGCCGGTATCGGCGGATTTCGTCACCATCCTGACCGCGGCCAACGAAGTGCATCAGAAATCGGGCGGCAAGTTCGATGTGACCCTCGGGCCGCTGATCGAGCTCTGGGGCTTTGGTCCGCGCAAACCCGAAGACCCGATTCCCGCCGATGATGCCATCGCCGCCGCCCTGCATGGCGTCGGCCAGACCCGCCTCTTGACGCTGAACGCGGGCGCCGGAACCATCGCCAAGGCCCGGCCCGAGACCGGCATCAACCTCAGCGCCATCGCCAAGGGTTTTGGCGTCGACGCGGTGGCGCGCACGATTGCCGGGCTGGGCGCCGAAAGCTACCTGGTCGAGATCGGCGGCGATCTGGTGACCAAGGGCAACAACGACAAGGGCGAGGCCTGGCGCATCGGCATCGAACGCCCCGACCAGGGCGCGCAGAGCATCCAGCTGGTGGTGCCGGTCAGCGACCACGGCATGGCCACCTCGGGCGATTACCGCAACTATTTCGAACACGAGGGCCGCCGCTATTCTCATATCCTCGACCCGGTCACCGGCCGCCCGGTGACCCACCGCACCACCTCGGTCACCGTCATTGCCGACACCGCGATGATGGCCGATGCCTGGGCCACTGCGATGCTGGTTCTGGGGCTGGATGCGGGGCTGAAAGTGGCCGAAGCCAATAACCTTGCCGTGTTTTTCATCGAAAGAGATGTGCAAGGCGGCGACGATGCCTATATGACGGCACAAAGCAGCGCCTTTGCCGATCTGCTCAACACCGACTGATCCGAAACGGGGACCCCCGAGATGACAACCTTTGTGCTGGCCTTCTTCCTCTTGCTGATCGTGATGCTGGGCATGTCGCTGGGCGTCATGCTGATGGGCAAGCGGATCAAGGGCAGCTGCGGCGGGCTCAACGCCATTTCCGGCACCGACCGCTGCGTTGTCTGCTCCAAGGAGATCGACCCCGACAGCCCGCTGCGCGAGCGGTTGCAATGCCCGCGCGCGCGCAAGATTGCGGCTGAACTGGAAAAGGAAAAGCGCGGCTGAACCGCGCTTCCTTGTCTTACCGTTTCCGCATGATCACCATGTCCTGACCCATCGACCGGCTGCCTTCCAGCGCGCGGCGGTGGGCCTCGGGCAACGAGGGATGATCATACAGCATCGGCGGCCGACCCTTGTAAACCTGCAAGACATCCATGTGCTTGCTCCACTCCTGTCGGATGAAATCCGAGGTGTGGATGGACGAGCCATAGTTTTCCGGGAAATCCATCTCCGTCCCGCGCGACGTGTGAATGTCGAAATACCAGAACCCGGCATTCTGGATCTTCTCGCGTTCCGGCTTGGAGAACTTGCTTTCCAGCCACCAGTCGCCCTGTATAGTGATCAGATAGATACAGCCCGGCTTGCCGACGCGCGCCAGTTCCTTCAGCCAGCGCTCTTCACTGTCCCGCTTGAGATGCGAGAACACCGAAAAGCTGTACACCAGATCGAACGTCCCGTCGGCCCATTTCAGCGGTGGTTCGGGCTGGCTCTGATATACTTCGGCATGTTTGAAGAAGTCGTTGCAGAACTTGACCAGCGGCCCGTTCGGATCACAGCCCTTGATGTTGGCGGTGTTCGGGAACATCTGCATCAGCCGGCCGGTGCCACAGCCGAAATCAAGGATCGACTGATAGTCATACAGCCGCTTCCCGTCATGTTTCAGCGTCGCCGCCTCGAAGAACGCGATATGCTCCAGCGCCGAGCGCTGGAAATGCGCAAGATCGGTCGTGCCAATGGTGTGGCGCAGCAGATGCTCGGGTATGTCCGACAGCGATGTCCGCTCCACCTCGGGCAGGAAAGATGCGTCGATAACCACCTCGTTCAATGCCGTATCTCCTTGAAAATATGTTGATATTCGTGATCTATCCGGCGGCTGCGCGAATGGCGGGACGCTACCATGACCCAACCCGGAGACGCAAGTGCGCACAACCGCGCCCCGCGCTGCGGATCTTCAATCCCGAACCAGGAAACCCGACGAGATATTGGTGGCCATTCGGATCGCCTGGGTCCGGTTCTCGCAGTTCGCTTTCGACAGGATCGACTTGACCTGGGTGTTCACGGTATCCAGCGACCGGCCCCGCTCTTCGGCAATCTGCTTGTTGGTCTTGCCTTCGGCCATCAGCTCCAGCACCGCGCTTTCCGCCTCGCTCAGATCGAACAGCGCGGCAAGGCATTGCATCTCCAGCCGATAGCTGCGGCTGGTGTCCGTACTCATCAGCAGATAGCCGTCGATCGGTCCGTTCCCCATCTCGCCCGCCGTGTTCAGCGGCGAGATGTCGATGCACAGCGCCTCGGTCGCGCCGGCCTGTCCCTTGTGGTCGGCCTCGACCGCTTCCTTGCGGGGGCGGGCGCCGAACCGGCCATGGCCCTCGACCCCGCTCATCAACGCGCGCGCCCGGCCCAGATCGCCTTCGCTGCGAAACGACAGCTGGCCGCGCGGTGTCGTGCGATAGACGCCCGCCTCGTCGGCCTGGCGGCGGAATTCCGCATTGTCGACGATCACGTTCATCCGGCTGTCCAGAACGCAGAACCCGACATCCAGCTTGTCGAGTGCGTTCAGCACCGTCTGGTGCCGTTTCTGCACCGCCTGGATCGGGCGGCCGATACTCAGCGCCTTGGCGATATGCGGCAACAGCCGCGATGCCCGGGCCAGGCGCAGCGGCAGGTCTTCGGCCGCGTCCGATCCGAATTGCATGGAAAACCGGTCATGAAACAGCTGGTCCTTGTTCAGCAAGGCGCCACAGCGATAGCGGATGCCGTATTGCATCATGGTTTTCTGGTTCGGCCGCGCCAGCAACTCGGCCTCGGATGCGGCCAGAACCGAATCCGGGATCAGTTCGATATCGTCCGTCGCGCGGGAATGCCGGGCAAAAATCGCCTGATCGGCGATTTCCAGATCGTTGTGCTGCACAAGGTAACCCTGCACCAGTGCGGCATCATAGGTGTCGCTGAAATGCGAGGCCAACAGATGCGGTTGGTCGCGGGGCGTCTCCACCTCGAATATCATCGCACCCACCGCACCGGCATAATGTGCGATTTCTGTCAGCAACGCTGGCCATTTCGCTGGATCCAGCGCGGCATCGTAAATGGAAACTACTAACTGATCGTGCCGGTCGGTCTTGGACATGAGACTTGATGATTCGAGTGGTTGTTTCCGAATATACCCGGTTTCACCAATTCTGGTGATTATTCAGAGTTGTTCATCCTTTACGCTACGTTGCATTCAAGTCCGAGAGTGAGTGGCTCAGGAAAAAGTCATTATCGTGCTGAGTTGGCGGCTGAGGCGTGCCGATCACCAAAACCGGACAGGGCCAGCGGGGGTATTCTGGACCCGCCCCTCGACGGGATACGGTGCAATGCAGACGCCGCTCAGCATATCAGAGGTATTCAGTTCTCAATATGTTTAAGCGCCTAAAAATAGAAAAAGATATTTGAAAAACACGCAAGGGCGGCGGCACAATGGGGTCGCCGCCCTTGTGGCAATATCGGGAGCGGTCGCAACAGCACCGGAGGTGAGTGATGATTTCGAGACATTGGATTGGTTTGACCCTGCTTGGTGCCCTTATGGCTCTGGGCGCACCTCAGGCCCAGGCGCAATCGGGCTGGAGCGTCTGTCGCGACGTCGAATGCCTGGATCAGGGCTGGAACGATGCGCAGCGCCGCTGGTGGTACACCACCACCCAGGGCTCGCGCCTCTTGCCGCTCGACTGGCTCGTGGCGCTGGAACAGCCCGGCGCGGGCCAGCGCGCCTTTCTCGACGGCGCCTATATGGAAGAGCTGGGCTATATCGCCAACCCCGACCCGGTGAACAATCCCAATGACCTGCCGCTCGGCTGGGTGATCGACCAGGACCAGGGCCTGTCGGCCGACCTGATGTGCGATACCTTCCCCGAGACCTGCGATGCGCTGACCATGCGCAAACCCTGGGTCGGGCTCACCTGTTCGGCTTGCCACACCAACGAGATCACCCATCAGGGCCGCCGGCTGCGGATCGAAGGCGCGCCGACGCTCGCCGATTTCCAGCGGATGGAAGAGGACCTGCTGCAATCGCTCAAGGACACCGTGGCCGACCGCACCCGCTTCGACCGTTTCGCGCGCGCCGTGCTGGGGCAGGATCACGATATCGACACCCGCGCCTCGCTGGAAACCCAGCTTGGCGAACAGATCGCCTGGCAACAGGCGCTGGCCGACAAGAACGCGGCACCCAAGGTGCGCTATGGCCACGCCCGGTTGGATGCCCAGGGCCATATCCTGAACAAGGTGGCGCTGACCGTCCGCGACCCCGACCAAATCACCAACGTGCTGGCGGATGCCCCGGCCAGCTATCCCCATATCTGGAACACCTCGCAGCAGGAGCAGCTGCAATGGAACGGCATCGCCAAGCGGATGTTCAAGATCCGCTTCCTCGGCGAAAGCACGGAACTCGGCGCGCTGGTGCGCAACACCTCCGAGGTGATCGGCGTGTTTGCCCATATCGAAACCGACAAGTTCACCGTGCGCCGGGGCTATCCCTCCAGCGCCCGGGTCCGTGAACTGGTCTCGCTCGAACGCCAGCTTGAAAGCCTGCAATCGCCGAAATGGCCCGAGGATATGCTGGGCGCCATCGACTGGGATCTCGCCGCACGCGGGCGCGAGGTGTTCACCCGCCAGATCGACGGCGAAAGCTGCGCCGACTGCCACAGCGATATGGCCCCCACGGACACCACCAGCCCGATGGCCACCACGATGACGCCTCTGGCCGATATCGGCACCGATGTGTTCACCACCTGCAACACCTTCCTGCACCGCTCGAAACCCGGCCAGTTCGGCGGTCAGTACGTCATCACCGAAGGCGCCCGCATCGACCCGGTCGAGGATTTCACCCGCATGATGCTGGTCAACGCAACCATCGGCGCCATCTGGGGCAAGCGGAACGAGGTGCTGGGCGCGATCCTCTACGAGGATGACCGCCCCTCGGGCGACCGCACCGAAACCGGGCTGGTCACCGAGTACCTGCCTGGCGTGACCGACGAGAAAAAGAAGGCCGACGCGCAGGACTGCCTGACCCAGGAGCATCCGCTGCTGGCCTACAAGGCCCGCGCGCTGAACGGGATCTGGGCCACCGCGCCCTATCTGCACAACGGCTCGGTACCCACGCTTTACGACCTGCTGCTGCCCGCCCGCATGCGCAATGTCGCCACCGATCTCGACGCCGTCCTGCCTGCGGATGCCGAAACCCGGCCCGAGGTGTTTGGCGTCGGCAGCCGCGAGTTCGACCCGGTCAAGGTCGGTTTTGTCTCGGATCTGGAGCAGAACCCCTTTACCTTCCGCGCCCGCGACGAGGATGGCGAACCGATCCCCGGCAATTTCAACTCGGGCCACGACTATGGCACCGCCACCCTGTCCGAAGAGGACCGCCGCGCCCTGCTGGAGTACCTGAAAACCCTGTGATCCATCCTGGCCTGCACGCGGGTGGCGGGTGCGGGAGCCTCCGGCGGGAGTATTTTGAACCAGAAAGAAGCCCAAGCGCACTGCTGCTTCTTTCTGGTCACAAATACTCAAAATCGCCGCGCCCGCGCCGGGTCAGCCGGTCAGATATTGCCCCAACAGGAACGCCAGGGCGCAAAGCACGACACTGATCAGGATATTGCCCGCCGCAACCAGGATCGTGCGCGAGCGATGCAGGTCCAGGGTCTGCCAGGCAAAGCTGGAAAACGTGGTCAGTCCGCCGCAAAAGCCCAGAACCAACCGGCGCGCATCCTCGCTGACGCCCGCGCCACTGGCCTCCAGTTGCCCCAGCGACAGACCCAGCAGAAGCGTGCCCGCGACATTCACCGCCAGCGTTGCCAGCGGCAAGTCATGGGTGATCCGTCGCGCGGTCCAGTGCCGCAGCACAGCGCCAAGCCCGCCGCCAAGCGCAAACAGGAGATGCAGGTAAACCCCGCTCATCGCGGTGTCCTCCGGCGCCCAAGCGCCTCGCCCAGCACCGCCGCCGCAAGGCCCGCGGCAATCTCCAGCGTCATGGCGCCCAGCCCGGTGCCCCAGCCCTCCAGCCGGATCATCCGGTCCAGTTCGAAGATGAACGACGAAAAGGTCGACAGCCCGCCGCAGAACCCCACCGCGCCCAGATGCAACACATGGGCATGCACCCGGTGGCGCACGGCGTAAAGCCAGCCCAGAATCAGGCAGGCCAGCGTATTGATGCCGAAAGTGGCGGTCACCAGCGGCAGGCCGGGGATCTCCAGCGCGAACAGCTCGCGCAGCAGCGACCCCGTCGCGCCGCCCGCGAATACCGCCAGATACATGCCTGCCCGTGCCACCCGCGCCCCTTATCCGCCTGTTGACCCGGCATAGCGGGCAAAGGCGCGGTTTTCAATTCCGAGGGGTCAGGCCAGTCCGAGGATCTCGCGCGCCTCTTGCCAGCGGGCCACCGGGCGCTCGTATTTCTCGCAGAGCTCGACCGCCCGCCGAACCAGCGCCGCGTTCGACGGTGCCAGACGGTCGCGGTCCAGCCGCACGTTATCCTCCAGCCCCGTGCGCGTGTGACCGCCCGCCGCGATGGCCCATTCGTTGACCACGATCTGGTTCTGGCCGATCCCGGCGGCACACCATTCCGCCTGCGGCGCGCGGGTTTGCATCGTATGGACGTAGAAATCGAACACCTCGCGGTCGGCGGGCATGGCGTTCTTCACCCCCATCACGAACTGCACATAGAGCTTGCCGTAAAGCTGCCCTTTGCCATGCATGTCGATGGCACGCAGGATATGGCTCAGGTCAAAGGCCTCGATTTCCGGCGTCACGTGATAGGTCCGCATTTCCGAGGCCAGCCAGTCGACCAGGTCGGGCGGGTTCTCATAGACCCGCGTCGGAAAGTTGTTCGACCCCACCGACAACGAGGCCATATCAGGCGCGAGCGGCAGCATGCCGCCCCGCGCCTGTCCGGCCCCGGACCGCCCGCCGGTCGAGAATTGCACGATCATGCCGGGACAGTGCTGCCGCAGCCCTTCCAGCAGGCGCCCGAAGCGTTCGGGGTCGCTGGTTGGCGTCTGGTCGTCGTTGCGCACATGGCAATGGGCGATGCTTGCGCCCGCCTCGAACGCCTCCTGCGTGCTTTCGACCTGTTCCTCGACCGTGATCGGCACAGCCGGGTTGTTGTCCTTGGTCGGCAGCGACCCGGTGATGGCGACGCAGATGATACAGGGTTTGGTCATGGCTTCCTCCCGGCTCAGATGTCGAAGAACACCGTCTCGTTCTCGCCTTGCAATCGGATGTCGAACCGATAGACGACCTTGCCGTCCGTCTCGTTGCGCCGGGCGATCAGCGTCTGGCGGCGGTTCTCCCATTCGATCATGTTGATCACCGGGTCGGCGGCGTTGGCCTCGGCCTCGTCCTCGAAATAGAGCCGCGTGTTGAGCCCCACGTTGATGCCGCGCGCCACGATCCACAGGTTGATATGCGGCGCCTGAACGGTTCCGTTCCGGCCCGGAACGGAACCGGGCTTGACTGTGTCGAACCCCCATTCGCCAGTGGCGAAATCGGTGATCACCCGGCCCCAGCCGCGAAATCCGTCCTCGACCGCGCCCGCGTGTTCGGGATGGGCGTAGATACCGGCGGCATTGGCCTGCCAGGCCTCCAGGAGCACGTCCTTGACCGGGCTGCCGGTGCCGTCGATCACCAGCCCCTCGACCCGGATACGTTCGCCCTGCGCATTCGGCCCGGCAATGTCCCAGCCCAGTTCCTGACCGTAGATGTCGAACCCGGCGGCACCCGGCGCCAGCCCGATATGCACATAGGGGCCAGCCGTCTGCGACGGGGTCTCTTTCAGGTAATCCAGCGATTGCGGCATGTTCTTCTCCTTTTCTGTCGCGTTTCCGAACCGGAAAACCGGTTTTCACTTTTCCATGAAACGCTTCAGTTCCCCTCCAGACGATTTTCAAACAAGGTCGACCGGCGCCCGCGCAGCACCACGTCGAACTTGTAGGCGATGGTATCCAGCGGGATCGTCGCGTTCAGGTCCAGGGGCGCGATCAGCCTGTCGATGGCCGCCGGGTCGGGGATGGTGTTCACGATCGGGCATTTCGCGATCAGCGGGTCGCCCTCGAAATAGCATTGCGTGATCAGCCGCTGCGCGAACGCGGTGCCAAAGATCGACATATGGATATGCGCCGGCCGCCAGTTGTTGACCCAGTTGCGCCAGGGGTAGGCGCCGGGCTTTACCGTGCGGAAATAGTAATAGCCGTTCTCGTCAGTCAGGGTCCGGCCGCAGCCGCCGAAATTCGGGTCGATCGGCGCCAGATAGGTGTCCTTCTTGTGCCGGTACCGCCCGCCCGCATTGGCCTGCCAGATCTCGACCAGCGTATGGGGCAGGGGGCGGCCGTTCTCGTCCAGAACCCGGCCGTGCAGGATGATCCGCTCGCCAATAGCGCTCTCGCCCGGCTTGGCATAGTTGTAGATCAGGTCATTGTCGCCCGCGTCGATATCGCCGTGCCCAAACACCGGGCCGGTGATCTCGCTCACCGTGTTCTCTAGGCTGATCAGCGCCTGCCGGGGCGAGCGCGCGACCGAGGTCTTGTAGTTGGGATCATAGGCGGGCGGGTGCCACTCCCTGTCCCTCTGGTAGAATTCACCGGGTTTGAGCATCTCTGGGGTCTCCTCTCTCGGGCGGGACGTGTTGCGCGTTTCCCGGACTATTCCTGTTCCATCTCGGCATAGGTCTGCTTGGCCAGTTTCAGCGCCTGATTGGCGCGCGGCACACCGGCATAGATCGCCACATGCTGGAACGCCTCCAGCACGTCTTGCTTGCTGGCGCCGGTGCGGGCGGTGGCGCGGATATGCATCGGGATCTCCTCGAAATTCCCCAGCGCCGCCAGCAGCGCCAGTGTCAGCATCGACCGTTCCCGGTCGCTGATCCCGTCCGAGGCCCAGACCGTGCCCCAGGCGCCCTCGGTGATCAGCGTCTGGAACGGCACGTCGAACTCTGTCTTGGCCGCCTCGGCCCGGTCGACATAGGCATCGCCCAGCACCCGGCGGCGCACCTTCATTCCGTTGTCATAGCGATCGGACATTCGTCTTCCTTTCCGCTGCGGCCTAATAGGGCAGACCGACATAGTTCTGTGCAAGCACCGTCTGCGCATCCCGGCTGTCGCGCAGGAATGCGATCTCGGCCTTTTGAACCTTCAGGTCGAACTCCGACTGATGCGGGAACCGGTGCAGCAGGGTGGTCATCCACCAGCTGAACCGCTGGGTCTTCCACACCCGCGCCAGCGCCTTTTCCGAATAGCGGTTGATGCCCTCGGTCTCGCCGGTTTCATAGACCTGCACCAGTGCGTGATACAGATAATGGATATCGCTCGCCGCCGTGTTCAGCCCCTTGGCCCCGGTCGGCGGCACGATATGCGCCGCATCCCCGCATAAAAACAGCCGCCCCCAGCGCATCGGCTCGCAAACGAACGACCTCAGCGGCGCGATGGATTTCTCGATCGACGGGCCGGTCACCAGCCGTTCCGCCGCCTCTGCCGGAATGCGCCGTTTCAACTCCTGCCAGAACGCCGCATCGGTCCAGTCCTCGGCATGGTCCGAGAGCGAACACTGGATGTAGTACCGGCTCAGGTTGGCGTTGCGCATCGAACACAGAGCGAACCCGCGATCCGACCCGGCATAGATCAGCTCGTCATTCACCGGCGGCGTCTCCGACAGGATACCCAGCCAGCCAAAGGGATAGACCTTTTCGTATTCCCGCCGCACTGTCAGCGGGATCGACTGGCGGCTGATCCCGTGGAACCCGTCGCAGCCCGCCACATAGTCGCAGTCGACCCGGTGCTCGGTGCCGTCCACCTGATAGGTGACATAAGGCGCGTCGCTGTCGGCCCCGTGGATCTCGACATGTTCGGTGTTGAACACGGTCTTGGCCCCGACCGCCGCGCGCGCATCATACAGATCGCGCGTCACCTCGGTCTGGCCATAGACCACGACATGATTGCCCGTCAGCGCCTCGAAATTGATGCCGAACTGCATGTCTTCGTAAGAGATCACCGTGCCGCCATGGATAAAGCTTTCGCGCTCCATCCGCTTGGCCACGCCCGCCTCGCGCATCAGGTTGACGAAGCCCACCTCCAGTACCCCGGCCCGGATGCGGCCCAGCACGTAGTCGCGGGTCTTGCGCTCCAGTACCAGCGTGTCGATGCCCTTTTGGTGCAACAGCTGCCCCAACAGCAGCCCCGATGGCCCCCCACCGATGATGACAACCTGTACCCGCATGGCAAATCCTCCCCGAATACAGGGTGAATGATTGGAACGGACATGTAAAATGAGTTATCGTGCCATTTGATTATCAATTATGGAAAGTAAATGATCGACCGACGCATCAAGTTCCGGCACATCCAGTGTTTCGTCGAGATTGCCCGCGAACGCAGCCTCAAGACTGCCGCCGAGAAACTGTTCCTGACCCAACCGGCCATGTCCAAGACGCTGAAAGAGCTCGAAGAGATCGTCGGTACCACTCTGATGCGGCGCAGCCGCTCGGGCGTGGTTCTGACCCGCCCCGGCGAAGTGTTTTTGCATTTCGCACAGATGTCGATTGCCAGCCTGCAACAGGGGCTCGACGGGATCGAGCTGGAAGGCCGCCGTCAAAAGGACAAGCTGTCGGTCGGCGCCCTGCCCAGCGTGGCGGCCCACCTGATGCCGCTGGTGGTGACCGAATTCGCCCGTCTCGCGCCCAACGCACTGCTGCGTATCCTCGACGGACCGCATGGTTACCTGACCGAACGGTTGCGGCTTGGAGAGCTTGATCTGGTGATCGGTCGCATCGGCCCCTCGGACACCATGCAGGGGATTTCCTTTACCCAGCTCTATGACGAACAGGTGGTGTTCGTGGTGCGCCCGGGCCACCCGCTCTTGTCCGACCCCGATCTGCGCCGGGTTGCCGACTGGCCGGTGATCTACCCGCCCGCAGGTGCGGCCATCCGGCCGCTGGTCGAACAGTTCCTGATCGCCAACGGGGTAGGGGAGTTTCCCAACCGCCTGGAAACCGTCTCGGGCGCGTTTGGCCGGGTGTACACAAGGCAATCCGATTGCATCTGGATCATCTCGCGCGGGGTGGTCGCCAAAGAAATCGCCGAGGGCCGTCTGGTGGCGCTGCCCTTCCGCACCGAACTGACCCAGGGGCCGGTCGGGTTGATGACCCGGCCCGACCATCCCGAAACCCCGGTTCGGCAACTCTTTGCCCTGGCGGTCACCAACGTTCTGGCAGGAAAATCGGCACACATGACCTAAGTCAAGTCTGCGGGCCGCCCCGGCTTCTAGAACTCGGAACAACCGTAAACCCCGAGTCGGAGTCCCCATGTCCCGCCGGCACAGATCCGCAAACCTGTCCCACCGCGCCCTGCGCGCGCTGGCGGGCTGTGCCGCGATCCTGCTGATGGTGCTGCAACTGTTGGCGCCGCAACTGGCGCAGGCCGGGCAGGGCAACTGGATCGAGATCTGTTCCGAAGGCGGCGCGGTCTGGGTTCAGGTGACCGAGGACGAAACCCCTGACCGGAACGCGCCTTGCCCCCGTTGCGCCGACTGCGCGCTCTGCGCCCTGACCGGTCCGGCCCCGCTGCCCGATCTGCCCGTCTGGGCGCTGTTCCAAGGCGTACAAAACGGTCAATGGGCCCTGAAACCGCTGTACAAAACGGTCAATTCACCTCGTTTGCGGCCCGAAACCCGCGGCCCCCCGGTCGCGGCCCAAGATAAAATTGCCCGCGCTCCCCGCGCGGTCCTGGCGTCAATCCACATTACCGGAGGTGCGCCATGGTCCTGAAACGCGCAGCTGAATTCCTGTTGGTTCTTTCCCTGTCCTGCTTGCTGGCGGTCACCGCCCGCGCCGACAGCCTGGCCAGCTTCCTTCCCGATATCGCCCCATCCGACCTCGCCCCCGGCGCCGACGCCTTTGGCCCGGTGCGCGAGGATGTAAAGGTCGCCCCCGTGCTCAAGGGCGGCGAGCCTGTCGCCTGGGCCTTCCTGACCTCTGACTTTGTCGGCACGACCGGCTATTCGGGCAAGCCCATTCACGTGGTCGCGGCCATCGACGCCAATGCCATCCTGACCGGCGTCAAACTGGTTGAACACTCGGAACCCATTGTTCTTATTGGCATTCCCAACTCGAAAATGGTCGCCCTGACCGAAGGTTACAAGGGTCTCGACCTGAAACGCGAAGCCGAGACCGGCGGCGAGGGGCATGATCTCGACATCATCTCAGGCGCCACCGTCACCATCATGGTGATCGACGACAGCCTGGTGCGCGCAGGGCTCAAGGTGGCCCGCGCGCTGGGTCTGGGCGGCCTGTCGCCCGCCACCCCCGAAGGCCCGCGTCGCGAGATCGACATGGGCCAGACCGGGAGCAGCGACTGGTTCACCCTGTCGGGCGACGGCTCGGTGCGGCGGATGACCTTGGACATCGGTCAGATCAATGCCGCGTTTGACGCCACAGGCGACGAACGCGCCAAACGGCGCCGCGAACGTGGCGCGCCCGAGGACACGTTCATCGACATGCATCTGGCCCTGGTCTCGGTCCCAGAGATCGGCCGCACCCTGTTGGGCGAGGCGGAATATGCCAATCTTGTCAACTGGTTGGAGCCCGGCGAACAAGCCATTCTGGTGCTCGGGCGCGGCGCCTACAGCTTCAAGGGCTCGGGCTATGTGCGCGGCGGCATCTTCGACCGAATCCAGCTGATCCAGGGCGACAGCGCGGTGCGCTTCTTTGATCGCCAGCAACGCCGTCTGGGCGCGCTCGCGGCCGAGGATGCGCCCGGCTTTACCGAGCTTGACCTCTTCAAGATTCCCGCCGATGCCGAGTTCGACCCCGCCGCCCCCTTCCGCCTGCAACTATTGGTGCAGCGCGCCGTGGGCGCGGTGGAGAAGAGCTTCCTCACCTTCGATCTGGGCTACCGCCTGCCGGAACGCTTCCTGCTGCCCGCCGCCGCCCCGGCGGTGGTTGAGGATGCGGGTGACGAAGCCGCCGCCAAGGCCGCGCTGTGGCAACGGATCTGGAAGGACCGCACCGTCGAAATCGGCATCCTGAGCGCGATGCTGCTGCTACTGACCGCGACCTTCTTCTTCCAGTTCCAGGCCACGATGAATGCCCGCGTCTTCTACTGGTTCCGGATCGCCTATCTGACCGCAACGCTGTTCTTCATCGGCTGGTACGCCAATGCCCAGCTGAGCGTCGTCAACCTGATGGCACTTGCCGGCAGCCTGCGCACGGGCTTCAGCTGGGATGCGTTCCTGCTCGACCCGCTGGTCTTTATCCAGTGGTTCGCCGTGGCCGCCGCGTTGATCTTCTGGGGCCGGGGCGCCTATTGCGGCTGGCTCTGCCCGTTTGGCGCGCTGCAAGAGCTGACCAACAAGGTTGCCCGCGCCCTGCGCCTGCCGCAATGGACCCTTCCCTGGGGGCTGAACGAGCGGCTCTGGCCTATCAAATACATGATCTTCCTGGGTCTTTTCGGTCTTAGCTTTGTCTCGATCCCGCTGGCCGAAACCTATGCCGAGGTCGAACCGTTCAAGACCGCGATCATCCTCAAGTTCATGCGCGACTGGCCCTTCGTGGTGTTTGCGCTGCTGCTCCTGCTGATCGGCCTCTTCATCGAACGGTTCTATTGCCGCTATCTCTGCCCGCTGGGCGCAGCGTTGGCGATCCCTGCCCGCATCCGCATGTTCGACTGGCTGCGCCGCTACAAGGATTGCGGCAACCCCTGCCAGACCTGCGCCAACGAATGCCCGGTTCAGGCGATCCACCCCACGGGCGAGATCAACCCGAACGAATGCATCACCTGCCTGCATTGCCAGGTGCTCTATCAGTCCGAGGCCAAATGCCCCGTCGTCATCCGCCAGATCAAGCGGCGGGCGCGCACAGGGACGGTCGATCCGAAACTGAACCTCGGACACCCACCGGCGAACCATCCAAACGCCAAACCGCAAGAAGCTTCCTGAAAGGAGGAACGATCATGTCGGACCACGAAAACAACCTGAGCGTCACCCGCCGCGGCCTGTTGGGCGCGACAGCTACCGGGGCCGTTCTCGCCAGCACCGGGCTGGGGGCCACCCTGATGACCGCGCGCGAGGCCTCTGCCGCCGCCAAGGCCAATCTCGAACCCGGCGAGCTGGACGAATATTACGGCTTCTGGTCCTCGGGCCAGACCGGCGAGCTGCGCATCCTGGGCATCCCCTCGATGCGCGAGCTGATGCGGGTGCCGGTGTTCAACCGCTGCTCGGCCACCGGCTGGGGCCAGACCAACGAGTCGCTCAAGGTGCTGACCGAGGGCCTGCTGCCCGAGACCAAGCAATACCTGGCCGCCAACGGCAAGAAGACCTATGACAACGGTGACCTGCACCACCCGCATATGTCGTTCACCGATGGCACCTATGACGGCCGTTACCTGTTCATGAACGACAAGGCCAACACCCGGGTTGCCCGCGTCCGCTGCGACGTGATGAAATGCGACAAGATCATCGAGATCCCCAACGCGCATGACATCCACGGCCTGCGTCCGCAGAAATTCCCGCGCACCGGCTATGTCTTTGCCAATGGCGAGCATGAGGCGCCGCTGGTCAATGACGGCAAGATCCTGGATGAGCCCGACAAGTATGTGAACATCTTCACCGCAATCGACGGTGACAGCATGGAAATCGCCTGGCAGGTGATCGTGTCGGGCAACCTCGACAACACCGATTGCGACTATCAGGGCAAATACGCCTTCTCGACCTCGTACAACTCGGAAATGGGCATGAACCTGGCCGAGATGACCGAGAACGAGCTGGACCATGTGGTTGTGTTCAACCTCAAGGAAATCGAGGCCGGCATCGCCGCGGGCGATTATCAGGAGCTGAACGGTGTCAAGGTTGTCGACGGGCGCAAGGGCGCGGGCAACAACTATACCCGCTATATCCCGATCCCCAACAGCCCGCATGGCTGTAACGCCGCCCCCGACAAGCGCCACATCATGATCAACGGCAAGCTGTCGCCCACCGTCTCGGTGATCGACGTCGAAAAGGTCGATGCGCTGTTCACCGAGAATGCCGATCCGCGCTCGGCCATCGTGGCCGAACCGCAGCTGGGCCTTGGGCCGCTTCACACTGCGTTCGACAACAAGGGCAACGCCTATACCACCCTGTTCCTGGACAGCCAGGTGGTGAAGTGGGACATCCAGAAGGCAATCGAGGCTTATGCCGGTGCCGATGTCGACCCGATCCTCGACAAGGTCGATGTGCAGTATCAGCCGGGCCACAACTCGACCTCGATGGGCGAAACCGCCGAGGCCGACGGCAAATGGCTGATCTCGATGAACAAGTTCTCGAAGGACCGGTTCCTGAACGTCGGCCCCTTGAAGCCCGAGAACGAGCAGCTGATCGACATCTCCGGCGACAAGATGACCGTGGTGCATGACGGTCCGACCTTTGCCGAGCCGCATGACAGCATCATCGTGCACCGGTCCAAGGTGAACCCGGTCAACGTCTGGGATCGCAACGACCCGATGTGGGAAGACGCCCGCCAGCAGGCCGCCGCCGATGGCGTCGATCTGGAGGAAGGCGCCGAGGAGCCGATCCGCGACGGTAACAAGGTGCGGGTCTACATGACTTCGGTCGCTCCGACCTTCAGCCTCGAGAAGTTCACGGTGAAACAGGGCGACGAGGTGACGATCTATGTCACCAACCTCGACGATGTGGATGATGTGACCCACGGGCTGTGCATGGCCAACTTTGGCATCGCGATGGAAGTGGCACCGCAGGCCACCGCCTCGGTCACCTTCATCGCCGACCGTCCGGGCGTGCACTGGTTCTATTGCCAGTGGTTCTGCCACGCGCTGCACATGGAAATGCGCGGCCGGATGTTTGTCGAACCGCGGGGAGCATAAATCATGCGCTGGCCCCTGCTGATTGCGGCCCTGTTTGCCACGCCCCTTTGGGCGGCGGATTGGGACGTGCCCAACCAGGCGGGGGCCATCTCTGAAACACTGGCCCAGGCGGCGGATGGTGACACCCTCCGCCTGGCGCCCGGCGTTTATGCCGAAACCCTGGTCCTGTCCCGGCCCGTCACCCTTGACGGGATGGGGCAGGCCACTATCGACGGGCAGGGCGCGGGCAGCGTGATCACTGTTACCGGCCCGGATGTGACCGTGCGAGGATTGACCGTGATCGGCTCCGGCTCGGACCATGACGGGATCGACAGCGGTATCCAGCTGACCAAGACCGCCAGCGCACCAGTAGTGGAAAACAACGTGCTGATCGGCAATCTTTACGGCGTCGATATCCACGGCGCCAAGGATGCGCTGGTCAAAGGCAACCGGATCGAGGGCCGTCAGGACCGCCTCATGAATGCGCGCGGCAACGGTGTCTATGTCTGGAACGCCCCAGGCGCGGTGGTCGAGGGCAACGATATTCAATACGGGCGCGACGGTATCTTCGTGAACTCCTCGCGCCGCAACATCTTTCGCGACAACCTGTTCCGCGATCTGCGCTTTGCCGTGCATTACATGTATGCCGACAATTCCGAGGTCTCGGGCAATGTCTCGATCGGCAACGACCTGGGCTATGCGGTGATGTTCACCAGCCGGGTCAAGGTGGTCGACAATGTCTCGATCGGCGACCGCGAACACGGGGTCATGCTGAACTATGCCAATGACAGCGTGATCTCGGGCAATGTGGTGAAGGGGGCAAAAGAGAAATGCACCTTCCTCTACAATGCCAACAAGAACGAGTTTACCGACAACTGGTTCGAAGGCTGCGGCATCGGCATCCATTTCACCGCCGGATCCGAGCGCAACCGGATCGTCGGCAACGCCTTTGTCGGCAACCGGACCCAGGTCAAATATGTCTCGACCAAATGGGTCGAGTGGTCCGAGGACGGGCGCGGCAACTATTGGTCCGACTTTGCCGCCTATGACGTCAACGGCGACGGCATTGCCGACGCCCCCTATCGCCCCAACGATAGCATGGACCATGTGCTGTGGACCCAACCTGCAGCCAAGCTGCTGCTCGGCTCCCCTGCCGTGCAGCTGGTGCGCTGGTCGCAATCCGCCTTTCCGGCCCTTCTGCCCGGCGGCGTGATCGACAGCCACGCCCTGATCAAAGCCCCAAAACCCCCAGCATTGAAAAAGGTGCCTCATGACGGATAAGGCCCTGACCATCGAAACCCTATGCAAGGATCGCGGGCCAATCCGCGTTCTGAGCGATATCACCCTGCATGTCGCCCCCGGCGAGCGCGTGGCGCTCCTGGGACATAACGGCGCCGGGAAATCGACCCTGATCAAATCCATCCTCGGCCTGATCCCGACCGATGGCGGCACGATCCGCATCGGCGCAGCTGCCCCCGGCAGCGCCCAGGCCCGCCGCGATACCGCCTATCTGCCCGAGGCGGTGTCTTTCCACCCGGCCCTGACCGGGCGCGAGCAACTGACGCTCTTTGCCCGCCTGTCCGGCGAACGGGCCGATGTGCCCGGACTACTGGAACGGGTCGGCCTGGCCGACGCACTGGACCGCCGCATCGGCACCTATTCCAAGGGGATGCGGCAGCGGCTGGGACTGGCGCAGGTGCTGCTGGGCAAACCCCGCGTGGCGCTGCTGGACGAGCCGACATCGGGGCTCGACCCGATCTCGCGGCAGGATCTCTATGCCATCATCGACGAACTGGCAGGGCAGGGGGCTGCAGTGCTGATCGCCAGCCATGCCCTGACCGAAGTCGAGGCCCGCACCGACCGCATCGCCATTCTGCGCAAGGGAGTCAAGGTGGCCGACGACACGCTGGCCAACCTGTCGGCGCTGGCGGGTCTGCCGATCCGCCTGCGGGTAAGGGCACGCGAAAACGCCGATGCGCTGGCCGCCCGGCTGGGCGGCAACCGTGTCAACGGCGCCTCTGTCGAGCTTCTGTGTTCGCCCGCCGACAAGATGGAGGCGCTGCGCCGCATCGCCGCAATGGGCGAGGCGGTGGCCGATCTGGAAATGACCCCGCCCAAGCTCGAAGACCTTTACCGCCACTATGCAAGGGAGACCGTGCAATGACCCGTTTTCTTGCCATCACCCGGGCCGAAATGCTGATCCTGCGCCGTAACCGCTGGCTGCTGGTGGCGACGCTCATCATGGTGCTGTTCGCGCTGGCCCTGACATTCGCGGGCAGCGCGCCTACTGGCACGCTGGGCGTGGACATGCTGACCGTCTCGGTCGCCTCGATGACGACGCTCAGCGTCTATCTCGCGCCGCTCCTTGCGCTGATGATTTCGTTTGACTCCATCGCGGGCGACGTGGACCGGGGCAGCCTGGCGCTGCTCCTGTCCTATCCCTCGGGTCGCGGCGAGATTCTGCTGGGCAAGTTCACCGCCCATCTCGCGGCGCTGGCCTTTGCCATGACCGTGGGCTTTGGCACCGCGGGCGCGGTTGCCGCCTGGTTCGGCGGGGCAGGGCCTGAAAGCCTGATGGCGCTTCTGCGTCTCATCCTAACCTCGATCCTGCTGGGCGCCGTGTTCCTGGCGCTTGGATACCTGCTGTCGGCCCTGGCACGGGGCGCCACGGCTGCGGCAGGTCTGTCGGCCGGGCTCTGGCTAGTCTTTGTCGTCCTTTATGACTTGGGGCTGTTGGGGGCCGTAGTCATGGATCAGGGCGGTACCTTCACCCGTTCCGTCTTCCCGTGGGTGATGGTGGCCAACCCGGCCGACGCTTTCCGTTTGTGGAACATCGCCGCGACCGAAGGGGTTGCCATGGCCTCGGGCATGACCGGCGCCGCACAGGCGCTGCCGGTCTGGGCTGCGCCGGTGTCGCTGCTGGTCTGGCCAGTCCTGGGGTTTGTCCTGGCCTGGGCGGCCTTCCGGAGGGTCGAGCCATGAGAACACTCGCTCTCATCGCTCTGGTCGCCCTTGCTGCCTGTAGGGAGGAAGAGGCCAAGGCGCCACCGGCCCCGGTGGAGCTGACCGAGGCCGCGCTCAGCTACTTTTGCCAGATGAACGTGGCCGAACATGGGGGGCCCAAGGGGCAGATCCACCTCGACGGCTATCCCGCACCGATCTTTTTCGCCCAGGTCCGCGATCTGGTCACGTATCTGAAAAGCCCCGAACGCGAGGCGGAGATTACCGCCGTCTATGTCAGCGACATGGGCGCGGCCGTTAGCTGGGCGGAACCGGGTTCGATGAACTGGACCCCGGCCAATACAGCTTTATTTGTCGTCGGGGCGGGTGTCGCCGGTGGCATGGGCGCGCCGGAACTTGTGCCCTTTGCCGATCAGACGGCAGCCGAGGCCTTTGTCGCACGCTATGGTGGCCGTATCCTGTCGCTCGACGACATACCCGAGGCCGAGGTGCTGGGGCCGGTCGATCTGAACCAGACCCTGCAAAACCCGGCGTAACCTAGAAAAGACCAACCTCAACCAAGAAGGAGAGAGAGATGCTCAAATCCAGACTGATCCTGACGGCGCTGGCAGCGACGCTGGCCATGCCAGCGCTTGCCGATGGCGATGCCGACAAGGGCAAGAAAGTCTTCAACAAATGCAAGGCCTGCCACGCGGTTGGCGAAGGCGCGGCCAACAAGGTCGGGCCGCAGCTGAACGGTATCGTCGGAGCAGCCGCCGGTCAGGTCGAAGGGTTCAAGTATTCCGATGCCCTGACCGAGGCCGCAGCCGGCGGTCTGGTCTGGGACGAGGCAAATCTGGCCGCCTTCTTTGCCAAGCCCAAGGATTTCATGAAGGGCACCAAGATGAGCTTTGCCGGGCTCAAGAAGGAAGACGAGATCGAAGACGTCATCGCCTACCTGCAAGGCTTCTGACCGGTTACCGGGCGGCGGGTTCACCCGCCGCCCGCGTCAGCCGTCCAGCGAGACCCAAAGAACGCGTGCGTCCTCTTCGCTGGTCGAGACGCAGCCGTGCCCCATGCCGCTGTCGTAATAGACGCTGTCGCCCGCCTTCATCTGCAAGGGGCGGTAATGTTCGGTATAGAGCGTCACCTCGCCGCTCAGCACGAACATGAACTCTTCGCCCCGGTGGCGCACCCAGGTGTCGAATTCGCTGACATCGCGGGCCTTTATCGTGCTGATATAGGGCAGCATCCGTTTGCTGGTCAGTTCGGTGCACAACAGCTCGTGATCATAGGTGCGGGTGACCTGATGTTCGCCCTGATCCTTGCGGGTGAAATCGCGGCGGCCGGAAATGTCGCTCTTGCCCGACTGAACGAAAAGCTGCGGCGTCTCCAGTTCCAGTGCCTGCATCAGGCGGCGGATGATGTCGAAACTGGCGCGTGTCTGGTTGTTCTCGATCTTGGACAGGGTCGACCGGCCGATGGCGGCAGCACGGGCCACTTCCTCCAGGGTCAAGCCCTTGTCTTTGCGCGCCTCGCGAATCATCCGGCCCAGGGTTTCGCCATCGGGCGCTTCCAGCCCCTCGACGCTCAGGCCTTCGTCTTCTGTCTGAACCGGCTCCATCCGCGTTCCCCTGTTTTCTTCGGTTCGCTTGCCCGACAACCCTAACGTATTCGAATTTTCCAAATCAAATCTTTTGTTGCCAATAAGGGAAAAGTTTCCTATACGAGACATCAAGATTGTGCGCCATGGGATACAGAACGGGCGCACGGTGAAACTCAGGGGGATCCGGTGGGCCTGCCACTTGCGATACTGATCGGTGAAATGGGCCATGGCTCTTGCCATGTGTCGGTTTCGCGCCCCGCCACCCCTCCGTCCGCCTTGCCGCCCTGCCGACAACTGCGTGCCAAAGCTTCTCTCCTCCTCTCCCTTCGGTATGGGGATGGGTGGGGCGGCAACCCTTTCCCTTTGCGTGCCCTGCGCGAGCCCCTGGACCAAGGACAAACCAGATCATGACTGACACGCCCAAACGCACACCGCTTTATGACCTGCATGTCGAACTCGGCGGCAAGATGGTGGATTTCGCCGGATGGGAGATGCCGGTGCAATACCCGATGGGGATCATGGGCGAGCACAAGCAGTGCCGCGAAAAGGCGGCGCTGTTCGATGTCAGCCACATGGGGCAGGTGATCCTGCGCGGAAACGACATCGGCGCCAAGCTGGAAAAGCTCTGCCCGCAGGTGTTTTCGACCTTGCCCGAGGGCAAGGCGCGTTACGGCTTCTTCACCAATGCCCAGGGCGGCATCATGGACGACCTTATCGTGTCGAATGCGGGCGAGTACTTCTTTGTGGTGGTGAACGCGGCGCTGCGCCATCAGGACATTCCGCATATGGCGGCGCATCTGGACGGGGTCGAGGTGACCGAGATCTTCGACCGCGCGCTGGTCGCGGTGCAGGGTCCCAGCGCCGAGGATGTGGTGGGCCGCCTCTGCCCCGCCGCGCGGGACCTGAAATTCATGGAGACGATGCTGGGCGAGATTGACGGTGTAGACTGCCGCATCTCGCGGCTGGGCTATACCGGCGAGGACGGATACGAGATCTCGATCCCCGAGGGTGAAGCGATCCGTATCTCGCGCCTGTTCCTGGCGCATGAGGATTGCGAGCCGGCGGGCCTGGGCGCCCGCGACAGCCTGCGGCTAGAGGCCGGGCTTTGCCTTTACGGTAACGACATTGACAACGGCACCTCACCTATCGAGGCCAGCCTGCTTTGGGCAATCCAGAAACGCCGCCGTGAAGAGGGCGGATTTCCTGGCGCCGAGCGCATCCTGAAGGAAATCTCCAAAGGCGCCTCGCGCAAGCTGGTCGGCATCAAGCCCGAAGGTCGCGCACCCGCCCGCCAGCATGTGGAGATCCAGAACCTTGACGGTGACACAATCGGTGAGATCACGTCCGGTGGGTTCGGCCCCACGGTGGGCGCGCCGGTGGCAATGGGCTATGTCGCCAGCGCCCACGCGGCGCCGGGCGGCAAGGTCAACCTGATCATCCGGGGCAAGGTCCAGCCTGCCGAAATTGTCGCGCTGCCTTTCGTCGCGCAGAATTACAAACGCTAGCCCCTGCCAGAGGCAGGGGTACAAAGCCTTGACTAAGGCTTTGTCCACAAGGTTTTTCCAAAACCTTGCCCCCGCCTGCCGCAGCCGAAATACACCATCCGAAGGATCGACAAACATGACCATCTACTACTCCGAAGACCACGAATGGCTCAGCGTCGAGGGCGAGATCGCCACGCTGGGCATCACCAAACATGCCGCCGATCAGCTGGGCGAGGTGGTGTTCATCGAACAGAAAGAAGCCGGTGACGAATTTGCCCAAGGCGACGAGATCGGCGTGATCGAGTCGGTCAAGGCCGCCTCCGAGATCTATGCCCCCGTCGATGGCGAGGTGGTCGAGGTGAACGAGGAACTGGCCGACAATCCCGGCGCCCTGAACGAAAGCCCCGAGGGCGACGCCTGGATCTACAAGATCAAGCTCAGCGATGCGTCGCAGCTTGACGGGCTGATGGATCTCGCCGCCTATAACGACATGATCGGCTAAGCCGCCGGCCGCCGGCCTTGCCGGCGGCTCCCACCGCCTGACGAGGACCCAGAGCCATGGCCTTCAAACTCACCGATTACGAAGCCTACGATTTCGCCAACCGCCGCCATATCGGGCCCAGCCCGCGCGAGATGGCCGATATGTTGCAGGTGATCGGCTTCAAGACGCTCGACCAGTTGATCGACGCCACCGTGCCGCCGTCGATCCGGCAGAAAGAGGCGCTGGACTGGGGTCCGGCCATGACCGAGCGCGACGCGCTCTATCACATGAAACAGGTGGCCTCGAAGAACAAGGTTCTAACCTCGCTGATCGGCCAGGGCTATTACGGCACCACCACCCCGGCGCCGATCCTGCGCAACATTCTGGAGAACCCGGCCTGGTATACCGCTTATACCCCCTATCAGCCGGAAATCAGCCAGGGACGGCTTGAGGCGCTGTTGAACTATCAGACCATGGTCAGCGACCTGACCGGGCTCGACGTGGCCAATGCCTCGCTTCTGGACGAGGCCACCGCCGCCGCCGAAGCGATGACCATGGCGCAGCGCGGCGGCCGGTCCAAGGCCAACAATGCCGCCTTCTTCGTCGACAAGAATTGCCACCCTCAGACGATCGCCGTGATCAAGACCCGCGCCGAGCCTCTGGGCATCGACGTCAAGGTTGCCGATCCTGACGAGCTGGAGGCCGGCGCCGTATTCGGTGCGATCTTCCAGTATCCGGGCACCTATGGCCATGTGCGCGACTTCACCAAGGAAATCGCGGCGCTGCACGAACACAACGCCATCGCCATCGTGGCCGCCGACATCCTGTCGCTGGCCCTGCTGAAAAGCCCGGGCGAAATGGGCGCCGACATTGCCATCGGCTCGACCCAGCGCTTTGGCGTGCCCATGGGCTTCGGCGGACCGCACGCCGCCTATATGGCCACCACCGACAAGCTCAAGCGCGCGATGCCGGGCCGGATCATCGGTGTCAGCATCGACGCGCGTGGCAACAAGGCCTATCGCCTCGCGCTTCAGACGCGTGAACAGCACATCCGCCGGGAAAAGGCCAACTCGAACGTCTGCACCGCGCAGGCCCTGCTGGCCGTCATCGCCTCGATGTATGCCGTCTATCATGGCCCTGACGGGATCAAGGCCATCGCGCAATCGGTGCACCGCAAGACCTCGCGCCTGGTCGACGGTCTGGTCGAGGCCGGGTTCAAAGTGGAACCGGAAGTGTTCTTTGACACCATCACCGTCGAGGTCGGCCCGCTCCAGAAAACCGTGATGGAAGCCGCCGTTGCCCGGGGCGTCAACCTGCGCAAGGTGGGTGAAGACCGGATCGGCATCTCGCTCGACGAGCAGACCCGCGCCGAGACCATCGAGGCGGTCTGGGGTGCCTTCGGCATCGACAAGAAGGACGACAGCGTCGCCAACCGCAGCTATCACCTGCCGGACTACGCGCTGCGGGAAAGCCCCTATCTGACCCACCCCATTTTTCACAAGAACCGGGCCGAGGCCGAGATGACCCGCTATATGCGCCGTCTGGCGGACCGCGACCTGGCGCTTGACCGCGCCATGATCCCGCTGGGATCCTGCACGATGAAGCTGAACGCCACCATCGAGATGATCCCGGTCACCTGGCCCGAGTTCGGCAACCTGCACCCCTTCGTCCCCGACGATCAGGCGCAGGGTTATCACGAGATGATCGCGGATCTGAACGACAAGCTGTGCCAGATCACTGGCTATGACGCGATCAGCCAACAGCCCAACTCGGGTGCGCAGGGCGAATATGCGGGTCTGCTGACCATCCGCAACTATCACGTTGCCAATGGCCAGGGACACCGCAACGTCTGCCTGATCCCGACCTCGGCGCATGGCACCAACCCGGCCTCGGCCCAGATGGTCGGCTGGAAGGTCGTGCCGATCAAGTCCGACGACAAGGGCAATATCGACGTCGCCGACTTCCGCGCCCGCGCGATCGAGCATTCGGATAATCTCGCGGCCTGCATGATCACCTACCCCTCGACCCATGGTGTTTTCGAAACCACCGTGCAAGAGGTCTGCGACATCACCCACGAACATGGCGGCCAGGTCTATATCGACGGGGCCAACATGAACGCGATGGTCGGGCTGTCGCGGCCGGGTGACATCGGCGGCGACGTCAGCCACCTGAACCTGCACAAGACCTTCTGCATTCCACATGGCGGTGGCGGTCCCGGCATGGGTCCGATCGGGGTCAAGGCGCATCTGGCCGAGCATCTGCCGGGCCATCCGGAATACGGCACCGCCGTAGGCCCGGTCTCGGCCGCGCCCTTCGGTTCGCCCTCGATCCTGCCGGTCAGCTGGGCCTATGTGCTGCTGATGGGGGGCGCCGGTCTGACCCAGGCCACCAAGGTCGCGATCCTGAACGCCAACTACATCGCGGCCCGGCTCAAGGACGCCTATCCGATCCTCTACACCTCGGAAACCGGTCGGGTGGCGCATGAATGCATCCTCGACACCCGCCCGCTGAACGACGAGGGCGGCGTGACGGTGGACGACGTGGCCAAGCGCCTGATCGACAGCGGCTTTCACGCGCCGACGATGAGCTGGCCGGTGGCGGGCACCCTGATGGTGGAACCGACCGAATCCGAGCCCAAGGAAGAGCTTGACCGGTTCTGTGAGGCGATGCTGTCGATCCGGGCCGAGGCGCAGGATATCATCGACGGCAAGATCGACCCCCAGAACAACCCGCTGAAACACGCCCCTCACACGGTGCGCGATCTGGTGGGGGACTGGGACCGGCCCTATAGCCGCGAACAGGCGTGTTTCCCTCCGGGCAATTTGGGCGTCGACAAGTACTGGCCCGCAGTCAACCGGGTGGACAACGCCTATGGCGACCGTCACCTGATCTGCACCTGCCCGCCGATGAGCGCCTATGAGGAAGCCGCCGAATAAGGCGACACAGCCAAAGTCGGCCGCGCCCGTACCAGACAGGCGCGGCCAGACGCAAGAGGGAGGGCTATGTGACCTGTTGCGCATCCACCGGGGCCACTGGCCTGCCCGAGCCGCCCAGGCATATCGACATCATCCTGCCCGAGGGCGCCGCGCCCTCTTCGGCCAGAATGCTGGCCGATCTTTTCCGGGCCGCCAACGAGATCCTCCCGGGCAAGCCCTATCGCATCTCGGTGCACCGGCTCTCGGCCCAACCGGGCGGCGACCCGCGCAAATGGCAGCGCCGTACGGTTATCTTCATGGGCGACATCCACAAGAGATGGCCCGTCGCCGACAAGGACTCCGCCCGGATCCACCGTATCCTGTCGCTGGCCCCGCGCACCGTACTGATCGGCGGCGCGGTGTTCCTGTTGGGTGATACCGGGCTGGCGCAGGGCCGGGCCATGGCGGTTCATCCCAACTTCTCTGCCTCCGCCCGGGAAGAGGGGCTGGATTGCGGCGATGGGTCCGACCTGACAACCCAAAACGGCTGCATTTCCACCGCCATCAGCGCCTTTGCCGCCTTGCCGGTCATACTGGAGCTGATCGCGCAGGATCACGGTGCCTTTGCCGCCCATGCGCTTGGCACCTATCTTGGCCTGAAACAGACCCAGCCCAACCGGCACAGCCGCCTGTCTCTTGGGCTGCTGCAAAAGGCGCGTGGCGACCGGCTGATCGACAATTGCCTGTCGCTGATGCAGGCTCATATCGAACAGCCGATGAAGATCGGTGAACTGGCCCGGCATCAGGGCGTGTCCACCCGCAAGCTGCAACGCCGGTTTCTCGATCTGATCGGCGAAGGGCCCCTGACCATCTACCGGGCGCTCAGGATCGAAAGGGCGCAGCAATTGCTCGTCCAGACCAGCCTGCCCCTGTCCGAGATCATTCTGGCCACCGGGTTTGGCACCCATTCGAACCTCGCCCGCTGGGTGCGCAAGGAATATGGTGTCAGCCCGCAGACCCTCAGACAGCAGGCATTTCGCGGCGCCGCCTGATCCCCGTTGACAGGCCCGGCGCCGATCAGCACAAGTTTTGCTCATGACCGAGATAATGGACCTGACCGCCTGGATCGGGCGGAGCGAGACGCGCAGCGAGCGCATTGCCCCCTTTCCCGCCAATGCCCTGGCGGCGACCCTGGATCGTGACGATCCCGAGTATGTTGACGGATCGCATCTGCCACCGCTCTGGCACTGGCTGTATTTCCTGCCGGTCTACAAACTTTCTGATGCCGGGTATGACGGGCACGCCGCCCTTGGCGGCTTCCTGCCGCCGGTGCCTTTGCCGCGCCGGATGTGGGCAGGCAGCCGGTTGCGGTTCCTTGAGCCGCTGAAGATCGGGCGCGCGTTGCGCAAGGTCTCCACCGTCCGTTCGGTCGCGCCGAAAGAGGGGCGGACGGGCCAGCTTGTCTTTGTCACCGTCGGGCATCAGGTGTTCGACAATGAAACCCTGTGCGTCGAGGAAGAGCACGACATCGTCTACCGCGAGGCTCCGCGCCCTGCCGACCCGGTGCCGCCGCCACCCACGGCCCCGGACAGTTGGGATTTCGCCCGAGATATCCACCCCGACCCGGTGATGCTGTTCCGCTATTCCGCGCTCACCTTCAACGGTCACCGCATCCATTATGACCAACCGTTCTGTGTCACCACTGAAGGGTATGAGGGGTTGGTCGTGCATGGCCCGCTGCTGGCCACGCTGCTGCTGGACCTGCTGCGGCGAGAGAAACCGCATGCCACCGTGCGAGATTTCGAATTCCGTGCCGTTTCCACTGTGTTCGACACCACCGAATTTTCGGTGCATGGCGCCGCCGAGGCGGATGGCAAGACCTTCCGGCTTTGGGCCCGGCGGCACGACGGCGCCCTGGCGATGCAGGCCCGTGCTACGATTGGCTAACCTGCGGATTTTGGGAAAAAAGGTGTTTTTCACGGCTGGGTGGGAAGGTTTGATCGGCTATAGGGATAGCGGACGATAGAACCGAACGCGTGGGATGGTGGAAACAATTCCAAAGCCATGAATGCTGCAAGGGCTTTTTAGGCTCAGCTTTTATTAGGCACTCACGGATAAACGAGCCAGCAGCGTTTTTTTACGCTTGCCTCCAGCGAAGAGCACGAGGCGACAATAGGGCCGTTACCAGCGTGTGCCAGGTGTTTGATCCCATGATTTGATGGTGTGATCCATACGCCGGAATGACAGGAAGCATTATGGGATAAATTCGTCATGGCAGCGGCACGACTACGCTCGCAGTCCGAGCTGCGATACAGCGATCACAGGCTTCTACCGTGGTGCTGAGCCGGGAACTCGGGATCGATCCAAAGACTGTGTCGAAGGGGCTCGAGCGCGAGACGGTCGAGGATCGCAAAGTGGGGCCGAAGGAACCGCGCCCGACCGTTCTCAGCGCGGCCGAGGAGGCGAGGGTGTTTGCATTCCGTCGGCACACACTGCTGACTTTGGACGACTGTCTCTATGTTCTTCAGCCTTCGATCCCGCCCCTGACGCGTTCAGCGTTGCCTTCAGCGACTACATGGCAGCGTACAACATCGCACGCAGGCTCGAAACGCTTAGCGGCCTCACGCCGTACGAGTACACTTGCAAAATCTCGACTTCAGATCCAGATCGACTCATCCTCAATCCGATCCACCAGATGCCTCGTAGCGTAATTTGATGCACCGCGTCGCGCTTGAACTCGTCGCTGTAACTGCTTGTACCGGCCTTCAATCTTGCACCACTATGTCGTCGACAGTAGTGCGCAAGCGACTCCAAACTGAAGTTTTCCTTTTTTGTAACCTGTTTGTATCCCCGGGAGAGTCGCACATCAGGGCAGAGCACTCCATCCAGGCAAGATTTCGGCATAAGAATGATTATGTTAACCTGGATCGTCGCTGGATTACAGTTGGAATCCGCATTGGGCACTTTGTTCGGCTGTGCGACCCGACGCCGTCACTCGCGCCGCCCGCCGGGAGAAACCGAGAGCGTGGTCCGGTTGGGCGTGGTCAATCGTCTCCTTTATAGTATCCGATCACATCGCTCTCGGTGGTCGCTCCAAGCCCATTCAGCAACCGGTTCGAGTAGTTGAAATACGCACAGACCTGATTGACCTCCAGGATTTCCCCGTCGTCGCATCCGGCGATCTTCAAGGCTTCGAAATCGGATTTGACCATCTTTCCGACAGAAGTTGTCAGTTTCCCGGCGTACCGCAGCAAGGCAAGTTCCTTGCCCGAAAACTCCTCTTCCGGGCGGTGCGCTTTGAGAGCCAGAAATATCCGATCGGATCGTTTCTGATCTCGCAGCAAGTTCCGCACATTCATGAAATGATGCGTCAGCGAATAGGTGCAGTCGTTCAGGATCGATGTGTAGCTTGCGACCACTTCCAGGAACCAGAACGGCAGCACGTTGTCTTTCGAATGAAGCACTGAGCGATACAGTGTCACGTGCCCGTTCATCGTTTCCGGTCTGAGTGAATGCACCCGCATGACGGTGTCGACCGTCCCGTGCGGCGTGCGCGCGTTGTCCAGCATCTCCTTAAGCCGACCATCTGCCTGCTCGTCCGGAACCATTTCAATCCACGCACTCATGATTTCACTCCTCCAGTTGCAGTTACAGGATATGAGGCAAATCACCCTAATTCACAGTAGAATTTTCAACTGAGGAGAAATTTGTCTAGGAACGACCGCCGGCGCGAGAGTATGATGGAACCGATCTCGCAACGCGGTGGGAATACATGTCGGAAGAAAGACTTCGGGCTGGAGCAGAGAACCTTTTGCGCAATTGCAGCGGTCTGAACCCAGGGGATCACCTTTTGATTCTTCAGGAAGACGCCGACAACGGATATTACGACGCCGACCTCGCCGCCGTCATTGCGGGTTGCGCCAAAACAATGGGCATCGGGACCGAGCTTAGAACGGCGCCTTTCGATCCCTTGGGGTCGGTCTTGCCGACAGGCATTCAGACGGCCATGGCGGCCGCTGATCGGACCTTGTTCCTGTCACGCAGTGGCGACCAGATCAGGTTCAGCGAGGAGATGCGCGAAACACGGCCTATCGTTGCCTATGTCCTGGATACAGAGATGCTGGCGTCAAGGTTTGGTGCCGCGCATTACAGTGGCTTTGTGCAGATCAAGGATGCCGTGAACACGCTGTTGGCGAATGCACGGACAATCCGTGTGACTTGCCCGTTGGGAACGGATTTCAGCGGACCGGGGGCCAACTTTCCCGACAAAGGAATAACAGACGTCGCAATCACCCGGTTCCCGATGTCAGTTTTTGCTCCCGTCCCAGTTACCGGGTTTTCCGGCGTGATTGTACAGGATGGGTTTCTGGTGGGGACGGGATCCAAGTTTTACAAACCCTACGGCTGCCAACTGAACTCCCCTGTCGAAATTCACTTCAGAGACACCAAACTCGAGGGCTTTAGGGGCGAGCCCGAGGATGTCCAGCGCGCAACGATGCATTTTCGCCGCGTCGGAGAACAATTCGGGCTGGATCCCATGACGGTTCATTCCTGGCATGCGGGAATTCACCCGGGCTGCTTCTACACCAGACCGGCTGCCGAAAATTTCGAACGGTGGAGCGGCAGTGCCTTCGGGAATCCGCGGTTGCTGCATTTCCATACATGCGGAGACTATGCCCCCGGAGAGATTTCCCTGAATGTACTGGATCCGACCATCGAGGTTGACGGGGATAAGATATGGGATGTGGGCGTTTTCCACGTTTCCCGTGTTCCCGGCGGAGCAGAGATCCTGGAACGTTACCCGTGTATCCGCGCGACATTCGACAACCCGGAAACGCAGGTCGGTCAGGGGCCGACAGGGCGGCTTTCAGTCCTTTGACAAGGTCTCAGTCGGCAGAGGTTTCCGATCTGATCTGACGGGCCACCCGGGTGCGAAAACGCATTGCGCCGGCGTCCAGGCCAAGATTGATATAGCCGGACTTGCGGTTCGCCATGCCTGTTTGAACGTGCTCCAGAACTTCCTTGTCCTCATTGAACGCCATCGTCGCGCCTTCGAACATCCGTTGCGAGAGCTGATGATCCTCTGCATGCATATTGCGGTGCTGAAACCAGAAATACCGGGACTGGCGCGCATTTACAGGGGTTATGAAATTGTAGGAAATGTTCACAAAGGCATTGGGAGAGACCGGCCTCTGCGCGCCGCCCTCTCCCGCAGGGGTATAGACCGACATGTTGATCGCGGTGGATGGCAGGCGACATTCATAGTGCTGTTTGCGGTCGCAGGTGGGGCCAAAGGGCAGCATGGCTTTGTAGTACGGTGGCGGCTCCTCGCCCAGAACCCAGCGCGAGACGATAACACCGTTCTCGATCTCCTCCAGATCCAGGGGCCGGTTATCGGTTCCCGCCCCCGCGAATGACGAAAGATGAACCCAGGCCACATGGCTCGGGTCGAGAAGATTGTCGATTATGTAGAGGTAGTGACAAGCCATCTCCATGGCGCCTTTCGGCGTCTTGCCCCAGTCAGGATTGTCGAAGTTGGGGATGTCCAGAATTTCGTCTCTGTCCGCCTTGTCCGGGTCACCCATCCACAGCCACAGGAAACCCCACCTGTCTTCGGCGGGATAGGAATGAACAGCGGCGCGCCGCGGAGGATTGTCGAGCTGGGTCGGGGCAATGACACATTCGCCGGTACAATCGAAGGTCAGGCCGTGATACCCGCAGACCACGTTGTCACCTTCGACAGAGCCGCGCGACAGGGGCAACTTGCGATGCGGACAGGCGTCCTCCAACGCAATTGCATTGCCATTGGTGTCCCGAAAGATCGCGATTTGCTCTTCCAGAATGGTGACTGCGCTCAACGTCCGCCCAAAGTCCTCGCTGCGTCCGGCGACATACCAGCTGTTTCGCAGGAAACCTTCCGCTCCGATCAGGTCAGGCCGCATATTCACCCCTTACGCAGAAAAAACATCAAACGCCTTCAGCGCCTTGGCGCTATAGGCATACGAGGGCCCACCCCCCATGTAGGTGGCCATCGCCAGGGCCTCGCACATCTCGGCCCGGGTCGCGCCAAGACGGACGAGCGAACGGACGTGAAAACCGATACAACTGTCGCATCGGGTCGCAATAGCAATCCCCAGCGCGATGAATTCCTTTGTCTTTTCGCTCAAGGCGCCATCGGTCTTGGCCGCCTTGCCCATGATGCCGAAACCGCGAACGGTTTCCGGTACCTCTTTCGAATAGGCCGCGATATCGCCTTCGATTTCGGTCATGAAGGTTTTCCAGTCCATGCCTCTCCTCCTCACCCCCGTTCGTCCGAGCCCATGCGCCGCTCCAGCCAGCGCACACCGGCGCTGATGATCAGGACCAGTACAAGGTATTCAAGGATCAGCAGGGTATAGATTTCCAAGGGTCGGTATTCGGTAACCACCAGTTCATTGGCGCGGCGGGTCAGTTCCTGCATGCCGATGACGCTGGCAAAGGCGCTCATCTTGACGATGTAGATGAACTGGTTGGCCAGCGGCGGCAGAATGCGCCGGATCGCCTGTGGCAGGATCACGTAGCGCATGGTCTGGAGGTAGTTCAGACCGATGGTCTGCGCCGCTTCGGTCTGACCCTTGGCGATCGACTGAATGCCGGCGCGATAGATCTCGGCTGTGAACGCACTGTCGGACAGAGCCAGCGTAATGACCGCCCCCCAAAACGGATCAATCGGGATGTTCAATCCCATCTCGCGGAAAATGATCGGCAGCCCGTAGAACACCCAGAACAGCATGGGCAACAGGGGGATGGAGCGGATGAACTCCACATAGACCCGGTTGACCAGCCTCCAGCCGCGTTTCTTGGACAATCCCGGCAGGGCAACGACAAGGCCCACCACGATGGACAGAACCGCCGCGATAACCGAGATCAGAATGGTGTCGCCCATGCCCGAGATCAGGAACTTGATATTGATCCAGCCCCCCGGCGTCATCGGATTGATGACGTACCAGCCCCAGGTCGAGGAACTGGAACATCCCGAAAGCGCCAGAATGGGAAGTGCGAGAAGCAGGAGTTTCTTCATCAACCCTCGCGCCTCAATGCTGCAATATCTGTGACAGGAACTTCTGACAGCGGGGGGAACGCGGCGCCCCGAAAAACTCCTCTGGTGACCCCTGCTCGACGATCTCGCCCGCGTCCATGAACACCATCTGATCGGCCACCTTTCGGGCAAAACCCATCTCATGCGTAACCACCACCATGGTCATGCCCTCTTCGGCCAGCGTTACCATGACATCGAGAACCTCAGAGATCATTTCCGGGTCCAGCGCCGAGGTCGGTTCGTCAAACAGAAGCACCTTGGGTTCCATGCACAGCGACCGTGCAATGGCCACCCGCTGCTGCTGGCCTCCGGACAACTGGCCGGGGCGCTTGCGGGCCTGCTCCGGGATATGCACCCTTTCGAGATAGTGCATCGCGCGCGCCTCGGCCTCTGACCGGGTCATGCCGCGTGCCTTGATCGGGCCAAGCGTCAGGTTTTCAAGAACCGTCAGGTGCGGGAACAGGTTGAACTGCTGGAACACCATGCCAACCTCAGAGCGGATGGCCGCCACAGATTTCGGATCGTTGGTCAATTCCACCCCGTCGACGCGAATCGTCCCCTCCTGATGCTCCTCCAGCCGGTTGATGCAGCGCACCACGGTCGACTTGCCCGACCCCGACGGCCCACAGATCACGACTTTTTCACCCAGACCGACAGACAAGTCGATATTCTTAAGAACATGGAAGGTTCCGAACCACTTGTTCACACCCTTGAGTTCGATCGCTTGTGTTGATCGGGGCTGGATTTGGGCGGACATTTTTCTTCCTGGGAAATATTTTTCTTGAGGTTAGCGGTGTGCTTGCCCTTAAATCAAGTATCAAATCCACTGGTTTTCCAGTCAGGAATAGAACCACTAACGGGAGATACCTATGAATAGCTTTCTAAAGGCCATAGCGATTGCCGCTGTCGGCGTGGTGCTGTCGACCGCGGCACAGGCGCAATCGGCGCTGAACGACATCTTGGACAACGGGGTTCTCAAGGTCGGCACAACCGGCGACTGGAACCCGATGACGCTGCGCGACCCTGCGACCAACAGCTACAAGGGCTATGACATCGACATCATGAACGAATTGGCCAAGGACCTGGGTGTCGAGGTCGAGTTCGTTCCGACCGACTGGAAGACATTGGTCAATGGCGTGGTCGCCGGACAGTATCACATTACCGGCTCGGCTTCGATCTCACCGCCCCGTATGAAGGTTGCGGGCTTCTCGGAAAGCTACATCGCCGTCGAGATCTTCCCCTTCACCACCAAGGACAAGGCCGACAAATTCTCGGGCTATGACTCGATCAACCAACCCGGCGTGAAGGTCGCCACAACCCTTGGCACCACGTTTGAAAAACTGGTGCGGGAATGGTTCCCCAACGCCGACATCAAAGTGGTCGAAGCGCCCGCACGCGGATATCAGGAGGTTCTGGCCGGCCGTGCCGATGTTTTCGTGACGTCGAACATCGAAGGGTCCACGCTGGAGGCCAAATTCCCTGTCGTGCGCGTACCCAATGCCGAACCCCGCGCGCCCTCGCCCATCGCCATGATCCTGCCTCAGGACGATCAGGTCTGGATCAACTACGTGAACAACTGGGTAAAGGTGAAAGCGGCCCAGGGTTTCTTTGAAGAGAACCGCAAGAAATGGGGTCTTTAAGCTCCTGACCGGGTGGCCGCCTTTGGCGGCCGCTTCCCTCAGACGTCGTTCGAAACTGCCTTGGTCACCAGGGTAATGAAACTGACCCTGTCCGTCTTGAGCTCAACCGGCCCATGCGCATTGCTTGATTCAAAGCTGATACTGTCCCCCGGTTTCATGTGGTATTTGGCTTCTCCGCACTGGAACACCATTTCACCACTGGTGACATGCATGAACTCCAACCCCCGGTGCCGGTAGAGCGGGCGCGGTTTCAGTGGCTTTTCAAGCGTGACACTGAAGCTTTCAAAACAGACATGACTTGCCTCGGCCCGTCCGATCATCTTGTAGGTATGACCAAAACCACTTCCCAGCCTCTGCACGGTCACCCCTTCGCCCGCCGCGACAAAGGAAACATCCGAATGCTCAACCGTTCCGGCAAAGAAGTTGATCAGCGGAACTCCGATGCCGCCAGCTAGCGCCGCCAGGGTCCCCAACGAGGCGGAAACCTGGCCGCGCTCAATCTTGGATATCATGGCCGTGGACACACCAGAGCGTGTCGACAGTTCGGCCAACGTCAACCCGCCCAGCATCCGGTGCGTCTTGACTGTCGCTCCTACAACCTGGTCCAGCGCAGGTTTCTCGATATCCAGCGGCGGTGAATCTTCCATACCGACAGGTTATTATGCTCTAGCGCAAAGGGAAAGCGCTCTGCCACCACAGGTGTCCGTCGTCAAAAGGAGAGGGGAATGCAGCTGTCCCACATGACCTGGCAACAGGTCGAGACATGCCTGAAAAAGGGTGCCGCTGTCATGGTGCCCGTCGGTTCGACCGAGCAGCATGGCCCAATGGGCCGGATTGGAACCGACACCATCTGTGCCGAAGCGGTCGCCTTGGCCGCGGCCGAGATTTGCGGCGCGATCGTCGCGCCACCGCTTGCCTATACACCGGCTCCGTTCAACACGGCCTTTCCCGGGACGGTTTCCATGCCCGAGGACCTGTTTCAGGCACATGCCACAGCGGTGTTCCGGGGACTGATGGCGCAAGGGTTTCGCGGAGTCTACGTCGTCAACGGCCACGGGGCGAACATTCGGCCATTGGAGAATGTGGCAAGGGACCTGGCACCATCTCCCATCTGCATCCGCAGTTGGTGGGAACCCACAGAGGTCAACCGGATGCGCAAAACGCTCTACGGCGATTGGGAAGGGATGCATGCCACCCCATCCGAGATCGCCATCACCCAGGCATTGCTGGGAACGTTACCCGCAGGCGAGGCTGCCCTGCCGCCGAAATCGCTGAGTGCCGACTACATCCGGGCGCATGCGGGCGATCGTCACGGTCCGCCAGATGCACACAGGGCCGAGTTTCCCGATGGCCGGGTCGGATCGCATTCAGCGCTTGCAAATCCCGTGGATGGGGCAAGGCTGCTTGAAAGCGCCGCCCGGGGCATCGCGGTCGAGTTTGCGGAGTTCCTGAACAGGGTGCGTTGAATATCCCTTGGACAACGAAAAGAGGCCAGCAAACGTATTGCTGGCCTCTCTTTACATCCCTCGGCCGAAGGATCGACCGATGACTACGGTTCAGTTCAGATCGAACCGATCGGCGTTCATCACCTTGGTCCAGGCTGCGACGAAATCGGCAACGAAGTCGCTCGCCGCGTCGTCCTGGGCATAGCGTTCGGCCAATGCCCGCAGTTGCGAGTTCGAGCCAAACACGAGGTCGACACGTGTCGCCGTCCAACGGGGCTCACCGGTCGCCCGGTCGCGGCCCTCGTAAACGCCATCGCCGCTCGGCTTCCATTCGGTCCCCATGTCGAGCAGGTTCACAAGGAAATCGGTGCTCAACACGCCGGGACGATCCGTCAGCACGCCATGCTTGGAACCGCCGTGATTGGCGCCCAGAACACGCAGACCGGCAACCAGAACCGTCATCTCAGGTGCCGTCAGACCCAACAGTTGCGCCCGGTCCACAAGCATCTCTTCCGGAGACGTCCGCAGCTTGCGCGCCTGGTAGTTCCGGAACCCGTCCATGACCGGTTCCATCACAGCAAAGCTTTCGGCATCTGTCTGTGCGGCCGTCGCATCGCCACGGCCCGAGGCAAATGGAACTTCGACGTCGTGGCCACCGGCCTTAGCGGCCGCTTCGACAGCAGCAGAACCCGCCAGAACGATCAGGTCAGCCATCGACACCTGCTTGCCATCGGCACTGAAGGCCGACTGGATGCCTTCCAGAACGCCCAGAACTTTGGCGAGTTGCGCGGGTTCGTTCACCTCCCAGTCCTTTTGCGGGACCAAGCGGATGCGGGCCCCGTTGGCGCCCCCGCGCATGTCCGACCCGCGGAAGGTCGAGGCCGAGGCCCAGGCTGTCGAAACCAGCTCGGACACAGTCAGACCCGAGGCAAGGATCTTCTCCTTCAGCGCCTTGGCGTCCCCTTCGCTGATTTCCGGGCCGGCTGGAATGGGATCTTGCCAGATCAGTTCCTCGGCGGGAACTTCCTTGCCCAGGTATCGAGCGCGCGGGCCCATGTCACGATGGGTCAGCTTGAACCAGGCGCGGGCAAAGGCGTCTGCAAAGGCCGCAGGATCCTCGGCAAAGCGCTTGGCATGCGGCGCCAGCTTTGGATGATACCGCAACGACAAGTCGGCAGTGGTCATCATCGGACGATGCTTTTTCGACGGGTCAAATGCATCTTCGACCATATCCTCTTCCGCGACATTGGTGGCCAGCCAGATATGGGCGCCTGCCGGGCTCTTGGTCAGTTCCCAGTCGTACTTGAACAGAACCTTGAAATAGCCCATGTCCCAGGTGGTCGGGTGCGGCTTCCACGCCCCTTCGATGCCCGAGGTAATGGCGTCTCCGGCCTTGCCCGAGCCATGCGAGGACAGCCATCCCAGGCCCATCGCCTCGATCGGGGCCGCTTCGGGCTCGGGGCCGACCGCAGTGGCCGGGCCGTTGCCGTGCGCTTTGCCAAACGTGTGGCCGCCAGCGACCAGCGCCACCGTCTCGGCCTCGTCCATCGCCATCCGCCCGAAGGTGTCGATCACATCGTGGCCTGAGGCCACGATGTCAGGGTTGCCGTCCGGGCCCTCGGGGTTCACATAGATCAGGCCCATCTGCACCGCGGCAAGTGGGTTTTCCAAATCGCGTGCTCCGGAATAGCGGCTGTTGGCGGTGTCCGAGGGGGCGAGCCATTCGCCTTCGGACCCCCAATAGATGTCCTCCTCAGGCTCCCAGATATCGGGGCGTCCACCGGCAAACCCGAAGGTTTTGAAACCCATCGACTCCAACGCCACGTTCCCGGTCAGGATCAACAGATCGGCCCACGAGATTTTGTTGCCGTATTTCTTTTTGATCGGCCACAGCAGGCGGCGCGCCTTGTCCAGGTTACCGTTGTCTGGCCAGCTGTTCAGCGGGGCAAACCGCTGGTTGCCGGTACCGCCACCGCCGCGCCCATCAGCCAAGCGGTAGGTGCCAGCTGCGTGCCAGGCCATGCGGATGAAAAGCGGGCCGTAGTGGCCGTAATCGGCGGGCCACCAATCCTGGCTGTCGGTCATCAGCGCGGTCAGATCAGCCTTCAGCGCATCGAGGTCCAGCGACTTGAACGCCTCGGCATAGCTGAAATGCGCCCCCATCGGATCCGATTTGGACGAATGCTGGTGCAGCACCTTCAGGTTGATCTGGTTGGGCCACCAATGATGGTTGCGCATGCCTGTGCCTGCGGCTTGTCCGTGCACAACTGGGCACTGGCCCGCGGCGGGGGCGTCGTTTCCGTCCATGTCTGTCTCCAATCTGGGTTGAGCAAAACCTACTCGAACAGGTGGGAACGACATCCTTGTTACAGGACCGTTCCCACCTGTTTGACGGGATCAGGCTATCAAGTTGGATTGATCGGATTAAGTTCTATTTTCTGATACTTTCGATAATTTTACCCTATGACAAGTTTCATAGGTCCCGCGGCCCCGTCATCACCCACGGCCCAGCCTATCCAAAGCGGGTTTATGCGGCTGCCGGGCGGCCCGCATTGTCTTCGATCACCATCCGGGCCGCCCGGGCCGCCAGCATCATCGTGGGCGCATTGGTGTTGCCTGATGTGACATTTGGAAACGCCGAGGCGTCGATGACACGAAGCCGCCCGATCCCATGTACCCGCAACCGATTGTCCGTTACGGACACGTCCGGCCCGACACCCATGCGGCATGTACAACTGGCATGGAAAACGGTCCCTGCGCGCTGTCGGAAATTCTCCAGCAAGGCATTGTCATCCATCCCCAGAATGTCCGGGTCGCGCCGGGCGCGGGTCACTTGCCGCATTGTCGGCGATTGCGCCAGTTGTTGGAGCAAATGGCTGGCTGCAACGGCAGTTTGCTGGTCTTCCGAGGTGGAAAGTGAATTGGGTTGGATGCGCGGTGCATCTGTTGGATCGGCTGACCTCAGTGTGATCCAGCCCCGGCTGGTTGGCCGACAGGGTTGAACGCATAAAAGGAATCCGTTGTCGCGGTCGACGCGCGGCGCCCCGTCCGGCAGGGTCGCATAGGTCGCAGGGTTGCAATACACCTGAACATCCGGGAAAGATGCGCCGCTGGTCCGCAGATACCCGCTCACCTGATTGACGGGAACAGACAGGGGCCCGCCGCGCGTCAGCAGATATTGCACGCCGGCGCGCAGCTGCCCTGTTCGTCGCCCTAAGATACCGTTCAGCGTCGCCTCGTTAGCCCAGTAATAGTGGGACACAGCCAGGTGATCCTGTAACCCCCGCCCGACATGCGGATGGTCCAGGGTCACAGCGATACCGAGGGCCCTGAGATCGGCGGCGGGACCGATCCCCGACAACATCAGCAGCTTGGGCGAGTCGATTGCCCCTGCGCACAGCATCACCTCGCGCCGCGCGGTAGTTTCCCGGACCTCGCCGTTCAGCCGATAGCGGACCCCGGTCGCCAATTTCCCTTGTGTCAGAATACGTTCGACGCGCGCACCACTGACCACGGACAGGTTGTGCCGCTTAGTTGCCGGCCGCAGGAACGCGTCGGCGGCGGACCATCGGCGTCCGTTCCGGACCGTGGCGCGCATGTACCCCATCCCTTCGTTCGGATGATGGTTCTGACCCGTTGGTGCGCTGCCGTTGAGATCCTCAAGAATAGGCCAATGCAGATCGCGGGCGGCGTCCAGGAAGTGGCGGCTGAAGGGGGACATCGCGTTCTTCAGATCGCTTACTACAACCGGGCCGGAGCCGCGCGAGGTTCCATCCGCTTCGACAACGGTTTCCAGCGCGTCATAGGTTTCCTGAACGGTTTTCCAGTCCCAGCCCGTTGCGCCGGCTTTGGCCCAATCGTCAAAATCATGCGGCAGGCCACGCATGTATGCCATCGCGTTGATCGACGAAGACCCGCCGATCACCTTGCCGCGCGGCCAGTATCCGGTCCGTCCGCCAAGGCCCGGATCAGGTTCGGCCTGGTATTTCCAGTTCACCCGGGCATCGGAAAAAGTCAGGCCGTAACCCATTGGCATCTTAACGGAAAATCTCTCATCGCTACCCCCTGCCTCGATCACCTGCACGGTAAAACGGCCGCATTCGGACAGTCGGTCGGCCAGAACACAGCCCGCCGAACCGGCGCCGACAATGATGAAATCGAATTCAGGCGCCTTGGTCATGGTCGGTCTTTCCGCGATTTGTCCGAGCAATTTCCGAGGGAAAAATGGACAAATCAAACGATGTGTTTTACGCCTGAGGCGAAACCAGGATTGAAGCTGACCCATGCCCTCCCTGCCCCATGTCACATGGCTCAAGTCCTTCGAAGCCGCGGCGCGGCATAGCAGTTTTTCCTCTGCGGCAGCGGAGCTGAACCTGACGCCGGCGGCCGTGAGTCAGCAAATTCGCCTTTTGGAACAACATCTTAAATCGCAACTTTTCCAACGCCTGCCACGTGGAGTCAAGCTGACAGATATAGGGCAGGCCTATGCCCAGACGATCCGGAAGAGCTTTGATGAGATGGCGGTCGCGACCGACGGGTTGTTCGGCAAGCAACGCAAGCGAGAGGTCCGTGTGCGCGCCGCGATCTCAAGTGCCACGCTGGTCATCGCGCCGCGCTTGGCCGCGTTCCAGACCGCACATCCGGACATAATTGTCCGTTTTGTAACCTCGATCTGGGCCGATCGGTTCGATTTGTACAATCTCGATCTCGATATCCGCTGGGGTCTGGGAACCTGGGACGAACCGCTGGTTCAGCATCTGGGCCACGAATCCGCGGTGCCGGTCTGCCATCCCGACTTTGCCGCCGCCCTGGGCGGGGCGCCGGATGTCGCGACGCTGGCCCGGTCACAGGTGGTGCAGATCATCGGCTCGGAGACCGACTGGCGCAAACTATCGGACCTGCATGGGCTGGATCTGGATCCGACGGCCGATTGGATGTACGCCGACAGTTCGCTGAGCGCGCTTCAAATCGTCAGCGCGGGCACCGGAGTGACCATGGTGCTGGAGAGCTTTGCCCGCCCCTATCTGGAGCGGGGCGAACTGATCGTTCCGGTCGAGTGCAAACTGCCCAAACGCCGGGCGCACTATCTGGTGACCCGCGACGAGGCGGCCCAGCGTGACGAAGTGCGACAGTTCGCGGTTTGGGTCACCGGGCTTTATCGCGAGTTGTTGTCGGAATAGGGCGAAAACCGGCAATCCGGGTCAAATGCACCGATGACACTTGCGTTGACTGGGCGGTTGAAGAATGGATTTTCGAGTGGGGTACAGGCGGTGTACCCGTCAGCTGAGACCTCGGCAGCGACCGCTTTGTCGTTGTCATGTTATCAGGCGTTTGGGCACTTGGTGATGGCTGGTAAGGGGTTCACCAGTTCAAAGCCGTTCCGATTTTCATCAGCTTTTAAGGCTCTGGACCCTTTGATTGTGTTGCAGTCGTTGCTGGGTGGTGATCCAAACGCCTGAACGTCAGCCTGCCGAAATTGATTCCGATCGCTGCTGAAACCTGACTACCAAGATGGAGCAACCCGTTTCAGCATTACCGTGATGTAACCACTTCGCTCTCACTAACGCTGCTGGGGCTGCTCTCGGTTTGCAGCGCCGGTATCTCGAGCTGTTCCGATACATTCTGGATCAAGCGAGTTTCGAGTAATTGCCCATTCTGATAGAGAATCGGATAGGCAATGGAAGCGATATGGCTGTTGAATTCCCGAAAAGCCCGCAAGGTCTCCAGATGTATATCGCTGGTCTCGAAGCTTTCGGTTGTGCCATGTTGCAACCGGCGCAGGTGGCGTTTGCGACTATCCCGCTCGATGCGCTTGATTTCCGCCTTTTCCAGAGTCAGGAGCCGCGCGCTTGCCAAATCGTCGGAAATGAGCACGTTCGATGCCAGTTTCATGTTAGCAAGAACCCCTTCGTGCATTTGAGTAAGTTCTGTCCAACCCTCTCCGGAGAAACTCAGACGCTTTGCACGCATTTCCCTTGCCAATTCGGTCAGGCGCTTGGCGACCACGTCGCCCGCCGTTTCCAGGCGGATCGCAAACTCCATAAGGTCACGTGCGGTTTTTGCATCTTGTTTTTCATATCGATCCGTGGGGATTGCCGCAACAAATGCACGAATACCCGACAGGCACCGGTTTACGTCCTCATCCATGGCCTGAACCGAACGAATCTGTTCCTTGTCACCGCTGCGGTACAGTTCGAGGGCAGGACGGAACATGGTTTCGACAAGGTCGCTCATTCGCAGCAATTCACGCTTGAGGCTCGGCAAGGCCTGACTGGGGTTTGCGACATTCTCCATGACCAATGCACTGGCTGGTCGTGCGGGCTGCGTTTTCTGTTCCCTTACCTCATCTGGAAAGAGCTTTTTGAAGACGCCCTGCAAACGTCCGCAAAACGGAAGGGCAAGGAGCAGCAGCGAAAGGTTGAACGCGAGGTGCGCATTGATCAGCATCTGGCCCCCTTGCGGGTCACCCAAAAGCCCGGTCCGCAGGGTCAGGTTTGCAGCGAACAAGGTCACCACAGCCCAGCTGCCACGCAGCGCCAGATTGGCATAGGGTATGCGCCGGCCGGAAACGGGCATCCCCCGGGTCAGCCAGACCGGAATGAAGGTCGAGCCGAAATTCGCGCCCAAGACCAATGACATTCCAGCGGCAAATGGGATCGCACCGATCTGCACAAGCGTCACGCACATCAGGATGGCCGCGACCGAGGAGTGCATGACAAAAGCCAGCGCCGCTCCGACAAGAAAAGCCGTGATGTAATCCCGGGCCAGATAATCGGCCACGGCAGGCAAGAACGCACTGTCGCGGATGGGGTCCATCGCCTCGCGCAGGAACTGGAGCGAAATCAGGATGAAAGCCACACCCATAAGAATGCGACCAAGCTGCCGCCCTTTCTTGCTTTCGGTCTTGACGAACAAATAGCCGCCGACTGCCAGCAGCATCGGTACCAGCCAGTCCAGCCGGAAGGACAGGATCTGGATGATCAACGCCGATCCCAGATCGCCGCCCAGCACGATCGCCAAACCGGTGGGAAAACTCAAAATTCCAGTCGCGGCAAATCCCGAGGACAACAGCGCCACAGCTGCCGAGCTTTGCAATACGACAGCCATCATCAAACCTACCACAGACGCTTGCAGGTAACCGCGTTGGCGGGTCATCACCCGCTGGAACGACGCGCCATAGCTACGTTCTATTCCGGTGCGGACCATGCGCACCGCGTAGAGCAGTAACATGGTTGCCCCGGCCAGTTTGATCAGGAAAGCGACAATGGCCATGTTTCACTCCGGTTTCGTCGTTGGCTTGGTTGACCGTTGTTCCGGTACGAAAGTTTGCAAGCAGGGCGGGCAACTCCGACAACGGCAACAACAGAGACGGTTCCGGTCGGTTTCGCCGTAACCTATCGCTTTGTTCCGTTGTCTCTGCTGCCAGACCTTGTGGGAGTTGAAGCCCCGCACTGTTTCATGCCGTTCGGTCAATGAAGTCAGGCTGGTCAGGTTTCGTCCTTGATTGCAGCAACAACAATGTCGATCGCCTGGTCCAACTCGGCTTTCGAAATTGTCAGCGGTGGTGACAGCGTCAACACGCACCCCTGGCTGATCTTGTAGCTCAATCCCGCTTCCAGACAGGCATAGTAGATCCGTTCGGCCCGCGCATTTCCCGGCGTTTTTTCAGCGCGATCATCGACGATTTCGATCCCGAACATCAGGCCTCTTCCACGGATGTCACCAACGATGGGAACGTTCCGTAATTCCTCCATCAGGCGCCCCATGGCGTGCTCGCCCAGTTCGACCGAGTGGTCAACCAACCCCTCATCCTCGATGATCTGGATTGTCGTCAGCGCGGCCCGGGCCGTGACGGGGTTCTTTTCATGCGTGTAATGCCCAATGGCAAAATCTCCGCAAACATCGAGTTGTCTACGAGCGACACAGGCGGCAATGGGCAGGATGCCTCCGCCAAGTGCTTTGCCAAGTGTCACGATGTCTGGGATGATCTCATCATGTTCAAACGCGAACATCTTGCCGGTCTTGCCAAGACCGGTCGGAATCTCATCCATGATCAAAAGTGCACCGTGCCTATTGCAGGCCTCTCGCACCGATTTCCAGAAGCCCGGCGGCGGCACATAGGGAACTGCGCGCATGGGCTCGGCTATGACCGCCGCAACGTCCCCTTCGCGTTCGAGAACGTAGTCGACCATTTTCGCGCAGGCCAGCCCGCAGGTTTCAGGGCCCACATGATTGTAGGGGCAGCGATAGCAGGCAAATGGCGCCACATGTTCGGTTCCGGACAACAAGGGTCCGGCAATGTGACTGCGAAATGTCGCTTCTCCGCCGACGCTTGCCGCGCCGAAACCCGCACCGTGAAACGCGTCCCAGAAGCTGATGGTCTTGAACCGTCCTGTTGCGGCCCGCGCGATCTTGAGAGCAACTTCGTTGGCATCGGAGCCACCGGTGGTAAAAAGCACTTTTCCAAGGTCGCCGGGCACGATGTCCGCCAGTTTCTCAGCCAGGTTCACAGCCGGATCATTGGTGAAGCGACGGGGCGCAAAGGGAAGATCGTCAAGCTGAGCCTTGATCGCTGCAACCAGACGGGGATGACCGTATCCGATGTGGTGCACCGAGTTGCCATGGAAGTCCATGTACCGGCGCCCTTCCATATCCTCGATCCAGATGCCCTCGGCCTTGGCAATGGTGCTGACACAAGGCGAAGAGAGAGACTGATGCAGGAACACATCTGCGTCGCGTTTCAGCAGGGGTGAAGACTTCGGTCCGACGGACTTTCGCAGCCATGCTTTGCGAGCTTCGGATGTATTGGATTCCCCTTCAGTATGGACAATCTGTGGCATGCCTGCTCCTCTTTGCAGTCATCAAAAATGTGCGGACCCCGGAAGGCCCGCCAGTACCAGGGAGGAACCGTGATGCCCTTTCCGCCACTGCGGAAAGGGCGGAGAGTTTAGTTTGGCCAGGGCAACGAGTATGTCTTCACGTTGGTGAAGAACTTCATCGCCTCGATAACGCCTTCCTTTACGCCATTGCCAGAGTCCTTGATGCCGCCGAAGGGGGACATCTCGATCCGGTAGCCAGGCTGTTCCCAGATGTTGCAGGTGCCGACATTCAGGCCGTTGATATATGCGATCGCGCGATTCAGATCGTTGGTGCAGACGCCCGAGGACAGGCCAAACGCGGTCGAGTTCGATATCCGCATGACCTCTGCATCATCATCCGGCACCCGAACGATGGGCACGATCGGACCAAAGGTTTCCTCCATCACCAACTCGCTGCTGTGCGGTACCTTGTCGACGACAATCGGAGGCAAGAGCGCGCCTTGCCGGCCCGGGTGATAGAGAATTTCGGCGCCCTGGGCCTCGGCCATGTAGACACGTTTCTCGAACAGTTCTGCCGCCTTGTCGTGGATGACGCAGCCAAGTTCCGTTTCGGGGTTCTGCGGATCGCCGAATTTGATCTTCTTCGCCTTTTCCACAACCATCGGCACAAACCGATCTGCGACGCTTTCCTGTACCAGGATGCGCTTGATCGCGGTGCAGCGTTGGCCGGAGTTGCCGGTGGCGCCAGCCACGGCAATCGCGGCGGCCTTTTCCAGATCGGCATCGGACAGGTCGTTCAGCACGATCAGCGGGTCGTTTCCGCCCAGTTCCAGAGCCTGCCGCTTGTAGACGCCCTTTTCGGCAATCATCTTGCCCACCGGCACACCGCCAGTGAAGGTGATGATGTCGATGTTTTCATTGGTGATCATCTCGTCGCCAATATCCTTGGGCCATCCCGTGACCACCTGGAACATCTCTGGCGGCAGCCCTGCCTCGTACAGGATATCGGCCAGGGCAATACACGTGAGCGGGGTCAGCTCCGTTGGCTTGCAGACCATGCAGTTGTTGGTTGCAATCGAAGGCGCGATCTTGTGGCTGACCATGTTCAACGGGTGGTTGAAGGGTGTAATGGCACTGATCGCCCTCACAGGTTCGCGCATGGTAAAGATCTTGCGCGCCTTGCCATTGTGGGTGAGGTCGCAAGAGAAGATCTCGCCATCGTCCTTCAGCGCCTCGGCCGCGGCGAATTGATAGACGTCCTGCGCGCGCTTGGTCTCGTAAATCGCGTGCTGGTGGCTGATGCCAAGTTCCAGCGTGAGCCATTTGGCCAGCCACTCGCGTTTCTCGCCGATCAGTTCGCCCGCCCGCCGCAGGATCTGGCTGCGCTCATACCGGGTAAGCTTGGGCTTGTAGTTGGCCGCGATTTCAAACGCCCTGCGCGCATGTTCCGCAGTCCCGGCAGGCACATGGCCCACCACCTCGTTCGTATAAGGGTAGAGGACCGGTACGGTTTCGTCGGTAAAGACGACCTCGCCGCCGATGCGCATGCCTTCGTTTCGAATTTCGATTTTGGACATGGTTTGATCTTTCATGACTTACTGCGCCGCTGCTGTAGTGGCATAGAAAAAGGCATCGAAATTGCGCAACACAGGCTGGTTCGGCAAGTCGATGACCCGGTTCACAATGAATGGAACCTCTTGTTCGGTCAAACCACCATGGCTGCGCAGCGGCTCTTTGAGTGCAGCCAGATCATGGCGATGCTCGGATGTGCCGATGCAGATGTTTTCACCAGAGACCATCACGATGTCACCAATGCGGTCACCCGGCAACTCGAAGCGTTCGATAGCTTCGGCCTTGGTCAGCACGTGCGTGATTCCATCGGTTGCCTTGAGCTTGCTGATAATGTCGTCCTGGTCCGCGCCATCAGGCAGATAGGCAGTTGCGAACGAGCCCAAGGCGCCGTGGTGCACGACATAGGGGTCGGTGATTGGAAGAATGACCCGGGCCGCGTCCTTGCCCAGCCATTCGTCCATCAGGTCCTGCACATAGACCACGCTAGGCGAACCATCGGCGTGATGTTTGGGTTTCATCCCGTGATCGGCGGTCACCACGATGGCGGCGCCCAGCTCGTCCAGCTCGCCCAGATAGCGGTCGAACATGGCGTAGAAATCCAGAGCCCCCTTTTGATCCGGCGCAAACTTGTGCTGGATATAGTCGGTGGTCGACAGGTACATGACGTCCGGTTTGAACTCTTTCAGCAGCTTGACGCCCGCCGCAAAAACGAACTCGGAAAGTTCGGCCGAGTAGACCTCGGGCACGTCCATGCCCAGCCATTTGCTGGCGTTGTCGATACCGTGTTCCGCCATTGTCGTCTCACCGGAACGCTCGGAGGAAAACGCGACCGCCCTGCCCTCGTCGAATTTCAGCCCGGCCCCAAGCAGCGCGCGCAGTTTGTCCTTGGCGGTGACCATCGCCACGCGGAAACCCGCAACGTAGAACTGGGAAAAGATGGTCGGCGCGCGCAGAAAGCGCACATCGTTCATCATCACTTCTTCGCCGGTGTCCGGGTCGATAAGGTAGTTTCCGCAGATCCCGTGGACGATAGGCGGACGCCCGGTGGCAATCGACAGGTTGTTGGGGTTGGTGAACGACGGGATAACGGAATGCGCCAGCCGGTCGGTGCCCTCTTCCCGCATCCGTTTCAGGTTGGGCATCAGTCCTTTTGCAATCGCGACATCAAGGTATTCGGGCTCACATCCATCAAGGCAGATGGCAATTGCGGGCACTTTGGGTGTCGGATAGATGCGCTCGTTTGCTACGACAGGTGTTTGGATAGTCATCTTTTTTTCCTTGATATTTAGGCGGCCAACTTGGCGCGCTCTTGCAGTGCCCGGAGAGGAGGAGCAGCGCTGGTAACGCCCATTTCTTCCAGAGATTCCTTTGCAGCGCTCACGACCTTGCGCATGACGTGTTCGTCCATTTGACCGATACATCCAACACGGAAGCTGTCAACGACGGTCAGTTTGCCCGGGTAGATGATGAACCCCTTTTCTTTCATCAGCTTATAGAACTGATCGAAAACGAATTTCTCATCATCCGGGCAGAAAAACGTGACGATGATTGGACTCAACCAACGATTGTCGAGCAATGTCTCGAAGCCGAGTTCACGCATGCCAGCGACCATGACATCCCGGTTGCGGGTATAGCGTGCGCCCCGACCAGCAACACCGCCTTCGGCGGCGTGTGCGCGAAGCGCCTCGATGAAGGCAGCAACCACATGTGTCGGAGGGGTAAAGCGCCATTGACCGGTCTTGTTCATGTGCGCCCATTGAGCATGCACATCCAATGACAGCGAGTGACTGTTGCCCTTTGCGGCCTCCAATTCACTCTTGCGCGCGACGATGAACCCAAAACCTGGGACGCCCTCGATGCATTTGTTTGCCGAGGACACCATTGCCTCGTATCGAATTTCGGTGGGCTTGAGCTCGATTGCGCCAAAGGCCGACATCGAGTCGATCAGAAGCTTGCGCCCGGCTGCGTAGGTGACTTCTGAGATCTCCTCGACAGGATTCAGGATACCCGAGCTGGTTTCACAGTGAATGGCGACGACATGCGTAATGTCGGGATCCTCTGCTAGAATGCGCGCAACTTCGTCTCCCCTCGGCGGCAGGTAATCGCCCTTGTCCAGAACGATATGTTCGCGCCCCAGATACTGCAACGTCTGGGCTGAACGTTGTCCATACGCGCCATTGGCCAGGACCAACGCCTTTCCGTTCCGCGGAATGAAGGAGGCCAGCATGGCTTCGACAGAAAACGATCCGCTGCCCTGCATCGGGACGCAATCGAAGTCCTCACCGCCTTCGCCAAGCAACGCTAGAAGGCCGGAACGCACCTCGCGAGTCATGGCGCGAAAGTCATCATCCCAACTGCCCCAGTCCCTCAACATGGCCTGCTTCACCGCATAGGATGTCGTCAAGGGCCCGGGCGTCAGAAGGTATGGTTCACCCAGGCGAGGCTGTTCGATTTTGGGGATGGAAGAGGTCATAACCAGGCTCCAGAAAGGCGATTTCACAAACACAATTGCAGCATCGAAAGCTATATGTGAAATTGCAAATATCAATCTAATCATAAGCGCAGCCTATGTATTGAACCTTGGAGAACCACCTTGCGACACAGCCAGCTCAAAGCCTTTCACTATGTGGCCAAACATGGTGGTTTTTCCCGTGCAGCGGAGGCGCTTTTTCTGACGCAGCCGGCGATTTCCGAGCAGGTTCGCAAGCTGGAACAGGATCACGATCTCTTGTTGTTCCAGCGCGAACGGAAACGCGTCACCCTGACCCCGGAAGGGGAACAGCTCTTTCGGTACACAAAGCAATATTTCGAGATCGAGGATCAGATCGAGGACTATCTTCTGGAAACCAGGGCCGCGATTGACGGCGAACTGCGTATCATTGCGGACTCGGCACATCACTTGACGCCCTTCCTAGGCGCATTTCAGAAAAAATACCCGAAGATCACGATCACTGTCCGATCTGGAAACACCGAGGAAATTCTGGAGGAGCTTCGCTCCTATAACGCCGAAATCGGCGTTGTCGGGAGTTTGTCCCCTGGCAAGGACATGGATGTTCTGAACCTGGGATCCACCGAAATCGTGGCCTTTGCGGCGCAGGGCTTATTGTCGGCGTCCAAGCCCACCTTGTCGCTGGAAGAACTGGCCAAACTGCCATTGGTGTTCCGAGAAGACGGTTCCAAGACGCGCCAGAAGTTGGAAGAAGAAGCCGAAAATCATGGAATTACGTTGCGACCCGCAATTGTTGCAGAGGGTCGCGAAGCCGTTAGGGAACTTGTGGCTTCAGGCGCTGGAATAGGGTTCGTTTCCGAGGCCGAGTATGGCCATGACAACCGCCTCAGGCAGATAAAACTGAAGGGCATGAAGCTTCAGATGGGCGAAAGCATGATATCCTTGTCACAGCGACGAGACGTGAAGATCGTTCGCGCCTTCATGGATTTTGCCCGGAATGAGCTCAAGGAAAAAGGAACCCTCGCCGGCGCTTGACCGGCGAGGGTTTGGTGCGGTTAACGAAAGCCGACGGCCGTTTCCTAGCGGCTTCGCCAGGCCTGGGTGCGCGTCAGAATACCTTTTGAGGCTATCAGGTGAATAATCCGGGCCGCCGCATTGGTATAAAAGATCATCATGCCCATCGCCGCCGCCGGTGCGATATCCCCGGCATCATCCATGTTCAGCACTGCAATCGAGGCGAGAGTGGTCTTGGGCGAGTACAGGAAGACCACCGCCGACACTGTCGTCATCGCATTCACGAACAGATAGATCGATATGTCCAGTACAGCCGGAAGGCATACCGGAACCGTCACGCGCGCAAACAGTTTCATTGTCGGCTGCTTGAGCGATGCGGATACCGACTCGAACTCCTTGTCCATTTGCTTAAGCGCGGTAACGGCTGTCAGATGCGACACGGTGTAGAAGTGTGTCACCGTGCAAATCACCAATATCGCCATTGTTCCGTAGATGCCGTTCAGCGGGTTCGACGGGTTGTTGAAGAAGAAGATGTACGACAACCCCAATACCATGCCCGGGATGGCCATCGGCAGCATCGCGAACATCTGGAAGACTGATCGGCCCAGTTTGAAACCGTTCGATTTTTCAACCAGGTAGGCCCCAAAGAACACGACAGTCGTTCCGATGACAGCGGTCAGGAAGGCCAATTTGATCGAGTTGAAATACGAGCCCCAGCCGCCGCCGTCCATCTTGTTGAAGTCATAGTTCTTGAGGCTCAGGCTAAGGTCATAGGGCCAGAACTTGATCAACGCGGCGAATTGGCAAACAGCCAGAAGACCGACGATGAACAAGCCGACAAGGCTGCAATAGATCAGGAAAATCCGGTCGGCTTTCGGGTTCGGGGATGCCTGGTATGGAACAGAACGGGCAGAAAGCAGCGCCACTTGCTTGGACTGAACCATCCGGTCGATGGCAAAGGCCAGGATTGCCGGGATGACCAGAACGACCGAAACCACGGCGCCCATCTCAAAGTTTTGCTGACCGATTACCTGTTTGTAGATATCCACGGCAAGCACGTTGAATTGGCCGCCGATGACTTTGGGCAAGCCGAAATCTGTGATCACCAGGTTGAACACGACAAAGGCGGCGGAGATCAGGCCGTAACGGGCACCGGGAATGGTCACTGTCCAGAATGTGCGCCAAGGTGTCGACCGCAAGCTGGCCGCGGCTTCATACAGTCGCGCGTCGGATATTGCGAGCGCGGTCGAGATGATCAAAAAAGCGTGCGGAAAGGTAAAGAAAACCGATCCGATCACAATGCCGATGGGGCCATAGATACTGGCACCGAACAGCAACTCCTTGAGCATGCCCTGATTGCCGAACAGGTAGACCAGCGCGATACCCGGCAAGAGCGAGGGAACCAGGATTGGCGCCATTGCGATCAGACGGAATACACCTTTGTACCGCATGCAGCTTCGGTTCAGCGCATAGGCAAACCAGAAGGCCAGTGTGACCGTAACGATCGTGCTGACAACCGAGATCCAAAGGGAATTCTTGATCGAATTGAACAGCGCCGGGGTTGAGAAGTAGCTGACGAAGTTGCCCATCCCACGCGACTGGACCGGCCGCATCTGCACCCGGCGGAACGTGTTGGAATCGAGCTCGACCCAATCTGTACCTTCTTTCAAGGTCGACCCGATCAGAAAGCGCCCCGCATTTGTCGTGTTACGGATCTGGTACATGACCGGACTGCGAAAGTTGAAGTCCGGAAAGAAGCCGGTCACAGGCAAACGCCCGTCCGAACCCGTCACCAGATCGGCGTCGGCAAAAACCTTCATTTGCCGGTTCAGTTCGCCACCCGAAAGGATGGTTCCATCGAAAACTCCGGCTTCGTCACTGACCTGGAACTCATATTGGGATGGCTCTACCCGATAGGTCGAGAATGACTTGGAGAGCATTGTGTAAAGAGGCAGTGCCAGCGTCACGATCAGATAGAGCGCGATCACCATCATGCTTCCACGCATCAGCATGTCATCGCGGCTGAGCTTGGGCTTGATATCCGGGCCAGCAGGCAGGGTCCCGGGATCGGTCGAAATCGAATTCATGCCTTGGCCTCCGGAACATCAAATGCCATGAGCCGGTTCTCGGGGAGTTCGATCACCATGCTGCACCCCTCTTCCAGCCCGAGGCGACGCACGGCATTGATCGAGAAATCGGCAATCAGCTCTGACGATCCAAAGCGCTTGTTGCTCAGACGGCAGCGCCAGAAAGACCCCAGGAATTCCATTTCATCGAGGGTGACCTCGATACAGTTCCGGTTGCCGCCGGTGTCCAGATAACCGGGTTCGTGGGGAATGATATCTTCGGGGCGAATAGCCGCGATGACCGGAGTCCCATCGTTGAATTTGTGACTAAGGCAGGCAAAGGTCTTTTCCCCGATGCTCAGACGTCCGCCCTTGGTGACCTGCGACTTAACCTGGTTCATCTCGCCGATAAAGTCGGCCACGAACAGATTGGCCGGAGCCCGGTAGATTTCTGTGGGCGACCCCACCTGTTCGATCACACCGTGGTTCATGACCACGATCCGATCTGCCATGGCCAGAGCTTCTTCCTGATCATGGGTGACCATCACGGTGGTCACGCCCAGCTTGCGCTGCAATTCCTTGATTTCATGCCGCAGATGGACACGCACCTTTGCGTCGAGCGCCGACAGGGGCTCGTCCAGCAACAACAGGCCAGGCTTGGTCGCGATGGCGCGCGCCAGTGCAATCCTCTGCTGTTGACCACCCGAAAGCTGGGCCGGGTACTTCTTGCCCTGATCGGGCAGGCCGACCAGGTTCAGCAATTCGTTCACGCGGACAGAGATTTCAGACTTGCTGCGGCCCGTGTTTTCAAGGCCGAAGGCAATGTTCTTTTCGATCGTCAGGTTCGGGAACAGCGCATAGGATTGAAACACGATCCCGAAATCACGCTCGGAAGGGGGCAGGTTGGAGACGTCCTTGCCATCCTGCATAACAGTACCCTTGGTCTGCAAATCCAATCCGGCGATTGCCCGCAGAAGAGTGGTTTTACCGCAACCGGAAGGGCCGAGGAAGCAAATGAATTCGCCCTCGTTGATTTCAAGGGAGATGTCCTTGAGTGCAAGAAAGCTGCCGAACGCTTTCCACACATTCTGGATGCTGAGATACATTTCACCGGGTGGTGTTTTCTGAAGCACGGGAGGAGTCCTCACATCTGCACCTCGGGCACGACCGATCCTGGCCGGTCCGAACCGGGTGTATATGCTGCGTTTTGGGGAACAGGAGGGTGGCATGCAGGAGCGGCCAAAACGCCGCTCCTGCCAAGGGGGTTATTTCGCTTCCGACTTTCCGTCATAGCGAGACTGCCATTCCTTCAGGATTGCTGCGCGATTGTTGGCAGCAAACTCAAAATCGTTGTCGATCATCGCGTCCAGAAGGCCCTCGGGGAAGTGCTCCACTGGTTTAGCGATACCGGGATAGGCCACAACGGCGTAACCGGTATTGTACATCATGTTGGCCTCTTTGGTGACCGAGAAGTCGACCAGCTTCTGAGCGGCTTCCAGATTTGCGGTGCCGGCCACGATGGCGGTTGCCTCCATATCCCAGCCCACACCTTCGGACGGCACGATAATCTCAAGAGGCGCGCCGTCCGCCTTGGATTTGGCGCCGCGGAAAGCAAAGGAGATTCCGATCGGGATTTCGCCTGCTGCCGCCAGCTTGCAGGGTTTCGAACCCGAGTGCGTGTAGCGCGCAATGTTTTCGTGCAGCGCGTCCATGTATTGCCAGCCGCCTTCTTCACCAAACAGTTGCAGCCAGCTGGACACATCGAGGAAACCCGTGCCGGACGAGTTCGGGTTCGGCATGATCACTTGATCTTTGTACATCGGGTCGGTGAGATCCTGCCAGGATGTCGGCGGCTTCAATCCGGCCTTTTCTGCCTCGACCGTGTTGTAGCAAACCGCTGCCACCCAGGCATCCATGCCAACCCAGGATGGCGGATTGTCACCGTCGACAAACTTTGGGTCCAGGTTTTCGACCCCGGCAGGCGCGTAAGGCTCCAGCATGCCTTCGGACTTGAGCAGCAACAGCGACGTGGCCGCCAGCCCCCAAACAACGTCGGCTTGCGGGTTGTCCCGCTCTGCCAGCAGTTTGGCGGTGATGATACCGGTCGAGTCGCGGACCCAGTTGATCTTGATATCGGGATAGCTTTGGTTGAACGTCTCCGCGTACCGGGCCAAGTCTTCGGCCTCGACGGCGGTGTACACCGTCAATTCCGTTTCCGATGCCGCAACCGTCGCGGTCAGCGCGCCGACGGCCAAGGCTGCAAGAAATGATGTCGTGTGTTTCATTGTTGTCCTCTGTTGGTGATTTCTTAGGGGTTCGCCATTCTTGTGCGGCGATTGAATTCACATCTGTGCGCTAACATTCTGACAGATAAACACCTCAAGAAAAATCGATTATACCTTCGAACTCATAGGCTGTCCTTATGGATGGGGGCTTTGCAGTTCTGAAACCCAGTGTCGAAGCCATGTGAGTACCGGCATTCCGTTCCCGGTCTCGGATGTGATACTCCCACCGGGGGTACAGACCTCAGTGCGGTCCTACCGTGCCCTTCAACAATGCAAAAAGTTGGCGCGCAGTCGCGATCAGCGCTGTTCTGGTGAAGGTCCAGCATCATGTGGGCCAGGTGGAGCAGTGTTGGAACGTTCTTGGCCAGGCCCGCGATGGATTGCGTTTCCCGGTCTCGTCCTTTTCAAACAGAACCTGCAACAGCTCTTCGCCAAACGCGATCAGGTCGAGACGTGACAAGCGGGATGCCCGTGTTGGTTTGTCGCCAGATCACCTCTGTTTTGCCATGCATGGCAGATGGCGTCCCCGGGTTGGCAGACTAAAATTCAGATTGGCAGTGTTCTGCGCCTTCGGATATCCGGGCTCGAGGTCCGCAACCATTCCGCTCATGCCCATTCCGACCATCAGCGAGCTATTGCCAACAGTATAACCCCGACCGCCACGATGCTTGCTGCCAAAAGCCTGTTCCACCTTGGCCCCTCACCGAACCAGAAGATGCCGATAGCCGAAGCAAAAATAACGGAGCTTTCCCTGAGTGCCGAAACCACACCCAAAGGAGCAATTGTCTTTGCATAAAGCACTAGACCATAGGCCAAACCAGAGATGACGCCGCCTGCCAGACCTGCCCAGACATATCGCCTGGGCAGTTCCACAAGTCGCTGCCAACGGGTCGAAAAAATGAAGCCCGCAACAAAGATTTCGGCAACGAACAGCACCGCGATGTATCCCAGAGTGTTTTCGGACATCCGGATCCCGATCCCATCCACAAGCGAATAGGAAGTGATCATCAAGCCCGTCCCAAACGCCGCGGCGATTGCTATCCAGTTCGTTTGTCTGCCTAAACCCGCAAGGGACAAGCACCCAATACCCACCGAGATGCAGATAATACCGATCCAGGCGACTGCCGGAAGAAACTCGCCCGCAAGAAAGAGCGCCCCTATCGCGACCAGAAATGGCGTCATTCCACGGGAGATGGGATAGACAACCGACAGGTCACCATGCGTATAGGCTGTATTCAGAAACCAATAGTACACCCAGTGGATCAGGGTCGAGGCGATGACGAAAGGAAAGGCCGACCAAACCGGCAACCCCAAGAACGGCAACACAAACATCGCTGGTATCGCATGGCCAAACGATACCAGCCCCAGAATGATGGCCTTGTCAGGCGCCCCTTTGACAACCGCGTTCCAGAGCGCGTGCAGAAAGGCTGCTGTCAATACAATGAGAACCGCGTGGATTGTCATTGCAACCCGGCGATGCGTGTCGAACTGCTAAAGACCATCAGTTTTCCTTCCCGGATATACTTATCCGCGCCCGCTCGCTGGCCGGGGTTTGACCAAACCTTTGTTTGTATTTTTGTGACAGCGTTGCATAGGACCCAAATCCACAGGTCAACGCAACTTCGGGCAGCGCCAGATTGGTGAACCTGACGATAGTGTGGGCCTTTTCCAACCGTTCCTCCAGATAGAAGGCTTTTGGAGTGAGCCCGGTCGTTGCCACGAATTTCCGCTCTAGCTGGCGCAGCGAAATACCAACTTCCCGAGCGACGCACGTTAGTCGCAAAGGTTCTTCGAGGTTGTCGCGAAACAGTCTGATCGCCTTGTCGACAACGCCGTTGCCGGTAAACGTGCTATCGGCCCGGATGGCGTCGCGCGCACAAGTGGGGCACATGCCGAAATGCGGCCTGTAGGACAGGAACTTCCGGTTTAGCTGGGGGCGTTCTTGCAATGAACATGAGTTGCCAATCACTTTGGACAGCAGGTTGAGCAAGGCAAAACCCGCGCCTGCCGACCAAACAGTCCCCAAAACATAGTGGTCGTTCGGCCTTGGAGAGATCTGTGGGAACTGCTCCTGTAACGCGCTCAAAATCTGGGCCGAGGCAGCAACATCCTGGCCATCGAGAAGACCGGTTCGCGCCAGCGGAACAAGAGCCGTGTCAAGCGCGCCCAGAACACGGCCCGCTCTGAGCTGCGTGCGCGCTACGCGACCAAGATGGGCCTGTTGATCAGGTGCGAGGAACGCTCCACCAACCAGAAACAAACAGCGGCATCGCGCCAGAAAATCATCGATGCGGCAAGTGCTCAAATTTACCCCACACGCGCTCTGCACGTTACCGCCGCTGAACGAAAGAACCGAACCTCTGACTTGTTTGTCAGGGGTCAGCTGGTTTGCGGCTTTCAGATAGGCCAACCCCACCGAAAGCTGGTCCAACGGTAGGCCATCCCAGCACAAAAATCCGATATCAATGACCTGAGCTGCATCAGGTTCGATGGCCGAACAGTGTTTCATGCGGATGTCTGCCTGTTGGGTGGTTTCAGACGTCAACCGTCCATTTTGGGCCGTTCGCCTTTGGTGTCGTAAGGGGTTCGCAAATGGGCTGTTGCCGACATCCGGGTTCCGGCAAGGTCGATTTCGAACGTTCCGCTGCGGATATAGTCCGCTGTTACCCGCTGAGGTGCATGCAACAGACACAGCGCGACTGCCGCGCCCAACGTGTGGCCGTATGCGGCCGACCGAACCTCGCCTACTTCGACCCCATTGCACAACACGGCCTCGCCGCCCCACAGTTGTGGTCCGGCGTCGTCCAACACCAGTTGCACAATGCGGGTCTTCATGTGATCGGGATCATCCTTCGCCGCCAGAAGCGCCTCTTTTCCGATGAACCCACAAAGTTTGTCGAAATCGACTGCAAAACTCAGCCCTGCCTGCAACGGTGTGATATCAGGGGTCAACTCACGGCTCCAGGCGCGGAAACCCTTTTCAAGGCGCAAGCCCTCGAGCGCATAATATCCCGCGTCGCGAATGCCAAACTCGGCCCCGGCGCGCATCAGGTCCTCGTAGACACCTACAGTGAATTCGACCGGCACCACCAGTTCCAAACCCAATTCGCCGACATAGGTCATCCGATTGGCCAGGACAGTGGCGTAACCCAGGTCGATTTCCTGCACCGTGGAAAAAGGGAAGGCTGCGTTGGACAGATCAGCTTTGGTCAGCTTTCTGAGTACAGCGCGTGCTTTCGGCCCCATCACCGCCAGAACCGACCAGGCGGCGGTCACATCGGTCAGGAACACATGGGCATTCTCGTCGAAGTTCTTGCGGATCCAGTCTGCATCATGCACCGCTTGGCCGGAGCCGGTGATCAGCATGAATTCCTGCTCCTTCAGACGCAGAACCGTCAGGTCGGATTCATAACCACCGCGCGCGTTCAGCACGCCGGTATAGACCGTATGCCCCACCGGAACGTCGATGTTTGCGGCGCAAATCCGGTTCAGTTGCGCACAGGCGTCGCGCCCCTGGACCAACAACTTTGCAAACGAGCTTTGGTCAAAGACCGATACACCTTCGCGTGTGTTCTTGTGTTCGGCAGCCACTGCGTCGTGCCAGTTCTGTCGACCAAAGCTGTACTTGATTTCGGGTGTTTCGCCATCCGGTGCAAAGTAGTTCGCCCGCTCCCACCCCATCTTTGATCCGAATACAGCGTTCTTCGCCGCCAGACGGTCATAGAGCGCCGAACGGCGGAAGGGCCGCGCCGTGTCCAGTTCGCGATTGGGCCAGGGCATCGCGTAGTGCAGACCTAGCGTTTCCTTGACCCTGTCGTGCAGCCAGGTCGGGTTGTTGTTGAAGTTCGCAAAGCGGCGAATGTCGACCGCGAACAAGTCCGAGGTCGGTGCTCCTGCGACAATCCACTCGGCGAGCGCACGCCCGGCCCCGCCCGCGCTGGCGATCCCCATCGAATTGAAGCCCGCGCCGACAAAGAAGTTTTTCAGTTCCGGCGCTTCGCCCAACAAATAGTTGTTGTCGGGGGTGAAGCTTTCGGGGCCGTTGTAGAACTGCCGCACGCCGGCGTCGGCCATCTTGGGTACGCGGATCAGCGCATTTTCCATCAGGATTTCGAACTGATCCCAATCATCCTCCAGCAGTTGGAAGAAGAAGTTGTCCGGGATCCCGTCCATGCCCCAGGGTTTGGCGTCCGGCTCAAAGCCGCCCATGACCAGGCCACCTGTTTCCTCCTTGAAATAGATATAGCCGTCGGGGTCACGCAGCACGGGTAGATCGGGGTTTACGCCCTCGATCCGCTCGGTAACGACATAGTAGTGTTCGGCCGAGTGCAGCGGCACGTTCACACCGCACATCTTGCCCACCTGACGCGCCCACTGGCCGGCGCAGTTCACCACAATTTCGGCCTGGATGGTGCCCTGATCGGTTTTAACTCCGGTGACGACCCCATCCCTGGTCAGGATATCGGTAACCTTGATGCCCTCGATCACCTTGGCCCCGCCCAAGCGCGCGCCTTTGGCCAGGGATTGGGTCAGATCGGTCGGGTTGGCTTTGCCGTCACCGGGCATCCACAAACCGCCCTTGAGATCATCCACCTGCATTACCGGCCACTTTTCCTGAGCCTGCGCTGGAGTGATGACTTCGACTTCGACGCCTTGCGCGCGCGCGGCAGCGGCGGTGCGCAACAACATCGTCATGCGGTCGTCAGTCCGTGCCACGGTCACCGAGCCACACTTCATCCAGCCCGTTGCCAGACCGGTTTCCTGTTCCAGTTGCGAATACAACTCGGTCGAGTACCGGATCAGGTTGGTCATCGCGGGCTGACTGCGCAGCTGCCCCACCAGCCCCGCGGCATGCCAGGTGGTGCCGCAGCTCAGCTGTCCCTGTTCCAGCAGGACAACGTCTTTGTGGCCCATCCTGGTCAGATGATAGGCAACGGAGCAGCCAACGATGCCGCCCCCGACAATGACATATTGTGCGCTTTGCGGAAGTTGCGTCCCAGCCATTGCCTTGCTCCATCAACAGGGATTCGGGTTTGCCTCATCACGTTACTGGAAGTTGGCAAAACTTGGCAATAGCTTTCTAATTTTTGCGTTATGCGCGTGCAACCTCTACAGGTTGGGCTTGCAGCGCTTCGAATATGTCTTTTGGCAATTCACGATCCACAACCAGCGTCGCCGCCACCGAAAGCGGTTTCATCGCGATCTGCCCCACCACGTTGAACTTACTGCTATCCGCCAGGATAAGCGGGTGCTGCGCCCGCTCTGCCATCATGTGACGCAGGTTGGCACCTTCTAAAGAAAAGTAGGTAAACAGGGACCGGGCGCTCATGCCGCCAACTCCGATCAGCGCATATTCGGCATTGTATCGAGCCAGATGTTCTAGCGTATCCAGGCCCATTGTTGCATTTTCGGAAAAATCCAGCCGCCCACCCAGAAGCGTAACTTCTGCGGCCGCCGGGGCCAAGACGGATGCTATCGTTAAATCATTGGTAAAAATCAATAAATCTTTCTTCTCCGCAGCCAAGGCCTTTGCCGCAGCAAGTGTCGTCGATCCGCTATCGACAATCACGCTGGCCCCGTCAGGGATTGTTTTGGTCACATAGGCACCAATCCTTCCCTTGCCTTCAGGGTTGGTTTGCGACCGGTCTGCCATCGGTGGTTCATGGGTGCGGATACCGGTCGCTCCGCCTCGCACCTGATGGAGCTTGTTTTCCTGAGCCAACCGCTCGATATCCTTGCGCACGGTTTCCCGTGACACGCCAAGCCGTTCTGTCAATGATCGGATCGAGACCGCAGGCTGGCGTGAGACTTCCTCCAGGATTATTGCGTGTCGTTCGGGTGCTAGCATCGTCTGGCCTCTTGGCTTTGCGTTTTTCCAGTATGCCAAGATTTGCAAATATCGTCCAGCCATTGGCCGATCGGGCGGTCTCGCTCTTGTCACCTGTGGCGGCATCGTCGTGTTGTACCAGACGATGCGGACCCGGACCGGTCGATTTTACGCTGCCTGTTCTCAGGTTTCGCGACTACCTTCCTTTGCACCCGCTTCCGTCAGCCGCGGAAGAAATGCTGGTACGGATCGTGCGTATCGTTCATAGACCTGTCCGAAACGGGCCCTCGTGTCGGCCTCCTCGCTGTGTGCCAGTCGCACGTACATCCAGACCAAGACCGGAAACATCGCCAGTGTCAAAATGGTGGGCCACTGGACGAGAAATCCAAGCATGATCAGAATGAAGCCCACGTATTGCGGATGTCTGACCCGGGCATAAGGCCCGGTGACCGCCAGCCGCCCTTGCCGTTGTGCATTCCACAGATGATGCCATGCCACTGAGATCAGCCAGAACCCTCCTCCGATCAGCGCGAAGCTTAGCAGGTGGAACGGTCCGAAATGCGGGTTCGATTGCCAGCCGAACATCATTTCGGGCAGATGACCGCTATCATGGGCGAGCCAGTCGATGTCAGGCCAGGTTGATTGCAACCAGCCCGACAGCAAGAAAATCGTCAGCGGGAACCCGTACATTTCGGTGAACAACGCCAAGACAAACGCGCTAAACGCCCCGAAGACAGCAATCAGACCGGGACCGGCGCTGTTCCCGAAGCTGTCGCCGCCCTCGCCGCGCCGAACCAGGATCTTGCCACGGCCCGCCTTCTTCCTGAAGACAACTGCTATTGGTACGAGCACAGCGGCCCGGTGGAGGTTACACTGCTCCCGCTGCGCTCGACAGGCGGCAACCCCATCTGCGTCTCGCGCAACACCTGACAGGGCCTGACGCGTCACGGTTTTAAGTTGCCGATTGTCTACAGGTCAGCTTCTCGGCGTCACGCTGTCCTCGGCTGAGTAAAGGAAGGCCATGGAGCCGACCTCGACATTGGGAAACAGGTCGTTGATATGCGCCATGACCATGCGAACACAGCCGGAACTGGCGCGTCCACCGATGCTTTGCGGCTGCGGCGTGCCATGTATCCGTAGATAGGTATCCCGGTCGCCGACATAGAGGTACAGCGCGCGCGACCCGAGCGCGTTCTTGGGTCCGGGTTCCATACCGTCGGCAATATCGGCGTAAAGACCCGGGTCACGTTCAATCATGCTCTGCGTTGGCTTCCAATGCGGCCAACTGACCTTGCGCTTGATCGTGTAAACGCCCGGCTCGTACAGCGAGCCACGCGCGATCGCCACGCCATAGCGCATTGCGGTTCCGCCTTCCTCGATGTGGTAGAGATAGCGCGCGATGGCATCCACATGAATGTCACCGGGTATGAGCCCCTCTTTGGCTTCAACCCGCTGCGGCAGAAAGCGAGGATGCAGTCCCCACGGGTTGGTCGTCGCAGGGTCGTAGCCGGGCGGTGTAACTTGCGCGTCCCAATCTGCCTTTTCCGCTTCAGTAGGCCAGGTTTTGGCCATAAGCGGACCCGAGACAGAGGCCGAGAACAGCGTGGCCGTCGTCTGGATGAAATGTCGTCTTGTCAGCATAGGGTTCGCTCCGCGCAGTTTTGTCATTTCATGCTGGCGCCGCCAGCTCGATTTCTCGGCATCATAAAACTTCCACCTACTGGAGGTTCAAGGGCGGAATTTTGTTCGAGACGAGAGCCGTCGGGGATCACCAAGCGCAACTTCATGGTTCTGCAAGTCGAGTTGACGCTGGACCTTCTGAACGTCGCCAAGATTGCCCAATGCAGGCACCGACCGTTACGCTGCAACAAGGTAGGGCAATGCTGACCGTGCTGCGAAGCCCTTCTCTCACAACCCGGGTTCTTCTTCGGACAAATGATGTTTTCTCGTCCGCTACCGGATATCCTTCACGGCTTTCACCGCGGATTCCTCACTTGTGCCGGATTCCTAATTCAACTTCACCCTTTGGCGGCTACGATCACCCGGAAATCTTTTGTTGCAAATCTTACCCGGGTGTCCCGTAGTCGCTGACGCAGGATACTTCGGGAACAATCATCTACGCAGATCGAAATCTGGACCAGAACAGGCACGAAAAAACAAATCAATCAGTGGTGCCGGTCTGATAACGACCGGTCCGTCATGGTGATCTCTTCTTCCTCAACTTCGACTTCAGCCGGAATCGCGTATGACCCGTTCAGCCATCTGGCAAGATCCAGGTCCGAACACCTCTTGGAACAAAAGGGGCGATACTTGATCTGTGCCTCAGCACAGCAAATCGGACATTTCATTTCAGCACGTCCTCAAGGGGAATTCGACCTCGCTTGCGATGCAGCTCGAAATGGCCCGATGGGGTCCAGCCCGCCAAGGTTGTTTCCTCGCTGTCCGATTTGAACGATGCCCGCAGAGCCGCTTCGAATCCACGGCGGTCTTTTTTCGCCATTGGCGCCAGATCGATCGTGATCTGCCCGCCAAGTCCCCGTACACGCAGCGCGCGCGGCAACACCTTGGCGCAGGCAAAATTCGCCTTTTGACCAGCAGCCAGCGTGGTATCCGTGCCAGTGTTCACGTCGACCGCCACAAGGGCGCGCGTCGGCTGGATATAGATCACCCCCCCACCCGGCAGGGGTTCAGAAATACCGCGCGCCTGATCAAGAGCGTCGAGCACCCCGTGCTCTTGAAACCCGCCCGGTTCGGTCACCACCTCGGCCGGGTCGGTCCAATCGCGCCAAGCCAGAACATGCGGGCCGTCGCCATCAATCAGGGTTTCGGCCTCCTGCCCCTCGTCGGCAAATACCTGCTGCGCCTGCTCGCGCATCGCCGCAATATCCTCGGCAATCTCATCAGCATCCGCCTCGGCGCAAGATGATCGCAGGATCAAACCGAACGCACTGCCAGCCATCCCCTCGTGCGCGATTTCAAGCAGTCGGTCGCGCTCGGCCTCGTCGCGAATTCTGCGCGACAGGTTGAGACCCGGTGCGTCGGGTGTCACGATGGCACATCTGCTCTTGAACAACAGCTTTGCTGTGACCGGGATCGCCTTGCCCGGCTCGGCATAGCCTGAAACCTGAACCAGGATGCGCGCGCCCGGAGCAAGTCCCGACACCTGGCGCAAAAAAGCCGGCCCGTCAGGCGTGCTAAGGAACATGCCGCCCTGCCCCTTGACCGGGCGCTCGGCGCGGGCGCGGTAAATGGTGCCGGGAGTTGGTGCATCACCCGCGATCAGGAAATCATCCAACAAACCATCGACCATCAGGGCCGCGGCCTCGCGCCCCTGAATATGGTCCAGAACGATCGTACGGCCCTTCATGCGACACCTTTGAATTTGGGATAACCCGCAGCCGTCAGAAGCGCAGCCGTCTCGGCCAGCGGCAATCCGACAATGCCGGTGAAAGACCCAGCAATCCAAGGGATGAACGCGCCAGCCGGACCCTGAATGGCATAGGCCCCGGCCTTGCCCTCCCAGTCGCCGGTGGCGAGATAGCTGTTCACTTCGACATCCGAGAGGCGTTTGAACCTGACCTGGCTCACCACGTCCCGCTCCCACAGGCGGTCGCCACGCCGCACGGCCACAGCGGTGATCACACGATGTCGACGCCCGGACAGCGCATGCAGGAATTCAGCCGCCTCGCCCGCATCTGCCGGTTTACCCAGAATACGCCGTCCAAGCGCAACGGTGGTATCGGCACACAGCACTATGTCGTCGGGCGCTGCCTGAACAGCGGCCACCTTTTCACGGGAAATGCGCGCGCAATAGCTGCGTGGCAGTTCGCCTGCCTTAGGGTCTTCGTTGATCTCGGGTGGACGCACGGCATCCGGCGTGATGCCAAGCTGTGCCAGCAGGTCCAGCCGCCTGGGACTGCCCGATCCGAGAATAAACGCCATGGGAAGGCGTTACTTGAATCGATAATTGATCCGACCCTTGGTCAGATCATAGGGGGTCATCTCGACCTGTACTTTGTCGCCAGCCAGAACACGGATGCGATTCTTGCGCATCTTGCCTGCCGTGTGTGCGATGATCTCATGGCCGTTTTCAAGCTCGACCCGGAACGTCGCATTGGGCAGGAGTTCCTTCACGACACCGGGAAATTCGAGCGTATCTTCCTTGGCCATGTTGTCTCCATCATTGCGTTTAGCCCGCGGAATCCGCAGGCTCGAGCGCTTAAATGCGCGCATTTCCCGCTCAGTTCAAGGCTTCTTTTGCCTTCATGCAACACATTGTGACCGATTGGACCCGTCCGTCCTGCTCGGCCCAGTGGCGCCTGTTCAGCACCACACCATCTGCGCGCACATCTGCGACAGAGGCAAGATCGACCTCGGCATAGGTCCAGCCAGGCTGGTTCAGGACACCCTCTGCCAAGACCCCGGTCTGCGGAAAACCGCGATCCGGCGGCCCGAAAACGCCGCCCATTCCGGTGTTTGTGTCCACCGCTTCGGACCAGTCGTTGCGCCCCACGACCGAGGACATGACCGAAATGCATTGGTTCTCCAGCGCCCTTGCCATCGCCCCGATTCGTACGCGGCTGTAACCCGACAGCGCCTCGGTGCAGGAAGGCACCAACAGAATCTCGGCCTCTGACAAAGCCCGTCCCAGCAGCGGGAATTCGCTGTCGTAACAGATCAAAACACCGATCTTGCCAAGCGCGGTATCGAAGAGTTTCAGCGGCCCGCCCGGGACCACATCCCAATCCTCTCGCTCGAACCGGGTCATGATCTGCTTGTCCTGATGGTCGCGCCCACCGGTCGGAGTGTAAAGCTCGGCCCGGTTCACCGGACGCCCCAACCCAAACTTTGCAGGTCCGGACGCGCCTAGAATATGCACTCCATACTCCGCCGCAAGTTTCTGATGCAGACTGGCTGCCTCCTCCATCCGTTCGCTGACCGCGTGCAGCGAACCTTCGAGGTCCGCTGCCGTTTTTGCGCCGGCCAGAGTGCAAAGCTCCATCGCCCCATATTCCGGAAACACCAGCAGATCGGCCCCCTGCCCTGCCGCCTCGGACACCCAACGGGCCAGTTTGTCCTCGTATTGCGCCCAGCTGTCGAGCCAATCGAGCGGATAGGCGGCAGTAGCGATTTTCATATACGGGTCCTCTTTTGGGCGGGATCAGAGATTCCGGATCCAGAATTGCAGTGGCTTGTCGGTCTCGTGATCCTGATCCAGGTCTTTCCAACTGAATCGCGCTACCGCACCAGGTAGTTTCTCATATCCTCGCGCCTGCCAGAATGCATCAAGCGGGCGATAGTCATCTGGCTTCAGCGGGTGATCGGCGGGCCGTTGCACGCCGCAAAAGGCGCATTTGGCAAAACCCAGCGCGCGGGCATGACCCTCACGCAGGTCAAAGAACCGGTGGCCCACACCATGGCCGCGATACTCGGGCAACAGCACGGATTCGGCGCAATAGAACACCTCGTCCAGCTCCACACCACTACCGACAAAGGCGGCGGCGAAGTCGTCAGCATGATCGGCCAGCGGCATGCCGGTCGAGGCACCGATCAACCGGTCGCCATCAAAGGCGCCGACCACAATGGCCCGGTCGCTGTTGCGATAGGCTTGCAGATACTTCCGCTCATAGTCCAGGTCGCCGTCATATAGATAGGGCCAGGCGCGGAACACCGCGATCCGAAGCCGGGCCACATCCTCCAGCGCGGCATCCAGCGCCGCGCCGGTCAGCGCCCGGACCTCGGTCACCTCAGCCATTCGAGACCTGTTTCACCCAATCGGCCAGGTTGTAGAAGGTCGTTACTCGCGAGATCTTGCCGCCCTTCAGGGTAAAGAACGACCCGGCGGGCAGGCGATAGGTCTGGCCATGCGCCTCGGGCAGACCGGAATCAGTTTGCAGATAGGTGCCGTTCACGATGAATTCCGCCGCCGCGCGGTTGCCGCCCTCGGCCTCGAACACAACCATGTCGGTCAACAGCTCTTTGTAGCAGCGGTTCATATGGGCGCAGAATTCGGCAAACTTCTCCTTACCCACCCGAATCTGGCCCTCGTTCACGTGATGGGCCACGTCGTCGGACAAGCAGTCCAGCATTCCCTGTACATCGCCTGCGTTGAAGGCATCGAAATAGCGTTTGACGGTCTCGCTCATGATCTCTCCGTTGGCTCGCCCCAGCGTTCTTTCAGATGCTTGATGATCTGATCGCGGGTCTGACGATAGTGATGTAGCTTCTCCGCCCGCGTCTCGCCCAGCCCGGTAGGGTCCATAATTGGCCAATATTCGACATCGAGGTGGAAAAAACGGGTCAGTTCCAGCGCCCGGCGCTGGCTCGCGGGCGACAGCGCCACCACCAGATCAAACGAGCTGAGATCGTCGCCCCATTCCTGCATCATGTCGAACGATCGCGAACGGTGGCGCGCCAGTTCAACGTCGATCTCCTGGCAGACGGCAATACAGAACCCGTCGATCTCCATGTCATTGTGGACACCGGCGGATTGCACATAGGTACCGGTGCCATAAAATTTCTTCATGATGCCTTCCGCCATGGGCGAGCGGACCGCGTTGTGGTCGCAGCAGAACAGGACCGAATGCGGAAGCGGGTGCACCATTCAGCCCCCGAAATGCAGAACGCAAATCAGGGTGAACAGACGGCGCGCGGTGTCGGTGTCGATCTCGGCCTTGCCCTCGAGCCGTTCCTGCAACACCCGGCTGCCCTCGTTGTGGATGCCGCGCCGTGCCATGTCGATGGTTTCGATCTGGCTGGGCGGCAGGGTCTTGACCGCGTTGAAATAGCTCTCGCAGATCTGGAAGTAATCCTTGACCACTTGACGGAACGGCCCCAGCGACAGGTGGAACTCGGCCGCCTTCTGTTCGTCCTCGGTCTGGATGTCAAAGACCAGCCGCTTGTCGCGGATCGACAGATTTACCCGATAGGGCCCATCGGGCACGGCACGGTCGTCGCGCACTGGCAGGGCAAAGCTGTTCTCCTCCAACAGATCATAGATCGCGACTTTTCGCTCCTGCTCGATCTCGGGCGTGGGTGGGGGAAGGTTGCTGTCATCCAGCTCGATATGAGAAATACGGCTCATCGTCACGGGTGCCTGTTCGATAGATCGGGACAGACCTACACCATGGGTTTGGGATGGGCAACGTGTCGCGATGCGCGATCAATTCCCCGGTCGCCGCGTCGGCACCCGGTTCTCCAGCCAGCGAAAGGCCAGCGCGATCAGCCCTGCGATCACCATATAGACCAGCGCCAGTAACAGAAGCGGTTCGTAGATCACGAACGTATCCTGCCGCACCCGCGACGATACTGCGAAAATCTCGACCACGGTGATCGTCGCCACCAGCGGCGTTGCCTTCAATTGCAGGATGGTCTCGCCGCCCAGCGTTGGCAGTACATTGTTGATCGCCTGTGGCAGCCAAATGCGGCGGAAAAGGGTGAAACGGGGCATCCCGAACGCCCGCGCTGCCTCCAACTGGCCCCGGTTGACCCCGGAAAAGGCTCCGCGCATCACCTCGCCCTCGTACCCGGCAAAGGAGAGCGTCAGCGCCAGCAGCGCATAGGGCCACGCCTGTCGCAGATAGGGCCACAGAACGCTGTCTCGGATACCGTCGATCTGGGGAAAGACCGAACCCAAGCCATAATAGAGCAGCCAGATCTGCAACAGCAGCGGCGTCCCCCGGATCAGCGTGCAGAAAACCCGTGCGGGCGTCGACAGGTACCAAGGCCCTACCGCCTGGGCAAAACCCAGCGGAACCGCCAGCAAAAAGCCCAGAACCGTGCTTGCCACCAACAACCAGACCGTGCGCCACAGCCCCTGCATCGCCAACGGCAGGTACTTCGGCAGCCAGTCCCAGCGCAGCGTCAGGGCGCACCACACCGCCAGCGCCACGGCCAGTGCAATCAGCACCAGCCGATGCGGCATCAGCATCGGACGGATCATCCGCATCATCGGCCCGCCCCCTTGAGCGAGGGCTGACCGCGCCGCGATCGCCGCTCAAGTAGCTGGAACAGCGCGGAAGACATCAGCGTCACCATCAGGTACAGCGCACCCGCAGCGAGGAAAAAGGTGAAATAGGCCCGCGTGCTCGACGCCGCCTGCCGGGTTTCCAACGTCAGCTCGCTGAACCCCACAACCGCCAGCAGCGCGGTATCCTTGGTGGCGATCAGCCACAGGTTCGCCAGCCCCGGCAGAGCAAAGGACAGCATCGCCGGAATGGTCACCCGCCGCATCAGCATCACCGGCGGCATGCCAAAGGCGCGCGCCGCCTCGATCTGGCCCTGCGGAACCGCCAGGATGGCGCCGCGCAGCACCTCGGTCGAGTAGGCGCCCTGGACCACGCCCAAAACCCAGATCCCGGCGGCAACGCCGCTGATCTCGACCCGGCCATATCCCAGCGCCTCAGCAGCCTGGTTGATCAGGTCGGTACCGACAAAATAGAGAATGAGGATCAGCACCAGTTCGGGCACGGCCCGGACAACGGTGGTATAAATGGCGAGCAGATCACGAATGACCGGCCCGCCATAAAGCTTGCCATAGGCTCCGAACAGCCCGATCACCAGACCGAAGCCGAAGGCCCCGAACGCGATCTGAAGCGATTTGCCCAGACCGCGCAGTAGGTTCATCCCCCAGCCCGGTGGTGACAGCGACAACAGCTCGGCGCTTTTCGCCAGGCCGAGCAGGTCCAGAAGCCCCTCCATCGGCAGCGATTATTCGCTGTAGATGGGCGCGGTGAAGTAACGCGCGGTGATCGCCTCGTGCGTGCCATCGGCCAGGATTGCGGCGATGCCCTTGTTCAACGCCTCGCGCAGCGCGTCGTCACCCTTGCGCACTCCGGCGCCCACGCCCTTGCCCAGGATCGCTTCGTCATTGGCGACAGCGCCCTTGATCTCGCAGCACTGGCCCGCATCGGTGGCGACAAAATCGGCCATGGCGATACTGTCAGCCTGGGTCGCGTCGATGCGACCGGCATAAAGGTCCTGATTGGCCTCGTCCTGGGTCTGATAGACGCGGATCTCGGCGTCGCCAAAATACGCGTTGGCATAGGCCTGGTGAATGGTCGAGGCCTGAACCCCTATGATCTTGCCGGCCAGCGAGGCGGGCGTTGCCTCGATATCCAGCGACTTGTCGGCCACGATCACGGCGGGCGTGTTGTAATAGGGGTTCGAGAAGTCGATGGTCTGCATCCGCTCTTCGGTGATCGACATCGAGGCCATGATGGCGTCGATCTGCTTGCCGGTCAGCGAGGGAATTATGCCGTCCCATGCGACGGGTGTCAGCACGCAATCCAGTGCGGCGGCCTTGCAGACGGCGTCGATCACCTCGACCTCCCAGCCGACCCAGTTGCCCGCGGAATCGGGCGAGGCGAAGGGCGGATACGGCTCGGCGGCGATGCCGATCTTGACCTGATCCGCGGCCGCGGCGCCCGCGCCCAGGGCCAATGCGGCCAGACCGGCCAGCAGCGATGTCTTGAGTTTCATATGTTGGTCTCCCTGTTTTTCATTCTTGGTGTTCAGTTGATGGATTTCAGAAACTGTTTCAGCCGCTCGGATTGCGGATTGCCAAAGATCTGGTCTGGTGGCCCCTGTTCCTCGATCCGGCCTTGATAAAGATACACCACATGGTCGGCGACCTCGCGGGCAAAATTCATCTCGTGGGTGACCACCAGCATGGTGCGTCCCTCGGCGGCCAGGTCACGCATCACACCCAGCACCTCGCCAACCAGTTCGGGGTCCAGCGCCGAGGTCGGCTCGTCAAACAGCATCACCGCCGGGTCGACCGCCAGAGCGCGCGCGATGGCCGCGCGCTGCTGCTGGCCACCGGACAGGAACAGCGGATAGGTGTCCTCTTTCTCGGCCAGGCCCACCCGCGCAAGCAGGGCGCGCGCCTTTTCGATCGCCTGCGCGCGCGGCACTTTCAACACATGGACCGGTACTTCGATCACGTTTTCCAGAAGGGTGCGGTGGGTCCACAGGTTAAAGGACTGGAACACCATCGCCAGCCGGGTCCGCACCCGCTCCAGCTGCTTGCGATCGGCTGCGGTACCATCGGCGCGCATACGGATTTCCTCGCCTCCAATGACGATCCGGCCAGAACTGGGGGTTTCCAGAAAGTTGATGCAACGCAGCATGGTCGACTTGCCCGAGCCCGAGCCGCCGACAATAGCGATCACGTCACCCCTGTTGGCGGTCAGCGAAACGCCCTTGAGCACTTCGAGATCGCCAAAGGATTTATGCAGATCCTCGATCAGCAATGTCCCCGCCAAATCGCTGGCGGCCCCTGCATCGGGCGTCAGTTCCTGCGTTGCTGTCACGCGATCCCCCCTGACTTTCCGGTTGCCTTCTTGGCCCGGCTCTGCTTATATTTATACAAACGTATAACAATAAGAGCGACGCAGATCAAGTCCGCTTTTCTCACCGCCGGAGGCCCCGCCCTTGGACAGCCCACGTCGCAGCTTCACACGCGAATCCGCCGAAAACCGGCGCGAAGCGCTGATCCGGGCGACGCTGACCCTGATCGGACGCAAGGGTGTGCAGGCGGCTACCGTGCGTGGCATCGCGGCCGAGGCGGGTGTGACGCTGGGGCTGATCCGGCACTATTTCGAAGGCAAGGACGAGCTGATCTATGCCGCTTATCAGGCGCATATGATCCAGCTGACCGATGCTACGATGGAAGGCCCCCGACAGTCGGACAAACCGGCGGCGCATCAATTGGCGCGAATCGTGCGCGCCAGCCTGACTCCACCGGTCAGCAGCCCGAAGGCGGTGGGTCTGTGGGCCGGGTTCCTCAACATGGTGCAGCGCGATCCGCGCATGGCCGAGGTGCACAGCCGCACCTATTACGACTTTCGCGACCGCTTGCAGGCGTTGATCGCCCCCGCCCTGGAAGAGGCGGGCGAGACCCCCACGCCCGAACGGCTGCGCGCCCTGGCCATCGCCTGTAACGCCGTCATCGACGGGCTCTGGCTGGAGGGTGGCGCACTGCCCGATGCCTTTGGCCCGGGCGAGCTTGTGAGCATCGGGCTGACTTCGGTCGGCGCCATTTTGGGACTGACCCTGTACGATCCGGGAGAAGAGGCATGAAAACCACCGCCATTACCCGTCGCCTGGCCGATCTGGGCGGCGCCAAATGGGGCATCTACCTGCGCGCCAAGGCAATGATCGCTAATGGGGCTGATGTAATCAGCCTGACCATCGGCGAGCCGGATGTGCCGCCACCGAACGAGCTGATGGATGTGGCCGAGACCGCGATGCGCGCCGGGCGCACCACCTATTCTGACGGCGCCGGGGAACCGGGCCTGCGCGCGGCCCTTGCCGAACGTTACAGTGCCAGCACCGGGCGGGCGATTTCGGACGATCAGGTCATGTGCTTCCCTGGCACCCAGACTGCGCTTTACGCCGTGATGATGGGCGTGGCCGAGACCGGCGACGAGGTGCTGGTCGGCGATCCCATGTATGCCACCTATGCCGGTGTGATCCGCGCCACCGGCGCCGATCTGGTGCCGGTTCCGCTGCGGCCCGAAAACGGGTTCCGCATCTCGGCCGCCGATATCGCCGCGCGCATCACCCCGCGCAGCCGGGCAATTCTGCTCACCACGCCGCACAACCCCACCGGCGCCATCTTGACGCCCGACGATATTGCCCAAATCGGCGACCTCGCGCGCAAGCACGATCTGTGGATCATCTCGGACGAGGTCTATGAGCAACTGGTCTTCGATGGGCAAAACTTTACCTCGCCGCTGGCCCGGCCCGATCTGGCCGACCGGGTTATTGTGGTCTCGTCGATCTCGAAATCCCATGCCGCACCGGGGTTCCGCAGCGGCTGGTGCATCGGGCCCGAGACATTTACCGCAGCGCTGCTGCCTTTGTCCGAAACCATGCTGTTCGGCAATCAACCCTTCATAGCAGATATGACAGAGCGCGCGGTGCGTGACGGCTCGACCGTTGCCCCCGGAATGCGGGCGCGGTACGCCGCACGGGCCATCCGCATGGCAAACCGTTTGAATGGCCAAACTTGCCTGCGGGTATTGGAACCCCAGGCCGGAATGTTCGCCATGGTCGATGTATCGGCAACCGGAATGGACGGCGCAACCTATGCCAGGCACCTGCTGGAACACGCGGGCGTGGCGGTGATGCCGGGCGAGTCCTTCGGTGACACGATAACGGGTTGGGTGCGCGTGGCATTGACAGCTGATGACACCGATTTTGACAGAGCCTGCGACCGCATCGTGGCACATGCCACGCAATTCCAGACCGAGGACGCCTGATGCCAACTCTGGGTGAAGCGCTGGTGGCGGGGCTGGCGGAACGGGGCGTGGAGTGCGTTTTCGGCATCCCGGGCGTGCACACGATTGAACTCTATCGCGGGCTTGCTGCTTCGGGCATTCGGCATGTCACCCCGCGCCACGAACAGGGTGCCGGGTTCATGGCCGACGGCTATGCCCGCGTCTCCGGCAAACCCGGCGTCGCCTTCGTCATCACCGGTCCGGGGGTGACCAACACGCTGACCGCAATGGGTCAGGCGCGCGCCGACAGTATCCCGATCCTGACCATTTCCGGCGTGAACAGGCAGAGCAGCCTTGGCCAGGGGCTTGGTCATCTGCATGAGTTGCCCGATCAATTGGGAATGGTGGCAAAGGTTGCGCTTGAAGCCAGGCAGGTCAGAAAAGGCAGCGACCTGTCACCGGCCTTGGACGCGGTGTTCGAGCGGTTGACCACCGGACGCAAGGGACCCTGCCATATCGAAATTCCGCTGGATGCCGCAAGGCTCCCCGCCGCGCTGAACGGTCCCTCGATTGCGAATGATCCAGCGCCCGACCCGGACCTGCTGGATCTGGCGGCAGAACGCCTGACGTCTGCGTCACGTCCGATGATCCTTGCTGGTGGTGGTGCAAAAGCGGCAGCCGAAACCTTGAAGGCACTGGCGGAACGGCTCGATGCGCCGGTTGTCCAGACCGTGAATGCACGCGGGCTAATGCATGGTGCGGCATTGAGTGTCCCGGCAAGCCCAAGCCTTACTTCTGTCCGCAGCTTGATCGAAGAGTCCGACCTTGTTCTGGCGGTCGGCACTGAACTGGGGCAAACCGATTACGATATGTACGCAACCGGTTCGATGCCGCGCCTGCCGCACTTGATCCGGATCGACACCTGCGCTGAGCAATTGTCCCGCCACCCGGCAACAATCGCGATCCACGGGGACGCGGCAACATGCCTTGCCGCGTTGACCCAGCGCCTGCCCGGCGGCAACCGGGCCAGCGGCGGGGCATTGCGCGCCGCAGCGGCGCGGAACGCCGCGTGGCAGGAAATCGGCCCGTACATGCGCGGCATGGTCGATATGCTCGACGCCGCGCGCGATGCGGTGCCGGGCGCCATCATCGTGGGTGATTCAACGCAACCGATCTATGCTGGCAACCTCTATTACGATCACGATCGACCAGGTGGGTGGTTCAATGCAGCGACCGGTTTTGGCGCCCTGGGATACGGTATCCCCGCAGCGATCGGTGCCGCCATCGCGGCGCCCGGTACGCCGGTGTTCTGCATCGTCGGTGACGGTGGCGCACAATTCAGCCTGACCGAGATGATGACCGCACGCGACGAGAACCTGGGTATCGTCTTTGTGGTCTGGAACAGCCGGGGATACCGCGAGATTGACAGCGCGATGCGGGAGGCCGAGATAGCCGTCGTCGGCTGCGATCCCACGCCGCCTGACTTCGCTGCCATCGCCGCCGCATACGGGATGCCCTATTCCCATTGCGCAGACAACGACCCAAAAGCCTTCGCCGCCCTTCTGGCAGCCGCGACCAAGGGCCATGCCCCGTCGATCGTCGAAGTACAAGCGCCCTACACCCCCAATCAGAACTGAGACACAAAATGAGCGACCCAACATACCAGTTCACCCGCGCCATCACCCGCAGGCCAGCCGCAAGCGTCGTCAACGGATTGCGCGCCGAAGACATCGGCACACCCGATCTTGAACAGATGCTGAAGGATCACGCGCACTATGTCGCCACACTGAAAAGCACCGGCGCCGAGGTGATCGAGCTGCCGCCGCTGGACGATTTTGCCGATGCACTCTTTGTCGAAGACACGGCGCTTTGCCTGCCGCAGGGCGCGGTTCTGATGCGCCCCGGTGCACCAAGCCGTATGGGTGAGGTTGCTGAAATGGCGCCCACCTTGCGCAGTGTTTATGCCGAGATCCGCGAGATCTCTGGCCCGGGTCATATCGAGGGTGGCGATATCCTGGTCACCGGACGCGAGATCCTGGTCGGCCGGTCCGCCCGGACCGATGCCGAAGGGGTCAAGGAACTGGCCGCGATTGTCGGCGATTGGGGCCACAAGCTGCGCGAGGTCTTCACCCCACCGGGTGTGCTGCATTTCAAGACCGACTGTTCCTTGCTCGACGGCGAGACGATCCTGTCCACGGAACGGCTCGACGCCTCCGGCTGTTTTCAGGGATACCGTGTGATCCACACAGCACCCGGCGAAGAGGCCTGCGCCAACACGATCCGTTTCAACGATCTGGTGTTGATGCCCGCCGGCTTTTCGAGGACAGCCGAGATACTGGACAAGGCAGGGTTCTCGGTGGTCGAGATCAACAACAGCGAGTGCGCCAAACTGGATGGCGGTATGTCCTGCCTGTCACTGAGGTTCTGAAACCCCGGGGCAGGTCTCCTGCCCCGGTCAGACACCTAGGACTTGCTCATCGCTTCCTGAAACGTGTGAAGGAATTCATGTGCTGCAGCAGGGTCACCAAGGAAAGGTTCGTCGCGCAGACGGCCTTCTTTCTCCGCCTTGTCTGCCTCATAGATAACCTTGTCGTCCTTGATCGTAACCTTCACACGTAGATCCGCGAGCGTTTCCGGGTCCATAGTCAAAGGGTTGTCAGAGAGAATCACGAAATCAGCCCTCTTGCCGGGTTCAATCGACCCTTTACTGTCCTCTTCGAAATGCTGCCAGGCGGGCCAGATTGTCATCGCCTTTAGCGCAGTCAACACATCGACACGTTGCGACGGGCCAAGAATATCACCAGATCGGGTGCGGCGCGTCACTGTGGCCGAAAGGATGCGCATGCTATTGGGAAAGGCCACCGGCGCATCATGATGGCTGCCGAACATCATGCCACGCTGCCGGACCCAACCGGTGGGCGAGATATTCTCTGCATTCACCGGGCCGACCGTGTGATCCCGGTGCCAATCGCCCCAGTAAAACGTATGCATCGGAAAGAGTGAAGGAAACACGCCAAGGCTCTGAATGCTGTCTACCTGATCCTCGCGCAGGAACTGGCCGTGGATCAGGACCGGACGATTTCCCGGATCGCCGTACTTCTCTTGTGCTACACCGATTGCAGCGATCAGCATGTCGGATGCGCCCTCGCCATTGGAATGGGTCAGAATCTGAAAGCCGCGCTCAAAGCACCAATCCACCGCTTCTTGCGTCTGTTCTGTGGTGATAGCCGAGTACCCTTTGTAACCCGGAGCATAATCACCCACCGGATCGTAGTAGGGTCGGTCCCGCAACGCGGTGAACCCTTGAGGCGACCCGTCAATTGTCAGTTTGCACCCACCAACCCGGACCCGCCCGGAGTAGTCGGATGACGTGTTCGCTTCGATGTAGTCTCTGCTTTCCAGGACATCCGGGAAGGCCACGACGTCAATAGGCAGTTTACCCTGAGCATCAAGCGCCTTTAATGCTTCGACCGACCCGCCAGAAGACCGGCCATCCTGCCCGGTCGTATAGCCGAAACTGGCCCAAAGCTGGCTTCCCGCCTCGGCAAAGGCCAGCATCCCTTCAGAGCCGATCCCGGCCAACATGGGCACTAAGGCCGAAAAGAAAGCATATTCCTCCAGAACCCCGTTCGGCGCTCCGGTCGCATCGCGCTGTATCACACCGCCCGCCGGGTTTGGCGTGTCGGTCGAGATTCCCGCGATTTCGAGTGCCTTGGAATTTGCAACACCCAAATGTCCCGATTGATGCACAATGATGACCGGTATGTCCTGCGACACGACATCCAGGTCCGCGCGCGTCGGGTGGCGCAGTTCCGCCAACTGAGCATTGTCATAACCGAAACCGATGATCAGTCCTGCCTGCTCGACGGCGGTCTTGTTTGCATCGCCCCATTCCTTGAGAACTTTTTGCAGGCTGGGAATGTCGCGCACATCTCCATCGGGTGGGGCCAAGAGATTGGCGGACAGCGCCTGCAACCCACCCATAACCACGTGCCCATGGCTATCAACGAAACCCGGCAGCATCGCGCGGCCAGCCAGATCGAAAACCTGTGTTTGCGCCCCTTTGTAGGACAAGATTTCGGTCAGAGGGCCTGCTGACAGGATACGGCCATCCTTGACTGCTACGGCCTCGACCAAAGGACGTTTGTCGTCGATCGTGATAATCGGCCCACCCTGATAGATCGTATCGGCGCTCTGTTGCGCCCAGGCACTGGCGGAGCAGGCAAGTCCCGCAACACACGCACCAACAACAGACAAACTTCTGAACATAATTCATTCCTCCCCAGACACTCGGTCAGCATACTGGCCGCAATAATTCCTCTGTTCACTCTATGCCCTGGGGGTCACCTTTCAATAGTGTTGCTGCATTTGAGCATGCAGTTCCGAGATGCGGCAAAAAAAGTGGGTGGCCTGATCTGACTGGTCCGGTTTGATTGTTAGTGCATTAGTGGCCTCTGGTCCATCTGGACGATGGTTCCAGGAGCTGGCGGCCGATAGCCGAGTGCGCTGTGCGGCCGCTTGGTGTTGTAGTGTTTCCTCCAGCCTTCGATGATGATCTGAGCCTCTCTCAATGAGTAGAAGAGCTCGCGGTTCAGCAATTCGTCCCGGAGCCTGGCATTGAAGCTCTCGACATAGCCGTTCTCCCAAGGGCTGCCCGGTTCGATGAAGGCTGTCCTGGCGCCAACGGCTTCGATCCATGCCCTGACGTCTTTGGCAATGAACTCGGGGCCATTGTCGCTGCGCACAAATGCCGGCGGTCCACGCAGGATGAAGAGGTCGGTCAGAGCGTCTATCACGTCGATCGAGTTCAGCTTCCGCTTCACCTTGATAGTGAGGCATTCGCGGCTGAACTCATCGAGGATGTTCAAGGTGCGGAATGCTCTGCCGTCCTCGGTCCGGCAATGCACAAAGTCATAGCTCCAGACGTGGTTGCGATATTCCGGCCTGAGGCGGATACATGATCCGTCATTTAGCCAAAGCCGACTTTTCTTCGGTTGTTTTGGTGGCACCTTCAGCCCCTCCCGCTTCCACAGCCGCTCGACGCGACCGTCGCTGACCTGCCAGCCGACATCTCTCAACAATGCCGCCACGCGCCGGTAGCCGTAGCTGCCGTATTGCCTCGCCAGCTC
>NZ_JAAGOX010000054.1 GCF_010500245.1 Ruegeria sp. PrR005
TGGAACCATCGTCCAGATGGACCAGAGGCCACTAATGCACTAACAATCAAACCGGACCAGTCAGATCAGGCCACCCAGTTTTGGAGATCATCGGACCTCTCGATCCACCGTTAACATTACTCGTCGCACCAGACGATCGTGCTTTGACGATTTCCGCCCGCCTCACCGGATCGCGCAGCAGGCTCGGCAGTCGCGACGTGCAGGATCCACGAGTACAGGCCTTGGCGAAAATCAACGGGATCCGAGTCATAGATACATCTCGCGTAACATCACCAGACGCGACGATGCATAGCCGGTTTGTGGGATTGGTCACGGTGTTCCCCAGAATGCGTGGCGAAAGAGATCCCGTATTGGTCCAGGCCGGAGCTTTCGTTCTCGAGCCTTTAGCTGCCGTACTGAGTCCTGCGCATCCATGATGAGAGTGTCCACCTACCTCAATCAAGCGATGGCGCGAAGCTGCCGATACCGGCAATGCTGCGGCTTTCGCGCCATCCGAGGGAAGGACGGTTGCCAATCACTCGCCTTGGAAGCGCAGTTGGTGAGCAGGCTGTTGATTTCCGCTGTGAAGTGACCCGGTATTTTCAACGAGATTTGGCCCACCCTCCGTAGGCGTCTTTGTTCATGACCTGGTCAATGCAGCGGTCTCCCTTCTTGTCTTCTTTGCGGCCTCGGAACTGGCCTTGAAGCGGTAGATGTCGTTGCCGGTTTCCAAGATGTGGCAGCGGTGAGTGAGCCGGTCCAAGAGCGCGGTTGTCATCTTTGCATCCATTACCCGGCAGGCGATTTGCATGGCAAATCTGCCGAGAGGGGCCGAAGACCTGGGACATTCGGAGAAGCTGAGATTGGTGGTGATTATCACGCTGGTGCGCTTGTAAAGTTTGCTCAGGAGGTGAAACAGCAACGCTCCGCCTGATGAACTGAACGGTAGATAGCCGAGTTCGTCGAGGATGACCAAGTCAACCTTGGTGAGCATCTCGGCCATTCTGCTGGGCTTCGCGCAGATATTTTCTGATGGTGTTGAAAGACGGGCCCGGGTGCCAGGAAATCTCGCGGACTGGCATTTTGTCACGCAATGCCCTGCGTCGGATAACATTCAAAAATCCCATGTCGATCACTCCATATCTCCCCGACCAAACCCGTCGGGGCAGCGTGTTCACATGGGTCAATTCTCAGTGGAAAATTATGAGGCTACCGGATCACTTCTCAGCGGAAATCAACAGGCATGGCTGATAGTCCGGCGGATGTCGCGGGACGAGACAGGATTGGCGATGATGCCGACTTTGGTCATGAGGGCGATCTCCTTTGACCATGACGTAGATCGCGCAAAAGGTCGGCGTCAACAAAAGCACGATCAGCCTCGCCCTGTCCAACTTTAGAGTTCGCCGCGACTCCGGCGTTTTTCCTGCCGAGCACTTTCTGGCCCACCCCCTCAGCGAAGCGGCCCCGGACCGGACCCGTGACCAGGTCATGCAGCGGCGACAGCTGCTCATCAAATCCGGGGATCCCCGATTTCCCTTGTCGGACCAGGCGCTGGCCCAGCAGCTTGGCCAGACGAGATTGTCCATCTCGCGAAGAACGGTCGCCAAGTATCGGCAGCTTCTAGAGATCCCCGGCGCCTATGATCGCAAAAGGAAAGGTGCGCTGTAGTCCCGGGGCGCGCTCATACGCGTTGTTTCTATTGCGTTACGTTTGCCGTCCGCCCTGGATACCGTGTGCCTCCGCCGAATGCCCCGGCAGTCATGGCCTCGCATCATCCGGCAAGGACGATGGCCGTTCCTGCGCCCTCTCGCAAACAGCCCTGGCCACTGCACATGCTCCGATGACCCACGGTCCACCTGTGCTATCCTTGTGCCCAGAATGCGAATGGCAGATCGCCCGGAGCGTTGGGCGGCCCGGCACATCCGCCCCTGCTGACTGCAAGACACAGACGAAAGGTCTCTCATGTACCGCCTTGCCCTGATCGCCCTTCTTACCTGCCTTGCCGGGCCGCTATCAGCCCAAACCGCGCCTTCTGCGACCGAGGTGGCGGCTTATGACGGCTTGTTCCGCGCCGCACACAGGGGCGATGTTGCCGAGGTCAGGCGGTTGATCGCGGCTGGCGCCGATGTCGGCGCCCGTGACGGCAGAGGCCGGACACCGGCGCATGTGGCGGCGTTTGCGTCCCAAGACGACGCCCTCCGCGCCCTGGCCGAAGCGGGGGCGGACATGAACGCGCTGGAATATCAGGCCTATGATGTCGTGACCATCGCGGCGGTCGCGGATGACCCCAAGCTGATGTCGCTTGCGATAAGGCTTGGCAATGATCCGGGGCTGACGACCAGCCCCTATGACGGCACGGCCCTGATCGCGGCCGCGCATCTGGGCCATGTCGAGGTGGTGCAACACCTGATCGCGGCGGGTGCGCCGCTTGACCATGTCAACAACCTGCACTGGACCGCCGTGATCGAAGCGGTGATCCTGGGCGATGGTGGCCCCGATCACCAGGCCGTGCTCGACGCGCTCTTGTCCGCTGGCGCCGACCGCACTCTGGCCGATCGCGAAGGGGTCACACCGCTGGAACATGCCCGTGCACGCGGCTTCGCCGAGATGGTCGAGCGTCTGCAACAGGAAGACTGAGCGCACCCCGGCCCGATCAGGCAGGGGTCATCCCCCTGCCCCGCAATCCTCCAGGATCATGTCGGCGCCCTTTTCGCCCACCATGATCGCCGGGGCGTTGGTATTGCCCGAGGTCAGCGTGGGAAAGATCGAGGCATCGACCACCCGCAGCCCGGCGATGCCATGCACCCGCAGCCGCGCATCCACCACGTCGCGCGCCGCATCCGGCCCCATCCGGCAGGTGCTGACCGGGTGGAATACGGTTCCGGCCCGGTTGCGGCAATCGGCGATCAGTTCCTCATCCGAGCGGACATCCGGGCCGGGCAGCATCTCGGCCTCGATCAGGCGGGCCAGCGCCGGGGCTGCGGCCAGCCGCCGCAACAGATGCGCGCCTTCCAGCAACTCCTGCCTGTCGAACTCGGTCGACAGGTAATTGGGATGAATCGCCGGATGCTCGGCCGGATCACCCGAGCGGATCTCCAGATGCCCCCGGCTGGTGGGCCGGGTCGGCTGCGCGCTGAGCAGGAAACCGGGGAACGGGTCGGGGTCCATCAGCGGCCGCTTGCCCGGCGGCGCCTTGGTATAGCTGACCGGAGAGAAGAAAAGTTGCATGTTCGGGCGATCAAGACCGGGACGCGAGCGTACAAACCCGCCCGCCTGGTTGACGCCCAGCGACAGCGGCCCGCGCCGGGTCAGAACATAGCGTAGCCCGTGCCACAGCTTGCCATACCACGGGTGCAACTGGGTATTCAGCGTCGGCACGCGCGAGCGGTAGAGATGGTCGATACACAGATGGTCCTGCAAGTTCCGCCCCACCCCGTCCAGCGCATGCACGACCTCGACCCCCTTGTCCCGCAACAGGCGGGCGGGACCGACGCCCGACAGTTGCAACAATTGTGGCGAGTTGATCGCGCCCCCGGACAGGATCACCTCGCGCCGGGCCCGCACGGTCTTGACCTGCCCGTTCCGGCGATACGCCACCCCCACCGCTCGCTTGCCCTCGAACAGCACCCGTTCGGCCAGCGCCCCCGTCTCGACGCGCAGGTTCGCGCGCCGCAGAACGGGACGCAGATAGGCCCGTGCCGCCGACATCCGCATGCCCCCCTTGGCGGTGTTCTGATAGGTGCCCACCCCCTCTTGCGTGGCCCCGTTGAAATCGCGGTTGTGCGGAAACTGAAGCTCCCCGCCCGCCGCGATGAAATCCCGGCAGAGCGGGTGCAGATCACGGTCCATGCTCGCCACATGCAGCGGGCCATTGTCGCCGCGAAAGGCATCGCCGCCCCGGTCATTGGTCTCGGAGCGGCGGAAATAGGGCAGCACATCCGCCCAGCTCCAGCCGGGATTGCCCATCGCCTGCCAGCCGTCGAAATCCTGCGCCTGCCCCCGGATATAGACCATCGCGTTGATCGAGCTTGACCCGCCCAGCACCTTGCCGCGCGGCCAATAGCTGACCCGCCCGTTCAGCGCCGGATCGGGTTCCGTGTGGTACATCCAGTTGACGCTGGGCCGGTAAAAGGTCTTGCCATAGCCGATCGGCATCCAGATCCAGAAGTTCAGATCGCTGCCTCCCGCCTCCAACAGCAGCACCGTGAACCGGCCATTGGCGCTCAGCCGGTTGGCCAGCACGCAACCCGCCGATCCAGCGCCCACGATGATGAAATCATAGTCCGACATGTTGCCCCTACCGGTTTAACCTGTCCAACAGGCGATAGGCCCCGATGGTCAGCGCCACGCCTGCGCTTCTGAGTGAATGAAACGGAATGGGCCGCACCGGCGTGACCGGGAAATCCAGCGCATCCTCGGGCACGCCCAGCGCCCAATCCGCCAGAATGGTGCCCATTACCGTGGCATTGGCCACGCCCCGGCCGTTGAAGCCCAGCCCCGCCATCACGTTCGGGCTCAGCCGGTGCAACCCGGGCAGGCTGTCGACCGTCATCGCCACATCACCGCCCCAGGCATGCACCCAATCCGCCGCGCGCAACTGGGGAAACAGCGCCTCCGCCGCCTGCCTCAGTTCCTGTTGCCTGCGCCGGGTGCCCGCCTCGCCCCGCGCGCCGCGCCCGCCCATGACAAACCGCCCGTCCGCCGTCTTGCGGTAGTACTGGATCAGCCGCCGCGTATCGGTCGGCGCGTGATCCTCGGGCAGGATCCCCCGGATCACATTGTCCGACAGCGGCGCCGTGGCGACCTGCACCGAGGTTACCGGCACCACCGAGCAGCCCAGCGCGCCACCAAAGGGGCCGGTATAGGCATTGGTGCAGACCAGCGCGCGCCGCGTCTTTACCTGGCCTTGCGCGGTGCGCACCGTCACCCCGGTTCCCTCGTCCTCGAACCCGATGGCCCGGCTATGACCATGGAGATCCGCGCCAGCGTGGATCGCCGCCTGCGCCAGTCCCAGCGCATAGTTCAAAGGGTGGATATTGCCGCCGCGCCGGTCGATCACCGCGCCCAGATAAGCCTCGGCCCCGACCAGCCGCGCAGTTTCAGCCGCGTCCAGGTCCTCATAATTGGCACCATGCGCCCGCCACTGGCGCGCGATCTCGCGCAGCATGGCCAGCCCGCGCGTGTTGGTCGCCGTGCGCAGAAACCCGACAGGGCGCGCATCGCAGTCGATCCCGTGCCGCGCGATCAGGTCGAAGACCAGCCGCCCGCCATCGCCCCAGCGTGCCACCATCCGCCGCCCCAGATCCGCGCCGAACCGGGCGACGAGGTCGTCCGGGTCGGGTTTCAGCGCCGGGTTGACCTGACCGCCATTGCGCCCCGATGCGCCCCAGCCCGGCGTCTCGGCCTCCAGCAGCACAACCTGCTGCCCCGCCTCGGCCAGATGCAACGCCGCCGACAGCCCGGTAAAGCCTCCGCCGACGATTACCACATCCGCCTCGGTCGCACCCGCCAACGGCGGGCAGTCCGGAGCGGTATGCGCGGTCGCGGTCCATAGACTGTCGGCCAGCGCCGCGCGTTCGTTTTCGATCATTGCGTCATCCTGCACGAAGAGTGGCCACATCCATCACCGGACGTCGACTCGACGGCCGATGACCGACAGACCTTGCCACGAACCATCACCAACTGACCCATCATTTCGATTTCGTCTTCTGCTGTCCAAACACCTGCGCCAGCACCATCATCCCCGTCGTCACCAGGATCATGATGGTCGAGATCGAGGCAATGGTCGGGTCGATCTGGTCGCGCAGCGCGTTGAACATGTTGCGCGTCAGGGTCGGGTTGTCGCCGCCCGAGACGAACATCGCCACCACCACCTCGTCAAACGAGGTGAGAAAGGACAAGAGCGCGCTCGTCACCACGGCAAAGCGGATCTGCGGCAATGTCACGGTCAGAAACGCCTTCCACCGCGGCGCGCCCAGGCTGCGGGCCGCCTCTTCCTGGCTCATGTCGAAGCTTTTCAGCGCCGAGCCGGTGACAATCACCACCAGCGGCAGTGCCAGCACCGTATGTGCCAGCACCAGCCCGGTTATCGTATAGAGGATCTGAAGCTGCACATAGGCGTAGAAGGCCCCGATCGCGACCAGCACCACCGGCACCATCATCGGCGTGATCATCAGCACGAAAGCCGCGCGGACAAACCGGATTTTCGAGCAATGCAGGCCATAAGCCGCCAGCACGCCAATCGGTGTCGCCACCAGCATCGTCAGGAACGCCGCCTTGAACGAGGTGCGCGTTGCCAGCATCCACTCGGGCGAGCCGAAGTAATGGTCATACCAGCGCGTTGACCAGGTTTCGGGCGGAAACTCCAGATACTGGCTGTCCGAGAATGACATCGGCACGACGATCAACGTGGGTGTCACCAGCAGCACCATGGTGATCACCGCAATGACGTAGAGCCACAGGCGCTGGCCATGGGTGATCTGGGTCTCGGTCGCGGGGCTTTGGAACCAGCGCAGCATCAGTGCCCTCCCCCGGTCATCTTCTCAAGGTTCAAAAAGCGCGAGGCAATCCACAGGATCACCATGGTCGAGACCAGCAGAACCACGCCCAGCGCGCTTGCCGCCCCCCAGTTCACGAACAGCTCGATATTGGACACGATCTTCATCGACACCATGATCACCTTGCCGCCGCCCAGCACCGCCGGGGTAACAAAGAAGCCAAGGCAGAGGATGAACACCATCAACGACCCGGCAAAAAGACCCGGCAGGGTCAGCGGAAAGAACACCGTCCAGAAGGCCCGGCGCGGGCTGGCGCCCAGGTTCGCGGCCGCCTTCATCAGGTCGCGGTCAATCGCCTTCATCGCGCCATAGACCGGCAGGATCAGAAACGGCAGCATGATATGCACCATGCCGATCAGCGTGCCGGTCATGTTGTGCACCATCTTGATCGGCTCGTCCCACAGCCCCAGCGAGATCGCCCATTCATTCACCAGCCCGCGCTTTTGCAACAGCACCAGCCAGGCATAGGTGCGCACCAGAAGCGAGGTCCAGAACGGCAACAGCACCGTGATCAGGCACAGGTTGGCGATCCGGTTGGGCAGGCCCGCGATGAAATAGGCCAGCGGATAGCCGATCAGGATGCACAGGCCCGTGGTCAGGAAACTAACCTCGAACGTGGTCTGAAAGATGCGGGCATAGGATTTCCGCTTCAGCATCCGCTCGTAGTTTTCCAGCGAGAACGTGCCGTCCGCCCCGATGAACGAGACATAGAACAGCCAGCCCACCGGAATGACCAGAATGACAAGGATCAGCAGGATCGCGGGCGAGCCGAGACCAAAAAGCTTCATCCGCTCCAGCCACTCGTCCCGCCTCAACCCCGCCTCGTTGGTGCGTACCGCCTCCATCCTAGGCCTCGCTTCCGTCGATCAGCACCGTATCTTCGGGTGCCAGGCACAGGGTCAGCGCCTCGCCCACCGCTGGCAGGGCGGTGACATTGGCGCCCCGCATGGCGCCGCGCAGCACGATCTGCGCCCCATTGGCCAGCGCCGCATGCAGCAGGAAACTGTCGCCCTGATAGACCACCTCGGTCGCGGTGGCGGCAAAGTTGTTGACCCCCTCGCGCGGCCCCTCGCGCGACAGCACCACCCGTTCCGGGCGGATCATCAACAGCAGGCTGGCCGCCTCGGGCGGCGGGCTGTCATGCAACAGCGGCGTTCCGTCGAACAGGATAGCCGCCCCGTTGCGCGTCACCGGCAAAAAGGTGGATTCCCCGATGAAATCCGCCACGAAGCGGTTGGCGGGCCGCTCGTACAGGTCGCGCGGCGTGGCCAGCTGCATGATCCGCCCATGGTTCACCACCGCGATCCGGTCGGACATGGTCAGCGCCTCGCGCTGGTCATGGGTGACATAGACCGTGGTCATGCCCAGTTTCTCATGCAGGTGCCGCAATTCGATCTGCATCTGGTCGCGCAGCTTCTTGTCCAGCGCCGACAGCGGCTCGTCCATCAACAGGATGCGCGGCTCGAACACGATGGCGCGGGCCACGGCGACACGCTGGCGCTGGCCGCCCGATAGCTGGTCGATCCGCCGCTCGCCAAACCCGCCCAGCTGCACGGTATCCAGCGCCGCCTCGACGCGGGCGGCGATCTCGGATTTGGGCACCTTGCGCAGCTTCAGCGGGTACCCCACATTGCCCGCCACCGTCATATGTGGGAACAGCGCATAGCTCTGAAAGGTCATGCCCACATCGCGCAGATGCGGCGGCGTGCGGATCACCTCGCGCTCGCCGAATTTCAGACTGCCGCAATCGGGCCGGGTGAACCCCGCCAGCACCATCAACAGCGTCGTCTTGCCCGACCCCGACGGGCCCAAAAGCGTCAGGAACTCGCCACTCTGCACCTCAAGCGACACGTCGTTCAGCGCATGTACCGGACCATAGGTCTTGGTCACGTTCCGGACCGAGATCGGCAGGGCTTCGTTGGTTCTGGAGGTCAAGACAAACCCTCGCATTCTTCGTTCGAGAAACAAGCGGGCGCCGCAGCGCCCGCCCTTGAATGGCAGGAAACCCGCCTCACTCGGTCAGCATTTCCTGATACATCTCGGCCGCGATGGTCTCCCACTTGGCATACCAGTCCAGCGAGACCGGCAGCTGCATCGCCGCGTTATCCGGCGACGAGGGCAAGCCGGCCGCCACATCGGCGGTGATCTCACCGGTCTCATAGGCCGCCTTGTTGGTCGGCCCATAGGTGATGTATTTCGGCAGATCGTCCTGATACTCGGGTTTCGAGATCTCGTTCAGGAACATCATCGCCGTATCGCGGTTCGGCGCGCCCTTGGGCACCGCGAAACAGTCGTAGTCGAGCAGCGCCTGGTTGAAGCTATAGGCGACCTTGGCGCCGTCCTTGGCGGCATTGTCGAACCGGCCGTTCCAACCGGTGGTCATGTCGACCTCGCCATCCTTCATCAACTGCGCATGCTGTGCGCCCGAGGTCCAGAAGACCGAGATATGCGGCTTCAGCTCGCGGATCTTGTCGATCGCGCGTTCGATCCCCTCTTCGCTGTCGAGCACGCTATAGACATCGCCGGGCGCGACGCCATCGGCCATCAGCGCCCCTTCCAGCGCGCCCGCCACCTTGCCGCGATAGGCGCGTGTGCCGGGGAACTTCTCGACATCCCAGAAATCGGCCCAGCTCTGCGGTCCGTTCTCGCCATAGGTGTTGGTGTTCCAGGCATAGACGGTCGAGAACACATCGCCGCCGATGCAGTAATCGGTGTAAAGACCGGGATAGAAGGTCGAGACGTCGATCACGTTATAGTCGAGCTTCTCCAGCAGCCCCTCGGCCGCAGCCCGCGCCGCAGAACCCGAACCGCTGGCGACGATATCCAGCGTCACCTGCCCCGAGCTGACCTGAAGCCGCACATCGGACATGCCGCCATAGGTCTCCTGCTTGACCTCGATGCCTGTATTGGCGGCGGCGGGTTCAAACAGCGCCTTGCTCTGCGCCTCCTGATACGAGCCGCCCCAGGACGCGATGGTCACGCTCTTACCCTGCGCAAAGGCACCCGTCGCCATGACAGCGGCCGTGATCGTCAGAATTGTTCTCGTTTTCATTGGCTTCCTCCCTTTGGTGTTTTCCGGGTCCTGCCCTTGTCTCCGGCAGGCAGCGGGCAATTCGCCCAAGTCATCTTTCCCCTACCGCGATGGTGCGGGCACCACTGCGGCAAGTGATCCTCGAATCCCAAACATTGGTTTCGATCCGTTAATACCGGGGCCAGCGCGGCACAGGCGCCGCCCTGCCCGGCGCGTCAGGTCATCTGCAAAGCCTTTCGAAACTGTCGTTGATCCTTCCAGCGATACCAGGCCACCGCCGCAGGCAGGAACCAGGGCTTGCCGCGATAGAAGGGCCGGGTGGGAAAGGGCAGACCGTCGAAACCGGTTTGTCCCTCGGCCAGGCCCAGCACCTTTTGCCCCGCGCGCATGCCCAGATAGGGCGCCATCGACACGCCCGATCCGCAATAGCCCATGGCGTAATGAATACCGTCCTGCACCCCGGTATGGGCCAACTCGTCGAAACTGTAGGCGACCGTGCCGCTCCAGGCATGGCTCAGCGCCACACCCTCAAGCTGGGGAAAGATGCGGCACATGTCCTGCCTGAGCCGGGTCGCCCCGGCCAGCGCCGTGGTTTCCGAGGCCGAGACGCGTCCTCCGAACAGAACCCGCCGCCGGTCGGGCGAGGCGCGATAATAATAGACCACCTTGCAGGTGTCGCTGGCGATCCGGTCGCCGGGGAACAGTTCGTCAATGGTCGCCTCGGGCAGCTCCTCGGTGGCGATGATATAGCTGCCGATCGGGATCACCCGGCGCTGCAACCAGGGCGTCAATGCGGTGGTATAGCCATTGGTGGCCACGATCACGTCCCGCGCCTCGACCACGCCCTTGGCGGTCTCGACCCGGAACTCCGACCCGTTGCGCGATATCCCCTGCACCCGGCACTGGCCCACAACCTGCGCCCCGGCCCCGAGGGCCAGACGCAGCAATTCGCGGTGAAACTTGCCCGGATGCAGCGAGCAATGGGCCGAAAACACGACACCGCCGAAATAGGCATCCGTCCCCAACTGGCGGCGCTGCTCGGCGCGCGGCACGGCAAAGCTCTCGATCCCTTCCTGCTGGCGCAGCGTCTCGGCATCGCGCGCCAACTCCTCGTAATGGCCCGGCGTATGCGCCGCATGAAACCGCCCGACCCGGCGGAAATCGCAATCAAGCCCTTCGCGGGAAACAAACTCGCCGATCCAGCGCAGCGCGTTGGCGCCCTCGGCCCGGATGCCGCGCGCCCGCTCAAACCCGAACTTCGCGGTCAGTTTCTCCAGCGAGGGTTTCACACTGGTGCTGATCTGGCCGCCATTGCGGCTGCTGCATCCGTAACCCGGATCCTCGGCATCGACGACCAGCGTCGAGCGACCGCCGCGCGCCGTGGTCAGCGCCGCGCTCAGCCCGGTATAGCCCGCCCCGACAATCAGCACATCGACCCTGGCCAATGGCCGCTCCTGCAAGGTCGGCATCGGGCCGACCTGATCGTGCCAGAATGGCGTCTGCCTGATGCTCGAAAGTGGCATTTGCTCGACCGCGATGCTCCCTTCAGCCGCGGCAGGACATGCCCCACCCGCTGGCCTCGATGGAAACGCTAGGCCAGTATTGGCACACAATTCATATCCAATATCACAAAAACGTCATACCAATCCTAACGCAGGGCCGGCAGCTCACGGAGGATGCCCATGCCACGCGCGATATCCTCGGGCGCAGCACAGCCAAAGCCAAAGACCAGACCGGATTGCGAAACTGGCGACAGACAATAGCGCCCCAGCGGCGCCAGGGTCACCCCCTGCTCGGCCGCCTGCGCAACCACCTCCGCCTCGTCCACGCTCCGTTCCAGAAATGCGGGCGTGTGAAACCCGCTGGTCGTCTCTTGCAGGCGGATGCTCTCGGGCAGGCCGCGCGCCGCCTCCAGCAAGGCCTCATAACGCGCCTTGTAAAGCTGCCGCATCAGCCGGATATGCGTGGCGAAATGCCCCTCGTCCATGAACTCGGCCACGATCGCCTGTGTCGCGGTCGACGGCCCGCTGGCCCAGGTATTGAACATGCCATCAAAGGCCGCGACCATCCGCTCGGGCACCAGCACGAACCCCAGCCGCAGCGACGGGAACAGCGATTTCGAGAAGGTGCCGACATACAGAACCCGCCCATTGGCGTCGATACTGTGCAGCGCCGGGCGCGGCGCGTTGCCAAAGTAGAACTCGCCGTCGTAATCATCCTCGATGATCAGCGCCTGGGCCTGTTCGGCGGCCTGCAACAGCTCCAGCCGCCGGGGCAGCGACATGACATGGCCCAGCGGCTGCTGGTGCGAGGGCGTGACAAAGGCCAGCCGGAAATGCGGCGCCTTGGCCAGCCCGTCAGACACCACCATGCCCTGCGCATCCACCTCCACCGGCACCAGCTCGGCGCCCTCGGATAACAGCGCATTGCGCGCACCCGAGGCGCCGGGATTCTCCATCCAGACCCGGTCGCCCGGATTGAGCAGCAACCGCCCGATCAGCGAAAACGCATGTTGCGCGCCCGAGGTGATGAACACCTGCTCGGGGTCGCAACGAATGCCCTTGAGCGCGCTCAGATGGGCGGCAATCGCCCGGCGCAGCGCGGCCAGCCCCTTGGGCTGGCCATAGCCCATGACGTCGCCGCGCCCGCCGCGCAGGTGCCGCGCCGACAGCCGCGCCCAATGCGCCATCGGAAAGGCATCGAGCGCCGGCAGCGCGGTGACAAAGGCCCGCGGCTTGTGCGGCAGCCAGGCCCGCCGTGCATAGGCGGGTTCGGCATGGCTGATGACATAAGACAGCCTGGGCTTACGACCGGCACTGACCGCCCCCTGGCTGGGGGCGGTTACGCTCTGGTCCTCCAGCGTCTCGCTGACATAGGTCCCGGCCCCGATGCGCGACACCAGCATGCCTTCGGCCACCAGCCGGTCGATGGCGTCGATCACCGTGGTGCGCGACACACCCACCTCCTTGGCCAGCGTCCGCGTCGCCGGCAGCCGCTCACCCGCGCGCAGCGCGCCGGACAGGATCATGTCGCGCAGCGCCATGTAGAGCTGAACGCTGACACTGCGCCTGAGTGTCCGGTCCAGCCGGATCGAGGACAACAAGGCGCCTGCGGCATGTTTCACGGGCGGCCTCCTTAATTGGTCTGGCGAAAATGTCGAAATGGATATACCTGCCAGCCCGATTTTTCTCCAGCCTTTTTACAACCCCCGTCCGCCCCGGTCGGCCAAACCCGGAAAATCACATGAAGCTTGCCAAACTCGAAACCTTCTCCACCCCATATGTCTGCTTCGTCCGGGCCACCGCCGAGGACGGCGCGCAGGGCTGGGGGCAGGTCGCCCCCTACTACGCCGACATCACCGCGCAGGTGCTGCACCGGCAGGTCGCACCCTACGCGCTTGGGATGGACTGCACCGACATTGACGCCATGCTCGACATCGTGCGCGACCGCGAGCACAAGTTCCCCGGCTCCTACCTGCGCCGGGCGATGGGCGGGGTCGACACAGCGCTCTGGGACATGAACGGGCGGCGCGCGGGCAAACCGGTCTGCGAACTGATCGGCGGCACGCCCGGACCGGTGCGCGCCTATGGCTCGTCAATGAAGCGCGACATCACGCCGGTGGACGAGGCCGCGCGGCTTGCGCGCATCCGCGATGAGCAGGGTTTTGACGCCTTCAAGTTCCGCATCGGCGCCGAGGTCGGCCGCGACCAGGACGAATGGCCCGGCCGCACCGAAGAGATCGTGCCGACCATGCGCCGCGCCATGGGCGACGATGTGGCGCTGCTCGTCGATGCCAATTCCTGCTACTCCCCCGCCCGCGCCATCGAGGTCGGGCGGATGCTGGAACAGCACGGCATCTCGCATTACGAGGAACCCTGCCCCTATTGGGAGTTCGAGCAGACGCGTGAAGTGACCGAGACGCTCGACATCGACGTCACCGGCGGCGAGCAGGACTGCATGATGGAACGCTGGCAGACGATGATCCGCGACCGCGTGGTCGACGTACTCCAGCCCGACATCTGCTACATCGGCGGCATTGCGCGCACCCTGCGCGTGGCCCGCATGGCCGAGGCTTCCGGGATGCCGATTACGCCGCACGCGGCCAACCTGTCGATGGTGACGCTTTTCACCATGCACCTCTTGCGCGCGATCCCCAATGCCGGGAAATACTTGGAGTTTTCGATCGAGGGGCTGGATTACTATCCCTGGCAACAGGGGCTGTTCCTGACCGATCCCTATGTCATCACCGATGGGCAGGCCACGGTGACAGATACCCCCGGCTGGGGGGTCGAGGTCAACCCCGACTGGCTGGCCCGCTCTGCCTATCAGGTCAGCGAAATGCCCTGACCGCGGTCACCAGATCTGCCCGAACCCCGCCGGACGGTCGGGCGCCGGGTGCGGCCCCGCGCCCGTCAGTTGTGCCGCCAGCCCCGCCGCCAGATCGCGCACCAGCGCCAGCGCGGCGCTCAGTTCGCTATTGGCAAAGCTCTCAAGAACCCGCATGGCCTCTGCCGCGCAACCGCCCTGCACAGCCAGTTCCGCCACCTTCAGATGCGCCGCGACCAACGCGTCCAGACGCACCTCGCGGCGGGCAAAGGCGCCGTGCACCGGCGCCAGCGCCCCCTCACCTGTCAACTGCATCAGGTACATCAACCGCTTGCAGTCCTGGAACGCCCCGACCGTGGTCTCATGCCGCTGCGGCACCAGCGACACCGTGTCCCTGCCGCCGCTTACCGCCTTGCGCAGGTCCATGAACCGATGCGACTCGCCCGTGGTCAGATAGCGGTGCGGCCCGTATTCCGCCGGGATACTTTCCTGCCCCAGGAACACCGGCGAAAACGGCGCCGACAGCGCGCCGCAGGCGGCGTGCCACATAGGCACCAGCCCGGGGTTTGCTGCACGCACCAGCGGCACCACCTGCCCGTATCCCGCCGTGTCGCCGGTCAATCTCTCGGTGCGAATGGCCCAGATCATATCCTCCAGCCCGATCTTCTCGGGCCGGGTGGCGCGTGCCTGCATCTCCGCCTCGATCCAGCGGATGCCCTCCCAACGCCCCTTGCCGTCGCCATAGATCGCGTTCGCATCAAACGGCCCCTGATCATACCACCCCTGCTCGCGCGCAAAGCTGACGAAATTCGGCGGGTAAAGGAAATCGGGGTGATCCGGCTCATCCACCGGCACCTCCAACACATAACCCGGGCGCGAGGCGCGTATGCTGTCGGGACCCAGCCGCTCGGCCACCCACAGCCCCTGCCCGCCCGCGAACTGGATCATCACCCAGGCCTCGTCGGCATCGGCAAAGAGATGCGAGTTGCCGCCATAGCTGGCCTCGCCATGCTCGGCGATCAGCGCCGCACAGAGTTCCACCGCTCCACGCGCGCTGGTGGCGCGCTCCAGTACCGCGCGCGCCAGATCGCTATAGGTGAACCCGCGCTGGTCCCGGGGCGTCATCTCGCGCAGTTCGGCCCGCGAGGTCGACCAGACATCGCGCACCGCAACGCCCGCTGCGTTCACCCCGCCATTGGTGATCGGCGCCGGAACGCCCAGGTAGTAAGAATAGCTCACCCGCATATGGCGCAGCGTATGCGCCACCTGCGGCACCGCGATGCGCTGCCCCGGCATGTCGGCGCCCGGCCCGACGCCCACCTCGATGGTCGCGCCCTCGGGGTGATCGGCGGCGGGCACTATCTCCAGCCAGTGCGACGATGGTTCATCGCCGTAGCCTGCCAGCCAGGCATGCCCCGTCCGGCTGTGGTTCCGTCCCACATAGATTGCATAGCTCACGCCGGTTCTCCAACCTTTGGCCGTTGGGACAGATACACCCGCTCCCCCCGCCGCCATGTTTCGCTGACCCCGATCGCACCAATGGTTTCGGGCCGTACCAACGGGTTATCGTCCAGAATGACCAGATCCGCCAGCTTGCCCACCTCGATCGAGCCGCGCTCGTGCTCGCGGAACACCTGCCAGGCGGCGTCGATCGTGTGGGCCCGCAGCGCGGTCATCACATCCACCCGCTGTTCCGGCCCCAGCACCCGGCCCGACCGGGTGCGCCGATTGACCGTCGTCTCGACCAGCCGCAAGGGCCGCGTCGGCGTCACCGAAGCGTCGTTATGGATGGTGAACCGCACCTTTTCGGCCTTGGCCCACCCGGTGGGAGAGATATGCACCGCCCGCGCGGGCCCCAGGATCTCGTCATGATGCTGGTCGCCCCAGACCTCGACATGCGCCGGAAAGAAGCTCACCGTCACGCCCAGCGCGGCACAGCGCGCCATCTGGTCGCGCCGCATCACCTGCCCGTGGATGATCGTGTGCCGGTGATCGGCGCGCGGATGCTCGGCCAGCGCCGCCGCCACCGCATCCAGGAACATGTCCGAGGCCGCATCGCCATTGCAATGGGTATGGATCTGGAACCCCAGCCGGTGCAGTCTGCACACCTCGGCCATCAGGGTATCGCGGTCGATATAGGCCAGCCCGTACTCGTCGCTGCCCAGATACGGCTCGGTCAGAAGCGCGGTGCGCATCAGGAAAGACCCATCCGCCAACAGCTTGCGCGGTCCCAGCGCAATCGCCCCGTTGCCTGGCCACTGCGCGCCCAGCCCTTCACGCGAAAACGCGGGCTCGATCTCGGCCACCGGCAGCAGGATCAGGTCAATCCCCGGATCGCCGCCCGCAGCCACACCGGCAAAAAGCTCCAAGAGCGGTAAAGCAGTCCAGGCATTCTGCGCCAGTGTCACCCCCTGCGCCAGGTACTCCGCCCGCGCCGCCGCGAAACAGCGCGCAAAGGCATCCGCATCCAACAGGAAATGCGTATCCCCCATCTCGCCCATCGCCGACAGGCCCTCGATCCCGCCGGTCAGCCGACCGGACCCGTCGCGCAGGTACCGCCCGCCCTCGGGGTCGGGTGTGCCCTCCCCGATTCCCTGCCGCGCCAGCGCCGCCGAATTGGCCACCCCGCAATGGCCCGAGGCATGGATGACCCAGATCGGGTGGTCGCGCGACACCGTGTCGAGCTCGTCGCGCGTCGGCAACCGCCGCTCGGCCAGCCGGCGTTCGTCCAGCGCCGCGCCCATCACCCAGTCGCCCACCGGTGTCCGCGCCACCCGGGCCGCGAGCCGGTGAAACACCTCCGCCAGATCGACGCTTTCGGACAGATCGGCCCGCAACAGGCGCACCATCGCCGAATCCGGGAAATGCCCGTGCGGATCGATGAACGCCGGCAGCAACGTGCGCCCGGCCAGATCGTGTTGCACCGCCTCGGGCAGGCTGCGGCGCAGCGCCTCCAGCGACCCGGTGGCAACGATCCGGTCGCCCCGGATCGCCACCGCTTCGAGCCGGGTATCGCTGGCATCCATGCTCAGGATCGGGCCACCGGCAAAGATCACCCCGGTCATGACGCGGCCGCCGCTGTGTCCCAGCCCGCCGGGAAATGGCACCGATGCGCCCCGCCCTTCGCCGCCTGCCAGCGCGGCACCTCGGTCGCGCAGCGCGGCTGTGCAAACGGGCAACGGGTGTGAAACTCGCAGCCCTTCGGCCGCCGCAGGATGCTCGGCGGCTCGCCCTGCAACTCGACCCGCATCAGCTGCGCGTCGGGGTCGGGTTCCGGGTTCGCCGCCAACAGCGCCAGCGTATAGGGGTGCTGCGGGGCCGCGAACACCGCCTCGGTCTCGCCCTCCTCGACCAGCTTGCCCAGGTACATGATCCCCACCCGGTCGGTGATATGGCGCACCACGTTCAGGTTGTGGGTGATGATCATGATCGCCAGCCCCAGCTCGTCCTGCAACCGCGCCAGCAGGTTCAGCATCTCGCCCTGGATTGACACATCGAGCCCCGCCGTCGGCTCATCGGCAATGAGCAGCCGGGGGCTCAGCGCCAGCGCCCGCGCCACGCCCACCCGTCGCGCCTGCCCGCCCGAGATCTGATAGGGATAGCGCGCCGCGAATTCCGGCGGCAGGCCGACCATGGCCAGCAATCGCCGTGCCTCCGCATCCAGATCGCGCTCGCGCATCCCCTGGATGCGGAACGGTTCGGTGATCAGAGACTTGACCGACAATCGCGGCGACAGCGAGCCGATCGGATCCTGAAACATCATCACGATCTCGCGCCGCAGCGGCCGGAACGCGCCCTCGACCAGCCCGCGCAACTCCTGCCCGCGATAGAGGATCGAGCCTTCGCTGGCATGGTGCAGCCCCGCCACCGCGCGCGCCAGCGTGGTCTTACCCGAGCCGCTCTCACCAACGATGCCATAGGTCTTGCCCTCCTCGACATCCAGGCTGACGCCCGACACAGCATCGACGCTCCCGGCCGAGGAGAACACGCCGCCCCGGACCCGGAACCGCACCACGACATCGCGGATCTCTAGCAGCGCGCTCATGCGGTTTCCCTTTCCGTGATCAGGTGACAGGCGGCGCGTTGGCCGTCTCCGGCCAGGGCCATCGCAGGGCGCGCGGCACAGGCCGCATGGCGCCTCTCGCAGCGGTCGGCAAAGATGCAGCCGCCCGGCAGGTTGACTAGATCGGGGATGTTGCCGGGAATGGTCGGCAAAACCCGGGTCTTGACCTTGATATGGCCCGGATCGCACTCCAGCAGCGCCCGCGTATAGGGATGCGCCGGGGCATGGAACACATCGCGCACCGATCCGGTCTCCACCACCTCGCCCGCGTACATCACCACCACCTCGTCACAAAGCTCGGCAATCACCCCCAGATGGTGCGAGATGAACAGCACGCCGCATCCGATCTCGTCCTGCAATTCTCGCAGCCGCTTGATGATCTCCACCTCCAGCGTCGCATCCAGTGCCGTGGTCGGCTCATCCGCGATCAATAGCGCCGGTTTCGCCATCAGCGCCATGGCAATGGCGATCCGCTGGCGCATCCCGCCCGAAAACTCGAACGGATACTGGTTCAGCCGCGCCTCAGGGTCTGGAATGCCCACCAGCGCCAGCATCCGTTCGGCGCGCTGCCGCTTCTCCGCCCGGCTCAGCCGCTCGCGGTACTGGATGTCCATCATCTGCCGCCCCACGGTCAGTACAGGGTTGTGGGTCTGCATCGGGTCCTGAAACACCATCGAGATCTGCGTCCCCCGCAGCGCGCGCATCTGCGCCTCGGTCTCGGCCAGCAGGTCACGTCCCTGAAACCGCACCTCGCCCGCGCCGACCCGCGCATTGGGCGCCATCAGCCGGATGATCGCCGAGATCAGCGTGGACTTGCCACAGCCCGACTCCCCCACGATCCCCACGATCTTGCCCTCGGGCACCATCATCGACACGTCGCGCAAGGCCCGCAACTCGCCGCGCGGCGTGCTGTATCCAACCGACAGGCCACGAATGTCCAGAACCGCCATCACTTGCCCCCCTTGCCGCGCAGTTTCGGATCGACCACATCCCGCAGCGCCTCGCCCAGAAAGGTGAAGCCGACCGTGGTCAGAATAAGCGGGATGCCCCCCGCGATGATCAGCCAGGGCGTGTTGCGGATCAGGTTGTAGCCATCGTTCAAGAGCGATCCCCAGGACGGAGTCGGCGGCTTCACCCCCATGCCGAGAAAGGACAGCCCCGCCTCCAGCCCCACCACCGTGGGGATATCCATCGCCGCCAGCACCGCCAGCGGCCCCAGTACGTTGGGCAGCAGATGCACAGCCATGATCCGGGGCGTCGAGGCGCCCAGCGATTTCTCGGCAGTGATGAATTCGGCCTCTTTCAGCGACTGGGTCAGGGTGCGCACCACGCGCCCATAGGTCGGGATCGAGGTCACCATGATCACCAGGATCACCGTGTTCAGGCTGGGCCCGACCAGCGCCACCACCGCCAGCGCGAACATCACGGTGGGAAACGACCGGATGGTGTCGAACAAGAGCACGATCAGATTGTCCAGCCAGCGCGGCCCATAGCCCGCGATCATCCCCAGCAGCAGGCCGAAGAATATCGCCCCGCCGATGGTCGGCAGCGCCACCTGCAAGGCCACGCGCCCGCCCCAGATCACCCGGGAAAACGTGTCGCGCCCCAGCTGGTCGGTGCCCATCAGATGCGCTGCACTCGGCCCCTGCAACCGGTCCGGCACATTGAGCGCAATCGGGTCATAAGGCGCAATCCAGGGCGCCAGCACCGCCGAGGCCAGGATCGCCAGCACGATGATCAGCCCGGCCAGCCCCAGCGGATCGCGCACCAGATGATACAGGATCTCTCCCAACTCGGACCGGGGTTTGGGCAAGCTTGCGTCGGTCATGTCCGGTCCCTCATTTCCCGGCCCGGATCCGCGGATCCAGAATTGCGTTGACGATGTCGGCCAGCGTGGTCGAGGCGACAAAGATCAGGGTGGAAAACAGAACCGATCCCATCACCACCGGGTAGTTGCGCGTGGTGATGCTGTCGATCACCAGCTTGCCCAGCCCGGGGCGCGAGAACACAATCTCGGTGAACACCGCCGCCGACAGCAAAAACCCCATGCCGACCCCGATCACCGTGACCGTGGGCAGGATGGCCAGCCGCAGCGCATAGCCAAAGACGATCTGCCGCTCGGGCAGGCCAAAGGCGCGCGCGGTGCGGATATGCCCCTCGCCCATCACTTCCAGCATCGAGGCCCGGACAAGCCGCGCGATATAGCCGACCCAGCTAAGCCCGATGGCAAGGCTCGGCAGCACCAGATGATGCAGCTGGTCGCCCCAGTTCCCCGCATCCCCCGCCCCGATGGCCGGAAACCATTGCAGCTTCACCGCAAAGATCAGCAGCGAGTAGAGCGACACCACAAAGGCGGGCACCGCGATCACCGAGACCGACAGGATCCCGGTCAGCCGGTCGCCCAGCGAATTCCGATGGATGGCCGAGTAACAGCCCAGCGCGATCCCCAACACCGCCGACCAGGTGATCGAAACCAGGATCAAGACCAGCGTATAGGGCACCTGCCCCAGCACGATTTCGCTCACCGGCCGGTTGGAAAACACATCCATCCCCAGATCGCCGCGCAGCATATTGGCAAAGAACAGCCCGATCTGCACGACCAACGGCTGATCGAGCCCCATCCGCGCCTCAAGTGCCGCGCGCATTTCAGGCGTGGCGCGCGGTCCCAGCATGGTGGACACCGGATCGCCCGGGATCATGTGAACGATCAGGAACAGCGAGGACACGGCCAGAACCGTAATCACCGCCGCCAGACCGATCCGTTTTAAGATGAAGGACAGCATGGGGTACCCCGTCTTTCAGGGAAAAGAAGGGGGCACAGCTCTGACCTGCGCCCCCAAAGGCCTCAGGGAGAGATCTCAGGCCTTGCCGAAATAGCGATAGAGCGGCAGCCCATCGGGCCGCAGCGCCGGGCTGACACTGTCGCGATAGATCACCGGCGTCGCCTCGTGGGTCAGGAACTTGTAGGCGCCGCTTTCCTCCATCAGGTCCTGGGCCCGGGCATACATCGCCGCGCGCGCGGCCGGGTCGCCCTCGGACTGCGCCGCCAGATGCAGCTTGTCGAATTCTTCCGACCGGAACCGCTCCCAGTTCCACACGCCCGCCTGCTCGGTGATGAACCACGAGGTCGCGTAATAGGGGTCGGGCGTCATCGAATAGCGGTTCAGCACCAGTTCCAGATCCTCGTTCGAACCCAGTTCCCAGAAGGTCGCGCCCTCGTGCAGGCGGATTTCCAGCGTGACGCCGATGGCCGCCAGATTGGCCTGGATGATCTGAGCCGCCGTCACGTTGGCCGATTTGTTCAGAACGTCGATGGCCAGCGACACCCCGGCCTCACCGGACTCGGCCATCAGCGCCTGCGCCTTCTCCAGATCCGCCGCCACACCGGTCAGCGGCGCGGCGCGATGCCCGGCCAGACCGGGCGCGATGATCCCTGTCGAGGGTTCCGCCGCCCCGAAATAGGCCGCCGCCATGATCGTCGGCACGTCGATCGCATGCTGGATCGCCTGACGCAGCTTCAGGTTGCCCAGCTTGGGGTTATCGAGGTTCATCCCGACCCAGACATAGTAGAGCGACGGGAACTCCTCCAGCGTCGCCCCCGCGATCGGGTTCGATTTCAGCCGCTCGACACTGTCCAGGCTGACGCGGGTAAAGTCGATCTCGCCCGCCTCGAACGCGATCTCGGCGGCCTTCTCATCGTCGATGTGATAGATCTGGATCTCGTCAAACGCGGCTGGGTCGCCCTTCCAGTCGGGGTTGCGGCGCAGGGTGGTCTTTTGCTTCGGCTCCCAGCCCGCATGCAGATAGGGACCCGAGGTCGCCACCGGCTGCGTGTCGATCTTGCCGCCGACGCTGTCAAACGCCGCCTTCGACACGATATTGCCCGCGATATAGGGCAGCGTGATCGACCACAGCGGCTGGAACGCGTTCTTCAGCACGATGGTGCCAGTCCGCTCGCCCGTCACCTCGATATGGCTGAGCGGCCCCCAGTCGGGCTTGTTGGTCGATTCCAGCGCGTCGTCGATGATCCGCTCGAACGAGAACTTGACGTCCTCGGCGGTCATCGCGCCAAACCCATTGGTGAACCCGATATCGTCGCGCAGGGCAAAGTTGATATGGGTGTCGTCCGCCTGTTCGATCATCGCGGCGGCATCCAGTTGCCAGCCCCATTCGCGACCCGGCTTGTACTGGATCAGCTTGTTATAGATCGCGGCGTGGATTTCCTCGTCCACCACGCCCTGGCTGAAGGCCGGATCCATCGAACGGATATCGGCATAGGTTCGGGTTCTGAGCGTCCCGCCCGCCGCCTGCGCCCGACGCGCGGGCAACAGCCCTGCCGCTGCCAGGCCACCCAGCGCGCTTGCGCCCTTCAGAAAGGACCGGCGGGGCAAACCCACACGTGTCCAGGAAATATTGGCTCCGTTCATTTCTCGTCTCCCTGTCAAGAAATCGCGCCGGACAGGCGCCCCAATTGACAGAAAGCAAAGGCCATGCCGGCCGCCCGTGCAATTGAGCGGACTGGCGCGACATGAAGCTAATTTAAGCTATCCAAACTCAATAAAGCGCCATAATCTGGCGAAATCTTCCTGTTGGAGACTCCCTTTATGGACACGGGCGACTTTGCTTCGAATCTCAAACTCTTGTGTTCGACCCAGGCTTCGGTCTCGGCGCTCTGCCGCCAGATCGGCGTGAACCGGCAACAGTTCAACAAATACCTCAGCGGCGCGGCGCACCCCTCGCCCGCAAACATGCGCAAGATCGCGGTCCATTTCGGCGTCCGCCCCGCCGAGTTCCTGTTGCCCGCAACCGAGTTCGAAGCCCACCCCTCGGTCGCGGGCAAACTGGCCGGAGTGCGGCACCTGCAACCGGGCCGGCCCAGTTTCGAATCCGCCTTTCGCGGCCAGACCCTGGCACTACGCCGCTACCTCGGGTTCTATCTCAGCTACTTCCTGACCGAGAGCTGGGACAACTCCATCATCTGTGCGCTGGTCCGGCTGGACGAGTTCGACGGCATGGTCCGCAGCCGGTCGCTGGAACGGTCGGTCGACCCCGAGGACGGCACCATCTACCTGTCGAAATACGATGGCCGGGCCGCGATCCTCGGCAACCGGATCTTTGTGATGGAGTACCAGACGCTGGCACGCGACGCGCTGGTCGAAACGGTTCTCTACCCGGTCGGGCGCGGCCAATTGCAATATCTGCGCGGCACCACCTTTGGCATCACCAGCCGCCAGCGCACCCCCTTCACCTCGCCGGTCGTCTGGCGTTACCTCAGCGAGACGCCGCCACTGATGGAGGCGATGCGCAAGGTCGGCCGCTACGACATCAACTCGCCAAAGCTGGACCAGCGCGCCAGGTCCATCCTGATGGGCAGCCGGGCCTAGCCACAGGCAGCGCGGGCCTCGGAAACGGGTCGGAATACCCTGTACAAAACGGTCAATCGCCCCTTTCGGGGCGGTACAAAACGGTCAAAACAAAGGACAAACCGTCAGGCGCGGCCCCAGCGGTGCAGAACGTCACCGCCGACGTTTTCCGTCTCGATCAGCCGGAACCGGGGCGCATCCGCCAGGCGTTCCAACCCCATGGCGCCAACCGCAGGCACCCCCTCGGCGCCGATTGCCACCCCGGCGGTGAACCCGATCAGCTCATCCACCAGATCCTCCGCCAGAAGCGACGCGGCCAGCGCCGATCCGCCCTCGCAGAACACCCGCGTCAAACCGCGCGCACCCAATTGCTGGACAAGGTCCAACCCATTGATTTGCATACCGGAAACCGCACAGGGGATCAGCTCGGCGCCGGTGCTTTCCCAGGCTTTGGCGCGGTCGGGATCGACCCCCGGACCATGGCACAGCCAGACCGGTACCTGTCGCGCGGTGCGGGCAAGCTGGCTCATCAACGGCAGGTCCAGATAGCGCGATACGACGATCCGCACCGGCTGCCGCGCGATACCCAGGTCGCGTACCGTCAGCGAGGGATCATCCGCCCGCGCGGTTCCCGCGCCCACCATAACCGCGTCGTGCCGCGCCCGCATAGCATGCACGAGCTTTCGCGCATAAGACCCTGTTATCCATTTACTTTCTCCGGTCGCAGTGGCGCTGCGCCCATCGAAACTCGACGCCATTTTCAGGGTGATCCAGGGCCGTCCCTGTTCGGTTTTCATAAAGAACCCGGCCAGATCCCGCGCCGCCGCATCGGCCAGAACGCCAGTCGTGACCTCGATACCGGCCTCGCGCAACAGCGCAAACCCCTTGCCAGCAACCCGCGGGTCGCTGTCCTCGATGGCCGAGACCACCCGCGCCACCCCCGCCGCGATCAGCGCCTCGGCACAAGGCGGCGTCTTGCCATGATGGGCGCACGGCTCCAGCGTCACATAAGCGACAGCCCCTCGCGCCGCCGCCCCGGCCTGTGCCAGCGCAACGGTCTCTGCATGCGGTCTGCCGCCTTGTTGGGTCCAGCCGCGCCCCACGATCCGGCCTTCGGATACAATCACACAGCCCACCGCCGGGTTCGGCCAGCAGGCGCCTTGCTCTCGCCTGCCAAGGGACAGGGCGAGAGCCATGTAACGTTCGTCAGATCCCGTCACTCTTCGGTTGGCGGGCTGGGGGGACGCAGTTCGTGAACGAATTCCTCGAAATCATCTGCGGCCTGGAAGTTCTTGTAAACACTCGCAAAACGGACATAGGCAACAGTATCGATCCGAGCCAGCGCCTCCATCACGATCTCGCCGATCTTCTTCGACGGGATGTCGGTTTCGCCCATGCTCTCCAGCCGCCGCACAATACCCGAGATCATTTGGTCAATCCGCTCGGGGTCGATCGGGCGCTTCTGCATCGAGATGCGGATCGAGCGTTCCAGCTTGTCGCGGTCGAAATCCTCGCGCTTGCCACTGGTCTTGATCACCACCAGATCACGCAGCTGAACCCGCTCGTAGGTGGTGAACCGTCCGCCGCACGCCGGACAGAACCGCCGCCTGCGAATGGAAACGTGATCTTCTGCCGGACGCGAGTCCTTGACCTGTGTATCGATATTTCCGCAAAACGGGCAGCGCATCCGCCGTCTCCTCGTTCCTTGTTCCGCCTCCACGTGAGCGCTTCGGCTCACTTATCCACAACTATAGGGCCAATGCTAGGATTTGGGTAGCACTGATTTTCGAACGCTAGATGCGGGTCGAACAACAATATCTAGCTTTTGCTTGGCGCGGATAGCCGCAAGCCGGGCGTTCAGCCGAAATGCGCCGCGACCTTGCGATGATGCGGCGCGCGACGGTGTTCGACCAGATAGATACCCTGCCATGTACCCAGCATCGGCACCCCGGCTTGCACCGGAATACTTAATGAAACCTGCATGATAGCGGCCTTGATATGGGCCGGCATATCGTCAGGCCCTTCATAAGTGTGACGCAGATAGGACATGGACGGGTGATCGGAGGACGGCACCAGCCTGTCGAAAAAGGCGGTCAGATCGGTCTGTACCTCGGGGTCGGCGTTCTCCTGGATCAACAAAGAGCAGGAAGTATGCCGCACCATCAGCGTCAGCAGCCCGTCGCCCCGCCCGGCCAGCCAGCGCTTCACCTCTCGGGTGAACTCATAAAGACACGGTCCCCGGGTCGATATGGAGAACTCGGTCAGCATTGGGTTCTGCTCAAAGCGTCAGGGCCGCACGGGGCCGAACTCGCAATAGCTGTTGCCCTGGTTGACGGTCATGTTGTCGCCAACCTTGAGCCCGGTGCGGATGGTGGTCAGCTCGTTTTCCAGCGGCGTCACGCCCACCGCCTCGGGCGTCAACGAGAATTGTACAGCCGTCTTGCGCCCGGTGGTAACACTCGGCCCCCGCCCCCGCACCAGATAAATCCGGTCGTTCCAGCCAGCGCCCAGCTCGCGCCGGGCGTATTCCGAGGCCGCACACCAGAAATCTCCGACCCGCTGCTTGCCGCGCGGGATCACCTCGAACACAGCGTCATTGACCGGCAGCACCCGATCCCCCATCCGCGTGGTCAGGGCATCCGCCTGTGTCGAAAGGCCAGTCAGGGTGAGAGCAGTCAGAAAAAAGGCGTGGCGGAGCATCTGGGAAATCCTTGTCTTATCAAAGGGAATTTAGTGCGCCCAAGCGGCGATCAACAGAGCATTTCACGGATTTCTGACCACGTTGGCGGTTCGTCGCTCAGCCCGGAGCCATTCGGAGGACAATCCCGCGCCAAGAAAAAAGACGCCCCGAAGGGCGTCTTTTGTTCATTCGTCCAGGAAACTGCGCAGCTTGCGCGAGCGGCTGGGATGTTTGAGCTTTCTCAGCGCCTTGGCCTCGATCTGGCGGATCCGTTCGCGGGTCACGCTGAACTGTTGCCCCACCTCTTCCAGCGTATGGTCCGTGTTCATGCCGATGCCGAACCGCATCCGCAGCACGCGTTCCTCGCGCGGGGTGAGGCTGGCCAGAACCCGCGTCGTGGTCTCTTTCAGGTTCTCCTGAATGGCGCTGTCGAGCGGCAGGATGGCGTTCTTGTCCTCGATGAAATCGCCCAGCTGGCTGTCTTCCTCGTCGCCAATCGGGGTTTCGAGGCTGATCGGTTCCTTGGCGATCTTCATCACCTTGCGAACCTTCTCCAGCGGCATTTGCAGCTTTTCGGCCAGTTCCTCGGGCGTCGGTTCGCGGCCGATTTCGTGCAGCATCTGGCGGCTGGTCCGCACCAGCTTGTTGATCGTCTCGATCATGTGCACCGGGATACGGATGGTGCGCGCCTGGTCCGCGATCGAGCGGGTTATGGCCTGACGGATCCACCAGGTCGCATAGGTCGAGAACTTGTAGCCGCGGCGATACTCGAACTTGTCCACGGCCTTCATCAGGCCGATGTTGCCTTCCTGAATGAGATCAAGGAATTGCAAGCCACGGTTGGTGTACTTCTTGGCGATCGAGATCACCAGGCGCAGGTTGGCCTCGACCATTTCCTTTTTCGCCTGACGGGCCTCTTTCTCACCCTTCTGGACCTGCTGCACGATGCGGCGGAACTCAGAGATATCCAGACCCACATACTGGCCCACCTGGGCCATGTCCGCGCGCAACTCCTCGACCTTGTCCGAGGAGCGTTCGATGAACATTTGCCAGCCGCGCCCCGGCTTTTCGGCCATTTCGGCCAGCCAGTTCGGGTCGAGCTCGCGCCCGCGATAGGCATCGATGAACTCGCGGCGGTTGATGCGGGCCTGATCGGCCAGCTTGACCATCGAACTGTCGATCGACATCACCCGTTTGTTGATGCCGTAGAGCTGGTCGATCAGCGCCTCGATCCGGTTGTTGTGCAGATGCAACTCGTTGACAAGCTTGACAATCTCGGAACGCAGCGCCTGGTAGGTGTCTTCGTCCATCGCCGAGAACGAACCGTCCTCGTTCAAGGTCGCCGAAATCCGGCTGTCCTGCATTTCAGACAGTTGCGCATAGTCGGACGAAATCCGCTCGAGCGTGGTCAGAACCTTGTCCTTGAGCGCGGCTTCCATCGCAGCCAGCGACATGTTGGCCTGCTCGTCGTCCTCGTCGTCATCCTCGCGCGAGATCGGATTGCCGTCGGCGTCGTACTCCGGATTCTCGTCGCGCTGCGGTTTGGCGGTCTGCACGGCCGACGGATCGACGACCGGGTCCTCATCCTCTTCATCGTCCAGCTGATTGCCGAACGTAGCCTCCAGGTCGATAACATCGCGCAGCAGGATGTCCTCGGACAGAAGTTCGTCATGCCAGATGGTGATGGCCTGGAAGGTGAGCGGGCTTTCGCAAAGCCCCGCGATCATCGTGTTGCGGCCGGCCTCGATCCGCTTGGCGATGGCAATCTCGCCCTCGCGGCTCAGAAGCTCGACCGAGCCCATTTCGCGCAGATACATGCGCACCGGGTCGTCGGTGCGGTCGAGTTTTTCGGTCTGCGCGCCCGCCAGAGTAACCTCGCGGTTGCTCTCGGTGGCGACCAGTTCGGTAGAGCCCTTCTGCTCTTCCTCCTCGGCCTCTTCGTCCTCGATGATGTTGATGCCCATCTCGCTGAGCATCGACATCACGTCTTCGATCTGTTCCGAGTTCACCTGGTCCGGAGGCAGCACCTGGTTCAGCTGATCGTAGGTGATGTACCCGCGTTCGCGGGCCTCGGCGATCATCTTCTTGACTTGCGCCTGGCTCATGTCGAGCGAGACTTCGTCTTCCTGATCTTCGGTCTTCTGGTCTTCGGCGGTGTCCTTGGCGGCCATTCAGTGCTCCTGCAGGGATGGGCGATTCGTTAAGCCGAATCATTAGTGCTCAGAATTGATTCGGCCACCCGTTTACCTGTTTTATTTTGCCAGTTCCTTAGGAAAACGCCTTATCGGCGTTTCCGGTCAAAGTTGATACCCGCCATGATGGCGGCAAAGGCCTCGCGTTCGTCGCGTTTGATTCGGGCCCCGTTGTCAGCCACTTCGAAGATCGCCTTGTCCTCGTTCTGGCTGCGGCTGGCGCGGTTGCGCTCTTCTGCGGCCCGGCCCACACGGTATGTCAGCGCCTCGTCATCGGTCTCGGCAATATCCTCGCGCGCTTCGTCGACTTCAGCTTCGTGCCCCCGGAGCGCCTTGATTTTCGCGAATTCCTCGGCCAGCGTCATCCGGGCCTTTTCGGCATCGCCAGGTTTGTGCACACAGGGTATGACTGCGACATGGCGTAGGTTCAGGAGGTTTTCAAGGGCCTGCCCCCCCAAACTCCGCTCAATATGATCCTGGAGGTTGTCAGGATCGTCGACGGCGTGACGCAACACCACCTGCCGCAGCATTGCGTGATCGGGGTCGTGGCACTCCATATCTTCCAACTGATGCTCGAACTGCACCACGACCTGCGGGTTGAGGATGGCGATTGCCAGGATGGCCGCCTCGCGCAGCTGGATTTCCGCATTCTGGGTCGAGGCGAGAAACGAGCTGCGGGCGCTGGGGCTGGCGGGAGCGTTTTCGTTTCGCTTTTGGCCACGGGCTTGCCAGCCCGTGGCACGCGACGTTCGCTGCGGCCGGAACAACTGCCAGCGCAGGTCCTTGATCTCCTGCCCGTAATGCGCCCGGATCGAAGGGTCACGGATCAACTTGATCTTTTCGCGCAGGCTTTTGTCCAGAGCGGCCTTGCGCTCGGGGCTATCGAATACCCTGCCTTCGGTCTCGCGCTGCCACAGAAGCTGCACCATGGGCCGGGCCTGATCCAGGACGCTTTGCATGGCTGCCGGTCCATCGGCGCGGATCACGTCGTCGGGGTCTTTACCCTCGGGTATTATCGCAAAGCGCAGCGATTTTCCGGCCTCCAGCAGCGGCAAGGCGAGGTCGATGACCCGCATCGCCGCGCGCAGGCCAGCAGTATCGCCGTCAAGCGCGACGATCGGCTCGTCGGCGATGCGCCACAGCATATGCAGCTGCTCCTCGGTCACCGCCGTGCCCAGAGGCGCCACCGCCGCGCCAAAACCCGCCTCGGAAAGCGCGATCACATCCATGTAACCCTCGGCCACGACAAGCGGCTGCCCCTGCCCCGCGGCCGTACGGGCGGGACCATGGTTGAACAGGCTGCGGCCCTTGTCGAAGAGCAGCGTTTCGGGCGAGTTCAGGTATTTGGCATTGTCCTTGGGGTCCATCGCCCGGCCGCCAAAGGCAATGCAGCGCCCGCGCGCGTCGCGGATCGGGAACATGATCCGGTTTCGGAACGTGTCATAGGGTTTGCCGCCCTTGGTCGAGGGTTTAGCCAAGCCTGCACCGATGATCAGGTCCTCTGCCACGCCCTTGCCACGCAGGTGATCCCACAACCCCTGCCAGCCGTCAGGGGCATACCCGATCTCCCACCGCTCCAGCGCCTGCGCGCCAAGGCCCCGCCGAGCCAGATAGTCGCGCGCCGCGCCGCCGCCGCCCGCATTGAGGTTCAAACGGAAGAACTGCGCCGCCTGCTCCATCACCTCGGCCAGTTGGCTGCGGTGGTCCTGCTTCTCCTGCGCCTTGGGATCCCGAGCGGGCATCGGCATGCCCGCCTCGCGGGCCAGGATCTCGACCGCCTCCATGAAACCGACATTCTCGGTCTCCTGAACGAACTTCAGCGCGTCGCCCTTGGCGTGGCAGCCAAAGCAGTAATAGAACCCCTTGCGGTCATCCACATGGAACGAGGCAGTCTTTTCATGGTGGAACGGGCATGGCGCCCACATGTCGCCCTTGCCCTGGTTCGACTTGCGCATGTCCCACATGACCTTGCGCCCGACAACCTGGGTCAGGCTCAGGCGGCTGCGTAGCTCATCCAGAAATCCGGGGGGTAGTGACATGGGGGTAGGATGGCAGAAACAGAGCGGCGCGCCAAGCGGGCGGCGCGCCTTATCCACAGCGAAGAGCGTTATTGGCGCGGGCCTACTGCTTGAGACAGAGTTCCAGCCAGGCCGCCGATAGGTCCTTGTTACGAATATCGCCCATCTTTTGCTGATAGACCCAGGGCGCGATCAGCGGGATCGCGTTGTTGTAGCTCGCGGGCCAGGTCGGGTTGGTCGCAGCCACGGCAGCGGGCACATCCCGTTCCTTGACCCGGTCAAGCCGCGCCTGCTGGATCGACGCCACCACGTCGGCCTGGTACTGGCAGCTCTGCTGCTTGGTCTCGGCCGCCGCCAGCGGCGAGGCTGCGAGAGCGGCAACAAGGGCATAGCGATACATCGGTGATCTCCCGGATTCGAATTGGTCGACCGAGTTTAACCCCGTGCCGCGACCGCTTCCATGGCCGATTTGAGATCATGCACCAGCGTTTCGGCCATTGAGCGGAAAACCATCAGCCAATAGGCATCTTCGCCGACCCGCGTGACCGAGCCCGACATATGCCCGATCTTGCTGCGCGCGGTGGCGCCCACCGGGAAGGACACCAGCCGGAGATCGACCGGAACGAGACGGGCCAAAACATCCTCGCCCCCCTCCCCTTCGAGGCGCACCACCGCCCAGGCATCGGACTGATCGACCAAGGCCGCGTTCTGGCTCAATCCTTCGTCCGGGACCGCCCCGACCAGCATGGCGCTGGAATGACCGAACCATATCGCCCGGACGTCACCCGATACCCCAGCGCTGTTCGGTGCTGGATAGCCTAGCCCATACCCAGCCTGCATCGCCTTGTTCAAGGCATCGGCCCGGCCCTTGCGCGGCGACAGCATCGTCATCGTGCCCGCATCCACCTCGATCGCGGTGACCCGACCAACTGTCAGTGGCAACAGCCCCGCACAGGGCGATTTCGCAACCAAATTATCCACGCATCCGCCCTCCGTCTGCGTCAAAGAAGACCGGGTTCACAACTTCGCAAAGGGTCGTCACCCCTCGCAACCCGTCGACCATCTTGACGATCTCGCCATACCGCGCCGGGCCGTCAGCCAGGAATGCGAGCCCGATCATGTGGCCCAGCGTCGGCGAATGGCAGACCGAGGTTATGTAGCCCTGATCGTTGGTCCGTTTCGGCTCTGCTTCTTCGCGGTAGATATGCGCGCCTGCCAGCAAGCGCCCGTCGCGTCCAACCGGCTTCAACCCGACCAGACGCTCGCGCCCCGACTCTTCCAGCCCCGGACGCTGCGACATGGTCTTGCCGATGCAGTCCTTCTTGGCCGAGACCATGCCGCCCATGCCGATGTCATAGGCGGTGGTGCGTCCGTGGATTTCGGAATGGGTGATGAACCCTTTCTCGATCCGCAGGACGTTGAGTGCCTCCATGCCGTAGGGGCCGCCGCCCAGCGCCTCGGCCCGTTTGACCAGGATATCGAACAGGCTGGCGCCATAGCGCGCAGGCACCGCGATCTCATAGCCCTGCTCGCCCGAGAACGAGATCCGGAACAGCCGCCCCGCAACCCCCAGAACCGAGACCGCGCCGCAGGACATGAACGGCCACTCCGTGGGATCAAGCGGCGTATCCAGCACCCCGTCCAGAACCTCACGCGCCTTGGGACCGGCCACCGCGAACTGCGCCCATTGCTCGGTCACCGAGGTCAGTGACACATCCCATTCCGGGCGGAGACCTTGAGTGACGAACTCCAGATGCTTCATCACCTCGCCCGCCGCAGCGGTGGTCGTGGTCATGACAAAGTGATCCTCGCCCAGCCTTGCGGTGGTGCCGTCATCCATTACATGGCCGTCTTCGCGCAGCATCAGACCATAGCGGACCCGCCCCACCTTCAGCGTCGAGAACATGTTGGTATAGGCAAAATCCAAGAGTTTCGCCGCATCCGCCCCCTGGATGTCGACCTTACCGAGTGTCGAGACATCGGCCACCCCCACCGCGTTACGCACATAGCCCACCTCGCGGTCGCAGCTTTGCCGCCAGTCGGTTTCGCCGGGCTTGGGAAAATAGCTGGGGCGATACCACAGCCCCGCCTCGATCATCGGTGCGCCCCGCGCCACCGTTGCCTTGTGGGAGGTGGTGAAGCGTTGCGGCTGGAATCCCTTGCCCTCGGCCCCAGCGCCCAGCGCCGCGATGGCAATCGGGCTATAGGGCGGGCGAAAGGTGGTCGTTCCGGTCTCGGGAATACCCCGCCCGGTGGCATCGGCCAGAACGGCCAGCGCGGCCACGTTCGAGTTCTTGCCCTGGTCGGTCGCCATGCCTTGCGTGGTGTAGCGCTTCATATGCTCGACCGAGCGGAAGTTCTCGACCGCCGCCTGCTTGACGTCCTTGACCGTGACATCGTTCTGGAAATCGAGCCAGGCCCGCCCCTTGCCCGGCACCGCCCAGAGCGGCTCCAGAGCGTAAGGCGTATCCTCGGCATCCGGCGTCGCGACCTCCGGCACCTTCATGCCCAGGTCTTCCAGCGCCGCGGCGGCCATGGCGATGCCTTCGCGCAGACAGGCCGCGGTCGAAAACGCGCCGTTGCAGGCCCCCGCCGCGCGCAGGCCCGGAATGGCCCCCGGTACCGGAACAAAAGACGCGATATCGCGCCTCCATTCCGGCCGCCCGTTCATGTGGCAGGTCAGGTGCACACTGGGATTCCAGCCGCCCGACATCGCCAGGCAATCGGTCTGAATGCGTTCTTCGCCACTGGCGCGGCGCACGGTAATCGCCTCCAGCCCCCGGCCGCCCATGCTGCCACAGACCTGACCGCCCCGGATCATGTGTACGCCATCAACCTCGGGCGCATCGTGGCGGCTGTCGATCAGCGCCGCCACATGCACGCCTGCGGCCATCAGGTCGCGCGCGGTGCGATGGGCATCGTCATTGTTGCCGAATACGGTGACGGCCTTGCCCGGCGCCACGCCCCAGCGGTTGAGATAGGCGCGCACAGCGCCTGCGGTCATGATCCCCGGACGATCGTTGTCGCGAAAGGCTACGGGTCGCTCCAGAGCGCCTGCCGCCAGCACACTGCGCCTGGCCACGATCCGCCAGTAGCATTCCAGCGGCGCGCCCGCGCCCCGGTCGGCGCGGTGGTGCGACACCCGCTCCAGCGCGGCATAAGTGCCATGGTCATAGGCGCCCGCCACGGTGGTCCGGGTCATCAGGCGCACATTGTCCATCGCGCGCAGTTCGGCCAGAACCTCCTCGGCCCAGATGTGGCCCGGCTTGCCATCGACCTCGTAGGTCTCGGCCAAGAGACGCCCACCCATCCGCGCGTCCTCGTCGGCCAGGATCACATCCGCGCCCGCCCGACCCGCGACCAGCGCCGCCATCAGCCCCGCAGGCCCCGCCCCGATCACCAGCAGGTCGCAAAAGGCAAAGGCGCGCTCGTAGCGGTCGACATTGTCCTGCCCCGACAGCGCCCCCAGGCCAGCGGCCTTGCGGATCATCGGCTCGTAAAGCTTCTCCCAGAAGGCGCGCGGCCACATGAAGGTCTTGTAGTAGAACCCGGCGCCAAAGAAGGGCGCCGCCAGGTTGTTGACCGACAAGAGGTCGAATTCGAGCGACGGCCAGCGATTCTGGCTACGTGCCTCCAACCCGTCGTAGAGCTCCTGCACGGTGGCCCGCACGTTGGGATCCTGCCGCCCGCCCGACCCGATGGTCACCAGCGCGTTCGGCTCCTCGCTGCCCGCGGTCAGGATGCCGCGCGGCCGGTGATACTTGAACGACCGCGCCACCAGTCGCACGTCATTGGCCAGCAGCGCCGAGGCCAGCGTATCGCCCTCGAACCCCGAATAGCGCACCCCGTCGAAAGTGAAAGACACCCGGTGATCGCGCGCGATCAGCCCCTTGCCCTCGATCCTCATGCCCGCGCCTCCGATGCTGGTTCGGTGCCCAGCACCTTATGCGTCAGCGTGCTGCGTGTGACCACGACCCAGGCGCCGCAGCCGCCCTCGTGATACCAGAGGTCGCGGGTCACCCCGGCCGGGTTCTCTCGCAGGTGCACGTAGTCGTCCCAGGCAGCCTCGCCCGCATCCGCCGCCGGTCGATCCAGCGCCAGCGCGTGGCCCTTGTAATAGAATTCGCGGTGATCCCGCTCGCCGCAATGCGGACAGGTGATCCTCATGACCGCGCCCTCATCTTCATTTCGCCAGAAATACTCATGCCAACCCCTCCACTCTCAGTGCAGGTTGTGTTGAGAGCCCTTGCCCTCTTCGTCGATGATGCTGCGCCCGGTACGGAACCGGTCCAGCCGGTGCCGGGTCGAGGCCGGATGATAGTTCCCGGTCGCGATCAGATGCGCGAACACGCTGCCCGAGCCCGGGACCGCCTTGAACCCGCCGTAGTTCCAGCCGCAGTTCACATAAAGCCCGTCGATATGCGTCTTGTCGATGATGGGCGAGCCGTCGGGGGACATGTCCATGATCCCGCCCCAGCTGCGCAGCACCTTAGCCTTGCCAATCATCGGCATCAGCGCCATGCCCGCCTCCATCACATGCTCGACCGTCGGCAGGTTGCCGCGCGCCGCGTAAGAGGCATAGAAATCCAGGTCGCCACCAAAGACCAGCCCGCCCTTGTCGGATTGGCTAATATAGAAATGACCCATGCCAAAGGTGATCACGTTGTCGATCACCGGCTTCAGCCCCTCGGTGACAAAGGCCTGGAGGATATGGCTTTCGATCGGCAGGCGCATGCCTGCCATCGCCGCCACCTGGCTGGACCGGCCAGCCGCCACCATCGCCACCTTCTTGGCGCGGATCGGGCCGCGCACGGTCTGCACGCCCTTGACCTGGCCGTTCTCGATATCGATGCCGGTGACCTCGCAGTTCTGGATCAGGTCCACGCCGCGCTGGTCGGCCCCTCGGGCATAGCCCCAGGCGACCGCGTCATGCCGGGCGGTGCCGCCGCGCGGGTGATAGAGGCCGCCGTACAAGGGAAACCGAAGGTCGTCGAAGTTGAGGTAGGGCACCATCTTGCGCAGATCTTCGCGCCCCAAGAGGATCGCGTCGTCGCCCTGGCTGATCATCATGTTGCCACGCCGGGCCGCCGCATCGCGTTGCCCATCCGAGTGGAACAGGTTGATGATGCCGCGCTGCGAATGCATCACGTTGTAGTTAAGGTCCTCTTCCAGCCCCTCCCACAGTTTCAGGGAATGCGAATAGAACTCGGAATTGCCTTGCAGGAAGTAGTTGGCGCGCACGATGGTCGTGTTCCGGCCAATGTTGCCGCCGCCGATATAGCCGCGTTCGAGTACCGCGATGTTCTTCAACCCATGGTCGCGCGCCAGGTAATAGGCGGTGCTCAACCCGTGGCCGCCGCCGCCGATGATCACGATGTCATATTCGGGTTTCGGTTCGGGGTCCCGCCAATGTGGCCGCCATCCCTTGTTGCCGGTCAATCCTTCCTTCAACACGCGCAGGCCCGAAAAACGCATCCCTGTCTCCCCTTTCCGGGCACCTGCCCGCTGCTTTAACGACTATCATCCAACCCGCCATTCAGTTGGCCGTAATCGACAACGAATGTCCCATGCGCGACTATTGGTGTCGCTCTTGCGACGGGCGCACATTTACTGTTCTTTCAACAGGGGTCATACCCTGTTGTGCGCGCAACAGGCACAAAGAAATCAGGGTCCAGCCGCCGATTTTCCGAGGGAGTGGCGCGCGTTACGCAGCCTGGTCATCAGAACCGTATTCTGAAGGCGAAACCTGCGACCGGCGCGGCGCCATAGCTTTGCCGGCTGATCTCTGCTCCGGCCGCATTCTCGAGCACCAGTTGCCCGTCCAGCTCGGCTCCCGCAAACACCGTCAAGCGGGTGCCGGGGTTTGGTGCGTATTCCAGCGAAAGCACGACCGGTATGCTGGTTTCCTCACCCATGCCGCCCGGTGCAGGGCCGGTGCCATCAAGTCGAAACCGCACGCTTTCCGATCGGACGCCCAGCGAAAGCTTGATCTCGTCGGACAGCGCGTAGCTCAGCGACAGCCCCGGCCCTTGTGTTGCGCCAAGCCCGGTGCCTGTGCTCAAGGACCAGCGGTCGTCGATCTGCCAGTCGACCAGCAATGCCGGGAACACCTGCGTATCACTGTCCCCCAGTTCCGAAAAAGCGCCGAACGCGGGACCGATCCGCAATCGGTCGTTCACCTGCCAGGCCAGCCCGGCGAACACACCCCATGTGCGCCCGTCTGACGCACTGGCCCCAGCTTCGTAGTTCCATCGCACCTGTGGCGAAAGGAACAGGCTGGCACGCTCCCCGACCGGAAACCGCAACGGCGCGGACACCCGGATGTCACGGATGTCGCCCCAAGGGCGCGCGGCAACGCCACCCGAGAAATCGTAATCCACCTGACCATAGCTGACCAGAACCCCGGCCGAAGCGCCATTCTCCGCCCTGTACAAGGCTCCAGCCCTCAAGAAACTGCGTGTCGCCGAGACCTCTCCGCCGCCAGAAAGATCAGCCGCGCCCTGATACATAACGAGGCCATCCACCACCGGCGTCCAGCCCGGTCGGGGCTGCGCCTGAGCGGCCCCCGCCGTGACGACGATCACGCCGGTAATGGAAAACGCTCGAAGAAATCCTGACATGGCTCGCCCTTTCAACACTGTTTCGTCAAGAATAGTGCCGCGTTCGGACCCGCCCACTGCTACTTGTCCCAAAAACAGGAAAGGGCGCGCCGAAGCGCGCCCTTCCATCGCTCATGTCACGATCAAAGCCCCTTGGCGCGATAGCTCTTGGCGACCCGGTCAATGGACACCAGATAGGCCGCCGTCCGCAGATCCACCGCATCCGCGCGTTCGTGCCAGATCGAGGCCATCGACTGGTATGCCGCCCGCATCGTGTCATCCAGACCCGAGCGCACCAGCTCCAGCTCGTCCGCCCCGCGGAGGTAGTTCTGCTTGAACCCCGGGCTCAGCGTCCAGCCCAGCTCCTTGTCAGCCGACAGCCGCTCCAGTTCGTCCACCAGCATCTGCGTGCGTGTCTCTTCGGCCCGGCGCTGCATGCGGCCGAACCGGATATGGCTGAGGTTCTTGACCCATTCGAAGTAGGACACGGTCACACCACCGGCATTTGCATACATGTCGGGAATGATCACGATTCCCTTGTCGCGCAGCACTTCGTCGGCGCCAGAGGTGATCGGGCCGTTGGCCGCCTCGATGATCAACGGCGCCTTGATCTTCTTGGCGTTGCCAAGATGGATCACGCCCTCCATCGCGGCCGGGATCAGGATGTCACAGGGTTCCTCCAGCACCTTAGTGCCGTCAGCGACATAGGTACCATCCGGATAGCCGGTGACGCCGCCATGCTTGGCGATCCAGTTGCGTACGGCGTCGACATCCAGCCCGTCCTTGCTGACCAGGGCACCGTCGCGTTCGATGATGCCGGTGATCAGCGCGCCGTCCTCTTCGCTCAGGAACTTGGCGGCGTGGTAACCCACGTTGCCCAGGCCCTGGACGATAACCCGCTTGCCGTCGAGCTTGCCGGTCAGACCCGACTTGGCGACACCCTGGCTGTCGCGGAAGAACTCGCGCAGCGCATATTGCACGCCGCGTCCCGTCGCCTCGACCCGGCCGGCGATACCACCGGCATTCAGCGGCTTGCCGGTGACACAGGCGCGCGCGTTGATGTCGGTGGTGTTCATCCGCGCATACTGGTCGGCGATCCAGGCCATCTCGCGTTCGCCGGTGCCCATGTCGGGCGCGGGCACGTTCTGGGACGGGTTGATCAGGTCGCGCTTGGCCAGCTCATAGGCGAAACGGCGGGTGATCTGCTCCAGCTCGTGTTCCTCGTACTGGCGCGGGTCGATGCACAGCCCACCTTTTGAGCCGCCGAACGGGGCCTCGACCAGCGCGCATTTATAGGTCATCAGCGCCGCCAGCGCCTCGACCTCGTCCTGGTTCACGGACATGGCATAGCGGATACCGCCCTTGACCGGTTCCATATGTTCGGAATGCACGGACCGATAACCGACAAAGGTCTGAATCTGGCCTCTGAGCCGGACGCCGAAGCGCACCGTATAGGTGGCGTTGCATACGCGGATCTTCTCTTCCAGCCCCGGTGGCAGATCCATCAGGGCGGCTGCCCTGTTGAACATCATGTCCACACTTTCGCGGAAACTGGGCTCATTCTTGCGGGCCATTAACAAAAAACCTCCATGACCTTGCTTGACTCGGATTATGACACCTTGTCGCAGGCCCCTTATGACGCAACGTTCGCAAACTGCCAATTTTTTAATCGCCCGGAGGCGCCGGAAATGGACCAAACGATGATTCTCTGCGGATTGTAGGAACTCCGGAAACAAACTGGATCGAAACCCGCAAATGTCCCTAACCAATGGTTAACGTTCACTGTTTGGCGCTGATTGCGCCCCAATCCTGCCATCTTTGCGGTGCACTACTGCCCATTGAACTTTGATCTCCGGCTGGGGTTCTGCCGGAAAGGTAGGTGTATGATGATCATGCCGACTGGCTGTCGCGCTGCCGTGACACGTAACGTTCTGAGCCGCGCGAAACGCGGGTGCAGCACCTTCGCAAAAGCCGAAGATGGCGCGATGACCATTCTCGCGCTTTTCCTCTTTCTTGCGATGGTTGGGGCCACGGGCATCGGCGTCGATCTTATGCGTTTCGAACAAAAGCGCGCCGCTCTTCAATACACGCTCGATCGAGCAGTTCTGGCCGCCGCCGACCTTGATCAGACGGTTCCGCCGGAAACCGTCGTCCGCTCCTATCTGGAGAAGGCGGGCCTTCTGGAATACCTGTCCAGCGTGGTTGTCGACGAGGGGCTGGGCTATCGCAAGGTGTCGGCCACCGCGACGGCGGAACTTCCGACCCATTTCATGAAACTTTCGGGCTATGACAGCCTGACCATCCCGGCGGCCAGCACCGCCGAGGAAAGCATCGGCAATGTCGAGATTTCGCTTGTACTCGATGTCTCCAGTTCGATGAGATATGACAGTCGCCTGTACAACCTGAAAATCGCAGCCAAGGAATTCGTAAGCCACATGCTGTCGGCGACCGAAGACGGCGCGGTTTCGATCTCGATCATCCCCTATGCCACCCAGGTCAATGCGGGCGAGGATCTGTTTCAATTCTACAATGTAAGTGATGAACACGAGTACTCATACTGCGTGAACTTCAACGACGACGAATTCAGCCAGCCGGGACTGTCACGCACGACGCCGCTGGAACGGACCATGCATTTCGACCCGTTCACCTATTCCAAGGATCCGATCCAGGCCCCGGTTTGCCCGATACGGGCCAGCACAGCGATCCTGCCGTTCTCGGCCGACCAAACAGTTCTGAACAACTATATCGACGGCCTGACCCCGCTCGGCAACACCTCGATCGACATCGGTGCGAAATGGGGCATTGTCTTGCTTGATCCCGGCACACAGAGCGTCATCAGCGGGCTGATCGACCAGGGAAAGGTGGATGCATCCTTCACCGGTCGCCCGTCCGCCTATGACTCGGGCGATGTGCTGAAGGTCCTGATCGTGATGTCGGACGGTCAAAACACCGACCAGTATATGCTGAACCCATCCCTGCGTACCGGCATGTCGAACGTCTGGTACAACGAAGCCGAAGATGCGATCAGCGGAACACCCGACACCAACCTGAAAAACGCCTTCAGTGTTTATCACGACAACAGTGGGTCAAACTACTACTGGCCGGACAAGGACAAATGGTCAGACCATCCCTATGGCAACGGAACCAGCCCGGTTTGTAGTATCGACTCCAGCGGAGCGGAAACCTGCGCCGACAAGGACGAACCCGGCACCGCTGTGCGGCTGTCCTATGCAGAACTCTTCAACAAGGTGTCTCTGGCTTATAATGCCCGTTACAACTACGAATTTTCCAGCAGCGCCTGGGCGAACTGGTACACCTCTGCGTTTACCAAGAAAGAGGCCTCGGCCAAAGACCAGCGCACCAAGCATGTCTGCGACGCGGCCAAGGACGAGGGTGTGATCGTCTACTCCGTCGGCTTCGAGGCGCCGTCCGACGGCCGCCGCGTCCTCAAGGACTGTGCGAGCTCGGACAGCCATTACTACGACGCCACCGGACTGGAAATCAGTGACGCCTTCACCTCGATCGCATCGTCGATCCGTAAACTGAGGCTGACCCAATGACACGCAAGCTGGCCAAATTTCTACGCCGGTTCCGCAAGAGCGAGGACGGCAACGCCACGGTCGAATTCGTCATCGTCTTTCCGGCCATCGTCGGCGTGATGCTGGCCGCGGTCGAACTGACCTTCATGACGCTCAACCATGCCATGCTGGAACGCGCGGTCGATATTGTGGTGCGCGACCTGCGCCTGAACACCGGCAGCAATCCGGCGCATGACGTGCTGAAAGAGAGGATCTGCGACAAGGCCGTGTTCATCCGCAATTGCAGCACCAATCTCAAGCTGGAGATGGTCCGTCAGGATCCTTACGCCGGTATCACCTTGCCGGCCGTACCGGACTGTACCGACCTGTCCGAAGAAGTCCGGCCCGTGCGGCAGTTCGAGAACGGTCAGGCCAATGAGCTGATGGTTCTGCGCGCCTGCGCGAAGATCAATCCAATCTTTCCTTCGTCAACATTGGGGGCAACCCTGGCAAACGACGAAGGCCAGTACGCCCTGACCGCCATGTCCGTCTTCGTGCAGGAGCCCTCGTAGAGCCATGTTGATAAATCGCATCAAGAAAAGGCTGGCGCAGTTCCGGTCGAACGAAGAAGGGTCCATTGCCGTCGAAGCGCTGTTGACAGTGCCGATCCTGTTCTGGACGTTGATGATGGGCTACACGTATTTCGATGGTTATCGCGAAGCGGCCTCGAACGTGAAAGCCGCCTATACGATCGGCGACCTGATCTCGCGCGAGACGCGGACGATCGACGACAACTACATCGACTCGATGGTCCAGCTTTACGCCCGCATGGTCGGCACACCCAACAATCTGCAAATGCGGATCTCGCTGCTGCGCTATGACAAGAAGCGCGACAGGCACCGGGTGCGCTGGTCCGCCAACCGCGGCTTTCCCACCAGCCTGAGCAATGCAAACGTGGCCGAAGTCAGCCCGAAACTGCCACCCATGTCGGATCAGGACACTCTGATCCTTGTCGAGACCCGGAACACCTATCATGCACCTTTCAAGGTCGGTCTGGACGATACGGTGATGGAAAGCTTCATCTTTACGCGGCCGCGTTTCACCAACGAGATCGCCGGCAGCGTCTGACGCTCAGCGCAACAGGGTTCCATCGCGTTCCGCCATCATGGCCGAGATCATCTCGGCCATGAATTTCGTCTGGGACCCGGGCGTGACCCCACCGACGCCGATGCGGCGGCCGAGCCGCCACCAAAGACCGGGGCGCCAGGTGCGCGCGGCGGGTGTCCGCGTACGGATCAGAAACCCGTTGGACGGCTTGAAGGCAAACGCTCCGCGCTCGATCTGTTCGATATCCTCGATCCGGGCGATCACTTCGCCACTGCCGGTGCGCAATTCGCTGTCGGTCAGTTCAACCCGCCCCGCCGTCGCGGCATACATGCTTTGCGCCATCCAAAGCGAGGCCGCGCCCAGCGCGATCAGGAACACCTGCCACATCAGCGGCGGCGGCGTCATCAGCGCCACGTAGATCAGCAGTCCCCCCAGCGCGACAAGCATCACCAGGGCCAGCCACCGCCGCGGCGCCGAAGCCTCTACAACCGCCAGTACGTCGTCCTGCATGTTCCGATCCTTTTCTGTTCTGCCTCCCATATCCGATCGCAGGCGGCCGGAACAGACCCATTGCCCTACCCACAAACCCCGAGTTAGCGTGCCGGTCATGAGTTATCCAGCCAACCGCCCCGACCCTAGACGGCCAGAAGACGCCGCCGCCGGCATCGATGTGACCGAAGATTTCGAGCGCTTCTCGCAGCGCAATGACGTGTTCACCCGTGCCATGTGGGACGACCGGGTTAAATCTAGACAGACACAGGCCTTTTTCGCGTCCTACCGGATGGAGGCGACCCCGCGCCGCGGCGACGGGTTCTCTCAGCGCGATTTCGCGCTGCGCAACGCATCCTGGCTGATCTCGGACGTGATGACCAACCGGCACGCGGCAGACGGCCGGCGCGAAGGGTTCCAGGCCCCGATCAGCAATGACACGCCGGTTGCGCCGCAACAGATCGACATCGACGACCCTGCCCGCATGAGCACCGAGATCAAGCGTATCGCGCGGTTCTTCGGCGCCGACCTGTGCGGCATCACCGGGATGGACGAGCGCTGGCTCTATACCGCGCGGGTCGATGTGCGCGACATGACCGAGGCGCCGCTGGGCCTGCCCGAGGGCATGACCTCGGTGATCGTTCTGGGCCACGAGATGGAGGCCGACCTTGTCGCCACCTACCCTTCGGCCCTGGCCGGGGCGGCGACGGGGCGCGAATACAGCCACGAGGCGGCGGTGGTGATGCAACTGGCCGCCTATGTCCGCAACCTGGGCTACGAGGCGACGGCCTCGATGAACGATACCGGGCTTGTCATTCCTTATGCCATCCAGGCCGGATTGGGCGAATATGCCCGCAACCAGATGGTGATCACGCCACAATTCGGCCCGCGGCTGCGGTTTTCCAAGATCTTCACCAACCTGCCACTGGCCCATGACGTTGCCCGCCCTCTGGGCGTGCGCGCCTTTTGCGACATCTGCACCAGATGCGCCGATGCCTGCCCGGTCAAGGCCCTGCCCTATGGCCCGCCCTCGACCGAGACCGCCAATGTCTCGGCTATACGGGGTGTGCGCAAATGGACCTCGGACGCCGAGAAATGCTTCTCGTTCTGGGCGAAACTATCGTCGGACTGCGCCATCTGCATGCGCGTCTGCCCCTTCAACCGCGACTATTCCAAACGCCGGCACCGGCTGTGGTTGAAACTGGCGCTGTCGCCTCTGCGCAAATTGGCCTTGCGGTTCGCCAGGACGCACGGGGCGCGAACAAAACCGGCGGATTGGTGGGCAAACGGCTAGACAACCTTCCCAAGGTGATCGGCGAGACGCAGCGCGAATTGAACAATCGCCAAGGTCGGGTTGTTGTAACCTGCCGTGGTGTACAGGGATGATCCTGCCACATAAAGGTTCTCGGCACCAAACACCTTGCAGTTGCCGTCAACCACCCCGTAACGCGGAGTGGACGACATGCGCGTTCCACCCATGTGGTGATACCCGGCCAGAACATCGTCGTCAGGGTATTCGTCCCCCTGATAGACCCAATCGCGCAACTGGAGCCGGCCCAGGTTCTCCCTCAGCATGAAGGCGTTGAACTGCTGGGTCGAGGCCAGCATGGTTTCTCGGTCAATCCGTGCCTTGCGCCAATGCAGTTCCGACTGCGGAACTCCGAAACGGTCTACGGCGCGGTCAGACAGCGCCACCCTGTTTTCACGATTTGGCGCCTGTTCCCAGGCGGCGTGAAACCGATAGGAACAAATCAGCTTCTTGCCCGCCAGATCCGCCGCCCAGGCCCCAATTCCCGGGGCCACACACAGCAAATCCTTGATCAACCTCTTCGTCGTGCTGTCACCTTGTTCTTCGACAACAACACCGCAACCCAAGATGCCCAGGGACTTCTGCATTTTTTCGGTCAGCGCAAAATACAGATTGGCTTGGTCCCAGGACTTGATCAGCGCCTCGCCGATTGTGAAATGGGGGTGTTCCATCCAGTATCGGCCGATTGGCAGATCGCGGTCGAAAAAGCGGGCGCCATGTCGGCGTTCCATCCACAAGAGCTGCCGGGAATTGTCTATCCCGCCCATGGCGAACACCACGGCACTGGCGCGGAGTTCAAGCTCCTGATCGGCATAGTTCCTGAATTTTACAGATCGCACCCGCCTGTCCGCGCCGATCAGGTCGGTGAAATTGCAGTTCAGGAATAGTTCGATGTTCTTCGATCTTTCGATCTCGTCCTGGAACTTCTCCCCGAACCGGACCGGGGGTGAATATTTGAAATCCACCTGGCGCAAGCCAAGCTCTTCGTCCACCAGCCGGTCCTGATAGTCGGAACTGATCTCAACGATATCGCAGGCCTCGGGCAGATAGGGCAGAATGTCGTCATGCGTGATGGGCCACCGAAAGTCGTCACCCAGATATCCCCGGTTGAAATCTACCGGTTCAAATGATCGGCAGTACCCGCCCCAATGATTGGTTGAACCGCCGAAATACCGCAACCGCGCAATGTCCAGATCAAAGTAAGGATCACCGAATGTATGCCCGGCATAGATTTCTTGCGACTCGTCCTCGTAATCCAGCCCGCCGCCTTCGCACAACGCCACGCGCTTGCCCGCGCGCCCCAAACGCAGGGCCAGAGCTATTCCGGCCGCCCCCGCACCGAGAATGCAGACGTCATACTGCCGCTCCGACACAATCGGACTTTTGGCAAAATCGAACAACATCAGACATCCTCGTCCTTGAGGAGCCAACCGTTCTTGATCCGTTGCGGAAAATAGCGCCGGAACAGCGGGACATGGCCCAGCGAAAGCGCCAGAAAGCCCGCGATGGAAAAAAAGCGTCGGTTCATCAATCGTTCTCCTTAACCACCTCAATCAATAACAGATCATCGCAAAACAGGCATGTCCTGACCCTCTTTCGGGGCAGAAACAGAGACAATGGCCTGTTTTGATCCAAATTGTAACATTATCCGCGAGGGCGACCCCGAGCGTCAAACCGACTTTGTTCATTCTTGCACAGGGTCCGTGTCGTTTCACCGGTTTGTTCGGAGGCAACCGCGTCCTATGTTTGCTGAAACATCAACCTGACAGGGGTTTGACCATGTCCATCCGACCGATCCTCGAAACCCGCCGCGCCACGCCAGCACTCGAAGGCGCGGGCGTCAAGTTGCACCGGGCGTTCGGGTTCCAGGACCCCACGGAACTCGACCCGTTCCTGCTGTTTGACGATTTCCGCAATGAGTACCCACAGGACTATCTGCGCGGTTTCCCATGGCACCCGCATCGCGGCATCGAGACCATCACCTATGTGCTGTCGGGCACCGTCGATCACGGCGACTCGCTGGGCAATACCGGCACCTTGGGTGCCGGCGACGTGCAATGGATGACGGCCGGGTCAGGTATCCTGCATCAGGAAATGCCCAAGGGGAACGCGCAGGGCCAGATGCACGGCTTCCAGCTCTGGGGTAACCTGCCGGCAGCACAGAAGATGACCGCACCCCGCTATCAGGACGTGCGCGGCACCGAGATCCCCGAGATCATCGACGACGACGGCACCCGGGTGAAAGTCATCGTGGGCTCATTCTGGGGCAAGACCGGCCCGGTGGATGGGATCGCCGCCGATCCGCAATACCTCGACATCTTCGTTCCGGCGGGGGTCCGAAAGACGTTCCAGATCGACACCTACCGCCGCGCCTTTGCCTATGTGTTCGAGGGGGCGGCCGCCTTTGCTGATGCCTCGACCCCCACGGGCGTGTTGTTGGAAAAGGAGGTCGCGGGGCAAGAGGTCAACATTCGTGACCTGTCCGGCAACCGCACCCTGATCCGGTTCGGAACGGGTGACGAGGTGACGGTACAGGCCGGGCCAGACGGGGTGCGCTTTCTGCTGATCTCGGGTGCACCGATCGCCGAACCCGTCGCCTGGCACGGGCCGATCGTGATGAACACTCAAGAAGAGCTGATGCAGGCGATGCGCGACCTGCGCAATGGAACGTTCATCCGCCCCGCACACTGAGACCCACGCCGCGTGACCTGACGGTTACGCGGCAACCGCCTTGCGCACCATGTCCCAGTAGATGCCCTCAACCTGATCCAACGACAGGCGCCCGCCCGCGCGGTACCAGGTATTGACCCCGTTCAGCATCGCAATCACTGCCAAGGTTGCGATCTTTGTATCTGGCACCTCGAAAAGCCTCTCGGACACCCCTGCCCGCAGAATCGCTTCCAGATCATCCTCGTACCGCTTGCGCAGCGCCTCAATGGTGGCGAAATTCTCGGGCGTCAGGTTGCGCAGTTCCATATAGGCGATGAATACCTCGTCGGGCCGATCCAGATGGAACCGGATGTGAAAGCCGACGAAATCGCGCAACCGGGTCATCGCATCACCACTTGCCCGATCCACCCGGGCACCCAGCAATTCATCCATGTGACGATGCATCAGACCGAAAAGCAGGCTCTGCTTGTCCGGCGTGTAATTATAGAGCGCACCCGCCTGCACCCCCACCTCCCCGGCGATCTGGCGCATCGAGACGGCGGCAAACCCGTGCCGCGCAAACAGCCTGAGCGCCGCGTCCTGGATGCGCGGGCCGGTGATATCGGAATGAGAGCCTTGGGTACGTGCCATGATGCCACGCTATCTGAACATATGTTCAGATAAAAGCCCCACTTGCGCCAACTCCCTGAAAGCGCGACAAGGGCTTAGAAAACAGCAACTCCCGCCGACCGTATGCTCCGCCTCTGCCTCATCTCGCTCTTTCTGATCACGGCCTGCACCCAGGTTCCGGAGCTGGATGAGCGTATCGGACCGGAGTTGCAGGGAAAACCCTTTCCCAAGCTGGTTCCCCTAGAGCAAACGCTGGGCCCGCCCGCCGACCCCGAGGATGAAGCGAAGAAGCTGGCCGCAAACCTCGACGGCCGGCGCGCCGCGCTGGAGGCAAAGGCGCAGCGTCTGCGGCAAGCCGTGCACGACGAGGGCGAAGACACGGATGTGAACGAAACCATCACCGAATAGCGGTGCCACACGTTGCACGGACCCGCCGATCCGGCTAAGGCACGCAATCAGGGTGGCGGCCGGACACGGGCCGCGCCGAGGATGAGCAGAAAGGACTGACAAGATGAAACCGGCATTGCGGCTCGGAATTGCGGGATTGGGAACCGTGGGCGTCGGCGTCGTTCGCATCATCCGTCGGCATGCCGACCTGCTGGAGGCTCGCACCGGCCGCCGTATCGAGATCGTGGCCGTATCGGCCCGCGATGCGGCAAAGGACCGGGGTGTGAACCTGAAATCCTATGCCTGGGAAACCGATCCGGTGGCGCTGGCCCGCCGGGATGACATCGACGTCTATGTCGAACTGATGGGCGGCGAGAATGGGGCCGCCAAGGCCTCGATCGAGGCCGCGCTGGAAACCGGCAAGGATGTTGTGACCGCCAACAAGGCGCTGCTGGCCATCCACGGACAGGCCCTGGCCGAACAGGCCGAGGCCGCCGGTCGCGTGATCCGGTTCGAGGCCGCCGTCGCCGGCGGCATCCCGGTGATCAAGTCGCTGACCGAGGGGTTGGCCGGAAACCAGATCACCCGCGTGATGGGGGTGATGAACGGCACCTGCAACTATATCCTGACCCGCATGGAATCGCAGCGCAAAGGCTATAACGCGCTGTTCGAGGAATGCGCCCAGCTGGGATATCTGGAGGCCGACCCGAACCTTGATGTGGGCGGCATAGACGCGGCGCACAAACTGGCGCTGCTGGCCTCCATCGCCTTTGGCACCCGGCCGCATTTCGAAGGAATCGACATCGAGGGCATCCAGCGGATCAACCTCGAAGACATCACCTATGCCGCCGACATGGGATATCGCATCAAGCTGCTGGGCGTGGCCCAGCGCACCGGCCGTGGGCTGGAACAGCGCATGCGCCCCTGTCTGGTCCCGGCGGATTCGCCCTTGGGCCAGCTCGAAGGCGGCACCAACATGGTGGTGATCGAGGGCGACGCCGTGGAACAGGTGGTTCTGCGCGGCCCCGGCGCCGGAGAAGGACCGACCGCCAGCGCTGTGCTGGGCGACATCTGCGATATCGCGCGCGGTTTCCGCCTGCCGGTCTTTGGCCAACCAGCGACCACGCTGGCAGATGCCAACAGCGCCCAGTCGAACTCGCCCGCGCCCTACTATCTGCGTCTCTTGCTGCCCGACCGCCCGGGCGCGCTGGCCAAGGTCGCGGCCGCACTGGGCGACGCGGGCGTCAGCATCAACCGGATGCGCCAGACCCATCACGAAAGCGCCGAGGCGCCGGTGGTGATCGTCACTCACAAGACCCAACGCGCTGCAATCGACGCTTCCATCGAAGCCATGGTCAACAGCGGCGTTCTGGCCGCCGAACCGGTCGCCCTGCGGATCGAGGCGGTCTGATCCGCCCGCACATCGTTTTCGCAAACATGCTTGTGGACCCCCGCCGCCCTGCGGTAGAGGGTCAATAAGCCCATCTGCAAGGAATTATTCATGTCCTCCAAGCCCGAATTTCATGACCGCATGCTTTCCCTGGGCCTCGCCCGCGTGGCCGAGCAGGCGGCGCTGGCCTCGGCCTCTCTGATCGGTCGCGGCGACGAGAAGGCCGCTGACCAGGCCGCCGTGAACGCCATGCGCGAACAGTTGAACCTGCTGGATATCGCCGGTGTGGTGGTGATCGGCGAAGGCGAGCGCGACGAGGCGCCGATGCTCTACATCGGCGAGGAAGTGGGAACCGGCAACGGTCCGGGCGTCGATATCGCGCTTGACCCGCTGGAAGGCACCACGCTGACCGCCAAGGACATGCCCAACGCGCTGACCGTGATCGCCATGGGCCCGCGCGGCTCGATGCTGCATGCGCCCGACGTCTATATGGAAAAACTGGCCATCGGCCCGGGCTATGCGGACGGCGTGGTCTCGCTCGACATGTCGCCACGTGAACGCGTTGAGGCGCTGGCCAAGGCCAAGGGCTGCAAGCCGTCGGACATCACCGTCTGTATCCTGGAGCGTCCGCGCCACGAGGCGATGATTGCCGAAGTGCGCCAGACGGGTGCCTCGATCCGGCTGATCACCGATGGCGACGTGGCCGGTGTGATGCATTGCGCCGAGGCCGAGACCACCGGCATCGACATGTACATGGGCTCGGGCGGCGCGCCCGAGGGGGTTCTGGCGGCGGCGGCGCTGAAATGCATGGGTGGCCAGATCTTTGGCCGGCTCCTGTTCCGCAACGATGACGAGCGCGGCCGCGCCGCCAAGGCAGGCATAACCGATCTGGACCGCGTCTATACCCGCGACGAGATGGTGACGCAGGACGTGATCTTTGCTGCCACCGGTGTGACCGGCGGATCGCTCTTGCCGCGCATCAAGCGCGAACCGGGCTGGGTGGAAACCACCACCCTGCTGATGCGGTCCAAGACCGGCTCGGTACGGCGGATGAGCTATCGTACCCCGGTCTGAGCCTTTGGCAGGGGATGCGGCTGGCGCCGCAGCCTCCGGCGGGAGTATTTGGGGCGAAATGAAGGGCCGGATCCGCGCAGGGTCCGGCCTTTGCGCATGAGGTGACGGGTGGCATATCTGGGAGTGGACAGTTCGCTGAGTGGTCGCCGCTGGGTCGGTCCGGATATCGAGACCGAACGCGCGGCCGAGATGATGCGGCAACAGAGCGACCTGCCACAGGCGGTCTGCCAGGTGCTGGCGCGGCGCGGCGTGCCGCTGATGGAGGCGCGCGGCTTTCTCGACCCCAAGCTGAAGGAATTGCTGCCTGATCCCCGGGGCATGAAGGATATGGAGATCGCGGCCGCGCGGTTCCTGGAGGCCGTACGCAAGCGGCAACGGATCGCGGTCTTCGCCGACTATGATGTCGATGGCGGCAGTTCCGCGGCGCTGTTGATCCGGTGGTTGCGCGAGATGGGGCTGATGGCGACGCTCTATGTGCCCGACCGGATCGACGAGGGCTATGGCCCCAACGTGCCTGCGATGCGCGATCTGGCGGCCAACCACGACCTGATCGTCTGTGTCGATTGCGGCACGCTGAGCCACGAGCCGATCGCCGCTGCGCGCGGCGCCGATGTCATCGTGCTGGACCACCATCTGGGGGCTGAGACGCTGCCCGACTGCGTCGCGGTGGTGAACCCCAACCGACAGGATGAAAGCGGCGATCTGGGCTATCTCTGCGCCGCGGGCGTGGTGTTTCTGATGCTGGTCGAGGCCGGGCGGCAAATGCGCGAAGCCGGAGCCGCAGGACCCAACTTGATGGACATGCTCGACCTGGTGGCACTGGCGACGGTGGCCGATGTCGCGCCCCTAATCGGGGCCAACCGGGCGCTTGTGCGTCAGGGGCTGAAGGTCATGGCGCAACGGCGGCATCCTGGATTGGTGGCCCTTGCCGACGTCGCCCGGATGGACACCGCCCCAAACACCTATCACCTCGGGTTTCTTTTGGGCCCCCGGGTAAATGCCGGTGGCCGGATCGGACAGGCCGACCTGGGCGCGCGCCTGCTGAGCACCGATAGCCCGTCCGAGGCCCAGGCGCTGGCCGAACGGCTGGACCAGTTGAACTCGGAACGCCGCGAGATCGAAGAAGCCGTACGCGCCGCCGCGCTGGACCAGGCCGAGACGCGCGGGCTCGATGGGCCGCTGGCCTGGGCCGCTGGCGAGGGCTGGCATCCGGGTGTGGTGGGTATCGTTGCCTCGCGCCTCAAGGAGGCCGCCAACCGCCCCGCCATCGTGATCGGCTTCGACGGCGACGAAGGCAAAGGCTCGGGCCGCTCGGTCTCGGGCGTCGATCTGGGCGCCGCGATCCAGCGATTGGCGTCAGAGAGCCTGCTGGTCAAGGGCGGCGGCCACAGGATGGCGGCAGGCCTGACGGTGATGCGCGACAAGCTGGAGGCGGCCATGACGCGCCTGTCAGACCTGCTGGCGAAACAGGGCGCGGGCCAGGGCGGACCGGCGGATCTGAAACTGGACGGCACCCTGATGCCTGGTGCGGCGACCGTCGATCTGTTGGAACAGATCGAGCAGGCAGGTCCCTTTGGGGCCGGCGCCCCTGCCCCGCGCTATGCCCTGCCCGACCTCCAGATCCGCTTTGCCAAACGAGTCGGCGCCTCGCATCTGAAACTGTCATTGGCCGACGGCATGGGGGGCGGGCTGGACGCGATTCTGTTCGGCGCCTTCGATGGCCCGCTCGGACCCCGGCTGGAAAACCACGGCGGCGCGCGCTTTCATTTCGCCGGGCGACTCGAGGTCAATTCCTGGGGCGGAAGGCAGAGCGTGCAACTGCGGATCGAGGACGCGGCAGAGGCTTGAGGCCTTGAAAACAAGAGGTTTTCCACCCTCTGCAAAAAAGTTCTCCAATGCGTGTTTTTCCGCTTGCGAGGGTCAGTGGGACACCGTAAAAGGCCCTCCACAAGCCAGCGTGGCCCGTTCGTCTATCGGTTAGGACGCCAGGTTTTCAACCTGGAAAGAGGGGTTCGATTCCCCTACGGGCTGCCACATCTCCCCTGCATCGCGACCTTACCGGACCCAAGAAGGGTCAACCAGGGTTTTGATTCAAAACGTTTTCGTTGCAGAGAAAAATCTTCTTCCCCCACTTGCGCCCGCGCACGACTCTCCGTAAAAGCCGCTTCACGCCAAGCACGGCCCGTTCGTCTATCGGTTAGGACGCCAGGTTTTCAACCTGGAAAGAGGGGTTCGATTCCCCTACGGGCTGCCATCTTTCCCGCGGCAATCCTTACCAAATCTTTGTCCAAGTTCGCAGGCCGATCCGACGCTCGATTTGAATCGGGGATGTTTCCCACCCCCGGGAAAGCCTGCAATGATCCTGGCTTCCTCAGCGCATTGCCGAAAATGCATCATGCCAAACAGACGACCAGGGAGCCGGCTTTGCCAGCACACGTGTCGACGAACTATCAGGAGAATGGTACCGCCTCCCTGGCTTGAACAGGGGACCTCTGGATCCACAATCCAGCGCTCTAACCAACTGAGCTAAGGCGGCACCGTGAAGGGCGATGTACCCAACCGGGTTTCAGATTGCAAGAGGGTCAGAGGGTAATTTTCCAGGTTTGCTCGACCAGGTCGACACCAAAGGATCGCACCGGTTTGCTGTCGGTCAGATGCCACCCGGCCGAAGCGTAAAGCGCACAGGCCGCGCGGTGGCTTTCGTGGGTCCAGAGCTGCATGTCGCGGTAACCGGTATCCCGGGCAAACCCCATGCAGGCCTCCAGCAACCGCCGCCCCAGCCCCTTGCCGCGCGCCTCGGGCACCAGCAGGAACAGGCGCAGTTTTGCGGTGGTCTCGTCCAGCCGGACGCAGAAGATACTGCCCAGCCGTTGACCGGCCTCCTCGGCGATCCAGCCCCGTTCGCAGGTCGGATCATGATCCGCGACAAAGGCCTCCAGGATCTCGGCCACCAGCGGCGCGAAACTGTCGTCGAACCCCTCTGCCTCGGCATAGAGGGTGCCGTGCCGTTCAACCAGCCAAGGGGCATCATCGGCCCGAAACGGGCGCAGGGTTACACTGTCCATACACCATCTAACCTTGCAACCGACTTGATTCTCAACCCGCACCGGTCTAGTCGAGCCAGAGCATTCCCGGAGGCACACATGGGCATCAACACCGAACGCGACATCGAGGCGAATCTCCAGATCGGCCCAACCGACGCCGGTATGGTGCGCCTCTTCATCGAGGCAACCGGAATCGAGATCCCGATGGATTTCGACCCCGAAGAAGCCGAAGAAATCGCCGACGAGATCCGTGCGGCGGCCCAGGCTGCCCGGAACATGGGCAAGCGCTGAGGCGAAAGATCAATCGAAAGCGAAGATCCCGTGCCCTTCGGGATCGCGCAGCGCCGACAGTCGGCGCGCCGCATGGGTGGCGAATTTCTGGATCAGCACCTTGCGCCGGGCCGGCGCAACCTTCTGTTCGGGCGCCATGCGCAGGATCTCGGCATCATAGGCATCCGCGATGATCAGCCCCGTATCCGCGGGCAGCAGTTCGGTGGGAAACTCGGCGTCGACCGCCCAGAAATACCGGTCGCACCAATCCAGATACCCCTGCCACTTGGCATCCGTGCGGAAATCGGCGCGGCTGGACTTGCACTCGATCACCCAGATCTCGCCCTTCGGTCCCAACCCCATGACATCGACACGCAGGCCGCGCGCCGGGACAAATTCCTCGATCGAAACGAAGCCATGCGCATTCAAATGCCGCGCCACGCCACGCGCCAGTTTCTGTCCGGGTTGCAGATCGAATACCATGCCCCGAACCGTGAACAATAAGTGAACAAAAATCAAGTCCCGATACCCGTGCCGGAGGTCAGGCTCAAGATGACCTATCATCGAAACAAGGAGGCCAGTTTACCTAAGCGACCGGACGTATTGTTTCCGGGGTGGCGCTTAAATCATTGGGAATCGCACCCGTGCATACAGCCCCGACTCCTTCTGTCACTCCTGAAAAGCGAGGTTGAAAGCCTGCGGTTTGATCGTGTTCCAAAGCGTTGAATGAAAACTCGAACCGGGTTTCCATTCCGCCCGACGCAATCCTTGGGTTTCGCGCAACAATTATCCTCTCGATTTTCAGGTAAAAATATGACTGTGTTCAACGGCACCCCGGGCGATGACAGGATCAGTGTGGCAGAATCCGCCACTCGTTCCGAAAACTACGTTGTCTATGGTTTTGGGGCACAGACACTCTGAACGGCGGTGACGGTAACTACTTGATCTTCGGCGGAACAGGGGCGGACGATCTGCGCGATCTGATCTTCGCGGGGTGTGGTGATGATTCCGTCGACGCAGTCGTCGGGAATGACCTCGTCTACGGGCACGAGGGCAATGATACGATTGCGGGCTGCCTTGGCGCCGACGATTTGCGGGGCCGGGGTGGAAACGACGTCCTCACCGGCTCCGCCTTCTACGACCTTATGTTCGGCGTCGCCGTTACGGACAAGTTCCTTCACATAGGTATCGCAGGGCATGGCTCCGGCTGGGTGCAGGATACACTTCGGCCGATGGCGTCGTGCTGCTCTTCGGCAATGCCTCGGCCAGCCGCGACCAGTTCCAGGTCGATTTAGCTCATACCCGGAACGCCGAGGGCGAACGCGCCGGTGACAAAGATGTGCAAGAGGCGTTTGTGATCTATCGCCCGACAGGACAAATCATGTGGGCCTTGGTGGATGGCGAGGAGCAATCCAGCATCAACCCCCAGATCGGAGCCGGGATAGTGGACCATTTGATCTGATGGCATCGGCTGGCAGACAAAAGCCACCTCGTGGAATAGCCGTGGAAAACGCCCCTTGCCCGCCGCAGCACGCAAAAATCCCGTCCTGATTCAAGGGGGGTGCGGCCATTTATCTTGATCCAGATCAAACTCCGCCATTGATGCGGCACGGCTCACATTCTAAAACCAGCGGGAATCCGTGTAGCCCGGAGTTGTCCGGCTGCGCGTAAAATCTGCAAGGAGGCACCTAAATGGCAGACGCAGCCATTCATGGTCACGGGCATGAGGACAACCGCGGTTTCTTTACCCGCTGGTTCATGTCGACCAACCACAAGGACATCGGGATCCTGTACCTGGTCTTTTCGGCCATCGCCGGTCTGATCTCGGTCCTGATGACCGTCTATATGCGGCTCGAGCTGATGCATCCGGGCGTGCAGTACATGTGCATGGAAGGCTTCATGGCCGACCCCTGCACCCCCAACGGGCACCTCTGGAACGTGATGATCACCTATCACGGCGTCCTGATGATGTTCTTCGTGGTGATCCCGGCGCTGTTCGGCGGCTTTGGCAACTTCTTCATGCCGTTGCAGATCGGTGCGCCGGATATGGCCTTCCCGCGCATGAACAACCTCAGCTTCTGGCTCTATGTCGCCGGGACCTCGCTGGGCGTCGCCTCGCTGCTGTCACCGGGCGGTAACGATCAGCTGGGCTCGGGCGTGGGCTGGGTTCTCTACCCGCCGCTCAGCACCACCGAGGGCGGCATGTCGATGGATCTGGCGATCTTTGCCGTGCACCTGTCGGGCGCCTCCTCGATCCTGGGTGCGATCAACATGATCACCACCTTCCTGAACATGCGCGCCCCGGGCATGACTCTGTTCAAGGTGCCGCTGTTCTCGTGGTCGATCTTTGTCACCTCGTGGCTGATCCTGCTGTCGCTGCCGGTTCTGGCCGGCGCAATCACCATGCTGCTGATGGACCGCAACTTCGGCTTCACCTTCTTTGATCCGGCAGGCGGCGGCGACCCGATCCTGTACCAGCACATCCTGTGGTTCTTTGGCCACCCGGAAGTGTACATCGTGATCCTGCCCGGCTTTGGCATCATCTCTCACGTGATCGCTACCTTCTCGCGCAAGCCGGTGTTCGGCTATCTGCCGATGGTCTGGGCGATCATCGCGATCGGCGCACTGGGCTTTGTCGTGTGGGCACACCACATGTACACGGTCGGCATGTCGCTGAACCAGCAGGCCTATTTCATGCTGGCCACGATGGTCATCGCGGTGCCAACAGGTGTGAAGGTGTTCAGCTGGATCGCCACCATGTGGGGCGGTTCGATCGAGTTCAAGACGCCGATGCTCTTCGCCTTCGGCTTCCTGTTCCTGTTCACCGTCGGTGGTGTGACCGGCGTAGTGCTGAGCCAGGCTTCGCTGGACCGTGCCTATCACGACACCTATTACGTGGTTGCGCACTTCCACTACGTGATGAGCCTGGGTGCCGTATTCGCGATCTTTGCCGGGATGTATTTCTACTTCGGCAAGATGTCGGGCCGCCAGTACCCCGAGTTCTGGGGCAAGGTGCACTTCTGGATGTTCTTCATCGGCGCCAACCTGACCTTCTTCCCCCAGCACTTCCTGGGCCGTCAGGGCATGCCGCGTCGTTACATCGACTATCCCGAGGCCTTCGCCTACTGGAACTACATCTCGTCCTGGGGTGCATTCATCTCGTTCGCCTCGTTCCTGCTGTTCTTCGGTATCGTTTTCTACACGCTGACCCGTGGCGCCCGCGTCACCCAGAACAACTACTGGAACGAATACGCCGACACACTGGAATGGACCCTGCCCTGCCCGCCGCCCGAACATACGTTCGAGACGCTGCCCAAGCAGGAAGACTGGGACAAGAGCCACGCGCACTGAGCGGCCGGCTGACAAGAACAAGGAAAACCCCGCCTCGGCGGGGTTTTCTTTTGCCTCGTCGCCGACGGCCCGGCACCCTTTCGGCGACTCGATCCGTCATCTCATGCTCCGCCCACGAAGGCATGCCTATGGTGACGACTTGCAGGTGATCGGCAACGGACCCGTCGACCATTATCAGGCTAACTTCATCCTGCGTGCGGTTCTTCCCGGCTGATGGCACCGGAAACCACCGGGCTGGAGGAGCCGGCCGAGGAGGATCTGGTACAATCCTGGCCGTGTCTTACGACCGAGTCAGCCTGCTGCCCAACAGCCTATGCGCCCGGATGGAGGCATTTGACCTGCGTCAGTATCACGAGGTCGAGAGGCTTGGCTGAGCACTGGACGCCATCCGCGCACGTGATAGATTTTGCCCATGCCCTATGACTGGAAGCAGCGTGCAGACAGCGCGCAGGAACTGCATCTTTGGCCGCATAATTCGCTGCCTCCGCGCGGGGCGGCCGCGTTCATCCTGACACTCTTCGCCTTTGGCTCGATGCCCCTGATCGCCGTACTCGGGTCCAAGCTCTTGTGGGGGTTGCTGCCGTTTCTGTTGATCTCGGTCGCGGGAGTGTGGTTGGCGATCGAGATGAACTATCGCCAGCGCCGCGTTCTGGAGGTGCTGACGCTCGATCCCGAGCGGGCGCATCTGGTGCGGCACAACCCGCGTGGCCCGGCGCAGGAATGGGACTGCAACCGGTACTGGGCGCGCGCCACGATGCACCCACAGGGTGGTCCGGTGCCGCATTACGTGACCCTCCAGGGCGCCGGGCGCGAAGTCGAGATCGGCGCCTTCCTGTCCGAGGACGAGCGGATCGCGCTCTACGACGATCTGCAACGGGCACTGGCACAGTGATTGACAGGGTCCCCCCGGACCGCTACTCAGCCCTCATGCAACAGACACGCGCCCTCATCAGCACCGTCTATTATCCGCCGCTTCCATAACGGCGGCTGCAATTCCTGTTCAACCGCCGCGATCCGGCGGTCCGAACATTCCACAGCCCAGACCCCATGACCCGGCATCGCGGCCCCCTTCGGAGCCTACCATGTCCTGTCACCTCACCTTCTCCTCAATCGGCCTTCTGGGCTTTGGTGCCTTTGGGCGGCTGATCGCCGCCCACCTTGCCCCGCATCTGCCCTGCCTGGTTCATGATCCTGCTCTGCCGCAAGGGGCCACCCTGCCCTCTGGCGTAACCGCCACCAGCTTCGCGGGAGCTGCCAGTTGCGATCTGGTGATCCTGGCGATGCCGGTCACCGAAATGGCGGCGGCCTGCCGTGCCATCGCACCCCATCTGCGACCCGGCACTGTGGTGGTCGACGTAGGCTCGGTCAAGCTGGCCACGGCCGCCATCATGCAGGCGCATCTGCCCGCACATGTGGGACTGGTGGGCACCCATCCGCTGTTCGGCCCGCAGAGCGCGCGAGACGGCATCGTGGGCCGCAAGATCGCCATCTGCCCGATCCGGGGCAAGGCCCACCTGCCGGTGGCGGCCTTTCTGCGCGCGCGTCTGGGGCTGCAAGTGATCGTCACCACACCCGAGGCGCATGACCGCGAGGCAGCGACGGTTCAGGGGCTGACGCATCTCATCGCGCAGGCACTGGCCCGAATGGGCCCCTTGCCCAGCCGTATGACCACGGCCAGTTTCGATCTGCTGATGCAGGCCACCGAGATGGTCCGCAACGATCCGCCCGGCGTGCTGGCCGCGATCGAATGCGCCAATCCCTTTGCGGCACCGGTACGGGCGGAATTTCAGGCCCTGATCGCGGGGCTGGACCGCTCCTATGCCGGGCCCGATTGAAAAAGGCCCGCGCAAGCGGGCCTTCAACTCTTACCTAATTGCCGGATCAGCAGTTGCCGCTGGCGCAGAGCTGGTCCTTGACCATCGGGCCCACCTTGCCAAAATCCATTTGGCCGGTATAGCGCGACTTCAATTCGCCCATCACCTTGCCCATGTCGCGGATCGACCCCGCACCCGTGGCGGTGATCGCTTCGCGCACCGCTTTTTCGACCTCGCTCTCGTCCAGCTGCTTGGGCAGGAACTCCTCGATCACCGAGATTTCCTCGCGCTCGCGCTCAGCGAGGTCAAGCCGGCCGCCTTCTTCGTAGGCGCGGGCGCTTTCCTGACGCTGTTTGGTCATCTTGCCAAGGATCGCCAGCACTTCGGCATCGCCGCAGCAGGCCCCATCCTCGGCACCGGCACCGCGCACGGCGATATCGCGGTCCTTGATCGCTGCATTGATCAGGCGCAGCGTCGAAAGGCGGGCGGCTTCTTTGTCCTTCATCGCCTGTTTCAACGCCGCATTCACCCGGGTGCGCATGTCCATATGCTGTTCCCATCCCCATGAGATTGCTCAAGTTCCGCAACATAACGAAAGAAAAAGCCCGGCACAACAGGGGGGGGCACATGTTAAGTTATTGAAAAGTAACGATAGCCTAAAATTTGATCGGGCTTGACCCTACCCCGCAACCCCCTTAGGTATGCGACCGTTTACCCAGACAGGAGAGTCGCGTCATGGCCCAGAACGCCACGTCCAAGCCCACCGCATGCCTGGCGCTCGCCGATGGGACGATATTCTACGGCACAGGCTTTGGCGCCACCGGTCAGACCGTGGCCGAGCTGTGTTTCAACACCGCGATGACGGGATATCAGGAGATCATGACAGACCCCTCTTATGCGGGTCAGATCGTGACATTCACCTTCCCCCATATCGGCAATGTGGGCGTCACCCCCGAGGATGACGAGACCGCCGATCCGGTCGCTGCCGGCATGGTGGTGAAATGGGATCCGACGCAGCCATCGAACTGGCGCGCGGCGGAAGAGCTGAAAGGCTGGCTGGCCCGGCGCGGCCGGATCGCCATCGGCGGCATCGACACCCGCCGCCTGACCCGCGCCATCCGCCAACAGGGCGCGCCACATGTAGCGCTGGCGCATGACCCCGAGGGCAAGTTCGACATCGCGGCGCTGGTCGCCGCCGCACGGGCCTGGCCGGGCCTCGAAGGCATGGATCTGGCCAAGGACGTAACCTGTGCGCAAAGCTATCGCTGGGACGAGATGCGCTGGGCCTGGCCCCAGGGCTATGCCCGGCAAGAGACCCCTAAACACAAGGTGGTGGCGCTGGATTTCGGCGCCAAGCGCAACATCCTGCGCTGCCTGGCCTCGACCGGGTGCGACGTGACCGTTCTGCCCGCCACCGCCACCGCTGCCGAGGTGCTGGCCCATGCACCCGACGGGGTGTTCCTGTCCAACGGTCCGGGCGACCCGGCGGCAACCGGCACCTATGCGGTGCCGATGATCCGCGAGATTCTGGACACCACGGACCTGCCGGTATTTGGCATCTGCCTGGGCCACCAGATGCTGGCGCTTGCACTGGGCGGCCGCACGGTCAAGATGAACCACGGCCATCATGGCGCCAACCACCCGGTCAAGGATCTGGAAACCGGCAAGGTCGAGATCACCTCGATGAACCACGGCTTTGCTGTGGATGCCCAGACCCTGCCCAAGGGTGTTGTGGAAACCCATCGCTCGCTCTTCGACGGATCGAACTGTGGCATCCGGATGACCGACCGGCCAGTGTTCTCTGTGCAATACCACCCCGAGGCGAGCCCCGGCCCGCAGGACAGTTTCTATCTGTTCGAGCGGTTCTCCGAAGCGATGGACACACGCAAGGCGACCGTCTGATCAAAACAGTGACGATTTAGACCGTTTGGATTGATCTTAACGGTGCATTAACCTGAATTGCGCAACCCTGACATTCGCGTTGGATGTCAGGGTTTTGCATTATGAGCGAGCTTCAATTCAGGCTGAGTGCTCCGGTCGCGGCATGGCCCGTCTACGCCGGGCATCTGCCGTTGGGCCGCTATCTGGTGCGCAGCGGTGTCATCACGCAGGAACAGCTGCTCGCGGCGCTGCAATTGCAGCTGCGCCTGAACGCCCCGATCGGCGAGATTCTTGTGGCCGAAGGCTGGGCCGAACCGACCGATATCCTGCGTGCCCTGGCCCTGCAAAACGGGGTGCAATGGGCGGATCTGGCGCTGGAACCGCCGCGTGCCGATCTGTGCGGATTGAAGCCCCACACGTTCTGGCTCCGACATGGTGTGATCCCCTGGATGCGCCTGGGTCCGATGGTCATCGTTGCCACATCGCGCCCCGATCGGTTCGACGAGGTGCGCGCCGACATGGCCGGGACCGGCCTTCTCTTGATGCCGGCGCTGGCCAGCCGCGACCAGATCGAGGCGGCGCTGGCACGATGTTACTCGGCGACACTGGCACGGCTGGCGGAATCCCGGGTCGATGGGATCTACAGTTGCCGCGATTGGCGGCTTGTTGCCCGGCTGCCCGCGCTTCTGGCCCTTGCATTGCTGGTGGTGGTGCCCTTCTGTCTGGCGCCATTGTACGGATTCGCGCTTCTTTTCCTTGCCGCGGCTCTGTCGCTGCTCCTGTTCACCGGGTTGAAAGCGGCGGCGCTGGTCGCGCATCTGTTGAACCAGGCTCATCTCACCGCGCCGAGCCGGGCAGAGCCCGCGGGGACTGTTCAGGGGCTGCGGCTTCCCAAGATCTCGGTCCTGGTGCCTCTTTACAAGGAGCGCGAGATCGCCGGCGCTCTGGTTGCACGGTTAAGCCGGTTGACCTATCCTAAGGCGCTGCTGGACGTGATCCTGGTGCTGGAAGAAAAAGACCGGGTGACGCGTGACACGCTGGCAAACTGCGTTCTGCCGCACTGGATGCGGGTGATTGAGGTGCCCGGCCATTCCGGCCTGACCACCAAACCGCGGGCGATGAACTATGCGCTGGATTTCTGCCGGGGCGAAATCATCGGTGTCTGGGATGCCGAGGACGCGCCCGTGCCCGATCAGCTGGAACATGTCGCCGAACGTTTTGCCCGCGCGCCCCGCGACGTGGTCTGCCTGCAAGGGATACTGGACTATTACAACCCGCGCAGCAGCTGGCGCGCGCGCTGTTTCACCATCGAATACGCCAGCTGGTTCCGCATCATCCTGCCCGGAATCGCCCGGCTGGGGCTGGTGGTGCCGCTGGGGGGCACCACCCTGTTCTTTCGCCGTGCGGCGCTTGAACAACTGGGCGGGTGGGACGCACATAACGTGACCGAGGACGCCGATCTGGGGGTTCGGCTCTGCCGCGCGGGTTACCGCACCGAACTGATCGACACGGTGACCTATGAAGAGGCGAATTTCCGTACCTGGCCCTGGGTCAAGCAGCGCTCGCGCTGGCTCAAGGGCTTCATGGTGACTTATCTGGTGCATATGCGGTCGCCCCGACGGCTGTGGGCCGATCTGGGCCCGGCGCGCTTTCTGGGCGTACAGGCGTTCTTTCTGGGGACCTTGGGGCAATTCCTGCTGGCGCCGGTCCTGTGGTCTTTCTGGTTCCTGCTTCTGGGCCTGCCGCACCCGCTGACGCAGATGCTCTCACCCATGATCCTGGTTGCCTGCATCTCGGTGTTTGCGGCGACCGAGATGCTGGCGCTGGTTGCAGGGCTGATTGCCGTATCCGGACGGGAACGGCGCTTTCTGCTGCCCTGGGTGGTGAGCATGCCGCTCTATTTTCCGCTGGGCGTGGTCGCGGCCTACAAGGCCCTCTACGAGATGATCGTGAAACCGTTCTTCTGGGACAAGACGCAGCACGGCCAGGCGGGCGAAGAGCCCTGCGGTTGACATCGCGGCCGCATCCAAACCGGAGCGCCACAAGGTTTTGAAAAAACCTTGTCCACAGGATTTCGGGGAAATCCTGTCGCTCGCTCCGCCTCAGCGTCGTTCGCGACGACCGGCGTCCAGCTTGAGCCGGGTCATGAATGCAATCGAGATATGATCCTTGAGCGCCTGCGCCGCGCCTTCCTCATCGCGGGCCGCGATGGCCTCGACGATGCCCTTGTGCTCGCCCTGCGCGATCTGGCCTCGCCCCTCTGCCGCCAGCGAAGTGGTCGCCATCAGCGCCATCGTCCGGTGTACGAGGTCGAGTTGCTGCACCAGATAGCGGTTGTGCGAAGCGAGGTGAATCTGCTCGTGAAAGCGGCGGTTGGCGCGGCTCAGCGCCTGCGGGTTGCCCACCAGCTTGTCATCGGCCTCGACCATTTCGCGCAACACCGCGATCTCCTCGGCGGTGGCGTGTCGCGCGGCCAGCCGCGCGGCCAGCCCCTCCAGCTCGCGCCGCACTTGATACAGCTCGGCCATCTGGTTGTGATCCAGCGAGGCCACGATCATCGACCGCCCGTCGCGTTCCAGCAGCGACTGGGTCTCGAGCCGTTGCAGAGCCTCGCGGATCGGGGTTCGCGACACCCCAAAGCGTTCAGCCAGCTCGCTTTCCACCAGCCGGTCACCTGGCTTGTAGACTCCGCTGTCGATGGCTTCGAGGATCAGGTGATAGGCGTCTTTCTGCGCCGGGCGGCTCTGGCTCATCTGTTTCTTGTCTCCCTGTTCCATCCTGTCTAGCCGCCGCCTGCCCTACGGATCAAGTGCGGGCGTTGAAATGAGGGCGGATCTGGCCTAAGTCCAAGCCATGGTGCGCGATGCTTTCTCTCATGTGACGACCTGGGTGTTCGATCTCGACAACACCCTCTATCCGCCCGCTATGCGGCTCTTCGACCAGATCGAAGTGCGGATGACCGCCTATGTGATGGAGGCGCTCGGTGTCACCCGGGCCGAGGCCGATCGACTGCGCGCGCAGTACTGGCGGCAATACGGCACAACGCTCGCCGGGTTGATGCGCGAACACGGGCTCGACCCCGATCCCTATCTGGTGGCGGTGCATGAGGTGGACATGAGCCACATGACCCCAGACACCGCGCTGGCCAGCCACATCCGCGCCCTGCCCGGCCGCCGCATCGTCTATACCAACGGCTCGGCCCCCTATGCCGAACGGGTGCTGGCCGCGCGCGGGCTGACCGGCCTATTCGATGCCATTTATGGCGTGGAACACGCGGGCTACCGACCCAAACCAGAGCGCGCTGCATTCGAAGAGGTGTTCACTCGCGACGGGGTGATCCCCGAGCGCGCCGCCATGTTCGAAGACGACCCCCGCAACCTGACCGCCCCGCACGAGATGGGGATGCGCACGGTGCATGTGGCCCCTGATCCGCATCCGGCCGACCACATCCACCACCATACCGACGATCTGACCGGCTTTCTCTCCCGGCTGACCTGACGGCGCTCAGTGCCCGTCGCCCAGCACGGGCAGGAAGCCGCCGCTGTCGGGGTCGCGTTGCATCTCGTAATAGAACCAGCGCCGGTGCGCGGGCGCCTTTTCCTTACGAAAAGCGATCACCGCGTCGCGCCCGTCGGTACGCAGGTTGATGGCGCCATAGACGCCGACATTGCGGCGGAACACCTCGTCCAGCAGCTTGCGCTTGGCCGCACGCATCTCGGCCAGCGCCGCCGCATCCGCCCCTGTACCTTTGGCCAGTTCCACCTCGATCCGTGCGTTCAGCCGGTCAAGCGCCGGGCGCAGGTCATCGCGCTCGCGCTCGCGGGTCGAGCGCAGGAGTTCAGTGGACAGGATCAACGGCCGCGCCCCGGCGCCGGTCTTACCTAACAGCCCCAGAAGGTCGGGGCGCGGATGCACGTGCCCCTCCTCATCGCCCGAGGACACAACATAGGCTGCCGGATGGGCGGCGAACAGAAACTCTTCGGTCACATCGGACGAGCCATGATGGCAGGTCTTCATCAGATCGACGCCGAACCGCTCGGCGGCAGCCGTGATCGCATCGGGCCTGGCGATCGCCTCCAGTTCGGTCTCGGTCGCCGCCAGCGGCGCCGAGACCGGCACATCGCCATAATGCTGCATCAGAAAGCACTCGGCCGAGGTGTTCAGATCGCCGCCGAACAGCACCCGGAACCCGTTGAAATCCAGCCGCAACAACACCGAATGGCCGTTCTTGGTCTTGCCCTCATCCATCGTTCGCGAGGTCGGCCTGTCGCCAAAGGCGCGCAGGCGCGGCTGGCCCGCGGCATCGGGTTCAACCACAGGCCCCAGCACCTCGATGGTCACCAGCCCGCCGTCAGCAGGGGCAAACCCCGGCAGCCAGGCGCGCCCGTCCTCCTGCACCGAATGGGCGGTGGTCAGCGCGGTCACCGGGCCGATCCGGTCCGCCTCCAGTGCGGTCTGCATCAGTTTGGGATAGAGCTTGCGCCCGCGCCGGGCCGGATCGGACAACAGCGCCCGCATCTGTGCGTCGGTCTCCACGATATCGGTCAGATAACCACCTTGTTCGGGCCCCAGCAGATCGTCGCCCACCCGCTCGACCAGCCCGCTGTGATAGACATGCTCGATCCGCAGGCGGCGGTTCTCGAAGATCGGCTGGAAACCGCGATAGTGATCGGCATCCGGATGGGTGACGATGGCGGCGTGGATCTGGCCCGAATTGTCGAAATCGCGGAACCGCCAGTTGAGAAACCCGTTGGTGTTGCGCCCTATCCCGGCGTCGATAACCATCACGCGCGGCAGGTGATGATGGCCCGGTTCGGTCACGATACAGGCATCGCCCTGGCCGATGTCGAGAAAGATCAGTTCCAGCACCCGCTCGTCCTGTAATTCGGCGCGTTTCATCAGATAGGGTTTCTTGCCGTAACGGACATGGGTCCAGGTGGCATCGAGCGGATCGCGGACATCCACCCAGTCGCCCCAAAGCACCTGTTTGACCTTGCGGCGACTGGTTTTGCCGTTCTTTTCAATATCGCGGTAAAGATAGCTGACCGGACCGCGTGCATATTTCAGCGTCATGGGAAATCTCCGTCTTTAATACAATTCCCGGATGATAACACAAAAGCGGATTCGCCGCGCGCCCCGGTCTGGACCGCCCGATCAGCGGCGCCGCGCCGCAGGGGCTGCGGCATCGCGTTGCACTGCGGCAAAAGGTGACTTTTTTACTCAGGTTCCAACACCTATCTGCCCCCTTACAGATATCAGAAAGGACCTGACATGAGCGCCATCGACCTGCCCCGCAACCTGCCCCTGGGCCAGCGTGTGCTGTTTGCCATCCCGCTGCTGGGCCGCATCGCCAAGGAAGTGACCTATGGCGACAGCGACAACATCTATTACGCCATCGCCGCCGGGCTCAGCCTGTGGGGCATCGCCATCCTGCTCTTTGGCATCCCCGGCCTCTATATCCCGGCGCTGGCGCTGGTGCCGGTGATCTGGACGCTCTTGATCCTGATCAGCCGCGGCTGAGACCACCGGACAGGATGTCGCTTGGCACCCCGGCCCGTTCCGGAATAGGGTGCCGCGCAACAGACGGAGCCTGCCCATGCAAGAGAGCTGCGACATCCTGATTTCCGGCGGCGGCATCGCCGGGTTGACTGCGGCGGCGGCCTTTGGAAGCGCCGGGTTCCGGGTGATCTGCGTCGATCCGGCGCCGCCGGTGACCGAACGCGACGTGGACGGATCGGACCTGCGCACCACCGCATTCCTGCAACCGGCGCAAGTGCTGCTGGAAAACTGCGGCCTCTGGGCGCGGCTGGCCGATCATGCCGCCCCCTTACAGATCATGCGCATCGTCGATGCGGGCGGCGAGGTGCCCGAACCGCGCGTGGTGCGCGATTTCAACGCCGCCGATCTGAGCGACAAGCCCTTTGGCTGGAACCTGCCCAACTGGCTGCTGCGGCGCGAGATGGTGGCGCGGCTGGCCGAACTGCCCAATGTGGATTTCCGCCCCGGCACCGCCACCACCAGCCTGTTCACACGCACAGCCGAGGCACGGGTGGGGCTGAGCAACGGCAGCCGCGTGATCTGCAAGCTGGTGCTGGCCGCCGACGGGCGCAGCTCGCCCATGCGCGAGGCGGCGGGGATCGGGGTCAAGGCTACCCGATATGGGCAAAAGGCGCTGGCCTTTGCTGTCACCCACCCGATTGCACATCAGAATGTCTCAACCGAGATCCACCGATCCGGCGGGCCCTTCACGCTGGTGCCCTTGCCCGATTGGCAGGGGCAGCCCTCGTCCGCCGTGGTGTGGATGGAACGCGGGCCAAAGACGCTGGAATTGCTGGAGATGGCGCCCGAGGCGTTTGAGGTCGCGATGACGGAACGCTCCTGCGGCCTCTTCGGACCGCTGACACTGGCCTCGCGCCGGACCATCTGGCCGATCATCAGCCAACGGGCCGAACGGCTGGCCGGCGAACGGATCGCTCTGATGGCCGAGGCCGCGCATGTGGTGCCGCCGATCGGCGCCCAGGGGCTGAACATGTCGCTGGGTGATCTCCGCACGCTGCTGGACCTGGCGCAGGCCCGGCCCGAGGGCCTGGGCGATGACCAGATGCTGTCTGCCTATCACAAGGCGCGCCATGCCGAGATCGAGCTACGTGTGAAAGGGATAGACCTGCTCAATCGCGCCTCGATGGTCGAGGCGCGCCCTTTGCGGGACGCGCGCGCGATGGGGCTGAACGCGCTCTATTCGCTGGCGCCGGTACGCCGGACCCTGATGCAGATGGGTCTGGGCGTGCGGTGAGCCCCGGGGCGCTGCCCCGGACCCCGGAGTATTTCGACCAGAAAGAAGCCAGAGTCAGAGCACCTGGTCGAGCACGCGTTTCAGCCGGTCAATCGTACCGTCGACATCATAGAGCTTGTCGAGTCCGAAGAGACCCAGCCGGAAGGTGCGGAAATCGACCGGTTCGTCGCATTGCAACGGTACCCCGGCCGCAATCTGCATACCCAGGGCCACGAATTTTTTGCCGTTCTGGATATCGGGGTCGCTGGTATAGCTCACCACCACGCCCGGGGCGCCAAACCCTTCGGCGGCGACCGAAACGATGCCCTTGCCCTTGAGCAGCGCGCGCACCCCGTTGCCCAACGCCCATTGCGCGTCGCGTAGTTTGTCGAAGCCATAGTCGCGGGTTTCGGCCATGGTGTCGCGGAAGGCGCGCAGCGCATCGGTGGGCATGGTGGCGTGATAGGCATGCCCACCACCCTCGTAGGCCTTCATTATGTCGCGCCATTTCTTCAGGTCGACAGCGAAACTGTCTGATTGAGTCTCAGCCAGCCGCGCCTCTCCCCGTTCGGACAGCATCACCAGTCCCGCGCAGGGCGAAGCGCTCCAGCCCTTTTGCGGCGCCGAGATCAGTACGTCGACGCCGGTCGCCTTCATGTCGACCCAGACGCAGCCCGAGGCGATACAATCGAGCACCATCAGCGCGCCCACCTCATGCGCGGCGGCCGCCATGGCGGTGATGTAATCGTCGGGCAGGATCACCCCGGCGGCGGTTTCCACATGCGGGGCAAAGACCACATCGGGTTTTTGCTCACGGATGGCCGCCACAACATCCTCGATCGGGGCCGGGGCAAAGGGAGCGGTGCTTTCGTTGCCGCTGCGGCGCGCCTTCATCACCGTTGTCTCTGACGTCAGGCTGCCGGTCTCGATGATCTGGCTCCAGCGGTACGAGAACCAGCCGTTTCGCACCACCAGCACGCGCGCGCCTCGGGCGAACTGGCGTGCGACCGCCTCCATCGCATAAGTGCCACCGCCCGGGATGATGGCGACCCCATCGGCATTGTAGACCGTGCGCAGCATCTCCGAGATATCGCGCATCACCTGCTGAAAACTGGCCGACATATGGTTGAGCGAGCGGTCGGTAAAAACGACTGAGAACTCTTCGAGCCCATTGGGATCGACGGTATCAAGCAGGGCAGGCATGGGCGTATCCTTCTGAGGTTTGCCCAAAGACTACCCGCCCCGGCCCCAAGGTAAAGGGGCCAATTCGCACTTCATCTCGCTGCAAGTACTCCGGGGTGAACTGGCCGAAGGCCAGGAGGGGCAGAGCCCCTCCCTCTGCCTTACAGGATCGCCGGCAGGTTCAACCCATGCTCGCGGGCGCAGTCGCGGGCGATGTCATAGCCCGCATCGGCATGGCGCATCACGCCCGTCGCGGGGTCGTTCCACAACACGTTACCGATGCGCCGGTCGGCGTCCTCGGTCCCGTCGCAGCAGATCACCATGCCGGAATGCTGGGAAAAGCCCATCCCGACGCCGCCACCATGATGCAGCGACACCCAGGTCGCGCCCGACGCGGTGTTCAACAGCGCATTCAGCAGCGGCCAATCGCTGACCGCGTCCGAGCCGTCCATCATTGCCTCGGTCTCGCGGTTCGGACTGGCGACCGAGCCGCTGTCCAGATGGTCGCGGCCGATCACGATGGGGGCCTTCAACTCGCCGTTGCGCACCATCTCGTTAAAGGCAAGCCCCGCCCGGTGCCGGTCGCCGAGACCAATCCAGCAGATCCGCGCCGGCAGGCCCTGGAACGCGATCCGTTCCTGCGCCATGTCAAGCCAGCGATGCAGATGCTCGTTCTCGGGGAAGAGTTCCTTCATCTTGGCATCGGTTTTCAGGATATCCTCGGGATCGCCCGACAGGGCGCACCAGCGGAACGGGCCGATGCCCTTGCAGAACAGTGGGCGGATATAGGCGGGCACAAAACCCGGAAAGGCAAAGGCGTTCTCGAACCCTTCGTCCAGCGCCACCTGGCGGATATTGTTGCCATAATCCAGCGTCGGCACGCCCGCGTTCCAGAAATTCACCATCGCCTCGACATGGGTGCGCATGCTGGCCCGTGCGGCCGCTTCGACCCGTTTCGGGTCGCTCTCACGGGCCGCGCGCCATTCCGCCATGCTCCAACCCTGTGGCAGATAGCCGTTCAGCGGGTCATGGGCGCTGGTCTGGTCGGTGACGATGTCGGGGCGCATGCCGCCCGCCTGCATCCGGGCATAGATCTCGGGGAAGATATCGGCGGCATTGCCCAACAGGCCCACCGATTTTGCCTCGCCCGCCTTGGTCCAGCGGTCGATCATCTCAAGCGCCTCGTCCAGCGTCTCGGCCTTTTCATCGAGGTATTTGGTGCGCAGGCGGAAATCGATCGAATCCGGGTTGCACTCCACGGCCAGACAGCACGCCCCGGCGAACACGGCAGCCAGCGGCTGCGCGCCCCCCATACCGCCAAGCCCCCCGGTCAGGATCCATTTGCCGGTCAGGTCACCGTTGTAATGCTGGCGTCCGGCCTCGGCAAAGGTCTCGTAAGTTCCCTGCACAATGCCTTGGGTTCCAATGTAAATCCACGATCCGGCGGTCATCTGGCCGTACATAGCCAGGCCCTTTTTATCCAGCTCGTTAAAATGGTCCCAGGTGGCCCAATGCGGCACCAGGTTCGAGTTTGCGATCAGTACGCGGGGGGCATCCTTGTGGGTGCGAAAGATGCCGACCGGCTTGCCCGACTGCACCAGAAGGGTCTGGTCTTCGTCCAGGTCGCGCAGGCTGGCGACGATGCGGTCGAAATCCTCCCAGGTGCGCGCGGCCCGGCCGATGCCGCCATACACCACCAGTTCATGCGGGTTTTCGGCCACGTCGGGATGCAGGTTGTTCATCAGCATCCGCATCGGCGCCTCGGTCAGCCAGCTTTTGGCGGTGATCTCGGTGCCGGTGGCGGGATAGATGTCGCGGGTATTCTTGCGGGGATCGGTCATGCCGGCCTCCATTCTGTGAGCAGGGTCAGGATCTGGGTGAGAGGAGCGCGCAGGCGGTCTGCGCGATCGGGCAGATAGGCCCAGGGCGCGGCCTCGGTCATATAGGAGGATTGCGCCAGTTCCATCTGGATGGCGTGTTGCCCTTCGGCCGGGCGGCCATAGTGGCGGGTGGTCCAGCCGCCCTTGAAGCGACCGTTGAGGATATGCGTGTAACCCTCTGCATTAGAACACATTTTCAACACACCGCATTCGATCTCCGCAGCGCAGGTCGTGCCCTCATTCGTGCCGATGTTGAAATCGGGCAAGGTGCCCTGGAACAGGAACGGGATATGGCTGCGGATCGAGTGGCAGTCGTAGAGCACCGCAAATCCGTGGATCGCGCGCACCCGCTCCATCTCGGCCGTCAACGCCGCATGATAGGGCGCGTGCCAGGTGTCGCGGCGGTGCGCGATCTCGGCGGCGTCGGGTTCCTGCCCCGCGCGCCAGATCGGGTTTCCATCAAAATCGGTCAGCGGGCAGAGCGTGGTGGTGTTCTGACCGGGATAGAGGCTGACCCCCTCGGGGTCGCGGTTCACGTCGATCACATAACGGTGCACGGTGGTGCGCACCGTCGTTGCCGGGACCAGCCCTGCGTAAAGGTCGTGAATGTGCCAATCGGTATCGGCCAGCGCGCGGCCAGTGTCGTTCAGCCGCCCGGCAATTCCGTCGGGCAGATCGGTGCCGGTATGCGGCAGGCCCAGCACCAGCGGGCTGTCGGCGCGGGCGACCTCGATCATGCCGCCACCTCCATCCCGGCCACACGCGCGATATCGCCGTCACGCACCATGGCGGCCGCGGCCTCGATATCAGGCGCCAGATAGCGGTCCTCGGCCAGCGTCGGCACATGGGCGCGCAGATGGGCGATTACCGCCTGCAAACGCTCCGACGTGACCAGCGGCGCGCGGGCCTCGATCCCCTGCGCGGCACACAACAGCTCGACCCCCAGGATCACCGACAGATTGTCGGTCATCCGGCGCAGGCGCAGCGCGCCATGCGCGGCCATGCTGACATGATCCTCCTGGTTGGCCGAGGTTGGGGTCGAATCGGTCACGCAGGGGTTGGCAAGATGCTTGTTCTCGCTCATCAGCGCCGCTGTCGTCACCTCGGCGATCATGAAGCCCGAGTACAGCCCCGGATCGGGGGTCAGGAACGGCGGTAGATCGTGGCTCAGCGTCGGGTCGACCATCAGCGCCACCCGGCGCTGCGCAATGGCGCCGATCTCGGCCACGGCCAGCGCGATCTGGTCGGCGGCAAAGCCCACATATTCGGCATGGAAATTGCCGCCCGAGACAATCTCGCCCCGCTCGACCAGAACCAGCGGATTGTCGGTGACGGCATTGGCCTCGATCTCCAGCGTCCGTGCCGCCATGCGCAGCACATCCAGCGCCGCGCCCACGACCTGAGGCTGGCAGCGAATGCAATAGGGATCCTGTACGCGGGTATCGCCCTCGCGATGGCTCTCGCGGATTTCCGAGCCTTTCATCAGCTTGCGCATCCCGCGCGCCACGTCGATCTGGCCCGCATGGCCGCGCAGGGCGTGGATCTCGGGTACCAGCGGCGCGGTCGAACCCATAATGGCGTCAGTCGAGAGCGCGGCGATGACCATTGACGCCTCGGCCATGCGCCAGGCGTCGAACAGGCCCGCCAGCGCGTTGGCGGTGGAAAACTGGGTGCCGTTGATCAGGCCCAGCCCCTCTTTCGGGCCCAGCACGACAGGGGTCAGCCCGGCCTCGGCCAGTGCCTTGTCAGCAGCCATGCGGCAGCCCTGAAACATCGCCTCTCCGGCGCCGATCATCGCCGCCGTCATATGCGCCAGCGGGGCCAGATCGCCCGAGGCCCCGACCGAGCCCTGCTCGGGCACCACCGGGATCACGCCGCGCTCCAGCATCGCCTCGATCAGCTCGATCACCTGCCAGCGCACGCCCGAGGCGCCCCGGCCCAGGGACAACAGTTTCAGCACCATCATCAGCCGCGTGCGCGCCTCGGACAGGGGCTGGCCGACACCGCAGCAATGGCTGAGGATCAGGTTACGTTGCAGCGTGGCGGTATCCTTGGCTGCGATCTTGGTCGAGGCGAGCTTGCCAAAGCCGGTATTGATGCCATAGACGGCTGCCTCCCCTGCGGCGGCCTTGGCCACCATGGCGGCGGCGGCATCGACGCCCGCGCGCGCCAAAGGGTCCAGCCGGACGGGCACGCCGGTACGATAGATGTTGCGGAGCGTGGCCAGGTCGGTGGACCCGGGGGTAAGCGAGATCATTCAGAGCTCTCCGATAAGTCGTTCGTTCAGGGGGTTGAAGCCGATCCGATAGGCCAGCTCGGCGGGTGTCTCGACATCCCAGATGGCAAGATCGGCGCGCAGGCCCGGCGCGATCCGGCCCCGGTCGTCCAGACCCAAAGCGCGGGCGGCGTGACAGGTCACGCCCGCCAGCGCCTCGGCTGGGGTCATGCGGAACAGGGTGCAGCCCATGTTCATGGTCAAGAGCAGCGAGGTCAGCGGCGACGAGCCGGGATTGCAATCGGTCGCCAGCGCCATCGGCACGCCATGGGCGCGGAAATGTGCGATGGGCGGCTGTTGCGTTTCCCGGATCGTGTAAAAGGCGCCGGGCAGGATCACCGCGACCGAGCCGCTCGCGGCCAGCGCTTGGGCGTCCTCTTCGGTGGCGTATTCCACATGATCGACCGACAGCGCACCATAGCGCGCAGCCAGTTGCGCACCACCCAGATGGCTCAGCTGTTCGGCATGCAGCTTGACGGGCAGGCCCAGTTCGGCGGCAATCTTGAAAACGCGCTCAATCTGATCAGGCGAAAAGGCGATCCCCTCGCAGAACCCGTCCACCGCATCGACCAGCCCCTCGGCATGGGCCGCGCGCAGGGCGGGAATGCAGACCTCGTCGATATAGGCGTCGTCCCGCCCCTTGTATTCGGGCGGCGTCGCATGGGCACCCAGAAAGGTGGTGCGCACCGTGACCCGCCGCTGCTGCCCCAAAGCGCGGGCGGCGCGCAGCATGGACAGTTCGGTCTCCAGATCCAGCCCGTAACCCGACTTGATTTCGACGGTCCCTGCCCCTTCGGCAATCAGCGCATCCAGGCGCGGCAACGCTCCGGCTACCAGCGCCTCGGCGCTGGCCGCGCGGGTGGCGCGCACGGTCGAGACAATGCCGCCCCCGGTGCGCGCGACCTCTTCATAGGTGGCGCCATTCAGCCGCATCTCGAACTCGGTGGCGCGGTTGCCGCCGAACACCAGATGGGTGTGACAGTCGATCAGCGCCGGCGTCACCAGCCGCCCACCCAGGTCGCGCCGGGGCAAATCCTCGGGCAGCGTCGCGCCTTGCTCCAGCACCTCGGCGATTCGCCCTTCGCGCACCGCCAGCGCCCCGCGCCTCAGGCCATAACCCGCTGATCCTTCGGTCATTGTCGCCAAATGGGCGTTGCTCAGCAGATAATCCAACTTGTCGCCCATCCGCGTCACATCTCCTCTTGCTGGCGGGTAACGTATGTGAGTAATATCATTATGTCTAGACATTAGAGGAAGACATGCAGAGGATTTTCGCGCGCCGCGCCCGCACCGCCGAAGGCTGGCAAACCGATGTCGCCGTCACGCTCGAAGATGGCCGGATCACCGCCGTTCAAGACGGCCAGTCGCCACAATCCGACGACGTCCAAGTCGATGTTCTGCTGCCCGCCCTGGGCAACCTGCATTCGCACACGTTCCAGCGGGCAATGGCCGGCATGACCGAGCATCGCGCCGCCGGACAGGACAGTTTCTGGACCTGGCGCAGCCTGATGTACCGCTTTGTCGACCAACTGACGCCCGAGGATTACGAGGCGATCGCGGCGCTCACCTTCATGGAGATGATGGAGGCCGGATATGCCGCCGTCGGTGAGTTCCACTATGTCCACCACACGCCCGGCGGCGCCCCCTACGCGCGCCTGACCGAGCTTAGCGACCGGGTCTTTGCCGCGGCAGCCGAAACCGGCATCGGCCTCACCCATCTGCCGGTGCTTTACAGCTGCGGCGGCGCGGGCGAACAGCCGCTGGCCGGGGGCCAGCTCCGCTTTGGCAACGACATCGAACGGTTCGCGGCCCTTGTTACCCAGGCCCGGGCACACGCCGTCTGCGCCCTGCCCGCCGATGCCCACGTCGGCGTGGCGCCGCACTCGCTGCGCGCGATCCGCCCCGCTGACCTGGCCGAGGCAGTGGCCCTGGCCGAGGACAACCCGATCCACATCCACATCGCCGAACAACCCCGCGAGGTCGAGGAGATCAGCGCCTGGCTGGGCGCGCGCCCGGTCGACTGGCTGCTCTCGCATGCCGAGGTGAACGCGCAATGGTGCCTGATCCACGCCACCCATATGACCGAGGCCGAGACCATCGCAATGGCGCGGTCCGGCGCAGTTGCGGGTCTTTGTCCGATCACCGAGGCTAACCTGGGTGACGGCCCGTTCAACGGGCCGCTCTACCTGCAAAACGGCGGCGCCTTCGGTGTCGGATCCGATTCCAACGTCCGCATCGCCCTGGGCGAAGAGCTCCGTACGCTCGAATACTCCCAACGCCTGCATCACCTGCAACGCAACGTGATGATCGCGGGCGAAGGCTCGGTCGGCGCCGCGCTCTACCTTGGCGCGGCCTCAGGCGGGGCGCGGGCACTTGGCCGGAATTCAGGCCGCATCGTGCCCGGTGCGCTGGCCGATCTGGTGGCGATCGACGCCAGCGGCCCGGCACTCTGCACGCTCGACGGCGACGCCATGCTGGACGGGCTTTGCTTTTCGGCACCCGACAGGATCGTCACCGACCTGTGGTCGGCCGGACGGCACAGGGTCAGGTCCGGCAGACATGTTGAACACGACCGGATCGTCCAGACCTATAAAACCCGATTGCAGGCTCTCCTGTCACGAATATGACACTAGTTAGCGTCAATTCCCCTTTACTCTCGGGCCGGAATCTGGGCAATAGCCAACGGAGTTTTTTTTCAGCGGAAGGCAATTGCTGTTGAAGAAACAGATGCGCACCAGTTTTCACGCCGTCCGGGACGAGGTGAAACGCCGGATAGAAAGCCGCGTTTGGCCGCAGGGTACCTTGCTGCCGACAGAGGCGGAACTGGCCGAAGAGTTCGGCTGTGCCCGGGCCACGGTCAACCGTGCCTTGCGCGAGCTGGCGGATCAGGGTTTTGTCGAGCGCCGCCGAAAAAGCGGCACTCGCGTCATGACCGCCCCGGTCAAACAGGCGCGGTTCGAGATCGCAATCGTGCGCCACATCGTCGAAGAACAGAACGCCGAGTACCGCTATGCCCTGGTCGAGCGCAAGGTGGCCGAGGCCCCGGCCTGGCTTGCCTCGCAGCTTGGGCTCGAAACCGGCACGCGGGTGCTGCACCTGACGTGCATGCATTACGCCAACAACCGCCCCTTCCAGTTCGAGGAGCGCTGGGTCAACCTCCGCGTCGTGCCCGCCATCGAACAGGCCGACCTAACAAAAATCGGCCCCAACGAATGGCTGCTGAACGCGATCCCCTTCACCGATGCAGAGATTGCCTTTTCCGCAGTGGCCGCCGACAGCAGGCTGGCCGATTTCCTGGCCACCACGCCGGGCACCCCGGTCATGCTGCTGGAACGGACCACCTGGCTCAAGGGCCAGCCGGTGACCTTTGTCCGGATGACCCATCATCCGGGTTACCGGGTTCGCTCGGAGTACTGACCTCGCCTCCCAGCCGTCGCCTGTTTCCGTCGGGGAACAGTGCCGAGCGACACAGGCAACGCCCGCTTGCAGTCGGCAAGTCGCTGCTGGCACGCGGCGCAGAACCGGAGCGTCCGAAACCTTGCCGTTCTCCCCTGTCCGGTATTAACATTTGATGTTTTTCAGGCTTTGCATGACAATAATCGCCAGGGTTTCCAGCCTGCGGTTCGAGGGGAAATATTGAAAAGACGCCTGTCCACAATCATGGCAGCGGATATCGTCGGCTATTCTGCCCAGATGCAGCGCGACGAGACCGGTACGCTCGACCGGACGACACGGCTGACCACGCTGCTCCAAAGAACAGCGGCCCGACATAACGGGCGCATCTTCAACCGCGCCGGAGACGGCTTTTTCCTGGAATTCTCCAGCCCGGTAGCGGCTGTTCGCTGCGCTTACGAAACTCAGCTCCATCTGGCGGAACCCGCGTCGCGCCAGTCCATCGGCCTGGAACTCAGGATCGGGCTGCACCTGGCGGATGTTATCGTGGAAGGTGACGACCTGTTGGGCGACGGCGTGAACATTGCCAGCCGGATCGAAGGACTGGCAGAACCCGGCACGGTCCTGCTCAGCGGCGCGGTGTTCGACTACGCAAAGCGGGGCGCGCAGCTCAGGTTTCAGAAACTTGGTGAAAGGCCTCTCAAGAACATTGAACACACCGTCACGCTCTATACCGTCATTGGCGAGCTCGGCATGCAGAGCCTTGGCACGGCGATGATCGAGGAGCCCCGACTGCCGGAACCTGCGCGGAGCGAGCGTTTGGTCAATTCGATAGCAGTCGTTCCTTTCCGAAACCTCAGTAGCGACCCCGACCAGGAATATTTCGCCGAAGGTCTGACCGACGACCTGATCACCGAGTTGGCACGCTTTCCAGATGTGACCGTGATCTCGCGAAATGCCAGCTTTGGTCTAAAGGGCATAGATGCGAATGCACCCGACATAGGACGGAGCCTGGCGGCGCGGTTCTGTCTCGAAGGCGGGGTACGCAAACTCGGGTCACGCGTCCGGATCAGCGCGCACCTGACCGACACGGAATCGAACGAACAGGTCTGGGCGGAACGCGCTGATTGCAGCATGGACGAATTGTTCGATATCCAGGACGACCTTGTGGCCAAGATCGTCTCTTGCGTTGCCGGTCAGATAGAACGGCAGGCCGAGGCACTGGCCCGCCGCAAACGCCCCAAGGATCTGGAGGCATACGAATGCCTCATTCGCGGCCTGTCCTATCATCGCCTCGGCGGAGTGACCCGGGAAAACGCGGAACAGGCGCTGCGCTGGTTCGACGAGGCGTTGGATCGCGACCCTGAGTTCGGTCGGGCATATGCCTGGCGGGCCTGTGCGCTGGCCACGGTCTCTGAATGGACGGGTGAAGACGTCTGGGACGAGTTGATGCGTGCCGGCAAGCGCGCGATAGAGTTGGACGAAACCGACGCCGACAGCCATCGCATCGTCGGATCGCTGGCCTTCTATCAATCAGATTTCGCACTTGCGAAATACCATTTCGACCGCGCGCTGACCCTCAACCCCAGCCATGCCTATGTGGTGGGGCGCACCGGCGAGCTATACAATTTCCTGGGCGATGGAAAAACGGCGCTCACCTATCTTGAACGGGCCAAGATGCTCGATCCGTTCCTGCCGGAATACTGCCGCGAGCTCGAAGCGGTAGCCCACTACGTTCAGGGCGATTTCGAAACCTGCTACCGGGTGGTGGGCGAATTCTCGCGTCTGACCCGGCGGTCGGCAGCCTATCGTGCCGCCGCCGCGACACAATTGAACCAGCCAGAGCGAACACAGACGGCGGCACGCGACCTGTTGATGCTGGATCCGCAGTTCGACGCCGAACAGTTCATCCAGACAGAATATTACAAGGACCGTGACTTCGCGCACCTTTTGCGCGACCGGATCCGCGATGCGCTGTCAACCGTTTCGGTCCGACTTGCAGGCTAGGTTCAGCCGATCGGCCCCGGCAAGCGCTCCTCGCTCAGCAGAACGTTGGCCTCGACCTCGCCCGCGCCGGGCAAGGTCATGATGCGCCGCCGCAGGATACGTTCAAAATCGCTCAGATCCCGTGCCACCACCCGCAGGCGATAGTCATAAAGGCCCAGCACATGCTCGACCGTCTGCACCTCGGGGATAGCGCTGACGGCGCGTTCGAAATCCTCCAGGCTGACGCGGCCCTTGCGCGCCAGTTTGACCCCCAGAAATACGGTGACGCCAAATCCCAACGCCTCGGCGTTCAGGCGCAGGCGGCGGCCCTTGATCACCCCCGCCTCCTCCAGCCGCCGGATGCGCCGCCATGTAGCGGGCTGTGACAGGCCGAACCGCCGGCCCAGCGCGCCCGCGCTTTGGGTTGCGTCCTGCGCCAGGGCGCGCAGCAGCTTGCGGTCGATCTCGTCCAGCTCGGTCATACCGGCAGTACCTCGTCGCGCTTGAGCCGCGCGATATGCATCAGCGCCTCGATATCGGCGATATGCGGCAGGGTCAGGATGCGGTCGCGATAAAGCTGCTGGTAATGCGCCATGTCGCGGGCAATCACCGACAGGCGCACATCGACCCGGCCCAGAAAGGTCTGGATCTCGATCACCTCGGGCACCTTGCGGGCGGCCTCGATGAAATCGTCAAAGGCGCGCGGCTGGGTCTTGTCGAGCGTGACGCGCAAACTGACCTCGACCGCAAAGCCCAGCGCCGCCCAGTCGATCACCGCCTCCTGCCCCTGGATGATGCCAGCCGCCTGCATCTTCTCGATCCGCCGCCAGCAGACGCCCGAGCTGATCCGGCACCGCTCGGCCAGTTCGGCGGCGCCGAGACTGGGGTCGGCCTGATAATGGCGCAGGATGCGGCGGTCGATATCGTCAAGCATGAATTTTCCACAATCTGCACATCTGACGAATTATCTTTCACTAAATTGGAAAACTCTCAACCCTGATCCTCTCGCAACCCACCGCCGCAACCGTTAGAAACGCGGCAATCGAAACAGAAAGGACCGGCATCATGCGCGTCTATTACGATCGTGACTGCGACATCAACCTGATCAAGGACAAGAAAGTGGCCATCCTGGGCTACGGCTCCCAGGGCCACGCCCACGCGCTGAACCTGCGCGACTCGGGCGCCAAGAACCTGGTCGTCGCCCTGCGCGAAGGCTCGGCCTCGGCCAAGAAGGCCGAAGGCGAAGGGCTCAAGGTCATGGGCATCGCCGAAGCGGCAGCCTGGTGCGACGTGATCATGTTCACCATGCCGGACGAACTTCAGGCCGAGACCTACAAGAAATACGTGCATGACAACATCCGTCCAGGCGCGGCCATCGCCTTTGCCCACGGCCTGAACGTGCATTTCGGCCTGATCGAGCCGAAAGAAGGCGTCGACGTCATCATGATGGCGCCCAAGGGCCCCGGCCACACCGTGCGCGGCGAATACACCAAGGGCGGCGGCGTGCCCTGCCTGGTCGCGGTTCACACCGACGCCACCGGCAAGGCGCTGGAAATCGGCCTGTCCTATTGCTCCGCCATCGGCGGCGGCCGCTCGGGCATCATCGAGACCAACTTCCGCGAGGAATGCGAAACCGACCTGTTCGGCGAGCAGGCCGTTTTGTGCGGTGGTCTGGTCGAGCTGATCCGCATGGGTTTCGAAACCCTGGTCGAGGCCGGCTATGCACCTGAGATGGCCTATTTCGAGTGCCTGCACGAAGTGAAGCTGATCGTCGACCTGATCTACGAAGGCGGCATCGCCAACATGAACTACTCGATCTCGAACACCGCCGAGTATGGCGAGTATGTCTCGGGTCCGCGGGTTCTGCCCTACGAGCGCACCAAGGCCGAGATGAAAGCGATCCTGCGCGACATCCAGACCGGCAAGTTCGTGCGTGACTTCATGCAGGAAAATGCCGTCGGACAGCCCTTCTTCAAAGGCACCCGCCGCCTGAACGACGAACACCAGATCGAGCAGGTGGGCGAGAAACTGCGCGCCATGATGCCCTGGATCTCGGCCGGCAAGATGGTCGACAAGTCCAAGAACTGATCGCCGGACAGCCGGAGATACAAGAGGCGCGCCGCTGGCGCGCCTCTTTGTTGGCAGATTTTTCGCTATAAATTCGGTTCCAATTTGGAAACGAATCGTTTCACGGGTTCGTGAACCCTTTTTCTTGCCATTTTGAAAATAACCGAAAAGGTCAATACTTGACTGACCTGAGTAACCGTCCTCCACTAGCGCCCTATTTTCCAGGGGGGGGAATACAATGGCCACATTCATCGAAATCGCTGGGTTTTCGAGCGGCCCGTTCGCAGACGACACGTTTGACAGCGCAGATACCGGAGACAACTTTCTGATCGGGGACGCTGGGAACACGCTGCTCGGCCCGGGAACGGGCGGCAACGATACGCTAGCGATTTCGGCAAGCTATTCCGGAACAAATGTCATCGCAGGAGACAGCAGCAACCTGGCGAGCGGGGCCACCGGTGGCAACGACACCTTGACAGGCGGTGACAATGCTGAACGGAACGAGATGTACGGTGATGCCTATAACATGCAGGCGTTTTCAACCGGTGGAAACGACCTTCTGATTGCGGGTGACGGCGCGTTCAAAAACGAGATGTACGGCGACGCTTACCTTGGGAATTTCCAATCTGTTGGCGGCAACGACACCCTGATCAGCGGAACCGGCAACGACCTTTTGGTTGGGGATTTCATGTTTCAATTTGGGGCGCTCACGGGTTCGGACATCTTCGTATTTCGTCCAGATAATGGCCAGGATCAGATAGTCGATTTCGAGCGGGGCAAGGACAAGATAGACCTGTCCGAACTCGTAATAGTCGACCTTTCAATCCCGAGGAAGGGCCTCGACAGACTCCCTGAAAAGGCTCTTGACGCGCTACTGGCGCGACACTCGCAATCCTTGAGCTTCGACGACCTGGATTCGAACGGTAGTGGCGTGCTGGACGACGGCGACGATTTTGTTTCAGTTGCCGATGGCCAAACGACGATAGACCTTGGGGCTGCCTTGGGCGGCGCCGTGGGAGAAAACACTGTTGAAATCCTGAACGTAACGGGTCTAACAGTCGACGACTTCATTTTCTAGGGCTGCCAGAGCGGCGACGCTGGCGAAATCCCAACATTGGCTCATTTACCGGCGTGATCCCGCGCGGGTTCGTTTTGATGGAATTGGCCAATGTGCGATTTTGCAGACTGGCGCGCTGGCAGCGGCCGCGACCCCAGTCGGTATCTTGATTGCCGCCACCGCGATCGAGCAGCTGCTCGACCGGCACCTGACCGATGAAGAGGATCTTGCGGTGCCGATCCTCCTGCATCACAAGCTGAGGGGCTAATCTTCGGCCCAAACCGAACCGTCGCCCATTGACCCCGGCGTCGCGCCGGGGTCATCTGGCGCGGCCCGAACGAAAGCGCATAAGTGACCCAGACCCCCGACATTACCGGCAAAAGCTGGGCCATGATCGCCACGCTCGGCTTTGTCTGGGGCGGCACCTTTCTGGTCCAGGCGATGGCGCTGGAAACAGCGCCGCCTTTCTGGGTTGCCGCCGGGCGCATCGGTTTTGCCGCCACGCTGACCGCTCTGGTCTGGCTGGCGCGCGGCGGGCGCATGTTCACCGCCGAAGATACCAACTGGCCCACGCTGACCTTGGTGGCGGTCCTCTCTGCTGCCGCGCCCTTCATGCTGATCGCCTGGGGCCAGCAATACGTGACCTCGTCCTTTACCGGCGTGTCGATGGCGGCGGTGGCGCTGATCGTGCTGCCGATGGCGCATTTCCTGCTTCCAGGCGAGCGGATGACCTGGCGCAAGACCCTGGGCTTTATCATCGGCTTTGCCGGGATCGTGCTGCTGATCGGCCCCGGCGCCTTCGCCAGCAGCGGCGCGGGCATAGAGCCTCTGGGACGGCTCGCCTGCCTGTCGGCGGCGGGTTGCTATGCAACCAGCTCGGTGCTGATGCGGCGGTTGCCGCCGCTCGACCCGGTGGGCCTTTCTGCGGCGACGCTGCTGATCGGCTCGGCCGTCGTGATCCCGCTGGCGCTGGTCAGCCACGGGCTGCCGCCTGACCCGGGCAGCAAGGGGCTGATGCTGATCGCACTACTGGGACTGGTGCCGACAGCGGCGGCGAACCTGCTCCGGATCATCGTGGCGCGCACCGCCGGTCCCGTCTTCATGAGCCTGACCAACTACCAGGTGCCGGTCTGGTCGGTACTCTTGGGCGCACTGGTGCTGGGCGAGCCGCTGCCACCCACCCTGCTCTGGGCGCTCCTGATGATCCTGACCGGTGTCGCGCTCAGCCAATATGGCGCGCTGCGGCGGCTGTTCACCGGCCGTTAACGCCACCCTCGCTTCATTTCGCCGAAAATACTCCGGGGGAGTCGCGCGTCCGCGCGACGGGGGGCAGCGCCCCCTAGGCCGGCGCGGATACCGCGTCGGCCACCGCCTCGACCACGCTGTCGACGGTAAGGGTCAGCAGCGCCTCATCCTCGCATTCGGCCATCACCCGGATCAGCGGTTCGGTGCCCGATTTGCGGATCAGCAACCGGCCCGAACCCTTGAGCGCCACCTCGGCCTCGGCAATCGCCCGCTGCACCGGCGCCATCTCCAGCGGCGCCTGCCCGGCGGCATAGCGCACGTTTTTCAACAGTTGCGGCACCGGCGCGAATTGCCGCGCCAGCGCGCTGGCGGGCTGGCCCGAGCGCACCATCTCGGCCAGAAAATGCAGCCCCGCCATCAGCCCGTCGCCGGTGGTGGCAAAATCACTCATCACGATATGGCCCGATTGCTCGCCGCCCAGGTTGAAACCGCCCTCGCGCATCCGCTCGACCACGTAGCGGTCGCCAACGGCGGTGCGCTCCAGCCCGATCCCCTGCCCGGCCAGATACCGTTCCAGCCCCAGGTTCGACATCACCGTCGCCACCAGCGCGCCGCCTTTCAGCTGCCCCTCGGCCGCCCAGCGCGCCGCCAGCAGCGCCATCAGCTGGTCGCCATCAGCGGGGGTGCCGGTCTCGTCGATCACGATCACCCGGTCCGCATCGCCATCCAGCGCGATACCGACATGGGCGCCATGCGCCACAACCTGCTCGGCCGCCGTTTGCGGATGGGTCGAGCCGCAGCCGCGATTGATATTCAGCCCGTCGGGCGCGATACCCACAGGGATCACATCGGCGCCCAGTTCCCACAGGATCTCGGGCGCGGCGCGGTGGGCGGCGCCATTGGCGCAATCGACCACCACCTTGAGCCCGTCGAGCCGCAGATCGCGCGGCAGCGAGGATTTCACCCGCTCGCCATAGCGGAACCGGGCATCATCCACCCTCTTGGCGCGGCCGATATTCTGGGCCTGCGCCGGGTGCACACCCTCTTCGATCAGCGCCTCGATCTCGATCTCGGCCTGGTCGGACAGCTTGAACCCGTCCGGGCCAAAGAACTTGATGCCGTTATCCTCGGCCGGGTTGTGGCTGGCCGAGATCATTACCCCAAGATCGGCCCGCATCGAGCGGGTCATCAACCCGACGGCAGGCGTCGGCACCGGCCCCAGCAGCAGCACATTCATGCCGGTCGAGGTCAGCCCGGCAGTCAGCGCGCTTTCCAGCATATAACCCGACAGGCGGGTGTCCTTGCCAATAACAACCCGGTGCACACCGCTGGCGTCGCGGCGGAAATAGCGCCCCACGGCGGCCCCGATCCTCAGCGCCATCTCGGCGGTCATCGGGTGGGTATTGGCGGTGCCCCGCACCCCGTCGGTTCCGAAAAGCTTGCGCATCGCCGCCTCACTGTCGTTCTGATCTTGTAAAGATCAGCTTTAACGGACGGCAGCCCACAGACGCAAGGCCTGCGCGGTTTCGGCCACGTCGTGGACCCGCAATATCTGGACGCCCTGCGCAAGCCCCGCCAATCCAACAGAAATCGAGCCCGGCGCGCGCGCCTGGGCCAGCGGTTCCTTGCCGATGGTGCCGATGAACCGCTTGCGCGAGACCCCCAACAGGATCGGACAGCCGATGCCGTGGAACAGCGACAGGTTCCGCAAGAGCGTCAGGTTATGCACCTGTGTCTTGCCGAACCCGATGCCCGGGTCGATCACGATCTGACCGCGCGCCAGACCCGCCGCCGCCAGCCTGTCCACCTGCGCCGACAGGAAATCGTAGACGTCGAGCAATACGTTGTCGTAGTGCGGATCCTGCTGCATGGTCGCCGGATCGCCCTGCGCATGCATGATGCAGACCGGTGTGCCGGTGTCGGCGCAGAGCGGCGCCAGCCCGGCGTCAAAGGTAAACCCCGACACGTCGTTGACCAGGCTCGCACCGGCGGCCAGCGCCGCCTCGGCCACCGCTGCCTTGCGGGTGTCGATGGAAATCGCAGTGCCGGTTTCGGCCCGGATCGCCTCGATCACCGGCTCGATACGGCGGATTTCCTCGTCGACCGGCACTTCGATGGCGCCGGGGCGGGTGGACTCTCCGCCAATATCCAGCAGCGAGACGCCCTGCTCCACCATCGCCAGCGCGGCCTGCACGGCGTCGGCCACACCATAGTGCCGCCCGCCATCCGAGAAACTGTCGGGCGTGACGTTCAGGATACCCATCAGATGCGGGCGGGCCATGTCGAGCCCGGCAATCGCATCGCGCGCCCCGGTCAGCCGCTCCAGCCATGGCGCGGGAATCCCCGCGACCGGAACGACTTCGATTGCCCCGTCACGGGACAGGTGTTCGGCATGGGTGAACCACAACTCGCCACCACCCAGCGGCACTGCATCCTTGGGCCGTGCCGCGCCCTGCTGCACCAGCGGTCGGAAATAGTCGCTCACAGGTCGGCTTGCTCCACCGGCACCGCGCGCAGCGGCACGCCGGCTTGGGCAGGCAGCGCCGCGCCGATCACCAGCATTTCGCCCGCCTCGAATGTGGCGGCGAACCAGGCGGCCAACGCCACTGCATCCGAGGGCTTGGCCGAGGGGCCATCGACCGCGTCCAACACGATCTTGGACGGCGCCCAGACGCAGATCTGGCCGTTCTTCATCGCCCAGTCCAGCTCGGTCCGGGTCGACACCACCTTGCAACGGTGATCCTTCGCCGCCAGCCGCCAGGCATTCTGTTCGATCGCGAGCAGGTCGATCCGCCGTTGGGTCATCGCGTGCCCGGTCTGCGGCACCGCCAGCGCCGAAGCGCCGACACAGATGATCAGCGGCCGGTCGCGATGTTCCAGCTGGTCGATCCAGCCCTTGAGGTGCCCCGAGTCTATCGCCGCGTTCGACAGATAGACTAGGCGCGGATGCGGGCGCAGATCCTCGGTCTGGTCCACATGCAGCTTGTCGCGGCCTCGCACGATCTCGACCCCCAGCGCGCCGGGGCCGCGATCCAGCTTCTCGATGCGGACAAAGGCCCGCACAGCCTGCGGCTCGTGCAGGATCAGTTCCGCTACCCGCTCGGCCAGGGTTTCGAGCAGGTTCAACCGCTCTTCGGCCAGGGCACGGGCAATCGCCTCGGTCACCCGGTCATAGGACAGGATCCGGTCCACGTCGTCGTCGATGGGGCCGGTCAGAGGCATCACCTCGACCACCACGTTGAAACAGATGCGCTGGGTGGTGCCGCGCTCGGCCTGAAAGGCGCCGATCTCGACCTCGACCACATGATCGCGCAGCGAGATACGGTCCAGCGGACCGCGCGATGCCGTCGCCTCGGACCGTTCCGAGGGATGGGCAAAGGCGAGGCGGATTTCGGAACTCATCTGGCGGGCCTTTCCGGGGTCATGTCAATTTGGCCCTCAATAGGCGCTTTCGCCGTCCATAATATGACGACATACGCCATGCCGGCAACCGAATGCGGCATCAGGTGACGCGAAACCAGCTTGTCATGCCCGACATGGCGTGGCCCAGCATGTGACAATGCAAAAGCCACTTGCCCGGATTGTCCGCCGCCAGCGCGATCTGCCGGGTTTCGCCCGGCGGCACCAGCACAGTATCGCGCCAGGGGCCCGGTTCGCCATTTGCCCCGATCAGGCGGAAATGGTGGCCATGCAGATGCATGCCATGGTCGAAACCCGTCTCGTTGACAAAAGCGATGCGATGCAGGCTGCCGCGCGCGGCGTCGAGGAACGGGGCCTCGGGCCGGTCGGCCCGGCCATTGAGCGCCCAGAACTTGCCCAGTTGCGCCAGTTCGCGCCCACCCATCTCGGTTTCGCCCAGCAGGGCGCGGTCGAGCCAGCGCATCGCCCCGCCCTGAAGGCGCATCTCATGCAGCGGCGCCGCCGCAAGATCGCCAATCTCGGGCAGCGGATTGGGCGGCAGCGCCTCGGGCACGCCCCGGCGCGCCTGGGCCGCCTGCCCGCCCACGTCGAACCGGCAGAGGCCAAAACCGCCGTCGCGTTCGATACTCAGCAGACTGGCCGCCGCGCCGCTCTCGGCGGTGACGTCCACGAACAGGTCGGCCCGCTGCGCCGGGGCCAGCGAGAAGGCACCGCTGACCACCAGCGGTGCCTCCAACGGCATCCCGTCCAGCGCCACGATCCAGCCCTCCAGTCCGTCCAGCCCGACCTCAAGCACCCGCGCATTGGCGGCATTGACCAGCCGCAGACGCAACCGCTCGCCGTTCTTCACCTCGAAAGCCGGGTCAAACCGGCCGTTCACGGTGAACAGGTTGCCAAACCGCCCGGCATGGCTCAGGTCATGGCCGTTGTCGAAATTCCCGTCGATGGTGGCGGTTTCGGGATCAAGCCGCCAGTCGTCCAGCATCAGCACGATATCGCGGTCGATATCGGGGGCCTGCGGCTCGCCCACGATCAACGGGCCGTAAAGACCGCGCGCGACCTGCTCCATCGAGCGGTTGTGCGAGTGGTACCAATAGGTACCGGCATCCGGCACCTGAAAATCATACTCGAAACTGCCGCCCTGCGGCACCGCCTCCTGCGTCAGGCCGGGCACACCGTCCATCGCGTTGTCGATGCGGATGCCGTGCCAATGCACCGCCGTCGGCTGCGGCAATTTATTGACCAGTCGGCGGGAAACCCTGTCTCCCTGCGCGACCCGGATTTCGGGGCCGGGGGTGCCGCCGCCATAGCTCCAGATCGCGGTGTCGGGATATCCCTCGGGCGCGATCTGCTGGCGGCTCTCAGCCGCGACCAGCTCGGGCATGGCGGCAAAGGCGCGGCGCGGCAACAATGCCAACGCGGCGCCGGTCGTCAGAACCTGTCTACGGGTAAGTTTCATCGCGGGCCTCCGTGACCCGCAATATAGACGCTCTTGGCACGTCTTCCAGCATGGCTGCGCGCGGGTGCGTCAATCGGTTCCGAACCGGCCCGATCAGTTACTGGCGGTGCGCTGACCCGGGCTGTAGAACACGTGAACGCCGATCTTGGCGGTCTGGGTGAACCGCCGCGACCAGCTGGGGCGCACGGCAGTGGTGTGATAATAGGTGGCGCCGCCCGTCAGCTTTTCGGCCACCCCGTCCAGCGCCAGCCGGGCCACCTTGGCCACCCGTTCATAAGCGGCCTTCTCGGCGATCACATCCTTGCGCCCGTCACAGGTGTAGGTGAACTGGCATTGGTACTTGCGACCCGTCCCCTGCTTGATCACACCACAGGGGGTGTCGGGAAAACGTTCGCTCTGGACCCGGTTCAGGATCACTTCGGCAACCGCGAACTGCCCTTTGACAGTCTCGCCGCGCGCCTCGAAATAAAGCGCCTCGGCCAGACAGGCCCATTGCTCGCCGCCTTGCGCCTTGGGCTGTTCGTCGATCCAGGTCCGCGAAAACGACACCTCGACCGGACCCGCGTCGGGTTGTGGACGGAAGGCGTTCAGATAGTCGCGAAACCGCTTTCCCTTCGGCGCAGATTCAGCAGATTTTGCCACAGCCTGGCGCTCTGACCCTCGATCCGCCATGGAAATATTCGGCACCGCGATGGCGGCCGACAGCAAGGCTGTCAGTAGAAATCGTTTCATATCCCAAACCCCACACAAGGCAACCGCGCCGGTTCCTCCCCAGTCGGCGCAGAGGTGCCAATACCTCAGACTTTCGCAAAGGTCCAGTTTTGGAGAATTTGCAAGGGTCTATCGCCCGAAAACACAGAGATTTTTCGAACGCTGAATCGGTGCATCACCACTATATCTAGAGGTTGATCGCCAAACTATATACCAAGTTTATCCGAGATTGCCAATTGCGCCGCAGCCAGGCGCGCGACCGGTACACGGAAGGGGGAACAGGACACATAGTCAAACCCGGCAGCCCTGCAAAAGGCGATTGATTCGGGGTTGCCGCCATGTTCGCCACAGACTGAAACGGTTACTTCAGGCTTGGCCCGCCGGCCCCGTTCCACCCCCAGTTTCAACAATTCGCCCACGCCATCCTGGTCCAGCACATGGAACGGATCTTCGGTGAACACCCCTTGCCGGACATAGGCCGACATGAACCGGCCGGCGTCGTCCCGCGACAGGCCATAGGTCATCTGCGTCAGGTCGTTGGTGCCAAAACTCAGGAACGAGGCGCAATGCGCAATCTCGTCGGCGCGCAGGCAGGCGCGCGGCGTCTCGACCATCACGCCAAGACGATAGTCGAACTCCTGCCCCCGCTCCGAGGCCACCGCCGCCGCCACCGCATCGATGCGCGCCTTGACCAGTTCCACCTCACGCTTGGCCGACACCAGCGGGATCATCACCTCGGCCACCACCGGTTCGCCCTTGCGGCTGGCCTCCAGCGTCGCCTCGAAGATGGCCCGCGCCTGCATGTCGTAGATTTCGGGCACGGTCACGCCCAGGCGCACGCCGCGCAGCCCCAGCATGGGGTTGTACTCGCTCATCGCCTCGACCCGGCGGGTCACGTCGCTGACCGGAATATCCAGCGCCTCTGCCAGCTCGCGCTGACCGGCGCGCGTGGTGGGAAGGAACTCGTGCAGCGGCGGATCGAACAGGCGGATACAGACCGGCTTGCCCTCCATGATGCGGAAGAGCTGCACAAAATCCTCGCGCTGCATCGGCAACAGCCGCTCCAGCACGGCCTTGCGCCCCGCAGGCGTGGCGGCAAAGATCATCTCGCGCATCACCGTCAGCCTGCCCGGTTCAAAGAACATGTGCTCGGTCCGGCACAGCCCGATCCCCTGCGCATCAAAGTTGCGCGCAGTCTGCGCATCGGCAGGCGTGTCGGCATTGGCACGGATGCCGATATCGCGCTCGGCATCGGCCCAGGCCATCAGCGTCTGGAAACTGTCGTCCAGCGCCGCTTCCATCATCGCGGGCTCGCCCGCCAGCACCTGGCCGGTGCTGCCGTCGATGGTCAGGATGTCGCCGGTACGAAACACCCGCCCGTCGGGCGCCTTGATCATCCGCGTCTTGGTCTGGAATTCCATGTCCGAGGCGCCAACGATACACGGCAGGCCCAGACCGCGCCCGATCACCGCCGCATGGCTGGTCATGCCGCCCCGCTCGGTCAGTACCGCCACGGCGGCATGCATGCCGCGCACATCCTCGGGCGAGGTCTCGCGCCGCACCAGAACGCAGGGTTCCCCCCGCGCGGCGCTGGCCTGCGCCTCGGCCGCGGTGAACACGATCTTGCCCGTGGCAGCCCCCGGGCTGGCGGCGATGCCAGTGGTCAGCACATCGCGCTTGGCCTGCGGGTGCACCTGCCGGTGCAACAGCTCGTTGATCGAATGCGGGTCGATCCGCATCACCGCCTCTTGCGGCGGAATGATGCCGTCCTCGGCCAGCCGCACCGCGATCCGCAGGGCCGCACGCGCACTGCGCGGCACCCGGACGCCGTCGAGAATATGCACATGGCCGTTCTCGATCACGAACTCGACCTGCATCTCCTCGCGCAGTTTTTCACGCATCAGCGCCGCATGCGTCTTGAGCGCGGCAAAGGCCTCGGGCGCCACATCCTCAAGCGAGACACCGCGTGGATCCTTTTCGAGATAAAGCGCCTCGGCCCCTGCCCCCAGCGCGTCGCGCCCCTGGCTCTGGCTCAGGTAACGGCCGGTGATCTGCGGCAGCCCGGTGGCGGGCTCCACCAGTTGCAGCACGCCCGAGCCGCATTCGCCCTGGCCGACGCCCGGGATCATCTCCTGCACAACAAGGCCCAGCCCTGCATCGGCGGGCGCGCCCTTGGCCTGACGCAACAGCCGGGCCGAGGTGCCATCCCAGGCGCGCGCCATCGAGCGCAGCACAGCAGCCAGCTGTTCACCCGGATCCTGCGGGAAACTCTCGTCGGTCTCGTCCTCATAGGCGCGCAAGCTCTGGCGCAGCCCCTCGCGGCCATCGGCCTCGATCTCGTCAAAAACATCCGGATCCAGCCGCGCCACGTGAATGGCAAAGGTCTGGACAAAGCGCAGATAAAGCGCCGCCGCCGCCTCGGCCCCCATCTTGTCGCTGAGTTCAACAAAACGGGCATCGTTCATGCCGATGTTCAGCACCGCGCCGGGCCCGCCCCAATCGGGATCCTCGGAGCTGGGCCGCACGCACAGCAGCGCGGTCGGTTCGAACTGGCTGACGATGGCGGCGATATCGGGCAGTTGCCCCCGCGCGATGTCATGCACCGCCGAAAAGGAGAGCGCCACGGTGCGTGGCACCGGCAGGTCGAGCCGCACCAGCCGTTGCAGGCATTTCGCCCGCCCGCCATGGGTGGCGGTTGCCACCGGTGCGATGGCGGTGATCAACGTCGTGTTCGGATTATTCTGCACTGCGGCACCTTTTGGTTTGGGTGCAGAATAAGGGCGTTTGGGGCTGGCGCAAGCGCCATGTGCGCACAGGCGGCACCTGCGGCAGCCGGGGAAATGAGTATTTGTTACCAGAAAGAAGCAGCAGGGGGCGCCCGCCCGGCACCCGCCCGCCTAGTTCAAGTCGCTCCGCCCTCGATCCGGGTCAGATCGGCGGTGCTGGAACAGACCTTGCGGATCTGGCTGAGCAGGTTCAGGCGGTTGCGCCGCACCACCTGGTTGTCGGAATTGACCTGCACCTGATCAAAGAAGGCATCGACCGGCGCGCGCAAGGCGGCCATGGCCGTCATGGCGGCGGCGAAATCCTCGGCCTTGAGCGCCGCGTCGATTTTCGCCTGTGCCTGATCCAGCGCGGCAAACAGCGCCTTTTCGCTGTCGGCTTCGGCGAATTTGATATCGGCGCCAAAGGAATATTCGACCCCGTCCTTCTCCTCGGCCTGGGTCAGGATATTGTTGGCGCGCTTGAAGCCCTGCACCAGATTCTCGCCATCCTCGGTCGCGATCACCGCGTTGAGCGCGCGGGCGCGCTTGACCAGCAGGTTGAGGTCGTCGTTGCCCTCCATCGCGATACAGGCGTCGATCACGTCGTGGCGGATGCCCTCGTCGCGCAGGAAGACCTTGAGCCGGTCATGGATGAAGGAGAGGAGATCGGCGGAAAGATCCGGCACGTCCCCGGCCAGCGCCTCCAATGCGCCCGGATCGCCCAGCTTCTCCTTGATGGTCTCAAAGGCGGCGCCAAACACACCATGATCAGCGATCTCGTCGATCAGGTCCGACAGCGCGGCCGCGCCATTGCTGGCGTGGTACTTGTGCCGCACCAGCTGCGCGTCGATGGGTAGGTCGAGCGGCAGGCGCAGATCGTTCGTCAGCACCAGCCGGATCACCCCCAGCGCCGCCCGGCGCAGGGCAAACGGGTCTTTCGACCCGGTGGGTTTCTCGTCGATGGCCCAGAAGCCGGTCAGCGTATCCAGCTTGTCGGCCAACGCCACGGTGACCGAGAGCGGCGCGGTGGGCACGTCGTCCGAGGGGCCAAGCGGCGCGTAATGCTCTTGCGCAACCGCGGCGATGGCGGCGTCATGGCCAGCGGCCGCGATGTAATAGCGGCCCATTAACCCCTGAAGTTCGGGGAATTCGAATACCATCTCGGAACTCAGGTCGGCCTTGGCCAGTGTTGCCGCCTGTTCGGCCTGCCCGGAATCCGCGCCGACAACCGGGGCCAGTTCGCGCGCCAGCGCGGCGATGCGGCGGATACGGTCGCCCTGACTTCCCAGCTTGTTGTGGAAGGTCACGTTTTCCAGCGCGTCCGTCCAGTCGGACATGCCCGCGCGCGCCACGCGCAGATCATTGTCCCAGAAGAACTTGGCATCGGCCAGACGCGCCGACAGCACCTTCTGGTTACCGGCCAGGATGGTGGCGCCGTTATCAGCGGTCTCGCGGTTGGCCACGGTGACAAACCGTTCGATCCGGCCGGTCTTGGGATTGCGGACCGAGAAGAACTTCTGATGCTCGCGCATCGAGGTTTGCAAGACCTCGGGCGGCAGGTCCAGGAACTCACCCCCGATCTGGCCCATCAGCACGACGGGCCATTCGACCAGCCCCGCGACCTCGGCCAGCAGGCCCTTGTCATCGACCAGTTCCAGCCCGGCGGCAAAGGCCATGTTCTGGGCGTCGTTCCAGATATGCTCGGCCCGCTCGACCGGGTCCAGCACCACAAAGGCGCGTTTGAGCTTTGTCTGATAATCCTCGAACGAGGTGACGGAAAACCGGTTCGGCGCCATGAAGCGGTGACCGGCGGTGCTGTCGCCCGCCTTGATCCCGTCGATGTCGAGCGGCACCACCTCGGCCCCGGCCTCGGTGGTCAGGATACACAGGATCGACTGCAACGGCCGCACCCAGCGCAAGGACCCCGCGCCCCAGCGCATCGACTTGGGCCAGGGGAAGTTGCGGATGGTGTCTTCCAGCACCTCGGCCACGATCGCCGCCGCCGGCCGGCCCGGCTTTTCGATAGTGGCGAAATAGATCGCGCCCTTGGGCGTCTCGCGCTCTTCCAGCTGGTCGCGGCTGATCCCGGCGCTACGCAGGAACCCCTCGACCGCCTGCTCGGGCGCGCCCACCTTGGGGCCCTTGCGCTCTTCGCGCAGGGTCGGGCTTGCGTCCAGCAGCCCCTCGATCGCCAGCACAAGGCGGCGCGGCGTGCTGAGTGCCGCGGCATGGGCATAGGTCAGGCCCGCCTCGACCAGACCGTCAGTGATCCGCTTTTTCAGGTCCTCGCCGGCACGCGCCTGCATGCGGGCGGGGATTTCCTCGGAAAACAGTTCGATCAGCAGGTCGGGCATGGTCGGTCCTTAGAAATTGACGATCATCTGGATGACGACCGCATTGGCGATGTCCACAAAGAAGGCGGATACAAGGGGGAGCACGATAAAGGCAAGAGGCGACGGACCATAGCGCTTGGTCACGGCCGTCATATTTGCAATCGCGGTCGGTGTGGCGCCCAGCGCAAAGCCACCGAACCCCGCCGCCAGCACCGCTGCGCGGTAACCGCCGCCCATCGCGGGGAACAACACCAGCAGGATGAACCCCAGGGCAAACAGCGTCTGAAGCGCGATGATCACCGCCAGCGCCAGGCCGGTCTCGGCAATGGTCCAGAGTTGCAGGCTCATCAGCGACATCGCCAGGAACGCGCCCAGCGCAAATTCCGAAATCAGCGCCAGCGTCGGCGTGCGCGACACGCGCGGGGCGCGCGGAAACAGCGCCGTGCGCAAGTTGCCCACCACGATGGCGGTCAGCAGGCAGGGCACGAAGAGCGGCAGTTTCAGCCCCATCTGGTCAATGCTCTCATACAGGCCATACCCCAGCAGGATCGAGACGTTCAGCGTCAAAAGTACCCGCATCAGCGACTTGTGGTCGATCCGGGGCGGTTCCTCGTCCTGCTCGTTGGGCAGACCAACGGTCAGTTCCTCGTCCGGGCGGTTCGGGGTCAGCTTGCGGCTGTCCACCAGATAGGTGGCGATGGGCCCGCCGATCAGCGCCGCGATCACCAGACCCAGCGTCGCCACCGCGACCCCCAGCTCGGTGGCCGCAGGCAGGCCGGTCACCCGCGCCACCTCGGGCGCCCAGGCGATGGCGGTGCCGTGTCCCCCGATCAGCGCGGCCGAGCCGAACAGCACCCCCGACTGCGCCGGAAACCCGAAGACCACCGCGCCCAGCACCCCGATGACATTTTGCGCCACGATTGTCAGCAGGGTCAGCACCAACAGGATCGCCAGCGGCTTACCGCCCGCGATCAGATCGCCAAGCCGCGCGTTCAGCCCGATCCCGGTAAAGAACAGCACCAGCAGGAAATCGCGCCCGGTCAGGTCAAAGGCCAGCTCGATCCCGAACCCGGAATAAAGCCCCAGTACCACCAGCGAGGCCAGCAATCCCCCCGTCACCGGTTCGGGGATGCTGAACCGTTCCAGAAACGGCAGCCGGTCGTTGATCCGCACACCGATCAGATAGACCGCCAGCCCCAGGGTCACGGTCATGAAGGCGGATATGTGCAGCGTTTCTGTCACCTGTCCCGGCCTGTCGCCTCAATTCTCGGGCCGGGCCGGGCATTCCTCGCCGACCACGGTGCCGTCATAGGCCTTTTGCCCGCAGTTGTTCAGCACATGCCAGGCATAGCCCCGCCCAGCCTCGGTCACGGCGACAATCCGGTCGACGCCATAATGCACGTTCTTGGCCCCCAGATAGGCCCGCGCGCGGCCGCTTTTCAGCGCCTCGTCGATTCCGCCCGCATCATAACACTCGAACCACGCGGGCGCGGTCAGCGGCTCGGGGTTCTCGACCGGGGTATAGGCCGCGCTCAGCGCATCGAGATCAAGCGGGGTGGTGAAACAAGCACGGTAACGAATGGGGGAACTGTCGGCGTCGATGGCCTGAAATCCTTCATAGGCGATGACCTCCGCCCGGTCGCCGCCCTGTGGCACCAGCGTCACATCCTGCCCCGGGCGCGGCTCGACCTCGTAATAGTAGCCGTAGACCTGAAGATAATACATCGACAGGCCGGCGCTCACGGCGCACAGCGCCAGCAGGATAACAAGAACTTTGCCGGTCATGTCTCTCTCCTTCTGCGCCGCGCGCTTTCGCCGGGCGGCAGAATCGTTCAGGGTGGGCTTTGATCTGTGCGCATAAATGTAGGAGACCGGCCGTGGATACCAGCTTTGCCGTCACTTTTTTCGGCGCGCTCTTCGCGATCATGAACCCGGTTTCCAGTCTGCCGATCTTTCTGAGCGTGACCGAAGGCGCCCCGGCGGCGGTACAGCGTCAGATCGCGCTGAAGGTCGCGCTCTATTGCTTCGTGCTCGGCGCCGCCTTTGCCCTGGCCGGTACACAGGTGCTGACGCTCTTCGGCATATCGACCGACGATTTTCGCGTCGCGGGCGGGCTGGTCGTCCTTCTGCTTGCGCTCAACATGCTGAACGGCGACGAAAGCAGCTCGCATCACGGCACCGATGACGAAAAACGCTCCTATCCGGCGCCGGACGCTGTGGCCTTCTACCCGCTGACCTTTCCCATCATCGTCGGGCCGGGCACCATCACCACGCTCATCGTCTATGCCCACCAGGCGACAACGCCTGCGCATGTCACCGCCTTTGCCGCGGTCTTTGTCGGGATGGTCGCGCTGCTCGCGCTGACCTTCTACAACGCGCCGGCGCTGGCGCGGCACCTGTCGGGAACCGCCCGCGTGATCATGAGCCGCCTGATGGGGATGATCCTGGCCGCCATCGCGGTCGGCATGATCGTGACCGGTCTCAAGACCCTGTTGCCCGGCCTGGCCTGAGCCGTCAGATCCAGTCGAGATTGACCTTCGACGGTGAAAACCGCCCGGCCATGCGCGTCTTCAGCGCCCGAAACCGGTCGCGCAGGTCCGAAAACTTGCGTTCATGGATCTCGACCAGCTTCACCCGGATCGGCGCAAAGAGATCCCGCGCGTCCATCTCTTCCAGGATATCCAGCTCCGCCCCCTCGATATCCATTTTCAGCATCGCGATATCGCCGTGATCGGCGATCAGCCCCTCCAGAAAGGCGGGAGAGCGATCATCTCGACCTCGATCACATCCGCCGCATCCGCGCTGATGCCGCGCCCACCGGGAAGTGTGGTGCAAGATCGAATTGGGCGCAGCGCTGAACCGGCGTTCCAGCAGCGAATAGGCATAAGGGTCGGGTTCGAAACAATGCACGGTGGCGCCCGTCGCCGACAGAACCTCTGTCACGTCGCCCTCATTGGCGCCGCAGTCGATCACCACGTCACCGGGCCGCAGCATGGCCGCCGCCCCGGTCATGAAGCCCTCGCTTTGCGCCGTGCCAACCTGCCGTTTCAGCTGCCGCCGCGCCTTGCGCAGCTTTTCCTCATAGCGCTCGCGCGTCGCCTCTTCTATTCGGATGCCTCTGCCCTGATGTCCTCAGGCGGCAGCATAGCCCCCGGCGGTCGTCTGCACAAACGCATCCGCGCATTGCTTGGCCAGCGCCCGCACCCGGCCGATATAGGCCTGCCGCTCGGTTACCGAGATCACGCCGCGCGCATCCAGCAGGTTGAAGATGTGGCTTGCCTTGATGCACTGATCGTAAGCCGGATGCGCCATCACGATGCGCTTGCCGGTCTTGGGGTCGTCATGGGTTTGCGCCAGGATCGCGGCACATTCCGCCTCGGCCTCTTCGAAATGCCGCAGCAGCACTTCGGTATTGGCCACGTCGAAGTTCCAGCGCGCATATTCCTCTTCGGTCTGCTTGAACACGTCGCCATAGCTGAGCGGAATAGGTGACTGCGGATCGTTAAACGGCATGTCCATCACATGGTCGATGCCCAGAATGTACATCGCCAGACGTTCCAGCCCATAGGTCAGCTCACCCGAGACCGGCGCGCAGTCATGCCCGCCCACCTGCTGGAAATAGGTGAACTGGCTCACCTCCATGCCGTCGCACCAGACCTCCCAGCCCAGACCCCAGGCGCCCAGCGTCGGGCTTTCCCAGTCGTCCTCGACAAACCGGATGTCATGCAGCGCCATGTCGACGCCGATCGCCTCCAGCGAGCCGAGATACAGCTCTTGCAGGTCGGGCGGGCTCGGTTTGATCAGCACCTGGTACTGGTAATAATGCTGCAACCGGTTCGGGTTTTCGCCATAGCGCCCGTCGGTCGGACGGCGCGAGGGCTGCACATAGGCCGCGGCCCAGGGGCTGCTGCCCAGCGCGCGCAGCGTCGTGGCCGGATGGAACGTGCCCGCGCCCACCTCCATGTCATAGGGTTGCAGGATGGCGCAGCCCTTCGAGGCCCAATAGGTTTGCAGCCGCAGGATGATTTCCTGGAAAGAGCGCGGTGCGGAGCGGGTCGTGTCGGTCATCGGGCGGCCTCGGGCGCTGGAAAACGGGTCGCGCCTTTCCTATGCAAGCGGGGGGGCAGCGTCAACGGCGCTTGTGGCGGCACGCCCGCCGCCGCTGCGATGATTGCGCCACACCCGTTTTTCCCCTGTTGCCGGGCATGGCATTTGCGCCAAATACCTGCATAACCTGCTTCAACGATACGTATTTGAAGGTACGGAACCAAAGAATGACCAGACTGTTTGCTGTAATCCTGTCCCTTGTTTCGCTGATTGCCTCGCCGCTCTTTGCCCAATCGGATACCGATGTCGTCTGGGTCCAGATCGAGGCGCAACCCAATCTGAGTACCGCCCAGGCACGGGCTCAGGATTATGCCGGCAGCCTGGGCGATGTGGCCGGGTTCTCGCTGGGCGGTGGCTGGTACGGCATCGTGCTGGGCCCCTATCTGCGCCCCGATGCCGAACAGGTGCTGCGCGTCTACCGCGCCGAGGGCCGTATCCCCCGCGACAGTTTCATCGCCCTCAGTGCCGGGCTGGGCCAGCAGTTCTGGCCGATCGGCGCCAATGTCCTGGGTCAGGGCGCGGTCAGCGCCCCGGTTGAACAGACGGCCGAACCCGCCGCCCCCGCCACTCCCGCAGCGCAACCCGAACCGGCCGACGAAACCCCGGCCGAGGCGCGCCGCAGCGAACAGGCGCTCAGCCGCGAGGAGCGCCAGGCGCTGCAAACCGCGCTTCAGGCGGCGGGCTTCTACAACGCCGCCATCGACGGCGCCTTTGGCGCCGGGACCCGCCGGTCCATGGCCGACTGGCAGAGCTTCAACGGGTATGAGGCGACCGGCGTGCTCACCACGCTCCAGCGCAGGGCGCTGATGGACCAGTACAACGCGCCGCTGATCTCGGTCGGCATGGCGCGGCGCTACGACTCGCAGGCCGGGATCGAGATGGACATGCCTCTTGGCGCGGTGCGCTTCAGCCGCTACGAGCCGCCCTTTGCCCATTACGAGGCCAGCGGCGACGAAGGCATCCGGGTGCTGCTGATCAGCCAGCCGGGCGACAAGGCGACGCTGTTCGGTCTGTATGACATCATGCAGACGCTGGAAATCGTGCCGCTCGACGGCCCCCGCGAACGCGGCAGCGACAGCTTCACGCTCGAAGGCCGCGGCAACGGCATCGTCTCCTATACCGAGGCGGCGCTCGCCAATGGCGAGATCAAGGGCTTTACCCTGATATGGCCGCAGGGCGACGAGGACCGGCGCGCCCGCGTTCTGGCGGCGATGAAAGAGAGCTTTACCCGCACCGAGGGCGTGCTGGACCCTGCCGCAGGCGGCGATGCCGAACAGCGCGTCGACCTGGTGTCGGGCCTCCAGATCCGCAAACCGCGCCTGTCGCGCTCGGGCTTTTATGTCGACGGCAAGGGCACGGTGATGACCGTGGCCGAGGCGGTGACCGGCTGCACAAGGGTGACGCTGGATCATGATTACGAGGCACAAGTGATCGACACCGACGCCGGACTTGGCGTCGCCGTGTTGCGCCCGGTTGAGCCGCTGGCGCCGATGCAGGTGGCCGATCTGGCCACCGACGCGCCGCGCATCAACGCCGAGGTGGTGCTGTCGGGCTTTTCCTACGAGGGCGTGCTGGGCGCACCGACGCTGAGCTTTGGCACGGTGGCGGATGTCTCAGGCCTGCGGGGCGAGACGGAACTTGCCCGGCTCAGCCTGACGACCCAGACCGGCGATGCCGGCGGGCCGATCCTGGATACCAGCGGCGCGGTGATCGGCATGTTGCTGGCCGAACCGGCAGGCAGCCAGCAACTGCCCCGCGACGTCAGCTTTGCCGCCAAGGCGCAGGCGCTGCGCGACGTACTGACCGTGGCGCAAGTTCCGGCACGGGACGCTGTCGGCACAGGCACCGTCACGCCCGACGAGATGAGCCGCCGTGCAGACGGGATGACGGTTCTAGTCAGCTGCTGGAACTAAGGTCCGCCCGAGCTTCAAGGCTGGGGGCGCTGCCCCCAGACCCCCGGAGTATTTCAGACCAGAAAGAAGCCAGACCCGCGCCGCGATCAGGCGTCGCGCAGGTCGGGGGTGAGACGGATCAGCGTCGGCCACGGGCGTGACAGCGCCGCGACGACCTCGGCCTGCATGTCCGCCAGCGTGGCCGGGGCGGCAGCGGCGGCACCGTAAGCCTCGGCCAGTTTCACGAAATCGGGATTGCGCGCCACCACCGCGTTGGGGGCGATCTGGGCCCGGGTCATGCTGTCCTCGATCTCGCCGAGCTTGCCGTTGTCCCACAGGATGATGGGCAGCGGCAGCCCCAGTTCCACCGCCGTGCCCAATTCCTGCACCGTGTACTGGAACCCGTAATCGCCCGCGATGGCCAGTGTCGGCTTGCCGCGCCGGGCCACCGCCCCGCCGATGGCGGCGGGCAGCGCATAGCCCAGCGTGCCGAACCCGGTCGGATGGTGCCAGTGCCCCGGCAGGGCCATGTCCCAGACCTCCTTGGCGACATAGGCGAACTGGGTCATGTCGGAATAGATCATCGTGTCATGCGGCAGCGCGGCGCGCAGGGCATCGGCCACCCGCGCGATGCCGGGGCGTTCGGCCTCGACCTCGGCCCGCCAGCGGGCGCGCGCGGTGGCGACCTCCTCCCGGCTCCAGCCGGTGGCGGGACGCGCGGTCTCGGTCGCGGCCCCCAGCGCGCGCGCGAAACTGTCGGCATCCGCCAGCAGTTTCACCTGGGCGCGCTGCGCATCGGCCAGAACGCCCGCGTCGATATCGACCCGCGCCAGCATCGCGGAATGGCCCAGGTTCGGCCGCCAGAGATCGACCTCGGCCAGTTCGGTCCCCACCGCCACCACCAGATCCGCCGAGGCGATCACCTCGGCCGAAGATGGCCGCGCCAGGGCGGCGCCGAAATCGAGCGGATAGTTAAGCCCTACCAGACCGCGCCCGGCATAGGTGGTCATCACCGCCGCGCCGAGCTGGGTCAGGATCTGCCGCCAGAGCAGCGACCGGGCACCGCCGCCCAGGATGAACAGCGGCCGCCGTGCGAGGTTCAGCAGCGAGACCACCGGCCCGACCTCGGGCGGCACCGCCCGCGCCCGCCGAGCCGGCTGGTTCGGGAAGGGCGCCGGATCGGCCTCGGCCTCCAGCACCGGGACCGGCACCTGGATATGCTTGGGCCGCGGGCGCGCGGTCTCGAACTCGTCAAAGGCGCGCTCGACCAGGCCATAGACAGCCCTGGCGCCGCGTGCCTCCTCGGACCAGTCGCAGACGGTGGCGGCGGCGGCGCGCTGGTCGCGCATCTGGTGCAGCTGGCCGCGCCGGGCGGCGGTTTCGTCCAGGCAGGAGGAGATCACCAGCATCGGCACCGAATCCGACCAGGCCTGCCCCATCGGTGTCAGGATGTTGCACAGGCCGGGCCCGGTGATCACATAGGCCACGCCGGGCTGGCCGCTGGCGCGGGCATAGCCGTCGGCCATGAACCCCGCGCCCTGTTCGTGCCGGGCCAGCACATGGGCGATACCCGCCTCCTCGATGCCGCGATACATCTCCTGGTTATGGACACCGGGAATACCGAAGATCACCTCGACGCCGCGATCCCGCAGCATATGGGATATCTGCGCCCCAAGCGGTCGTTTCATCAGGCTCTCCAGAATTGCAGGGTAAACAGGACATAGACCGACAGCACCTCGAGCCGACCGATCAGCATGCCCGCGCTCAGCAGCCATTTGGCGGTGTCGTTCAGGCCGCTGAAATTGCCCGCCGGGCCGATCTGGTCGCCCAGCCCCGGACCGACATTGGCAATCGCTGTGGCCGCCCCCGACAGCGAGGTGATGAAATCGAGCCCGGTCAGCGACAGCGCCCAGGACAGGATGCCCAGCGACACGATGAAGAAGACGAAAAAGCTCATCACCGAGCTCAGAACATCAGGCCCGACCGCGCGCCCCTGATACCGCGGCAGGAACACGCCATGCGGCGAGCGGATGCGCTGAAGCTGGGTCTTGATCGACGCAAACAGCAGCTGGTAGCGGAAGATCTTGACCGAACAGGCGGTCGACCCGGCGCAGCCGCCGATCAGCCCGATCACAAAGAACATGGTGATCAGAAGCGGCCCCCAGTTCATGTAATCGACACTGGCATACCCGGTGCCCGAGATGATCGAGGTGATGTTGAACAGCGCCTCGCGAAAGGCCTGTTCGATATGGTGCGGAAAGATCGAGGTGAGCACGAAAGTGGTCGCCACCACCAGCACGCCGATGACGATCAGAAACACCTGGATCTGGCTGTCCCTCAGGATCGGGGCGGAGTGGCCGTTCACCAGCTGCACATAGCGCACGAAGGGCAGCGCCGCGAGAATCATGAAGACCGAGGCCGCATATTCCGCCGGACCCGAAAAGGTACCGAACGAGGCGTCGTAATTCGAGAAGCCCCCGGTCGACACCGTGGTCATCGCATGCACCAGCGCATCGAAGAAGTTCATCCCCAGCGCGGCATAGACGGTCAGGCAGGCAACGGTCAGCCCCACATAGATGACGGTGATCTGGCCCGCGATCTCCTGCGCGCGGGGCAGGATCTTGCCCATCGTGTCGAACCCTTCGGAGCGGAAGATCTGCATCCCGCCCACCCGCAGCTCGGGCAGGAACACCATCGCCACCACGATGATGCCGATACCGCCCAGCCATTGCAGGATTCCGCGCCACAACAAGAGCCCGCGTGGCAGGGCGTCAAGCCCCGAGATCACCGTCGAACCGGTGGTGGTCAGCCCAGACATCGCCTCGAAAAACGCATCGACAAACCGCAGCTCGGTCGCCCCGAACACAAAGGGGATCGCGCCAAAGATCGGCAGCGCCACCCAGACCAGGGTGGTCAGCAGAAAGGTCTGCTGGATCGTCAGCCCTTCGCGCACCCCGTTGGCGCAGCTCAGCGCCATCAGCCCGCCGGTCAGCACGCTGATGATGCCGCTTTGCAGAAAGACATGCCATTCGCCGCGCCCGTCGATCACGTCGACAAACATCGGGAACACCATCGTCGCGCCCAGAATGGCGACGAGCAGACCGATCACATATCCGACGGGGCGAATGTCCAACATGGGGCGCAGGGTTGGCGCGCCCCACGGTCGGAGTCAAGCGGGCGCGGCCCTGTCACCCGTCGGTTTTCACTGTTGCCTTGGGCATCGGAGCCGGGGCCGAGGGCGCCTTGCGGCGCCGCGACGGCGCGGGCACCGGTTTTGCCTCAGCCTTGGCAGGCTGGCTGACCACGGTCTCCGGGGCTTCCGGCGCGGATGCCTTGACCTCGGCGACAACCGGCGCCGCCGCTTCGTCGGTCGTGACGATGGCTTCAACCGTGGGCGCGGGGGCCTTCGGTGCCGATTCCACGGTCGCAACGGCCGTCTCTTCAACCTTGGGCGCAACGGGCGCCTTGGGCAGGGCCGCCACCATGGCCGGACGGCTCTCTGCCCGCACAGCGGTAAAGGCCCGCGTCACCTCCGAGGGCAACGACGCAGCCGCCTGTATCGCCCGAACCTGCGCCATCGGCGCGTTGATGGCCGAGCACGCGAAGATCTGGGCCACACGCAACTGGCTGCTGACAGCATAGCCAAAGGCGCGGATCGCGGCAGCCTGGGCATGCAACGGGGAGAGGATCGAAAGCATCATGATATCACTCCGGTAGACACGGGGGGAAAAGCGGTGAACGAAAACATACTGCGGCACAGGCGACGCCCCTGCCCGGGTGGTTCAGAGATGGTAGGCCCTGTGCCAAACTGACGGTCCCTTTCAGCCCGGACCACGGACAAAGCCGCCGGATGCCGAATCTTCGCTCAGACCCAATATAGGACGGTTCTGTTTGCAAGTGCAGAGAAATGCCGCGATGCGGCAAAAACACGCCACAACCGGCCCGTTTACCGGGTCAAGCTGCCTGCGAATTGAGCCGTCCGGCTCAGCCGACGTGGAACAGGGTGGTGAACAGGCGCGGGTCCAGGCTGGCCGAGGCAAAGGTCGGCCCTTCGGTCAGCACCGACACCGCATCATGGCTGTGCAGGCTCTCCTGATGGCTCGCGATCACCCGGAAATCGCCGATATGGTGATCGGCCAACAGTTCGGCGCAAAACAGCCGCGCCGCATCCTCGACAAAGATCGGGTTGGCCGCGTTCAGCTCGGCAAAGGCCTGTTCGTCCTCGCGCTTGACCATGACCTGGGTCTCGGTCGGCACCGCCCGACGGCAAAGCGCGATCAGATCTTCGAACCACAGGCAGTCCGCGTTGCAATCGACCACCACCGAAATCCGCGCCACCGAGCGCTGCGAATGCGGCGTGGCCAGCTGGCCACGCGCCGACCGCGCATGTTCGCTCAATTCCAGCGAACAGGGGCAGGTCGAGGAATAGACATAGTCGAGATGCATGATCTTCAGCCGCTCGCCGTCCTTTTCGACCAGCTCCAGCGCGATGTCGTAATACTGGTACCCCTCCAGCCCCGAGCGCAGGCTGCGCACCTTGTCGGGATAGGAGAACCGCATCTGGATGCGCGCGTCGAACGTGTCGAGATCGGTCATGTAATCGTCCAGCGCCGCTTCCATCACCTCAAAGCTGAAGGTGCGCTCGGCATGTTTGTAGAACGACCGCATGATGCGGGACATGTTGATGCCCTTCTTCTCGGCATCCAGGCTCACCGTGCCGGTCACCGAGGTTTCCAGCGTCAGGTCGTCGCCGCTCTTGCGGTGAAACCGGATCGGCAGGCGAAAATTCGAGATGCCCACATGCTGGATCTGCTGCTTTGCCCCCCGGATCAGGCTGGCGGGCCCGTTTTGCAGATCGGGCAGCGTGTCGCGATAGGCCTCGTCTGCCACGAAATCCGCCGGATAACGGCGTGACAGGTCGGGATAGTTCGACGGCACGGACCCCGGCAGCAACCGGGCCACCGCCGGATCAAGCAGGCTGATCTCGGCCGCGCTCGCCTTGGCCGCCCAGCGCCGCAGCACATCCAGCGCCGCCTCGGCCTCGTCCCGGTCCGGGTTGGTATTCACATCGCGAGGGTGAATGTTCATGCCGTGCTTCCTCGATTGATCGCGGACCTATATATGATGCCGCTCAGGGTTCCAATCCACCCTGTTACGCGCAACATAGCAGGGTGGATCTGATTTTCCCCCCGAAATCCACCGCGTTGGCGTCCGAAACCGGCGTCGGGCGTAGCCGCCTCTGTAATATCCCTTGGCCCGAACCGAAACTATCTGCACTCTTGGGCTAACACCGCAGGAGGTCGCCAATGCACGACAGTCTTGATCTCGACCGCTATCCGCTGGATCGCCCCGGCAGCGCCGAATGGCAGGCGCTGGTCAACCGCTGCCGGGACGATCTGGCGCGGACCGGCATGTTCAACCTCGAAGGGCTGATGCGGGCCGAAACGGCAGCTTCCGAGACCGCCGCCCTGCTGCCGCGGTTCGCCAGCGATGCCTTCCTGCACGAGCGGATGCACAACATCTATTTCAAACCGGTCGCCGACCTGCCGCCGGATCACCCCGCGTTGCGCCGGTTCCACACCTCCAACCGCACGCTCTGCGCCGATCAGCTTGGCGGTTCGGCCCTGTTGCGCCTCTATGACTGGCCCGAATTCGCCCGTTTCCTGGCCGCGACCATGGATAAGCCCGTGCTCTACCCGATGGACGATCCGCTCGCGCGGGTGAACGTGATGTCTTATCAACAGGGCCAGGCGCTGAACTGGCATTTCGACCGGTCCGAGTTCACCACGACGCTCCTGTTGCAGGCGCCCGAGGCCGGCGGCGGCTTTGAATACCGCACCGACCTGCGCAGCGATGCCAATCCCAATTACGACGGCGTCGCCCGCCTGCTGGCCGGAGACGACCCCGACGCCCGCACCATCACGCTCAGCCCCGGCACCCTGAACGTGTTCCGGGGCCGCAACACCGCCCACCGCGTCACGCCCGTCGAGGGCGCCCGCGCCCGGGTCATCGCCGTGTTTTCCTATTTCGAACAGCCCGGCGTAACCTTTACCGAGGCCGAGCGGACGGGCTTCTACGGGCGGGCAGGCTAAAGCGGCCCGCCTTTCATCTTTTCAACACTACCCCCGGGGGAGGCGCCCAAAAGGCGGCGGGGGCAGCGCCCCCACTCCCCCGGCATCAGCCCTGAGATACCGCCAGCGCCTGCCGCAGATCCGCCAGCAGATCGCCCGCATCTTCCAGCCCGACCGAGAACCGGATCAGCCCCGGCGTGATCCCCAGCGCCGCGCGCTGCTCCTCGCTCAACCGCTGGTGCGTCGTGGTCGCCGGATGGGTGGCGATGGATTTCGCATCGCCCAGATTGTTCGAGATCACCGGAATCGTCAGCGCGTTCAGAAACCGGAATGCCGCCGGTTTGCCGCCCTTGATATCCAGCGACAGAACGGTTCCCCCCTTGCCACCCAGCTGCGTCTGCACCAGCGCGTTCTGCGCATGGCTCTTCAGCCCGGGATAAAGCGTGCGCGCCAGCGCCGGATGCCCTTCCAGCGCCTCGGCCAGCTTCTGCGCGGTCTCGGCCTGCGCATTGACACGCAACGCCATGGTCTCGATGCCCTTGAGCATGATCCAGGCGTTGAACGGGCTGAGCGCCCCGCCGGTATGTTTCAGATAGGGCTCCACCGTGCCCCGGATAAACTCGCGGCTGCCGATGATCACCCCGCCCAGCGCGCGACCCTGCCCGTCGATATGCTTGGTCGCGGAATAGACCACCACATCTGCGCCCTGTTCGATGGCGCGCGAGAAGACCGGTGTCGAGAACACGTTGTCCACCACCACCTTGGCGCCCACCGCATGCGCGATCTCAGCCACGGCGGTAATGTCGATCACCTCCAGCGTCGGGTTCGACATGCTCTCGAAGAACACCGCCTTGGTGCCGGGCCGCACCGCCGCCCGCCATTGCTCCAGATCGGTGCCGTCGACGAATGTCACCTCCACCCCGTAGCGGGTCAGGATATTCTCAAGGATATAAAGGCACGAGCCAAACAGCGCCTTGGCCGACACGACATGGTCGCCCGCCTTCAGCATCGACACCAACGCGCCATTGACCGCCGCCATGCCCGAGGCGGTGGCAAAGGCATCCTCGCCCCCCTCCAGCGCCGCGATACGCTCCTCGAACATCGCCACCGTCGGGTTGCCATAGCGGGCATAGATGAACTCGTCCGGCCCGCATTCGATGAACCGCGCCTCGGCCTGTTCGGCGGTCTCGTAAACAAAACCCTGCGTCAGAAAGATCGCCTCGCTCACCTCGCCCCATTGGCTGCGGCGTGTGCCGCCATGGACCGCCTGCGTGCGCTTGCTCCAATCCGTACTCATATCCGTTCCTTTCGGCCCCGGAACCAGAAGGGCAAAGAAAAACCCCAATCGCGGGTCAAGCGAAAGGGGGTCTTTCATCCTGACCTTTTAGCGGTGATGTTTAGCGTGGCCCGCAATCCGGTAACAAATCGCCACGTGGTTCCTGGGCATGGCGTTTACGCCCGCCGCCCGGTTCCGTCAAGCCCCGCAACGGCACCGTCACACAGATGTAATCGCCGCTTCATCCGCGCTTCATAGGCTTTTGCCAAGGCAGAACCACAAGTCTTGGGCGGGGGTCGGGCCGATGCCGATGATCAGGATCAATCTGATGCAGACCGGGTTGCATCTGCACGACAGCCCCCGGCCCCTGGCCCCGGTGCTCCGGTCTGCAAGCCGGGTCGAAGGGCCGGTGATCGTGATGACGCACGGGTACCGGTACCAACCCGGCAACCCCAGGATCTGCCCGCACCGCCATATCCTGTCGCTCGACCCGGAACCGCAGCCGCATCCGGCACCCAGCTGGCCCGGCGGTCTGGGCTTCGCCCCGGCCGAGGACACCCCCGGTCTCGCCATTGCGCTGGGATGGGACGGGTCCGGCACGCTCTGGCAGGCGCGCCGCCGCGCGATTCTCGCCGGTCAGGCACTGGCCGGTCTGCTGGCCCGGCTACACCATCAGCGGCCCGACCGCCCGATCCATTTCATCGGACACTCCATGGGAGTCGAACTGGCGCTCGCCGCCCTGCCCCTGCTGCCCCCCGGCGCGCTGACACGGATCATCTCGATTTCCGGCGCGGTCTATGCGGGACAGGCGCAACAGGCCCTGCGCAGCCCCGCCGGTCAGGTGGCAGAGTTCATCAACGTGACCAGCCGCGAGAACGACCTCTTCGACTGGCTCTTCGAGCGCGCGATCGCGCCGCCCCACCGCCGCGACCGCGCCATCGGCGCCGGGCTCGACCTGCCCAACGCGGTGACCCTGCAACTCGACTGCGCCCATACGCTCACCCACCTGGCGCGGCTGGGCCTTACGGTCGCCGCCCCCCAAAGCCGGGTATGCCACCGTTCGGGCTACCTTCGGCCCGGCGCCCTGACCCTCTATCGCCACCTGCTGCGCCAGTCGCACTGGCTGACCCTCGATCTGCTGCGCCACGGCCTGCCACCGCACCCGGCACCGCGCTGGTCACGCATCTTTGCACCCGCAGGCGCCCGCCCGGGCTTGCCCTTTGCGCCGAATGCCTCATGATCCCCGGCGCAGACCGCGCGGAGGATCCATGACCCAGCCCATCGAACTCTACTACTGGCCCACGCCGAACGGCTGGAAGATCGCCATAGCGCTGGCCGAAATGGGCCTGCCCTACAATCTCCACCTGGTGAACATCGGCAAGGGCGACCAGTTCGACCCCGAGTTCCTGAAAATCGCCCCCAACAACCGCATGCCCGCCATCATCGACCCCGATGGACCGGACGGCGCGCCCATCTCGGTGTTCGAAAGCGGTGCCATCCTGATGTATCTCGCCCGCAAGACCGGGCGCTTCTATGGCCAGACCGAACGCGACCGGATCGCGGTCGAGGAATGGCTGATGTGGCAGATGGGCGGCGTCGGCCCGATGGCGGGCCAGGCGCATCACTTCCTGAAATACGCCCCCCAGCTCGATCCGCCCCAGGACCTGCCCTATGCCAAGGACCGCTATCGTGCCGAGGTGGCCCGCCTCTACGGCGTGCTCGACCGGCGTCTGGCGGCAAACGAATACGTGGCGGGCGATTTCTACTCCATCGCCGACATGGCGATCTGGCCTTGGGCCTCGCTGTGGAAAGGCCAGCAGCAAACCCTTGACGACAAGCCGCATTTCGCCCGCTGGCTCGACGCGGTCGGCGCCCGCCCCGCGGTACAAGAGGGTCGCGGCCTGATGATCGAGTTGCGCGCCGACCACCGCGACAAACAGGCCCAGGACCTGCTGTTCCGGCGCTGACGGACCCGCAAACCCGCCCCGCATCCTTCACTTTGCTGAAAATACTCCGGGGGTGAATTGGCCGCAGGCCAAGAGGGGGCGGCGCCCCCTGCCCCCCTCAGCGCATCCCGGCGCGCCTCCTGCCGCTGTCCTGCACCGGCAGCCCCAGCAGCGTCGACACCCGCGCCTCGATCTCCTCATCGGTCCAGGACGGCTGGATCTCCAAAAGTTCCACCCCGGCCCGCCGCAGCGCCTCGCGCTTGACCGCATCGCGCATGAAGGTCTTGTGGTGATAATGCCCGCTGCCCTGTACCTCCACCGCCACGGCAAGCATCCCAAAGGTGTCAACAATGGCGAAATCCAGCCGTTTCGAGTTGATCGAGGCAAAGGCATCCTGCCGGTCCCGCGCTGTCCCGGAACTGGAGACAGGTCGGATCAACTCGCCCATATTGGTCTGCGCCATAACCCGATGACCGCTGTTCGCCCCGTCGACGATCCGCTCCAGCAGCAGCAGCACCCGGTATTCGGTCCTGTTGAGCAGCCGGGTCTTTTCGAACCGGACCTTGGCAATTGCCGCCACCTGGTTTTCCGGTTCGGCCATCGACGGTTTTGCGACAGGCGGCGTTTCGACGGTCGGTCTTTCAACGGGGGGTTTGCTGCTGCCCGCCCTCGATGACGGGGCGAACCTGCCGCCAAACCGGCGCGTTCCACGCCAGCGTCCTCGCCTATGACGGCGCAGGGTCTCAACCAGCACGATGATCAGCACCGCCGCGATCAGAATCAAGGTGATCATGTGATCAGGCGAAACGCCCGTCTTTTCAACCAGTAAGTGTTTCATATCAAAAGAAGGACCAGCGTCTCGAATAGAACATCCCTTCACCAGACCAGGAATTTGCGGCATTTTTTCGGCGCCACTCCGCTCCCGGCAGACCTATTCCGGCAAACCGCCGTCTTTCATCGCGTCAAAGTAACGATCCTGATCCGCCGGGTTCAGGAACGGCGTGTTCCTGTGCGTCGAAATCCTGAAATCAGGCCGGATTTCCAACAGCTTGCGGGCCTCTTCCCGCGCCTCCTCCAGACGTCCCATTTCCGCAAGGGTCGCCACCAGGATTCGGCGCGGCGGCAGCGATTTTGGATAGGTCGATATCCCGGCCTTCGCCAGCAGGATCGCTTGGTCGTAGTCCCTGAGAAAGAAATGCGCCAGTGCTGCGTTAAAGTTGTACCAGCCGGGATATCGCGGATTGACCCGTTTTGCCTTGTTGTTCCACTCCAGCGCTTCTGCGGGCTCTCCCATCAGGAACCGCAGAAACCCCATGTCATACAGAACCTCCGGGTCATTCGGGTTGCCCTCTATCGCGCGCCGATAGGCAATGTAGGCCAGCTCGTGATCATGGTCGGCAAAAAGCTGAACCTGACCCAACCGATGCTGAACGCGGTAATCCGTCTGGTCCAGCTCCAAGGCCCGCGACAGGTGATCGCGCGCTTTGGCCAGGGCGGCGTCCGGGTCTTCGGCCCCGCCAAACCGCCACAGGCTCAGATACCGGCCCGACAGTTCCACATGCGCGGCCAGATACCCGGGGTCCAGGGCAACCGCCTGTTTCAGAAAATCGATCGCCTCCTGACGGCTTGCCGTGTTCAACAGCTTGCTTTTGGCGACCGCCCTCAGAAACAGGGCATAAGCCTCTGAATCCCGCGTCGGCCGCGTGCCAAGGGCGGCGATCTCCTCCTTCTCGATCTCGATCTCCAGGGTCGCGGCGATCTCTCTCACGAAATCCGCCTGCGCGTCGAACACATCCGCGATGGAAAACCGGTACTGGTCCGACCAGGCGGTATGCTCGGTTTCCGCCTCGACCAGTGCCGCCGTCACCGACAGCATATCGCCCCGTTTCAGGATGTTGCCGGACAGCACGTATCGCACACCCAGCGCGCGCGCGATGTCGCGCGGCCGTGTCGTGGTGTCCGCGAATGTGATCGCCGTCGATCCGGCGATCACGAAAAGCTGCGGAAACTTCGACAACTGGGTCGTGATCGCGGTGCCAAAGCCCTCGGCCAGATATCCGATCTCGGGATCGTCGGATGTGGTGGCAAACGGCAGGACAACGATCGACGGCCCGGACACCACCGGCTGCGCCATGTTGTCCGAACCGGCTATATCCGCCTCCGGGGCCCACAAGTGCCAGGACAGGACGGCGATCACCGCCAGAATCGCGCAACCGCCCACGATCAGCACCGGCCACCGCCAGGGCTTGGGGCGGCGGGCCGGGCGCGCGGGCCTGTCCGCCGCCAGCCGCTGCGCCCTTTCGTCCAGAACCACCTGAAAGACCGGAACCGGCCGGACGATGTTCTTGACCTGTATCTCTCCCAGATCCTTAAACCGCAGGTCCAGCTTGTCGCGCACCTGATCCCGGACGCTGCGGTGAATGCAGATGCCGCCGGGCTCGGCCAGCCCTTCGAGCCGCGCGGCGATGTTTACACCATCGCCATGAATGTCGTCCTCCTCGGCGATCACGTCGCCGATGTTGATGCCGATGCGAAAGGCGATGCGGTCCTCTTCCGGCACCCCGGCCATCTGTACGGGCATCGCCTGTTGCACCGTGACGGCAAAACGGACCGCTTCGACGGCGCTGCCGAACTCCATCAGCGCGCCATCCCCCATCAGCTTGATCGTCTTGCCGCCATATGCGGCGGCCGCAGGATCGACGACATGGGACCGTATGGCCTTCAACGCCGACAGCGTCTCCGCCTCGTGCCGCTCCATCAGGCGGGAATAGCCGACGACGTCGATGCTCAATATGGTGGTAAGCCTGCGTCCCAAGACCGTTCTCCCATAATAAGAGAGTAACGATCACCGCGTTCCAAATCTACAGCGCGAAGGCTGGCGGTCGCCCAGGCGCAGGTCCAATGCCGGGCGGACCCGCAGACCGCAAGCCCCCGGGGCTGGCCAGGTCTCGCGTCAGGCAAGAGTCGAGGCTCTAGCCTTCGACCTGCACCGCGACCAGCCCCAGCTTGCGCGCGGCGGCCAGCGACAGGATCCCGCTATCGAGCCCCTGCGGCTTTTGAAAGCGGCGGATGGCGGCGCGGGTGCGGTTGTCCATCTCGCCGGTGACCGCGCCGCGATACATCCCGCGCGCGGCCAGCGCCCGCTGCACCGAGGCCACGAATTCCGGCGTCATGTCCTGCTGGCAGGGGGTTTCGAACCAGGTCTCCTTGCGCTCGCGCACGATCTGCTGCCGGGTCTCGGTCTTGTAGATCGCCGGACGCAGCACGGTGCCATCGGTCTGCACCTCGGCCGGCTGCATCAGCACCTGATGGGTCACCGTCTCGATGATCGCGGGCGTCACATGCTTGCCCCAGCAGGTGCCGGGCGCCGCCCCCGGCGGCGCCACCTCGGTGAACCGGCTGACCTCGGGCTCGGCCAGCGCCTCGACATCCGGCAAGGCACCGGAACAGGCGGCCAGACCGGCAAGCGCTAGCGCACACACAACGGGAAACACTCGGATCATGCTCGGGCCTCTGAGGGGCGTTTTGCCGACACTCTAGCGCATTTCCCCCTCCGGCGCAAAGCCCGCCGGCCCCTCGGGCCGGACCAGAAGGTCGAGCAGGGCCGAGATATCTTCGATCTCTTCGGCGATCACATGGGTGACCGAATGCGCCCGCTGCATCCGCCCCGTCACCCGCAGCATCCGCCCCGCGATCACCGCCCGGCGGAACCGCTCGTAGATCTTGCGCCAGACGATCACGTTGACCACCCCGGTCTCGTCCTCGAGCGTGACAAAGATCACCCCCTTGGCGGTGCCCGGCCGCTGCCGCAGGATCACCAGCCCGGCCACCGCCACCCGCGCGCCCTCGGGCGGCAGACCCAGGTCGCAGGCGCGCAGACAGGCCGGCGGCCGCGGCCAGACGGGCCCCGAGCGACGCGGCGCGGATGCGGCCCGGCGGCCCGGCAGCGGATCTGATTGGGGAACTGATTGGGGATTCGTCAGCATCATCCTCACCCGGAAATGGGAACAAAGATAGAACATATGCGCAGAAAGTCCAGACGCGCCGCCCGAGGTCGCAAATGAGGCTGGCGCGCCCTAAATGGCTTGTCTAAGGAGTTTGCGGAACGTCACAGAGGAACACCCGAGCGATGGCAAAGATCACCTATATCGAGCACAACGGCACCGAGCATACCGTCGACGTGGCCAATGGCCTGACCGTGATGGAAGGCGCGCGCGACAACAACATTCCCGGCATCGAGGCCGATTGCGGCGGCGCCTGCGCCTGCTCGACCTGCCATGTCTATGTCCACCCCGACTGGGTCGAGAAGCTGCCCGCCAAGGACGACATGGAAGAGGACATGCTCGATTTCGCCTACGAGCCCGACCCGGCCCGCTCGCGCCTGACCTGCCAGTTGAAGGTCACCGACGCGCTCGACGGCCTTGTAGTGCAGATGCCCGAAAAGCAGATCTGATGCGCGGCGCGATGCCCGGACCGGTGGAACTACGGCTCCCCTCCGGCATCGCACGCCTGTTTGGCAAGGCGCCGCGCCCACCGTCGCGCCCGTGGCCCGCGCGGGCCACGGGCGCGGGGCTGGCGCTCAGCCTGTGGCTGGCCGGACAGGCGGCCACCGCCTGCGAGGCCCGCTATCCCGAACGCGGCCTGCAAGGTCGCGCGGCCGAGGTCGCCTTCTCCAACCGCACCGCCACTGGCCGGCACGAGACCTGGGCGCCCCGCGACGCGGGGCTGCACCTCTTTGCCGCCTATGCGGTGGAGACCGATGAATATGGCCATGGCGTGCTGGGCAGGCTGCGCGACGCCAAGGCGCTGACCATCCATGTCTCCCGCCCCGGTGACCCCCGCATCACCTGCCCGGCCGAGGTCACCCTGCCCCCCGGCCATGTCTTCGAGGATATCGCGCCGCATCTCGCCGATCTCGACGGCGACGGCCTGCCCGAGGTGATCGCGGTGCGCAGCACGGTGACCGATGGCGCCCGGCTCGAGGTCTATGACCGCCGCGCCCGCCTCTTGGCCGCGACACCCCCCATCGGCACCCGCAACCGCTGGCTGGCGGTGCTGGGTGCTGCCGATCTGGATGGCGACGGATACATGGAAATCGCCTATGTCGACCGCCCCCACCTGGCCAAGACCCTGCGCCTCTGGCGCTACCGCGACGGCAGGCTGACCGAGGTCACCGCCCTGCCCGGCCTCAGCAACCACCGCATCGGCGAGGAATTCATCAGCGGCGGCCTCCGCGACTGCGGCACGGGTCCCGAACTGGTGCTGGCCAGCGGCGACTGGCGGCAGGTTGTCAGCGTCCGCCAAGCAGGCGGCTGGCAGGTCCAACCGCTGGCGCCCTTCAGCGCAGATGCCATGGCCGCCGCGCTGGCCTGCCAGATCCCCTGACCGCCCGGCCCTTACGGCCCTGACTGCACGATATGCTGCCCCTCGATATCGCCCAGCGACTGGAACAGCGCAGCGGTATTGCTGACCCCGAATTTCTTGAGCAGCCGCGCCCGGTGCACCTCGACCGTGCGATAGCTCAGCTCCAGCTCGCGTGCGATCTCCTTGCTGGTCTTGCCCTCGCCGAGCAGAGAATAGACCTCGCGCTCACGCCGGGTCAGCGGCTGGTACCGGCGGATCTCCGACAGGTCGGCAAAGGTCCAGACGGCGCGACCAAGCGGATCTTCCGGGGTAAAGGTCTGGCCCCGCACCCGGCACCAGAACAGCTCGCCATCGCGCCGCCGCATCACCCGCTCGTCCCAATACAGGTTCCCCTCGCCCAGCTCCTTGTCGCCCCGGTGCAGGACATTCTGGAACTCCTCGTCCGAGGGGTAGAGAAACACGAAAAGCCGGTCCAGCAGCTCCGCGCGCCCATAACCGAACATCGAGCAGAACCTGTGGTTCACTTCGCGGATCACCCGCGCTTCGGTCACCACGATGCCGACAGGCACCCAGTCAAAGGCCAGCCCGCGCAGATCGCGCGTGGCATAGGCCTCGTCCAATACCTGCTTGTCTATCGGTCCCGGCATCTTTGCTCTCCTCGCCCGGAACCATACGTCGCAACCGCGGCAAATGAAAACCTTTCACCGCAGCCGAAACGCACAGGCGCAAAGCACAACCTGCTCCATCCTCTTGCCGGAAATATCCCGGGGGAGGCGCCCGGAACGGGCGGCGGGGGCAGAGCCCCCCTTACCTCAAAGCGCGCGCCAACCGATGTCGCGGCGATAGAACCCGCCGGGCCAGTCGATCGCCTCGACCATGGCATAGGCCCGCTCGCGCGCCTCGGCCAGGCTGTCGCCCCGCGCGGTCACATTCAGCACCCGGCCGCCGGAGGCCACAATCGCGCCCTCCCGCGCGGCGGTCCCGGCATGGAACACCATGTTGCGGCTGTCCTCGGGAAGCGCATCCAAACCCTTGATCTCACTGCCCTTCTCATAAGAACCCGGATAGCCATTGGCGGCCATCACCACGGTGATCGCATGATCGTCGGACCAGTTCACCTGCGCCTCGTCCAGCCGTCCTTCGGCGGCGGCATGCATCAGGTCCATCGCCTGCGCGCCCAGCCGCAGCATCAGCACCTGGCATTCCGGATCGCCAAAACGGACGTTGTACTCCACCAGGCGCGGCGCGCCGTCCTTGATCATCAGCCCGGCATACAGCACGCCCCGGAACGGCATGCCGCGCCGCGCCATCTCGGCCATGGTGGGGCGCACGATCTCGTCCATCGCGCGCGTCTCGACCTCGACGCTCAGCACCGGCGCCGGGGAATAGGCGCCCATGCCGCCGGTATTGGGGCCGGTATCGCCCTCGCCCACTCGCTTGTGGTCCTGCGCGGTCCCGATCGACAGCACCGTCTCGCCATCCACCAGCACGAAAAGCGAGGCTTCCTCGCCCTCCATGAACTCCTCGATCACCACCTCGGCCCCGGCACCGCCAAAAGCACCGCCCAGCATGTCGTCGATGGCCGCCAGCGCGGTCGCCTCGTCCATCGCCACGATCACGCCCTTACCGGCGGCCAGCCCATCGGCCTTGATCACGATGGGCGCGCCCTGCGCCCGGATATAGTCCTTGGCCGGTCCTGCCTCGGAAAACCGCGCATAGCCTGCCGTCGGCGCACCGGCAGCATCGCAGATCTCCTTGGTGAAACTCTTAGACGCCTCCAGCCGCGCCGCCGCCTCCGAGGGGCCAAAGACCAGCAACCCCGCCTCGCGCAGCCGGTCGGCCACGCCCGCGGCCAAAGGCGCCTCGGGGCCCACGATGACAAAGTCGATGGCATTCTCCTCGGCAAATGTCGCCACCAGCCCGCCATTCATGATGTCGAGATCGGCGCATTCCGCGATCTGCGCAATCCCCGCATTGCCCGGCGCCACGATCAGCTTGTCGCATTTGGGGTTCTGCATCACCGCCCAGGCCAGCGCATGTTCGCGCCCGCCGCTGCCGAGAATGAGGATGTTCATCGGGATCTCCACGCATTGCCGTCGCGCGCGGTCTACCCCCCGGAACCGCCCCCTGCAAGGGCGACACCGTCACACCCTGCACCCAGGCGAAACAAGACAGGCCCGGTTTAGCAACGCTGCCCCGATTTCTTCAGGCCCTCCACCAGCAGCGCATTGTGTTCGGGAAGACGATAGAGCGTCAGGCGGCCCGACACCAAACTGTCCAAGAAGGCGGGTGCGAAATCGGCCAGCGCCTCTGTATGAGGGCGCGCCTGCTCCAGAAGACCTAGATGGGCCGCCGCCGCAATCATCAGGGCTCGCCTGATCGGGGCACGTGGCGTCATTTCGATCGCCCGTTCGCCCCACCGGCGGGCCTCGATGAAATCACCCTCGGCAAAACTGGCCTGGGCCAGTGCCAGGTATGCGTCTCCAACCCAGATATCGGCATCCCTCGGCGAGAGCCGCAGCGCCAGCAACGCGTGTTCCCTCGCGTCTTCGGTGCGCCCTACCAGCGACTCATGCCAGGCCATGAAGAAGAGGTTCAGCGCAAAGTTCGGGTTGAGCTCAAAGGCACGTCTGAAATCGGCGGTGGCCGCGTCATAGTCATGTCGAAAATGGCGGATCATACCCCGCGCCGCCAGCGCTCTGGGATCGGACCTGTTGTTCTGGAACAGCCGATCCGCTGCGGCTTCGGCATGTCCCAACGATTCCTCGGGCGCTTCACCAAACTGGTAAAGGTACCGGATTGTATAGACATAGGCCTGGATCCAAAGCGCTTGCGTGTTGCGCGGATCAAGTTCCAGCGCCCGCCGGGTAAGCTCCAGAACCTTATCATGGCCCTCGATGTCGGAAAATGCACCTTCCTGGAACGTTGCCTGCGCCTTTAGCGCCAGATCGTAGGAACTGATGTCGATACCCCGCGCGCGCCCCGCGCGCTCCAGTTCGGCCTTGGTGATCTGCGGAGCGATCGCGCCGACGACGCTGCTGGTGATCTCGTCCTGCAGTTCGAACACGTCCTCGATATCGCGGTCATAGCGCTCCGCCCAGACATGAGCGCCGGTTTCGCAATCAATCAGCTGGGCCGTGATGCGCACGCGACTAGCCGCGCGGCGCAGGCTGCCCTCCAGCATGTACCGTACACCGAGACCCCGGGCCACTTCGCTATGGGTGACGGGCCGACCCTTGTAGGAAAAGGATGAATTGCGGGCTATCACGAACAAGTCGGGGAACCGCGACAGCTCGGTGATGATATCCTCGCAGACCCCGTCGCAAAAGTACTCCTGCTCCGGGTCGGCGGACATGTTCTGGAATGCGAGAACCGCGATTGAGGGTTTCCTCTGGACCGGATCGGGCGCTTGCGCCTGAACGAACGGCGCTGTGCCCTCCAGGTCGATGGCATAGGCATGTACCGGCGACGGTATGTTCTTCAGACTCAGCTTGCCCAGATCGACAAACGACAGCCCGACCTTGCCCCGGACCTGGCTTTGAACATCCGCCGAAACAACGATACCGCCGGGCTCGGCCTGTGCCTCTAGGCGCGCCGCAATGTTCACCCCGTCACCGTAGATCTCTCCATCATCGACGACGACATCCCCGACATGAATACCGATGCGGTAGCGAATGCGCTCCTCCACGGTGCCGGTTTCTATCCTGCCCACGGCGTCTTGAATCAGGGCTGCGGTCTCGACAGCCTCCACGACACTCGCGAAAAGGACCAGCAACCCGTCCCCGGTCAGCTTTACGATCTCGCCACCCCCCCGCAGGATCGCGGGGTCAAGAACATCCCGGCGCATGTCCTTCAACCGGGCAATCGTCCCGGCCTCGTCTGTCGCCATCAACCGCGAATACCCGACCATATCGGCGGCGAAGATTGCTGCAAGCCGGCGTGACACCTGAAAACCTTTGTTTCCCATCAAGCGTGAAATCGACGTCGAATGGTACATTTGACCGGCTTGGCATTCAAAGCCCTATTCTCCCATGGCAAGACGCCCGCCACTCAGCGCGACCGCGACCGGGATACTGCATGTCCTCCAAGACACAGGCGAAGGTTTTCGATACTCTGCTCCCCATAGGCTCAAAAGAGGTTCCCCAATGAATAAGACGGTCGCGATCTTTACGTTCTTCTTCTGTACACCCCTCGCTGCATTCGCCGACCCCGCCACTGAATGCGGTGGAAGCAGCCAGGTCGAGATCGGGGCCTGCGTTTCCGACACGCTGGCCCGCGTCGATGCGACGGTCGAGCTCTATCTCGGCTTTGCCATGGCCGCCGCCCAAGAGCTGGACGAAGTCACCGGCCGCAAGGTTGCCGCCCCGGCGCTCACAGCCTCGCAAGACGCCTGGGCGGCCTATCGCGATGCCCATTGCGAATATGTCGGCGCAACCTTCGGTGGTGGGTCGGGCACCGGCATCGGGATCAATTCCTGCCGGATCGAACTTGGCCGCGACCGCGCCAAGGATCTGATGCGCTACACGCAATGACACCCCAGACGACAGGCCCCGTAGGGTGGGCAGTCTGCCCACCGCTGCTCCTTCCGATGCACCCCTCGTGAAGGCTGATCGCAAGCCCCAAACCGATGTACAAAACGGTCAATCCCCCTCTGCACACCGGTACAAAACGGTCAAAACACAGCCTTCGCCCAACCTGCTTGGCCTTCTGCACCGACAGGTCTAATCTGGCCCGACAGGCAAATCAGGACACGGACATGGACCTCCTCGACGACCCCCAACCGGGCCAGAACATGCCCGAATTCACCGTCTCCGAGATTTCGGGCGAGGTGAAGCGCGCGCTGGAAACCAGCTTTGGCCGCATCCGTGTGCGCGGCGAGGTCGGGCGGGTTTTTCAGGCCCGGTCAGGGCATCTCTATTACGACATCAAGGATGATCGGAACGTGCTGGCCTGCACCACCTGGAAAGGCCAGGTCGCCAGCCTTTCCGTGGTGCCCGAAGAGGGGTTGGAGGTCGTCGTGACCGGCCGCCTGACCGCCTTTGGCGCCCAGTCGAAATACAATCTCAACGTCGACGAGGTGGCCGTCGCCGGTCAGGGTGCGCTGATGGCGCTTCTGGAGAAGCGCAAGAAAGCCCTTGAATCCGAAGGACTTTTTGCGCCCGAGCGCAAGCGGCCCCTGCCCTATCTGCCACAGATCATCGGCGTGATCACCTCGCCCCAGGGGGCGGTAATCCGCGATATCCTGCACCGGCTGCGCGACCGCTTTCCGCGCAAGGTGCTGATCTGGCCCGTCGCGGTGCAGGGCGCCAATTGCGCCCCCGAGGTGGCCCGCGCCATCGACGGGTTCAACCGGCTCACCCACGGTGGCGCACTGCCCCGGCCCGACCTCTTGATCGTGGCGCGCGGCGGCGGCTCGATCGAGGATCTCTGGGGCTTCAACGAGGAAATCGTCGCCCGCGCGGCGGCTGCCAGCCAGATCCCGCTGATCTCGGCCGTAGGGCACGAGACCGACACCACGCTGATCGACTTCGTCTCGGACCGCCGCGCCCCCACCCCCACCGCCGCCGCCGAGATGGCCGTCCCCGTCCGCCTCGAACTGCTCGCCTGGACCGGCGAACAGGGTGCCCGCCTGTCGCGCGCGGCCTCGGATGCGGTACAGCGCCGCGCCCAGCGCCTGCGCGACCTCTCCCGCGCCCTCCCCACCGGAGAAAGCCTTTTTTCCGTTCCACGACAACGGTTTGACCGGGTCGCCGACAAGCTCGACGGCGCCCTTGTGACCGGGGTCCAGCGCCGCCGCCTGCGCCTGGCCGAGCTATCGGCCCCGCTGCGCCCCTCCAGCCTGCGCGCCTTGGTCACCGCCCGCCGCGACCGGCTCGCCCATCTCGGCTCGCGTCTGTCGCCCCGCGCGCTGGACCGCGAGATCGCGGCGCAGGGCGACCGGCTGACCCGTCTGTCCGATCGCTTGCAGGCCGCCCAGACCACCCGCGTCGACCGCCTGCGCCAGCGGCTCGACGCCACCGACCGTCTGCGCGAGACGCTGGGCTACAAGGCGACGCTCGCGCGCGGCTACGCTGTCGTGCGCGACGATCAGGGCACGCTGCTCACCACCCGTGCAGAGGCGGCCAAGGCCACAGCCCTCCAGATCGAATTCGCCGATGGTACGCTCGACACCAGCGGCGCCCCCACAAAATCCGCCAGCAAACCGAAACAGAAACCGCCCGAACAGGGCTCGCTGTTCTGATGCTGACGATCTGGGGCCGCAAGACATCCTCGAACGTGCAGGCGCTGATGTGGTGCGTGGGTGAACTCGACCTGCCCCATATCCGCCATGACGCAGGCCACCGGTATGGCGGGCTCGACACGCCCGAGTTCGGCCGCCTCAATCCCAACCGCACCATCCCGGTGCTTCAGGACGGCAGCAACCCGCCGATCTGGGAAACCGGCGCCATCCTGCGCTATCTCGCCGCCCGCTATGGCAAGGACAGCTTCTGGCCAGCCGATCCCACCCGCCGCGCGCGGGTCGATCAATGGGCCGAATGGGCCAAGCTGAACGTGGCCCAGGCCTTTACCACCCCGGTCTTCTGGCGCGTGGTCCGCACCGCCCCACAGCAGCGAGACCCCATTGCCATCGCCCAGGCCCTGCAAGAGCTGGAGGCGAAACTCGCCCTCGCCGACACCCAGCTGTCACGCCACGCGCATCTTGCCGGAGACGCCTTTACCCTGGCCGATATCCAGCTCGGCCATATCCTCTATCGCTACTACGACATCGACGTCACCCGCATGCCGCTGCCGCATCTGCAACTCTACTATCAGCGCCTCTGCGCGCGCCCGGCTTTCCGCCAGCACGTGATGATCTCCTACGAAGAGCTTCGGGTCACCTGAGCCCCTTCATCTCGTTGCAAAATACTCCGGGGGAATCGCCGCAGGCGATGGGGGCAGCGCCCCCCTGCCCGGCCTCAGACCCCGACATCCGGCCCGTAACAGAGCATCTCTTCTCCGATCTCCTCGGCCTCGTAGAGCTCGGTCTGGGTCGGGTCGCCCTCGAACTGTGCCACCAGACCACGGCCCGTATCGCGAAAGACCCAGCATTGGGGGTCGAAACGGTCCTCGTAAACGAAACAGATCTGCCCCGCCTGTTCGTACCAGACGCCTTCCTTGCACTCGCCATCCAGGAACGACCAGATCACCCGCCGCCCGGACATGTACCGCTCGACCCCATAGGCGGTGCCGTCAAAGCCATAGAACAGCGTCTTGCCCTGCGTATAGCGGTCGAACTCCTCCGCCGACATGACAGGCTGCGCCAGCACCGGCGGCGCCAGCATCGCAAGAATCAGGGCCATTCGCATCATGCGTTCAAGTTTGGCAGAAGCCGCCGCCGGGGGCTACTCACACTTCCCTGTGACCGCGTGAACCCGGGGGTCCATCACCCGCCGCCAGAGCGGCGGCACAGTGGCCAGAACCGCCATGATCGGCATCGCATAGGGCCATTGCGGCATCTCGGGGTCCAGCCGCAACGCCGCGAAATCGCGGCTTGGGTTCTGGTGATGATCGGAATGGCGCGGCGCGTTCAGCATCATCGCCGAACTGTACCAATGCGGCGCATTCCAGGAATGGTGCGCGCGGGCCGGTTCGTATTTGCCATTGGCCAGGGTTTTGCGCCGCAGCCCGTAATGCTGGATATAATCGGCCAGCAGTAGCTGTATCTGCGCATAGCCCGCCAACAGCAGCAGCACCAGCACCCCGCGCCCACCCGCCAGCAGCCAGGTCGCCGCCGCAACCGCCCCCGCACCCAGCAGATACCCCCGATAGGGCGTCGCGCTCCTGCCGTCGCGCAGCGCGCGTTCCGCCGCCAGCCCGGCCCGGAACGAGCCGATCCAGGCGCGCGGCAGAAAGCTCCAGAACCCTTGCCCAAACCGCGCCGAGTTGGGGTCGCGCGGGGTTGCCACCCAGATGTGATGCACCCGCATATGGGCCGAGCTATGGTGCCCGAACAGCAGGCTGGTATAGATCGCCGCCCCCAGCCAGCGCTGCCAGCGGTCGCCCCGGTGGATCAGTTCATGCGCGTTCGAGTTCGACACTTGCCCGAAACAGAGCGCCACTGCGACCCCCAGCGCCAGCGCCTGAACCCCGGTCAGCGGGCCATCGGCCAAAGCCGGGATCGCCATCGACAAAAGCGCGAAATGCGCCGCAGCCAAGACCAGCGGCAAGACCTGAGCCCCCGCCCAATCCGCCGCCCCCAGCGGCCGTACCGGCAGCTTGTCCATCACCGCCACATAGACGGTCATCGAAATCAATGCGCCCCAGGCCCAGCCGCCCCCGATCAGGCAGGCGGCGCCCAGGACGACATAGGGCAACAGGCTGGCAACGACATAGCGATACATGCGATCTCCAAATGCACCTGGCCCCTGCTTAACATCACGTCAGCCCGGCGAAAATCCCTTGCCCGCATCCTACCTCCCAAGCCACCCTGTCCCAAAGACCGGAGGACCCCCGTGACCCAGACCCTGTTCCTTGGCGCCGCCGCCTGCGCGCTGGCCTATCTGGCGCTCACCGCCCGCCCCACCAGCCTGACGCGCAGCGCGGTCAAGACTGCCTCGGTGGCGCTGCTTGCGCTGATGGTGCTGGCCGCGGGCGGACCTGTGCTGCTGGTACTGTCGTTGGCCCTCTGCGCGCTTGGCGACTGGCTCCTCTCGCGCGAGACAGAGGCCACCTTCATGGCGGGCGTCGGCGCCTTTGCCGCAGGCCATCTGGCCTATGTCGCCCTGTTCCTGACGCACGCCGCCAGCGAGACCGCACGCCTCGCCGCAGAGTGGCCGCTGGTCGCGGCCCTTGCGGTGCTGGGACTGGTGATGGCCAGCCTGCTCGGCCCCCGCGCGGGCGCGCTCAAGGGGCCCGTGCTGGCCTATATCCCGATCATTCTCGGCATGGGGCTGGCCGCGCTGACCCTTCCACAGTCGGGCATGCTGGCCTGGGTGCTGCCTGCGGCGGCCGCCTTCATCGCCTCGGACATGATCCTAGCGACCGAGAAATTCCTGCTGCCGCCCGGCCACCCGGCCCTGCGCCTGACGCCCTATCTGGTCTGGCCACTCTATTGGGGCGCGCAGATGGGCTTTGCCCTTGCGCTCACCTGACCCTTTGCAACCGGCGCCAATCCGCATTAGGTGAGACAGGATCGCAAGCGGAGGCCCGGACATGGCGTTTTTCTCGAAACTCAAGGACCGTCTGTTCAAATCGTCCTCGAAACTCGAACAGGGGCTCGACGCCATTGTCGAGGATGGCGGGGTCGAGGAGACGATCACTGCGACCCAACCCGACCCGGTGATCCCCCAGCCCGACCCGGAACCGCAGCCGGTGCCGGAACTGCCCGACACGCCCGAACTGCCGCAGCCCGAGCCGGTCGACCCGGCCCCGGCGCCGATGCCGCCCGAGGCGCCGCAGCCCATCGACCCGACTCCGCCCGCGGAAACCGGCACGGGCCGTGGCCTGCTCGGCCGCCTTTTCGCCCGCCCCGGCGGCGCGACCGTGGTCCGCCGCACGCTGGACGACGACATGCTGGAACAGCTCGAAGAGCTGCTGATCGCCGCCGACATGGGCGTCGACACCGCCCTGCGCGTCACCGCCAACATGGCCGAGGGGCGGATCGGCCGCAAACTCTCGACGCAAGAGATCAAGGAACTGCTGGCGCAGGAAATCACCCGCATCATGGAGCCGGTCGCGCGCCCGATGCCGCTCTACCCCAAACGCCCGCAGGTGGTGCTGGTGGTGGGCGTCAACGGTTCTGGCAAGACCACCACCATCGGCAAACTCGCCAGCCAGTTCAAGGCGGCTGGTAAAAAGGTGGTGATCGCCGCCGGAGACACCTTCCGCGCCGCCGCCGTCGAACAGCTCCAGGTCTGGGGCGACCGCGCCGGCGTGCCGGTGCTGACCGCGCCCGAAGGCTCGGACCCCGCTTCGCTTGCCTTCGACGCCATGACCCGCGCTCAGGCGGACGGCGCCGACCTCTTGCTGATCGACACGGCGGGCCGGTTGCAGAACCGCGCCGACCTGATGGAGGAACTGGCCAAGATCGTCCGCGTCATCCGCAAGAAGGACGACACCGCCCCCCACAACACGCTCCTCGTGCTCGACGCCACCACCGGCCAGAACGCGATCAGCCAGGTCGAAACCTTCCAGAAACTGGCCGATGTCTCGGGTCTGGTGATGACCAAGCTCGACGGCACCGCCAAGGGCGGCATCCTGGTGTCGCTGGCCGACCGTTTCGGCCTGCCGATCCATGCCATCGGGGTGGGCGAACAGATCGACGACCTTGCCCCCTTCGACCCTCAGGACTTTGCCGCCGCCCTGACCGGCCTCGACACACAGGCATGACGCTCCTCCCCCTTCATTTCGCCAGAAATACTCTCGGGGGGTCCGGGGGGCAGACAGCCCCCCGGCGCTGGCCTCTGAACGCCGTCCCCCAATCATGAGCAGCTGGCTCGTCTCTCTCGAAGGTACCGCTGCGGGCCATGACCTTGCGCTGGCGCTGGCCATCATGGCCGCCTTCCTGCACGCGGTCTTTGGCGCGCTGCAAAAGGGCCGCCACGATCCCTGGCTCAGCCGGGGGGCCATCGACGGCGCCTATGCGCTGATGGCCGCGCCCTTCGCCTTTTTCGTCGTGCCCTGGCCCGAGCCGCATATGTGGCTCATCTTTGCCACCGCCTGGCTGGTCCATGTCTTCTACAAGCTGTTTCAGGCAATGGCCTATACCAAGGGCGCCTACACGGTGGTCTATCCGGTGGTGCGCGGTACCGGGCCACTCTTTACCGTGATCGGCGCATATCTGCTCTTTGGCGAGACCTTTACCGGCCTGCAATGGCTGGGCGTCGGAGTGCTCTTGGCGGGCATCTTCGGGCTGGCCGTCTACAACATGATCTTTCTCGACACCGCACGCGAAACGCTGGTCCCCGCGCTGGGTCTGGCGGCGATCACCGGGCTCTTCGTGGCGCTCTACACCACCTATGACGCCTATGGTATCCGTGCCACCGCCGACCCTTTTACCTTCCTGGCCTGGTTCTTCTTCATCGACGGGCTGGTATTCCCGGTCATCGCCGGGCTGCGCTGGCGGTCGATGATCCACCGCCCTGCACCCGGTCCCCTGATCCTGCGCGGCTTTGCGGGGGGCATTACTGCCTTTCTCTCCTTCGGTGCCATCATGCTGGCCACAAGGCTCGACAAGGTGGGCGAGGCCGCCGTGCTGCGCGAGACCTCGACCGTGTTTGCCGCGCTTATCGGTTGGCTGGTGCTGAAAGAGACGGTTGGACCCCGCCGGATTGCTCTGATGGGGTTGATCGCGGCGGGTGCGGTGATAGTTGAGTTTGGAAGCTGAAAGAACGGACAAGGGCAGAATGACGGCGCAAAAGGATATCAACCCGATCATCAAGCAGGTGCTGGAACTGGGCCCCACCGTGGCCTTCTTCCTGATCTACCTGCGGCTCAGGGACGACACGTTCAGCCTGGGCGGGACCGAGTATTCGGGCTTCATCGTCGCCACCCTGCTGTTCATTCCGATCCTGCTGGTGGCCATCGCCGTGCTCTGGGGACTGACGGGCAAGCTCAGCCGGATGCAGATATTCACCGCCTTCATGGTGATCTTCTTCGGCGGGCTCACCGCCTGGTTCAATGACGAACGGTTCTTCAAGATGAAGACAACGCTGGTCTATGGCGTCTTTGCCATCCTGCTGGGGATCGGCCTGATGCGCGGGCGCTCTTACCTGGCTTATGTGCTGGGCGACGTGCTGCCGATGCGCGACGAGGGCTGGATGATCCTGACCCGCCGCCTCTGCGCCGCCTTCACCCTGCTGGCCCTGGCCAACGAGGCGGTCTGGCGCACGCTGTCGACCGACCTCTGGGTCAAGATCGAGACCTTTGGCTTCCCCATCGCGCTCATGGGGTTCATCATGTTGCAGTTCGGCCTGCTCCAGGAGCATATGATCGACCCGGAAGAGGGCGAAAACTGACATTCAGGCGGGGCCGCTCGCGCCCGTCGCCGAACCACCTGCGACGCCCGGACCTGACATCACTTGATTGTGACGCCGCTGCCCCTTAGACCAAGTGGTCGAGGAGATCCGGTACCCATGATATCCCTGCCCCACAGTGGTTTTCTGGCCGAAGCATCGCCCCGGCTGCGGCAGATGCTGGCCGCCCAGGCCAGCGAGGTGCGGCTTGCGCGCGGGGAAGTTCTCTTCGAGCAGGGCGATACCGGCGATGCGCTCTATGCCGTGATCGACGGGGCGATGGAGGTCTCCATCCTGTCGTTCGACGGGCGCAAGCTGTCGCTCGACCTGCTCGCACCCGGTGCCGTCTTTGGCGAGATCGCCCTGTTCGATCCGGGCACCCGCACCGCCACGGTGACCGCCACCGAGCCCGCGCGGCTGCTGCGGGTTCTCAGCGCCGATGTCCTGCGCGAATTGCACGCTCATCCGGAACTGGCCATCGACATGATCCGCCTGGCCGGGCAGCGGATGCGCTGGATGGGCCGGCAACTGAAGGAACAGGTGTTCCTGCCGGTTCCCACGCGGGTCGCACGCAAGCTTTTGCATCTGGCCCCGCGCCAGGGCGCGCAGACCGGTGCGGTGCGCCTGTCCCAGGCCGAGCTGGCGGAATATGTCGGCGCCACCCGCGAAGCGGTCTCCAAGACACTCGCGGTCTGGAAACGTCAGGGCATTGTCGACGTGACCCGTGGCCATGTCTCGATCCGGGATTTTCCGACGCTGGAAACCTTGGCCGATCCCGACCAATTCTGAAAAACCTCTGCCCGGTGTGACGTGGATCACAGCACCGACTCACCCCTGGCGGCCAAAGTGTCCGTGGTTACCGTCCTGAGGTTGGGGGAGCATCCCCAGTGTTCCGTCCTAAACCCACCTCTTACCTGACTTGAGCCATGTGCTTCGGCACATGGCTCTTTTTCTTTACCTGTCACTCGACCGCCGGCGTGTCCTGGCTGAACAGGTTGATCCAGCCGCCCGCGGCCTGTCGCCGCCAGATCGAGCTGACAAACATCCGTTCCTCCCGGTCGCGGCCCACCCGCCGGAACCGCGCGGCATAGCTGAGCATGGCACACTCCGGGGACAGGTCGATCACCCGTGCGTCCGACAGCTCGAAGCTGGCAACGGTCGGGCCATCCGCCAGTTGACCTGCATGGGCGTCGCGCCCCGCAAAGCCATCGGAATAGACCCCCAGGAAATCGGGCGACAGCAATGCCGCATCCGCCGCGCCATCGCCCGATACCAGCGCCTGCCAGACCCGCGTTTCCTGCTCCAGCACTTCGTTCAGCAGATCCACCTGCATCCTCTCCTCCCTTTAAACGAAAGACGGCCGGGAAACTCCCGGCCGCCCCTGACTTGCTTTTCCCTGTGGCTCAGTTGCCCAGGCCCAGCGCCACAAAGCGCGGCTCGCCACCGCGGCGCACCAGCAGCAGCAGCGACTTGCGCCCGGCCTCGCGGGCCTCGTCGATGCGCGCCTCCAGATCGGGCAGCGTGGTGACCTTCTGCTGGCCTGCCTCGGTGATCAGATCGCCCGCGCGCAGCCCCTTTTCAAATGCCTCCGAGGTCTCGTCGACATTGGTGACCACAAGTCCGGTGGCATCCTCGGCAAGGCCCAGTTCGGCGCGCATCTCGTCGGTCAACGTGCTGACGGTCAGCCCCAGGAACACTTGTTCGCTAGCTTCCGGCTTGGCCTCTTCACCACCGGTTTCGGCGGATTCCGTCCGCTCGGCATCCTCACGCCGTCCCAGCGTGACCAGCACCGTCTGTGTGGCGCCATCGCGCTGCACCACCACGCGCACCGACTTGCCGACCTCGGTCTCGCCCACGCGGCGCACCAGATCGCGGGTGTCGCTCACCTCGGCGCCGTCAAAGCTCACGATCACGTCGCCCGCCTTCAGGCCCGCCTCTTTTGCCGGGCCATCCGGAACGTCGCTGATCAGCGCCCCACCGGCCTTGGCCAGGCCCATCGCCTCGGCCATGTCATCGGTCACGTCCTGGATGCGGACGCCCAGCCAGCCGCGACGGGTCTCGCCGTACTGGCGCAGCTGGTCCACGACCTTGGTCACCACGTTCGAAGCCATCGAGAAACCGATGCCGATCGAGCCACCATTGGGCGACAGGATCGCGGTGTTCACTCCGATCACCTCGCCGTCCATGTTGAACAGCGGCCCGCCCGAGTTGCCCCGGTTGATCGCCGCGTCGGTCTGGATGTAATCGTCATAGCTGCCGCTCAGCGCCCGGTTGCGGGCCGATACGATCCCGGCGCTGACCGAGAATCCCTGGCCCAGCGGGTTGCCCATGGCGATCACCCAATCGCCCACGCGCATCGTGTCCGAATTGCCGAACTTGACGAATTTCAGCGGACTCGACGCCTCGACCTTCAACAGGGCGATATCGGTCTTTTCATCGGTTCCGATCACCTTGGCGGGCAGTTCCTTGGCGGGCTGCCCTTCGCCAGGGAAGAACTCGATCAGGATCTCGTCGGCCTCGGCGATCACGTGATTGTTGGTGACGATATAGCCGTCCTCGGAAATCACGAACCCCGAGCCCAGCGCGGAACTGCGCCGTGGCCGGTTGCTGTCGCCGTTGCGATCCTGAAAGTCGCGAAAGAAGTCCTCGAAGGGCGAGCCTTCGGGAACGATCCCCTGCGGCCCCGACCGGCCTTCGATCAGGGTCGAGGTGGTTATATTGACCACCGCCGGGCTGACCTTGTCGGCCAGCGGCGCCAGGCTTTCGGCCCGTGCCGCAGCCATGAGCGTCTGGACCAGCACGAACAAGACGGTCAGCAACGCAAGCGCCATCAGCCTTGCGTTGGTGATCCTGTTGTCCCGCGCCACGGAAATACTGCGTGCCTTTGGCTGCACTGGAGGCCTCCTTGTCACCAACCTGCATGTCGACCCTTGGGTTCGGGCCAAATCTGTTTCTCGGCCCTCAATGTAGTCGGTTTGAGACCGCCCGCAACTCGGGATCGCAGAGAAATGAACCCGTCGGTCCACCAATCGGTCAAAACCCGATCTGATAGGCGCCCCAAACCAGGATCAGGCCCAGAACCATGCTCAAGAGACCGGTCTGCCGCCGCGCCGCCAACGGCAGGCTGCGCAGGATCTCCAGCAGCCGTTCCACCAGCCCCGGCGCCATCGCATAAACCACGCCTTCGACGATCAGCACCAGCCCCAGTGCAAGCAGCACCAATCCGATCATTCCGTGCTCCTCCGGTCGAGGCAGGATTTGATTCCGCCCTCGCTCCGATAGCGCATCGCATAGGTCACCAGCAATTCGGCGGCGGCCTGCGACAGCCGCCCATCGGCCGAGGTCAGGTGGTCGAGCGCGGTGAAGTATTCGCGGTCACAGGAATAGGATGGGAACTTGCGGCTTTCGCTGACCCCCAACCCCATTTCGCGGGCCGATTGGGTGGTGATCTCGCCGCTCTCGCCGCCGCGTTCGGCATCGTCGGAGCCGGTCAGCCGGGCCGCGATCACGCCCTTGCAGCTTTCGTCCTCGTGGCTCAACCGCTCCCAGATCTCGAAGAAACGGGCACCCTCGCCGGGCAAGTCCTGCACATAGCGCAGCGCGCGCATCTGCATCCCCTTGGGATAGCTGGTGCTCTTGGAGTAAGAGGCGGTGATCTGGAACTTGGCATCAATGGCCGAGAGCATGCCCCCCACCCCCGCCGCCAGTTCGGCACCGGCGGTCTGTTCCAGGGTGATCTCGTCGCTGCAATTCTTCTCCTCGACCAGCAGCCGTTCAAAGAAGTCGCGCGCCTCGCGAAAGCTTTGCGCGTCGATATCCAGGTCGGCGATATCCTGCGCCAGCCGGGCCAGCGCATCGCCCCGGGTCAGCGGCCGGATCGGGGCATAGCTGGTGTCGCTGTGCAACTCGTCGGTATCGACAAAGACAAAATCGCTGTCCTCGCGCGGGATCTCAATGGTGGTCGCGACATCGAACCCCGGTTTCTGGTTTTCGGGGCCGACGGCAAGCGTCACGGTATTCTCGCTGTGATCGACCAGCTGATAGCGCTCTGAGTTGCTGTATTCCAGCACCCGCCCGTCGGTGGTCGCCACCGACCCTGGCCGCTGCGCCACGGCGATGAACCCGTCATAGCCGTCGGCCTTGAAATACCCCTTGCTGTCGGCCCGCACAAAAACGGGCAACCCGTCCTGGGTGACGGCGAAACACCACAGATCCAGCGATTTCTTGTGGCAGAGCGGGCCGCGCCCCACCAACAGGATCTTGCCCGCCGGCAGATAGGCGCGGGTGGCGCTCATGCGGGGGCGGTCCCCGGTGATGGTGGCCAGACGCACGACACTGCTGACCGAGACCCGCTTGCCATAGGTGTCATAGTTGGTATCGCCCAACACGATCATGGGCTCCGCCAGCGCCGGGGCGCCGAGAGAAAGGGCAGTCAAACAGGCACAAATCAATCGCATTTCAGATCCCGATTTCCGGTTCCAGCATTTGAAGGCATTCATGCCCAGGGATCAAGACAACTGCCCGGAGAATGCAAAAAGGGCCGGCACATTGTACCGGCCCTTTCCATGTCTAACCCTTGCGGCCTAGTTCGAAGCGCCCGAGGGTGAGTTCAGATAGTTGAAGAACTCCGAATCCGGGCTCATCACCATCGAACTGTTGCCCCCCTGAAGCGCCTTTTCATAGGCCGAGAGCGAGCGGTAGAACTCGAAGAATTCCGGGTCCTTGCCAAAGGCGTCGGCAAAGATCGCGTTCCGCTGGGCATCAGCCTCACCTCGGGCGATCTCGGCCTCGCGGCGCGCCTCTGACACCAGCTCGACCACGGTCCGGTCGGCCTGGGCCCTGATCCGCTGCGCCGCCTCGTTACCGCGCGCCACCTCGTCGGCGGCTTCGCGTTCACGCTCGGCCCGCATCCGGGCAAAGGTGGCGTTCAGGTTGGCTTCGGGCAGGTCCGTGCGCTTCAACCGCACGTCGATCACCTCAAGTCCCAGATCGCGGGCCTCGAAGATCGCGCCGTTGCGGATGCGCAGCATCAGCGCGGCACGGTCGGAGCTGAGGATGTCGTTCGAGCTGACCGAGCCAAGGATTTCGCGCGTCTTGGCGCGCAGGATCGAATCGAGCCGCGTCTCGGCGGTTGCGATACCACCGGCACCCACGGCCTGACGGAACTGCCGCACATCGACGATGCGATAGCGGGCAAAGGCGTCGACCACCAGACGGCGGTCGTCCAGCGGGGTGACTTCCAGCGGGCCGACCTCGCGGCTCAGGATACGGTCGTCATAACGCACCACTTCCTGAATGAGCGGGATCTTGAAGGCCAGTCCCGGCTCTTCCTTTACGTCGATCACCCGGCCGAATTGCAGCACCAGCGCCTTTTCACGCTCGTCCACGATGAACAGCGATGACAGGCCCAGCGCAACCAGCACCACGATGATAGGCAGGAGAAAGGTCGATTTCCGCATCAGTTGTTCTCCTTGTCGCCGGATTTGCGCAGCTCGTTGAGCGGCAGATAGGGCACCACGCCCTGGCTGCCCGCCCCGTTGCTGTCCAGGATCACCTTGTCGATATCACCCAGCACCTGTTCCATCCGTTCCAGATACAGACGTTTGCGGGTGACATCCGGTGCCTTGAGGTATTCTTCCAGAACCGCCGAGAAGCGGCTGGCCTCACCCTGGGCTTCGTTCACCACGCGGGCGCGATAACCTTCGGCCTCTTCTAGCACCTGTGCCGCTTCACCGCGCGCACCGGCCAGAACCGTGTTGGCATAGGCATCGGCCTGTTTCTCAAGCCGGTCACGTTCCTGACCCGCCGACTGCACCTCGCGGAAGGCATCCTTGACCGGCTCTGGCGGGTCGGCCCCGTCAAAGTTGACCCGGACGATGTTGATGCCCGAGTTGTAGCTGTCCAGCGTCAGCTGGATCAGCTCTTCCAGCCGCTCGGCGATCACCGCACGGTCACGGTTGAGGATCGGCGCCAGTTCCGATTGCGCGATGATCTCGCGCATGGCCGATTCCGACACCGCCTGGATGGTCTGGCGCGGGTCGCGCAGATTGAAAAGGAAATTGGCCGGATCGGAGATGTTCCACACCACCTGGAAGTCGATATCGACGATGTTCTCGTCCCCGGTCAGCATCAGCCCGGCATCGCTGCCGCGCCCGCCCGAGCCGATGGTCTCGGTCTGCTCGACCTTGACCGGGATCACCTCGGCGGTGACCAGCGGCCAGGGGGCAAAGTTCAGACCTTCGGTGCCGATGCCGGAAAACTCGCCCAGGAACAGCTCAACCGATTGTTCTTCGGGTTTGACGGTATAGAAGCTCGCCATGCCCCAAAGACCAACGGCCACCAACAGGCCCAGGCCCACGGTGCCCCGGGTAAAGGCCGGACCGCCGCCGCCGCCGGTGCCACGGCCATTGCCGCCCCGGCCGCTGCCGCCACGCCCGCCCATCAGCACGCGCAGCTGTTCCTGCCCCTTTTTCATCAGTTCGTCGATCTCGGGGATCTGCGGGCCATCGCCATCGGGCGGCCTCTTGCCGCCATTGTTTCCTCTGTCGCCGCCGCCGCCGGAAGAGCCTCCGCCCCCCCAGGGGCCACCTGAGTTGCCCGCCATATGTCGTTTTTCCCCTTGTTGTTCAAACTGCCGTTACCGGCATTGCCTCTAACGTGAGCATTTTGCCCGTCAATTCAAGCGCTGCGGACCGGTTGCCGCAGGGTGACCAGTTCTTCGGCCATTACGGGGTGAACCGCAACCGTCCGGTCGAAATCTTCCTTGGTCGCCCCCATTTTTACCGCGATACCGACCAACTGGATCATTTCGCCCGCGCCCGGGGCCACGATATGGCAGCCCAGGACGCGGCGGTTGGCCTTGGACACGATCAGTTTCATCAGCACCCGCCGGCCGCGCCCGGCAAAGGCGGTCTGCATCGGCTTGAACGAGGTCGCATAGATCTCGACCGGTTCCTGCGCCGCCGCTTCCTCCTCGCTCAGCCCCACGGTGCCCATCTCGGGTTGGGTAAAGATCGCGGTCGGGATCAGCGCGTGATCGACCGGCGTCGGCTTGCCCCGGAACACGGTGTCGACAAAGGCCATCCCCTCGCGGATCGCAACCGGGGTCAGGTTGACCCGGTCGGTCACGTCGCCGATCGCATAGATCGAGGGGACCGCCGTCTGACTGTAGTCATCCACGACGATCTGCCCCTTGCGGCCCAACTCGACGCCCAGCCCCTCAAGCCCCAGATCGTCGGCATTGGGCACCCGGCCAGTGGCGAACATCACCTGATCGAACAGTTCTTCGTCACCATTGGTGGCCTTGACACGGATCCGGTCACCCTCTCGTTCCATCTCCAGCACATTGGTGCCCAGGTGCAGCTTGATTCCGTTCTGGCACATCTCCTCGCTGACCAGCCCGCGCGCCTCGTCATCGAAACCGCGCAGAATCTGAGCGCCGCGATAATACTGGGTCACCTCAACCCCCATGCCGTTCATGATGCCCGCGAATTCACAGGCGATGTAACCGCCGCCGACGATCAGCATCCGTTCGGGCAGCTTCTCCAGATGGAAAATCTCGTTCGAGGTGATGCCCAGATCGGCCCCCTTGATCTCGGGCTTGACCGGGCGTCCACCGGTGGCGATCAGGATATGTTTCGCGCTCTTGCGGGTGCCGTCGGACAGCTCGACCGTATGCGCATCGACCAGCCGCGCGCGCATGTCGAAGGTCTCGACCCCGTTGTTCTTCAGGATGTTGCGATAGACACCTTCCAGCCGGTCCAGCTCGGTGTACAGCTTGCCGCGAAACACGTCCCAGTCGAACGCGCCCGGCTGGATGTCCCAGCCATAGGCCTGCGCATCCTCGACCATGCCGGCATATTCGCTGGCAAAGACCATCAACTTTTTCGGCACACATCCCCGGATCACGCAGGTGCCGCCATAGCGATCCTCTTCGGCCAGCGCCACCTTGGCCCCGGTCTCGCCCGCCGCAACCCGCGCCGCGCGCACGCCGCCCGATCCGCCGCCGATGACAAAAAGGTCGTAGTCAAAACTCATGTGTCTGTCTCGCTTTCCTGCCGCCACCCGAAAGGCGGGGCGCCTTGTCTCTTGCGCGTCGCGGCGCGGTGAACCGTTCAGATATGACCCATGGGCCCCAAAACAACACGGCTCACGCCCGCGTGAGCGCGTCTCTAGTCCGCCAGATCGGTGAACAGGTTGTCGCTTTCGACAAAATCCAGCCGGTCATGTTCCACCGTGCCCTGGTTGATGTCGCGGATTTCCACCCGCCCGTCGCCATGGCCCAGCACCACGGTATCGCAAATGTCGATGAAGAGGCCGTTTTCCACCACGCCGGGGATCTGGTTCAGCACCAGCGCCACCTGACGGGCATTGCCAATCCGTTGCAGATGCAGGTCCAGGATATGATTTCCCTCATCGGTGATGAACGGCGTGTCGCCGTTCATCCGCAAGGTTGCCGTCCGCCCCAGCACATCCATCGAGATCAGCGTCTCCTCGATCAGCGCCTGCGTCGTCTGCCAGCCGAAGGGGATCACCTCGACCGGCAGGGGAAAGGCGCCCAGGCGGCTCACCTCCTTGCCGACATCGGCAATCACCACCATCTGGTCGGACGCGGTCGCCACGATCTTTTCCTGCAACAGCGCGCCGCCGCCGCCCTTGATCAGGTTCAGATCGCCATCGAACTCGTCGGCCCCGTCGATTGTGATATCCAGCCAGCGCGCCTCGTCCAGCGTGATGATCTCGATCCCCACTTCGCGCGCCAGTTGCGCCGTCCGGGTCGATGTCGGAACCCCGCGCATCTTCAAGCCTTCCTTGCGCACCATGTCGCCCAGGCAGCGCACCAGCCAGGCCGCGGTCGAGCCGGTGCCCAGACCCACGCGCATCCCGTCCTCGACCATGTCGGCGGCGCGTTTGGCGGCAACGAATTTCGCCTTGTCGATGGGCGAGAGTTCTCCGGTCATGGCAGCATCCCCTGTCGATGATTGCCAGCGTTATACGCAACGCCCCGCCCGACTGCGAGACCAAATCCGGCCACCCGGGTCCAGACCCGCCCCTCAGCCCCGCTGCATATTGCCGATCACCCGGCGCATCAGTGCGGTGAATGTCGCGCGCTCTGCCTCGTCCAGCCCCGCCAGCGCCTGCGCGTTCTGCGCCCCTGCCGCCGCCTTGGCCTCTGCCTCGAGCGCGCGGGCGCGGTCGGTCAGATGGATCAGCCGGGCGCGGCGATCCTCCTCGGACGGCAAGCGCCGGATCAGCCCGTCCCGCTCCATCCGCTTGAGCGTATTGGCCATGGTCGCCTGCTCTACATCCAGCGCCGCGGTCAGGTCGGCCTGCGTGCGTCCGTCGCTGTGCCACAGCTCCAGCAGCACCATGAACTGCGCCGGAGCGAGCCCCAGTGGCTGGATGCGCCGCGCCAGCCCCGCCGCAAAGAGCCGCGCCATGTGATTGGCCAGATACCCGGCCGAGTTGTGCTGAAACTGATCCATGCCTGCGACCTACCCCTTGCATAGCGTGCTATGCAACATTATTTACATAGCACGCTATTTAATTGGAGACCCAGGATGAAACTCAAACTGCACGCGTTCGGCGGTGCCATCGCCCTGCTCACCATCGCTTGTTTCTGGACCTCGACCGCGCTGGTCGAGCTGTTCGGTACCCATGCCCAGATCGCGCAGGTCAAGACTGCGATCCTCTACGGCATGGCGCTGCTGATCCCGGCCATGGCCACCGCTGGCGCCACCGGTGCCGCATTGGGCAAGGGCTGGCGCCTGCCCGAGGTCGCCGCCAAATCCGCCCGGATGAAGATGATCGCCGCCAACGGGTTGCTGATCCTGCTGCCCAGCGCCGTGTTCCTCGCGATCCGCGCCAATGCGGGCCAGTTCGACACGCTTTTCTATGTCGTGCAGGCGCTGGAACTTCTGGCGGGCGCCACCAACATCACCCTGCTGACACTGAACCTGCGCGCCGGTCTGGCCTTGCGCCGCCGCCGCACCGCGCGTGGCAGGTGAACCTGTCGGAACACCCCCCGATTCCCGCCCCGCGCCCTTTCCATGCTATGATCGCACAGGACAGAAGCGGGGACAGGGCACATGCTGCAATTCGACGAAGACACAGCCCGCGTTCTGGAAGATGCCTATCAGGGCGCCGATATCACCCGCCGCCGCCGTGCCAGCTTCGACGCGCTGGCGCCATCGCCGGGCGACCGGCTGCTGGATCTGGGCTGCGGTACAGGGATGCTGACACTCGACCTGTCCCGCGCCGTGGGCGACACCGGCCATGTGCTGGGCCTCGATCCCAGCGCCGACATGCTCGACCTCGCGCGGACCCGCTGCGCGGGTCGCTCCAATGTCGAGGTCCTCAAGGGCCGTGCCGAGGCCCTGCCCTGCGCCGACGAGAGCCTCGACGGCGCGGTCTCGCTTCAGGTGTTCGAGTATTTCGACGACATGCGCCCGCCGCTCGGCGCACTCTTTCGCGCGCTGAAACCCGGTGGACGGCTGGTGATCGGCGACATGCACTGGGATACGCTGACCTGGCACAGCGACCGACCCGCGCGCATGGTCGAGATGTGCCGCATCTGGGACCGCCACATCGCCTGCCGCGATGTTCCGGCGCGCCTCCCGGCGCTGCTGGCCGAGGCCGGGTTTCGCGCGATCAGCACGACGCCGCTGGCCTTTTGCGACACGCAACTGCGCCCGGACGGGCTGGCGGCGATGTTGATCCGCCTGATGACCGCCTATGCCATTCAAACCGGAGCCTTGGCGGAACCGGAGGCCCGTGCCTGGGCACAGGAACAGCAGGACCTGGCACGCGCAGGGCGGTTCTTCTTTTCCCTGACCCATTTCGTCTGCCAGGCGCAGAAACCGTGACTCGCGACAAGCTTACGCGTTTCCGATGGGAAACGTCGCAATCGGTGAATGCAGAATCGCCCATGCATCTTATATCGGGGGCATGACCGCGCCCTATCGCCTCCACTATGCCCCCGACAACGCCTCGCTGGTGATCCGGCTGGCGCTGGAGGATATGGGCCTGCCCTATGAAACCATGCTGGTGAACCGCGCAACCCGGGCCCAGGACAGCGCCGCCTATCGCGCGCTCAACCCCGCCGGGCGGATCCCGGTGCTGGAAACCCCGCAAGGCCCGATTTTCGAAACCGCCGCCATCCTGCTCTGGCTTGCCGATACCCATGGCCGTCTGGCCCCGGCCCCCGCCGATCCGGCGCGCGGCGCATTCCTGAAATGGCTGTTCTTCGCCTCGAACACGCTGCATGCGGATATGCGGATGCTGTTCTATCCCGACAAGTACATCGCCGAGGCGCAGGCCGAGACCCTGCGCGCGGGCCTGCGCCCGCGCCTGCGCACCCATCTGGCTCTGCTCGACGCGGTGGCCGCCGAGGCGCCGGACTGGCTGTCGCCCGCCACCCCGTCCATCCTGAGCTGGTATCTGGCCTGCCTGATGCGCTGGCTGGCGCTCTATCCTCAGGACAGCGACCGTTCCTGGTTCGCCGCCACCGGCACGCCGCATCTGCACCACATCCTCGCGGCGCTGGAAACCCGCCCCGCCACCCGAGCCGCGCAAGCGGCCGAGGGGCTGGGCGACACCCCGTTCACCGCCCCCCATCACGCAAACCCGCCAGAAGGTTCGGCTACCTGATATGTTCCTCTCCGTCTTCGACATGTTCAAAGTGGGCATCGGCCCGTCCTCGTCGCACACCATGGGGCCGATGGTGGCCGCCGCGCGCTTCCTCGACATGATGCGCGCCTCGCCTTTTGCCTTCCACGGGGTCAAGGGCTCGCTGCATGGCTCGCTGGCCTTTACCGGTGTGGGTCACGCCACCGACCGCGCCACCATCCTCGGCCTCGCGGGTTTTGTCCCCGACAGCTATGACAACGACAAGGCCGAAGCCGCGCTGGCCGCGATCCACGCCACCCATACGGTAACGCCCGAGGGGCTGCCGGTGCTGGCCTTCGACCCCAGGCGCGACCTGATCTTCGACTATGACCACGCCCTGCCGGGCCATGCCAACGGCATGATCCTGATGGCCACCGACGCACAGGGCGACGTGATCCTACGGCAGGTGTTCTATTCCGTCGGCGGCGGCTTTGTCCTGACCGAAGAGGAACTGGCCCAGGGCAAGGACAGCAATGACGGCCCGCCGGTCCCCTACCCGTTCAAATCCGCAGCCGAGATGCTGGAGATGGCGGCCGCCTCGGGCAATTCTATCGCGCAGATGAAACGCGCCAACGAGATCGCGCGCGGTTGCGAGACCTCCTTTGCCAAGGGCACAGCGCGGCTCTGGGAGGTGATGAACAACTGTATCGAACGCGGGCTGGCCACCGACGGCATCCTGCCCGGCGGCCTCAATGTGCGCCGCCGCGCCAAGGGGATCCATGACGCTCTGGTGGCCGAACGCGGCATGAACCTGAACGCGCCGCACACGATCAACGACTGGATGAGCGTCTATGCGATGGCGGTGAACGAGGAAAACGCCGCCGGTGGCCAGGTGGTGACCGCCCCCACCAACGGCGCGGCGGGCACCCTGCCCGCGGTGCTGCGCTACTACCTCGACCATGTGCCGGGCGCCGCCCCCAGCCATGTCGAGGATTTCCTGCTGACCGCCGCCGCCATCGGCGGGCTGGTCAAGTACAACGCCTCGATCTCGGGCGCCGAGGCCGGATGCCAGGCCGAGGTCGGCAGCGCCGCCGCCATGGCGGCGGCGGGCCTCTGCGCGGTGATGGGCGGCACGCCCGAACAGGTGGAAAACGCGGCCGAGATCGCGCTGGAACATCACCTCGGCATGACCTGCGACCCGGTCAAAGGTCTGGTGCAGGTGCCCTGTATCGAACGCAACGGTCTGGCCGCGATCAAGGCGGTCTCGGCCGCCAGCCTCGCCCTGCGCGGCGACGGAAAGCATTTCGTGCCGCTCGATGCGGTGATCGAGACCATGCGCCAGACCGGCGCCGACATGCACGAGAAATACAAGGAGACCTCGCTGGGCGGGCTCGCGGTCAACGTGCCCAACTGTTAAGTTGGGCACCATTTTCTGACACAGAAAATGTCCCAGAAAATCTGAGATTTTCTGTTTCGGAATTTTGGGAAAATTCCGGCACCTGGACAGGACAGCGCTTGTACCTCCTCATGCGGAAAACTAGCGTGGCGCAATGACCGCCGACCGCCCCCTTCTCGGCATCTTCCTGATGCTCGGTTTCTGTGTGCTCGCCCCGATGGGCGATGCGCTGGCCAAACTGTTGGGCGGCACCATGCCCACCATGCAGCTCCTGCTGGTGCGCTTCGGCATTCAGGCGGTGATTCTGATCCCACTGGTCCAGGCCACCGGACGCCCCTGGCAACTGCGCGGGCGGCTCCTGCGCCTGACTGCCCTGCGCACCCTGCTGCATATCGTGGGCATCTGGGCCATGTTCACCGCGCTGCAATACCTGCCGCTTGCCGATGCGGTTGCCATCGCCTTTGTCATGCCCTTCATCATGCTGTTGCTGGGCAAATACGTTCTGGGAGAGGAAGTCGGCCCGCGCCGCCTTGGCGCCTGTATCGTGGGGTTCATCGGCACGCTTCTGGTGATCCAGCCCAGCTTTGCCGAGGTCGGCCTGCCCGCGCTTCTGCCGCTTGTGGTCGCCGTGGTCTTTGCCCTCTTCATGCTGGTCACAAGGCAACTGGCCAAGGACACCGACCCGATCGCGCTTCAGGCGGTGTCGGGCGTCATGGCCAGCCTGGTGCTGGCCCCTGTCCTGCTGTTCGGTCACCTGGCAGGGATCGACGCGCTGACCTTCGTCGCGCCCTCGGGGGAAACGCTCTGGCTGCTTCTGTCCATCGGCGTGCTGGGCACGGCGGCGCATCTGTTGATGACCTGGTCACTGCGCTATGCGCCCTCGGCCACGCTGGCACCGATGCAGTATCTGGAAATCCCCGTCGCCACCGCCATCGGCTGGCTGATCTTCCGCGACCTGCCCAACGGGCTGGCGGCGCTCGGCATCCTGATCACTATGGCCGCGGGCCTCTACGTCATCCTGCGCGAGCAGGCCACCGCCCGCAGCGCGGCGACAGGAACCAGCGGATAACCCCGTCCAGCGCCCCGCGCGGCACCATCGCCAGCAACCCCGGCCCCGCCGCCTCGATCGCCACCGGCCCGGTCGCCCGGTTCGAGGTACCGATCTGGCCGTCGGGCGCCATCCTCAGCCCTTCCAGCGGCCAGAACAGTCCCGCGGACCGCGCCGTCACCGGCGCCAGCGGAAACAAGGACACAACATCGCCGGGCACCAGGTCCAGCTCCAGCCGGGGCGGCAGATGAAAGACCACCTCGACCGCGCCGATCAGCAGACAAGGGCGATCCGCATGCCGCACCAGCGCATTGAACGTCGCCAGTTGGTGATCCACGCGCCCCCCCAGAAAACCGACCCCCAGCACCAAAGGCGCCGTGATATGGCGCAGCGCCTTGTCGAAATCGGTGCTGTCCTGCTCGGCCACCCGGTGCAACCGCTCCTCGGGAATATGCACCCGGTGCAGCGCCGGCAGGCTGTCCATGTCCCCGATCACGGCGTCGGGCAGCCGCCCTTGCGCCAGTGCCGCCAGCGCGCCACTATCGGCGGCGACCAGCACACTGGCGCGCTCCAGCGCCAGATCCAGGTCCCCGGAACCGACCTCACCGCCGCCAACCAGGGTTACTGGTTCCGATGCTTCAACAATCGCGGTTTTCATGGCGGGATTGTCGCCCTCTCTGGAAACAGGACATATTGTAGTCACAAAATGATACGCTCATTTGCACAGAATCGGGCCGAAATTGACGCCCAAGGGATGGTAAACGCTTAGGCACAACTATGTAGAGGACGAGCATCCCATGGTACAGAACAACAAGGTCTTGACCGTCTCCTATGGGACGTTCTCCTGTACCCTCGAAGGGTTCGAGGATTCCTTCGATACGATGAAGGCCATTGCCGAGTACTTCAGGGACCTGGCCGCCGACGACCGCTATTTCGGGGCCGAACCGCCGCAACCCGATGCCGAGATGCTGGCGCGAATCGCTCAGCGCGAGATCGCCCGCCAGGTCGAGGCGCGGCGCGACGCGACCGGCATTGTCCTGCGCGCCGCCGAGCCTGCGGCCGCAGTCGTCGCTCCGGCAGCAGCAACTGCCGCAGCCGCTGAACCCGCCCCCGTGGCCCAGGCCGAAGCGCCCGCCGCGCCGGTGGTCGAGGAAGCACCGGTCGCAGAGACCAAAGCCGAACCGGCGCCCCAAGCGGAAGCCACCGTGGAAGAGGCCGCCGCCGAGGACATGACCGAAGAGGTCGCAGCCGAAAAGCCCGCCGCCGAGCCGGTCGCAGCCATGGCCGCCGCTGCCGTCGAAGATGAAGCGGAAGAAGACGACACGGCTGACATCCTGGCCAGCGTCGCCGCCCATGTCATCGAAGAGGACGAGCCGCAGGACACCGCCACGGAAGAGGCCGAAATCGCCGAATGGGCCGAGCCCGAGACCTTCGAGGCCGAGCCGGTCGAGGCAGAGGCTTTCGAGGCCGAGCCGGTGGAACAGACCCCGCCTGCCGCCGATTCGATTGCCGCCAAGCTCCAGCGCATCCGCGCCGTGGTTTCGCGCAACGAACAGGCCGCCCGCAGCGACGAGGACTTCTCGGAAGACGAGCACGCCGATGCCGTATCGGCCGAGGTCACCGTGTCCGAGGCTGTCGCGGATATCACCGCCGCGATCGAGGCCGATGCCGACTACGACGCGTTCTATGACGAGGATCAGGACGAGGCCGTCGCCCCTGACGCCGACATGATCGCCGAAGAGATCGCAGAAGAAGACGCAGCGGAAGAGGCCATCATCGACGAACCGGTCATCACCCCGGCGCCGAGCGCAACCATCCGCGTGACCAAGATCAGACGCACCGAAATCGAACAGCCCGTGGCCGCGGAGCAATCCGAAAGCCTGGGGTCGCTGTCTCCCGAAGACGAAGAAGACCTGCTGCGCGAGCTTGCGGCTGTCGAAGCGGAGTATTTCGCGGGCCAGGACGAGGACGAAGACGAGGATCAGGACGCCGGTGACCGCGATTCGATCTTTGCCGAGGCCGACGAAGCCGACGAGACCGAGGACGACGCCCGGTTCGAGGAGGACGAAGCCTCCATCTTCGGCGGCGATGACGACGAGGACCTGATCGCCGATATCGACGACGAGGACGAGAACGCCGATGAGGACGACATCTCGCGCCTGATGGCCCGCGCCGACGAAAAGCTGGGCGATCCCGATTTGTCGAGCAGCCGCGAAACATACTCGCAGATGCGCGGCGCGATTGCCGCGGCCCAGGCCGAAAAGTCCGCCGGGGGCACCTTTGGCACCCGCACCGACGACAACGCCTATCGCACCGATCTGGCCGAGGTCGTTCGCCCGCGCCGCCCGGTGGCCGCAGGCCAGACCCCGCGCAGCCGCGAGGAGGCGCGCCCGGCACCGCTGAAACTGGTGGCCGAACAGCGCATCGACACGCCGCGCGCGAGCGCAACGCGTGGCCCGGTTCTGCCCCGCCGCGTCGCCAGCCTCGTGTCCGAGGACGCCCCCGCCACGGCGGTCGAAGGCAGCTTTGCGGAATTCGTCGCCGAAACCGGAGCCAGCGGATTGCACGAACTGCTCGAAGCGGCAGCCGCCTATATGTCCTTTGTCGAGAATCGCGACCATTTCTCGCGTCCGCAGCTGATGAACAAGGTGCGCCAGCTCGACGATCAGGAGTTCAACCGCGAGGACGGCTTGCGCTCCTTCGGCCAGCTCCTGCGCGAGGGCAAGCTGAAGAAGACCTCCAATGGCCTCTTTACCGCCTCGGGGCAGATCGGCTTCCGCCCCGACAAACGCGCCGCCGGATAACCACCCCGGCAGAAACGCAAAACGGCGCCCATTGGGCGCCGTTTTTCTTTGCGCGATCACCGCGACGCCATCATGTCCTTTGCGGAAACGCCGCAGCAACAGCCTTATTCGTCAACATCGTCCACATCCGCCTGCCCGGCGAGCGCCCGGCGCACATGGCTCCAGCTCAGGCCGACCCCCAGCACGATCGACAGCGCCAGGATGCCCAGCCAGACATTCGCGGTGTTGTTGTCCAGATGCAGCAGGCCGAAATCGAACAGCACCCACAACAGCGACGCCACCAGCGACAGCACCAGCGCCATGCCGAACGGCCCGATCGAGCGCAACGTGGCGCGAATATAGATGATATACCCGATCGCAAGCACCAGCCCCATGAACACGGCCACCGAAAGATGGGTCTGATAATGCTCGTAAGTCCAATGTACGAAGTTGAGTTCCGTCGGGTTGTAGGTCAGCGCCAACAACGCAAAGGCAAACAACCACCTCAGGAAAACGCCCATATGTCCATACCGCCTTCTTCTTTTTTGCCGCAAAGAATCGCTCAAATGCGCGAATCTGTCCAGTGATTCAGATCACATGCGTCGAAAATGCGGTTTCCCTGCCGCGCGCGCACCGGTATATGGGCGCGGGTTTGTAACACCAGCAAAGGACCAAATATGGCCAATGTCGTCGTTGTCGGCGCCCAGTGGGGCGACGAGGGAAAGGGCAAGATCGTGGACTGGCTCAGCGAGCGCGCCGATGTGATCGCGCGCTTTCAGGGCGGCCATAACGCCGGCCATACGCTGGTGATCGACGGCCAGGTCTACAAGCTGCACGCACTGCCCTCGGGCGTGGTGCGCGGCGGCAAGCTTTCGGTCATCGGCAACGGCGTGGTTCTGGACCCCTGGCATCTGGTCAAGGAGATCGCCACGATCCGCGACCAGGGCATCGAGATCACCCCTGAAACCCTGATGATCGCCGAGAACACGCCGCTCATCCTGCCCTTCCACGGCGAGCTTGACCGCGCCCGCGAAAGCCAGAACTCGGTGGCCAAGATCGGCACCACCGGGCGTGGCATCGGCCCCGCTTACGAGGACAAGGTTGGCCGCCGCGTGATCCGCGTCGCCGACCTGGCCGATGCCGCAACGCTGGAACTGCGCGTCGACCGTGCACTGGTGCATCACAACGCGCTGCGCTCGGGTCTGGGTCTGGACCCGATCGACCGCGACGCGCTGCTGGCCGCGCTGCGCGAGATCGCACCGCAGATCCTGCCCTTTGCCGCCCCGGTCTGGAAGGTACTCAACGAAAAACGCAAGGCCGGAAAGCGGATCCTGTTCGAAGGCGCCCAGGGCGCGCTTCTGGATATCGACTTCGGCACCTATCCCTTTGTCACCTCCTCGAACGTGATCGCCGGTCAGGCCGCAACCGGTGTCGGCATCGGCCCCGGCGCGATCAACTACGTGCTGGGCATCGTCAAGGCCTATACCACTCGCGTCGGCGAAGGCCCCTTCCCGACCGAGCTGCATGACGACGATGGCGAGCGGTTGGGCACCCGTGGCCATGAATTCGGCACCACCACCGGGCGCAAGCGGCGCTGTGGCTGGTTCGATGCTGCGCTGCTGCGCCAGACCTGCGCCACCAGTGGCATCAACGGCATCGCGCTGACCAAGCTCGACGTGCTGGACGGGTTCGAGACGCTGAAAATCTGCGTCGGCTACGATCTGGACGGCACCCGGCTCGATTACCTGCCCACCGCCGCCGACCAACAGGCACGCTGCACGCCGATCTACGAGGAAATGCCCGGCTGGTCCGAATCCACCGAAGGCGCGCGCAGCTGGGCCGACCTGCCCGCCAATGCGATCAAATACGTCCGCCGCGTCGAGGAACTGATCGACTGCCCGGTCGCCATGGTCTCCACCAGCCCGGAGCGGGAGGACACCATCCTGGTGACCGACCCGTTCGCCGACTGATGGCGCTCAGCTACAAGGCCCGCCGCCGCTGGGCATTGGTGATTCTGCTCGTGGGGCTGCCGCTCTACGTGGTGGTGGCCGTGACCCTGACCGACTGGCTGCGCGCCCGGTTCGACGGGTTGCCGATGCTGGTGGAACTTGCGGTGTTCGTGGGTCTCGGCATCCTTTGGGCGCTGCCGTTCAAGGCCGTGTTTCGCGGGGTCGGTCAGGCCGACCCCGACGACAAGGGCTGATCACTCGGCCAGCCGCACCGGCTGGCCATGCGGCGTCGACAGATAGGCGCGCTCCCAGGCCGCGCGTATCCGCGCGCGCTCCTCGGGCACGGCCTCTCCCGCCTCGCCCAGCAGGGCCTCCAGCGTTTCCAGCCAGGCGTTGAAGTAATCCTCGCCTCCGTCCAGGTCGCGCGACAGCCCGTGCCGTTTGAGCATGGCGGAAAACCGGTCGACCCACTCGGCCCAGGTGAACCGCCCCGCCTCGTTCAGATGCACCGTCAGGGCAAAGACCTGCGCATGCCAGGGCTCGGCAAAGACCGGCTCGGGGGCCGCGATATCGGGACAGTCGCTCATGCCGGCTCCAGATAGCTTTGCCAGAGATCCAGCACCACCTCATCGCCCGGTGCCTCCGGATCGGCCCAAAGCTCCGAGGCCGGAAAGGCCACCGCATACAGCGGCTCGGGCGCCTCGCCCAGCCGGTGGGCGCTGCTGTCGGGCAACACATGGCTGCCGTGTTTCAGCACGATCCGCCCGCGCGCGCCCGCCGCATAGGCGGGCAGCCGCGTATGGCCGCCATCGACCAGTCGGTTGGCCGCCGGGCGCAGGGTGCGAACCGCCTGCCCCACCTCAAAGCGCGCCGCCACGTTCGACGGGCGGTCCGCCGGACCGCCACGCGCCAGCACGCCCGCGACCGCCTCGGCCTTCATCGCGCGCCCGGCCAGCGGGTGAACCCCTGCCGCGCCACCTCCGCGCAGGTCTTCCTCGGTCAGCACCCCTGTCTCGACCAGCAGATCGGCCAGCGCCGCGATCCATTTCTCGAAATAGCTGAAGCGGCCATAATCCGCCGGTGACAGCCGCTCGCGCGCATGGCGCGAGACGTCGATGTTCCACTGTCCCAGAGACCCCGTCGCCAGGGTCAGCGCCAAGGCCCGCGCCTGCCAGTCGCCCAAGCGCGGGATACCATCGGCCTCGGGCGTGATAGCGCCATCGCCGAACCGCCCGCCCATGTCATGCACCCGCGTCATGCCGGCACCCGCGCCAGCCCGGTGCCGATCATGCTGTCGCGCGTCACCAGAGCGGCCAGCGCCTCCTCGTCCAGACCCTCGCTCCCCTCGGGCCGCATCGGCAGCACCAGATAGCGGATCTCGGCCGTCGAATCCCACACCCGCACGGCGGTCCCCTCGGGCAGGACCACCCCGAACTCGGCCAGCACCTTGCGCGGCTCGCGCACCGCGCGCGAGCGATAGGCGTCGGACTTGTACCAGCCCGGCGGAATGCCCAACAGCGGCCAAGGATAGCAACTGCACAGGGTGCAGACGACCATGTTATGGGTCTCGGGCGTGTTCTCGACCACGACCATGTGTTCACCCTGCCGTCCGTAGTACCCCAGCTTGGTCAACAAAGGCATCGGGTCGGCCAACAGCGCCGCCTTGAACGCCGGATCGGCCCAGGCGCGGGCGACGACACGCGCCCCGTTCTGCGGCCCGATGCGATTCTGGTAAGTGTCGATGATCTCGTCCAGAGCGGCCGGATCGATCAGCCCCTTGCGGGTCAGGATCGTCTCCAAAGCCTTGACGCGCAGCGCCGGGTCCGGGGGGAGAAGGGAATGCGGGTGGTCGTGATGGTCATGTGGCATACGGCGAAGACTGCCGCGCGCGTCCGAGCCTGTCCAGCCTCTTTACCGTGATGAAGGGTATTACCAAAGGTGATCCAAACTCGCGGCTTGCCCCTGCGGGCAAACTTGCATAGATACCACGCGATACTCGCCACCGGCCGCAGGAACACCATGGAAAACGTCGTCCTTATCATTCACCTTCTCCTGGCTCTGGGCCTGATCGCCGTCGTCCTGATGCAGCGGTCCGAAGGCGGCGGCCTGGGCATGGGTGGCGGCGGCGTGATGACCGGCCGCGCAGCCGCAACCGCGCTCAGCAAGGTCACCTGGGTTCTGGCGGTGGCCTTCATCGCGACCTCGATCACCCTGACCGTGATCGCGGCACAAAAAGCGGCGGGCACCTCGGTCATCGACCGTCTTGGCGTTCCGGCGCCAGAGTCATCGGCACCGGTCACGCCCGGCGTTCCGGCAGGCAGCGACCTGTTGCCGCCCGGCGCGGGCGACAATACACCCCTGGTGCCCAAGGCCGACTGATCCACAACAGTTTGCATCCCTGGTAAGAACCGCAACAGCATCTTGCGGTTCTCTTGCGCAATTGGCGCGAATCCTTTATACGTGAAGTCCCGTGATGCTGCGGTTTTTCCAAAACCGCCGGGCAGCTGAATTCTGACTTCTCACGGGGGCAGCCGAACACTCATGGCGCGTTTCATCTTCATCACCGGCGGTGTCGTTTCTTCGCTTGGCAAGGGTCTGGCCTCGGCCGCATTGGGGGCACTGCTGCAAGCGCGCGGATTTTCCGTCCGCCTGCGCAAGCTCGACCCCTATCTGAACGTCGATCCGGGCACCATGTCGCCCTTTGAACATGGCGAGGTCTTCGTCACCGACGACGGCGCCGAGACCGACCTGGACCTCGGCCATTACGAACGCTTCACCGGGGTGGCCGCGCGCAAGACGGACTCGGTCAGCTCGGGGCGGATCTATTCCAACGTGCTGGAGAAGGAACGCCGCGGCGACTACCTGGGCAAGACCATCCAGGTCATTCCCCACGTCACCAACGAGATCAAGGACTTCATCTCGATCGGCGAGGACGAGGTCGATTTCATGCTCTGCGAGATCGGCGGCACCGTCGGCGATATCGAGGGCTTGCCCTTCTTCGAGGCGATCCGCCAGTTTTCCCAGGACAAGCCGCGCGGCCAGTGCATCTTCATGCACCTGACGCTGCTGCCCTATATCAAGGCCAGCGGCGAGCTCAAAACCAAGCCCACCCAGCACTCGGTCAAGGAACTGCGCTCCATCGGCATCGCACCCGATATCCTGGTCTGCCGCTCCGAAGGGCCGATCCCGCAGAAAGAACGCGAGAAACTGGCGCTCTTCTGCAACGTCCGCCCCGAGGCGGTGATCGCCGCGCAGGATCTGTCGACCATCTACGACGCGCCGCTGGCCTATCATGCCGAGGGGCTCGATCAGGCGGTGCTGGACGCGTTCCAGATCAGCCCGGCGCCCAAACCCGACCTGACAAAATGGGAAGACGTCAGCGACCGCATCCACAACCCCGAGGGCGAGGTCAAGGTCGCCATCGTCGGCAAGTACACCCAGCTGGAAGACGCCTATAAATCCATCGCCGAGGCGCTGACCCACGGCGGCATGGCCAACCGGGTCAAGGTCAGGATCGAATGGGTCGATGCCGAGATCTTCGACCGCGAGGATCCCGCGCCCTATCTCGAAGGCTTCCATGCCATCCTGGTGCCCGGCGGCTTTGGCGAACGCGGCACCGAGGGCAAGATCAAGGCAGCACAATATGCCCGCGAACACCAGGTGCCCTATCTGGGCATCTGCCTCGGCATGCAGATGGCGGTGATCGAGGCGGCGCGCAACGTAGCCGGCATGGCCAGCGCCGGATCCGAGGAGTTCGACCACGAGGCCGGCGCCAAACGGTTCGAGCCGGTGGTCTATCACCTCAAGGAATGGGTGCAGGGCAACTACAAGGTCAGCCGCAAGGTCGACGACGACAAGGGCGGCACCATGCGGCTCGGCGCCTATGACGCGGTGCTGGCCGAAGGTTCGAAAGTGGCCGAGGTCTATGGCGCCTGCAACATCGAGGAACGCCACCGCCACCGCTACGAGGTGGATATCAAGTACCGCGACAAGCTGGAAAAGGCGGGGCTGCGGTTCTCTGGCATGTCGCCCGACGGTCGCTTGCCCGAAATCGTGGAATGGACCGATCATCCGTGGTTCATCGGGGTTCAGTACCACCCCGAGCTGAAATCGAAACCCTTCGCGCCGCATCCCTTGTTCGCCGATTTCGTGCGCGCGGCCAAGGAAAGCTCGCGCCTGGTCTGAGCGGGGGGGTGGGGGCTCTGCCCCCGTCGCCTTCGGCGCCTCCCCCGGGATATTTTCAGCAAGAGGAAAGCACAGGACGCAATCCTGCTTCTTTCTGGTTCGAAATACTCCGGAGCGCGAGGCAGCGCCTCGCATCCCGCGCCGCAGGCGCCAAAACAGGTGAGCGCGCCGCAGGCGCACCTTGTAATCAGGGCCGGGTTTCGCGCCAGACCTCCGACAGCACCCGCATCCAGTTGCCCCAGCAGATCCGCTCGATCCGAGCAGGCGGATAGCCATGCTGCTCCATCACCTGGACCAGGGCCGGCAGCTTGTCGACCGAGTTCAGCCATTTGGGCGGCGTGCAGCCGTCGAAATCCGAGCCCAGCCCGACGCCTTCCTCGCCCAGCCGGTCGATCAGGTGATCGAGCTGTGCCAGCAGGAAGGCGGGCGGAATGTCGTCATCCGGCCGCCCGTCCGGCCGCACGAAGGTGGATTCGAAGTTCAGCCCGGCCAGGCCACCGCTGTCGGCCATGATCCGCAGCTGTTCGTCGGTCAGATTGCGGGCATGCGGCACCACCGCATGGGCATTGGAATGGGTTGCAACCAGCGGGCGTTTCGAGATCGCCGCCACATCGCGGAACCCGGCCAGGTTCAGGTGGCTGAGATCGACGAGAATGCCCAATTCCTCGCAGCGCGCGATCAGCCCGCGGCCGCGCTCGGTCAGGCCCGGCCCGATATCGGGGCCCGAAGGATAGCGGAACGGCACACCGTGGCCAAAGACATTGGGCCGGCTCCAGACCGGCCCGAGCGAGCGCAGGCCCAGCGCGTAGAGTTCCTCGAGTTCATAGAAATCGGGGCCGATTCCCTCGGCCCCCTCCAGATGCAGGATCGCCGACAGCACGCCATCGGCCCGGGCGCGGGCGATCTGGGTGGTGCTGGTGCAGATGCGCAGCGCGCCCAGCTCCTCCAGCGCCACCAGCGTGTCCGCCTGCGCCCGGATCATCTCCCAGGCCTGCGCATCCGGCACCGGATCGGGCAGCGGCACGTCGTATTCGGCGCCAAGCGTGCTGAAATCGGTAAACCCATCCGACCGGGACCAGAGCGCGAAGAACCCGCCGCCGAACCCGCCGGCCTGCGCCCGCGGCAGGTCCATCTGGCCGGGCAACCCGGTCAGGTACCCCGGCGCCGCGGCCCGCCCGCCGACCCGGCTCAGCTCGGTGAGCACGTCGTTATGTCCGTCAAAGATCAGCATCCTGTCCCACTTTGCCGAAATCGCCGCACCGCACAAGCGGGATTGCGCAGCCGCGCGTTCCCCGGCAGGTTGACCGCACAATGAAGGAGCGAAAGATGACCAAGGGATACTGGGTCGCCCATGTGGATGTGGACGATATCGAAACCTACAAGACCTACATCGCCGCCAATGCCGCACCCTTTGCCGAGTATGGCGCCCGCTTCCTGGTGCGCGGCGGCGCCTATGAACAGACCGAAGGCCATTGCCGCGCCCGCACCGTGGTGATCGAATTTCCCAGTTACGAGGCCGCGCTCGCCTGCTACCGCAGCCCGGGCTACCAGGCCGCCAAGGCGTTGCGCGATCCGGTCTCGACCGGCGACATGGTGATCATCCAGGGCTATGACGGGTAGTTCGCGCTTGGCGACCCGCTAGATATGGGGTAAATTCCCGCCATGCTTAAAAAGTTGTTCCAGGCCTTCCGGCCACCCGCGCCCACACAACTGCCCGATCCCGACGCCGAACTGGCGCTCGGCGCGCTGCTGGTGCGCGTGGCCAAGGCGGATCGCGACTATCAGGTCGAAGAGATCAGCCTGATCGACCGCATCCTGGCGCGCCTCTACCAGCATAACGCGATCGAGGCCGCCAAGGTCCGCGCCACCTGCGAGAAACTGCATGCCGCAGCCCCCGAAACCGACACGTTCGGTCGGCTGATCCGCGAGACCACCGGGCTCGAAGAACGCCTGGCCGCGCTCGACGCGCTGTGGGAGGTGGTCCTGGCCGACAACGAGGAACGTGAAGGCGAGGTCAAGATCGTCGAGGAGGCGCGCATCGCGATGGGTCTCAGCCGCAAGGACAGCGACGACGCCCGCGCCCGGATTCTGGCCCGCCGCAACGGCTGATCTTGGCGCGGCCAACATCCCGCCCTATAGCTTGAACATGTTTCGCGATTTCCTGAACCGGCTGTCCCAGCCGCAGCCCGACCCCCTGACCGAAGACGACGCCCGCCTGGCGCTGACCGCGCTCTTGGTCCGCATCGCCCGGTCCGACAACGACTATGCCCCGGCCGAGGTGGCCCGGATCGACCGGATCACCGCCCGGCGCTATGGCCTTTCGCCGTTCGAGGCCACCGCCTTGCGCGCCCGCGCCGAAACGCTTGAATCCGAGGCGCCCGATACCGTCCGCTTCACCCGCGCCATCAAGGATGCGGTCGCCTACGAAGACCGCCGCGCCGTGGTCGAAGCCGCCTGGTCGGTGGCGCTGGCCGACGGCCAGCGCAGCGGCGAGGAGGATGCGCTGATGCGGCTGGTGGCCAGCCTGCTGGGCGTCAACGACCTGGATTCGGCGCTCGCCCGGCAAAAGGCGGCGCAGCAATGACCGCGATGCTCGGCATGTATGACATGCCCGCCATCCAGGACGCCAATGACCGGTTCTGGTCGCTGATTCGCACCGAACTGGGCACTGGCCCCGACCGGCTCGACCGTGACCGGGATGTCTGGGAGATCTGGCAGGACCCCGCGCTGGTGCTGGCGCAGACCTGCGGCATGCCCTTTCGCACCCGCCTGCACCAAACCGTGCAACTGGTGGGAACGCCGGATTACGGCCTGCCCGGCTGTCCGCCCGGGCATTACTGCTCGGTCTTCGTGGCGCGCGCCGGGGATGACCGCGATCTGGCGGCGCTGGCCGAGGGGGTCTTTGCCTATAACGAGGCGCTGTCGCAATCGGGCTGGGCCGCGCCCGTCAGCCATCTTCTGGCGCTTGGCCTGCGTCCCGGACATCTGCAACAAACCGGCGCCCATGCCCTGTCGGCCCGGAGGGTGGCGGACGGGTCCGCCGACCTGGCGGCGCTCGATGCGCTGACCTGGGAGCTGCTGCGCGAACATACCGACCTAGGCCCGCGCCTGCGCGAGGTGGCCCGCACCGCGCCCACGCCGACCCTGCCCTATATCACCGCACCGGGCCGCGACGCCCCGGCCATTGCCCGCGCGGTGCGTGCGGCAATCGCGAATCTGGCCCCCGCCGACCGCGCCGCCCTGCATCTCAGGGGGCTGGTCGACATCCCCGCGGCCGCCTATCTGGCGGTCCCCAACCCGCCCGCACCGGACGCATTTCGCCCCCAAGACTGACCATTTCGGCAGCTTCACTGCGCAAACCGTCGTTTTGAACGTTGCAATATGCCGAAAATTCGGACCTAGTTACGCTCTGACAACAAGAACAAAAGCACCGGGACACCACGTGACAGACAATCCCCCCGTCATCCAGATCAAGGACCTTCACAAGGCATTTGGCCAGCTCGAAGTACTCAAGGGCGTCGACATCACCGCCCGTCGCGGCGACGTCGTGTCGTTGATCGGATCGTCCGGTTCGGGGAAATCCACGCTGCTCCGCTGCTGCAACCTGCTCGAGGACAGCCAGCAGGGCGAGATCATCTTCAACGGTGAACCCGTCCACTGGGTCGGCCAGGGCTCCAACCGCCGCCCGGCGGACCCCAAACAGGTGCTGCGCATCCGCACCAACCTCAGCATGGTGTTCCAGCAGTTCAACCTGTGGGCCCATATGACCATCCTGCAAAACGTGATGGAGGCGCCGCTGCACGTGCTGGGCCGCGACCGGCGCGAGGTCGAGGACAGCGCCCGCCGCTATCTCGACAAGGTCGGCATCGGCGACAAATGCGACAACTACCCGGCGCAGCTCTCGGGCGGCCAGCAACAGCGCGCCGCCATCGCGCGCGGCCTGTGCATGGAGCCGCAGGCGCTCTTGTTCGACGAACCGACCTCGGCGCTCGACCCCGAGCTGGAGCAGGAGGTGATCCGCGTGATCAAGGACCTCGCCGCCGAGGGCCGCACCATGATCATCGTCACCCATGACATGAAGATGGCCGCAGATATCTCGTCCCACGTGGTGTTTCTCCACCAGGGACTGATCGAGGAAGAAGGCTCTGCCGAAGAGATTTTCGGCGCGGCCCGATCCGAACGCCTGCGGGGCTTCCTTTCCGCCACCCAGGCCGCATAAACTCAAAAACACCAAACTCTAAGGGGAGTGTCTCACAATGAAAAAACTGATTCTGACCGCCGCCGCCCTGGCGCTCACCGCCGGCATGGGCATGGCCCAGACCGTGCGCATGGGGACCGAGGGCGCCTACCCTCCGTACAACTTCATCAACGACAAGGGCGAAGTTGACGGCTTCGAGCGCGAACTGGGCGACGAGCTCTGCAAGCGCGCCGAACTGACCTGCGAATGGGTTAAGAACGACTGGGATTCGATCATCCCGAACCTGGTGTCGGGCAACTACGACACCATCATCGCCGGCATGTCGATCACCGACGAGCGCGATGAGGTGATCGACTTCACCCAGAACTACCTGCCGCCGACCGCCTCGGCCTATGTCGCCACTTCCGAAGGCGCCGACCTGTCGGGCGTCGTCTCGGCTCAGACCGCCACCATCCAGGCCGGTTACATCGCCGAAAGCGGCGCCACCCTGGTCGAGTTCGCAACGCCCGAGGAAACCATCGCCGCCGTCCGCAACGGCGAGGCCGATGCCGTGTTTGCCGACAAGGACTACCTGGTGCCGCTGGTCGAGGAATCGGGCGGCGAACTGATGTTCGTGGGCGATGACGTGCCGCTGGGCGGCGGTGTCGGCATGGGCCTGCGCGAAAGCGACGGCGAGCTGCGCGGCAAGTTCGACGCGGCCATCACCTCGATGAAAGAGGACGGCACGCTGAACGCGATGATCAAGAAGTGGTTCGGCGAAAACGCCGCCATCTACGAATAATCCCGTCAGGGGCGGGGCGGCCTTCGTCGAAGGCCGCCCCGCCCCCCGCGCGCCATCGCCGCGCCACGCCCCGCAAAGGCTCTCCGATGTTTTCCTACTGCGCTGATCCCGACACGCTTGGCACCTTCCGCTGGTTCTCGTGCTACCTGACCAACGGCGTGCACCTGTCGTTCTACATGTCCTTCATCAAGGTGCTGCTGCTGCTGTTCATCACCGCGCCCGTGGCGCTGGCGGTGGGTTTTGGCGGCGCCATGGCCACCCGGGCGCACTTGGCCCCGGTCCGCTGGCTGGGCGAGGGCTATATCGCGATCATGCGCGGCGTTCCCGATATCGCCTTCTTCCTGTTCTTCGTGATCGCGCTCGACCAGGCCTTTGAATGGACCCGCCACCAGGTCCTGTGCCCCGAATGGACCGACCCGATCCGTCAGGGCAACGACTTCCTCGTCTGCCCCGCCGCCAAGCTGCCGCTTGGCACCGCGCCCGAATGGGTGCATCAGAGCTATTCCTTCTTCCTCGCCGTCATCACCTTTGCCATCGTCTTCGGCGCCTTTGCCGCCAATGTGCTGCGCGGCGGCATGCGCGCCGTGCCGCATGCCCAGTTGGAGACCGCCGCCGCCTATGGCATGTCCCGGCGCCAGACCTTCTGGCGCATCCTCGTCCCGCAGATGTGGATCTATGCCCTGCCCGGCCTGTCGAACCTCTGGCTCATCCTGATCAAGGCAACCCCGCTGCTGTTCCTGCTGGGGATCGAGGATATCGTCTATTGGGCGCGCGAGATCGGCGGCACCAAGACCTCGAAATTCACCAGCTATCCGCATGACGACTGGCGCATGTGGTACTTCCTGTTCCTGCTGGTCTTCTATCTCAGCTTCACCCGCATCTCTGAAATCCTGCTGGAAAAACTGACCGTGCGCCTCAGCCACGGCCAGGCCACCACCGGCGGCGAGGCCCTGCGCAAGGAGGCCGCGGCATGAAATCCTGCATCGACACCATCCAGGACTATGGCCTGCGCTCGATCGGCATCGGCGAACGGCTCTTGCCGAAATCCGACTTCACGCTCTGTGAACAGTTCACCCTGATCGGCTCGGGCATGATCTGGAACATCTATTTCGGCCTGATGGCGCTGGTCACCGGCTATTTCCTGGCCGTCACCCTGGCGCTCGGCAAAAGCTCGTCGAACCGCTGGGCGCGCAAACCGGCGGAATGGTTCATCTTCGTCTTCCGCGGCTCGCCCCTCTTCATCCAGTTCTTCTTTGCCTATTTCTTCTTCCTGTCGCTGAAGAAGAGCTATCCGATGTTCGATATGCTGACCTCGGCCTGGGCCGGGGCGCTGATCGTGCTGTTCATGAACACCGCCGCCTATTCGGCCGAGATCTTCTATGGCGCGCTGCGCACGATCCCCAAGGGCGATGTCGAGGCCGCCGACGCCTATGGCATGAGCGGCTGGCCCCGCTTCCGCCGCATCGTCTGGCCCACCATGATGCGGCTGGCCTGGCCCGCCTACACGAACGAGGCGATCTTTCTCTTTCACGCCACAACGCTGGTCTTCTTCTCGGCCTTCCCGGCCTGGCAACAGCGCGGCGATGCGCTTTATTACGCCAGCTATTTCGCCGACAAGACCTTCAACCCCTTCGTCCCCTACCCGATCCTGGCCTTCTACTTCATCCTGCTGACGCTGACCGTGGTGGGCGTGTTCGGCGTGATCAACACCAGGCTCAACCGTCACCTTCCGGCGGAACGGCGTGCAAAGATGCGCTTCCGCCTCACTCTCGCCCGCTGAGGTCCCGCATGCATGTCGTGGTGATCGGCGCCGGGATTGTCGGCGCCTCCATTGCCGATCAGCTCGCCGCGCGCGGCGCGCGCGTTACCGTGATCGACCGCGCGGGTCCCGGCGCCGGGGCCTCGGGCATGTCATTCGGCTGGATCAACGCCGCCGCGTCAGAGAGCGACAGCTACTTCCGTTTCCGGCTCGCGGCGGTCGCGCGTTTTCGCACGCTCTGCGACACGCTCGACCTGTCGGACGCGGTCACCTGGAACGGCTGTATCTGGTGGGAGGACGAAGGCGAAGCCTTCGAGACCCATCTCGATGCGATGGCGCGCTGGGGCTACGACGTCTCGCTGATCGGCCCGGACGAGTTCACCCGGCTGGAACCCAATGTCGCCAACCCGCCCGAACGGGCGATCTGGTGCCCTTCCGAAGGGGCGGCCGAACCCGACAAGGTGGCACGAGCCCTGCTGCGCCGGGCAACCGCTAATGGCGCCCGCCTGATCCTGGGGCGCGAGGTGACCGGGCTCACGCGCACCGGCGACCGGGTGACGGGGATCGAAACCGACCTCGGCCCGATGTCCGCCGATCTCGTGGTCGTCGCCGCCGGCATCCGCTCGGGCCTGCTGACCGGCCTGCCGATGAGCAACCGCCCTGGCCTGATTCTGCGCACCGCCCCCATTGCCCCGGTGATCAGCCGCATCGTCATGTCCTCGGACATCCATTTCCGTCAGGCCAGCGACGGCCGTCTCTACCTGGGAGAGATCTTCTCGGGTGGCATCGCCACCGAGACGCTCGATTTCGCCAGCGGCCTGATCGACGAGCTGATGACCCGCCTGCGCCGCCGCCTGCCCGGCGTCGCGGACTTGCATCTGGAACAGGCCGCCCTGGGCACCCGCCCGGTCCCCGCCGACGGCTTTCCCGCCATCGGTCCCGTGCCCGGCCAAGATGGGCTCTACCTTGCCACCATGCACAGCGGCGTCACCCTCGGCCCTCTGGTGGGCGAGCTTGTCGCGCGCGAGGTGGTGGAGCAGGACAGCGACCCGCTGCTGGCCTCCTACCGCCCGGAACGGTTCTTCTGAGAACCTGAAACCCCGGTACAAAACGGTCAATTCCCCCCTGATAGGCCGTACAAAACGGTCAATTCCGGTGCGTTTCGCGAACCTCCAGCAGCGGCCAATTCAAAAGGACGGGAAATAGAGCTTGCCAGACCCCCCGGACTGGTAGTAGGAATTTGATCAAATCTAACAGACATCGCATGAGAAGGTCCCATGCAAGCCAAGAACTGGCTGCGGAAGAACCCGCAGGTAAGAACAATTCGTGTTGCCGCCGCCGATCTGAATGGCCAGCCACGCGGCAAGCGCGTGCCCGGTCGGTTCGCCGAAAAGGCGATCGAAGGCGGTACCCGCTTTCCGATGTCGGTAATGAATCTCGACATCTGGGGCGAGGATATCGAAAACAGCCCCCTGGTGCTGGCCTCGGGCGACCGCGATGGCGTCTTGCAGCCGACCGAACGCGGTTTCATGCCAATGCCTTGGCTCGATACGCCCACCGGCCTGTTGCCGATCTGGATGTTCCACGAGGACGGCCGCCCCTACGAGGGCGACCCGCGCCACGCGCTGAATACGGTGGTGAAACGCTATAAGGCGCGCGGCCTGAAACCGGTGGTCGCGGTCGAGTTGGAGTTCTTCCTGATCGACGACAGCGGCCGTCACCTGCAAATCCCGCAATCGCCCCGTTCGGGCAAGCGGCGCAAGGCGGGCGAGATCCTGTCGGTGCGCGCGCTCGACCAGTTTGATCATTTTTTCACCGAGCTTTACGACGCCTGCGAGGTCATGGACATCCCCGCCGACACAGCCATCTCGGAAGCGGGTGTAGGCCAGTTCGAAATCAACCTGATGCACCAGGACGACGCCTTGCGCGCCGCCGACGATGCGTGGCTTTTCAAGATGTTAGTCAAAGGTCTGGCCCGTAAACACGGCTTCGCCGCCAGCTTCATGGCAAAGCCCTACGAGGACTATGCAGGCTCGGGCATGCACATGCATTTCTCGGTCCTCGACGAGGACGGCAACAATGTCTTCGACGATGGCACCGAGCGCGGCAGCGATACGTTGCTGCACGCCGTGCGCGGCTGTCTGGACGCGATGCGGGGCAGCACTTTGATCTTTGCGCCACATGACAACAGCTATGCCCGTCTGGTGCCCAACGCCCATGCGCCGACCGGCGTTGCATGGGCCTACGAGAACCGCACCGCGGCCATCCGCATCCCCTCGGGCAGCCCGGCCGCGCGCAGGATCGAACACCGGGTTGCCGGTGGCGACGTCAATCCTTACCTGATGATCGCAGCGGTTCTGGGTGCCGCGCTGAACGGGATCGAGGACGGAAAGATGCCGCCGCCCGCAGTGTCGGGCAACGCCTATGACGTCGACCTGCCGCAGATCCCCGACAGTTGGGAAGCGGCCATCGAGGCCTTCGAAACCGATCCGGCAGTCGCCCGGATCTTTGCACCCGAGCTGATCCGCAACTATGTCATGACCAAGCGGCAGGAGTATCGCTACATTCAGGAGTTGACGGATCAGGAAAAGATCGAAGTCTATCTCGATACGGTCTGAATCGCTCAGGCGACGGGCAATGCCGGGGCCCCGATCCGGCAATTGTACAATTTGGTGATACATGAAAATTGGCATCCTTCTGACCGGCCACGCCCCCGACGCCCTGATAGGCGCAACCGGCGACTATGACAGGTTCTTCCAACGCCTGCTTGGCCCTCAGAATTTTGAATTCGTGACCTTCGCGGTGGTGGACGGACAGTTTCCCGACAGCGCCGACGCGGCCGATGGCTGGCTGATCACCGGCTCGCGCCACGGGGTCTACGAAGACCACCCCTGGATCCCCCCGCTCGAAGCGCTGATCCGCGATATCCGCGACAAGGGTCAGCCGTTGATCGGCGTGTGTTTCGGCCACCAGATCATCGCCCAGGCCCTGGGCGGCAAGGTGGAGAAGTTCAAGGGCGGCTGGGCCGTCGGCCCTACCGAATACGACCTGGATGGCGAGCGCGTTACCGTGAACGCCTGGCACCAGGATCAGGTGGTGGCCCTTCCCGAAGGAGCCCGGGTCCTGGGCTCCAACGCGTTCTGCCAGAACGCGATGGTCGCTTATGGCGACAACATCTGGACCATTCAGGCGCATCCTGAATACGACAATACCTTCATAGACGGGCTGATCCGCACCCGCGGACGCGGCGTGGTACCGGACACGGTACTGAACGATGCGACCCGCCGGCTGGAAACGGCGCTGGACAGCCCCGCCATCGGTCAACGGATGGTGGACTTCTACAAGAAAGCGAGGGCCTGATATGGCCGACTGGACTGACAACCTCCCCGATGCCGCAAAGGCATACCTGGAAAACCGCCGCCTGGACGAGGTGGAATGCATCATCTCGGACTTGCCCGGCATTGCCCGTGGCAAGGCGGTTCCCGCCAGCAAATTCGCGCGGCAGGACTATTTCCACCTGCCCGACAGCATCTTTTATCAAACCATCACCGGCGACTGGGGCGATGCCGCGGGCGAAGAGGGCTTTATCGAGCGCGACATGATCCTGCGCCCCGATTACTCGACCGCCACCGCCGCGCCCTGGACCGGCGACTGGACGCTTCAGGTGATCCATGACGCCTATGACCGCGACGGTGACCCGATTCCGTTCAGCCCGCGCAACGTGCTGAAGCATGTGGTCTCGCTCTATCACGCGCAGGGCTGGAAACCGGTCGTGGCGCCCGAGATGGAATTCTATCTGGTGGCCCGCAACCTGGACCCGGCCAAGGAGATCGAGCCGATGATGGGCCGCTCGGGCCGCCCGGCGGCGGCACGGCAGGCCTATTCGATGACCGCGGTCGACGAATTCGGCCCGGTGATCGACGACATCTATGATTTCGCCGAGGCGCAGGGATTCGAGATCGACGGCATCACCCAGGAAGGCGGCGCCGGTCAGCTGGAAATCAACCTGCGCCATGGCAGCCCGGTCAAGCTGGCCGACGAAGTGTTCTACTTCAAACGGCTGATCCGCGAGGCGGCGCTGCGCCACAATTGTTTCGCCACCTTCATGGCCAAGCCGATCGAGGACGAACCCGGCAGCGCCATGCATATCCACCATTCGATCGTGGACATGGAAACCGGCGAGAACATCTTCTCAGGCCCGCAGGGCGGCGAAACCGATGCCTTCTATCACTTCATTGCCGGTTTGCAGAACCACCTGCCCTCGGGCCTGGCGGTGATGGCACCTTATGTGAACTCGTACCGCCGCTATGTGAAGGATCACGCCGCGCCCATCAACCTGGAATGGGGCCGTGACAACCGCACCACCGGCATTCGCGTGCCGCTGTCCGGCCCATCCGCGCGCCGGATCGAGAACCGGCTGGCGGGCATGGACTGTAACCCCTACCTGGGTATCGCCATGTCGCTGGCCTGCGGCTATCTCGGCCTGATGGAAGAGAAACGCCCGCGCAAGCAGTTCAAGGGCGATGCCTATGACGGCGAAGGCGATATCCCGCAGGTGATGGGCGATGCGCTTGATATGTTCGACGAGGCCAAGGACCTGCACGATGTGCTCGGGCCGGAGTTCGCCCGCGTCTACAGCATCGTCAAACGCGCCGAATACAACGAGTTCCTTCAGGTGATTTCACCCTGGGAACGCGAGCATCTGCTGCTGAACGTCTGATCAGCGGCAGATTGTTCTCCCTGTGATGCGGGAAGGGCTTGCCCTTCCCGTTTCCTTTTTGGCAGCGTCCGCGCATCGTGTTGGTCCGGTTCGAGCCCGGTGCGGTCGCTCATCGGGTTTACACGCAATCATCGTGCAGTGCACTGGCGCTCAAAGTCGACGCGCGCTCGGCATAAGAACAGACCACTTCGCGAGTGCCGGGAAAATCGTTGACTTGCGCAACCAAAGTGGGCCTCATGACCCGACCCGAAAAAAAGGCGTAAACTCGCGCCGACACTAGGCAGTTGCGGGTTTTCCGATGTCATGGGTAGCCCTCATTTCCCCGACCAGCGCAGCCTTGCGTCGATCCCGAACTTTTCTTGTCTCACTCGTTCTCCAGGAAAGAACAACGGAGGCATGATGTTGCCCCAAGCCAAAGTTCTCAGAAAGATCGTAGGCGCTGCGGCATTGCTGACATTAGCTGGCTGCGCCGGTCCGCCCATCTCGCCCGACAATCCGGGACAATAGATGTGTAGATCATTGCCGGCGATTCAAAGAACTCTTGTGTGAGGCTTATCGGAGTACGACTTATGAAGGAAATCGGTATATTGAGATCATGTTTTCGTCTCCGGGAACGTTTCTTGTCCGAGCCAAAGCGTCGCTTGGGCAAAGAGATGGTGACCTGTTCTATATTGATTGCAACAGTACTGGGGCTCGCTGCTGGCGCCGCAGATGCAGAAGCTTTTGGTATCAAGCTGAAAGATAAGTCGACGGTGGCCGTCGCGACGCCTTACGGCTGCAAGGTCGAGCGTATCGGCGATGTGACGCATTGCATCGATGTACAGAGTTCAATTGAGAATGGAGGTCAAAGGTCCACCTCACTGGATGCGCGGTACCTGACTCCCAACCAGATATTGGGCTCGAGCTTCAAGCGAGAGCCGGATGCCAACGAAAAATCCGCACTTGGGACGGTTGTAGCATTGATTGTCGCAAGCACCGCAAACAAGAACCTGGCCTCGAACAGGAATGTGAAAGTGCTCGATCAAGGCGCAGTCAACATGCTGAAGTCCGATGTGCCGGATGGTTTTGATGGCTGCGCGACCTTCGATATCGACTTGTTGCAAACGGAAAGCAAGCCGGGGCATCAGACCAGGGTCGACAGGTCCGGGGCCGTGTGCGTGAAATACGACGCGCGGCAGAAACGGTACATTGTGGTGTTCGTCAACGTCAACGTCCTTCGCGTGACCAAGGGCACAGGCAGCCAGTTTCCAAAGCGCGCTGCGGGTCTCTCCCGCGATGCCCAACGAGTTCTGGCATCGCTGCGAAATTACTGAAAAACTATTGGCTGAAACTGATGCGCCATTGAGAGCTATAGTCGTCAACTTGGCAGCGTCCGCTACGTCCGCATTGCGGACCAACACGATCTGCGGAACCGATTTCCCCCACTCGGCGGATTTCTGTATGTCCGTTCAGGATTTTCTTGGCTCTGTTACACAACTGATTTACAATTTTGAAAGGTTGAATTCAGGAATCTCAAATATGATGCTGCCACCCAACGTTCACGACGCCGAACCCATTCCCGCCGCCGCGCGCGAAGCCATCGACGCGCTGATGCAATCGGGTGATCTGTTCCGCTATACCGCGCCGCAGGATGCGCCGGTGGCCCTGCTCGAGGCAGAGTTCGCCGCGCTGCTCGGGTCGAAATACGCGCTGGCGGTGTCCTCCTGCTCGGCGGCGCTGTTCCTGTCTCTCAAGGCGCTGGGCCTGCCGCGCGATGCGCGGGTGCTGATCCCGGGCTTTACCTTTGCCGCCGTACCCTCGTCCATCGTGCACGCCGACTGCATTCCGGTCCTGTGCGAGGTCGGCGCCAATTACCGGATCGACATGGGCGACTTTGCGGCCAAGCTGGAGGGCGTGCAGGCCGTGATCATCAGCCATATGCGCGGCCATACCTCGGACATGGACAGGGTCATGGCGCTCTGCGATGCGCGCGGTATCCCGGTGATCGAGGACGCGGCGCATTCTTTGGGGACCACATGGCACGGGCGCAATATCGGCACCATCGGCCGGGTCGGCTGTTTCTCGTTCCAGTCCTACAAGATGATCAACGCGGGCGAAGGCGGCATTCTGGTCACCGACGACGCCGATCTGGTGGCGCGCGCGGTGATCATGTCTGGCGCCTACGAGCATAACTGGAAGAAACACAAGGGGCCGGAGGGACAGAATTCGCCGGAACTGGCCGAGGCCTTTGCCCGCTGGCAGAACAAGCTGCCGCTTTACAATCTGCGCATGTCGAACCTGAGCGCGGCGGTGATCCGCCCGCAAATCCCCGAACTGGCACGCCGGGTGCGCGACGGGCTGGTCAATCACGACTATGTGGCGGGTCGCCTGAACACGTCCCCCTTCATCGACGTCCCTGCCCCGTTGGCGCCGGAACGGCGCGCCCCGGATTCGATCCAGTTCAACCTGATCGGGCTGGACGAGGCGGAAACCCGCGCCTTTGCCGCCGCCGCCGAGCGGCGTGGGGTCAAGGTGCAGGTCTTTGGCCTGAGCGAGGATAATGCCCGCGCCTTCTGGAACTGGCAGTTCCTGGGCGATGTACCCGACCTGCCGCAGACCCGCGCCATGCTGATGCGCGCCTGCGACGTGCGCCTGCCGGTGCGGCTAAGCCGGGCTGAGTTGGACGTGGTCGCCGATATCCTGCTGGCTGCAATGGCCGAGGTGACCGGCCCCGCCCGGGCCTATGGGACCTGAGGCATAGATTTTCCTAGGAAAATCGCCGCCGTTTTGTTGGAATGGGTTTGCCCGTTCCAACAGAGCAGACCCCGATGACCCGACGCCTGACCGCTATTCTTGCTGCCGATGTCGTCGGGTTTTCCGCGATGATGGGCCGGGACGAGGCCGGCACGCTGGCCCGCCTGATCGACATGCGCAAGACCGTGTTCGACCCGGAAGTAGCGCGCACCGGCGGCCGGATCGTCAAACTGATGGGCGACGGCGCGCTGGTCGAGTTTTCCAGCGTCGCCAATGCGGTGTCCTGCGCCATCGCGGTGCAGGAAAGGCTGGCCTCAGATCCAACGCTGAAACTGCGGATCGGGATCAATCTGGGCGACGTGATCCTTCAAGGGTCCGATCTTTACGGCGACGGTGTGAACATCGCCGCGCGGCTCGAGGCGCTGGCCGAACCCGGCGGTATCTGCGTTTCTGGCCCGGTTGCCGACAGCCTGGGCAGCCGACTGGACCCGCGTTTTGCCGATACCGGATTGCAGCAGCTCAAGAACATCGAAAAACCTGTCCGGGTGTTGCGCTGGTTGCCGGACATGGAGCCCGCAGCAGCCCTGGCCGAACCGGGGTTCGACCGGCCAGGCATTGCGGTTCTGGCCTTTGACAACATGTCCGCCGACCCCGAGCAGGAGTATTTCTCGGACGGGATCGCCGAGGACATCATCACCGCCCTGTCGCATTTCCGCGAATTCAAGGTCATCGCCCGCAACACGACCTTCACCTACAAGGGCAAGGCCGTTCGCGTCGATCAGGTCTGCCGGGATCTCGGCGTGCGTTATCTGCTCGAAGGCAGCGTCCGCAAGGCGGGCAACAAGGTTCGTGTCACGGGACAGCTGATCGACGGCGAGACCGGTGCCCATCTCTGGGCGGACCGCTACGACCGCTCGATCGACGACATCTTTGCGGTTCAGGACGAGATCACCCAGGCCATTGTCGAGGCGGTGGCGCCCGAGACCATGAACGCCGAGTTCAAACGCGCCCGCAGCCGGCCCGAAAGCCTGTCATCCTGGGACAAGGTCCTGCGCGCGCGCTGGCATCTGGGTAAGTTCTTGCAGCCCGACAACGAAGAGGCGCGCGCCCTGCTGAGCCAGATTGTCGCCAGTGACCCCAACATGAGCGAAGCGCATGCCGGGATCGCGCTCTGCGATCTGATGGCCATGCTGCATGTCTGGCGCACCGACACGGGGGCTGCGATCCAATCGGCCAAGGCGTCGGCGGAAAAAGCGGTCGAACAGGACGACAACAACGCCAATGCCCATGCCATTTTGGGCATGGCCTGCAACTTTGCCCGCGATTTCGAAGAGGGAGAAACCCATCTGATGCGTGCGATCCGGCTCAACCCCAACCTGGCGGTCGGATACGGGAACTGCGCCGCGCTCTACGGTGTCTCCGGCCAGTACCCCGAGGCAAAGGCGGCCTATGAACGGGCCGCGGCGCTCAGCCCACGGGATCCTCTGAAACCTTTCTGGCGGGGTGGTTTCGGCATCGGAGCCTATGTCGCCGCGGATTACGAAACCTGCCTCAACAATGCGCAGGCAGGCCTGCGGGAAACACCGGGATATGCCTCGCTGATGCGGCAGGAAGCTGCCGCACTGGCAATGCTGGGAAGACAAGAAGAGGCGCACGCCTCGGTCGGCAGGCTGCTGGACAAAATGCCCGGCCTGACCGTGACACGCGTCCGCGCAATCGTTCCGGTCCGGCACGAGGATGATTGGGAGCGCTGGCTGGAGGGGCTGTGCCGGGCCGGTTTGCCGGAGTAAGCACCGCGCTACGAGAGCGATGTTCACGCGGACTTGCGGCCTTCACTCTTGGTTCAGGTCGAACATCGCCACTGGCAGGAAAAGAACCGAAACGCCTTCGGCCGTTGGCGCGATACGGGACACGATCGCCGCTACAGCAGGCTGCTCAGGCGAGCCGGACAACAGCGGCGCACCGGAATCGCCCCGCATCACCGGGCAAATCCCGCGTAGCGCTCCATCCGTCCCCCGGGATACCGGGCATTCCCCTGTCACGCTCAGCACATGCGGGCGCAATCCGCTGTATCCCGCAACGAAACCGGATTCTCCAGGCAAGGTAACCGGCAGCATACCGATCGACCGGCCCAAGGGCTGAACCAGTTCCAGCACCGCCCAATCGAGCGCTAGATCAGGGTGAAACCCGCCGCCGACACCCTGTTTCGGATCGAGCCGATAACGGCGCACGGGCGAACTCGCCGTTGCCTCGCCCCGCTGGTATCCCGCCACGAATTGCACCGCCCCCGGAGGAATCCAGCGTTTGCGCGCCTGATTGTACAGACAATGGGCTGCCGTCAGCACCAACCGCTCGGCGACCAGAACACCGGTGCAATGGAGCCGGGTCTCGGGACCGGCAAAGTTCACACGGCCGATGGCGCGCCAAGGGGCTTGCGCCGCGTCCGCGATCCGGCGCGCCCGGATGTCCGCACATCCGGTATCGGATTGGCGACCCAATCCGCAGATTCCGTCATAGTCGGGCGTCAGCACACCCTGCGCCTGCCCTGCACCGATCGGCAGCAGGGCCAGCAAAGCCAGCAGCCAAAGCCGCGCTAAGATCAACTCAGCTTGGAAAGCTTGCGCTGCAACTCGGCCAGTTGTTTCTTGATATCGTCCAGATCCTCGCCCGAGTCCGACGTACCGGCTTCATCCTGCTTGCGCCCGGGGCCGCTCCAATTGCCGCCAAGCCCGCCGGTCATGGCGCGAATGAATGCCTCCTGCTGGGCCTTGAGCGCCTCGAACCCCGGTATCTGGGCCATCGGGTTCATCGCGTTCATGTTCTCCATCAGCTTGGACTGGCTGTCGCGCAGCATGTCGAACGAGCTTTGCAGGAACTGGGGCATCATGCCGCCGCCCGGCAACATGTAGCTGCGCACGAGGTCGTTGAGCACGTTCACCGGCAGCACGTTTTCACCGCGGCTTTCATGCTCGGCAATGATCTGAAGCAGGTATTGCCGCGTCAGGTCGTCGCCGGATTTCAGGTCGACGATCTGCACCTCGCGCCCGGCGCGGATGAACCCGGCGATATCTTCCAGCGTCACGTAATCGCTGGTCTCGGTATTATAAAGGCGCCGGCTGGCATAACGCTTGATCAGCAGCGGCTTGTCTCCATCGCCCAAGGCGAACCCTCCCCATTTTTATCGCGCTGCGGCAAAGCCTATGCGAGCGCAGCACAAAAGAAAAGAGAAAGGGCAGGTCTTTCGACCTGCCCAGCGGGTGTGCACCTAAGGGGGGAGGAGAGAGGGTGCGCCCCCGCGCTTTCGCTTACTTTGCAGCTGCGGCTTTCTTTGCAGCGGCGGTCACGTCGTTGGTGGCCTTCTTGACCGCTGCGGTCGCATCTTCGGTGATGTCCTTGCCGGCAGCCATCAGCAGCTCGACGGTGTCCATCTGCACTTTCTTCGCAACTTCGGCGAAGGCGGCCATGTTCTCGGCGGCAACTTCAGCCGACGCGCTGGCGAAATCGGTCATCGCCTTGGCATAGTCTGCCGGCTCTGCCTTTGCTTTCGACATGTCGCTCAGCTTGGCCAGGGTTTCCTTGGTCCACTTGCTGGAAATCTCGGCCGATTTCTCGGCGGCTTCCAGAGCGACGCCCGACAGTTTCTCGTTCAGGGCTGCGGTCGACTTGAACGCGTCTTCCATTGCCTTGGTATCAACCGGGAATGCACCCATCATGTCTTTCATGACGGCGGAAAAATCTTGGGTCTTTGCCATTGTCTCAATCCTCTTTGCCGGGTCCGGGCCCACCCCGTTTCCTTCGGCTTGAGAGGAATATGCTTTCTGCGGTGCAGCATTTCAAGTTTTTTTTGCTGCACCGCAGAATATTTTCACCTAAGCCCAAGAAATCAATGACTTGCCTTGGCAACCACATAGGTGCCGGGCGCCGGGCACAGGCGGGGGTGATCCGAATCACCGGTGTCCCGGGCGGGAACCTGCTTGCCCGAGCGCTTTTGCATCCAGGCATCCCACATCGGCCACCAGGAGCCTTCGTTGAAATCGGCCTCTGCCATCCACGCATCGGCATCCAGCTTCAGGTCGGGGTTGGTGTAGTGGCCGTATTTCTTCTTGGACGGCGGGTTCACGATCCCGGCGATATGACCGGATTCCGACACCACAAACGTCTTGGACTTCGATCCCATCTGCTGCACGCCGCGATAGCAATCCTTCCAGGCCGCGATGTGGTCTGTCTCGCAGGTGATCGCCATCAGCGGCACGTCCACATCGCGCACATGCAGCGTGTGGCCCATCAGGTCGAACCCTTCTCCGGCGAACTGGTTGCGCTGGCACAGGCCACGCAGATATTGCTTGGCCATCTTGCCGGGCAGGTTCGCGCCGTCGCCGTTCCAGTACAGCAGGTCGAACGCCGGCGGCGTCTCTCCCAACATGTAGCTGCGGATCGCCGGGGAATAGACCAGGTCGTTTGACCGCAGATAAGAGAAGGTGCGCGCCATGATCCAGGACCGCAGCACGCCGTCCTTGTCGACCTGGTCTTCGATCCCGTCGATGAAATCGTCCTGAAGGAAGGGGGTGAACTCGCCCTGGTCCGAAAAATCGGTGAGTGCGGTGAAGAAGGTCGCCGATTTCACCGACTTGTCGCCGGTCTGCTTCATCAGCGACAGCGTCAGGCTCAGCGTGGTGCCCGCGATGCAATAGCCCACCGCATTGACCTGCTTGACCTTGCAGATCTTCTTGACCTCGTCGATGGCGGCCAGGAAACCGTCCTGAACGTAATCCTCCATCCCCACATCGGCATAGCTGGCATCCGGGTTGATCCAGCTGACGACAAAGATGGTATAGCCCTGCTCGGTCACCCATTTGATGAAACTGTTCTGCGCCTTCAGGTCGAGGATGTAGAACTTGTTGATCCAGGGCGGGAACAGCACGATCGGCGTTTCATAGACAGTCTCGGTGACCGGCTTGTACTGGATCAGCTCCATCATCCGGTTGCGATACACGACATCGCCCGGCGTGGTGGCAATATTGCCGCCAACCTCAAAGGCGCTCTCGTCCGCCAGCTTGACCACCAGTTCGCCGCCATTGGCCTCGAGATCCCGGATCAGGTTCTCCAGCCCTTGCAGCAGCGACCGCCCCTCGGTTTCCACCGCCCGTTCCAGCGCGTCGGGGTTGGTGCCCAGGAAATTGGTCGGCGCCATCAGGTCGATGATCTGCTGCGAGAAGTACTTGAGCCGCTTGCGGTCCTTGTCCGGCAGATCCTCGACCGAGGCGACCGCCTGCGCCAGCGCGGCGGCGTTGGTCTGGTACTGCTGCTTGACGAAGCGGAAATAGGGGTTGGTTTCCCAAAGCGGGTTGGCAAAGCGACGATCCTTGGGCGCCCCTTCCCCTTCTTCGACCTCGCCGGTCAGCAGAGCCTGTTGCGCTTCGGCGAAATTCATCACCGACTTGCCCCAGAATTCCAGCTGCTGCTCCAGCAACTTGGCGGGATTTTGCCAGGCTTCGGTCCAATAGGCCGTTGCTGCCTTTGCAAAAAGCTCTTGATTCGGGGAATCCAGCGCGGGCGTATGCGGCTTTTTCCCGGCCATGAGTTCGACCAGCCGTTTGGACAGCTGTTCGACTTTGGCCATATTTTCCTTGAGCTGTTCAAAGTGTTCGCCGGTCAATTCCGGCGTATTCCCGTCACTTGTTGTCATTTTAAGGAATCCCCCTTAACGTCGCTGCTATGCAGAATACCGTCGTGGGTGTCGGGGGGCAAAGCGACGAATGGTCCAAACTCTATGGGTGTGGCTTAGGAGGCCCATTTCATGCGCTACATGATGACCTACGATTTGATGGAAACCGTTCGGAACACCAACCAGTGGCTTGGGGCGACTGCCAGCGCGATGGCATCCTATCCCGCCTTCTCGATGGTTCCCAACCCCATGTTCAACTGGATGGCCGCCTGGGGCGAGGTGACCGAACGCACCTTCCAGCGCATGGTCGTGAAACCCGACTGGGGGATCCGCACCTTTACCTGTGAGGACGGCAAGGATCACCTGGTCGAAATCACCACCGTGGTCGAGCGGGACTTCGGCGATCTCGTCCACTTCAACGTCGCCGGCCGAGAGACCCAGCCGCGCAAGGTGCTGATCGTGGCCCCGATGTCGGGACACTATGCAACGCTCTTGCGTTCGACCGTGAAGAGCCTACTGGTCAATTGCGAGGTCTATATCACCGACTGGCACAATGCCCGCGACATCCCGGTGTCCGCAGGCAAGTTCGATGTCGAGGATTACACGCTTTACCTTGTTGATTTCATGCGCGAACTTGGCCCCGATACCCATGTGGTGGCGGTTTGCCAGCCGGCGCCCCTGACCCTGGCCGCGACCGCCTATCTGGCGGAACTGGACCCCAAGGCACAGCCCAGCACGCTGACCCTGATCGGCGGCCCCGTCGACCCCGACGCCACTCCGACCGAGGTCACCGATTTCGGCCGCCGCGTCACCATGGGCCAGTTGGAACAATCGATGATCCAGCGCGTCGGGTTCAAGTATCAGGGCGTTGGCCGGATGGTCTATCCCGGCCTGCTTCAATTGGCCTCCTTCATGTCGATGAACGGCGACCGTCATTCCAAGGCGTTCACGGACCAGATCTATCGCGTGATGCGTGACGAGGCATCCGACCACGATGCACACAACCGGTTCTATGACGAATATCTGGCGGTCATGGACATGACGGCGGAATTCTACCTGTCGACGGTCGAGCGGGTCTTCAAGAAACGCGAAATTGCCAGGAACCAGTTCGTGGTCGACGGCCACAAGGTGGATATCTCGAAAATCACCAATGTTGCGGTAATGACCGTCGAGGGCGCGAATGACGATATCTCGGCCCCGGGCCAGTGTATCGCCGCGCTCGACCTGTGTACCAGCCTGCCGGACAGCAAGAAGGCCAGCCATCTTGAGCCCGAGGCCGGTCATTACGGTATCTTTGCCGGCCGCAGCTGGCGCGACAACATCCGCCCGCTGGTGATCGAGTTCATGAACAACAACGCCCGCAAGGATAACAAGATCAAGGTCGCCAACACGAATTCGGCGGCCTGACAATGCCAAAGCGCCCCGCACAACCGCTGGCTTTCGCCTGCGCCTGCGGGGCGCTGTCCGGCCATCTGACTCCGGCAGCGGTGCAATCCGGCACCCATGTGGTCTGCTATTGCGCGGATTGCCGGGCGGGCGAGCTTTACTTCAACCAACCCGATCCGGCGCCCGGCCCGGTGAACATTTTCCAGCTCTGCCCCGATGGAATCGTGATCGAAAAGGGGCGCGAGCAGCTTGCGCTGATGCGCCTGTCGCCCAAGGGCTTGTTCCGCTGGTACGCCAAGTGTTGCAACACCCCGATCGCAACCACCCTGAAATCGGCCAAGACCCCTTTTGCCGGGTTCAACACACGGCGACTGGCCGATACGACCGCATTGGGGCCGGTGCGCACGCAAGGATTCGTGCCGCGGCCCGGCGGCGGCACCAAACACATCAACGCCGCACCGGCGGTTTACGGGTTGTTGTCCCGGATGCTCGCTGCACGGCTGTCGGGCCGCTGGCGGGAAACCCCGTTCTTTGATCCGACCACCGGCGATCCGGTGGCGGACCCCCATATCCTGACCAAGGACGAACGCCGGGCGCTCTACCCCTGACGGTCAGGCCGCCAGCCAGCCGCGCAGATGCTCCGTCACCGTTTCGGGAGTTTCCAGCGTTGGCAGGTGGCCCGCATCCTCGATCACCTTCAACTCGGCTCCACTGATCAGCTCCGCTAGGAACGTATGCCGCCGGACCGAGGTCATGCGGTCATGCGCGCCGCACAGGATGAGGGTCGGCACCTTGATCTTGCGCAGGGTGCCCTGCTGATCGGGGCGCCGTTGCAGCGCCTTCATCTGCCGCACAAAGACATCCGGGCCCAGCCCTACCCCCATGTCGCGCACCAGATCCAGCAGCGCCATCCGCCCTGGCCCCGGCGCCAGCGTCTCGGGCCGCATCATCTGGGCCAGGGCCTGGTCCAGCTTGCCCACCCGTGCGCTGATCATCAGCGGCTCGCGTCCGGCGGCGATCTGCGGCGTATCGGTTGTCGCGTCGGTGGACATCAGGCACAGCCGCGTGATCCGCTCGGGTGCCCGCCGCATCAGCTCCATCGCCACGATCCCGCCCATGCTGAGCCCCGCCAATGCAAACCGCGCCGGAAGCTGCGGCAGGATCGCCTTGGCGATCTCCTCGATGCGCTCGGCCTGGGTGATCGGACAGAAGGTGACGGCCCGGTCAGCCGACAAATGGCGGATCTGATGATCGAAAAGCCGCGCGTCACAGGCCATGCCCGGCAGCAAAACCAGGGGTTCGGTCATTGTCATCCCTTCCGCCACTCACCTCAACTGGCGGCAGAATGGGCATTTTCGGGCGACCGGACAAGCCCTCTCAGGGGTACCGGATGCCACGGAAGGGTGGAAAATCGGCATAGGCCGCCTGCCGCTTGTCCAGCGGCACCGGCGGCTCTTCTCCTGCCACCACCAGCCGCCCGCGCGGCGCGATATAGCTGTCGATCCGGCGCAGCGGCACGGGCCGCCACACCAGGTTGAAAGCGCAGAGTTTGGGAAAGAACCAGATCTCGGAATAGTCCAGGTGATCGTGCAGCCACCAGGCCAGATCGCGCCAGTCGCGCCCCTGCGCATAGCGGTCCGCGAACCAGGGGATCACCACCGAGGCCCCGGCGATGCGCGCCTCTCCTCGGCCCCGGTCCCAGATATGGCATTCCAGCGGATGATCGTTGCGGGCACAGTTCAGCCGGTTCTCGTTGCCGAACCGGTTGAGTGCCGCCGAGCGATAACCCGAGCGCACCGCGATACGGCCGAATGTCTCCTCCAGCGGGTCCAACAGCGTCTCGCAAAAGGCCCGCCCGGTCTCGATCGCCAGATCCGGATCGTCGGGAATGTTCTGCTGCGCATGAAAATTGCCGATCTCGGAATAAAGGAAATCGCGCATGAAGAAATGCCGCGACAGGCGCACGCGGCCCAGGGTTTCCAGGCTCCACATGCTGCCCGGGCGGCGCATCAACCGTACCCGTTCCAGCGAAACTCGCCATTGGGTCCCAGCGCCGAAAACGGGTTATGGGCGATCTCCCAGATGCTGCCATCCGGCGCGCGGAAGTAGCCGTGATAGCCGCCCCAAAACACCTCGGACGCAGGTTTGAGGATCTCGGCCCCCGCCGCTTGCGCCCGGTCGAGCAGCGCATCGACCGTTTCCCGGTCGCGGCAATTGTGGCTCAGCGTCATTGCCCCCTGCCCCAGCGCGCCCACCGGCAGGCCGATATCTTTGGCCAACGCGTCCAGCGGGTAAAGGCCCAGCACCTGCCCGATCAGGTCAAAGGCGATCACCCCGTCCGGGGTCTCGACCCGGCGCCATCCCAGCGCCTCGTAAAAAGATGCCGCCGCCTCGATATCCTCGGCGCCGACGGTGATCAGGCTCACCCGCTGGTCCATCACTCTATTCCCTGTTCCCGCAGCCAGGCGAGCATGCCCGCGACCGCGATATCGGTCTGCCCCGGCGACATGATATCGCCCGCGATCACATGCGAGGACGGGTCGTCGCCCGGCCCCATGGTGACAGTGCGCATCTCGGCCGGTCCGCCCCAGCGCTTGGCGACCTCGCCCGTCAGATCGGGGCGCACCACCTTGTCGTCGGGCGAAAACCAGAACAGGGCCGGCACCCGGGCCTGCCCGAAATCAAGCGCCATCACCGTCTTGACCAAAGCCGCCATCGGCACCAGCGCCGACCAGCTGTAACGGGTGGTCCAATAGGTGTTTTTCTCCGGATCGGGGCTGCTGGCATCCCGCTCGCCGCCCATGACCGAGGGCAACCAATAGCGCGCGCCCGGCAGGGTCGGAACAAAGGCCAGCGGATCGTTCACTCCGAAATTGGGCGAGACAAGGATCATCGCAGCCACATCAGCCGACATGCCGGGGTCAAGCGCCGCCGCCGCCGCCAGAGTGCCGCCGGTCGAGGTGGACAGGACGATCACCTTTTCACCAACCGCCCGGCCCGCCGCCAGCGCCTCGGCCGCGTCTCTCATCCAGCCGGACGCCGTGCCTTCGGTCATTGCCGCGCTGCCGCGCCCATGCCCCTGCAACCGGGTATAGACCAGATTGGCGCCCAGCGCCTGGGCGATGCGGTCGGGCACCGGGCGGATTTCCTCCGAGGTGGCCGAGAACCCGTGCAGGTAGACCAGCGCATAGGGCGTCCTCCGCTCGTACCCGTCGGGTGCCCAGATCACGCGTTTCGCCACGCCCGGGGTGATATCGGCAAAGCGGGATTCGATGCTCTCGAAATAGACCTGCACGCCCTCGCCGAACTTGCGCGGGTCGAACCCGGCCTTCAGATCGACGTTTTCATAGGGGCCGAACCACCAGGCCAGCCCCCCCGCCAGCGCAAGCACCGCAAGAGCACGCCCCAGAAACTTTCCAAACCGCCGCATCAGCCACCCCCCCGGACGTCGATCACGGCATCCTCGATGATCTTCAGACAGGTCTCGTCCGAGAACCGGTGATCGGCGTCCTTGACCAGCAACAACCGCATGTCAGGCCCCGTCGCCTGTTGCAAAAGCCGCACCGCAGTATCGACCGACACCGCCGTATCGGCGGTGCCTTGCAGGAAACGCACCGGAAACGGCAGGTGCAGCGGCGCGCGCAGCACCAGGTGGTTCCGCCCGTCCTCGATCATGCGGCGGGTAACGATATAGGGTTCCATATAGTCCGAGGGCAGCTCTACCCGGCCCTCGGCGGCCAGCTGCGCCCTTTGGCCCGCGTCAAACCCGGCCCACCAGCCATCTTCGGTGAAATCCGGCGCGGCGGCAACGGTGACCATGCCCGCGATCCGCCCGGGCCGCGCCCGCGCCAGCAACAGCGCCTGCCAGCCCCCCATCGACGAGCCGACCACGATCAGCGGTCCGTCGGTCAGGGTATCGACAACAGCCAGCGTATCCTCGTGCCAATCCCCGATCGCGCCTTCGTCGAATATGCCTGAGCTTTCGCCATGCCCGGAGTAATCGAACCGCAGAAACGCATGCCCCCGCGCCCGCGCCCAGGCCTCCAGATGCACCGCCTTTGTGCCCTCCATATCCGATTTCAACCCGCCCAGAAACACAATGCAGGGGCCGTCGCCCGGGGTGAGGTGATAGGCGAGGCTGCGCCCCTGGTCGGTTGTCAGAGTGTCGCTCACCGGGCTTTTCCTTTGCTGGTCGTTTTCCCGAGCCTCCAATGCTTTGGCGGCAGGTGCAAGAGCCATTACGTTACCATATTGTCACGTGACTATAGAATCACATATACTGATTCCATGGACACGCTCTTCAAAGCTCTCAACGACCCCGCCCGCCGCGCCATTCTGGACCAGTTGCGCCAGAAGGACGGGCAAAGCCTGAGCGAGCTGGAAAGCAAGTTCGACATGACCCGGTTCGGGGTCATGAAACACCTCAAGCTGCTGGAGGAGGCGCATCTGGTCCTCACCCGGCGCGAGGGGCGGTTCAAATACCATTACCTCAACCCCCTGCCCTTGCAGGACATGATCAACCGCTGGGTGGCGCCCTTCCTGCAACCGCAGGCACAGGGGCTGGCCGCGCTGAAAGACAAATTGGAAACGGAGAACAGAATGGGAAAGCCCGATTTCATGATGCAGACATTCATCCGCTGCACGCAGGACGCGCTCTGGGCGGCGCTGACCGAGACCGAACAGATGGCGGCCTATCACTTCCTCTGCAACGAGGTGCGCGGTGCCGTCTCGCCCGGCGAGACGGTCGAATTCATCACCCCAGCCGGGGGCGCCATGCTGCGACAGGTAACCCGGCGGCTGGACCCGAAATCGCGCATCGAGATGAGTTTCGAGCCGCTTTTCATGGGACCGGGTGCCATGGCCTCTGAAATGGTCTATCTGATCGAGCCGCAGGGCGAGATCTGCAAGCTGACCATCGAGCACTACAACCTTGCCGCCGGGCAAGAGGGCATCGGCGAAGGCTGGGCGCGACTGGCCGCCTCGCTCAAGAGTTATCTGGAGACCGGAACCGCGTTGAAAGGGGCCGCATGATGGAGAGCTTTCCCACCGAACTGGGCATCCTCACCTGCCTGATGATCCTCGCTGCCTCGCTCTGGATACCCTACGTCGTCGGCATCGCAACCGACCCCTCGCACGAAGAGGCCTTCGCCCGGCCCGCGCAGATCTCCAATCTGCGCCCCTGGGTACAGCGCGCCCACCGGGCACATCTGAACCTGTTGGAACAGGCGATGCCCTTTGCGGTACTGGTGCTGATCCTGGCGCTGATGAACGGGTTCTCGACGCTGACCTACTGGACTGCGATCGCCTTCTTCTGGATCCGGGTGCTGCACGCGGCGGGCATGATCTCGGGCTATGCCCGGATGCCACTGCGCCCGATCCTGTTCAGCGCGGGATGGGTATGCACCCTGCTGATGGCCTATGCCATCTTTGCCGCGCGCTAAGCGTGTGGCCTACCCAAAGTTTCACGAAACTTTGGGTACAGACTTTCAGTGAAAGTCTGCTGCCTTGACTTCGTCTGCGGCCCCTGCCAAATCGGGCGGACACCATAACCCGCAACCGGGCGTTCAGTGGGCGCCAAACCGACGAGGAGCCGCCAGCCATGGCCCAGATCTCTCTCACCTTTCCCGATGGCAATGCACGATCCTATGACGCAGGTGTCACGCCCGCGCAGGTCGCCGCCGACATCTCCACCTCGCTGGCGAAAAAGGCCATCTCGGCCACTGTCGACGGCAAGCATTGGGACCTGCAATGGCCGATCGCGGGTGACGCGCAGATTGCCATTCACACCATGGCCGACGAGGCGCAGGCCAACGAGCTGGTCCGCCACGATCTGGCCCATATCATGGCCCGCGCTGTGCAGGAGATCTGGCCCGCCACCAAGGTCACCATCGGCCCCGTCATCGAGAACGGCTGGTATTACGACTTCGACCGCGCCGAACCCTTCACCCCCGAAGATCTCGGCCTGATCGAGAAAAAGATGAAGGAAATCATCAACAAGCGCGAGCCCGTGACCACCGAGGTCTGGGAACGCACGCGTGCGATCGAATTCTACAAGGCTAATAACGAACCCTACAAGGTCGAGCTGATCGAGGCCATTCCCGGCACCGAGCCGATCCGTATGTACTGGCACGGCCACTGGCAGGACCTCTGCCGTGGCCCGCACCTGCAACACACCGGCCAGGTCCCCGGCGACGCGTTCAAGCTGATGTCCATCGCGGGCGCCTATTGGCGCGGCGACAGCAATCGCCCGATGCTGCAACGCATCTACGGCGTGGCCTTTACCGGCAAGGAAAAGCTGAAAGCCCACCTGCACATGCTGGAAGAGGCCGCCAAGCGCGACCACCGCAAGCTGGGCCGCGAGATGGACCTGTTCCACATGCAGGAAGAGGCCCCAGGCCAGGTGTTCTGGCACCCCAACGGCTGGACGATCTATACCGAGTTGCAGGACTATATGCGTCGCCAGCAGCGCAAGGGCGGCTATGTCGAGGTGAACACGCCCCAGGTCGTCGACCGCAAGCTGTGGGAGCGCTCGGGCCATTGGGAAAAATACCAGGAGAACATGTTCATCGTCGAAGTGGACGAGGAACACGCCCGCGAAAAGGCGGTCAATGCGCTCAAGCCGATGAACTGCCCCTGCCACGTGGAAATCTTCAAGGTCGGGCTGAAATCCTATCGCGACCTGCCACTCCGGATGGCCGAGTTCGGCTCGTGCAACCGCTACGAGCCCTCGGGCGCGCTGCATGGCATCATGCGGGTGCGCGGGTTTACCCAGGATGATGCGCATATCTTCTCGACCGAAGAGCAGATCGAGGCCGAAACAGCGGAATTCATCCGTTTCCTCAGCGCGATCTACAAGGACCTCGGTTTCGAAAGCTTCAAGGTCAAGTTCTCGGACCGGCCCGACACCCGCGCCGGGTCCGACGCGGTCTGGGACAAGGCCGAAAGCGCCCTCTTGTCTGCCACCCGCGCCGCCGGGATCGAACCCGAACTCAATCCGGGCGAAGGCGCCTTCTATGGGCCGAAACTGGAATTTGTGCTGACGGACGCCATCGGGCGCGACTGGCAATGCGGCACCTTCCAGGTCGATTTCGTGCTGCCCGAGCGGCTGGACGCCACCTATATCGGCGCCGACGGGGCCAAGCATCGCCCGGTCATGCTGCACCGCGCGACGCTGGGCTCGTTCGAGCGGTTCATCGGCATCCTGATCGAGGAACACGCGGGCAAGCTGCCCTTCTGGCTGGCCCCGCGCCAGGTGGTGGTCGCCTCGATCACCTCGGAGGCGGATGACTATGTGAATCAGGTGGTGGCCGAACTGCGCGCCGCAGGCGTCCGGGCCGAGGCCGACACCCGCAACGAAAAGATCAACTACAAGGTTCGCGAACATTCGGTGGGCAAGGTGCCGGTGATCCTTGCCGTCGGTCAGCGCGAAGTCGAGGAACGCACCGTCAGCGTCCGTCGCCTGGGCGAAAAGGAAACCCGCGTGCAGCCGCTCGCGGATGTTACAAAAGAGCTGGCGCGCGCCGCGACACCGCCCGACCTGCTGTAACAATTCTCACAAAAGACGTGCAGGCCAGCCTCCTCACCGGGGGCTGGCCTGTAACATTTCGGGGGGTTGTCAAAAGAATCCCTTTGTTTACGGCGTGACTTGCCCAAGAATTCTGACAGGAATGTGAGACACGGGGTCGTGAATTCAAACACGCATCCACCCACACTACCTTTGACTTGTCCAAGACGAAAACATCACACGATCATGAAGGGATGAACGAGATGTCGAACACCACGAAGACCCTGGCCATCGCGGGCGCCGTAGCTGCCGCGCTTTCCGCAGCCACTGTCACCACTGCCAGCGCCCAGGCCAAGGAAAAGTGCTATGGCGTATCGCTGGCCGGCAAGAACGACTGCGCCGCAGGCCCCGGCACCACCTGCGCCGGCACTTCGACCGTGGATTACCAGGGCAACGCCTGGACACTGGTTGACGCTGGCACCTGTGCTACCATCGAACTGCCCGCACAGGCCGATGGCTCGGCACGCAAGGGCTCGCTCGAAGCGCTGACCCGCGACCTGCCCGCATAAGACCCAACACCTTCAGGGGGCGGGCCGCCCACCGGCCCGCCCCTTTTCCTACCCCGCCGGGATTGCCGAAAGGACGATGTCATGCTGGATGCTTCTCGCGCCCCGAACGGCCTGCCGTCCGTACCCGGCGTCGGCTACAAGCCACAGCATTTCGCCGAGATCCTCGATGCGCCCGGTCCGGTCGGCTGGCTGGAAATCCATGCCGAGAACTACATGGGCGACGGCGGCCGCCCGCTGGCGCAGCTGCGCCATCTGTCCGAGCGGTTCCCGATCTCGGTGCATGGCGTCGGCCTGTCCATCGGTGGCGCGGGTCCGCTCGACCCTGATCACCTGGCCCGGCTGAAACACCTCGTAAGCTGGCTGAACCCGGCCAGTTTCTCGGAACATCTGGCCTGGTCCACCCATGACAGCCATTTTCTCAATGACTTGCTGCCGCTGCCCTATACCGATGCCACCCTGATCCGCCTCTGCGATCACATCGACCAGGTGCAGGACGTGGTTGGCCGCCGGATGCTGCTGGAAAACCCCTCCTCCTACCTCGCCTTTGCCGAAAGCACCTGGTCCGAGCCCGATTTCCTGCGCGAAATCTCCCGGCGCACCGGCTGCGGATTGCTCCTCGACGTCAACAACGTCTTTGTCTCGGCCACCAATCTCGATTTCTCGCCACAGGGCTATATCGACGCCTATCCGCTGGAACACGTGGGCGAAATTCACCTGGGCGGCCATGACGAGGATCATGACGACCACGGTCGCCCGCTCTTGATCGACAGCCACGGGCGCGAGGTGGTGGACCCGGTCTGGTCCCTGCTCGATTTCGTGCTCGACCGATCAGGCCCGAAACCGATCCTGATCGAGTGGGACACCGACGTGCCCGACTGGCCCGTTCTGCGGGCCGAGGCCGCGCGCGCCCAAACCGCGCTGGAGCGCTTACCGGCATGACCGTGACACAGGATGATTTCCATGCCGCTCTGCTCGATCCGGGCCGAGCGATCCCGGAGGGTCTGTGCGACGCCGACGCGCATCCGGCAGGCCGCCGGTTCAACGTCTACCGCAACAATGTCGCTGTGTCGCTGACCGAGGCGATGCACCAGGCCTTTCCGGTCATCGCCAAGCTGCTGGGCGCGCAGAACATGGACGGGCTCGCGGGACTCTTCCTTCGGCGCCATCCGCCGTCGACGCCGCTGATGATGTTCTACGGCGAGGCGTTTCCCGACTTCCTCGCCGGGATGGAACAGCTGTCGCACCTGGGTTACCTGCCCGATGTGGCGCGGCTCGAACTGGCGATACGCCAGTCCTACCATGCCGCCGACAGCACCCCGCTCGACCCAAAGGCGCTGTCCATCGACCCCGAGGCGCTGATGTCCGCGCGGCTGGACTTCGCCCCGGCCATGCGGCTGATCCGGTCGCCCTGGCCGATTCATGCGATCTGGCGGTTCAATACCGAGGACGGCGCGCCGAAGCCGCAACCGGGCGGTCAGGATGTGTTGATCACCCGGCCCGAATACGACCCGATCCCACAGCCGCTGCCCCCCGGCGGCGGCGACTGGATCGAAGCCCTGCAAGCCGGTGCGACCATCGGCGCGGCCTATGAAGCCGCCGCCGAAACGACACCCGATTTCGACCTGGGCGCCACATTGGCCCTGCTCCTCCAGGGGGGCGCCCTCACCTCACTCACAGAGGAAGGACAAGAGCATGAACCCACTCGTCTCGATCCATGACAAGGTCTTTGGCCTTGTCGAAACCGCCGGAACCTGGCTCTTGCCGCTGCTGGCCCGGTTCACCTTTGCCGCCGTGCTGCTGATCTATTACTGGAACTCGGGCCTGACCAAGCTCGGCGATGGCATCCTTGGCCTGTTTAGCCCCTCGATCGGCGCCTACAGCCAGATCTTTCCCAAACAGCTGGAGGCGGTCGGCTATGACGTTTCGCAACTGGGCCTGTACCACTGGGCCGTGGTCATGGCGGGTACCTATGCCGAGTTCATCCTGCCGCCGCTGATCGTGATCGGCCTGTTCACCCGGCTGGCCGCCCTCGGCATGATCGGCTTTGTGGTGGTGCAGTCGCTGACCGATGTCTACGGCCATGGCGCCACCGATCTGGCCACGCTGGGCGCCTGGTTCGACAACCAGTCCGGCAGCGTGATCATGGACCAGCGCCTGTTCTGGGTTTTCACCCTTGGTATCCTGGTGATCCGGGGCGCGGGCGCCCTGTCGGTCGACGCGCTGCTGCGCAACCGCGCCCAAAGCACCGCCATGGCCTGACCCGCAAGGATCGGCCCGCGCATTGCGGGCCCTTCCCTGCTCAGAAATGCGCCTTTTCCTCGTCCGGCTTGCCGGCTGCCACCGCCAGAACACCGGCCACCCCGGCAAAGGCGATGGGGAACATCGTGAACACGTTGAAGCCAAAGGCATGGTACATGCCCGCCGCCGAGATCAGCAGCAGCACACCGCCCCACAGCGCCCGCGCCCGCGCCATCGCCCCGCCCGCAATCGCCAGCATCGGCGCGATGACCGAAGTCATCTGCACCAGATCGGTATTGGCCACCTGTTCGGCCACGCCCTCGATCTCGCCGAAATACTCCACCGCCTCGACATAGCCAAAGCTGACAAAGCCGACGAGCATACCGATCAAACCGGCAATGATACCAAGGACAAGCGCCGCATTGCGCATTGGGTGACCTCCAATTCAGATACCGGGTTCACATAGGCCCCCATTCAGTCCACGCCAAGGGCGCGCCGGGTGTCAGGGGTCCAACCCAGGTAAAATTCCCCCCCGGCCTCGATCAGCGGCCGCTTCATCAACGCCGGGTGCCCGGCGATCAGGTCCAGCGGGTCGCGCGCCCGCTCTGCCTCGTCCAGCCCCCGCCATGTGGTCGAACGGGTGTTGAGCAGCGCTGCGCCGAATTCCGCCCATGCGCGTGCCAGAACCTCCTTGCCGATCCCATCGTCGCGAACATCGACCAGACGCGCATTCGGCAATGCTTTCAGAGCCTTGCGGCACGTGTCACAGTTCTTCAACCCGTAGATCAGCATGAAACCTCCATCCTTTCCGCCCAAATATCGTGCAAAATGAACCGGGCACAGTCCCTTTTTCTTGATTTTTGGCGGCACCGTGCAATCTTGAGGCCGGATCCGGTGTTTACCACCCTCTGACCCGGCACAAGGGGAAGAGCCCGGTCGCCACCGGCCACCCGCCCATGGCCCCGCATATTCGGGGACGATTTGAATGTCAGAAGGAGACACGGGACATGCCTACCGGCACCGTGAAATGGTTTAACGCAACTAAAGGTTATGGGTTTATTGCCCCCGACGGCGGCGGCAAGGATGTTTTTGTCCACATTTCGGCTGTCGAGCGGTCCGGTTTGACCGGTCTGGCCGACAATCAGAAAGTGTCGTTCGAGTTGCAAGACGGCCGCGACGGCCGTCAGATGGCCGCAGACATCAAGCCGTTGTAAATCCACGGCAGAATCACGTCAGGGGTTCGGCGGCCAGCGGCCGCCGGCCTGTTTTTATGTCCTGAAACCCGGCTGGACCGTGTCAACCGGTCGCTCCGCTATCACGACCGGCCGATGACGTCCTGGAACTCGCGCCATTCGCGCGCCGACAGGCCCGAGTTCTCCTGCGTGACCGTTTCCCCCGCCAGCATCCGGCGCAGGCTGTCGACCATCTGCGCCGACAGGTTTACCGCGCCCAGCCGGTAATCCTCGAACGCCTTGTAGGCGAACGGCACCCAGTCGGCGACGATCCGGCACATGGTTTCGGCATAGACCCGGATCTCGTACTGGGCATGCGCGTCGGCACGCAGCCGCAGGAAATGGAACAGGTTGTGCAGGTCCACCTTCCAGTACCACTGAGTATAGATACTCGCAGGCAGGTTCATCCGCGCCAGTTCGCGCGCCAGCCCCTGCTGGCCCTCCTGCCCGATCATCGCCTCGTAATTATCATAGCAGCGGGCGCTGTCGGCCTTGAGGATCTCCAGAACCCGCGCCGCCTCGGCGCCTTCCAGCGTGTCGCCACGCCCCTGATTGTTGACCGCAGATTGCGCCGCCACATGTTCCGGCGCCGGGATATAGAACTCGCGGTCCAGGATCGAATAGCGCGCCGAATATTCGTTCACATTCGCGGTCCGGTGCCGGATCCACTGCCGCGCGACAAACACCGGCAGCTTCACATGCAGCTTGATTTCACACATCTCGAACGGGGTCGAATGCCAGTGCCGCATCAGATAGCGGATCAGCCCCTCGTCGTTCTGCACCGATTTGGTGCCCTTGCCATAGCTGACCCGCGCCGCCTGGCAGATCGCCGCATCGTCGCCCATATAGTCGATCACCCGAACAAAGCCATGGTCCAGCACCGGGTGCGCGGTATAGAGATGCTCTTCCATGCCCGGCGAAACCACTCGCCGCGTCGTCGCTGTCTGCGCCCGCTGGGCATCGATCTCGGCCAATTGCTCAGGCGATAGCGGCATCGGGGGTCCTTTCACTAGATGAGTCGCCACAATACTATATCTTGCATTATTAGCCACCGAAACCGCGACATAAGGTATGGCTTTTTGGGCACCCTCTGGGGACAAACCCAAGCCCTGCACTCGAACCATTTGACTTTCCACAACCAAAGCCAGACTATGACTGAAAAATCTCTCTAACAAAGAGCAGAGGCAGGCAGTGATGAGACCCTATTTCGTTGCACTGGCAACGTTCGTTGCGTTGTCCGCATGTGGCGGATCGGATGCAGTTTTCGGAACAGACGACGGCACCGATACCGGATCAGGCAGCGGCAGCGGCGGCGGTACGGATACCGGCAATCCAATCAACAGCGATCGCACGGTACCGCCCGGCACCGCATCGCCCTCGCCTGCCGTCGCCATCTTCCGGTCCGAACCGACCAGCACCGACGGAACCTATGACGGCAACGGTTTCGCTCGCGACATCAGCTATAATTCCGCCAACGACACCTTCACGGTGGACAATCTCGGCTTTGATGGCGACAACACCTATTCCCGCGGCACCGCCGTCAGCAGCCTCGGGCCCTTCGCCGTGTACGAGGCGGACGCCCAATACCTTGACAGCTTCGATGGCACCCCGATCAACCAGTTCACCCACCGGGCCATCTACGGCGTGTCCACCTCGGGCAATACTCAATTCGCCATCGTCCGCACGGGCGCCTATGCCGGCTATGGCTTCGGCGGTTTCATCTACCAGCGCGACAATAACGTGACCTTGCCAACCACCGGTCAGGCAGAGTTCAACGGAAAGATCTCCGGCTTGCGCGACTACAACGGGGCGGCCCGCCTTGAATACACCACAGGCGATATCGAGATCGCCATCGACTTTGACGATTTCAATGATTCCACCGGCACGCGCGGCGACGCGGTCCGCGGCGTCATCAGCAATCGCCGCATCTATGACATCGACGGCAATGAAGTGACGTCAGACGTGCTGGCCCGCGTGAACGCTAAAAACAACATCACGCTGTCCAGCATTCCGGCCGCGACCTTTGCCGTAGGCCCGGGCGTCATGGACGATAACGGCGAAATCATCGGCACCCTGCAAAGCTACTATGTCGACTCGAACGGCCAGACACAGACCTTCGAGGAAGGCAATTACTACGCCATCGTGTCCGGCGCCAATGTCGACGAAATCGTCGGCGTGGTCGTGCTGGAATCTACCAAGGATTCGATAGCGTCTACCGTTCGCGAGACCAGCGGCTTCATCGTCTACAACTGAGGCGCATCATGCCGGTCCGCCTCAGGACATTGCTGACCGCCCTGCCCGCGGCCTTGATGCTGCTGGCAGGGTCGCCCGCGACCAGCGAACAGCTGACCGCCGATCAGCTGCGCGCAACCGCGCATCAGGCCCTGCGCGTCGGCGCACCCGAGCGGGCCTATGCCTTTTCCCGGGCCCTGCTGCACCGCGATCCGAACGACCGGCAGGCGCTCCTGATCCATTCCAGCGCGGCTCGCACCTTGGGCCGGTTCGACGAGGCGAAATCGGCCGCGAAATCGGCCTGGGCGCTGTCCACCACCGACGATCAGAAATTCGCCAGCTCCATGCTGATGGCACAGGCCCTGTCCTCTGCCGGGCAACGCACCATGGCGCAATGGTGGCTGCGGCGGGCCGTGGAACATGCGCCCAACGACGACATGACCCGCATTGCGATCCGCGATTTCAAATATGTCCGCGCCCGCAACCCATGGCTGACGCGGCTGTCGTTCTCCATCACCCCGGACAGCAACATCAACAATGGCTCGTCGCAAAGATCCTCTTTCCTGAACTATCGCCTGTCCGAGGCGATTTATGGCCAGCCGGTGGAATACCAGCTGGGCGGCACCGCCCTGGCGCTGTCCGGTGTCGAATACTCGCTTGGCCTGACCACGCGCTACCGGTTCCGCGAAACCCCGACCCGCGCCCATGACCTGATCTTCACCACCGATCTGCGCGCCTATACGCTCTCGTCCGAGGCAAAGACCCTCGCCCCCACCGCCAAAGCCAGCGATTTCGCCTTTGCCTCGTACACGCTGGGCTACGGCCAGCGCGGCATGAACTTCGACCGCCGCGGCGAATACCGGTTCGTCGTCGACCTGGGGCAGAGCTGGTATGGCGGCGACGAATACGCACGCTTCGCCCGGCTCAGCCTGGGCCAGACCTATCAGCTCAAACAAGGCCGCCAGATCAACGCCCGGATCGCCGGGGAGCGCCAGTGGGGCGTGACCCGCAGCGACCAGGACACCGTACGCGCCGATCTGTCCTATACCCTGCCCCTGGGCGGCGGAACCATCCTGTGGACCAACCTGACCGGCGCCGTCGCCACTTCGAGCGTGGCCGCCGACGAATTCACCGAGCTTGGCCTGCGCGCGCAGCTGGTGTTTGCCAAACCGGTATTCGGCGCCACCGCGCAACTGGGCCTCTGGGCGCGCAACCGCGACTACGACGTGTCGCCGCACAGCCGGAATGGACGGCAAGAGGACAAGATCGAGGCTGATTTCACTCTTATCTTCAATGAGATAGACTATTACGGCTTTAACCCGACCATGCGGATTTCCGCCTCGCGCACCGACAGCAACATCGCGCTTTATGACGCCAAGCGGTTTGGCGTGAACTTTGGCATTCAGTCGGCCTTCTGATCGCGCTCTCGACATCGCCGCTCACTGCGCTAGGCTCCGACCCGGAACAATCTGAGGATGGCACGCGATGGCGCTGAAATATCTCCATGTCATGGTCCGGGTGAAGGATCTTGAAAAATCCATGGCCTTTTACGAACTGCTCGGCCTGCGCGAAATCCGCCGCTATGAAAGCGAGCAGGGCCGGTTCACCCTGGTCTATCTGGCCGCGCCGGGGCAGGACGAGACGCCGCTGGAACTGACCTACAACTGGGATGGCGACGAGGGGCTGCCTTCGGACAGCCGTCATTTCGGCCACCTCGCCTATGGTGTCGACAACATCTACGAGACGTGCGCCATGCTGCAAGAGAACGGGGTCACTATCAACCGGCCGCCACGAGACGGGCGCATGGCCTTTGTCCGCTCGCCAGACAACATCTCGATCGAGCTGTTGCAGAACGGCGAGGCGCTGGCGCCGGCAGAACCCTGGGCCAGCATGGAAAGCACCGGCCACTGGTGACCGGGGCCGGGCGGGCGGCGCTGTGCGCCGCGATCCTGCCGTGGTTTCCGGGTGCGGCGGCGGCATCCGACTGCCGGCTCGCGCTGGCGCTGGCGCTTGATGTCTCGCGCTCGGTCGACGCGCGCGAACACGCGCTTCAACGCGGCGGCCTGATCGCCGCGCTCCGCGCCCCCCAGGTGCGCCGCGCCTTTTTTGCCGTACCCCTGCCCGTGGCGTTGGCGGTCTATGAATGGAGCGGTCCGGCAGAGCAGCACCTGTTGCTGGACTGGACCCTGATCCGGGCGCCCGGAGATCTGGACGGGGTGGCAGACCGGCTCGCCCGCGCCCCCCGCAACGGCACCGAGGCGCCCACCGCCATGGGGCAGGCCCTGCTCTATGGCGCGGCGCTGATGGCGCGCGGCCCGGACTGCCTGTTTCGCACCATCGACATCTCGGGCGATGGCGAGAACAACGAAGGCCCGGGTCCGCAAGATGTCTATGCCCTGCCGGATTTCGCCGCAATTACGGTCAATGGCCTGCCGATCAATGGCGCGGAATACGAGACCGAGATCCAGCTCATTCCCTGGTTCCTGGACAATGTGCGCAACGGTCCCGGTGCTTTTATCGAGGTGGCCCAGGGGTTTGCAGATTTCGAACGCGCCATGACCGCCAAGCTCGAACGCGAGCTGTCAGGCCTCGTGATCGGCGCGGTCGTCCCATGATCCGGCTGTTCGCCCTTCTTCTCTACCTCAGCGCCGCGCCGCTTCACGCCGCCTGCCGGCAAGCCCTCGCCCTTGGGCTCGACGTATCCGGCTCGGTCGACGCCACCGAATACCGCCTGCAACTCGACGGGCTGGCGGCGGCGCTCCTGGCGCCCGAGGTGCAGCAAAGGCTCCTGGCCATGCCCTCGGCGCCGCTGCGGCTCGCGGTCTTTGAATGGAGCGAGCCGGGGCATCAGCGCCTGATCCTCGCCTGGCGCGAGATCCGCACCGCCGCGGATATCGCCGCGATCGCCGCCCAGCTCAGCCAAACCCGCCGCGCCCCCGCGCCACCCGGCACCGCCATCGGCCCCGCCATGGCGCATGGCGCGGCTTTGCTGGGGCAACAGACGGAATGCTGGAAACGTACGCTCGATCTGTCGGGCGATGGCAAACACAACATGGGTCCGCACCCCCGCGACATGCGCGCGGCCCTGTCACACAGGGGGATCACCATCAATGGTCTGGTGATCGGGGCCGACAGCACCACCGCAACCGACCGCCGCCAGGTGCAGATCGGTGAATTGTCCGCCTATTACCGCGCCTGGGTGCTGACCGGACCCGATGCCTTTGTCGAGGTTGCCCTGGGATACGACGACTATCAGCGCGCGATGGAACGCAAACTGCTGCGCGAACTCGAAGGGCTGGTCCTGTCCGCCCTGCCCTGAGCCCGCGCAACCGCGCCCCGTCCCCGGCGGCACCTGGTACAACAAACGCCCCTTACCGGGGCGGCACCTGCCACGCCTGCCCCGGCCAGCTCGCCCCTTCGGTATAGCCGCTCAATAGATGTAGCGGATCTGGTCGGTCCAATAGCGTTCAACCCGCTTCAACGCGCTGGTGATCTCCATCACCCCTTCGGGCCCCAGCACGCCGCGCCCCTGCAACCCCTCGGCATGGCGCTGGAACAGATCGGTGACCACATCCCTGATGTCGCGCCCCTTCTGGGTCAGCCGCACCCGCACCGAGCGCCTGTCGATCTCGCAGCGCTGATGATGCATATAGCCCATGTCGACCAGCTTCTTCAGGTTATAGCTCACGTTGCTGCCCTGATAGTAGCCGCGGCTCTTCAACTCGCCCGCCGTCACCTCGTTGTCGCCGATATTGAACAACAACAGCGCCTGCACGGCGTTGATCTCCAGCACGCCGACCCGCTCGAACTCATCCTTGATCACGTCCAGCAGCAACCGGTGCAGACGCTCGACCAGCGACAGTGCCTCCAGATAGCCCGACATAAAGCTTTTGCCGCCGGCCGTCGCAACCTGCATTTCCATACTCATCCGTCTCTCCGACTCGCCCATGCCTGCAAGACACTCTGGGCAGAAAAGCCAAAGATTCAGTTAAGTCGGAATCTGTGTTATTTTTGAAACGTTTGCGAGATATCCTGGATCAGATCGCCAAACCGCTCAGGCGCCGGGACCTGCCCGGTGACCCATTGGTACAGGTCCTGGTCGTTTTCGTGCAGCAGCGCGTCATAGAGATCCAGCGCCGCGACATCCATACCGGCCAGATTACGTTCGGCATAGGCCGACAGGATCAGGTCCATTTCCTTGATCCCGCGTCGCATCGACCGCATCTGCATCCGCTTGATGCGGTTTTCCCGGGTTTCGTTCACGCGTCAACCTCCATCCTCCGGCGCACCGCCTTTTCCAGCTTGGCCACCCGCCCGGCCGAGGCCTGCAACTGCGTGCGCAGCTCGCGCAGCTCCGACAGCCACGTCGCCATATCGCGGTTGCTGTCGTCTTCCCCGTCGGTCATCTCCGTCCCCTGGCCTTCGCCAGTGATCAGCCACATGATCGACACGTTCAGCATTCCCGCCACCATTTGCAAGCGGTTGGCGCGCGGTTCGGACAAATCCTCTTCCCAGCTCGCGATAGTCGACTTTTTCACCCCCAGCCTGCGGGCCAGTTGCGCCTGTGTCATGTCCGCCGCTTCGCGCGCTGCCGCCAGGCGGTCGCCAAAGGTTGCCGAGTCCTGTCCGTAATAGTCGGTCATGTCGCTCATCGTCCTGGTCCTTCCGGGTCTGCATACGGCTTGATCGCCGCTCGGGCGCACCCTATGACAGTCGCGCCCAACATTCAAACCGAGGCCGCCCATGAGTTTCCTGTCTGCGACATTGTCCCGCGTCAAACCCTCGCCCACCGTCGCGATGACCGCCAAGGCGGCCGAGCTCAAGGCCGCAGGCCGCGACATCATCGGCCTCAGCGCGGGCGAGCCCGATTTCGACACCCCGCAGAACATCAAGGACGCCGCCGTCGCCGCCATCGCCGCAGGCAAGACCAAATACACCGCCCCCGACGGCATCATCGAGCTGAAACAGGCGGTCTGCGCCAAGATGAAACGTGACCACGGGCTGGAATACACGCCCGCGCAGGTCTCGGTCGGCACGGGCGGTAAACAGACGCTCTACAACGCCTTCATGGCGACGCTCAATCCGGGAGACGAGGTGATCATCCCCGCGCCCTACTGGGTCAGCTACCCCGACATGGTGCTGCTGGCGGGTGGCACGCCCGTGGTGGTCGAAACCTCGCTCGACACGCGGTTCAAGCTGACCGCCGAACAGCTGGAATCGGCGATCACGCCCAACACCAAATGGTTCATCTTCAACTCGCCCTCGAACCCCACCGGCGCGGGCTACAGCCGGGCCGAGCTCAAGGCCCTGACCGACGTATTGATGCGGCACCCGCATGTCTGGGTGATGACCGACGACATGTACGAACATCTGGCCTACGACGGGTTCGAATTCTGCACCCCCGCGCAGGTCGAACCGGGGCTCTACCCCCGCACGCTCACCTGCAATGGCGTGTCCAAGGCCTATGCCATGACCGGCTGGCGCATCGGCTATGCCGCGGGTCCGGTGGAACTGATCACCGCCATGCGCAAAGTCCAGTCGCAGTCTACCTCGAATCCCTGCACCATCAGCCAATGGGCGGCGGTCGAGGCGCTCAATGGCACGCAAGAATTCCTGGCCCCGAACGCCGAGCTGTTCAAACGCCGCCGCGACCTGGTGATCTCGATGCTGAACGCGGTCGACGGCATCGACTGCCCGACGCCCGAGGGCGCCTTCTATGTCTATCCCTCGATCGCCGGGCTGATTGGCAAGACGACCCCCGCCGGCACCCTGATCGACAGTGATGAAACCTTCTGCACCGCCCTGCTGGAAGAGGCCGACGTGGCCGTCGTCTTTGGCGCCGCCTTCGGGCTTTCGCCGAACTTCCGGGTCAGCTACGCTGCCTCGGACGCGGCCCTGACCGAGGCCTGCACCCGCATCCAGCGCTTCTGCGCGTCGTTGGTCTGAACGGTAAACGAAGGAGAGGCCGCGCATGGGCGCCGAGCTGCCAGACTATTACTTCCGGATCCGCGAGAATGGCGCCTTTGTCTTTCGCGTGGACACCGAGAACCGCCAGCGCCGGATTGAAATGGACCAGATCGCCATGGTCAACATCAAGAATGGCGAGGTGAAACCCCATGGCGGCCGCGACCTCACGCCCGAGGACATGAAGGCCATCAAGCGCTGGATGACTGAACGGACCGAGCTGCTGGCCCGCCGCGACATCGACGATATCCTGCGGGCGGTGGACTACCTCAACCTGACGACCCACTGGGTTCAGTCCAAGGCCAGCGACGCGCAACTGGAAGAGGTCACCGACTCGCTGCTTCTGGCCATGCACGATCTGCGCTCCGTCCTGGTGCGCAAGAAGGCCGACCGCCTGACCAAGGGCTAAGCCCGGCCCTTGCCAGCCCCCACGATTGCCGTACTGTCCCCACAAGGCTTGTTGGAGGAGACAGGACATGGGCTGGCAGGACTATCTCGACACAAACCAAACCCGCTTCGAGCAGGAGCTTCTGGATTTCGTCGCCATCCCCTCGGTCTCGGCCAAGCCCGACCATATGCCGGATGTCGAGCGCGCCGCCCAATGGGTCGCCGCGCGCCTGGACAAGGCGGGGATCGAGAACACCGCGGTTCTGCCCACCACTGGCCACCCGGCGGTTTACGGCGACTGGCTGCATGCCGGGGCGGACAAGCCCACGGTGCTGATCTACGGCCATTTCGACGTGCAGCCTGCCGAGCCCTTCGACCTCTGGCTGAGCCCGCCCTTCCAGCCCGAGATCCGCGACGGCCGCGTCTGGGGACGCGGCGCCTCGGACGACAAGGGCGGCATGTTCATCCCCATCCTCGCCACCGAGGCGCTGCTCGCCACCACCGGCCGCCTGCCCGTCAACGTCAAGTTCCTGTTCGAAGGGCAGGAGGAAATCGGCTCGCCCGACATGCCGCCCTTCATCGCCGCCCAGGCGCGACGGCTCTCCTGCGACATGATCTTTTCCGCCGACGGCCTGCAATGGACAGCGGACGAGGCGCAGCTGGTGATGGGGCTCAAGGGGCTGGTCGGCGTCGAGCTGATCGTCGAGGGCGCGCAGGCGGATCAGCATTCCGGCCTGCACGGCGGCGGCATCAACAACCCGCTGATGGCGCTCAGCCAGATCCTCGCCTCGATGAAGGACGCACAGACCGGCCGGATCACCATCGACGGCTTCTATGACGATGTGGTCGAGCTGACGGTGGAAGACAAAGAGGACATCGCCCGCGTCCCCTTTGACGAGGCAGAGTATTGCGCCGAACTGGGCGTGACAGAGGCGTTTGGCGAGGAAGGCTACACCGTGCGCGAACGGCTCTGGGCCCGGCCCACGCTGGAGCTGAACGGGCTGACCGGCGGCTACCAGGGCGCTGGCAGCAAGACGGTCCTGCCCGCCCGCGCCAGCGCCAAGATCACCTGCCGTCTGGTCGCCAACCAGCGCCCAGAGCGCATCGCCGAGCTGATCGCCGCTCATGTCGCGGCCCACACACCGCCCGGTGTGACGGCCCGCATCGAGCATCTGGCGGGCGATGCCGACCCCTTTCTCGTGCCCCGCGGCCATAATGCCACCCAGGCGGCGGGCGAGGTGCTGCGCGAGGTCTATGGCGCCGATCCCTATGTCACCCGCGTCGGCGGCTCGATCCCGATCATGACGCTGTTCCTGCGCGCGCTTGGCGTGCACGGGGTCATGTTCGGCTTTTCCATCGCCGATGAGAATCTGCACGCCCCCAACGAGTTCTTCCGCCTGGAGAATTTCCGCCGCGGCCAGACCGCCTATTGCCGCCTGCTGGAACGGCTGGGCCGGTAGCGCAACCAGAATTTTGAAAAAATTCTGTACCAGAAAATTTTGAATTTTCTGGACCATTTTCTTTCCAAGAAAATGGGTGCCCGAACCTAGGCCACCGCCTTGATCGACCGGCCCCAGAACCGCGCCATCAGCAGAATCCCGGCAAAAAACAACCCCAGCACCAACCCGGCCCAGACACCGATGCCCTCCCATCCCAGGAGAAACCCCAGGCCGTAAGAGGCCGGTATGCCCACGACCCAATAGCTGACCGCCGCCATCACCATCGGCACGGTGGTGTCCTGCACCCCGCGCAACAGGCCCAGCGCCATTACCTGCGCACCATCGACAAGCTGGAACAGCGCCGCCATCGCCAAAAGTCCCGTCCCGATGGCCAGGATCTGGGGCCGGTTCGGATCGTCCGGCTCCATGAAGAGCGAGATCAGCGGTTCGGCACAGGTCAGAAACAGCGTGATCGTGACCAGCGACATCATCAGCGACATCGCGATCACCACCTTGCCGCCCCGCGCCATATGCTCCCTGTCACGTCGGCCATAGGCATTGCCCGCCCGGATCGTCGCCGCGTTAGACAGGCCCAGATGCACCATGAACGTGGCCGCGGCCAGCTGGATCGCGATTCCATGCGCGGCCAGCGGCACCGCGCCAAGCCAGCCCATCATCACGGCGGAAGCGGAAAACAGGCTAACCTCGGCCAGGTTCGTGAGCGCAATCGGCACACCCAGGCGCACCACCCGGCGGAACATCTCGGTATCCGGCCGCCAAAACCGCCGGAACAGCGTATGTTGCGGCAGCACCCACAGCGCATAGGCCACCACCGCCACCAGCGACACCATCTGGGTGCAGATCGAGGCAATCGCCGCCCCGGTGATCCCCAGTTCCGGCGCGCCCCAGTTGCCGAAGATCAGCGCATAATTCGCCCCCGCATTGACAAGGACCGCCAGGACCGTGATCCAGAACACGACCTGCGTCCGCTCCAGCGCCGCGAGGTAGGATTTCAGCACCATCACCATCAGCGCCGGGATCATGCCCCAACCCGCGACCTGCAAGTATTCCGCCGCCATGGCGGCGATCGCGGTCTCCTGCCCCAGCGCCAGCAGGATCGGCTGCGACCAGATCAGCAGAGGCATCGCCAGCGTGGCAAAGATAAGCGAGGCCCAAAGCCCCATCCGCGTCGCCCGGCGGATGCTGGTCTCGTCCCGCTCGGCCGCCGCCGCCGCCACCATCGGCATCACCGCCCAGCCAAAGCCCGCCCCCATCAGGAACAGCACGAAGAAATAGCTGTGGCCCAGCGTCACCGCCGCCAGCGCCTCGACCCCGTACCAGCCCAGCATGACCGTGTCGGTCAGGCCAATGGCAAATTGCGCCAGGTGCCCGCCGATCAACGGCAGGCCCAGAACGGCAATCGCGCGAGCATGGCCGCCATATGTCATCATCTGGGTCATCCGATCAGGCTTAGGCGGCACCCGCGGCAAGGGCAAGCGCGATCTTTCCCCTTCCCGTTGACCTCCCCCGTGCTAGGCTCGCCCCCAGACGGAGGCCAATATGACCGATCCCCTTGCCCGACTGATCCCCGAAGCGCGCGCCTTTCTGACCGAGCTCGCCGCCAACAACAGCCGCGACTGGTTCACCCTGCACAAGGCGCGCTACGACGCCGGGCTGAAGACCCCCGCGCTGATCCTGCTGGACCAGATCGCCGCGCATCTGGGCCCCGGCACCGCGACCAAGCTCTTTCGCCCGCAGCGAGATGTGCGATTTTCCAAGGACAAGACGCCCTACAACACCCACCTGCACCTGTTGTGGACCGCGCCCGATGGCGCGCAATACTTCTTTGGTCTCTCGTCCAACTATGTCACTTCGGGCGGCGGACGGATGGGGTTCGACGCGGCCGCCCTCGCCCGCTATCGCGACCGCCTGCCCGCCCTCGGCCCGGCGCTGCAAGCCGAGATAGACGCGCTGACCGCCCAGGGCGCGCGCCTGTCCGAGCCCGAGCTCAAGCGCCCCGCACCGCCGATCTCACCCGGCGACCCGCTCGCGGATCTGGCCTGCCGGAAATCCCTCTCGCTCTGGTTCGACCATGACGCCGGTCTGACCGACGTTCTGGCGCACTTGACCAGCGACTTTGACCGGCTCAAACCCTTTCAGGCGGCGCTCTCCGCCCTGCTGGCAGACTGACCCATGTCCCATATCCCCAACCGTATCGACACCGTCCGCCCCGACGCCCCGGAACAGGCCGGATATGGCCCGCATCCGGTGGGTGTGCGGACCTCGCAACTCGACATTCCCGGCCGGATCGACGTGGCCCGCGCCACCGAGGACAGCCAGCCGCTCTATAACCGGCCAATGACGGTCGAGCTCTGGTACCCCGCGGCGCCCGGCAATGCGCCGGGCGATCCTTACGACACGCTGATCCGCGACGGGCAGACCACCACCCGCCTCCTCGGCCGCGCCGCCCGCGATGCCACCCCCGCCCAGGGCCGCTTCCCGCTGGTGGTGATCTCGCATGGCTATCCGGGAAACAGGTTCCTGATGTCGCATCTGGGCGAAACGCTCGCCTCGCGCGGGTTCATCGCTGCCGCCCCCGATCACGCCGACAGCACCTATGCCGACCAAGGCGCCTTTGGTGCCACGCTCTATCACCGCCCGCTCGACCAGCGCGCCGTGATCGACCATGTCGCCGCAACCGTGCCGCAGGCCGATACCGGACATACCGGCGTCATCGGCTATTCCATGGGCGGCTATGGCGCGCTGGTCTTTGCCGGGGCCGGTGTCAGCCGCACCGCCACCACCGCCGATTTCGCGCCGCCCGCCGGGCTGCTGTCCCGCCACATCTCCGGCTCCGAAACCCACGCGGCCCTGATCGACCCGCGCGTGCGCGCCGCCATCGCCATCGGCCCCTGGGGCAATCACCGGGGCATCTGGGACTCTCCCGGCCTTGCCGGGCTGGCCAAACCGCTGATGATCATGGCGGGCAGCCTTGACGAGGTCTCGGACTATGCCGCCATGCGCGGTATCTTCGAGCAGACCACCGGCACCACCCGCCACCTGCTCACCTTTCAGGGGGCCAGTCACAATGCCGCCGCGCCCATCCCCGCCCCGGCCGAGAGCTGGGCCGCATCCCCCGCGCTCGACTTCATCCCGTTCGAACACTACGCCGATCCGGTCTGGGATACGGTCCGCATGAACAACATCGCGCAGCATTTCGCCACCGCCTTCCTGTCGCTGCATCTAAAGGGCGACAAGACCATGCAGCGCTACCTTGACGACAGCTTTGTCGGTTTCGCCCCCACCTCTGCCCGCGCCCTCACATTCGAGACGCTGACGAAAGGTCACTGAACGCCGCATCTTTCCCGCCGGCCCGCAACCTGCTTGACTGCGGCGATCAAATCCCGGAGCGCGCCATGCAGACCGAAACCGTAACGCTCAACGGACAAGGCTTCTTTCTCCGCCGCTGGGGCGATCCCGCGCTGCCGCCGCTCCTGATGCTGCACGGCTTTCCCGAATACGGCGGCGCCTGGTCCGACCTCGCCCCGCATCTCACCCAGCGGTTCCACTGCATCGCCCCGGACCAGCGCGGCTATGGCCAGAGCTGGACGCCCGAGGGCGCCACGCACTACGCCACATCCCACCTCGTCGCAGATATGGCGGCGCTGGCTGAAACCCTTGGCACACCGCTCACCGTGCTGGGGCATGACTGGGGCGCGGCGGTGGCCTATGGGCTGGCCATGTTCCGCCCCAGGCTGGTCGACCGCCTGATCATCGCCAATGGCGTACACCCGGTGCCGTTCCAGCGCGCGCTGGCGGCGGGCGGCGCGCAATCGGCGGCCTCGCAATACATGAACGCCCTGCGCGCGCCCGAGGCCACACAGCACTTTGCCGCCAATGATTACAAGGCGCTAAGTGATTTCTTCACCCGCCACATGGGCGGGCATGGCTGGCTCAGTCCTGGACGGCTGGCGGAATACAAGGCCGAATGGGCGCGGCCCGGCAGGCTCGACGCCATGCTCAACTGGTACCGCGCCTCGCCACTGGTGATCGCCGCCCCGGGCCAGCCGCGCACCGATCTGCCCGCACTGCCGCTCGACCGGCTGCACGTTGGCTGCCCGCATCTGCTGCTCTGGGGGCCGGACGACCGCGCGCTGCTGCCCGAGGCGACCGAGGGGCTTGAAGAATTCGCACCAAACCTCACCCGCATCACCATCCCCGGCACCGACCACTGGCTGTGCCATCAGGCGCCCGACCGGGTCGCCGCCGCCATCCTGAACTGGATGCCCCAACCGGAGACCGCCCCATGATCACCGTCCACCACCTCGCCCAATCCCGCTCGCTGCGCATCCTCTGGCTGCTCGAGGAACTGGGCCTGCCCTATGAGGTCATCCGGTACGAGCGCGACCCCAAGACCCGCCTCGCCCCGCCCGAACTGCGCGCCGTCCACCCGCTGGGCAAATCGCCGGTGATCGAGACCGACGGTATCCGGCTGGCCGAGTCCGGCGCCATCGTCGACTATCTCTGCACCCGCCATGCACCACAGATGATGCCGCCGCAGGACAGCCCGGCCTGGGCCGAACATCTGGAGCTGATGCACTTCGCCGAAGGCTCGGTGATGACGCCGATCCTGCTCAATCTCTATGTCGGCCTCTTGGGCGAGGCAGGCGCGCCGCTGCATCCGCGCATCCAGTCGGAACTGACCAGCCATTTCCGCTTCATGGAGGACAGCCTGCGCCCCTCGGGCCATTTCGTGCTGGATGGGCTCAGCGCCGCCGACATCCTGCTCAGCTTTCCCGCGGGCGTGGTGGCGCGGCTGGGCCGCGAAGCCGAGTTTCCCCGGCTCGCCGAGTTCGCCGCCACCATGCGCGCGCGTCCGGCTTTTCAGCGCGCGCTCGCCGCGGGCGGCGGCGACTGATCTCAGTCCTGCCTGGCCCGCTGGTCGGGATGCAGGGCGGTACCCAGGATATGCTCGGACTTGTGGATCACGTGATGGGCGCGACCCACGATCAGCGGATCGGGCGCGCCCACCACCTCCATATCCTTGCCGGGATAGTCGATGGTCGACAGGAAATGCCGCATGCAGTTCAGGCGCGCACGTTTCTTGTCGTTCGACTTGATGATGGTCCAGGGCGCGTCAGCGGTGTCGGTATAAAAGAACATCGCCTCCTTGGCCTCGGTATAATCGTCCCACTTGTCCAGGCTCGCCTTGTCGATCGGCGACAGTTTCCACTGTTTCAGCGGATCGGTCTCGCGCGCGGTGAACCGGCGCTGCTGTTCCTCCTGCGTGACCGAGAACCAGTATTTGTACAGCCGGATGCCCGAGCGTACCAGCATCCGCTCCAGTTCCGGCGTCTGGCGCATGAATTCCAGGTATTCGTTCGGTGTGCAGAACCCCATCACCCGCTCGACCCCGGCCCTGTTGTACCAGGAGCGGTCATAGAACACCATTTCCCCCACCGTGGGCAGCTCCTGCACATAGCGCTGGTAGTACCACTGGCCCTTTTCCTCCCAGGTGGGCTTGTTCAGGGCGACAACGCGGGCCTGGCGCGGGTTCAGGTGCTCCATGAACCGCTTGATGGTGCCGCCCTTGCCCGCGGCATCGCGCCCCTCGAACAGCAGGACAAAGCGCTCGCCGGTCTCCTGCGCCCAGAGCTGTACCTTCAGCAGCTCCGCCTGCAAGCGCGCCTTTTCCGCCTCATAGGGGCGGCGCGCCATCCTGCGCACATAGGGGTATTTGCCGCTCTCGAACGCGTGGCGCACATTCTCGGGCGTCGGCATCACCACCCGGCGCGTCCGCGCCGGCCGAGGCTCCGTCACGAGGTCAGCCGACGCATCGGCCACAGGCTCCGGAACAGCCTCCAGGGCCGCGACCGGCGCCGCCACCTCTGCCGGAGCCTCCAGGCTGGCGGTGGTTTGCTTGTCTTCCTGCGGAACGATGCGCTTTGCTGTATCCAACGGTTCTGTCTCCTCGCTAACGGTCTGGTCTGTCTGGTTCGCGCGTCACTATATCCGCCGCGCCCGCAGCCCGCGTTGATCCGTGTCAAGAAAACGTTACAAATCGGCAAACCTTTCCGTCGCAGTGCCCGCCCCGCCTCTTCGCTTTGCTGCAAATACTCCGGGGGGAGGTGACAGAATTCTGCGATTTCTGCACCGGGGGGCAGCGCCCCCTAGCGGTGTCCCCAGTCATCAGGATCCTCGGAATTGCCCGGGGACAGGCCCAGCACGTCGCCATCGGTCGAACAGCCCAGCCCCAGCACGGTGCGATTGGCATAGGAGAAATAGGCGCAGACCTGGTTGATCTCCAGGATCTCGCCATCCTCCCATCCCGCCGCGCGCAGTGCTTCCACATCGCTCTCGACCATCAGCGCCGGTGTCTCTGTCAGCTTGCGCGCATAGACCATCGCCGCCCGCTCGCGCGCATCCAGGGGCGCCCCATCCGGGGCGCGATCCTCGATTGCCGCCCGAATGGCGTCGCTGCGGGCGCCGTCGCCCAACAGCCGTACCAGCCCCGCGAAATGATGCTCCACGCAATAGGCGCAGCCATTGAGCGAACTGACCCAGACCCCAAGCGTCTCCAGAAACCATTTCGGAATGGCGTTGCCGGTATGGTGCAGCACGTTCTTGTACAGCACCATATGCCCTTCCATCGAATGCGGGCGCAGGGAATGGGCCATCATGATGTTGTCGACATTGCCCCCCGGCCCGGTCACCCGGTCATAAAGCTTCCTCAGCTTGCCGGTGGCCTCGGCAAAGGGAATGGTCCTGATCCAGCTCATGCGGTTCTCTCCGTTCGGGTTCACGCTCACCCTAGGTGTGATCGGCCGCTGGTGAAAGTCCCCCTCACCGGCAACCGTCCCGACCCAAACCGAAGCGCCCCGCGCGATAGACACCAACCCCTGCGCCACATAAACTTGACCCGCAAGGGAGCGCTCGCACATGGCCGACGAAGCTGTCCAGCGCAGGCTGACCACGATCCTCGCCGCCGATGTGGCAGGGTACAGCCGCCTCGTTGCGCGCGACGAAGAGGCGGCCTTGCGCACCCTGAAATCGCACCGGGACATCCTCATGGACCTGATCGCGCGCCATCGCGGGCGGGTGTTCGGCACCGCCGGAGACAGCGTCATCGCCGAGTTCGGCAGCGCCGTGGAAGCCGTCCGTTGCGCCATGACGGCGCAGGAAAGACTGGCCGAGGAAAACGCGAAACTTCCGCCGGATCACCAGATGCACCTGCGCATCGGCATCAATGTCGGCGATGTGATGGTCGATGGCGACGATCTGCTGGGCGACGCGGTCAATATCGCCGCCCGTCTTGAAAGCCTGGCCGAACCGGGCGGCATCACGATTTCCGGCAGCACCTTCGATCAGGTCAGAAACCGGCTCTCGGTCGGGTTCCAGGACCTGGGCCCCCAGAAGGTCAAGAACATCCCCGAGCCCGTTCGAACCTTCCGGCTGGTCGAGGCCACGGCGCACCCCCGCCCCACCCCACGGCCCGCACGCAGAACAGCGCTGATCCTGGCCGGTCTGGTGCTGGTCGCGGGACTCGCCCTGGCTCTGTTTCCCCCCTGGGCAACCCGGTCCGAACCCGCCTCGATCAATCGGATGAAGCTGAGCCTGCCCGACCGGCCCTCGGTCGCCGTCCTGCCCTTCGTCAATCTCTCTGAGACCGACGATCAGGACTATTTCGCGGATGGCATCACCGAGGATATCATCACCGATATCTCCAAGGTCTCCGGCATCTTCGTGGTCGCGGGCAGCTCCTCCTTCTCCTTCCGGGGCAAGGACGTGATAATCAGCGACGTGGCCGAGGAATTCGGCGTGCGCCACGTCCTGCAAGGCAGCGTGCGTCGCTCGGGCGGCAATGTCCGGATCACTGCGCAACTGACCGATGCCCTCCGGGGCAACACCATCTGGGGCGAGCGTTACGACCGTGACATCAGCGATGTCTTTGCGGTTCAACTGGACGTGACCCGGCAGGTCGTCCGCGCCATGGCCGTGACCCTCAAGGCGTCGGAACACGACCGGCTCCTGCAAAAGTACACGACCAACATTGACGCCTACGATGCCTTCCTCCGGGCCCGCCGGCTGGTCCAGTCCCCGGGCCGGGAAAACGTCGAAGAGGGTGAGAGACTGTTTTCCGAGGCCATCGCGCTCGACCCGCAATTCGCCGGCGGCTATGCCGGTCTTGCCTTCAACCACTCGGTCAAGGCGCGGCTCAGGTTCGGCCCCTCGCCCAAGGAGGACGCGCGCAAGTCGCTGGAGTTTGCCGAGAAAGCCATCGAGATCGACCCCGAATTCGCCTGGTCCTATATCGCGCTGGCCGGGGCGCAACTGTCCAACGGCAACCATGACGCGGCCGTCCGCGCGGCCCGGCGGGCGCTCCAGATCCAGCCCAACGGATACGAAGAGAACCTCTTCATGGGCTTCCAGCTCTACTTCGCGGGCGAGGCGGCCGAGGCCGTCCGCCACCTGGAACTGGCCCGCCGCATCAGCCCGCATGACACGATCCGGGGGGTGGCGTTCCTTGCCAACGCCTATTTCATGAACGGCGACTATGCCAAATCCGAAGAGTTGCGCCTGCAACGGATCACCGGCTTTGCCGTCCGCAACCCCAATGCCTATGTCTGGCTGGCGGCGACCCAGCAGCAGCTTGGCAAACAGGACGAGGCCGCCGCCACCGTCGCGCAACTGCTGGAACTCTGGCCCGATTTCCGCCTGTCCGAATGGGGCCTGGTAAAGGCGTTCAAGCTGGCCGAGAACCGCGAACGCCTCTACAACGCAGCCGCCGCAGCGGGTGTGCCAGAGTAACCCTCGCGCGCCACGGTGCGCATCTCCTTTCCGGTCGTTATGAACAGGTGGATCCAGCCCCCAAACAGACCTTTGTAGCCGAGGTTTTCCGAAAATGCGAATTGCATGCTAGAATGCGAATATTGATCTCGAGATTTGGAGCCTTTCATGCGACACACATACCTCATCTCCGCGGCTCTTTGCATCTTTGGCGCATCTGCGGCCACCGCGTTCGAACCGACCCCGGACGGATCCAGCCTTTCCAAGGCTTTTCCGGGCAAGTCCTATTCGCCCTACGCGCATCGGGGCATCCCCGACAGGCCGCTCTGGGGTGATACACACCTCCACACCTCGACCTCATTCGATGCGGGCGCCTTTGGCAATCGGCTGGATGCGCGCGCGGCCTATCGCTTTGCCAAGGGGCAGGAAGTACAGGCGACGACCGGCTTCATGGCCCGGCTGTCGCGCCCGCTCGACTGGCTGGTCGTGGCCGACCATTCCGACAACATGGGCCTCTTTGACATGATCTATGCCCAGGACCCGGCCATCATGTCCGACGCCGAAGGCAACCGTATCGCCACGATGGTGGCCAATGGCGGCGACGAGGGCGTGGCCGCCGCCCTTGAGCTGATCGACGCCTATTCGCGCGGACAGGTCCTCTCTCCGGCCCTCGCGGTCGAGGCGGGAACCAAACCGTTCCGCTCGGTCTGGCAGCGCCAGATCGCGGCCGCCGAAGAAGCCTATGAGCCGGGACTTTTTACCAGTTTCATCGGCTACGAATGGACTTCGCTGATCCAGGGCGGCAACATGCACCGGGTCGTGATCTACCGCGACAATGGGCAAAAGGCGGGTATGCTCGACCCGTTCACCACCGAAAGCCCGGCGGGCTCCATCAACCCGCGCGACCTGTGGAAATGGATGGCCAATTACGAGCAGGTGACGCGCGGCGATGTCCTGGCACTGGCGCATAACGGCAACCTCTCGAACGGCATCATGTTCCCGGAAACGGCGCAATACGACGGCACCGAGCTGGACGAGGAATACGTTCAAACGCGGGCAAGATGGGAACCGATGTACGAGGTCACCCAGATCAAGGGCGACGGCGAGACACACCCCTTCCTCAGCCCCAATGACGAGTTCGCCGATTACGAGACATGGGACAAGGGCAACCTGAACCTGTCCGAACTGAAGGAAGATTCGATGCTGGCGGGCGAATACGCCCGTGAAGCGCTGAAAACCGGGCTCAAGCTCGAAGCCCGCCTTGGCACCAACCCCTACAAGTTCGGCATGGTCGGTTCGACCGACAGCCACACCTCGCTTGCCACCGCGCAAGAGGACAACTTCTTCGGCAAGCACTCCGGCGCCGAACCGAACCCGCAGCGCCCCTCTCATATCGTCGGCCAGTTCGGCGATGTCGCGATCCTCGGATGGGAGATGGTGGCATCGGGTCTCGCTGCGGTCTGGGCCGCCGAGAACACCCGCGAGGCGATCTTTGACGCGATGGAGCGCAAGGAGGTCTATGCTACCACCGGTTCGCGGATCGGGGTCCGTTTCTTCGGCGGTTGGGACTACACGATGGACGACCTGACCTCGCGCACGCCCGCAGCGCTGGGGTACGCCAAGGGCGCGCCGATGGGCGGCGATCTGTCCGCAGCCCCCGAAGGGGCCACAGCGCCGAACTTCATGGTCTATGCGCTCAAGGACCCGATCGGCGGCAATCTCGACCGGATCCAGATCGTCAAGGGCTGGATGGACAGCGCGGGCGAAACGCACGAACAGGTGTATGACGTGGTCTGGGCAGGCGACCGCGAACCCGACGCAAACGGCAAGCTCCCCGCCATCGGCTCCACCGTGGATGTCGCACGCGCGACCTGGACCAACACGATTGGCCTGGGCGAAATGGGAACCGTCTGGACCGATCCCGATTTCGACCCCTCGCAACCGGCGTTCTACTATGCCCGCGTGATCGAGATCCCGACACCGCGCTGGACAGCCTATGACGCCTTCCGCATGGGCGCAGAGGTGCCCGCCGAAAGCCCGATGGAAACGCAGGAGCGCGCCTATACCTCGCCCATCTGGTACACCCCCGGCTGAACCGGGACCAATTCGGCAACTTGGAATGCCGGCCTTCGGGCCGGCATTCTTGTTCCAGCCACCCCGAGTTGTCCACAACCCTTAGCGTCCCTCTTTCCCCCGACCACATCACCTGCCATAATGCAGGCCAACCCAAGAACAAGAGCAGCGCCATGCCCGAAGATCTTCTCAGCGGAGCCAACACCGCCACCTACGACGCCTCCTCCATCGAGGTCCTCGAAGGGCTGGAACCCGTCCGCAAACGTCCCGGCATGTATATCGGCGGCACCGACGAGCGCGCGCTGCATCACATGGTGGCCGAAATCCTCGACAACTCGATGGACGAGGCCGTGGCCGGTTTCGCCAACCGGATCGAGGTGGAACTGCACGCCGATTACGCGCTCACCGTGCGCGACAACGGGCGCGGCATCCCCGTGGACCCGCACCCGAAATTCCCCGGAAAATCAGCGCTCGAAGTCATCCTCTGCACCCTGCACGCGGGCGGCAAGTTCTCGGGCAAGGCCTATCAGACCTCGGGCGGCCTGCACGGCGTCGGCGCCTCTGTGGTGAACGCGCTCTCCGATTCCATGGTCGTACAGGTGGCCCGCGACAAGCAACTCTACGAGCAGCGTTTCTCGCGCGGAGTGCCCCTCGGACCGATCCAGCAGATCGGCGCAGCCCCCAACCGGCGCGGCACCACCGTCACCTTCCACGCCGACGAGGAAATCTTCGGCCACCACCGGTTCAAGCCCGCGCGCCTGTTCAAATCCATCCGCTCCAAGGCCTACCTCTTCTCGGGCGTCGAGATTCGCTGGAAATCCGCCATCGACGACGGCGAAACGCCCACCGAGGCCACCTTCCACTTCCCCGGCGGCCTGGCCGACTACCTCAAGGAGACGCTCGGCAGCGCCTCGACCTATGCCGAGCAGCCCTTTGCCGGTACCGTCGACTTCACCGAGAAATTCAACACCCCGGGCAAGGTCGAATGGGCAATCAACTGGACCCCATCCCGCGACGGCTTCATCCAGTCCTATTGTAACACCGTCCCCACCCCCGAGGGCGGCACGCACGAGGCCGGGTTCTGGTCCGCCGTCCTCAAGGGCATCCGCGCCTATGGCGAGCTGATCAACAACAAGAAGGCCGCCCAGATCACCCGCGAGGATCTGCTGACAGGCGGCTGCGCGCTGGTCTCCTGCTTCATCAGCGAGCCCGAATTCGTGGGCCAGACCAAGGACCGCCTCGCCACCGTCGAGGCGCAGCGCCTGGTCGAAGGCGCCGTGCGCGACCATTTCGACAACTGGCTCGCAGCCGATACCAAATCCGCGGGCGCCATCCTCGACTTCCTGGTGCTGCGCGCCGAAGAACGCATCCGCCGCCGCCAGGAAAAGGAAACCCAGCGCAAGACCGCCACCAAGAAGCTCCGCCTGCCCGGCAAGCTGGTCGATTGCTCCGCCACCTCGCGCGAGGGCACGGAACTCTTCATCGTCGAAGGTGACAGCGCCGGTGGTTCCGCCAAGATGGCGCGCGACCGGCGCACCCAGGCGCTGCTGCCGCTCAGGGGCAAGATCCTGAACGTGCTGGGCGCGGCCAGTTCCAAACTCGGCTCAAACCAGGAGATCAGCGACCTGACCCAGGCGCTGGGCGTCGGCCTTGGCACCCGGTTCAACATCGACGACCTGCGCTATGACAAGATCATCATCATGACCGACGCCGATGTGGACGGCGCGCATATCGCCTCGCTCCTGATGACCTTCTTCTTTACCCAGATGCGCCCGATGATCGACACGGGGCACCTCTACCTCGCCTGCCCGCCGCTCTACCGCCTGACGCAGGGGGCGAAGCGGGTCTATTGCCTGGACGAGCGCGAACGCGACGACTGGCTGGCCAAGGGGCTGGGCGGCAAGGGCAAGATCGACGTGAGCCGGTTCAAGGGTCTGGGCGAAATGGACGCCAAGGACCTCAAGGACACCACCATGAACCCCGAAACCCGCAAGCTGATCCGCGTCACCATCGACGAGGACGAACCCGGCGAGACCGGCGACCTGGTGGAACGGCTGATGGGCAAGAAACCCGAATTGCGGTTCCAGTACATCCAGGAGAACGCGCGGTTCGTGGAGGAGTTGGATGTTTAGGGGATAACGATGGAAGTTATTGAATCCAAAAAAACACCTGAGTTGACCGTTCCACCATTCCGAATGACCGACGAAGAATTCTTGAGTATCATCAAGACGGTAGCGAGAGAAACTGACGAAATTCAATTAACAACAGGAAGTTATCTTGACAATCGACGATATGTTTTGACAGATCTAGATGATCTCGAGAAAAATAGATCGAAAATTAGCAGTCCGCTCACCTTTAGAATTAACTCAATCAAGCTAAACATAAACAGAATACACTCACAGCTAACATTCGAAGAGAAAGATCGCTCGACGGCCGAAGAGTTACATGAGCACCTAAAGCATTACAAGATATGGTACTCTTTTATTGGGAACCCATTCTTAGCGCTTGCCTTAGTATTCCCCGCCTATTTTTATATTTCTTTTGGCAAAAAGCTCGAACTGATTCAGGAGATTCTTCTGCTTTTCGCGGTCGGCAGCCCAATATTTTTTCTTTCATTTCTAACCCACATGGGACACCTTGCTCCAAAAGTGATCTTTCGACCAAATGACACCTTTCTCAAAAGAAACAAAGACAAGATTATCCTTGCGGTACTTTCGCTAGCGGCAGGAATAGCATTGAATGAAGCAGTTCCCTTTATCAAAAGCATGGTAAATGCAGACACGCCAAAGTTAGAAACCCACCAAAATTAGCCAGCGTAGGGTGGGCAGTCCTGCCCACCGCCCCCTGCCCACCGCTTCCTGCCCACCGCCCACACATCCCCACAAAAATACCTCTTCCATCCCCCTTGCGGCAACCTAAACCCAAGCATAGATTCCCCGTGCAGGCGGCGGTTGACCGCGAGGCCCCGCGCCCCTGCTGCGTCGAAAGTCTCATCGCCCTGACCCGATCGGCTCAGGCAACCCTGACACCCAGAGCAACGGCCAAGCTACCCCTCCCGGCAGGCATGGTGCCCGCCGGACCCGTCAGGAGAAAACATCCATGTCCAAGGAAAAGAATCGCGGCAACCGCGAGGCCAAGAAGCCCAAGAAGGAAAAGCCCAAGGTCCTGGCCACCGCCGGAATGGCGAAACCCGCCCCGGTCGCAGGCCGCGACAAGGGCAAGTAAGCCCCCAGTCTTTCCCCCCAGAATGTCACTGGACGCGGGGCGGGGTCACACCCGCCCCGTTTGCCATTCCGGGGCCGGGAAACCGGCGTACAAAACGGTCAATCGGGCTGCCAGCGCGGGTACAAAACGGTCAATTCGCGGTACAGAACCCGCGTCACTCGTGGATCACCACCCGCGTTTCCTCCTTGCCCACCTCGCGCACCCGGTTGAACAACGCTTCCGCATTCTCCGGATCCAACCGCACGCACCCGGCCGAGGCAGGCGTGCCCAGACGGTCGGTCTGCGTCGTGCCATGGATGGCGTAATTCCCTGAAAAGAATATGGAAAACGGCATCGGCGCACCGTCGTAAAGGGTCGAGTAATGTTCGCGCTTGAGGAGGTAAGGGGTAAAGGTTCCGGTGGGCGTACACTTGCCCGGACGCGCCGTGGACACCGGCCAGTCATGCGTCACCGCACCACTGTCCAGCACCTGCATCCGCTGCTCGGACAGATCGATATCAATCAGGAGAAGCTGCGCAATCCCCTGATTTACATACATAAAAATAATGACACCAAAGATCGCGATCCGCTGAAGCACCCGCATTCTCCCTCCATCCCCGGGACCAAGTCTATCCGACCGGCGCCCTATCACAAGTCGGTTTGACCTCTTGCCCATTCCGGGGCAAAGCCCCTAACGTCGCGGAATGATTTTCATTGCCGACAACCAGTTACCCCTGATCCTCGTCTGCTTCCTGACCGGCTGCGTCGGAACCGGATGGCTCTTGCTGCACAAGCCCGCGGGGCATAAGGCCTGGAAGCTTGCGGACCTCGTCTGGGTCGTCCTGGGTGGTTTGGGGGCGCTGGTTGCGGTGCTGGCGGGTTTGTACAAATCGGACCATTCCCGCCTGGACCGCCAGATCGACATCGCCTACGCCGTCACAACCGCCTTCGATCGCGATGCCGCGCGGTTCAGATTGCGCTTTTGCGACCCAGCATATGACACTGATATTAAAGAGTTATGTAACAAAGTAGAATTCCTGTCAGCGTCCACAGCCACCAATGCTGAACTGCCGCTCTTTATCGAGGTCACAAACGAGGTCGCCCCACTGGCCAACCTGCATTTCCTCTTCGGCGGCACCGGATCGGCGTCCGACGACATGCGCGGTATGACAGAAAAAGTGGACGCGTTCGACGTCAGCGAGTTCCTGGTGTTCACCACCCTCGACGAGCCGACCCAGGCGGCATTGCAGAACATGCGCCGCAAAGTGCCTGTCGTTGCTGGCGATTTTCAGATTCTCGCCTATACCTATGACGATCTGATCGAACAGATCGGCAAGCTGAAGTCGGAATGGGAATACCTCAAGGCCAATGCCCATATTCTGGTTCTGCAAATTCTGGCGCTTTGTTTCGTCAGTTTTGCCGCACCCTTCCGGCTTGGAAAATCAATCATCGAGTTGCGTTAGCTAAGCCACCCAACCAACTGCCGTCGCAAGGTTTTATCCTTTCGCAATCCGTCGGGCGATGTCATTCACCAGCTGCCGCATCGCCTCGGTCTGGGCCTGGGCCATGGCCTGTATGCTGGGCTCGGCCATCGCCACGGAATAGGAGTACCGATAGGCTTTTTCCAAGTTCCCATGGGCGGGAGAGGTCAGGAAGTACTGCCCGGAAAAGACCAGGTTTTGCCCGGGAACGCCGGACAGCCGATGCACCTTGACCGCCACCTGAACATCGGCGGGGGTCTCGAACGGCCACGGATCGGCGGCGACCGAGGCGCTGAGAGCCTGATCCAGTCCAGCCGCCAGCATCTCGCTCATGGCGCGCTCGGGTTCGTCGGCCCAGAATCCCGCCTTGGTCGGTCGCAACACGCCGTCGTCACCCAGCAGCGTGATCTCGCTGTCGCTGACATAGGCAGGCAGATCCATCCGGGCGACCTGTACCGTGCGTACCCCTGTCCGATAGGTGTCGACACCGGTGATTTCCGGCAAAAGATATCGCTCCTCGGGCGCACTACAGGCCGCAAGTGCAATCAGTGCAACGGAAAACAGCTTTCTCATAGGTCAACGTCCTACCAATAGGGAATTGGGTTTTCGCCGGATGGCCTCGACCAGCGCGTTCAGCGACCGGACCGTGGCGCGCAGATCGCCGATGGCGGCCTGTACCTCGCGATTGACCGGAGAGCCCGGCCCATAGGCTCCGATGGTCGCTTCGGCGCTGTCGGCCAGATCGTCCAGCCGCTGGGCAAGCTCGGGCAGATCCTTGACCGCAAGCGCCACCGACTCCGCGGCCGAACTTGCGGTTTCCAGGGTGCGGTTCAGGTTTTCGACCGCACCACCCGCCTGCAACTCGGCCAGTACCTGCTGCACCTGCTCCAATGCGCCCGACAGGGCGCCGGGCACCTTTTCCATGTCTTCGTTGCGCAGGAAGGCGTCCGCCGACTGCATCACCTGATCGGCCGAGGCCACCACATCGCCCAACGGCAATTCATTCGCCGTTGCCACCAACCTGTCGATGTCTTCCACCAGCGACGGCAACCCGGCGCTGGCATCCTCGACATTGGCGGCGGCTGTGCGCACGTCGTTCAATGCGTCGATCAGGGTCTGGGACACCTGCTGTTCCTCGAACCGGCCAAGTGTTTCGTTGACCGAACCCACCGTCGTGTCGATCGAGGCCAGGGTTTTCTCCGCCTGCTCCAGCGCAGCAGAAAGCGCGGCAGGCACGCGGGTTACATCCTCTTTCTCAAGGAACGCATTGGCTGTTTGCAGGACGTCACCCGCCGAAGCCACCACATCCTCCAGCGGCAGTGCATCGGCCTTGGCCACCAGCCGGTCGATATTGGACACCAAAGCCGGCAGTTCTGCGCTGAACTCCGTCACATAGGTTGCGGCCAGACGCACCTCTTCGAGGGCGGCAACCAGTTTCTGCGAGCCCTCATCCTGTGTGAACCGGTCCAGAACCGCATTGACCGAGGCCACGGCCTGACGCAGATCGTCGGGCAGCGTCCGCAGGCTTTCCGAGCCGGCCACCGAATTCACATTGTCGAGCACGCTGCGGATATCGGCAGGCAAGGCGCGTGTATCGCCGTCGGCGACGATGGAATTGACGTTGTCCAACAACGTGATCGCGCGCTGCATCAATTCTTCGACCGGCAGGGCGGCCACCCGGTCCAGCACGTTCTGGGACGCGACGGCCAGCGTGTCCGGCGGTGTCGGCAAGGAGGGCATGATCGGGAACGGCGCCGCCTGCTTGTCGATGACTGCTGGCTCTGCCTCGTCATCCTCGACAAGCTGCACCACCAGCCCGCCAGAGAACAAGGAGGCGGGCATAAGCCGCGCCCGCAACCCGCCCCGCTCCACCATGGTGGACAGCAACGACAGGGTATCCTCGGCGGTCTTTACGTCGTGCAGCCCCAGGCGAGAGGGCTCGACCGTATAAAGGACCTGCATCCTGATTTCCGGGGACTGGCCTTCGACTTCGTCGACCTGGGCAGTCATATGCTTGACCTGACCCACCTTGACGCCGCGAAACAAGACCTCAGACCCGACTCTCAGCCCGCGCACGGACCCTTCGAAACTCGACATGATCTCGACCGTCGCCTGAAGGGTGTCCCCCAGAAGGGCGTCGCGCGCAGATGCCTCGTTGGGATAGAGGTCGAACACCGGCCGCCGGCCCACCGCCTCGCCACCCGATACCGGCGTGTCAAAGGCGATCCCGCCCTGCAACAGCGATGCCAGGCTGTCCACTTTTAGCTGAATGCCGCCCTCGCCCAGTTCCAGGCCGATACCCGACACATTCCAGAACCGCGTGCCCGAGGTGATCATCTTGTCATACGGCGCCTCGATGAAGCCACTGATCAGAACCGAGCCGCTGAGCGGGTCGAAGCGCACGGCGGCAACCTTGCCCATCTGCACCCCCTTGTGCAGGATCGGCGCCCCGACCGAGACCGAACCGCTGTCGGGCGCCACCAGCACCACGGCCCGCCCCTTGGTTCCCGGTGGCACAGCAGGCGAGACCTCTTCGGCGACGAAATCCCGTGACGGGTCTCCGGTTTCCGCATCCCAGTCCGCAGCGATATAGGACCCTGACAACAAGGTATTGAGCCCGCTGATACCGCCCGGGCCGACGCGCGCCGTCACCAGCCAGAACCGCGTGTCCTTATCCAGATAGCGGGCCAGGTCACGATTGATTTCCGCATGCGCCACGACCTGGCTGAGATCGTCGCTGAATTGCAGCGACCGAACCGTACCAACGCCAACTTCGCGATACCGTATCTCGGTCTTACCGGGTTCGATCCCGGTTGCGTCGGCAAAGGCGATGCGGATCGGGACGTCGCGATTGGCGTAGTTCTGCCACGCCAGCCCCATCGCACCCGCAACCGCGGCGACAGGCACAAGCCAGACCAGAGACAGGCCGCGCCAGCCACGCGCCCGGCTGGTTTCCACTTCGGGACGGGCAAGTTCCATGTCGTCATTCATTCGTTACACCGTCCCAGATCAACTTGGCGTCAAGCGCCTGCGCCGAAAGCATTGTACAGATCACAGACAAAGCGAAACAGATCGCCCCCGCCCCCGGCAGAAACGCCAGGATTGCCCCCAGATGCACCAGACCGGTCAGCAATGCCACAACAAACACGTCAATCATGGACCAGCGCCCGATGAACTCGACAAACTCGTAAAGCACGTGCCGCAGCCTTGGGGACAGCTGCCAGCCATGCTGTATCGAAAGGGCCAGCGTCGCGATCACCGCGACCTTGAAAAACGGGATGACAAAACTGGCAAGGAAGATCACGCCGGCGACCAAGTAGTCCCCGGACTGGGCAAAGAGAAGGATCCCTTCAAGGATCGTGTGGCCTTCCTCATGGCCGAAGATCTCGTTGCTCAAGAGCGGGTAAAGATTGGCGGGGATCAGGAAAAAGATACCGGTGAGCAGCCAGGCCCAAAGCTTCTGCATGCTGTTGGGCAACCGGTGATGCAGGGCCGAACCACAGGTGCGGCACGTCTGCCCTCCCTTGGAATGAACGGCGCCACAATTGTGGCAGCCGATCCAGCCGAAATCCGAGGCCCGCATCATTCCTGCCGCTCCCGGATCATGGTCCAGATCGTCCATCGGCAGACCGAGGCATTCTTGAGCGCCAGCACAAGAACCATCACGCAGAAGATCCAGAATGCCTCCTCAAAGCCTACACGCGCCAGTCCGGCCACCTTGACCAGGGCAACCCCGGTCCCGATCAGAAAGACCTCGGTCATGGCCCAGGGCGCCATCGCCTCGGCCAGGCGAAACACCTCGCGCGCAGCGCGCGGCGGGCGTTTCTGGCGCAGCCCCCAGACTACATAGATCAAGGCAGCCGCGCGCAGCATAGGCACGCCGACCACGAACATCGCGACAACAATGGCCAGCAGCATGTACCAGCCATGCGCCAGGCCACCAATCATACCAAGGATCGACACCTCGTTGGACAATCCCTGCCGGGTCAGGGTCAGAAAGGGAAAGCTGAGCATGGCCACCATGAGCATGGCCGAGGTGAGCGCCAGCGCCAGGGTCCGGTTCAGTGTATCCCGTCGCGGGGCGATCAGGGTGAAATGGCAGCGCTTGCACCGCGCGACCTGCCCCGGCGCGATCGTCTCTGCCACATGCAGCGTATCGCAGGACGGACAAGCGATCACCCCATCGGGATCGGCCTCGAAGAGGCGGGCCCATGCCCTCCGTTCCAGATCGTCGCTGGTCGGTGTCACATCGGGCAAGCTTGTCATGAACCTGTTTCTTCTCTGGGTACCAATCTGGACCGCCCCCTATCGCCTGTAGGCCCGCGCCAGCCGTTCCGGCGAGACACCACCGAAATACCTGAGCAGCGTCCACAGATTGCGCGCCCCGCGCCCGAACCATCCGTCCCGCAGGTACCTGTCGGCCCCGGTCACGGCGCCCGACGGGAGCAGGACAGGCGGGGCGGGCAGCGCCCGCACCAGATGCACATCTTCCATCAAGGGCTGGTCAGGATACCCGCCTGCGGCCTCATAGTCCTCGCTGCGGATCAAAAGACCCTGATCGCCATAGGGGAGCCCGAGAAATCGCGTCCGCAGGTTGGCCCAGCCCGCGACCCAGGCAGGCCCAAGACCCCGCGCGGCGAAAGCCAGTCGAAAGACCGCCGCCCTTTCGCTGCTGGCGATGTGATCCGATACCACCTCGGACCAGCCGGCATCCAGCACCGTGTCAGCATGCAGGATCAGGATCCACTCGCCCCTTGCCACGGCGCAGCCTCGCCTGAGCTGCCCGCCACGCGATGGCGACCCTTGCAGCACGACGGCCCCCGCCTCCTCGGCGATATCAAGGGTGCGGTCCCCCGATCCGCCATCGGTCACGATCACCTCTCGGATCAGGCCCGTGGGCAGCCCTTCCATCAGGGCGGCAAAGACCCGAGGCAGGGTTACCTCGGCCGCAAGGGTCGGAATCACGATGCTGAGCTTGGCTGGCAAGGTCTGTTTCCTCTGGCCTCTGGTCAGTTGGGCGGGTTCTCCTATATCACGGGTCTGACGGCGATGACGAGGACCAAGACATGCCCACCCGACGCATCCTGCGGCTAAGCGGAGCCGACACGGAAGACTTTCTTCAGGGGTTGGTCACCAACGACACGCGCAAGCTGGATCGGGGGCTGGTCTATGCGGCCCTTCTGAACCCGCAGGGAAAGTATCTGGCCGATTTCTTTTTGAAACGGGACGGCGCATCGATCCTGCTGGATGTGGCAGAGCCATTGGCGGACGGGCTGGTGAAACGCCTGTCCATGTACAAATTGCGGGCGGATGTCACCATTGGTGAAAGCGGCCTGCATCTGCAACGCGGTACCGGCCCCGCGCCCGAGGGCGCACTCATGGACCCCCGCCATCCCGCGCTGGGCTGGCGCGCGTATGCCCAGGCCGCAGAGAGCGACGACGGCAGCGACTGGGATGCGATCCGGGTGGCCCATTGCATTCCCGAAACCGGGATCGAACTGACTGGGGACAGTTACATTCTGGAAGCCGGGTTCGAGACGCTAAACGGAGTCGATTTTCGCAAGGGATGTTATGTCGGGCAGGAAGTCACCGCCCGCATGAAGCACAAGACCGAATTGCGCAAAGGCCTTGCAAAAGTCACCGTCGAGGGCCCCGCAGACCCAGGAACCGAGATCACGACCGACGGCAAGACTGTTGGCACCCTGCACAGCCGGTCCGGCGATCAAGCAATTGCCTATCTCCGTTTTGACAGGGCCAAGGGAGATTTGCAGGCAGGCACAGCGCGGGTGCGCATGGACTGATTGATCTTTGCGGCGCGGCGCGGCAGATTTCCCTTAAACGATCAGGGGACCGGGGATGTTTCAGCTTTACGCCGCAATCTGGCGGGTCAGCGCGCGCCGTCAGGTGGTGTTGATCATACTCTCCCTGGCGATCGCCGCTCTGGCCGCCGCCCCGCTGGAGTTTCAACGGGACATCGTCAACCACCTGACCGAGGCCTCGCTCGACACCGGCCAACTGTTCTTGCTCGGCGCCGGGATGGGCGCCGTTATCCTGCTCAGCCTGCTGCTGAAGTTCCTGATGGGGTTTCTGTCGGGCACGCTGGGAGAGCATGTCATCCGCCTGATCCGCAGACGGCTGGTTGAACGCGCCTCTGCGCAAAGCAACGATCTGAGTCAGGGCACCCTGACCGCCGCGGTTACTGCCGAGGCGGAAGAGCTTGGAAAGTTCGCCGGCGGGGCCTTTTCCGACCCGGTGGTTCAGATCGGTACGCTGATCAGTGTAATCGGCTATATCTCCTCCACCCAGCCGGGATTGGGATTGATCGCGGCGGGCATGATCCTGCCGCAGATCGCCATCGTCCTGCTGTCGCAACGGAAGGTGAACCGCTATGTCGCCCTGCGCGTGAAACTGCTGCGGGCCGCAAGCGAGCAATTGAGCAGGCAGGACATCACCGACGAAATTGCCGGGATCGAGGCCAAGTTCGACGAGATCTACGACACCCGGCGCAACATGTTCCTGTGGAAACTGTCGACCAAATTCGTGCTCAGCGCCATCAATGGCGCGGGCACGGTCGCGGTGCTGATGCTTGGCGGCTGGCTGGTTCTACATGGTCGTACGGACGTGGGAACCGTGGTTGCCGCAGTCAGCGGGTTGGGCCGCATTCAGGGGCCAACCGCCTTTCTGATCGCGTTCTACCGCCAGGTCAGCGCCAACAGAATCAAGTTCGAATTACTGCGCGACCTGATCCGGTGAGGTCCAGTAAGGGCCGCAGGGGAGATGAAACGAAAAAGACCGCCCAACGGGCGGCCTTGTGACGCAACGTTATGCGCGTTCGGAGTACTCCATGGTCTCGGTATTCACGACGATCATTTCGTCCTGCCCGATGAACGGGGGCACCATCACCTTGACGCCATTGTCCAGCAAGGCGGGCTTGAAGGAGTTGGCCGCGGTCTGGCCTTTGACCACCGGCTCGGTCTCGACGATTTTGCAGGTCACCTTCTGCGGCAGCGTCGCATTCAGAGCCTCGCTCTCGTGAAACTCGACCAGGATCGTCATGCCATCCTGAAGGAAGGGCCGGCGCTCTCCCAATAGTTCGGCGGGCAGTTCGATCTGTTCATAGGTTTCGGCATCCATGAACACCAGCATCCCATCGGATTCATACAGGAATTGCTGGTCTTTCTGCTCCAGACGCACACGCTCGACCTTGTCGGCAGAGCGGAACCGTTCGTTCAGCTTTGACCCGTTACGCAGGTTGCGCAGTTCGACCTGAGCAAAGGCCCCGCCTTTGCCGGGCTTCACATGGTCGACCTTCACGGCCGCCCACAGCCCGCCATTGTGCTCCAGAACATTGCCGGGGCGGATTTCGTTTCCGTTGATCTTGGGCATGACATATTTCCTTCACACGACGGTTGATGCACCCATTTGCGCCCCTATATCTGGCGGGACGATCCCTGGCAAGACAACGAAACCTAGTGCTGCAATCGCAGCAGTTATGCAAAACATGCAACTCATCTATGCATTAATGGGGTACCCGAATCGAGTCCGATCGGTCATAAGCAACGCTACGCCGAAAATTGCAAGAGCAAGAACAACAAGGAAGACGAGATGAAAGATTTCGTTGACGGCACCGCCTACAACAACGAGCAAGGCAACCGTGCTAGAAAACTGTTTGCGGCCGTTGTGTTGGCCGCGCTGGATGACGCCATCGCCGACGACAAGAAGTACGGCAATGGCCCCGAACAGATCGCCCGCTGGGCCCGCTCGCGCGATGGGCGCGAGGTGCTGAGCTGTGCCGGTATCGACCCGAACGAACGCGTCGTGCGCGGGTTGATGGAATTCGTGGGACGTGGGGTCCGTACCTCTGTCGCGCTGTCGCGCGAAGAGAGCGAGCGCCGCAACGCCGCACAGGCCGAAGCCGCCTGACACATCAAGGCTGTCGACAACAGGCGCGCTCCGTGGGGGGCGCGTTTTTCGTTGGTTCGAGGCATGACGGCAACCGGACACCGAATGCCGCAGGGGGACTGGTCACGGCACCGGATTTCGGATCATCTGCCAGCGACGGACAACGGGAGCACGCATGGTTCGCGCGATCATGATTCAGGGAACCGGCAGCAACGTCGGCAAGTCGATGCTGGTCGCGGGCATGGCGCGGGCCTTTGTGCGGCGGGGGCTGCGCGTGGCGCCCTTCAAGCCGCAGAACATGTCGAACAACGCCGCCGCCACCGAGGATGGCGGAGAGATCGGCCGCGCCCAGGCACTGCAAGCGCGGGCGGCGCGGCGCGTGCCGCATACGGACATGAACCCGATCCTGCTGAAGCCTGAAACCGATACAGGCGCCCAGATCATCGTACAGGGCAAGCGGGCCGGTACGATGCGGGCAGGCGATTATCGCCGCAACAAGGCGCATCTGCTGGACAAGGCGCTGGAAAGCTTTGGCCGGCTTTGTCGCGACGCCGACCTGGTGCTGGTCGAAGGCGCGGGCAGCCCGGCGGAAACCAACCTCCGGGCCGGCGACATCGCCAATATGGGGTTTGCCTGTGCCGCCGGTGTGCCTGTGGTCCTGGTCGGTGACATTCATCGCGGCGGGGTGATTGCCCAGATCGTGGGCACCAAGGCTGTTCTGGACGCAGGCGATCTGGCACAGATCCGCGCCTTTGCCATCAATCGGTTCAAGGGCGACATCTCCCTCTTCGACGAGGGCCGCGATGATATCGCCCGTCGCACCGGTTGGCCCTGCCTGGGCGTGGTTCCGTGGTTTAACGATGCCTGGCGCCTGCCGGCCGAGGATATGATGGATATCCGCTCCAGCGCGGGCGGCACCTTCAAGGTGGCGGTGCCGCAGTTGGAACGCATGGCGAATTTCGACGACCTGGATCCGCTGTCCGCCGAACCCGGCGTGACGGTCGAAATCATCCCGGCGGGCCGCCCCCTGCCCGGCGATGCAGATCTGGTCCTGTTGCCGGGAAGCAAGTCGACCATCGGCGATCTCGCCTTCTTCCGCGCCCAGGGCTGGGACATCGACCTCTACGCCCATGTGCGGCGCGGCGGCCATGTGCTGGGACTCTGTGGCGGCTATCAGATGCTGGGACGCAGCATCGACGACCCTGACGGAATCGAGGGGCGCCCGGGCAAGGTCGACGGTCTTGGCCTGCTGGATGTCGACACCATCATGACCGGCGACAAACAGGTCACCCTGCGCCATGCAACGGCGCTGCCGGGCGGCGAACCGGTCACCGGATACGAGATTCATATCGGCCGGACCTCTGGCCCCGATTGTGCCCGGGCGTGGTTAGAGATCGACGGGCGCCCGGAAGGCGCCGCATCCACAGACGGGCGGATTCGGGGCAGCTATCTGCACGGGGTATTCACCTCGGACCCGTTCCGCGCGCGCTATCTGGCGGAATTCGGGCAGGAAGCGCTGGTCGGATACGAAGACGGCGTGGACCAGGTGCTGGACGCGCTGGCAGAGCATATAGAGGCCCATCTGGACCTCGACCTGTTGCTTGAGCTTTCGGAACCGCCGCGAGGGGCCTGATCACTCGAATTCTTGTGCTGTCAGCGCGCGATGGATCTCGCGGCGTACCAGCTTGCGCACATTGCGGGTGATCCTCTCACCCAACGCGCCCTGAAGCTCTTCGCGCACGATATCCGCCACAAGCTCGCGCAGGCTCTCTTCGTCGAGATAGCCTTCTTCAGGCGACAGGATGGACCGCTCGTCTTCGAGCTCGTCTTCCATTTCCGGGTCATCGACATCGTGATCGAAAGACACAGGCGCGTCGTCAGTTGAAAACTCAACCTGCGTGGCTTCCTCTTCGGCCGGGGCCAAATGATCCTGCCACTCCATCGCTTCGACCCGCGTCCCGGAATAGGCGTCCGGGCTCAACCCGTCGGGCTCCCAATCGTCGTCCGTCTGGGCGATCACCGCTTCCAGCACCTCGATCCGGGCGCTGAGCGGTTCTTCAGTGTCCAGCGCCACGTCGATATCCGGCACATCCAGTTCGGCAAGCATCGCCGGTTCGGGGATATCTTCCTCTTCCACAACGGGGTTAGTCTTGATGATCGGCTCGCCTGCGGCCTGGGCCGCTGAAAACAGCGTTGCATCCGGGTCGGTCCAAGGCGCGGATGCCTCATCCGCCCCGCCCTCGGCCTCCGCATCCGCTTGCAGCACCGGTTCTTCCGCGGGGGTTTCATCCTCGGACCGGTCAGCGACCCGCAGCGCAGGGGTCAGCACCAGCTTTCCCGGCCGAGTTGCCGGTCCCTTGGAACGCCCCTCGGAACGGCCTTCTTCGCTTACCAATCTTCGGATCGAAGAAAGGACATCCTCGATCTCTACGGACTTTGCAGGATCAGACATTTGTTGCTACCACTCTTGGCCTCGCCCGCGAGTGTAGCGAACATCCGCCGATCCGACAACAAATGAAACCATTTGTCACTTCTTGCCGAGTGCTTCCAGGACACGGTCCAGGTCGCGGCTCTGCTTTGACATCGCGGCCGGGGCGCTCTTGACCAGATTGTAATAGAGCGTGGGATCGTAAATCTGCACCGCCAAACCCAGCCGTTCCGCCGTCAGCAGACCCTGAGCAGCCAAAAGCTGATAAGCCGCCAGAGAGCGCTCGGTGCGGGCCGAAACCTGGGACAGTTTCGCATCGAGCAGATCCTGTTCAGCGGTCAACACATCAAGCGTCGTCCGTGCGCCCAATGTCGCCTCTTCTCGGATCCCGTCAAAGGCAACCTGCGCGGCACGGACCCGCTCGTTCGAGGCGTTCAGGCTGGCGTTGGCGGTCTGAAAGCGGACATAGGCGTCGCTGACGTCCTGTGTCACATCCTTTTGCACATTCAACAGGTTGGCACGCGACGCATCCCTTTGTGCCATGGCGCGGCGGACTTGCGACATCAGACGTCCACCGGCGTAAACCGGTTGCGAGTAAATGATGCGCGCCGCAGCGGTATCAGAGAAATCGGTGCCGCCAAAATCGTCCGTGAAGCCGATTTCGGCATTGAAACGCACAGTCGGTCCAAGCGCGGCACGTTGCCGGTCGACGGCCAGATCCAATGCGCGCACCTGATGCTGAGCCGACAGAAGCGAGGGATGGTTGCGCAGGGCCAAGGCGGCGGCATCTGCCTCGGACCGCGGAAGCCCGGGGAGCGACGGTTGCCCCGTTGTGCGGCCCGGGTGGTGCCCGACTGCGTTGATGTATTCCGCATGCGCCGTGGTCAATGCCCCGTTGGCGTCAGCCAGGTTCGCGCGCGCGTTGGCCAGCCGGGATTCGGACAAGGCAACGTCGGTCCGTGTCACTTCCCCCACTTCAAATCGGTCTTGCGAGGCGCGAAGTTCCTCACCCAGCAGGTTCACGTTGTTCTGCCGGATCGAAACGGTCTCTTCCTGCAACAGCACGTTCAGATATGCCGTCACCGCCCGAAAAAGAACTTGCTGCTCGACCTGAATCAAAGCCTGCCGTGTCGACAGCACCGTTTCCTGCGCGGCGTGTTTTCCCAATACCGATGCGCCGCCGTCATAGATCAGCTGCGTCAGCTCGAGCCCGGTAAAGAACGTGTCCGGATGACTCGTTGAGGAAGTAAGCGCGTTGCCGACCTTGTTGTAATTGCTCTGGATCCGCGCAGTCCAATCTATGATCGGGCGCAATGTGGAAAGTGCGATGGCAACGTCTTCGTCGGCAGCGCGCAGCAAGGCGCGGTTCTGCTCCAGCAGCCCACTGGTATTGTAGGCACCGATCAAGGCGTCCGCGATATTGTCCGCCACAGCGGTTCGCGGACCCAGAGCCAGCACGGCGACGCCCGCGGCCAATGCAGCCATTCTCGCCACGCGTCCCGAAACCAGTCTCAGCATTGCCCTGCCTCCCTCGAAAATTCGTTTCTGCCTTCTGCGAGCATGACCGTGTCCCGGCAAAAGGCAAGGACACACGTCGCCTCAGGCGCCGTTTTAGAGCGCAAATTCCGGCGCCCGTTCAAATCCGGGCAGTACCGGCGCCGTGGCATTGAACACGAACCGCCAGGACACCTGAGCGCCGGCTTTCCGGCCCAGGCGGACCACGCCCACCGCGCCTTCGTTGAACACCGCGACGATCCGACCGCCATCCTTGAGCTGGTCGAGCAGCGCCTGCGGCATGGTTTCCACCCCACCCTGGATCAGGATCACGTCATAGGGTCCATGCTCGGACGCGCCCTCGGCCAGGGGGCCTGTATGGACAATGGCATTGTCGGCCCCGGCATCCATCAGCTGCGTCTGCGCCTCTTCGGCCATCGCCTCGTCTTCTTCGACCGCGACAACAAGTTCTGCCATCCGCGCCGCCACTACCGACGAGTACCCCAGCCCGGCCCCGATATCGAGCACCATCTCGGTGCGCCCGATATTCGCCGCATCCAGCATCTTGGCCAGCGTGCGGGGCTCCAGCTGATGCCGTCCGCCGCCCAGATCGACCATGACATCCGCATAGGCGGCTTCTCGCTGTGCATCCGGTACGAAATTCTCTCGTGGAACCGTCAGCATCGCCTGGATGATCGGAAACTTGGTGACATCCGAAGGGCGGACCTGGGTATCAACCATCATGCGGCGGCGATTGGCGAATTCGGTCATTTTGCAGCTCACTAGCAGATTACTTACCCGGCTTTTGCCACAACGGCAGGCCAGCGGCAACGTCCCATTGCCCAAAAGCCCGCGGCACCGCGGCGCGGTCGGCCCGCAAATTTGGCACTGAATTTGCGAATGCCATCTGGACGACGATCCGGAAAGCTGGTAGAACCCGCTCCACACCACCTCAAGTAATTGATTTTACTTAGAAAGGCGAGTTGGCGGAGTGGTGACGCAGCGGATTGCAAATCCGTGTACACCGGTTCGATTCCGGTACTCGCCTCCACACAAAATCAATGACTTAGACGAATGCCGTGATTAGCCGCTCATTGTGGTCTAAACAAACGTCTAAACATTCCATTTTTGTTCCGTTCTCTTTTGCTGCGCCTGAATGGCCCTGATCTTCTGCCGAACCTTCTTAGTGTAGTGCAGGACCATGGCCGGACTCTGGCCCGTGACAGCGGCGACCAGGTCGTCGCTACAGCCAGCTTCAACCAGCTCACAAGCCGCGTTGTAGCGCCAACTGTGGATGTCGTAATCGACAGCGCCGATGCGCTCTCTGACGTTCCTTACCGCCTGCGATGCACCACGATAGGACCAGCGATTAGTTCCGCGCTCATTGGTCAGTATGAACACAGAATGCCGACTTGCTGCGCCAAGGGCTGCGTGCAGCTCTGGCAGGATTGGCACCCAGAGTTCCTTGCCGGTCTTATTTTGCCGAATGACAAAGGCACCGTCCTGAATATCGGACCAACGCATTTCCAGCACATCTCCGATCCTCTGCCCTGTGCCGACACATAGCTCCATCACCAGCCGTTCCCTGGTGCCGAGTGGGCAAGCCGCCCGATAGGCCTCCAGCAGCTCCAGCGGCCACGGCTCACGCTCTGACTTCTCGGTCTTCAATTCGGGAACGCCCTTCGCGGGGTTTGTTTCCCGCCACCCGAGATCGACGCAGTACTCCATCAGGACGCGGAGAACCCGCAATGAGTAGTTTGCGAATAAGCCTTTTCGGCGTTTGCATCGCGCAACCGGATCACATCCTTGCGCTTCATTGCCGCCGGGTTGGCATCGCCCATGATTGACTTGAAGAAATCGAGATACTTGTCGTAGTCGAGCGCGGTACGCGGCTTCAGGCGCTTGTACTTGGGCGATCTGCGATAATGGTCAACTAAGGCGGAGAAATTGCGCGATACAACGCGCGGGGCCTGCCTCTCGCCCGACAGAATGTCCGCGTATTCTTTCCAAAACTCTGGTGTCCCGAATTCGTTCTGGAACTTGCGGGACGGCCAGCCACGACGTTGAAAGTAGATCCCGTTCCTTTGACGGTAGACGTGCTTGGGTAGCTCACGCTTTGCCATGACGCATCTCCAGCTTGTCGAACTCGTCGATGGCCTCTCCGGTGGAAAGCAGTATCTCGATCCTGCGGCCTTCGACCGCGACAGAGCTGACCGACTTGCCCGCCCTCTCCAACGCACTGAGCAAACTGAGTGCCTTTTTCTCAATTGTTCCCAACGACATCGCCAGCTCCTTGACCCTTGAGTTCGCGCAGCCGGGTGGCTGAATGAGGCCTCGTCCTCATGCAAACTACTTGTAGGGTTGAGTCTAGAAACGCGATTCCGGGCAAGCAACCGAGCTTTTCAGTTGGTGTCACTAACTGCATATACCGCTTGAAACAATTCGTGATCGAAAATGGCACTTTTTGTAACGTTCCACCACTTCTGACGCCGCGCTGACGCGTCGAACAGAAGTGGTGTCACTAACTGCATATCCCAACAAGTAATGTATGCATGAGGTGGCCCGCCCCGCTCCTCCTCCGATACTTGAGGTCTCCGGAGGAACGGGGCTGTGTTGCTGCGAGGCCGCAGGACCAAGGCAGCGTCAATCAATGGAGCAACCGCGATAAACAGCTCGTGGGAGCGCCTTTACTCCATTTTGCACCCCAAGGGTCACGGTATAGCCTTTACGCGCCTCTAGAGCGCCGTCTAAACTGTTCTCCGCACGAATTCGCGTTGGGTGGGGAGCGGACCTTCGCTCTGATCGCCCCAAGTGACTGCTTTGCTACGCCCTAGTTTTCGTATTGCTGCGACAAGACGGTCAGCCGATTGAAGCTCGGGTGATTTGAGAGGGCAGGATTGGCGTTCTGGATAATGGCCAACAAAGGACCCAAACCGCCATACAAAAAGGGAACTTCTTGAGGGATTGTGGCATTCAATACAGCCAGTATTTCGCTAGGATATTTAGCGGCGAGTTCACCGTCTTTCAAAAGGTTGAGTAGATAGCTAAAATCACTTGTCTGTCCTAGGTGATTTTTGAAACAGGCGTACCCCTCTTCAAACCCGTTTCGAGATACTGCTGCCATCTGCGCGAAGTACCGGAACGTAGCTGGGGTCCGCGCTTCGGGTTTACTGGGCCAAAAACTTTTCACAAATGGTATGACTCGGTTATTTAGGTACTCCTCTTGTTGTTCCCCTGCGCCCTGCAAGGCTTGGAACAATGTTTTTGCGACGGTTTCGAGATTCTCGGCAGGAAGCTTGGTAAATACTTCCTTAAGTTCACTGGAGCTAAAAACCGAAGCTTCGCCTAGCGCAATATAGGTTAAGAACCACGTGTATTGCTTAAGGCACTGTCCTTCCAGAACATCAATGTGGTCAGGAACTACCAAAAATGGGGATTTTAGCAATTCAAGCATTGGTAGATAGATTCTTGGGGTATGTAAAAAACTGCCCCACATCGCGGCGGCTTTTGCAACGCCTGCGTCCCACTCAAACGCTGGTATCAAATACTTTTTGGTCCAGTTCTGATCCACACGCAGTAACGGGATGATTTGTTGGGCGAGAATAACAGAACCTATCCAAAGGGACTGATTATCGGCATTGCACATCTCTGCAAATCGGTCCTTCAGCTCGTCTGGAAGACCCTGATCATCTTCAAGTTCCTTTGAGAACCACCAGTTCAAGAGTGAAATTGCGGCATATCCAACCGGATGGTTTATGGCGTAATTGAGCGAAAAATCGTCGGAAGCTCCGACGGTTTTGGTGCCGGTGTCTATTATTCGATCGACGAGCGCGAAGAACGCCTCTTCATGCTCACGAATGTCTTTTGATATCCGACTTAACCACAAAGCAATCGCATGCAGAGCTTCAGCAAAGCTAGCGTCAGGCATATCTAGAAGAATTGGTACTACGTGCTGCCATGTTCGAGGGCTATTTTCGTCATTGGCCCAAGCATAAAGCGCTTGCCTCCAACGTTCTGGATACCATTGATCTTCTTCAGAAAGCTTCTTCAATACCTTTATCGCGAGGTCAAAGTTGTCTTTACATATCTTCGCCCAATCATCCGGCGCGTGGAGGTCATCGACGCTTGGCTTTCCCCTAAGTCTAGAAATTAGGCCGTCGAAATCTCGAGGAAGTTGCTCCTCAACAATGTCGGCCCCGTTGGAACTCCACATAGGGAATTCATCGCGGTCATCTGGCGCCAATTGCCATTCAGGATAGCGCTTTTCTATAGATGCGATGAAAGCTTCAGTGTTTCCTGTTGCGGCGCCTCCATTTGAAAGGAGCTTTTTCAATCTCAACCAGCGCATACGATCTGAAAAACGTTCAAAATCATCATCGCTAATATCATCTCTGAAGCGTGTCCTAGGAGGTCCTTCGACTATTGCATCTTGGAGCCTCTGCATGTGACCAGCGGTCAAAATTGGGCCAAATGAAACCAGCAAGCGCATTACCTCTCGCATTGTCGAGGTCGACCAAAGCCAATGCCCGCCGTCTGCCAAGAGCCACGACATCGATGTGTCAAACGAAACGAGGTTGGGACTCTGCGCTAACGCGAAAAAAACTAGTCTGCGAAATACGGGATGCTTGGAACTCGCCCAGATCGTTAGCATCGCTTTTGCGATTTCGCTATTGTGATCTTCGGTGGCCAACCAAGAGTCGCGACACAGGGTCACCAAGAGCGTCCAGTCGTTGTAATCCTTGTTCTGTTCATGATCTGAAATCGACGGGAGTTGTATGTAGCTGTAGTCTTCAAGCTCAGATGAAATTTCAGCTTCGCACATAAGCCCGAGTGTTTCCGACAACAGCTCTGAAATGTCGGTCAGAATATGTGCTAGAAAGCCTTCGAATTTTTCAATATCCCGAATGCCCTCATATGCCGAATGAACGTGATCGGATGCTAGTGCCACTTCAACGTTAGCAATCGATGAAATCCTTTCGCCAGTATCACTGGAGCGAGCTGTTCTTAAAGAATATGGGCGAGAAATCTTAAGTGAGGGTCGTAGTGCCTCCTTGAACTCTTGCCTTACAACCGGTGTGTCCCCGTGTGTCGTGAAGCGCTCTTTCCACCCGTAGAGGCCACCATTGTAGTGGCGTGATCGCGCGTAGCCCGAAACTACAAATTCCCAAAGCTTTCGCATGGCTTGGCTAAGGTGGTTTGCATCCTCTAAAGCTCTGTTGAGGTACCGTTCGAAACGTGGACTTAGATTGCTACCCTGCCCAATAACCCAGAATAGGGCATCGGATTGTTCCAGGTGTCTTGCCAACCACCTCCCCAGCGCATCCATCACCTTGTCCCAATCGGAACCTTGCCTACGATTGAGGTCAACAAGCGACATTCGAGGAGCCAGATGGGATGGAGCAGGTCTGGACAGAAGGCTGAATTTGAATTCTGGGTTATGACCTGTGTTGAAGAGATCACTCCTAGGCACACCAAATCTAGGGAGATCCTCAATGCCAAATCTCCTGTTGGAGAACTCGTCTAACCATTCGATTGGTGGAACAGGATCGAGTTGCGAAAAGTGCTTTGCCGGCAGACCTGTAGGGTCGCTCAACGCCCATATCATCCTTTTAACGAAATCGTCCTGTACGGTGCTTCCACTTGGTTTGTGGTATGCATGGCGCGCCACGATAGCTGACTTGCCGTTGACACCATCTCGATAGCTATTGGCCCAAGCATGAAGCGTTTCATGCAGGTAATAGTGGCGTCGGTAGTTTTTATATAGGATGGGAACAACATTCTTGGTGGCCCACTCGCTCTCGGTCTGGTCCTTTTTGCCTCGTGAGTAGTTCCCAAAAGCATATGCGATCGGTGTATCTTCGCCCATCATGCTGTCGGCAGCCAAAGCGTCCATCATGTAGCGGAGAATGGGATCGTTGATGCTGTACCCAACAAAACAGACTGTATAGTTGCGAAACAGTTCGGATACAAAGCGCGCAGCCCATCTCTCAACAAGGTAAGCCAAGCCAAAGTCACCACTTGTAGCAACCAAGCTGTTTAGGTTCGTTTCGGAGCCTGTTCCGTCTAAAAGTCCATGCAGGTAAATCAAACCGTCCCACCTGTTCTTTGGAACTGGTAGCAGCGGGGCCGCGTGGGTTGGTGTTTGGGTCTTTTTCGTCTCTATAACTTCTTCAAAAACCCGATCAAAGTTTGTTGTAATGAGCCGGGTGGCACCTGAGCGTGTCTTGCCAAGTCGAAGAAGAGCCTCATGGGTCTGCGTCGATTTTTTCCCGATTAAATTTGGTTGGAGAGCGCTTGCAATTGCTTCACGCACTCTCTGTCTACCGTTCGGGAGCCTTCGCTCCAAGAGGCCTAAGGTTGTATCATACTTGTACGCTTTGAAAGCTTCGGCTTCGGCACCATCGTATGTCTCGTTGAGTTCACGATATACGGCTTTTACCAAACCGTGGAAGGTTGGTAGTTTTGCGGGGTAAGATATTCCTGCCCCGCAGAAGAAAACCACTTTCCCATCTTCATGAGCTTCTAATAGGGCTTCTGGAATGTCTGGGCCATTGGGAATGTACTGCATCTAATACTCAAAAAAATCGGAATGGTGCCGTGTCAGGGATAGTTTGGCCATGGCTCCGTGACAAGCGAAGACTTTGGTCTCTGTGAATCTTGGACGACGCAGAGCGGACATCAATTTGCGAGCCGCTTTACGGCAGCTAAGGGCAGACTAGTTCACTTTCTTTTTGCACGCTGCTGTCTTTCGGAAAACTCCAGTTAGTGTCTTACTGCGAAACAGGTTGGTCCACAGAACCGATCTAAACATTCACCGTATGTTCTGCCGAGTTTTTCTACCCGTCTAAACATATTTTTACTTATTATCAGTATGATACCTAGTCTTGCAAATCCGTGTACACCGGTTCGATTCCGGTACTCGCCTCCATTTCATTCTAATTCATAGGGTTAGCGCCTGAACGGTCGGGTGTGACACAAAGTGGGACACACGCCCTATGATGCTGTCATCCTATCTAAGCCTCTCAAGACATGGCATTTACTACTTTCGCTGGCCTATCCCCCTATCCATAGAGGGAAAGCGAGCAACTATCCGTATTTCCCTAAAGACACGTTGCTATGATCGGGCTGGCGATTTGGCCCGTCATCTTGCATCCTGCGGACGACTACTGCGCGAGAACAATAAATTGGCAGGACTGCGACAAAGCGAGATACGCGAGAAGGTGCAAGCGTACTTTAGGGCACAACTGGACCAGTACCTTGACTGGCTGGACCGGCACGGCCTGTCGAAGAACGCATTGGAGGACATTCGGTGCGAAATGCTGGACCATGAAAGCTATCTGGATATGGAGATGGTGAGCGACAAGTACCTGCCCGTCAGACCGTTCCTCAGAAAATCGGGGCTGACAGCGCAAAACTGGCAAGACAGCCATCCCATGATGCAGCGGGAACTCCGAAAGGGTCGCCGGGACCTGCTCAGAGTCGTTCTGGCAGCCGCTGAACGCCTTGAGCATTATTCCTATGAGGATGCCCCAACCATCGCTCCTTCCCCTCCTGCGCCCCCTCTGCCAGCCTCATCGCCCTTGGGTGCGGCGGTGGAAGACTTCATAGCGGAGCATTCCCGGCAATGGGCTGGCAAAACCATCGGGCAAAACCGGGCCTACCTGAACATCCTCATTGAATACTTCGGCCCTGACCGCCTACTTGCCACAATCAACAAACAGGATGCGAGCGAGGTCAAAAAGGTTTTGCAGGCGCTACCGGCCAGCCGGAACACCAAGCCCAAGTTGAAGGCCATGCCGCTGATGCAGGTCATCAAGGAACCGGGGCACAAGAAGATCGCAGCCAAAACGATCAACAGCCACATCCAGATGTTCAAGATGTTCTTCGACTGGGCGGAACGGCACGGGCATTCACCGCACACGCTCTTTGAAGGCATGAAGGTAAAGAAGGACAAGTCCAGCGACAGTGAGCGCAAGCCGTTCTCACCGGACCAAGCGCGCCTGATCTACACCGAGCTGACAGAAAACCTGTCCGGGCTGGTGCGCAAAGACAGCCATAAGTGGGGGATGCTATTGGGCATGTTCACTGGGGCGCGTCTGAACGAGATTTGCCAACTCGACATTGCCGATGTGCAGCGGGACGGCGACACATGGTTCCTGAACATCACCGACGAAGGCGACGACACCAAAAGCGTGAAATCAAAGGCTGGTAGGCGCAAGGTGCCGCTGCACTTAGAGTTGATCCGTTTGGGCTTTCTCGACTTTGTGGGCAGTCGCAGGAGTGGCACACGCCTGTTCCCAGACTACAGCTACAATACCAATGGCGGTTACGGTCGCAACTTGGGCCGCTGGTGCAATGAGAGTTTCTTGCCCAAACTGGGGATCAAGCAGCCGGGTCTTGTATTCCATAGCCTGAGGCACACGGTGGTAACGCGGCTGGGGCAAGCAAACGTGCCAGAGCCGGTTATCCAGTGCATCGTTGGCCACGCCCGGTCCGGTGTGACGCAAGAAGTTTATCTTAGAGAAGGCTACACATTGACCCAACTCAAGGAAGCCATTGACGAGTTATCAGTTTAGCTAGCACCTTCCGCAAGTTTTTGACTGGCATGTGTCGCATACTCATAGAATGGCTTCCCGTGCTGTCTTTCAAAGAAACGCATAAGGTAGTGTCTTAACAGTTCACACAATGCACGCTTGCCATCTGCGGTCAAAATAGGCCTGTGTACAGCGACGAATATGTCCTGCGCTGCGTCCTGTAGCGCAGCATCGCTGATATTTGGATCGAACTCTTTAAGGTAACTGTCTATATTTGGTCGAGAGGCCGCCATTTGAAGGGCAGTCTGAGCTTCTACGGCTACTGCTTGTGACAGAGAGAGGATCGCTGATTGATCGTTTAGCCTGCTCAAATCTCCCTGACTGTTTGCGTATGCTTTGAGACCAACTATTGTGCTCTGCGAACTGAAATCATTTAGATCAGGCAATCCCTTTCGACTCGCGTTCACGAAGAGGCTTAAAACCTCTTCGTCGTTTTGGACGCGACTGATGACATCACAAAGAAAATACCTCGCATATCCAATAGCCCAATCTGGTTTACTATCCTTCCTACGGTTCAGCTCGCGCCTCTTTCGAAACCATTGAAAAGAAACAAAAATAACGACAACAACCAAAACAGTGATCAGCATGTGGCACCCTTTCGTATCTATATTTTAGATACCTAGTTTTGAGATATAGTCAACGCACCCAGTGCAACAGCATGGGGCGTTCATGCCTAAAACCCTTGGAGATCATAGGCATGATGCTCTTGTCCGCTACCTCATCGAGAAGCGGGGCGAGGCAGGCTTGAAGCAGGTGGAACTTGCGGAGCGGATGAAGGTCTATCAGTCCTTCATCGCGCGCCTGGAAAGCGGTCAACGCCGCGTAGATGTGGTGGAACTGGTCAAGCTGGGCGAGGTGCTGGGCTTCGATCCGACAGAGATTGTGGGCAAGCTGGCCAAGATGTCGGACTGAACCCGCACCGGCCTCTGCTTATTTGCCCCAGTGGTGGGGAGAAACCATGTACACACCCTCCAAACCCGCACGTTTAGACAGGCCCTCACATATAGACCGAGGGAACCGGACTATGCGTCCAGCGCCTCAGTCTCGAATGCCGATTTAAAATCGATATTGGTTTGGCCTGTATCATTGAAGAATGGCAGTCCGAGAACGGTATAATCCCGCCCTTGGAAAACCATTTCAAGTCTCGCCTTGGCTTTCACTTGCGCAAGGAAGTCCTGTTTCCAGTCGTCCTGCGGGCGCAAATGGTCGCCTTTGGGTTCGATGAATAGCTGCAAGATCGTGCTGGCGTCCTCACCCTTCTTCCTCAGAAACAAAACGAAGTCCGGTTCAAAGGCACGTCCCGTGTCAAAGTCATACAGCTTTACCGCCTTCTCATTCCGCAGGAGATAGAAGTCGTCAAAAACATCCCTCAACCGGGCTTCCTGATCGTGCATGTACTTGATGAAGTGCTTTTCCTGATCGGTCCCGAAACTGTCGTCATAAGCGTGCCAGTCCTTGCCGCTCAGGTCGATCTGATCCAGCCCCGGCACGTTGCTTTCTGTCCAGCTTAGCCCGGTCTCACCTTCGATCCGCAGTTTCAGAACCTTGTCGGTGAAGCGGTCCTTGATGGGATAGGGCTTGAAGTCCTTGGTGCCGATATACTCGACACTTTCGCGTTTCACGCCGCTTTCGATCTGGTGCAGGACATAATGCGTGATATCCAGCTTTTGCCGTGCGGTCAGGTTGTCCAAGTCATCGGGCAAGCCGCGCACGCTCACAGTCACACCGCCAAGATAAGTGTCAGAGGTGACAAACTGTGAGGCGCTGGCGAGTTGCGGGAAATAGGTCCGCAGGTTGGCGAAGTGGAAGAAGTCGTTGGTGTCCATCGAAAAGCCAAGAATGGTCCTGCCAAAATCGGCCAGTTTGAAGTCGCGGGACACGGGTTCTTTGCTCGACGGTTTCAGCGTCAACTGTCCACCGCCAAAAGCAGAGGCTTCCGTTACACGGCCTGTCATCAGGTTGGGATAGGCGAAAGGGCCTTCGATCTTGTAGGCGTCCAGCCCTGCTACACCGTCGCGCGGGTTGCGCACCCGGTCATTCACCCAGACATGATCCCGTTGATACAAGTCAGTCTGCTTGAAGCTCTCCCTGAGCCGCAGCCGCACTGTTCGGGCGGTATCGTCCAGCATCCCGGTTTCGCGCAAAGCGTTGCGGATGTCTTGGATGTATTTGGGGTTATGGGAACAGTGTGTTGATTTCCACCCAGAAGTGAGCCGGGTTTTTCATCGAGAAGTGAGCCACCTCTGTTTATGGATTTCGGGTTATG
>NZ_JAAGOX010000055.1 GCF_010500245.1 Ruegeria sp. PrR005
TTCGGGCTTCGGTCGCTTGTTGGCCATGTGTTTCCTACGTTTTCCTAAACATAGCGGAGGACCACTTCAGTGGGGGAAGACCAGTTGTGCACTGGCAGTTGCGTGCACTTTTGTCAGAAGCGGGCGGCAAGCTGGAAAGCCCGAGTTTGGAGTTCGGCGACGACTCCGACTCTGTTTTGCGAGAAAACATGCTGGCAACGGTATCTCAGCACCAACGTCAGAAGAACCAGGAGCAAACCGTCAACCGTATGCGCGCACGTATGATGAACGGCTATTGGGTGTTCCACGCACCTGTCGGATTCAAGAGTGAAGTGGTGAAAGGGCATGGCAGGCTTTTGCTGCGTGACGAACCCGTTGCCAGCTACATCCAAGAAGCGCTCGAAGGTTTTGCCTCAGGCCGATTTGAAACCCAAGGTGAAGTGAAACGCTTTCTGGAAAGCTGTCCTGAGATTCCTAAAAATTTCCCAGACGGCACCATCCGATATGAAAAGGTGGCGCGGATCATGCGCCGTGTTCACTACGCGGGCTACATTGAGCGGCCAGAATGGGGCGTGGACCTGCGCAAGGGCCACCATGAGGGAATGGTATCGCTTGAGACTTGGCAGGCGGTGCAGGAGCGCGTCAACGGCGCTACACGCGCCCCTGTGCGTAAAGATATCAATGCGGACTTCCCGTTGCGTGGCTTTGTCCTCTGCAATGATTGCGGCAACCCACTCACCGCCAATTGGTCAAAAAGCAAGACCGGCAAGAAACATCCGTACTACCTCTGCTTCACCAAGGGCTGCGAAAGCCACCGCAAGTCGATCCGGCGCGACGTGCTGGAAGAGGCGTTCACCGACTACCTGCATGAGCTTCAGCCGTCTGAGACATTGCTGACCCTCACTAAGGCGATGTTCAAGAATGTCTGGGATCAACGGGCAGAGCAAGCCCAGGCCGGAATGGTGTCGCTAAAACGCGAAGTCACCAAGATTGAGAAACAAATCGACGGGCTGCTGCACCGCATTGTCGAGGCAAGCATGCCATCGGTCATCTCCGCCTATGAGAAACGCCTCGCGCGACTGGAGCAGGATAAGCTCGTTGCACAGGAAAAACTGGGCAAAACAGCCGAACCTAGCCACAGCTTCGACCAATTGTTCGAACTCGCCTGCGCGTTTCTTGCAAGCCCTTGGAAACTCTGGGAATCAGGCCAACTCACCCTGCAAAGAACTGTCCTGAAACTGGCTTTTGCCGAGCGGATTACCTACTGCCGCAAAACAGGACTTCGAACCCCAGAAACCACCTTGCCGTTCAAGGTGTTAGGGGGGGCTGAGGGTTAGAAATGTTTGATGGCGGACAGTGAGGGATTCGAACCCTCGAGACGGTTCCCCGCCTACACACTTTCCAGGCGTGCGCCTTCGACCACTCGGCCAACTGTCCGTGACGGGGTGTTTCGACTATCGCGCCAAGATTTGCAAGGGGGTTTTTCCCTTAATCTCTACCCGTTCAGATGCAGATAAACGCGGCGGTTCTGGCGGCCTTTCTTCTCGACCTTGCCCAAGCGGATGCGACCGATTTCACCGGTGCGGGCAACATGGGTGCCGCCGCAAGGTTGCAGATCAACCTGCGCGTCCCCCTGCCCTATCCGCACCAGCCGCACCCGACCACTGCCGCGAGGCGGTGAGACCGACATGGTCTTGACCAGCGCCGGATTGGCGTCAAGTTCAGCATCGGTGATCCAGTCCTCGGTCACCGGCAGATCGCGGTCGATCAGTGCCTGCAACGCCTGTTCCAGGGCCGCCTTGTCATCGGGCGCCTCTGGCATGTTGAAATCGAGGCGCCCCTTGTCCGCCGCGATGGCGCCGCCCGAAACCTCGAGCGGGATCACCACCGACAACAGATGCAGCGCAGTGTGGACCCGCATATGGGCAAAGCGGCGGTCCCAATCGAGATGCTGCGTCACCTCGGAGCCGACCGGTGGCAGCGTGGCGCCCTCGACAGGAACCAAGGCGATGGCCCCTTCAGTCACCTTGACCGTAGTCGCGACAACCATCTCTCCGCCATCCCAGCTTAGCCGCCCGCTGTCGCCGGGCTGGCCGCCGCCGGTAGCATAGAATAGTGACTGGTCCAGGATTACCCCGCCTTCGGCCGTGTATCCGGACACCCGGGCCGATGCTTGGCGGCGATAAGCGTCAAGCATGAAGAGAGGTTCAGTGGTCATCTTCTGTTCCTTCATTCATATCGGCTTCCGTCAGTGTGGCTGGTACCGTTGACGGCGAACTTTCAACCTCGGCTTCCGTCGCTGCCGCCGTCGTTGTCGCCGGAGCCCCTGTCAACGCCTCGGGATTGCGCAGCCAGACGTCACGCTGAGCAAAGGGAATCTCGATCCCCTCTTCCAGGAACCGCCGGTTGATCTCGTGGTTCATGTCGGATTTCACCGACAGCACCCAGTTGACGTCCCGCAGGATGGCCCGAATCTCAAAGTCGAGCGAATCCGCGCCAAAGCCCTGAAACACTACATTGGGAGCGGGGTTGGCCAGCACCATCGGGTGCGCCTCGGCGATCTCACGCAGGATCGTCTCGACCCGGCGGGTATCGGTGCCATAGGCCACGCCCACCGGCACGATCACGCGACCCACCGTATTGCCGCGGGTATAGTTTGTGACGCTGCCGCTGATCAGATCCGAATTTGGGATGATCACATCGGTCCGGTCAAAGGTCTCGATCCGGGTGGAGCGCACCGAGATGTCGCGGACATAACCCATCTGCCCGTTCACGTCGATCCAGTCGCCCTTGGAGATCGGGCGCTCGATCAGCAGGATGATGCCCGACACGAAATTCGACACGATGGTCTGAAGCCCAAAACCGATACCGACCGACAGCGCACCGGCAACGATGGCCAGCGACGACAGGTCGAACCCGGCCATGGTGATCGCCAACAGCGCGGCCAGGAAGATGCCGAGGTACCCAGTGCCGGCGACAATGGCATTCTGGCCGCCGGGGTCGAGCCGAGTCTTGGGCAGCAGCGAGTTGCGCAAGCCCCCCTGCAACAGCCGTGTCACCGTATACCCGATGGCAAAGACCAGCGCGAAGGTCAGGAAGTTCGACGGTGAAATGACCACGCCACCGATATCGAAGCCCATCATGATCCGCGACCAGATCTCGATCAGTTCCGCCTCGCGCGCGCCCCAGTAGAGCGCCAGCAGCGGCAGCGCCAGAATCGCCAGCAGAAAGCCGAGGATGACCGAAAAAAGCGAATCCCCCGCTTCGTCCCCCTTGCGGGTCAACCAGCCATAAACATTGGTCAAGAAGCGTTGGAGGATCACCAGCACAGCGACCAACGCCAGCGTCTTGACCGCCGGATAGACCAGCGCTTCGGCCGCGTTGTTATAGCCGACCACCGCCAACAGTGGCGAGGCAATCCCCAGCAGATAGAGCGCGCGACGCAGGAAACCGACCATGCGGCTGAACCCTGCCCCGCTGCGCGCGGCCTCGCCCCCGTCCACGGTGCCGCCCTTGACCTGTGCCTGGGAGCGCACGCGTTGTAGCCGCAACAAAAGCAGCGCGGTCATCAGGATTATCGGAAAACCGGTGACGGCGCGCGTGGCCTCGGGAATGTTCTCGAGCCTTTCGAACAGCACGACGAGGTCGTGCAGCACCAGTGTCAGCGCCAGCATGTCGATGCACAGCCGCATCACCCGCACCTGGGACTGGCTCAGATACCGAAAGCCGGTATTGGCGTTGAACAGATAGACCTGCCGGCCGATCCAGTTGAAATACAGGATCGCCGCCGCCCAATAGGGTACCTGGTCCAGCAACATGGCGCCACGCAGGCCGGTGATATCCATCATCTCCACCGACTGGACAACGAACATGACCCCGATCCAGGGGATCGCGATTCTGAGCAGCGACACCACAAAGGACCAGACACCTGTCCCCTCGCCGCCCAGCGAGCGCAGGAAATCGCCTATCCGTTCCGACCATCTGCGCCCTCGCGCCAGGAACACCAGCCCCACCAAGCTCAGCAGTAGGATGCCGGGGCCGTTGGTCTTGAGCCGTTCGCGGACCACGTCCGAGCGCATGTTGAACGCGACCTCGTTGGCCAGCGCCGTGATCGCCTGTTTGATATCCTTCCACGCATCGGGCCAGTACTCGGGATTCAGCGGTGACGGCCCGCGCTTGAGCAATTCCTTGGTGTCGCGTGACCGCACGATCCTGTCGATCTCGTTGATCAGACCATTGGCGCGGCTATAGGCCTCTTCCGAGATGATGCGCGGCACCGTCAACTTGGCCAGTTGATCGTTCAGATGGATGCGCAGCCGGGCGATATCCTCGGCCTCGGTCTCTCCATCGGCCGGTTTTGGTCCAAGCGCCGCAATCTGCGCCTCCAGCGTCTTGATCCGGTCCGAGTTCTCGCCCCGTACACGGTTGAAGGTATCCCGGTAAGTCCTGACCTCGGCTCGCAATTGCTCGAAAGCCGCCTGCGAAGCACGGTTCGCCTTGATGACCTCTTCAGCCCGGTCTGCCGTGCTTACCCAACGTTCGTAATAGGCACGGCTCTCATCGGTCAGCTGGGCCGAAAGAGCGGTAGCTGTCAGCAGCAGAAACGCGGTCAACAGCAACCGCAACACCCGGCCCATCATCATGTCAGACGTCCTCGAACACGCCGGGAATCGAACTGGGCGCGCGCGTCATCCAGTCGGGCACGGGCAGGTTCTTTTCCCGCAGGAAATCCGGGTTGAACAGTTTGGACTGATAACGGGTGCCATAGTCGCAGAGCATGGTGACAATGGTATGCCCCGGCCCCATCTCACGCGCCATGCGCACGGCCCCTGCGATATTGATCGCGGTCGAGCCCCCCATCACCAGCCCTTCTTGCCGCAGCAGGTCAAAGATATAGGGCAGCGCCTCGGCATCGGGCACCTGGCAGGCGAAATCCGGTTTGAAGCCTTCGAGGTTCTTGGTGATGCGGACCTGGCCGATGCCTTCGGTGATCGAGCCACCCTCCATCGCCAGTTCGCCCGTGGTGTAAAAACTGTAAAGAGCAGCCCCCATCGGGTCTGCCAAACCGATCTTCACGCCTTTCGGCTGAAGCGCTTCGGCGACGCCTGCCAGTGTTCCCCCCGAACCTACGGCACAGATGAACCCGTCGACCTTGCCGCCGGTCTGCTCCCAGATCTCGGGACCGGTGGTTTCAACATGGGCCTGTTTGTTGGCAATGTTGTCGAACTGGTTCGCCCAGACGGCTCCATTGGGCAGCGACTTGTTCAGCTCCTCCGCCAGGCGGCGCGAATAGTGAACGAAGTTGTTGGGATTGCGATACGGTGCGGCCGGAACCTGCACCAGTTCCGCACCTGCGAGGCGCAACATATCCTTTTTTTCCTCGGATTGCGTCTCGGGGATAACGATGACCGTCTTGAACCCCATCGAGGCGCCGACCAGCGCCAGTCCGATACCGGTGTTCCCGGCAGTACCTTCAACGATCGTGCCACCCGGTTTAAGTTCGCCACGAGCGATTGCATCCTTGATGATAAAGAGCGCGGCGCGGTCCTTGACCGACTGGCCGGGATTCATGAACTCCGCCTTGCCCAGTATCTCGCATCCTGTCATTTCACTGACACGGCGCAGCCGGATCAGCGGTGTGTGTCCTACGGCGTCAGCCAGATCGCGTGCAATGCGCATTGAGTCCTCGCAAGGTTATCTTGTTTAATTTGATGTAGCCCTGCGAGGTCTCAACCTCAAGCAAGGATCCCCAAAGCATCCATTACTGCCGAAGTCTGTCACGATGCCTTGCCAACCAGTTGGCGAGCGAAACAAGGGGAAGCGACTTGATCTGCTGGCGGTCCGTCAGGTCCAACAACGTTTCGAAACTGAGAATTCGGCTGCGGATGTCCTCTCCTTCGCTGTCCAGACCGCCGGAGTCGGTTTCAGACAGAAGGTCGGCGATCGCAACAAACAGGTGAACGAACTCCGAAGACGACCCGGACGACGAATACGCCTGTCCCGCTGGTTCCAGCCGCCGCGCCGTCAGATGCGCCTCTTCCAACAGTTCGCGATGGGCCGCTTGTTCGGGCGTTTCGCCGGGATCTATCATTCCCGCGACCGCCTCCCATACCCAAGGTGCGGGATCTCCGATCATGAACACTGGCGCGCGAAACTGCTCTACGAGCAAGACCCGATCCCGTATCGGGTCATAAGGGAGAACAACGGCCGCCTGGCCTGTCATCAGCGCTGCTCGGTTGAGGCTGTCGCTCATGGTGCCGTCATAGCGGCGATGGCGCAGATCCATATCATCCATGGCAAAATAGTTGAGATAGCCGCGATTATGCTTCTCAACGACGACATCGCGGGTCACGTCGTGCTGCGGATCGGGTGTACGGGCCGCGGCCGCAATCCGTCCGGCAGCTCTGACGCGGATTGCGCGAAAATTTTTGGCGATCTCTGTCGGGCCGAGACGATCGTAGAACGCCATCACTTCGGTCGCGGCATGCAGGGTCATTTCCCCCCACGCCAGCGCCCAATCATCAAGGCTCCAAACATCGCCGGGTGTCCACGCCCCGTCCCGGGGGAAGAAAACCTGCGCTTCTGCTGTTTGCGCATCCGAGACGCGCAATGTCATCGGCCGCAGATCGTAGTCAAACCCGCCTTCGTAATAGTCGAGACGTTCAATCTGGCGCGCGGTCAAACCGCGAACCAGCACGCCGCTTGCGGATTGCCCTGGCGCGGGCGCAACCATCGGGAAGGGCTGCCCCTGAACGCCGTAAACCTGATGATCCGGCAACTGCGCCGAAACCATGTTCAGGGAAACGCCCGGTTCACACAGGACCAGTTCAAGAAGCGGTCGAAACCGCAGGGTGCCGTAAAAGAAAAGATTGGTCACTGCCGGTAAGTATCCGTCGCAAAGGGGAATCTAACGCCATCTCCGCCAGGCGTTTTCGGTGGCAAGACCGGATATCACCGCCCCAACGAGCAATGTCGAGATGATATTTGTCGCGATCAGGACAGCGCCGAAATCGACACTCTTCTCGAAAATCGCCAGCACCGCTTCGAAAGGGCCACCATAGCGGTTTCGCATCGCCAACCGGAACATCTCGTAACAACCCTGCACGAACAGCCCCCAGAAGACGAGCGCCGCCACACCGGTCAGCCCATTGGTGATAGCTGCTGACAGCCCCCTGCCCGCCCTTGGTCCCATGACAAACCAGCCGCAAAGAATACCCAGACCGACATTGACGAGGTTGAAGTAGCCAAAGTCGGTTCCTTCCGGCATGCGCGGCTTGATCAGTTCTGACACCAGATATCCAAGAATGCCCAGGCAAAGGGCGGCGACGAGACGGGCTGCGGTGGGCATGGACAGGTGAACTCAGCTTTTTTGTGGTCTTGCCACTGTTACCTGTGTCACATCGCAGGTACCCGAGTCAAAGGCCGCGCCGCAGGAGGTCAGATAGAAATTCCACATGCGGCGGAACCGATCGTCGAAACCCAATTCTGCGATATGGTCCCATTTCTCGTTGAACGTCTCGTACCAGCGCCTGAGTGTCAGGTCGTAACTCTTGCCGAACTCCTTGGAATTCACGAACTCCAGCCCCGCGCGCGCGAATTGCTCTCTCAGGATCTTGGGGGCAGGCAGCATACCGCCCGGAAAAATGTACTTCTGTATGAAGTCCACGCCGTTGCGGTATACTTCCCACCTTTTGTCCACCACGGTGATGATCTGCAACGTAGCACGCGCGCCCGGCTTCAACCTGTCGCGCACAGTGTTGAAATAGGTCGGCCAGTATCTTTCGCCAACTGCCTCGAACATCTCGATCGAAGCGATACCATCATAGCTGCCGCGCTCGTCCCGATAGTCTTGCAGCTTGAAATCAACAAGGTCGGAAAGCCCCGCTTTCTCAATCCTTTCCCGAGCGAACTTCAACTGCTCCTTGCTGATGGTAAGGCCGGTAACCCGCAGGCCCCTTTCCTTTGCAGCATATTCTGCAAATCCGCCCCAGCCGCATCCGATCTCCAGGACATGATCGCCCGGCTTGGCTCCCATCTCGTCGATCAGACTGGCGTATTTGGCGGTCTGCGCTTTTTCCAGACTCTCTTGCCCGGTTTCAAACAATGCGCTGGAATAGGTCATGGTCTCATCCAGCCAGAGCGCATAGAAATCGTTACCCAGATCGTAATGATAAGAAATGTTCTTCTTGGCTTGTTCCTTGTGATTTCGTTGGAGCCAGAACCGCAACCGCTCATAGGCCCGCGCCAGAAACTGTCCGGGAAAACCGTCATACACGGTTTCGTCACCCTGATGCACAAGGTCCATAAATGCCCGAAGATCCGGCGTGCTCCAATCCTCTTCAAGGTAGGCGTCACAAAAGCCCAGCTCGCCCTCGCGGATCAGGCGGGCGAAAACATCCGGGTCGTGTATATCGACCTGTGCCACGGGACCGGGCTTCGGTCCCTCGGAACGGAAGATGCGTCCGTCGGGCAAGGCAATATCAAGGCGGCCCGCCTCCATCTTGCCCAACATCTTCATGACTTGCGGAAAATACCGCGGCAGGTTCTCCTGACCGTCTGTCGATGTCAAAATCATCCGCTTCTCCCCATTGCGGTTTGCCAAACAGGCTAATTCGAGACCTGAATTCAGGCAAGTTTTGCGTCAGGTCTCGGCGGAAACGCTGTGGAATAGGCAGCAAGCGCCCGTTTTCTGCCCAAGTCGAGCGAAATGCCGGGCGATGGGTACTCCTCGCCCGGGTTCAAACCCCAACTGCGGGGAACCGCATCGAAGAATTCCAATGCCGTGTGCGTTGGGTGTTCCTGTTGCTGGGCGATCCAACGATCAATATATGCGCGGTCTGGATCGAATTTGCCGGCCTGGGTTTCAGGGTTGAACACCCGGAAGTAAGGGGCGGCATCCGGCCCTGAACCGGCAACCCATTGCCAGCCCATGGCGTTTGCGGCCGGATCCCAGTCGGTCAGGCAGTCCGCGAACCAGTCCATGCCAAGTTTCCAATGCACCATCAGGTGCTTCGTCAGATAGCTTGCGGAAATCATACGGGCCCTGTTGTGCATTCGTCCGGTCACATACATCTCGCGCATTGCGGCATCGACCATTGGGACCCCGGTTTGTCCCCGGCACCAGCGTACGAAGTCCGGATTGGTTTCGTCTGCCGACCAGGGAAAATCATCCCATTCCACCCGCCAGTTCCGATCCAGAATATGGGGGCTGTTGAACATCAGGTGATAGGCAAATTCACGCCAAACCAGCTCCTTGAGGAAATGCTCCGCTCCCGCAGAACCCGCGCGAACCGCCTCCTGCGCCCGATGCCACGCGATCCGAGGGCTAAGCTCGCCAAGGCTGAAATGCTCGGACAAGTCCGATGTGGCATCCAAGGCTGGAAAATCCCTATTTTTCTTATAGTTGTTGATGCGGTCAGAGATGAACAGATCCAGTTTTGCGAGGGCCGCGGCTTCGCCAGGTGACTGGTATCTTGTCACAATCGGGACCGCACGGTTCATTTGCGCGTCCATGTGCCATGAACTCAGTGCATCGGAATTCGGCCAGTGGGGCGGTTTTGCCAAACGCGAAGGGGCCGGCAGGGCCGGACCGACATCCTGCTGGCAGACAGCCCGCCAGAACGGCGAATAAACCTTGTAGTATCCCCCGGCGCCGGTCTTTACATTCCACGGCTCGAACAACAGATGCCCCGCAAACGAGCGGGCATCGACATCATTGTCCTTGAACCACGACTTCACACCTGCATCCCGCGCGACAGACACAGGGTCATACCCCCGCGACCACCAGACAGCACCGGCGCCGGTTTCTTCGACCAGCGACTGAAGCGCCTGCAACGCGCATCCGCGACGAAGGATCAACGCGCTTCCCAGCCTCTCCAGCTCGGCAGCAAAAGTTGCGAGCCCCAGGCCAAGTCGAAACTTGGGCGCGGCACCAAGCCGTTCAACCCCTTCGTCATGAAGGAATACGGGGACCACCGGGCGTCCGGTCGCGCAAGCCGCGTGAAAGCCGGGATTGTCTGTGATCCTCAGATCACGGCGAAACCAGAAGATAATTGGACTGTCTGAATTGGTCATAGGCTGCCCCGGTCTTTTTCAGGATACGGGGCTGGCCTGTTTCTGGATCACAAAACCCGGTCAAGAGCCTGCAAAAGCTGGTCGATTTCAGATTTTGCGGTGTAGTGGGTAAAGCTCAGCCGGAGAACACCCTGGTTTGGATCGATACCCATCCCCTGCAAGGCCCGCACGGCATAAAAATCGCCGCCACCCGCCATCACCCCGTATTTCGCCAACTCGGCCGCGACCGGCTCGGCCGGGCGGTTCAACGCCAGCGCCACCGTCGGTGCGCGCAGTTCGGCCTTGTCCGGGCCGAGAAGACGGACCGAATTGCGATCGGCAACTGCATCAAGCAATGGTTGCAGCAGTTCCACCTCATAGTCCCGCATCAGGTCATGAACAAAAGCCGCCCTCTGTGTCGGGCCAGTGGCATCACACCCGTGGTGTGCCGCCAGCAGGTCAACATAATCGGCCATGCCTGCGCTGGCGGCAACCTGGGCGTGATCGGGACCTGCTGGGGTAAAACGCTTGTACAGGACATCGCCATTAAAATAGTGCCCCTGGTTCGGCAACATCTGCCCCAGATTGCGCCGGATCACCATCACCCCCTGGTGCGGGCCATAGGTCTTGTAGGAGGAGAACAGGTAGATATCGGGTCCCAACTCTCCGACATTTGGAAAGCCGTGCGGCGCATAAGACACCCCGTCAACACAGACAAAGGCACCGGCGGCATGGGCGATGGCCGTGATTTCGGTTACCGGGTTGATCTCGCCCACCACATTTGAACAATGCGGAAAGCAAACCAGCCGCACGTTCTCGTCCAGCAGGTTTTCCAGATCCTCGGGGTTCAGATGCCCAGTGTCCGGGTCGATCTGCCATTCACGCACCTCGATCCCTGCCTCGGCCAGCCGCCGCCAGGGGCCGGAATTTGCCTCGTGATCCTGATTTGTCACGATGATCGCCTGGCCCGGCTGCATCCATTGCCGGAACGCCTGGGCCAGAACATAGGTATTCTGCGAGGTCGAGGGGCCGAAGCTCAGTTCGTCGGTCTCAACCCCCAGGATTGCCGCCATCCGCGCCCGCGCCTCTTCCATTTCGGCGCCAGCGAGCAGGCTCGCCTCGTACGGCGCATAAGGTTGTACCTTGCGCTGGGTGTAGAACCGGGTGAGCCGGTCGACCACCGGCTGACATGTATAAGACCCGCCTGCGTTTTCGAAGAACGCCTGGCCGTCCAGTGATGCTTCGGAGAATGCCGGGAACTGCTTGCGGACAAAGCCGATATCCAATGCCATCTTGACCCTCGTTTCTGATGGCAAATGGATGCCTGCTGACCGGGTCCGGGTCAAGGCCATGTGCTGATGTCAAAAACTGTCATCACCACCGGCCATACAGGCACCATCGAAAACAATGAGGTAAACCGATGAGCTATCAGCCCGAACATTTCCTGGTCTGGGGAGAGTTGCCCGTGACCGACATGAACCGCAGCGTCGCGTTCTATTCCAAGGTCACTGGCGCCGAACTGACGATCGACACCAGCGGCCCCAACCCGATGGCGGTATTCAAACCTGCCGCCGCCGAAACCGGAGTGGCGCTGCATCTCTATCCCGGTACACCGGCGGGCGACGGCAGTGGCCCGACGTTGCATCTGGCCGCCGAGGGCGCACTGGAAGAGACGATGTCCCGTGTGACGCAAGCCGGTGGCGAGGTAATCTCACCCGCAATCACAATCCCGGCCGGGCGGTTTTTCTACGCCAAGGACCCCGACGGCAATTCCGTCGGCTTTTTTGAACCGACAACCGCGTGACAAAGAAAGCCCCCGGCGGTCCGCCGGGGGCCAAGGGGCTCGACCGGATCAGGCGTTGACGTCGATAACGACACGGCCCTTGACCTGGCCCTTCAGGATATCGGCGCCGAGCTGCGGCAGGTCTGCCAGGGTGGCCGGTTGGATCATCGCCTCCAGCTTGTCCATCGGCAGATCCGAGGCGATACGCTCCCACGCACGCAGCCTGTTGGCATAGGGTTGCATCACGCTGTCGATACCCAGAAGGTTGACACCGCGCAGCAGAAAGGGAACCACGGTCGCCGGCAGGCCGGCGCCGCCTGCAAGACCGACCGCAGCCACCGAGGCGCCGTACTTCATCTGGCCCAGAACCCGCGCGAGCATGGCGCCGCCCACGGCATCCACGCACCCTGCCCAGGTTTCCGACTCGAGCGGGCGCTTGACCGTTTCGTTCAACTCTTCGCGCGGCACGATGGTGGTCGCACCAAGAGATTTGAGGTAGTCGGCGGTTTCAGGGCGCCCGGTTACACCCGCCACTTCGTAGCCCAGGTTGGCCAGAATGGCGGTCGCCACGGAACCAACGCCGCCCGCGGCGCCAGTCACCAGAACCGGTCCATGTCCAGGTTTCAGGCCATGATCCTCCAGCGCCATGACGGCCAGCATCGCGGTAAAGCCTGCGGTCCCCACGGCCATCGCCTGCCGGGTGTCCAGCCCCTTTGGCAGCGGCACCAACCAGTCGGCCTTGACCCGTGCCTTCTGCGAGTATCCTCCCCAATGGGCCTCGCCCACGCGCCAACCGGTCAGAACCACCTTGTCGCCGGGCTTGTACCGGGCATCCGACGAGGTTTCGACCGTTCCGGCAAGATCGATGCCAGGGATATGGGGATATTTGCGCACCAGCCCACCGCCGGGACCAATGCACAGACCGTCCTTGTAGTTGACCGTCGAATACTCGACCGCGACCGTAACCTCGGCTTGTGGCAGATCATCCAGCCCAAGCTGTTTGACAGCAGCCTGGGTCTTGCCGCTTTCTTCGTCCTTTTCGACCACCAGTGCGTTGAACATCTTTTCCTCCTTCCGCGACCCAAATCAGGGCCGTCGATTACATAACCACATATTTCGTCTGGCAGCGCGAACAGGGGCCGACAACGCCGCACCCTGCCCGCTCAAGCCCAAAACTTTTCACGAACCGTTGCCGGGCGCATGCCGTCCGGCGTTTCCACTTCCAGCCGAGTTCCTTCGGCCCAATGGCTAAGCCGAACCATACCAATGGCGACGTTCGTCTGAAAGTCGGGCGACCACGCGGCCGAGGTCACCTGACCCACCCGCTGGCCATCGGCGTAGCACGGCCAAACCCTGTCACACCCCGGCACTCGATCACCGCTGATGTCAATTGCGCGGATCTGCTGAACCGGGCCTTCCTTGGCGACGCGCAACAGCGCATCCCGGCCGATACAGCCAATTGCGGTATGCGTGTTACAAAAGCGGCCCAGCCCGCATTCATGCGGGGTATTGTCGTCGGTCATGTCGTTGCCATAGGACAACAGACCACCCTCGATTCTCTCGATCAGGTTGGGACAGCCCGCGCGCACGTCCAGATCCTCGCCCGCCGCCTTCAAGGCGTTCCATAGCGGCATGCCGATGTCGCCACCTTCGACATAGATCTCGAAACCACCCTGCTTGGAATAACCCGACCGCGCAATGGCCAGATCACGCCCCTCGAAGGTGAACATGCCAAACCGGAAGAAGCGGACATCGCGCACCCGATCCCCGAAAACGCGGGCCATCAGGTCATCGGACTTTGGCCCTTGCACGGCCAGGGGCGAAACATCCGGTTCGTCCACGAGCACGTCCAGCCGGTAGCCGTTGGCAATGCCCTTGACCCAAAGCAGCAGGTCGCTGTCCGCAATCGAGATCCACCAGCGGTCCTCGGCCAGCTTGACGGCAACCGGATCGTTCAACATGCCGCCGGTTTCATCGACAATCGGCACGTAATAGCACTGCCCCGGTAGCATGCCGCGCAAGTCGCGCGGGGTCAGCATCTGCATCAGTCGCCCGGCATCAGGTCCACGCAACTCGACCTGCCGCTCGCAAGCCACGTCCCAGACCTGCACCGCTTTCTTCAGGTGGTGATAATCCGCCTCGACGCTTTCAAACACCGTCGGCAGCAGCATTCGGTTGTAAACAGTGTAGCCTTTGACCCCGGCGGCTTCGACACCGTCGGAAAAGGGAGTGCGCCTGACCCGGCGCGAGGGAGAGATCATCGCCATATCAGGCGTCCTCCGGCATGAGTTTCGTTTCTTGAACCAACGGTCGGAACCGTTTGGACTATGTCAAAGCCAGACTTCGACGGCGTCCCTCAACGGATGGCCGTCTGTTCGCCAGGCAGAGCTTGGTCAGGCGCGAATGCGCTCGATCGGCTCAATCCTCCCGTCAGCGCGGGCCGTGCCAATCGATCTGGCAGATTTCGGCGGAGCGCCCGTCGAAATCCCAGACCCGGCCATAGGCGCGCAGCTTGCCCTTGGACGCTGTCGCCACCGTGATATCCGGCCCCATCCAGTACTGAGTGTTGGTCACGACCAGATCGGTTTCGGGATCCTTGCCAGCGACCGGAGCAACGACACCCTGGATCTTGCGGCCAACGGTGATGTGACGCGTCTTGCCCTCGGTCTCGTAGGTCACCGGTTGACGCTCGTGGCCCAGGATTTCACCGACGAGGATCTGGAACAGGCCTGTTGTTCCCTTGGCCGCACCCGAGAAGATCGCGACCAGCGCGTCATATTGCGCATCCGTGGAACGGTCGTCGATGAACAACCCAACCTTCCAGTTGCCACGGCTCATCATGCCCGGGATCTCGATCATCAGACCGATGTTCAACCCGCTGAGATCAATGTCGCCATAAGCACCTTGGTCGATGCGTACACCACCCCAGGTCTGGCAGTGTCCCTCGGTTGGGGGATGCTTGCCCAGGCTGATCACGCAGGGACAGAACACCGTGCAGTTGCAGTTCAGGATCAACTCTCCCTTGACCGTCCAAGGCACCGTGCCCAACTCGTCCAAAGCCATGTGATATCTCCCTTTTCCCTATATCGTCATCCAGATGGTCCAGCCTGCCCAGGCGAACAGGCAGTACCCCAAAGGCCGTGTTACATGGCGGCCAATATCGGGGAGTTTCTCCAGAACCATGATCACCGTAGCCAAGCCCATAAAGGCCAGGTTCGTCACCCCGCCGACAAAGGCCAACAGCATCAGCGCCCAGCAACAGCCAAGGCACACTAGGCCCAGCCGGACGCCGTTGCGCAACGGTCCCTCGTCCCAATGCTGAATGAAAAAGGTCAGCGGTTGGCGGCATTTGCTGAGGCAGGCAGCCTTGATCGCCGAAAATTGATAGGTGCCCGTGCCAATCAGCAGGCCCGCCGACAAGAGCACCGACCGGCTGTCGCCAAATCCACCGAGAAGACCGGCACTGAACAAGGCGAATTGCATCCCAGCCGCCAGTACAGAGAACCCCAGCCATACCAGCAGGTACCCCCCAAGCAGAGCGCCGAACCGCGTGCCCGGGGCGGTATGGGACAGATCCTCGTAAGTGGCCAGCGCAGGCAGGGCAGTGGGGGCCATCATCGCAGCGGACATCAGCGCCCACATGAAAACCATTCTTCCGAACCCGGCTACATCGGGTGTCAAGGTACAGAGATCGCGCCAGAAATCCGCACCATAGACGGCATCCGCAACCCGCATTTCGGCCGGAATTGCCATCAGGAACAGAGCAGACCACGCGCCCAGGATAAGAACGAACAGGAGGATCCAGTGCCCCCCTGTCATCGACCTGATCCGTTCGGCAACGATGGCCTTCATTCCGCACTCCAGCTATCAGCTTAGGCGACTCACGCGTTGACACTTAAATGTCAGACTTTTAAATGTCAGACAAATAAAATATTCCAACCCCGAAGATCCGCCAAACCAGGACACCAGGAACGTGCCATGAAAATCGACCCGAACAGTTCCGCCGATCTCTCGGCTCAGATTGCCCAGGCGATCAAGGATTCCATCGTCGAAGGCCGGTTGATCGTGGACGAGCGCCTGCCGTCTGAGGCGGAACTGGCTGACCAGTTCCAGGTCTCGCGCCCCACCGTGCGCGAAGCGCTGAAACGCTTGGCGGCGCAATCGCTGATCCGCACCCAGCGCGGTGCCTTTGGCGGAGCCTTTGTCAACCGGATCAGCTTCGAGGATGCCTATTCCCAACAGATCACCACCTCGACCCTGCTCTTGTCGATGAACGCGGTCAGTTTCGATACCGCTTGCGAGGCACGCTTTGCGCTGGAGCGCGCCTGTGCTCCGTTGTCGGCGCGGCGACGCACGCCGGATCACCTGGCCACCATGCGAGCCGAGATCGTGCGTCAGAGCCAGCCGGGGTTGAGCGACGAAACTTTTTGCGCCTCGGACGTGACATTTCACAGGGCATTGGTGGATGGCGCCGGCAACCCGGTGCTGTCCTACCAACTGGCCGGAGCCGTCGAGGCCATGCAGCCGCTGATGAACATGATCACCTTCACCGCCCGTTCGCGCGAGGTGATCGTGGGCCTGCATACGCGCATTGCCGACGCAATCGAAGCCCGCGATGCCGCAGCCGCCGATACGGCGCTGGTCGAACTGACCACCTATACGATGACACTCAAGGACAGCGTGATGGCCGCACGCGCTGCGGCACGTGAAACCCTGGGCGGCTGACATCGGCCCATTCAGATCAAGCCGCAAGCACGAATTCCGTCCCGGCAGGTCGGGATCCCGTTGCACTTGCGCACCAAGCGATTATATTCGTCGTGTTCCCTCGGGGACTATGGACATAAACGCGCTCGTAATAAGCGGATCGGACCCGGGGGCGGTACCCGGCGGCTCCACCAGATACCCTCGTTGGGGGACAATGGGGCCGAAATAGGATCGACGGACGTCTAAAGGAGTTTGCTTTGTCTCGGCGGGGTACCACCGTTATCGGTCCGTAAAGCATAATTGCCAACGACAATCGTGCTCCGGTTGCTCTGGCTGCGTAAGCAGTCCGAAAAACCGAAACTTAAGCCCTTGCGCCTAGCAGCGTAAGGCGGGGTTCGCAGGTACCTGGCAACAGAAACCTGCATTTTCCTTTCATATGTTTGTACTTTTTGCTGCTTGTGCCGCTTTTGTTCAGCATTCATTCACCATTGCCCCCAATGCTGTACCTGACAGCGATGGAGGATCAGATGGACAAATCCGAGTTGTTGAAAGAATGGTATTCCCAGGTTTGGGAGCAAGGAAATATCGACGCGATTGATGAGTTTTTTGCGGCCGACACGATGGCCGACGGGCTGATCCCAGAGATGCAGGTAGGGGCTGACGATTTCAGGGATTTTGTTTCCGCCTTCAAGTATCATCTGGGCGAGATCCGCGTGGATATCCCAAAGATTATCGAGAACGGCGATTGGGCCAGTGCAATCTTGCATGTGCACACGTCAAGGGCCGACAACGGAGCACCAATCGAGGTCACGGGTCAGGTCATGGTCCGCTACAAGGACAACAAGATCGCCGAAGCCTACAATCAGTTCGACCTGATCTCGCTGTTCGAGCAACTTGGCCAGATGCCGGCCGACACGTTGCCAATATGCATGACGGGTCAGCGCCTCGAATGGGCCTGATCTGTCGCGGCGACGCCTGACTGGTGCATTGACACCCCCTGCCCTGTTGCACTAGCGATAGGGTCATGGGGTCGCTTGCGAACGCCCCGTGAGGCTCCGGCCCAAGTTTCGCATGTATCCTTTGACGAGAGGAGCATGCCATGGCTGCGCCAAATGAAATTACTGTTCCCCAATTGCTGCGCCTGATCGGCACGCCGGATTGCCCGGTTCTGGTGGATATCTCGATCGACGCGGATTTCGCAGACGATCCGTTCCTGATCCCCGGCGCCTTTCGCCATCCACACACCGACTATGACAGGCTCGTCGCGCGTCTGGCCGGGCGGCGTTGCATCGTCATCTGTCAACAGGGCCTCAAGCTCAGCCAAGGATTGGTGGCTCGCCTTCGAAACGACGGGCACCTGGCCGAATACCTTCAGGGCGGCAACCATGGCTGGCGCGGGAACCCGGACGCCCCCCGCATTCCCGCGACAGCGATCCCCGCATCGGCTCAGGGTGCCACGCTCTGGGTCACTCGCCACCGACCCAAGATCGACCGAATTGCGTGCCCGTGGCTGATCCGGCGTTTCGTGGACCCCTCGGCAAGGTTTCTTTTCGTTTCACCCGACCAGGTCCAGGGCGTCGCCGAGCGGTACGGTGCGACACCTTTCGACGTGGAAAACGTCTTCTGGTCACATCGGGACGACAAATGCACCTTCGACACCATGCTTGATGAATTCGGATTGCGAACCGAGGCGCTTGACCGGCTGTCCGTGGTTGTACGCGCAGCCGACACCGACCGGCATCAGATCGCGCCACAGGCGGCGGGGTTGCTGGCGATTTCAGTCGGGTTATCGCGCCAGTACCGCGACGACCATGACCAGTTGGCCGCTGGCATAGTGCTCTATGACGCGCTCTACCGCTGGGCGCGCGATGGACAAAGTGAAGGCCACGACTGGCCTGCGGACCGTCGGCCATGACGCCGTCATGGTCGGAACTCGTCCGCGTTTTCGGACGGATCGGGCTGCTGTCCTTTGGCGGGCCAGCGGCGCAGATCGCCCTGATGCACAGGGAGCTGGTCGAAACCCGCCCCTGGCTGGATGAAAAGACCTTTCTGCGGGCGCTGTCGCTGTGCATGTTGCTGCCCGGACCAGAGGCCATGCAGCTGGCCACCTATGCGGGCTGGCGACTACGTGGGATACCCGGTGGCCTGATCTCGGGCGGGCTTTTCGTTTTGCCCGGTGCTCTGGTGATCTCGGCGCTCGTGGCGCTTTACGTAACCTTTGGCGACCTGCCGCTGATTCAATCGGCGTTTCTTGGAATCAAAGCCGCGGTGATCGCCATCGTCGTACAGGCATTGAGCAAACTCAGCTCCAAGACACTGACAAGCCGTTCGGCCTGGGTGATCGCCGGTCTCTCCTTTGTCGCGATTTTTGCGTTTGCCATGCCGTTCCCCCTAATTGTCGGCGCTGCGGGCATCTGGGGGTATATTAGCGCCAAAACGACCGATGCCCCCCATCCTTCATCCGAGTGGCAGTACCCAGAAACGGGAACGCTTGCCACCTGGCTGGTGCTCTGGCTTGCCCCCATTCTCTGGCTCCATTTCTTTGGGCCGACCTTGTTGGCGGACCTCGGCTGGTTCTTCGTCATTCTTGCTGTGGTGACCTTCGGAGGCGCCTACGCGGTGCTGGCCTATATGACGCAAACGGTCGTCGACCAGCATCAATGGATCACGACCACACAGATGATTGACGCCCTGGGGCTGGCCGAGACGACACCGGGGCCCTTGATATTGGTAACGCAGTTCGTTGCAATGCTTGCCGGCTACATGGCCGATGGCCCAGCAATGGCCCTGGCTGCTGGCGCGGTTGCTCTCTGGGCAACATTTGTGCCCTGTTTTCTTTGGATCTTTTCGACCGCACCCATCCTGGACCAGATCGCCGGTCGACCCAGACCCGCGGCCGCGCTCAATGCAATCACATCCGCCGTTGTCGGAGTGATCCTGAACCTCTCCTTATGGTTCGGAATGCATGTCATCTTTGGAAAGGTCGCATTTTCAAGCGTCGGACCAGTGGCTTTCTGGTCTCCCGTCTGGGTCAGTTTCGACCCCTTGGCGGCATCACTGTCGGTGCTCGCCGCAGTGTCGATGATCGTCTTGAAGCGGGGAATCGGTGAGACCTTGGTGCTGATGACCGCAGCAGGCATGGCCAGCTATTTCATCTGACCGAAAATAGCCGCGTACAGTCTCTTTTGTTTCCGTCCGAATCTTTTATGCTGAACCTCAATTTCGAATGGGGACACAACATGTCGCGAGGCATCGACTACGGCAATCTGATGCATACCGCTATGCGCGGACTGATAAAGACAGTTCTGAGCGACGTGGAACAAAAGGGGCTGCCCGGGGCTCATCATTTCTTCATCACGTTCGACACGCGGCATCCCGATGTCGGCCTGGCCGACTGGCTGTCAGACCGTTATCCCGGCGAGATGACGATCGTGGTGCAGCATTGGTATGAAAACCTGCATGTTGACGACGACGGGTTCTCCATTACGCTCAACTTTGGCGATACGCCTGAACTGCTTTACATTCCTTTCGATGCTATCAAGACCTTTGTCGATCCCTCGGTAGAGTTTGGTTTGCGCTTTGAAAGCCCGGACTCGGATGAAACCGACGAGATGGATGAAGACGAAGAGGACGACGACGACGAGCGGCATTCGGATGCCGAAGTTGTTTCCCTGGACAGTTTCCGCAAGCACTGAGGTTGGAGCTTGGCCGATCCGAGAAATGGTCAGGCTCGGCCGTGCCTGTTCGTGCCAGAATTATTGCTTTTGCAGAAAGGTCTCGACAGAGCGCTCCATGACGCCGTTCTTCAGCCGTGAAAACTTGAGCATCAATCCTCCATCAGCCAAAGTCCTGTCGAATTGCTGCATCTCGTAGCCACCGTCATCCGCCACGAACAGCGAATAGACCGTCATGGTATCCCCGACGATCCGCCCCCAGACATAGGGTTCGCCTTTCATCGGGTCGAGCTGCACGGCATGACCAAACACGTTGCGGGTCATCGCCGCCGAATATATCCCATCTCGGCCACTGGGTAGGAAATCGACCGAATAGTCGCTCTCCTTGATCCTGCCGTCAGGTTTCTGGATTGTCGTGGACCAACTGACGTTGAACCCGTCCTTGGTCTCTTCAATGGAAACGCTCATGTCACGCGGTTCGGTGCTGCCATCTGACCGGATCAGGTCCGCATTGCCTTCGTATTCGCCCACGAACTGCTCAATATCTGCCGCCCTGACCGGATTGGTCAAAAGCAAAACAGACAACAAGAAGAACGAAAACAGCCATATCGCACGGGACGGAAGGCTAAGGTTCGCGGTACGCATTGAGGCCTCCAATGACTGACTTGTCGTCTTCATATTACCTTGCTGCGCGCAGGGAACAACGCATGAGTCTCCTATGGCCGATAAAATACCTGTTCCGCTCCGAAACAGTGGCCCAATCCCCCTTGCACCGGCGGAGCGACCGGTCAAATCTGAGGCCAACCCGAGAGCGGAGGCACACATGGCGGGAACACGCATAGAGACAGACAGTTTTGGCCCACTCGACGTACCCGCCGACAAGTATTGGGGGGCACAGACCCAACGCTCGATCCAGAACTTCCCTATCGGGTGGGAACGGCAGCCGGTCGCTATCATCCGCGCACTGGGCGTGGTGAAAAAGGCCTGCGCCCTGCGCAACCGCGAAACCGGCGCGTTGGCCCCCGATCTGGCCGATGCGATCATCGCCGCCGCCGATGAGGTGATCGCAGGCAAGCTGGACGATCATTTCCCGCTGGTGGTCTGGCAGACCGGCTCGGGCACTCAGTCGAACATGAATGCCAACGAGGTGATCGCCAACCGCGCCATCGAACTCTTGGGCGGCCGGCTCGGCAGCAAAGACCCGGTGCACCCCAACGACCATGTGAACATGGGGCAATCCTCGAACGACACCTTTCCCACCGCGATGCACGTGGCGGCGGCGATGACCGCGCGCGACGTGCTGCTGCCGGGGCTGCGCACCCTGCTGGCCGGGCTGGAGCAGAAGGCCGAAGAATTCCAGGATATCATCAAGATCGGTCGCACCCATACGCAGGATGCGACGCCGCTGACGCTGGGACAGGAGTTTTCGGGTTATGCCCATCAGATCCGCATGGGGCTGGCCCGGATCGAGGTCGCCCTGCCCGGTTTGTACGAGTTGGCCCAGGGCGGCACCGCCGTGGGCACCGGCCTGAATACACGCGCAGGCTGGGCCGAGGCGGTCGCCGCCAACATGGCCCGGATCACCGGCCTGCCGCTGGTCACCGCGCCCAACAAGTTCGAGGCGCTCGCCGCCCATGACGCGATGGTGTTCCTGTCCGGTGCGCTGGCGACGGTGGCGGGCAGTTGCTACAAGATCGCCAACGACATCCGCTTTCTGGGCTCTGGTCCGCGTTCGGGGCTTGGGGAACTGATCCTGCCAGAAAACGAACCGGGCAGCTCGATCATGCCGGGCAAGATCAACCCGACCCAGGCCGAGGCGCTGACGCAGGTCGCCGCCCATGTGATGGGCAATGACGCGGCGATCAAGTTCGCAGGCTCTCAGGGGCATTTCGAACTCAATGTCTATAACCCGATGATGGCTTATAACCTATTGCAATCCATGCAACTTCTGGGCGACGCGGCGGATAGTTTCACGCAGCGGATGCTGCTGGGCATCCGCGCCAATACCGCACGGATCGACCAGTTGATGCGCGAAAGCCTGATGCTGGTCACCGCGCTTGCGCCGACCATCGGTTACGACAATGCCACCACGGTCGCCAAGACCGCACACAAGAACGGCACCACCCTGCGCGAAGAGGCGGTGCGGCTGGGATTTGTCGACGCTGAGACCTTTGACCGGGTGGTACGTCCCGAACAGATGATCGGGCCGCGAGACTGATGGGCAAGCCGGTCAACCTCAACCAGTTCCGGAAACAGAAGGCGCGCGCCGAGAAAAAGGCGCGTGCGGACGAGAATGCCGTGAAATTCGGCCGCAGCATGGCCGACAAACAGCTGGACCGCGCCCGCGCCGACAAGGCCCGGCGCGATCATGACGGCCACGAGGTCGAGGAATGAGCGGCCGCCCCGTCAAACGCTCGCTGACGCTGCGGGGGCACCGCACCTCGGTCTCTCTCGAGGATGCGTTCTGGCGCGCCTTTCGCGAGATTGCAAAGGAAAAAGATATACCAATCAACGTTCTAGCGGGCAACATTGACGCGGCGCGAGACCCCGAGACCGGCCTCGCCTCCGCCATACGCGTCTATGTTCTGGCCTGGTACCAGGCCCGGCGCTGACCGCGGGTTGACAGCATTAGGACGCTTGCCCTACAACCTCTAGGACACGCTTCCTAGAGGTTGGATATGGTACAGGCACACACCCGCGAACAGATCGTCGCCGCCGCCGATGATCTGTTCTACCGGCAGGGTTTTGCGCAGACTTCATTCGCCGATATCGCAGCCGCGGTGGGCATCTCGCGCGGCAATTTCTATTATCATTTCAAGACCAAGGACGAGATCCTGACCGAGGTGATCCAGTTGCGACTGGCCCGCACCGCGCAGATACTGGCGGATTGGCAGGGCGACGGTGACAGCTCCCACGCCCGCATCGCCAGTTTCATCGACCTGATGATCATGAACCGGGCCAAGATCACCCGCTACGGCTGTCCAGTCGGCTCGCTCTGCACCGAACTCAGCAAGCTTGACCATGCCGCGCAGGGGCAGGCCAACGGGCTGTTCACCCTTTTCCGCGACTGGTTGCAGCGCCAGTTCGCCGAGGCGGGTCTTGGTGCGGAGGCGTCCGCACTGGCGATGCATCTGCTGGCCCGCAGCCAGGGCGCTGCGACCCTGGCGCAGAGCTTTCACGACGAGGGGTTCCTTCGCACCGAGGTGGCGGAGATGCACCGCTGGCTGGATGACACACTTTCCCGAACAACTTGAGGACACAAAGAGATGTTTCTGATCTTGCTGAAATTCTCCACCAACAAAGCCCGGGCGCCCGAATTCATGGCCAACCATGTCGATTGGCTGAAACAGGGATTTGATGATGGTGTCTTTGACCTTGCGGGCAGTCTTCAACCTCAGCTAGGCGGCGGCATCCTCGCGCGGTCCGCCTCGCGCGCCGAGGTTGAGGCCCGCGTCGCCGCGGACCCCTTTGTGGTCGAGGATGTGGTGACCGCCGAGGTCCTGGAGCTTACGCCGTCGCGCGCCAGCGCCGATTTCACCTTCCTGCTGCCCGAGGCTGCCGTATGAGCGGCACTGTCCCTGGCCCCGACGGCCAGCCGCGCTGCCACTGGTGTCAGGCGGCGCCGGAATTCTTCGACTATCACGACAGCGAATGGGGCTATCCGGTGGATGACGACCGGCGCCTCTTCGAGAAGCTCTGCCTTGAAAGCTTTCAGTCCGGCCTCAGCTGGCGCACCATCCTGGCCAAGCGCGAGAATTTCCGCGCCGCGTTCGACGGGTTCGACTGGACCCGCATAGCTGTCTACAACGACACGGATGTTGCCCGCCTGCTGGGCGATGCCGGTATCATCCGCCATCGCGGCAAGATCGAGGCGGTGATCAACAATGCCCGTCGTATGGATGATCTGCTGGCTGAGCATGGTAGCCTAGCCGCCTATGTCTGGTCCTACGAACCCAAGCCCGAGGACCTGCCCGAGCCGCAGACTGCCAGCATCATCCCCACCTCGACCGCGATGTCGAAAGATCTGAAAAAACGCGGCTGGAAATTTGTTGGCCCCACCACGGTCTTTGCCTTCATGCAGGCGATGGGGTTGGTCAACGACCACGCGCGGGGCTGCGTCATGCGCGACAAGGCGGGGCGGCTGCGGGCCGAATTCACGCTGCCCAAATGAAAACGGGCCGCGATATCGCGGCCCGGTTCCCGATCTGCGCCCGATTTACAGCGAGGCGCGATAGATCTTGTCGATATTGCCGCCCAGGGCTGCGTTGAACTCGGCGTCCGACTGCTGTTTCGACAGACCCTCGGTCAGCGCACGCGAGAACGAGGCAATCATCTTGCCGTTCCGGCTGAGCAGATCGCAGGCCTGATCGGTGGAATAGCCACCCGACAGCGCCACCACTCGCACCACACGGGGATGATCGGCTAGAGCGTCATAAAGATTGGCGGTGCTGGGAATGGTCAGTTTCAGCATCACATCCTGCCCATCGGCCAGCGTGTCGAGATGTTTCAGAATTTCCTCCTTCAGCATCTCTTCGGCCTGCGCCTTGGTGGTCGAGTGAATGCTCACCTCGGGTTCGACGATCGGCACCATGCCGGCGGCGACGACTTCGCGTGCGACGTCGAACTGCTGCGCCACCACGGCGGCAATGCCTTCGGCATTGGCCTCGTGGATGACCGAGCGTTCCTTGGTGCCGAACACGCCTTCGGCCTTGGCCAAAGTGTCAGCGAGACCCGGGATCGGCTTCATCAGTTGCACACCGTTGGCCTCATCCTCAAGACCCTTGTCGATCTTGAGGAAGGGCACCACGCCCTTGACGTTCCACAGAAAATCGGCAACGCCGCGACCGTCGATGCTCTCGCCCAGAGTGCGTTCGAACAGGATCGCGCCGATCACCTTCTTGCTGGTGAAATCGTCGGCCAGGATGATCCGGGCGCGCATACGCTGGATCTCGGCGAACATCTCTTCCTCGGAGCCGTATTGCGCGGCATCCACACCGTAGAGCGCAAGCGCCTTGGGGGTCGAGCCGCCGCTCTGATCCAGGGCCGCGATAAAGCCCGCGCCGGTTGCCATCTGTTCGCGCATTTGTGCCTTGGACATAAGTCTTACCCGTCTAAATGATTCCGTTCGGCACGGCATATATCATGGTTTCGCTGGATGGTAGGATGTTAGCGCTCAAGGACGCGCAGCCAGATGCCGTCCGCCGCCCGCACGGTTAGATGCGCCACCGGAACCGGGTCGCGGCCCGCGATCCGCTCGAATCGGAACCGGCGCAGCAGCATCGACAGGATCAGCGGCCCCTCAACCATGGCAAAGCCCGCCCCGGTGCAGACACGTGGCCCGGCCGAAAACGGCATATAGGCGTTGCGCTGACAGATCTTGCCATTTTCAGTGTGCCAGCGGCCCGGATCGAAATCGTCGGGCCTCTCCCATAGTCGCTCATGCCGGTGGAGGTGCCAGGGGCTGAGCACGATCTGCGCGCCCTTGGGCACATCGCGGTCGCGAAAGTGTTCGGGGCAGGTCGTCTCGCGCACCATCATCGGTACGGGAGGATAAAGACGCAGCGCCTCGCGGAATACATCGCGGCTGAGACGCAGTTTCGACATAACGCTGAAATCCGGGGGGCTGTCCAGCGCCCTCGCCTCCTCGGCCAGTTTCTCCTGCCACTCGGGGTAAAGCGCCATCAGGTAAAGCGTCCAAGCGAGCGCCGAGGCGCTCGTTTCGTGCCCGGCCAGGAAGAAGATCGCCACCTGATCGACCATCTCGCTCGTGTCGAACCGGTCACCGGTCTGCGGGTCGGTTGTGGTCATGATCTTGGTGGCCAGATCGTCGGGCGCGGTGCCGGCGCGGATTTCCTCCATCCGGGTGTCTGTCAACTGCCGGATCAATCCCCGGATCACCGCCGCGTTCCGCCGGGTCTGGCGCGAATGGAACCGCGGCACCCAGCGCGGCACCGGCACAAAGGCCGCAAGGTTCAACAGCGGCTGCGCCCGCTGATAGGCCCGAAACCGGGTGAAGACCTGCGCTGCCACCTCATGCTCGATCGGGATCGAGAACAGGGTGCGGAAAATCACATCCGCCGCCGCGTGGCTGGTGATCTCCTCGATCTCGGTCTCCTGCCCCGCCTGCGCCGCCAGCCGGTTCACCGCCGCCTCGGACGCCGCCCACATGGCCGGAAACGTGTCGCGCAGGCGCCCGCCCTCGAATGCCGGGTCGATAATTCGGCGCTGGCGTTTCCAGGTCTCGCCATTGGTCAGAAAGACCGAATTGCCCAACAAAGGCCGCAACCCCTCGCTGATGCGGTTGGATTTGGGGAAATCGTCGGGCCGCCCCTTCAGCACCGTGTCCACCAGATCGGGCTGGTTCACCAGGTACGAGCGGAAGAAGGGCGTGCGGAACTCGGCCATCCAGGCGCGGTACAGCCGCGCGGGCTGCGCCGACAGCAGGTCCTGGCGGAACAATTTGAGGTACCGCCAGAGCGAGACCTTGTCCGGGCGCGCGGGGGGTTTGGGCGGAATCATGCGGTGCCCATGTCGGTGTATTTGCTCACCGCCCGGTCGATGAGCGATTTCGACGGCGCCCGGTCGCGATAGCGCGCCGCCAGTGTCAGCGGCCCGGCAGTAATTCGGAAATAGTCGTAATCCCCCACCCGGTCAAAGGCGCAAAGATACTGGAAATGCAGCCGAAAAAAACGCCAGCGCAGCTCGGCCCAGCGGGCCGGGCTCAGCGTCTGGGTAAAGGCCGCCGACAGCACCAGCGGCCAGCACTTTCCCGTCGCCGGGGCAACGCCGCTGACCGCAACCGGATCACACAGCGCGAAGGCACAACCATCACCCGGCGCCGAGACATCGACCCAAGACAGCTCGTCGCGCGCGCAGAGATAGTGCAGATCGGCGCGCAGCCGCTGCGCCTCGGGCAGGAACGACACCATCGGCACTACCTGCCCCAAAGTCAGAAACCCCAGCGCCGGCCCATCGGCGGGCACCCTGCCCGCGCGGATCAGATCGGCCAGCACCGACACGCCCACATGCGCGCCCGAGGAATGGCCGACCACAAGAACCTCGTCCGCGTCCCCTTCTAGCGCCTCGGCGATCCGGTCGGCAAAGGCCGCGATCCGCTCTTCCAGTTCGGGCGGGTTGGCGCCGCGCCAGCGCGCCGAATAGGCATAGTCATGCATCAGATAGTAGGCGAAAAACTTGCCATCCTTGGATTGGAACCAGCGCAGCAGGTAGACCCCCGCGCCCGCGCCCGCTGCCAAACCGGCCAGTGCGGCAAAGGGCCATTCGGTCAACCCGCCCAGCCACCAGCCCAGCCAGACCAGCAGCAGCGCTGTCAATAGCTGCGCCAAGAGCATCCCAACCGGATAGAGCGCCGCGATCACCGGCCCCTTCCTCAGCCGCATCAACCGCCAGAGCACGCCCGAAGCGATATAGGTCCAGGCGGTGCGCGCCAGTTGCGCATAGGTGGCCGGGATCGAGTTCGACATGCTGCCCCGCACAATGTCTGACCAGACCAGCACCTCCACATCCGCCTCGACCTCGGCACCGTCCTGCTTGGAACTAACGTGCCAACCATAGGGGCCCTTGGTGGTCTTGGGTTTCAGGTCGACGGAATAGCCCGAGATGCGCGCCTGCTCGGCGCTTTCCTTGCGATAGAGCTCGCGGTACCGGCGCGGATGAATCGGGTCATAGCCGGGGATATAGAACACCCGGCGTCGGCGCACCTGACCTGCGGATGGAACACTGCTCATGGCTCGACCTCTTTGGTCCGAGCCTAGCCGATCACTGGGGCAAGATTAAGCCCAAGCGATGGCACCGCCTGCTTCTTTCTGGTTGGAAACACTCTCGGGGGGTGGCAGGCCAACGGCCCGGCGGCGGGGGGCAGACAGCCCCCCGGCCCCGCTCAGCCCAGCACCGCCAGCGCAGGAAAGGTCTCCAGCAGCCACCAGCTGAACTGAGTGAACAGGCCCGTAACCAGCATGATGCCGACAAACAGCAACAGCCCGCCCATCACCTTTTCGATCAGCCCCATATGCGGCTTGATCCGGTTCATCAGCGCCATCGAGCGGCTGAGGAACATCGCCGCCAGCAGAAATGGCACGCCCAGCCCCGCCGCATAGACGCCCAAGAGAAGCGTGCCGCGCGCCACCGACGCCTCTGACGCAGCCAGCGACAGAATCGCGCCCAGCTGCGGCCCGATACAAGGCGTCCAGCCAAAGGCAAAGGCCAGACCAAGTACATAGGCGCCAAAGACCGATCCCCCCGCATCGCCGGTCTGCATCCGCGCCTCGCGATCCAGCAGCGGGATGCGAAAAACGTTCAGGAAATGCAGGCCAAAGACGATGACCACCACGCCCGAGGCCTTGGCGAACAACTCCTGATTCGACAGCACAAAGGCGCCAAAGGCCGAGGCGGTGAAACCTAACAGCAGGAAAACGGTCGACAGGCCCAGCACAAAGAACAGCGCCGCCAGCACCGCCTTGCGCCGGGCGGCGGCCTGATCCTGGATCTCTCCCAGGCTCACCCCGCTCATATAAGCAAGATAGGGTGGCACGATGGGCAGCACACAGGGGCTGAGAAAGCTGACAATCCCGCCAAGGAGCGCCACGAACATGGCGGGCAAGAGGCCCGCGTCGATGATCTCTATTCCAAACATGACCTGCACATAGGGTATCGCGCGCGCCGCGTCACGGGGCCATGCGGTCACATCCTCGTGGCCGACGTGTCTTGGCCAAGTACCCGACGCTGGACAGGCGCGCGGGCTGGGCGTATCTGCAAGACATGACCGAAGAAATCGAGACCCTCGACGCGCTGGGGCTGCTCTGTCCCCTGCCCGTGCTCAAAGCCCGCAAGCGGCTTAGATCCATGGCACCAGGAGCGGTGCTGCGACTGTTGGCCGATGACCCTGCTGCGGTGATCGACGTGCCGCATTTTTGTGCCGAAGCCGGTCACGCGTTAATCGCGCAGGATGAGGCTTCGGGTCACCAAGTTTACCTAATCCGCCGGGCGAAATGAAAAAGGCGGGTCCGAGAACCCGCCTTTTTTGTCTTATTGGCCCAGCGACCACCAACCGCGCCGCTTGGGTTTCGGCGGGCTCTCGGGTTCGACCTCTGCTTCGGCCACAACCAGTTCCGGCTCAGCCTGTTCCTCTTTCGCCATGACCGGTTCGGCCGGCGTCGCCGGAACGTCCTCGGCAGGCTGCGAAGCCTCTTCCTCAAGAACATCGGTCGGAGCGGCAACGGATTCCTGCACCGGGGCTGCTTCGACAGTCTCGGCACTGGCCTCGGTCATTTCCGCCTCAACCTCGGCACCCTCGACTTCGGCTTCGGCTACATCTCCGGCAGCCTCTTCGACGACGGCTTCTTCTTCCGAGGTCACTGCCTCCACAAGGGCGTCGACCGTCCCGCTGGTCTCAGCAGGTTCGGCGGGCGCCTCAGCCTTCTTGCTGCGGCTGCTGGTACTGCGCGGTTTACGGGGCTTGGCGGGCTTCTTCACTGGCTTGGGCGCGGCCTCGGCCTGTACTTCGACCTCAGCCTCTGCCTCTGCCACCGTTTCTGTTTCGGTTGTGACCTCTTCCGCTACGACCTCATCAACCGCTGCCTCGGCCTTGACCGGTTTCTTACGGCTACGGGTGCGCTTGCGCGGGGCTTTGGTCGCACTGTCGGCCTCGGCGCCTTCGTTCTCGGCTGCGATTTCCGTCTCAGGCTCTGCCTCAGCCGTATCGTCACCCGTCTCGGGCGCAACCTCATCGCCGGCTTCATCATCGCCGTCGGAGTCCCGAGCGCTGTCTTCGCCGCCATTGCCGCCGCTCTTGCGCCGACGCCGCCGGCGCCGCTTGCGCTTGGGCTTGCCCTCGCCGTCCCCGTCACCCGGGATCTCGGCCTTCCCTTCGTCGGCCTCCACCTCTTCTTCGGCGGCCTCGTCGGCGTCAATCTGCTCCATCAACCGGGTATCGACCGAAACCACCGGTGCCTGCACCTGCGGTACCGCGCGGGTGGCGGTCTTGAACTTTTCAAGGTGGAAATCCGGGCTGACCAGATGCGGATCGCCTTCGATCCGCACGGACATGCCATAGCGCGCCTCGATCTGCGCGATATGCTCGCGTTTCTGGTTCATCAGATAGTTGGCGATGCCCACCGGGCAGCGCACCAACACCTCGCGAGAGCGGCGGCGGGTGCCTTCCTCCTCAATCTGGCGCAGGATGCTCAGCGCCATATTGTCGTCGGAACGGATCAGGCCGGTGCCGTGGCACGAGGGGCACGGCTGGGTCGTGGCCTCGATCATGCCGGGGCGCAAACGCTGGCGGCTCATCTCGAGCAGGCCGAAGCCCGAGATCCGACCCACCTGGATGCGGGCGCGGTCCGACTTCAGCTTGTCCTTCAGGCGTTTCTCGACGGCGGCGTTGTTCTTGCGCTCGTCCATGTCGATGAAGTCGATCACGATCAGACCGGCCAGGTCGCGCAGGCGCAGCTGGCGGGCCACCTCTTCGGCGGCCTCCAGGTTGGTCTTGAGCGCGGTTTCCTCGATCGAGCCCTCCTTGGTGGCGCGGCCGGAGTTGACGTCGATAGCCACCAGCGCCTCGGTCACGCCGATCACGATGTAGCCGCCGGATTTCAACTGTACCGTCGGGTTGAACATCGAGTTCAGGTAGCTTTCCACCTGGAAGCGCGCAAACAGCGGCAGCTGATCCTCATACCGCTGCACGTTCTTGGCGTGGCTCGGCATGATCATCTTCATGAAGTCCTTGGCGATGCGGTAGCCGCCTTCGCCCTCGACCAGAACCTCGTCGATATCTCGATTGTAGAGGTCGCGGATCGAGCGTTTGATCAAGTCGCCCTCTTCATAGATCTTGGCGGGCGCGATGGATTTCAGCGTCAGCTCGCGGATCTGCTCCCACATGCGCTGGAGGTATTCATAGTCGCGCTTGATCTCAGCCTTGGTCCGCTTGGCACCGGCAGTGCGCACGATCAGGCCCGCGCCCTGGGGCACGTCCATCTCGGCGGCGATCTCTTTCAGCTTCTTGCGGTCGGCGGCGTTGGTGATCTTGCGGCTGATTCCGCCGCCACGTGCCGTGTTCGGCATCAGCACGCAGTAGCGGCCTGCCAGTGACAGGTAAGTGGTCAACGCAGCTCCCTTGTTGCCGCGCTCTTCCTTGACCACCTGCACCAGCATGACCTGGCGCACCTTGATCACTTCCTGGATCTTGTACTTGCGCGGACGCGGCTTGCGTACCGGGCGCAGGTCTTCGGCGTCATCCTCCTCGGCGATTGATTCGATGCTGTCATCTTTCGATGCAGCGTCCGAGGGCGCCTGCTCTTCCTCGTCGTCCCGATCTGCCGCGTCATCGTCTTCGGCAACGTCGTCGCCGGTTTCGGCTGCCGCCGCTTGGGCGATGTCGCTGCCGTTCTCCGCCTCTTCGGGCTCCTCGACAGGCGTCTCCAGAACACGTTCCATCGGCGAAAGAGCCTCGGGAAAATCAGCCTCTTCCCCCTCGTCGCCGAGCAGATCAATGGTCTCCATGCCACTGATTTCCGTCTCGGTTACTTCCATGACCTCGATCGGATCGTTCGATTTCGCGGCAGCGGCCTTGCTGCGCGAGCGGGTGCGACTGCGCTTGGGTTTTTCGTCGTCCTCATCCCGCGCCCGCTGCGCCTCGGCGAACGCCCGCTCTTCTTCCATCAGAGCCTGTCGATCAGCGACCGGGATCTGATAATAGTCAGGATGAATTTCAGAGAACGCGAGGAACCCGTGACGGTTCCCGCCATAGTCAACAAAAGCAGCCTGAAGCGAGGGCTCAACGCGCGTTACTTTTGCCAGATAAATATTGCCAGCTAGCTGGCGTTTGTTTTCAGACTCAAAATCGAACTCTTCGACCTTGTTTCCGTCAACCACCACGACCCGGGTCTCTTCCGAGTGGGTGGCATCGATAAGCATCTTCTTTGCCATGTGTCCTTGATGCACCCGGTCACAACGGAACGCCCAGGCGGCCTTACGGTAGCCAAGCGAACAATTTCTGAGGGGTGTCTTGTCTGGGCGATAAGCGACCGCGCGCGGCAAGGTACGGCCGAGAGGCCCCCTGCTGGTCCATTGACTCTTCGCGCGCGCGTCATCGCGGTTCTTCTCCGACAGGCCGGAATATTCCAGACCCGCCCGTTAATTCCCGTCACCCGATTTCTGGGCGAAGGTATTTGCACGCCCCTTCACGGGGCCAATCGGTCTGCTTTGTCTCCGGGATCTGTGCCAACGGGGGCAGAGCAGCGAAACTCTCAGGGTGCGGGCGCATGGGTTAAAAACGCCCGGCCCGTCTGACCACATTAAAAGCAGAGCTGTGGAAAAGACAATGGGCAAAGTGCAGCTTTGCCTTTTGGGCGGGCTTGACCCCACCCAATCCCGGGTCAAGCATGGCCGACATGGACCGCCGATCTGTGATTTTCGCCGGGGCCACCACGTTGGCCCTTCCGCGCCTGCTCCGCGCCGGCGCTCCGGTGACGGTTGTCTTGGTGCATGGGGCCTGGGTCGGCAACTGGTACTGGCAGTCGGTAGAGGCGCGGCTGAACGCGCGCGGGATCGCTACACGCGCCCCGGATCTGCCGGCGACGGATGCCGCAATCGGGGTCGACACTCTGGCGGATCGACTGGCGCAAACGATCGAAGCTGTCGGAACCCCGGTTGTTCTGGTGGCCCATAGTGCCGGAGTGCGCATTGCATCTGCAGCATGGGATAGAGCCCGCAGCGTTATCAGATCGGTCGTCATGGTCGAGGGCCCGCTGCCACTTGCCCCGCCGCCCGAGGTTATCCCGGCCGATACCCGTACACTGGAGTATCTCGTCGTCAATGCACCAAGCATCGTCGACGCCGGGTTATGGCCCGCCCCGGCCGCGCTGCGCACCCGCTATGGCGACCGGGTTCGGCCGCAAAGTCTGGCAAGCCTGACGAGTGCAGTCATATTGAAGAACGGCCGCCTCCCCCCTGAACCGGCGCGCCACGCGGTGTCGATGACCGACAGCCCTCTGGCCGGTCTGGCGCGAAAGGCCCAAGGGGTGCCAGGATGGGTCCATGCGACACTATCAGGCACCCATGATGTGGCGGGCAGCGCCCCGGATGCGATGACCGACCTCATTGCAACCGTCGCCGAAGGCGCTGGTCAGAGGTAATCCGACCGCTGCAACCCGTATTTGGCCATCTTCTCGTTCAGCGTCCGACGCGGCAGGCACAGTTCGTCCATCACCGCCGCGATCGAGCCCTTGTGCCGCCGCATCGTATTGTCGATCAGCATCCGCTCGAATGCCTCGACATATTCCTTGAGTGGCTTGCCCTCGGTGGTCATCACCGGCTGCATGTCCTCGTGATCGGACATCAGGAGCGATGCGATGGTTCCGGAACCGCGCCGAGCTTGCAATACTGCGCGTTCGGCGATGTTGATCAGTTGACGCACGTTGCCCGGCCAGGGCGCCTGTAACAGTTGCGCCGCCTCCTGCGCGCTGACCTGCGGCGCGTCGCAGCCGTATTCCTCGGCGAACTGCTCGCTGAGCCGGGTGAACAGCGTCAGGATATCCTCGCCCCGCTGGCGCAGCGGCGGCATGGTCAGCCGCAACGCGGCCAGACGATAGAACAGATCCGGGCGCAGCACGTCTTCGCTGGTTTTTCCCGCTTCCTGTAGGTTCGAAATCGCGATGATCCGTGTCTCGGCCGGGGTGCCCTGCTCGTTCATCACCGACAAGAGCTTGGCCTGAAGCGTATCGCTCAGAGACTCCACATCTTCCAACACCAGCGTTCCACCGCGCGCTTCTTCGATCGCCGGCAATTGGGCATCCTCTGGAAGCATGGGGCCAAACAACCGCTTTGCCAGCGCGTCCTCTTCCAGGGCGGCACAGGAAACGAGAACGAATTTCTTGCCCGCGCGGCTGCCAACCGCGTGCAGCGCATGGGCCACCAGCGTCTTGCCGGTCCCGGTTTCTCCGTCGATCAGAACATGGCCATCAGCCTGTCCCAGATCCAGGATATCCTCGCGCAGACGCTCCATCACGGGGCTGGTCCCGATCAGCTTCTTGATGATCTGAGAACCATCACTCAGCTCCCGACGAAGCGCCCGGTTGTCCAGCGTCAGCCTGCGGGCATTGCTGGCACGCTTGGCCAGGTCCGACATACGATCCGGGTTGAACGGTTTTTCCAGAAAATCAAACGCCCCCACGCGCATCGCCTCGACCGCCATCGGAACATCGCCATGCCCCGTGATCATGATCACCGGCAGCGAGCTGTCGGCGCCCATCAGTTTTCTCAGGAATTGCATCCCGTCCATGCCGGGCATCTTGATGTCCGAAATCACGATACCCGGGTAATCGGGACCGAGGATCTTCAACGCCTCTTCCGCGCTGGCAAAGGTCTCGGTGTCGTATCCCGACAGGGCCAACCACTGGCTGATCGACTGGCGCATGTCCTGCTCGTCGTCAACAATCGCAATTTTCATGGCCTGAGCCATCCGCGTTACCTCGTCATTCTGCGGCCTCGAGACCGTCTTCCAATATCGGGAGCTGCATTTCAAAGACCGCCCCACCATGTTGCCCGTTGCGCGCCGTCAGGCGCCCCCCGAGGTCGTTGACGATCCCCGAGGAGATTGCAAGCCCCAGACCGACCCCGTCGCCCGGCTGCTTGGTCGTGTAGAAGGGCTCGAAAATATTCTCGAAATCCTTGATGCCATCGCCATTGTCCCGCACCGTCAGGGTCGCCGTTTCACCTGCGGCCAGAATGATTTCAACCTCGGGATTACGAACCGATTTGGTGGCATCCAGAGCGTTCCGCAAGAGGTTCACCATCACCTGTTCGATCCGCATCCGATCCCCCATCACCAGCACCGGTCGATCCGGCAGGATCTGGGTGATCTGAACCTGTCTCTGGCGTAGCTGCGGCTCCATCATCGACAGCGACGCGGTCAAGGCCTCACCCATGTTTATTGGTGAAAAGGCTTCTTGCCCCTTGCGCGCGTATGACTTCAATTGCCGGGTGATAGCCCCCATCCGTTCGATCAGGTCGTCGATGCGGCCAAAGCTGGCCAGGGCCTCCTCGGGCCGATTGCGCCGCAACAAGAGGCGGGCACCCGCCAGATAGGTCTTCATCGCCGCCAGCGGCTGATTCAATTCGTGGCTGACCGCCGCCGACATCTCGCCCAGGGCCGCCAGTTTCGAACTTTGCGCCAGGGTCTGCTCGGCCACTTCAAGGGTCTTCTGCACCCGTTCGCGTTCGGCGATTTCCCGCTGTAGCCGTGCGTTAAGCGCGCGAAGCTCCGCCGACTCGCGCTGGAACAACGCCATGCGGAACGCGGTACGGCGGCTCAGCGCGTAGAAACTCAGCGCGAGAAGAATCGCGAATCCCATGATTTCCAGGGCCAGCACGCCGTTCACTCGCTCCCGTATCGACGAATAGGTCGAGAAAGACGTCATCTGCCAGCCGCGAAACGGAATGCGGCTGTCCATCCGCATCACGGCCTCGCCGCGCAAATAGGCATCGGGGGGGAGCGCCGTCCAGTCCGCCGTCACCCGTATCGCCCGTTCGATGGCGTTCTCGGGCGTCTGGCGACGCAGCGCCTCCGCTTCCTTCAAGCCTCGCCAACGGGGCTCGGTGGACAGGATGATGGTGCCTTCGGTGTTGGTCACGAACACCGCATCCGAAATCCCCGACCAGGCGCGTTCGAATTTTTGCAGATCCACCTCGACCACGACCACGCCCAAGGTTTCGGAACTGTCTTCGAGCCTGCGAGAATAGGTGAACCGGTACCCCCCCGCCTCGTGCTGATAGGCGGTAAAAACCGTGGCGTTCGACCGAACCGGATCCACAAAATAGGCGGCAGAGCGATGCAACTCTCCCAACCGGTTGCGGTCGGTGGCGGCCACCACCCGTCCGTCCCGGTCCAACAGCATCAGCGAAGCGGCACCGATCTCCTCGACAAAGGAAATCAGACGCTGTGTGGACTGCGAGTAATTGCTGGATTGCAGCGCAGAGATCAGCGTCGGGTCGCGGGCCAGCAGCTGGGGCACGATGGCGTTCCGGCGCAATTCGCTCAGCAGGTTGCCCGAATACAGGGCAAGCCGCAGTTCGGCCCGGTTGCGGGTGCTTTCGGTGAAACGGTCGGTCAGCAGCCGGTTGGTGACCCATACGGTCGCCGTGGCAGAAACCAGCAGAAACACCAAAGCAAGCCGAACCCGCCAGCTGAGCTGACCGGAGCGGATCCAGCTGGTGTTGTCACCATTTGGACGAAGCGGCTTGTTCATATGCCCAAGCTACGCCCCTGAAGGGCGCTTCTCAAGTCATGCAGGCGTGAGCACACCGGCCAATGCGCGGAAGAGCGCCGCTCCGTCCGTGCCGCCGTGACCGGCATCCGCCGCCCGTTCGGGGTGTGGCATCATCCCCAGCACCCGGCGGTTTTCGGACAGGATACCGGCGATATCCCCACGCGAGCCATTGGGGTTCTCGGCATAGGTGAACGCGACGCGATCCTGATCGCGCAGCATCGCCAGCGTCTCGTCGTCAGCGTAATAGTTGCCGTCATGATGCGCGATCGGAATACCGATCACGTCGCCCGCATTGTAGCCTTGGGTGAATACACTGTCCGAAGTCGCGACTTTCAGACCGACAGTCTTGCAGATGTATTTCAGGCCAGCGTTACGCAGCAACGCGCCGGGCAGGATGCCTGTCTCGGTCAGGATCTGGAAACCATTGCAGACACCCATGGCATAACCGCCGCGTTCAGTATGCTCGACAACGGCCTTGCAGATCGGCGATTGGGCCGCGATGGCACCGCAGCGCAGATAGTCACCATAGCTGAAACCGCCGGGCACACCGACGATGTCAAGCCCTGCCGGAAGGCTGGCATCCTTGTGCCAGACCATGGTGACATCAAATCCGGCCTGTTCAAAGGCCACGGCCAGATCCCGGTCGCAGTTCGATCCGGGGAAAACGACAACAGCAGCGCGCATGAGCGGGACCTCCTAGGTCTGAAAATCGGTGATGACCGCAACGCCCGGCGGGGCGGGACGGTCAAAGGCGGCAAGCTCATCGCTTGCCTGGGACAAGGTGATGGTGCGGGTCACCAACGGCGAGAGATCCAGGTGACCTCCGTCGATGAGCGAGAGAAGCGAGGGATAGCGCCAAGCGGGCATGCCCCGGGTTCCCTGCAAGGTCAGCTGACCGGAATAGAGCACATCCATCGGCAGGGTCATCGCGGTGTGCTCGCCCGCTGGCATGCCGATCATGACCAAGCGCCCCAGCTTGCGCAGGGCGCGCATGGCGCCGGTCATGGTGGTCTCGATCCCCAACGCCTCGACCGCGACATGGGCGCCGCCGCCGGTCAGGTCGCGCACGGCCTGCGCGGCGTCGACGTCGGCCGCGTTGATCACGGCATCCGCACCCAAAGAGCTGGCATAGGCAAGTTTTTCGGGGACCACATCGACCATCGCGACACGTGCACCAAGTGCTCGGCCCAGAAGCAATGCCGAAATCCCGACACCGCCCGCACCAAAGACCGCCAGCCATTCGCCCGGGCGCAGTTCGGCCCGCCCCACAAGCGCCTGCCAGGCGGTGGTGACGCGGCACCCGAGGCCCGCGGCGACATGGGGTGGCAAGCTGTCGGGCAGCGCCGTCAGGTTTGTATCGGCAAAGGGTACCGCGATGAACTCGGCAAAGGCGCCGTCGCGGGTAAACCCCGGCACCTGCTGATAGGCGCAGATCGTCTGATGCCCGGCCGCGCAGTCGCCGCAGCGACCACAGGCCAGGATGAAGGGCGCGATCACACGGTCACCTACCCGCCAGCGTGAAACATCGGCACCCGCGGCGACGACCTCGCCACAGAACTCGTGCCCTGGAACCATCGGCAGCACGACATCCGGGTCGGCCCCGGTCCAGGCATGCCAGTCCGACCGGCAGACGCCGCAGGCCAGCACGCGCAACACGACCTCTCCCTTGCCCGGTGTCGGGTCGGGAAGCGTGGTCAGCGCCAGCGCTTGGCGCCATGCGGTCAGCTGCGCGGCGCGCATGGGTCAGACCAGCTCGATCTCGTAACGTTCGATGACAGTGTTGGCGAGAAGCTTCTCGCACATCTCGGCAACGTCGGCCTCGGTCGCACCATCTGCCAGATCAAGGTCGATCACCTTTCCCTGACGCACACCCGTCACCTTGTCGAACCCCATCGCCCCCAAAGCGTGGCGCACCGCCTCGCCCTGCGGATCGAGAACCCCGTTCTTGAGCATCACATGCACGCGTGCCTTCATCTCGTCCTATTCCCCGGTCTTGCGTGCCGGACGATCCGCCCGGCGAATGAAAGGTAGAACCAGCCCGGATCCCGGGCGGTGATTTCAATTGATCAGCGTCGGCTTGACCACATTCGAGGTCTTGGGGATCACGCCCAGCCTGCGCGCCACTTCGGAATAGGCATCCGTCAAGCTGCCCAGATCGCGGCGGAACACGTCCTTGTCCAACTTCTGTCCGGTTTCGATATCCCACAACCGGCAGCTGTCAGGGCTGATCTCGTCGGCGACGATCAGGCGGGGATAGTCGTTTTCATAAACCCGGCCGATCTCGATCTTGAAGTCGATCAGCTTGATACCGACGCCATACATCAGACCGGACATGTAATCGTTCACGCGCAGCGCCAGGCTCAGGATATCGTCCATGTCCTGCTGGCTGGCCCAGCCGAAGGCAGCGATATGTTCCTCGGTCACCAGCGGATCGCCCAGTTCGTCGTTCTTGAAACAGTATTCGACGATCGGGCGCGGCAGCTGGGTGCCTTCCTCGATGCCAAGACGCTTGGACATGGAGCCCGCGGCAAAATTGCGCACGATGATTTCCAGCGGAATGATCTCGCAGGCACGCACCAGTTGCTCGCGCATGTTGAGGCGGCGAATGAAATGGGTCGGCACGCCGATCTGGTTGAGACCGGTCATGAAAAACTCGCTGAGGCGGTTGTTCAACACACCCTTGCCTTCGATCACATCCTTCTTCTGGGCGTTGAAGGCGGTGGCGTCATCCTTGAAATACTGGACGATGGTACCCGGCTCGGGGCCTTCGTAGAGGATCTTGGCCTTGCCCTCGTAAATCTTGTTGCGACGCGCCATGTGCGACCTTTCCAGGCTGGGACGGGGGAATGAGTCCCCCCTCATGGCGCCCTCATAAGGCAAGCGCCGCAGTGTCGCAAGCATACCACTGCCTCTTGCGGTTCCGTCAGACGGGCGGCATATCAGAAAAGAACGACACTTCATGGAGGGACGCAACCCATGACCACCTTCGACGATCGCGAACACGCTTTCGAAGCCAAATTCGCTCATGACGAAGAAATGCAGTTCAAGGCGCAAGCGCGCTGCAACAAGATGCTGGGCCTCTGGGCTGCGGGCCTGTTGGGCAAGTCCGAGGCGGAAGCTGCGGAATATGCCAAGTCCGTGGTCCTGGCCGATTTCGAGGAAGCCGGTCACGAAGACGTGGTGCGCAAGGTCGCAAAGGATCTCGAGGGCGTTGTGGATGCAGATACCGTGCGGGCCAAGATGGCCGAGCTTCTGCCGGCAGCCAAAGCCGAGATCATGAGCGAAGCAGGCAACTGAGCCGCTGCCCATGACCGAGCAATTGAAAACCTGCGAACAGGCGTTCGCGGGTTTTCCTTTGTCGCGAACGGTGGGGACGCGCCGATGAAACCGCATCGCGCTCGCGCCAAAGATGGCGCCTCTTGAACACAGGACTGAACCCGCTTCATCATCATGATGAGAAGTTTGCGTTTGCCTCTTTCACGCATTCGTGACACAGGTTCCTGTCTGATCGCGCCACGCCGGCGCCGTGGAAATGGAACTTGAACGACATGACCAACGCCTTTTCTGCAATGCTCTCCAGCCATGACGTGATCCTCGCCGACGGGGCCACCGGTACAAACCTGTTCAAGATGGGTTTGCAATCGGGCGACGCGCCGGAACTGTGGAACACCGAGGAGCAGGACAAGATCCGGGCGCTGTACAAGGGATCTGTCGACGCAGGCAGTGACCTGTTCCTGACCAATACATTTGGCGGCACGGCGGCACGGCTCAAACTGCACGATGCGCAAGGGCGTGTGCGCGAACTGAATCGGGCCGGAGCGGAATTGGGTCGCGAAATCGCGGACAAGGCCAACCGCAAGGTGATCGTGGCGGGTTCGGTCGGCCCCACCGGCGAGATCATGCAGCCGGTCGGCAACCTGAGCCATGCCGCAGCGGTCGAGATGTTTCATGAGCAGGCCGAAGGTTTGAAAGAAGGCGGTGTCGATGTCCTGTGGCTGGAAACTATTTCCGCCCCCGAGGAATACCGCGCCGCGGCCGAGGCCTTTGCGCTGGCGGACATGCCCTGGTGCGGCACGATGAGTTTTGACACCGCCGGACGCACGATGATGGGTGTCACCTCGGCCGATATGGTCCAGCTGGTTGAAAGTCTCCCCAATCCGCCGCTGGCCTTTGGTGCGAATTGCGGCACCGGGGCGTCAGACATCCTGCGCACCGTACTGGGATTCGCGGCTCAAGGGACCAAGCGGCCGATCATTTCCAAGGGCAACGCAGGCATCCCGAAATATGTCGATGGCCATATTCACTATGACGGCACGCCGGAGCTGATGGCTGTCTACGCCACCATGGCCCGCGATGCCGGGGCCAAGATCATCGGCGGCTGTTGCGGCACCATGCCCGAGCATCTGGTCAAGATGCGGGCGGCGCTTGATTCAACCCCGCGTGGCGAACGGCCCACACTGGACCAGATTGTCGAAGCGCTGGGCGCCTTCACCTCCGCCTCGGACGGCACCGGCGATGATGGTGGCGAACGCCGCGCCCGTGGCGGACGCCGCCGCCGCGCCTGAGCCTATTGGGAGGGCGCTGCCAACAGCGCCCTCACCTCGGCCACCGGCACGCCCAGGTTTGATCCGCCGAAGTCCGGCAAGATGGCCGTGTTGACCGCTACCACCTGCCCTTGCAGGTTCAGGACCGGCCCCCCGCTGCCGCCATGCGTGGTTTCGGCGTCATAAACGACCGAGGCCTGGGTGATCTGCCCGACGATCCCCCGGCTCGACAACGGCCACATCAGACCTGCGGCCGCCAGTTGCTCGGCCACTTCCCAGAACCCCGTCCGTCCAGAGAGGCGCATCTCCTCGACAAATTGCTCGCCAGACCGGGCCAGCATCGACATCAGCCCGGTCGGATAACCCATCACCAGCACTTCCTGACCTGGCACCGGCAGCGTTTCGGCCAAGTCCAGCCCATCGGGCAAGGACGATATGTCAGCAGGCACCACCAGGGCCAGATCCGCAGTGTCGCTGAGCGCGAGTATGGAAAGGCCAATCGCGTCGGGTCGACCGGGGATATAGCCGATAAACCGGGTCAGCACCGGCTCCAACGTATCACCGCCAAATTGAAGGGCCGAGTTTTGCTCCCACGGCGCCGCCACGTGCCGGTTCGTCACGATCACCCCTGCCCCACGCAGGACAAACCCGGTACCGGTCACCTGCGCCTCGGCAACCGGACCCTCGCCATCCGGGGACAGGACAGGCTGCCCATTCGGATAGATCAACCGGCTTCCATCTCGCCCCAGGACATGCCGCAGCATCTGCCCGGAGTCCCGCACGCGCAATCCGTATCCGCCTTGCAGGAACACCACAGATCCGGTTGCCAGCGAAACGACCCGCGTTCCGGCAGTGGACTGATCCTCGAGCGTATCGATCCGCTCGGCATTCACGCGCAGGCGAACCCCGATCTCGTCCTGAAGCGCGTTCAGATCACCCGGCCGGATCGCCTCTCGCTGGGCTTTTTCCAAGGCCGAGGCCAAGGCATCGACCTGAAGGCGACCGCCTTCGATCTGCTGTTGCAAGGCCCGGTCCGAAAAATACTGCCAACCGGCGAACACCGCCAGAACCCCAAGCGTGATAACGACACCCGCCCGGAACAGGATCGACGGGCTCGTGACAACACGGCTCAGCACCATTCCAGTAGCCCGGGCCAACCGCCGCACAAGTGGGCGCCGACTTGTCCTCAAGTAACTTTCGGCGTCCCCCAGGATATCGGAAAGAGAGCTTTGCCGATGGTGCTGCGCATCGTAAATTCGTATGCGCGAGAGCGGTCCGTTTTCCTCGAACTCTATCACGTCGCCCTGGGTCAGATCGGCGGCCTCGACAGGCTGCCGGTTTACCCAGACCCGCGCCCGGGGTGCCGTGATCAGATGAAATCCGTTCTTTTGCCGCAGAATGCGGGCGACGACCTGTCCGGAAACCCGGACATCGCCCGCGGCCAGCGCGCGTAAAATGCCGTCGTCGTCCAGCAGGATGTCGACCGCATCCGAGGTGATCCAGGAATACAGTCCCCGATTGCGTCCTGTCAGATGTTCAAGGACGGCAGCATCCGGGTGTTGGGTTGGGGCGCTCATGCTGGCATGATGCCGCTTCACGCCCCTGTCTTGTCAACTCGGCGATTGGTCACCGGCCTTCAAACTTTGCGGCACGCTTCTCCATGAAGGCAACCACGCCTTCCTGAAAATCGCGCGTGCGCCCGCATTCGCCCTGCAAATGCGCCTCGGAGGCGAGCTGATCCGGCAGCGACTTGCCAAAGCTGGAGCGGATCGCCTTTTTGATATTGGCAAATGCGGCGGTCGGCCCTTCGGCCAGATAGGCCGCGCGCTTGCGCCAATGGGCGTCAAACTCGTCATCGGCGACAGCTTCCCAGATCATGCCCCAGCTTTCGGCCTGACGTGCGGTGATCTTGTCGGCAAACAGAGCTGCCCCCATTGCCTTGGCCAATCCCATCTGGCGCGGCAGGAACCAAGTGCCACCGGCATCGGGCATAAGGCCGATCCGGGCAAAGGCTTGGAGGAAGTAGGCGCTTTCGGTCGCAATCACCACGTCAGCGCACAGTGCCAGATTGGCTCCCGCCCCCGCCGCCGGGCCATTGACCGCAGCGATGGTCGGCACTGGGCAATCATAGATCGCCTCCAGCATGGGGTTGTATTCGTCCCGCAGGGTCCGCTCCAGATCGATCTTGCCTGAACTGGCAGCATCGCCCAGATCCTGACCGGTGCAGAACGCACGCCCCGAGCCCGTCAACACAATGGCACGTGCCTCTTTGGCAGCTGCCCGCATCGCAAAGGTGATCTCGGCCCGCATCCGGCCGGTCAGGGCGTTCATCTTGTCCGGACGGTTCATCGTCAAAACCGCAAGGCCGTCGGTGATGTCCAGTGTGATCGTGTCGTATTCCATTTCCATGGCCCTCGGTCGCAGGTTCAATGGACGCAAACTGGCGCATGTCGGACCAATGGAAAAGGGGAACCGCGCGTCACTCCTCGAGAATACGACGCAGACGCTCCTGCTCATCGGTGCTCAGCGCCACTTCGACAGAGGCGGTCGCAGTCGACCTGTTCCGCACGAATGCCCAGCCCATCGCCGCGGCGGTCACCAACATAAGAGGTCCGGCCAGCCACAACATCCAGTTCGCACCGGATGTCGTGGGTTTCAGAAGGACATATTCGCCATAGCGATCGACGATATAGTCAATGGCCTGCGTGTCGCTATCCCCGGCCACCAGCCGTTCCCGCAGCAGAATGCGCAGGTCGCGGGCAAGGTCAGCATTCGATTCGTCGATGCTTTCGTTTCGGCAAACCAGACAGCGCAACTCCTTGCTCAGTTCCCTCGCCCGCGATTCCAGTAACGGGTCATCCAGCACTTCGTCAGGCTGAACTGCCCAGAGCGGCGCAGCCAGGAGCGTCAGGATCAGGATCAGCCGTTTCATTCCGCCGGAACTCCACCTGCCGGAGCATTTCGCGCGCCTGCGGCCACCCGGAACCGCCGGTCACTAAGGCTGAGAAGACCACCAATCGCCATCAACAGCGACCCGGCCCAGATCCAATTGGCGAAGGGTTTGATATAGGTCCGCATGGTCCAACCACCATCATCCTGACGGTCGCCGATCACTACATAGACATCCCGCAGGAACCGATAGTCAATTGCCGCCTCTGTCGTAGGCATCCGGGCCACCGGGTACTCGCGCTTCTCGGGGTTCAGTACCGCCACCTGGCGGTCATCCTTCTCCAGCCGGACTGTGGCCATTGTCGAGAAATAGTTGGGCCCGGGTACCCGCTCGACCGCGTCCAGCGTCAGGGTAAACCCGCCCACCTCGAACGGCTCGCCGATGCGGGCAACGCGGATATCCTCCACTTCCCAGGCCAATAGCCCGGCAATGGCGAACATCGTGACACCCAATCCGGTATGCGCGACCGCCTTGCCCCAGTCCGCACGCGGCAGGCGCAGAATTCTGGCAAACTTGCCCGTCCGCCCTGTCCGGCTCCACAGATCTATTATCGCTCCGAAAGTGATCCAAGCTCCCAGGAACAGACCTACAGGACCCAACGCACTACGCCCCGACTGCATGGCCCAGACCAGCATGGCCAGTGTCAGTGCCAGGAAGAAGGCAAACCGCAGGCTGTAAGCCGCGCGCGCCAGCTTGCCACGCTTCCACGGCAAGATGGCGCCCAGCGGCAGCGCCAGACCCAGAACCACCATGAAGGGCGTGAAGGCCGCGTTGAAGAATGGCGCACCAACCGACAACTTACGGTCAAAGAACATCTCGGCAACGATTGGCCAGAGTGTACCGAAGAACACTACAAACGATCCGACCGCCAGCAGGATATTGTTCAGCACAAGCGCGCTTTCACGGCTTACGACCGAAAAGACTCCTTTGGCCTCCATCACCTGCGCCCGTGCGGCAAAAAGCGTCAATGCGCCGCCGGTGAAGATTCCCAGGATACCCAGGATGAACATGCCCCGCTCGGGGTCGTTGGCAAAGGCATGCACACTGGTCAACAGGCCGGAACGTACAATGAACGTGCCGATCAGCGAGAATCCAAAGGCCAGGATCGCCAGCAGAATGGTCCAGCTTTTCAGCGCCTCACGCTTCTCCACCACGATGGCCGAATGCAAAAGCGCGGCGGCCAGGAGCCAGGGCATGAAAGAGGCGTTCTCGACCGGGTCCCAGAACCAAAACCCACCCCAGCCCAGTTCGTAGTAGGCCCACCAAGACCCCAGCGCGATGCCGATGGTCAAGAATATCCAGGCCGCCAGTGTCCAGGGCCGTACCCAGCGAGCCCAGGCCGCATCGACACGCCCCTCGATGAGAGCCGCCACGGCAAAGGAGAACGCCATGCTCAGCCCCACATAGCCGAGATAGAGAAACGGCGGATGGAATGCGAGGCCCGGATCCTGCAACAGAGGGTTCAGGTCCTGCCCGTCAAAGGGCGGCACCGCCAGCCGCAGGAAGGGGTTCGAAGTAAAGAGGATAAAGGCAAAGAAAGCCACAGCGATCGCCGATTGAACCGCAAGCACGCGGGCCTTGAGCGTGGGCGGCAGTTCGCCGCCAAACCAGGCCGCCATCGCGCCGAATAGTGTCACGATCAGCACCCACAGCAGCATCGAACCCTCGTGATTGCCCCATGTGCCGCTGATCTTGTAGAGCATCGGCTTCGCCGAATGGCTGTTCAGCACCACCAGCCGCAGCGAGAAATCCGAGGTCACAAAGGCCCAGACCAGCGCGGCAAAGGCAAAGGCGGTCAGCAGGAACTGTATTCCCGCGGCCGGTTCAGCGACCGCCATCCACGAAGTCCAGCGTTTCTGAGCACCAACCATCGGCACAACCATCTGTACGATAGCGACCATGAAGGCGAGGATGAGGGCGAAGTGACCGAGTTCTGTAACCATGGGCCGAGATATAAACCCCGGCCCGGGTACAGCCAATCCCTTTCGCCGGGATTTGCAGCGCATAGTGTCGCGCCGTCAGGCCCTTTTTATACGGCGCCAGTCCTCCAGGGCACGGTTGACCTCGGGGGTGGTTGCCGCCAGCGCCATTTCCGCGTCAGTACCGGCATCGGCCGCACCTGGGCTGTCAAAGCGCAACGCTCGCAATGCACGGATGTTCTCCACCGCCTGCGGAACCCGGCTGATCGTGGTAGCTAGGTCGCGCTGAAAATCCTGCGCCTTGGCCTGGTGGCGAGCTCCGAAGTAAAACGACACGATCACCCCCAGCAGCCACCAGAGCGGTTCCGGCACGAGCCCAATTCCCTGCATCCGCTCGGCAAACCAGATCGGATCGGACATCGCCGCGATGAACAGGCCCAGCGTCCCCAGCGCCATCGCCGGGCGCGGCAGCCGGTTCAGCCCGTCCATGAAACGGTCGAATCCGCCGCGCCTCGGCACAACGAATTCCGCAGAAAACTGGTCCAACGCGCTCATCTGCACGTCGCGCGCCCGTTCCGCCCCCGCCTCGGCATTCTCGCGAAACACCTCGGTCGTCTCGCGTACCACATTGCGTCCGCCACCGAACAACAGCTCGATCAACCCACCGATCAGACCCATCCTGAGACCCTCCGCGTAAACTCAGCCGTGCTCATATGGTATTCGGGCGCCATGAATTCCTCGGCCCGCTTGATCCAGCCGCCCTTGTCGCCGCTGCTGCTGCGGGCATATTTGCGACTAGCCGGGCGCCGGTCGGCGAGCCGGAAGTAATAGTTGCGCCGCGCCACCCCATAGGCATCCCGCAGCGCCTCGGGGCGCGGGATCGCGGCATCCCGCGCCGCGTGCAGGGTCTGCGGCCCGATCGCGCCGTCCACTGACACGTCATACCCCATATCGCGCAGCAGCCGTTGCAGGATCTTCACTGCGTTGCCGCCCGCGTTCACATACATGTCGAACAGCGACGCCTGCACCGCCTCGGGCATCTCGCCGATGCGCGGGCGGGCGTAGTAATGGGTCAGAAAAATCTCAACCGCCTGCTCCTGGCTCAGCGCCCGCACATCGGCGACATCCACTACCCCGTCACCGGTCACATCCAACCCCAGCCGCCGCAAGGTGTGGATGGTTACCCCGAAATTGGTCGCCCCACCCGGGTCATCAGGATCGTTCACGAACCCGCCCTCTCGCGCCACGATGTCTTGAGCGATCTGCCGTACCGTCTGCATTGGTCTCGACCTCCATCAGAACCGCTCTGATGAGGCCGCAAAAGGGTTAAGCCTGCGACACAACAAAGGGCGCCACTTACGCAACGCCCTTTCCTTCATTTCGCGCCAGATACTCCCGCCGAAGGCGCCCGTTTAGCTTTCCGGCGCCTGATAAACGCCCTGTTCCTTGAGCGCGTCCATAACCTCTTTCGGCATATAGGTTTCGTCGTGTTTCGCTAGGATTTCAGAGGCTTCGAAGACACCGTTGACGTACCGCCCGGTTCCGATCATGCCCTGGTTCTCGCCAAACAGATCCGGCAGTACACCTGTAAACACCACTGGCACGCTTTCGCCGCCATCGGTGACAGAGAACCGGACTGTTTCACCCTGACCGCGGATCAGGGTCCCTTCCTCGACCAGTCCGCCAAGGCGAAACACTTCAGTGGCCGCCGGCGGTTCCGCGATCACCTGGCTGGGTGCGCGAAAGAAGTTTATGCCATCCCGCATGGCATATCCGATCAAGCCGGTCGCCAAAACCAAGGCCACGGCGGCCACGGCAATAACCTGTATGCGACGTTGTTTCTTCAGCGATTTCATAGCGTCCTCACCAGAAAGAGCGGGGCCATCATCAGACCAGTAGTTGACCGTTCAGCTAACATCGAATTGGCGCTCTGCAAGGTCTTGCGGCTGCTACCTTTTGTCAGCGGTTACGGTTTCACGATCAGGTTGATACCGCAATAGGCGTTGAATTCGGCCACGGCCTTGACCGAAGTCAGGCGGCCTGAAACTCGATCTTGCGCCGCAGGAACTGGGTAGCCCGGCTGCTCACGGTTGCGGGTTTGCCTGTCGTCAGATAGCCGCCCTTACCCGATCCCAGCATGTTCGGATGACGTTTCAGATAGTCGGCCAGGCTTTCCGCAACCAGATCTCCCTGGCTGAATACTGTGACCTCGGGACCCAGCGCGTCCTGGAAAGCCTCGGCCATCAACGGATAATGCGTACAACCCAGAATGGCCGCCTGCGGACAGGGCATCTTGCGTTTCAGCGCGTCCACATGACTGCGTACCAGCGCTTCGGCCAGGATCAGGTCTCCCTCTTCGATGGCATCGACCACCCCGCCACAGGCCTGCGCCTCGACATCCACACCGATGGCGCGAAAGGCCAGTTCGCGTTGGAACGCGCGGCTGGCCACGGTGGCGGGCGTTGCAAACAGGGCGACGTTCTTGACCTCGACCTCGCGCGGGGGGCTGTTGTCGCCCCATTGCCGCTCGGTCAGCGCTTCGATCAGCGGCACGAACACGCCAAGCACCCGCTTGCCCGGTGGAACACCCTCTTCCTGCATCCGGCGCAGCGCTGCGGCGCTGGCGGTGTTGCAGGCCAGAATCACTAGGTCGCAGCCCCGGTTCCACAGGTCATGCACCGCCGTCCGGGTCAGCTGAAAGATATCCTCGGGCGTGCGCACCCCATAAGGTGCATGGGCGCTGTCGGCATAGTAGAGAAACTCTACATCCGGCAACCGTTTCTGCGCCGCTTCCAGCACGGTCAGGCCACCCAGGCCCGAATCGAATATCCCTACTGCCATCTGTCCCTTCAGGCGCGATGCCGTTCCTCGAATTCATAGCCGTAGTCAAAAGACTTGAGCGGCGTCGGAGACAGCTCATACGTCGCCTTGCGCAGAAAATCCATCATCTTGCGCGTGTCCCGGGCCAGAGGGTCCAGAATGTCGCGGCCGATGGGCTGGCCCACCACCACGCGCACCGGTGTATCCACCCGCTTGCGGAATTCCTTGATCAACAACCCCATGCGCAGGGTCGAATGCAGGTGGCTGGCGATCTGGAACAGGCGGCTGGTATGACCGTCAAAGAAGACCGGCACCACCACCGCATTGGATTTTGCCACCATCCGGGCCGTAAACCCGCGCCAGCCCGGATCCATCGGATGCGAGAACGGGTGCAACCCGGTCGAGACGGTACCGCCGGGAAAGATACCGATCGCGCCGCCCTGCCCCAGATAGCTTAGCGCCTGTCGACGGGTGTCGAGGTTCAGCTGCACCGCCTCGCGGGTGTCGTCGAACGAGATCGGCAGGATGATCCGGTTGATGTCCTCGGCCTTTCGGAAAACCCGGTTTGCCATGATGCGGAAATCGCCCCGTGTCCGCGCCAGAATATGTCCCATCATCAGCCCGTCGAGGATGCCGTAAGGATGATTGGCGATCAGGATCAGCGGCCCGTCCTTCGGGATATTCTCCAGAGTGCCGCCCACCACATCCAGCGTCAGGCCGTATCGCTCGACAATCACCGCCCAGAAATCGCGGCCCCGGGCGACTTCCTGCTCATATCCTTGCGCGCGCCGGATCAAGCTCAGGCGTCCGGTGGTGTTCTCCATCAGGCGGATCACCGCCCGACCTCCCCTGGTCACGGCGGAATGGGCATAGCTGATATCGCGGGCGATATGGCGCTCTGCGGTCATGAACGGCTCCGAAAAAACTGCCCCTGAAATAGGGGCAGTCCTGGACTTTGCATAGAGCCTGTAACAGTCAGATGACGCGTTATTCCGCCGCTTTTGCCATCGACGGGCCACCCTGGCGGATTACCGCCAAGAGCTCTTCGCGCCGTTTGGCGGCCTTGGCTTCGTTCGCCTGCTTGACCAGACCGAATCCGCGGATCTCCAGAGGCAGCCGCGCCAGCGCCACGATGGCATCGCGGGTGCGGGTGTCGAGTTTCGGTAGCACTTCGCGCATGTCTGCCTCGTATTGCCGGATCAGCGCCCGCTCCATCTTGCGCTCGGCGGTATAGCCGAACAGATCGAGCGGCGTGCCGCGCAGTCCCTTCATCCGCGCCAACAACTTGAAGAGCCCCAGCCAGCGCTCGGAAAACTCACGCTTTTTCGGACGCCCATCCGCATCCTTGCCGCCCAGGATCGGCGGTGCCAGATGCAGGGTCAGCTTCAGATCGCCATCGAATTCGGCGGCAGCCTTGTCGCGGCTGTCGAGCAGCAGGCGCGCCACCTCGTATTCGTCCTTGTAGGACAAGAGTTTGTGATAGCCCTCGGCCACCGCCGCGCGCAGATCGCCGTCCTCGATCCCGTCGACCACCTTGCGGTAGCGTTTGGCCAGACGCGCTCCCTGATAGGCGGTCAGATGCTCAGCCCGATAGGCAATCTTGTCCTCGGGAGATTTCGGCAGGTCGACCACATTGGGCCGGATCAGCCGTGCGGCCTCATCTGCATGCAGCACTGCCCAGCGGCCGATGTCAAAGGCGCGCTTGTTGCGCTCGACCGCGGCACCGTTCATCTCGATCGCCTGCATGATGGCCTCGTGGCTGACTGGCAGCAGCCCGCGCTGCCAGGCGGCGCCGAACACCATCATGTTGGAATAGATCGAATCGCCCATCACCGCCCGCGCCAGTTCCGAGGCGTCGAACAGGTCCAGCCGCTCTTTCAGTCGCGCCTCAAGCGCAAGGCTCAGTCGGTCGGCGGGGATGGTGAAATCGGTGTTACGTGTAAAATCGCCGGTGATGATCTCGTGGCTGTTGACCACAGCGCCTGTGGTGCCGGTACGGGTCAGGCCCAGCGTCTTGGCTCCAGCGCTGACCACAAGGTCACCACCGATCAGCGCATGCGCCTCGCCGGTGGCGACGCGGATGGCGCTGATATCCTCGGGCCGGTTGGCGATGCGGCAATGGATGTGCACGGCGCCGCCCTTTTGCGCCAGCCCCGCCATTTCCATCATGCCCGCGCCCTTGCCGTCGATCTGCGCAGCCTGCGCCAGCACTGCCCCGATAGTCACGACGCCGGTGCCGCCGACACCGGTGATCACCACGTTATGGGTGCCTGTAATGGCGGGCAACTCGGGCATCGGCAGATGCGGCAGGTCGATCTCGGCGGTGGCTTCCTTGCGGATCTTGGCCCCCTGCACGGTAACGAAGGACGGGCAGAACCCTTTGACGCAAGAGAAATCCTTGTTGCACGAGGATTGATCGATGGCGCGCTTGCGGCCCAGTTCGGTCTCCTTGGGCACGATCGAGACACAGTTCGACTGCACCCCGCAATCGCCACAGCCCTCGCAGATATCGGTATTGATGAACACCCGCTTGTCCGGATCGGGGAAGGTGCCGCGCTTACGGCGACGGCGTTTCTCGGCGGCGCAGGTCTGGATATAGACGATGGCGCTGACGCCCTCGATCTCGCGGAACCGTTTTTGCACCTGCATCAACTCGGCGCGCTCGTAGAACGGGACACCAGCGGGGAATTGCGACCGGTCCACGTCTTCCTTGTCGTCATAGACAACGGCCAGCTCCTTGACACCCATCGCCTTCAGCTCGGCCACGATGCGCGGCGCGGTCAGATCGCCCTCGTTCTCCTGCCCGCCGGTCATTGCGACCGCGTCGTTGAACAGGATCTTGTAGGTGATGTTGGTGCCAGCGGCCAAGGCGGCGCGGATCGCCTGCACGCCGGAATGGTTATAGGTGCCGTCGCCCAGGTTCTGGAACACGTGCTTGGTCTTGGAAAACGGCGCCTCGCCGATCCAGTTCGCACCCTCGCCACCCATATGGGTAAAGCCTTGGGTGTTCCGGTCCATCCACTGCACCATGTAGTGACAGCCGATCCCGGCATAGGCGCGGCTGCCATCGGGCACCTTGGTCGAGCTGTTGTGTGGGCAGCCTGAGCAGAAATACGGCAGACGCGACGCGATTTCCTGCGCGTTGTCGTTGCGCCGCGCATCGGCCAGAGCATTAAGGCCGGCTCGAATCCCATCGGTCTCGCGCCCCTCTTCGATAAAGATCCCACCCAGTTTCTCGGCGATCAGGATCGGATCCAGCGCGCCACGGGTCGGGAACAGCTCTTCGCGGTGCATCGCCCCGGCGCCGCCCTTGTACCAGCCATACACGCGGCGGCCCTGACGGTCGTCAAAGATGGCTTCCTTGACCTGCACCTCGATCAGCTTGCGCTTTTCCTCGACGATCACCACCAAGTCCAGATCTTCGGCCCAGTCGTGGAAACTCTGCATGTCCAGCGGAAAGGTCTGGCCGATTTTGTAGGTGGTGATGCCCAGACGCTCGGCCTCGTTCTCGTCGATGTTCAAGAGCGACATGGCATGCACAAGGTCGAGCCAGTTCTTGCCCGCCGCAGCGATACCGATCTTGGCGCCCGGCTTGCCCCAGACCCGCTTGTCCATCCGGTTGGCGCGGCTGAAGGCCTCGGCGGCAAAGCGTTTGTAATCTATGATCCGTCCCTCTTGCAGGTGCGGCGTGTCGCCCAGACGGATGTTCAGCCCGCCCTCGGGCATGTCAAAACCGGGGGTCACCAGCTGCATCCGGTCGGGACGGCCATCCACGACCGAAGTCACTTCGATCGTATCCTTCATGGTCTTGAGACCAACCCAGAGACCAGAGAACCGGCTCAAGGCATAACCATAGATGCCGTAGTCCAGAATCTCCTGAACACCTGCCGGGCTGACGACGGGCATGTACATGTCCACCAGCGCCCATTCCGACTGGTGCAGCACGGTCGAGCTTTCGCCGGTATGGTCGTCGCCCATCGCCATCAGCACACCGCCATGTGTGGCGGTACCGGCCATGTTGGCGTGGCGCATCACATCGCCTGACCGATCCACCCCCGGCCCCTTGCCGTACCACAGGCCAAAGACACCATCGTATTTACCGTCGCCGCGCAGCCCCGCCTGCTGACTGCCCCACAGGGCGGTGGCCGCCAGATCCTCGTTCAGCCCGAACTGAAAAGTGACATCGGCCGCGTTCAGCTGTTTCTGCGCCCGGCTCATCTGCAAATCGACCGCGCCCAAGGGCGAACCACGATAGCCGGTGACCAGACCTGCCGTGTTCAGACCGGCGGCGGCGTCGCGCGCCTTCTGCATCAACATCAGGCGTACCAGCGCCTGAGTACCGTTCAAAAGTACCGGGCTCTTCTCCAGATCGAACTTATCGTTCAGCGAAATTTTCTGTTGGCTCATCTGACGTCTCCCCTGCGCCGGATCGGCGGTATCATGCGTCGAATTTTAGGTCATAATTGCTGACCTGCATAGTCTAAAAAAAATGCTTTGCCTTTTGCACGGTCCGATATTTCTGGAAATTGTCATGTCTTTCATATAGTCCGTCACCCTGATTAAGAAAGTTACGGGCATGGACTGGGACAAGCTTCGAATCTTCCACGCAGTCGCCGACGCAGGAAGTCTCACTCATGCGGGCGACAAGCTGAATCTGTCGCAATCAGCGGTCAGCCGACAGATTCGCGCGCTTGAGGAATCGCTGAACGCGACTCTTTTCCATCGTCATGCTCGCGGCCTGATTCTGACCGAGCAGGGAGAGCTTCTGTTCGACGCCACCAAATCCATGGCCAAACGCCTGGATGCCGCCGCCGCTCGTATCCGCGACAGCGAGGAAGAGGTGTTCGGCGAATTGCGCGTGACCACGACATTCGGATTTGGCACATTGTGGTTGGCCCCGCGCCTGACTGCACTTTACCAGAAGTATCCCGACCTCAAGGTCGACCTGATGCTCGAAGAGAGAGTGCTGGACCTTCCGATGCGAGAAGCCGACGTGGCCATCCGCATGAAGGAACCCAGCCAGGCCGATCTGATCCGCAAGCGTCTGATGACTGTAGAGATGAAGCTCTATGCCACGCGCGCCTATCTCGACAGCGCGGGCGTTCCGACCGATATCTCGGATATCAGCAATCACCGGCTGATCTGTCAGAACACATCTGCCGCCCAGGTGGGCGCCAGTGCGGTTCTGGCGCAGCATCTGCTAGCCTACAATCCGGCGTCACTGCTGACCGTTAACAACTACTTCGGTATTCTTCAGGGCGTCTTGAATAACCTGGGAATTGGCGTCCTGCCGGACTATGTCACCCAGGATTTTCCGGATCTGGTTCATGTGCTGCCGGAAATAAAATCATCCGAGGTTCCCGTCTACCTCGCCTATCCAGAAGAGCTGCGGCATTCACAGCGCGTGGCGGCATTTCGGGATTTCGTTCAGGACGAAATCATTGCCCACCGCAAGCAATTGAAAGAGCTTGGCATTCTATAGACATGCAATTTTTGCATATCGGAAATGCTGCATCTGCGACATAAAAAGCTTGAACGTTCAAGGGGCGCCACATAAATGAGCACTCGAAGGCGGTGATGCTCAAACGCTCATCCTCTTCATACCTCCCTGTTGGACTACGGCCGAGCTTAGTGCTCGGCCTTTTTTTTGCCGTACCGGCCGGAGAGCGCCCTCTCTACCCGCTGAAATCGTTTGTGTTTGAGCATACGCGCGGTAAAAACGTAATTATCAAAAACGAGGGCAATTCATGAAACCGCTTTTCAAGGTGCTGGCCCTGGTAGCCGCCCTTTTTTGCATCTCCGTGCCATTGGCGGCGCAGGTTCCGGTTCCATCGGGCGCACCTGCCGCAACCACCCCGACCGTCCCAGACAACCTGACCCCGGAACAGGTCGACGACCTGGTGGCCCGCCTGTCCGACGATCAGGTTCGCGCCCTGCTGCTGGAACGGCTGGACGCGGTGGCGCTGGCCGCGCAGGAGGTTTCCGAGCCGCGCAAGGGGCCCGTGGCCCGGATCGGCGACGCCGCCAAGGCGCTGGCCGCCTCGTGGCTGGATGCCTTGCGCAAGGTGCCGCTGCTGGTGACGAAACAGGCCGAGGCGCTGTCGAATTTTGCAACCACCTTGGGTAGCGCGGGCATAGCCACTCTGTTCGGCTATACGCTGCTCGCCCTCGCCATAGGCTATGCGGCTGAAAAGCTGGCGGTTTTTGTGACCCGCTCGTGGATCAAGGCCGATCCGGCAAGTGCGTCGGACGATCTCCGCGGCGCGGTGAGTTTCCTCTTTCGCCGCTTCTGCCGCGAGGTTCTCGGGCTGGTCGTCTTCTACTATACGCTGGTCTTTGTCGGCCGCCGCCTGCTGGAACCCGAGCAGATCGCCTATGCGGCGCCCTTTGTACTCTATCTGATCTGGCTGCCGCGTCTGGGGGCCGCGATCTCGCGTTTTGTCCTGGCTCCGAACCGCCCCGACCTACGACTGGTGAACGCCAATGACCATTGGGCGAACTATCTGCACCGCAACCAGATCGGCCTTTTCCTGCTGATCGGCTTTACCCTGTTCATCGTCACCTTCAACAATCTGAACGGCGTGGCGATGGGCGATATGCGGCTGGGTTTCTGGCTGAACGCTTCGATCCATATCTATATCGCTCTCATCGCCTGGACAGCGCGCAGCGGACTGACCGATATGATGCGCGGCAACGATCCCGACCGCACCGAGTTCGACGAAAAAGTCGCAACCTACTACCCCTATTTCGCCATCGCGGTCTCGGCGGCCGTCTGGTTGATCGTGGAGTATTTCGTAGCGATCCGCGACATGGCGGTGCTGGTCAATGTGGGCGCGGGAGCACATTACGTGACCATGTTCTGGCTGCTGATGGCTCCGGCCATCGACACGCTGATCCGGGGGCTCGTGCGGCATCTGCAACCGCCGCTCATCGGCACCGGCCCCATAGCTGAGCAGGCCTATCGCTCGACCAAGCGCAGCTATATCCGTATCGGCCGCGTGGTGGCGGGCATCTTTGTGGTCCTGATGATCGCCAATGCCTGGGAGATCGACCTGCGGCAGGTGGCGGGCGCGGGCTCCGATGCCGGTGGTGCGGTCATCCAGTTCCTGATCATCATTGCCATCGGCTACATTCTGGACGAGGTCATCTCGCTCTGGATCAACCGCCGCCTGGCAAAGGAACAGACGGCGATCGAGCAAAGCCCGGACGAGGAAGCGGGCGAAGGCGGCGGCGCCGGAGGCTCGCGGCTGGTGACCGTTCTACCGCTGTTGCGCGTCACGGCGCAGGTTGCCATCGCGGTGATCTTCGCCCTTCTTGCGCTCGGGGCGCTTGGCCTCGACATCACTCCGCTGCTGGCCGGTGCCGGGATCCTCGGCCTTGCTATCGGCTTTGGCGCGCAAAAACTGGTTGCCGACATTGTCGGCGGCATTTTCTTCCTGATCGACGATGCATTCCGCGTGGGTGAATATGTGGATGTCGGAGGCACCACAGGCACGGTTGAGAAAATCTCGATCCGCTCGATGCAGTTGCGCCATCACCGTGGACCAGTCCACACGATCCCCTATGGCGAGATCGCCAAGCTGACAAACTACAGCCGGGACTGGGTAATCATGAAGCTCAAGTTCACCGTGCCTTTCGACACCGATCCCAACAAGGTGAAGAAGATCTTCAAGAAGATCGGCGCCGAGATGATGGAGGATCCAACCCACAAGGAAGGTTTCCTGCAACCCTTCAAGTCACAGGGTGTATTCGATTTCGACGATGTCGGCATGATCATCCGGGGCAAGTTCATGGCCAAGCCCGGCAAGCAGTTCACCCTGCGCAAGGAAATCTTCAACCGGGTGAAAACCGAATTCAAGGCGAACGGCATTGAATTCGCCCGTCGCGAAGTCCGTGTCGCCATTCCCGGTCTGGACGAAGCCGACCATCTGACGCCGGACCAGAAATCGGCGGTTGCGGCCGCTGCGGCACAAGCCGCCAATGAGCAATCTCAACAAGGCGGCGAATAACCATTTCCGTGCAAAACCATCGGAACACCTAGACCCCGCCGCATCCGTGGCGGGGTACTTTCATTCTAATCCTTCCATTTCCGATTTCGGGCTGCCCATCCGCAAGAGCGTCACCCCCTCCGGCAATCTGCGCCCTCTTGCCCCTTTCCCCCGACGCGGCCTTGCCCTAAAAGGCGCCCAACATCGGCCAGCTTGGGAACACCACAGATGCAAGAGCCCGCAATCACTCCGGACCTGATCGCCGCGCACGGGCTGAAGCCCGAGGAATACGACATGATCCTCGAGATCATCGGGCGCGAACCGACCTTTACCGAGCTGGGCATTTTCTCGGCCATGTGGAACGAGCATTGTTCCTACAAATCCTCAAAGAAATGGCTGCGCACCCTGCCCACCTCCGGTCTGCAGGTGATCTGTGGCCCGGGCGAAAACGCGGGCGTTGTCGATATCGGTGACGGTCAGGCGGTGGTCTTCAAGATGGAAAGCCACAACCACCCGTCCTATATCGAACCCTATCAGGGCGCTGCCACCGGCGTGGGCGGCATCCTGCGCGACGTTTTTACCATGGGCGCACGGCCCATCGCCTCGATGAACGCGCTCAGCTTTGGCGAGCCGACCCACCCCAAGACCCGGCGGCTGGTCAATGGTGTGGTCGAGGGCATCGGCGGTTATGGCAACTGTTTCGGCGTGCCATGTGTGGGCGGCGAGGTCCGGTTCCACCCCGCCTACAACGGCAACTGCCTCGTGAACGCCTTTGCCGCCGGTCTGGCCGACAGCGACAAGATCTTCTACTCTGCCGCCTCGGGCATTGGCATGCCGGTGGTCTATCTGGGCGCCAAGACCGGGCGCGACGGCGTCGGCGGCGCCACAATGGCCAGCGCCGAGTTTGACGACACGATCGAGGAAAAGCGCCCCACAGTGCAGGTGGGCGACCCGTTCACCGAAAAGCGCTTGATGGAGGCCTGTCTGGAACTGATGCAGACCGGTGCCGTGATCTCGATCCAGGACATGGGTGCTGCTGGTCTGACCTGTTCGGCGGTCGAGATGGGCGACAAGGGCGGCCTGGGCATCCGGCTGAACCTCGACGCTGTACCGCAGCGCGAAGAGAACATGACCGCCTACGAGATGATGCTCTCAGAATCCCAGGAGCGCATGCTCATGGTGCTGAAGCCCGAGAAAGAGGCCGAGGCCAAGGCGGTGTTCGACAAATGGGACCTCGACTTTGCCATCGTGGGTGAAACCATCGCCGAAGACCGGTTCATCATCATGCACAAGGGCGAGGTCCGCGCCGATCTGCCTCTGTCGCCGCTGTCAGGACAAGCGCCTGAATACGACCGCCCCTGGGTCCCTACCCCGGCCGCAGCTCCTGTCGGCGAGGTGCCGCAGATCGACCCGATCGACGCTCTGCGCGCCCTGATCGGCTCGCCAAACTACGGCGGCAAGCAATGGGTCTACGAGCAATACGACACCATGGTCATGGCCGACAGTGCCCGCACACCGGGTCTGGGCGCCGGAATCGTGCGCGTGCATGGCACCGACAAGGCGCTGGCCTTCACCAGTGACGTAACGCCGCGATACGTGCGCGCAAACCCGGAGGAAGGCGGCAAACAGGCGGTGGCCGAGGCTTATCGCAACCTGACCGCCGTGGGCGCGCGGCCGCTGGCCTCGACCGACAACCTGAACTTCGGCAATCCCGAAAAGCCGGAAATCATGGGTCAGTTCGTCGGTGCGATCAAGGGAATCGGAGCGGCCTGTGCGGCGCTCGACATGCCCATCGTGTCCGGCAACGTGTCGCTTTATAACGAGACCGACGGCAGCGCGATCCTGCCCACACCGACGATCGGCGCCGTAGGCCTGCTGACCTCGACCGAAGAGATTATCGGTAAGGATGTACGCGAAGGCCATGTCGCATTGCTGATCGGCGAAACCACGGGTCACCTGGGGCAATCCGCCCTGCTGGCCGAGGTATTCAATCGCGAGGACGGCGACGCGCCTCACGTGGATCTCGAGGCTGAAAAGCGCAACGGAGATTTCATCCGCGCCAACCGTGACCTGATCAAGGCCTGCACGGATCTTGGGGACGGCGGGTTGGCGCTGGCTGCATTCGAACTCGCAGAAGCCGCGGGCGTCGGAGTGCAGCTTGAGGCCGCCGGCACAGAGATCCTCTTCGGAGAAGACCAGGCGCGCTACCTGGTCGCCTGCAATTTCGACCAGGCCGAAGCCTTGATGACAGCCGCCGCGACGGCGGGCGTGCAGGTCTCCTCCGTCGGTCGATTTGGCGGCGAGACTGTCCGCATCGGCACGTCCGAAGCGTCGCTTGCCGACTTGGCCGCCCTGTTCCGCAGCAGCTTTGCTGCCGCCGTCGCCTGATCCCGGCAGATTGCAAATTGGACGGCGCACCACATTGGTGCGCCGCTCCCTTGCACGCAGGGACGCATCGCTCTACATCTGAGAGCAATTCATCTGGAGTTTATCACATGGCTATGGAAGCCCATGAAATCGAAGCGCTGATCCGGGCCAGTTTTCCGCAGGCAAAGATTACCATCACCGACCTTGCGGGCGACGGCAACCATTGGGCGGCGGAAGTTATCGATGAAAGTTTCAAGGGGCAGAGCCGTGTTCAGCAACAACGCGCAGTAAATGCCGCCGTCAGACCCGAGATCGACAGCGGCAAGCTGCATGCACTTGCCCTGACAACCAAGGCACCCGAGTAACGTCCAAAGACTGACTGATACATCGCTTGAACTCCGAGGCGGAAAAATTCAGTTGTTCACATGCCTGACGGTCGACCGTCGGCGAAACAGGAAACGAGACAATGACCGACGCAAAATCCCGCATCGACGAAACCGTCAAAGCCAACGACGTGGTGCTCTACATGAAGGGGACCAAGGAGATGCCGCAATGTGGCTTTTCCTCGCGTGTGGCCGGCGTTCTGAACTACATGGGCGTTGCATTCAAGGACGTCAACGTGCTGGCCGATGACGAAATCCGCCAGGGGATCAAGGACTATTCCGACTGGCCGACCATTCCGCAGCTCTACGTAAAGGGCGAATTCGTCGGCGGTTGCGACATCATCACCGAGATGACCCTCTCCGGTGAACTCGACACATTGTTCGAGGAAAACGGTGTCGCCTATGACAAGGACGCCGCCGACAAGATTCGCGCCGCTAACGCCTGATCCGTTCCGATTGGTTATCGCAGACAAGGTCTTTCAAAGACCTTGTTTTCAGGATTTGATTCAAATCCTGTCGAAAAAGGCGCCTCAAAGGGCGCCTTTTTTCTAGATGTTTCGAAAATCCTGGTCAGATCCCGCCGGGCATTATCCTGCGGCTTTCTCCTCGACCTGGTCCGCCAGCGCCTCCGCGCGCGCGGCGAGTTCGGCCAGCGTATCAGTGACAGAGGGCGGGATGACCGCGATTTCGACTCGTTCGGGTTCCGGGGCCGGCGCATTGCGCAGACTGGCGATCTCCGCTTCGCGTTCGGCAAGCTTGGCTTCGACAACCCTGATCTTGTCCTCGACCGCAGCGGTCTTGTCGGCGAGCATCAGCCCCGCCATCAGCAGCATGCGCGCCTCGGGCATGCGGCCGATCTGATCCGACAGAACTTGCGCCTCGTCGTCGAGCATTTTTGCAGCCGCATGCAGGTAGCTTTCCTCGCCTTCCTGACAGGATACCTCGAACCCCCGGCCCCCGATGTGGATCGTCACCTCCGGCATCACTCATCTTCTCCTTCTGCCAGGTTGGCCGCGGACAACAACGGCCCCAGTTTGCTCAGGACCGCATGCACTTCGGATGCGTCCGTCGCCCTTTGGGCCCGCAACGCCTCCAGCTCGGCCAACATTGCGCTGTTTATCAGATGCGGCTCTCCAACACCTGCCTCATTGGCTTTTCTCAGTTCGGCAACGACCATTCTCAATTGGTCGTTCGCCTTGCGCAAACGTTGCAGATCCCCGTCAAGCCGTGACATGGCCGCGCCATGGCTGACACGTTCAGCACGCAACATCTCCAGCTCGGCCTGAAGCTCGGACAGGCGTTCGGAATTGCTCAACTCGCTTTTCAGAGCGGCGTTTTCCTCACTCAACTGCTCAACCAGGTCCGAGTTGTCGCCCCGCGACCTCAGCTGCTCCAACTCTGCTTTGAGCGCCGCGATATCTTCAGCACTTTCGACCTGGGCGCGAAGCGCCTCGATCTCTGCTTGCATCGCCGCACGTTCTTCCGCCTCTTGCGCGGGCTCCTTCTCGGAGGCCACCGCGTCCAGCCTTTCCTGTGCCTCGGACAGTGCGCGCCGGGTGTCCTCCAACTCGCTGCGCAAAAACTCCAGTTCGGCAGGCTCCGTCGCCCCGTCGGTTTGAGATGTCAGTGCTTCGATCTCAGCCGCATGCTTGGCCTTGATGGATTTCAGGCGTTCCTCAAGCTGGGCATTGGCAAGCCGCTCATCCTCCAGCTGTGCAACCAGATCGGCATCCGGCTCTGCATCTTCTATCGCGGCAACAACCGGTTGCGGTCTGCCAAGACTTTCGACGCCAGCGCTGATCCGCTCCATCGCGGCCGAGATACGGCCCTGTAGTTCCTCAATCTGGCTCATGCCCCTCACCTTCGTGTGACGCGTTTTTTGTTCTCTGCCCGGCTACCGGTCCCGATTTGGTCCGAATCGGGTGCTGGGATGAATAGATGTAGTCTAACCAAATGACACCCTAAATACCCCTATCATTGCTTTCAATCACTTGGAGGCCACTTCTGATCCGTCTAGTCGCCGCATCGGTCCGTTCTGCTTGAACTTTGAGGGGTGAGTGGTATTGAGCGCGCAACTCGCCCGAAACCCAAAGGACAAAGCCTCGTGGACCTGACTGCGCTGCGCACTGCGAACCCCGACCACTGGACCAAGGCCACCGCCATCCGCGCCCTGACGCTGGATGCCATCGCGGCGGCAAATTCCGGCCATTCCGGTATGCCTATGGGCATGGCCGATGTCGCCACCGTGCTGTTTGAAAAGCACCTGAAATTCGATGCCGCCAACCCCACGTGGCCCGACCGCGACCGGTTCATCCTGTCGGCAGGCCATGGCTCGATGCTGCTCTATTCGCTGCTCTACCTGACCGGCAACCCCGAGATCACGCTCGACGAGATCAAGAACTTCCGCCAGATGGGCGCCAAGACCGCAGGCCACCCGGAAAACTTCCTCGCCAGGGGGATCGAGACCACCACCGGCCCACTGGGCCAGGGCATCGCAAACGCCGTGGGCTTTGCCATCGCCGAGGAAATTCAGCGCGCGCAATACGGCAAGAAGGTCGTCGATCACTACACCTATGTGATCGCCGGTGACGGTTGCTTGATGGAGGGCGTCAGCCAGGAAGCCATCGGCCTTGCAGGGCGGCTGGAGCTGAGCAAGCTGGTCGTAATGTGGGACAACAACAACATCACCATCGACGGCACCGTCGATATCGCCGACCGCACCGACCAGGTGCGCCGCTTTGCTGCCTCGGGCTGGCATGTGATCGAGATTGACGGTCACGACCCGGCCGCCATCGACGCCGCCCTCACTCAGGCGAAGGGTTCGAAAAAGCCGACGATGATCGCCTGCAAGACCCATATCGCACTCGGCCACGCGGCACAGGACACTTCCAAGGGACATGGCGCGCTGACCGATCAGGGCCAGCTCTTGGCGGCGAAAGAGGCCTATGGCTGGGCACATGGACCCTTCGAGGTGCCCTTTGATGTGAAATCCGCCTGGGAGGCCATCGGCAGCCGTGGTGCGGCCGAGCGTACCGCCTGGGAGGTCCGCTTTGCCGAGTTGAGCGAGCGCAAGCAGGCCGAATTCACCCGGGCCTATGCGTTCGAAGCGCCCAAGAAGCTGTCGGGCGCCATCCGTGCCCTGAAAAAGCAGGTGTCCGAAGAGCAGCCCAAGTGGGCCACCCGCAAAAGCTCGGAAGAGGTTCTGAAGGTCGTGAACCCGATCATGACCGAGACCGTGGGCGGCTCGGCCGACCTGACCGGCTCGAACAACACCAAGACCGCCGATCTGGGCATCTTCCTGCCGGAAAACCGCAAGGGCCGTTATATCCACTGGGGTATCCGCGAACACGGTATGGCAGCAGCGATGAACGGCATGGCGCTGCATGGCGGCGTCCGCCCCTATGGCGGCACCTTCATGTGCTTCACCGACTATGCCCGCCCGTCGATGCGCCTGGCCGCGCTGATGAAGATCCCCTCGGTCTTTGTGATGACGCATGACTCGATCGGGTTGGGCGAGGATGGTCCGACCCACCAGCCGGTCGAACACCTGGCGATCAGCCGGGCCACTCCCAACACCTATGTGTTCCGCCCCGCCGACACGGTGGAAACCGCCGAGGCCTGGGAACTGGCGCTGACCTTCCAGAACAGCCCCTCGGTGCTGTCGCTGACGCGCCAGAACCTGCCCACCCTGCGCACCGAGCACAAGACCCGGAACCTGACCGCTCAGGGCGGCTATGTGCTGGCCGAGGCCACCGGCAAGCGTCAGGTGATCCTGATCGCCACCGGATCGGAGGTCGAGATCGCCATGGAGGCCCGCGCCACGCTGGAGGCCGAAGGCATCGGCACCCGCGTGGTGTCGATGCCCTGCATGGAGCTGTTTGCCGAGCAGGACGAAGCCTATCGCAAACGTGTCCTGCCCGCCGGCCCCGTGCGCGTGGGTGTCGAGGCCGCTGTGCGTGCTGGCGGCTGGGACCGCTGGCTGCTGGGAGAACGCGGACGCGAGGCAAAAGCGGGCTTCATCGGCATGACCGGCTTCGGCGCCTCGGCCCCGGCCGAAGAGCTGTACGAGAAATTCGGTATTACCGCCGCAGCGACCGCGGCCATGGCCAAGAAACTGCTGGGCTGAGTTCTACGGTCAATCTGATCGGGAAAGGGCGGCTACATGCCGCCCTTTTCGGTGTTAATGGGAGTTCTTTTTGCCAGTGACCGCAGCCAGCACCGGTGCGATGACCTTCGTCGCCAATGGGATCAACAGAAAGCCGAGCGCCAGCCCGAACACCCCGTCCATGGCGGCCTTGGCGATCCACTCCACCGCTCCCGTCCACGCCGCAGGAACCAAATGACCCACGGCATACGCCCAGTCGTGGATGTGGTGACCCAGCCAGCCAAAGCCCAACTCTTCCATTCCGTGAATAACGATTGACCCGCCAACCCACAGCATCGCCGCTGTACCGACCACGGTCAGCAGGTGCATGAAACGCGGCATTCCCCGCACCAGCCCCCTGCCAAAGGCACGTGTTGCCCCCAGTCTTCCGTTTTCCGCCAGAAACAGGCCAAAGTCGTCGGCCTTCACGATCAGCGCCACGGATCCATAGACCGCGATCGTGATCCCCACGCCAGCTACCGCCAACGTCGCCGCCTCCATCCAGAAGCCGCTATCGGGAATGGCGGCGAGAATGATGGTCATGATCTCGGCCGACAGAATGAAATCGGTCTTGATGGCACCGGCGGCCTTCTGCTCTTCCAGATGCAGCGGGTCGCCCGGTTCGTCCTCCTTGAACACATGGCTGGTGTCATGCGGCACAAGCGCGTGATAGACCTTCTCCGCGCCCTCAAAGCACAAATAGCCCCCACCCAGCATCAAGAGCGGCGCAATCAGCCAGGGCGCGAAATTCGCCAACAGCAGCGCGGCAGGCAACAGGATCAGCAGCTTGTTACGGATCGAGCCACGGGCAATCTTCCAGATGATCGGCAATTCGCGCGCGGGCGCGAAACCATGCACATATTTCGGGGTCACCGCCGCATCGTCGATCACCGCGCCCGCCGCCTTGGCGCCCGCCTTGGCCGCCTGTGCCGCTACATCGTCGACCGAAGCCGCAGCGACCTTGGCAATTCCCGCAACATCATCGAGAAGGGCCAGCAATCCACTCATGCCCGCTTCCTTTCATCCTGCCCACATCTTTGGTCACCCTAGCGTAACGCCTGCTGGCCGCAAGCGTTAGCGCAACCGGGTGAAGTTTGCGCTAACACACTCAAAATAAATCGGTTTTGCCCTTTCTGAGCCGGACAGCGCCGTCTATATGGCGGAACAAATTCACGTCTGTCGGAGTATCGGAATGACCATCAAGGTTGGCATCAACGGATTTGGCCGCATCGGTCGGTGCACCCTGTCGCATATCGCAGCCTCGGGCCGCGACGATATCGAGGTGATCAAGGTCAACGCAACCGGTCCGCTGGAAACAGCCGCCCACCTGATCAAGTACGACAGCGTGCATGGACGTTTTCCGGGCGAGGTCAGCATCGGCGACGGCACCATGAACCTGGGCCGGGGCGACATGCAGATGTTCTCTACCTATGATCTGAACGAACTGGACTGGTCGGGCTGCGACGTGGTGCTGGAATGTACCGGCAAGTTCAACGATGGCGCCAAGGCCAAGGTGCATCTGGAGCGTGGCGCCAAGAAGGTGCTGCTGTCCGCCCCCGGCAAGAACGTGGACAAGACCATCGTGTTCGGCGTCAACGACGACCAGCTAACCGCTGCTGACACCATGATCTCGAACGGGTCCTGCACCACCAACTGCCTGGCGCCGCTGGCCAAGGTGCTGGACGAGGCATTCGGGATCGAGCACGGCATCATGACCACGATCCACGCCTATACCGGCGACCAGCCGACGCTGGACCGCCGCCACAAGGACCTCTATCGCGCCCGTGCCGCCGCGATGTCGATGATCCCTACCTCGACCGGGGCCGCCAAGGCACTGGGTGAGGTGCTGCCAAACCTCAAGGGACGGCTGGACGGATCGGCGATCCGGGTGCCGACGCCCAATGTCTCGGCCGTTGACCTGACTTTCCGCGCCGGGCGCGACGTGACCGCAGAGGAAGTGAACGCTGCCGTGCAGGCCGCCGCCGCTGGTCCGATGAAGGGCGTGCTGGGCTACGAGCCCGCACCGCTGGTCTCGACCGATTTCAACCACACGCCCGAGAGCTCGATCTTCGCCCCCGACCAGACCCGCGTGGTCGAAGGCCGCATGGTGCGCGTGCTGGCGTGGTACGACAATGAATGGGGTTTCTCGGTCCGTATGGCAGATGTTGCCGTAGCCATGGGCAAGCTTGGCTGATTTACGCCGACCCACTTGAGGTGAGACGCCCGCTTAGGTTATCTGAGCGGGCGTTTTCGTCGGAGCCGACCTTACATGACCAACCAGATCTCCCTTTGGCTCGGCATCTTTCTCCTGGGCGGGATGATGTTGGATTTCGCCATGTTCGGAACCGAACACATCCTGTTTCTCGGAAAGAAGCTGTTCGATCTTCTGGAGTGGATGGCATTCTGGCGGTGATAGGCACCGCCTGCGCCCTACTTTACGGAAAGCCGTTCTTTCAGGGCTTCGTTGACCAGAGGCGTCACGAATTTCGAAACGTCGCCGCCCAGGCGCGCGATTTCCTTGACCAGTTTCGACGCAATGGCCTGGCGGCGCGCATCGGCCATCAGGAACACGGTTTCAACCTTGTCGTCCAGAACCCGGTTCATTCCAACCATCTGGAATTCATACTCAAAATCGGCAACCGCGCGCAGTCCGCGGACGATGATCTGAGCACCGACATCCCGGGCACAATCAATCAGAAGATTTTCGAAGGGATGGGCTACGATCTCGGTTCCGGTTTCGGCGCTGAGTTTGGCGCACTCGGCCTCGATCATCACGACCCGCTCCTCGAGCGTGAAAAGCGGTCCTTTGTCCCGGTTGATGGCAACTCCGATGACCAGTTTGTCAACCAACGCAGAGGCGCGGCGAATGATATCTATGTGCCCCAGAGTAATCGGGTCGAAGGTTCCGGGATACAAACCCACTCTCATGGCGCCCTCCTGCGCAATAATATTGCTGCGCAGGCAAACATATCTTCGCCGCAGGTGCAAGACCGGTAACCTGCGGCGAAAAAACTTGGCGGATCAGTGCCCCATGATCATGCTTTCAAGGGCATCCTTTTCCATCGCCAGTTCCGACAGCTGCGCCTTGACCACATCGCCAAGAGTGACAATGCCGATCAGCTTGCCTTCTTCGACAACGGGCATGTGCCGGAAACGCCGCTCGGTCATCTGCGTCAGGACGTTCTGGACAGACGAATCGCGGGTGCAGGTCACCAGATCCGCCGTCATGTATTCGCTCACGCTTTGCGTCAGGCAACCACTTCCATTGGCAGCCAATTCACGTACGATGTCACGTTCCGACAAGATGCCAAGGGCGGTGACGCCGTCGTCCGAGACAACGACCGTCCCGATCCGCTTTTCCGCCAATATCGCCGCGGCTTCCGAGACCGTTGCCGATGCCGGGACGGTGACCACCGCGTCACTGGCCTTTGACTTCAGAATGGCCTGAACAAGCATTCGCAACTCCTCCGAAATATCTTCTCACTTTCCAAAGCGTTGCGTTAAAGGGCCATCCTGTCAAGACGCACCATGGCCTTCAAGCCGTGCCACCTCGTCGCGGATACCGCGCGAGAGTGCCTCGGCGAACCGGTTCAGACGCTCGCTGCGCTGATCTCCCTGATGGCGCACCAAGTAAAAAGAACGCGTCAGACTGATCCGGTCGGTCAGAATCTGGCGCAGATTGCCATGAAAAGGCAGCGTGAAATCATGCGCAACGCACACGCCCGACCCATGCGACGCATGCCGAAGCTGGACAGATACCGAATTCGAAGACAGAGCAACCCGTTCAACGCCGATGTCATTCAGGTAATCCAGTTCCCGGTCAAAGATCATGTCGGGAATATAGCCGATCATCCGATGGCCCTTCAGGTCTTCGACCTTTTGGATGGGCGCGTGGCGCCGCAGATACTGGCGAGCGGCGACCATATGCAGCTTGTAGTCGGTGATTTTCTGAACCAGCAGATGCCCGGCGGTCGGGGCACTGACGGTAATCGCCATGTCCGCTTCCCGGCGCGACAGGTTGATGACGCGCGGCAAGGCCAGAATCTGAATGTCCAGATCCGGGTTCTCGTCGCTGATCTGCGCACAGACCTGCGGCAGCAGGTAGTTGGCGCTCCCATCCGGTGCACCTATACGAATCTGGCCGGTCAACCCTTCGGTCGTGCCCGCCAGTGCTTCGGATGCGCTGCGCATCGCGGCCTCGGCCTGTTCCCCATGCGCCAAAAGCCGTTCTCCTGCTGCCGTCATCGTGTACCCCTGCGGCGACTTGGCAAAAAGCGGCGTGTCGTAAGCTGCCTCCAACCGGGCAATCCGTCGGCCGACCGTGGCCGGATCAAGTTTCAGCAACCGCCCTGCGCCGGAAAGACTTTCCTCGCGCGCAACGGCCAGAAACACTTTCATATCATCCCAATGCGGTTCCATAGGCCACCCAATACTGCATTCTTGCAAAACGACTTTGAAATCTTGCCTCTTTTCTCGGGATTTCTGCAAGCCTAAAGTGCCGCCAGCCAATCGGAGGAGATCCCATGCAGGAACTGACCCACTATATCAACGGCGAACATGTCAAAGGCACCTCGGGCCGCTTTGCCGATGTCTTCAACCCCGCCACCGGCGAAGTGCAGGCCAAATGTCCGCTCGCCTCGACCGAGGAAATGGCGCGCGCGGTTGAAATCGCCGCTGCAGCCCAACCCGCCTGGGCCGCCGTCAACCCGCAGCGCCGCGCGCGGGTGATGATGAAATTCGTCGACCTTCTGAACCGCGACATGGACAAGCTGGCCGAGGCGCTGAGCCGCGAGCACGGCAAGACCCTGCCCGACGCCGCAGGTGACGTGCAGCGCGGGCTGGAAGTGGTGGAATACTGCATCGGTGCCCCCCACATGCTGAAGGGCGAGTTCACCGACAGCGCCGGCCCCGGCATCGACATGTATTCGATGCGCCAGCCGCTGGGCGTTACCGCAGGCATCACGCCCTTCAACTTTCCCGCCATGATCCCGATGTGGATGTTCGCGCCCGCCATCGCCTGCGGCAACGCCTTCATCCTGAAACCGTCCGAGCGTGATCCGTCGGTGCCGCTGATGCTGGCCGAACTGATGGAAGAAGCTGGCCTGCCCAAGGGCATCCTGCAAGTCGTCAACGGCGACAAGGAAGCGGTGGACGCGATCCTGTACAACCCGGTAATCCAGTCGGTGGGCTTTGTCGGCTCGACCCCGATTGCCGAATACATCTATGGCACCGGTTGCTCCCAGGGTAAGCGCGTGCAGTGCTTTGGCGGCGCCAAGAACCACATGATCATCATGCCCGATGCCGATATGGACCAGGCCGCCGACGCGCTGGTCGGTGCCGGATACGGTGCCGCGGGCGAACGCTGCATGGCGATCTCGGTCGCTGTGCCGGTGGGCGATGACACCGCCGACCGCCTGATCGAGAAACTGGTCCCCCGTATCGAGAAACTGAAGGTCGGCCCCTATACCGCCGGCAAGGATGTCGATTACGGCCCCGTCGTGACCGCCGCCGCCAAGGAAAACATCCTGCGTCTGGTAAACTCGGGCGTGGAACAGGGCGCCAAGCTGGTGGTCGATGGCCGCGATTTCAGCCTGCAGGGCTACGAGGACGGCTTCTTTGTCGGCCCGCATCTCTTTGACCATGTCACCCCCGACATGGACATCTACAAGAAAGAGATCTTTGGCCCGGTCCTCAGCACGGTGCGCGCCAAGACCTATGAAGAGGCGCTTGGCCTTGCCATGGACCACGAGTATGGCAACGGCACCGCGATCTTTACCCGCGACGGCGACGCCGCACGAGATTTCGCCAACCGGATCAATATCGGCATGGTCGGCGTGAACGTTCCGATCCCCGTGCCGCTGGCCTATCACACCTTTGGCGGCTGGAAGAAATCCGCCTTTGGCGACCTGAACCAGCACGGCCCCGACGCGTTCAAGTTCTACACCCGGACCAAGACCGTCACCGCCCGTTGGCCCTCGGGCATCAAGGAAGGCGGCGAATTCTCCATCCCGGTGATGGAGTAACGCTCAGAAAACGCCCCGGCCCCGCCGGGGCGTTTTTCTTTCGGCAGTTCCCTGCCGAGTCTCCCCAACAATCACGACTTGTTCAGGCGATGCCACTGGAAGGGCCAGGGGCGAAGCCCTATGTTGCACGAAAATTTGTTCAGAAAGAGCAGGAGACCCATGACCCAGCCTCGCCTGACCCGCCGTGCAACCCTTTTGGGTTTTGCAGCAAGTCTTGCCGCGCCCGCGATCGCCCGCGCGCAATCTACGGATGCCTTTCCGACGACCGAGGAAGTGATCCGCGACCAGGTTGCAGTGCGGCGGAACATCTCGGCCTTTGCCCAGCAGAATTGGCAGGACCATTTCGATGCCATCGGGGTTGGTTGTTTGCTGGCGGATATCTCTAGTCGGGCGGTGCATTACTGGGCGCCGGACGGAACGTACAAATTGTACCCCTCCTCGGTTCCGATGACCGAGGAACTGACGCGCCGCGGATATACCGAGGTCGTGCGCAAGACCGAGAACCCAAGCTGGACCCCGACCGCCTCGATGCGTGAGCGCGATCCCACCCTGCCCCAGCGTATCGACGGCGGTGTGCCCGGCAACCCGTTGGGAACGCGCGCGATGTACCTGTCCTGGCCCGCTTATCTGGTGCATGGCACCCACGACACCCGCAAGATCGGGCGGCAAAGCTCGTCTGGCTGCATCGGGCTCTACAACCAGCATGTCGAAGAGCTGTATCCGCTGGTGCAGATCGGAACCAAGGTCCGGTTGCTCTAATCCAGAGAGAAGGTCAGACCAAAGGTCAGGGTGGCATCGACTGAGTTGCCACCCGCGGGCAAGGCCTGCATGAAGAGGTTGCGATACCGCATTTGCGCGCCCGCCAATGGCACCATGTCGTCAATGGCATGGCCGAACTGGTCGCCGTTGCCGGGATACCAGGCAAGACCCGCGAACAGGTCGAACCCCCAAACTTCGGTTCGGTACAGGGGATATGCGCCCGACACCGCAAGCGAGCCGTCGCCATAGCTGTTCCGAAAGGCCCCCACGGTCAGGTCGACGCGCTGGCCGATTGCCACCTCGGTCCAGGTCAGGAACAGCCCGGGATTGAACTCTTCGAACGACCGGGTCGCGCCGACATGATGCGAGCCCAGCAGGATCGAAACCTGATCCGGCCCGGCCGTCGCGGCACTGGCTGAAACGACGAAAGCCGTTGAAAAAATGGCGTTTTTGACGACTTTCCGCATTGTCTGAGTTCTGTCCTTTTGTCGGGTATGACCGCGAATGCGTCCAGGCTATGCGTCAGGCGCGATGCACCGAAGCGGGCTACTTAAGGGGTATGGTCAGGCCAAAGTTCAGTCTGGTTTCCGCATCCAGGGACTCCCCGGGCACGGCCCGCAGATAGGCGTTTTTATACCGCGCCTCCAACGCCGCAACCGGGGCCACTGCGCCAATCGAATACCGCGATTTCTGCGCCAGATCGGCATCCCAGGCCAGCGCGCCGACGAAGGAAAACCGTATGTCTCCGGTGTCAGCAAAAGGAACTGCGGCGCTCAGGGCAAATGGCCCTGCCTTGCTGCCGTTCGGCAACGCGCCCGCGCTGAGATCGACACGGTTGCCCAAGGCTGTTTCCGCCCAGATCAACGGGTCGAACTGCTCTGTGGTGGAGGTTTTGCCAGGTTTGACAGGCTGGGACTGGTCCGACAGTGCGGCACCGGAAAACCCTAACCCGGCGGAAACGACAAAGATCAGAACCGTCACGCGCACCCTGCCCGTCCCTCTCCAGCTTTACAGGATTGTACCCCAAATTGACCGTTTTGCAGTGGGTTTCATCCCGTATTGTTCCGTTTTGTACAGGGTCGCACCGAAATTGGACAAGATTGTGGCAAAACCGGAAACGGTTCAGAGTTTGCGGATCCAGAAGGATTGCGCCCGCCCCTGCCCCAGGAATGGCAGCGCCGCCACCGCATCCGGCCGGGCCCGTTGCAAGTAATAGCCGGGCCAGAGTATTTCATAACCGCCCGATTGGATCAGCGCGTGCAGGACATACTGTTCCGCCCAGGAGGGGCAGTCATAGAAGAACCGTTTGGGGTATTCATAGGGCAAGAACACGTCATGCACATGGATCACCACGCCCGGTGCCAGCGCCGGGATGATCCGGCAGAAGAGATGCGCGACATCGTTGCTCATCCGCACCTGGTGGCTTGAATCGATGAACAGGATGTCGCCTGCACCCAGTGCGGCGAACAGGGCCGGGTCGACCTCTTCCAACCGTTTCTGTTCGAACCGGTCGACCACATGCGCGATATCGGCGCGCGGCCAGGGGTCGATGGCGGTGATCGTGGTGGCCAGCCCGCCGTCAAGAATGGCCTGACGGGTGATCCGGGTCGAGTTGCCGCAACCGACCTCGATCACCTGGCGCGGCTGATAGCGGCGGACCATCAGATAGAGCGCCTCGGCATCGGGTGTGTCGTAATAGCCGTTGTTGCCGCGATACCCCGTCTGGTTCCGCTCTGGATCGTGCAGCGCGGCAAGGGCATCGGCGCGGGCCGTGTAATCGGCAACCAGTTGCGAAAGGTCGAACCCGTCCATCCCCGGGCTGAGCGCATAGGCGATGCCGTCGAGGCCGCCGCGCGCTTCGAAGTCGCGCAGCCGCTCTTGTTCGGCGCTCCCTTCGCGGGCATCGACAAGCGCCATCCCCCACCGGGACAGCAACGCGTTGGCCTTTGGAAACTTCCGCTTTTTCACCGCTTTCACCTGTTGTCCGTCCTCTGGTTCAGCCCGTTGCATAACCGGCCCGCGCCCGCGATCCAATGGCATTCCTGCTTGAGAAACGGGTCCGATGCCTGTTCACTGGTCCAACACGGCCAAACGGGAGGGACCATGCAAACGGAATACACGCTTGGGATCGAAGAGGAATACCTGCTGGTTGACCGAGACAGCCTGCAACTGGCCGAGGCCCCCGCCGCTTTGATGGAGGCCTGCCAGGCCGATTTCGAAGGCCAGGTCAGCCCCGAGTTCCTGCAATGCCAGATCGAGGTCGGCACCCGCCCGCATACCACCATCGCCTCTGCCCGCGATGATCTGAAACGGCTGCGCGCCTGTGTGTCGCAACGAGCGGGAGAGCATAATCTGGTCCCGATTGCTGTCTCCTGCCACCCGTTCGCCAACTGGAAGGACCAGCATCACACCCGCAAGGAGCGTTACGACGCGCTGCAACATGCGCTGGGCGGGGTGGCGCGGCGGATGCTGATCTGCGGCATGCATGTGCATATCGGGGTCGAGGACAAGGCCCTGCGTGCCGATCTGATGCCACAGTTGAGCTATTTCCTGCCGCATCTTCTGGCGCTGTCGGCCTCCTCGCCCTTCTGGAATGGCGAGGATACCGGCCTGTCCTCCTATCGGCTGACCATCTTTGACAACCTGCCGCGCACCGGACTGCCGCCCACGTTTACAAGCTGGGCAGAGTATGAGCGCACCACGGGGATCCTGGTGGAGCTGGGGGTGATCGAGGACACCACCAAGATCTGGTGGGATCTGCGCCCGTCGCACCGGTTTCCGACGCTGGAAACGCGGATCATGGATGTGCAGCCGCGGCTGGAGCACGCGCTGTCACTGGCGGCGATGAACCAGGCGCTGATGCGGATGCTCTGCCGGATGAAGGCGCGCAACCTGCGCTGGCGCCATTACGACCGGTTCCTGGTGGGCGAGAATCGCTGGCGCGCGCAGCGCTATGGTGTGGGCGAAGGGCTGATCGACTTTGGCGACCGCTCGATCAAGCCGATGACGGTGCTGATGGACGAGCTGATGGGGATGCTGTCGGAAGATGCCGAGGCGCTGGGCACCCTGCCCGAGATCGCCCGGCTGCGGCAGATCGCCGAACATGGCAACTCGGCCACCCGTCAGCGCCGGGTCCATGCCGAGGCGCTGGCCCGAGGCGAGGATGCGGGACAGGCCGTGGTGCGCCACCTGATCGAGGAGTTCCACGCCGATCTGTAGGCTGAGGGGCGCTGCCCCTCTTGGCCTGCGGCCAATTCACCCCGGAGTATTTAGGGCAAAGTGAATGGGCCTTTTGGGTGGTGCGCTTTGCATTTCTGCAAGGGGCGTTTGCGGCATTGGAGCTTGATCGGACAGGGGCGTAGCGGTAAGAAATAAACAACTGTTCATTTCTGCTGTCCGCCGATGGAGGAGACGTCATGGATTTTGCACTGACCGAGGAACAGACCGCGATCTTCGACATGGCCCACGCATTCGGCCAGGACAATATCGCGCCTTATGCCCGGCAATGGGAGGCCGAGGGCACCATTCCCAAGGAGCTTTGGCCGCAGGTGGGCGAGCTGGGTTTTGGCGGGCTCTATGTGTCCGAGGAAGCCGGCGGCGCCGGGCTGACCCGGCTGGATGCCACGCTGGTGTTCGAGGCGCTCAGCATGGCCTGCCCTTCGGTTGCGGCCTTTCTGTCGATCCACAACATGTGCGCCAAGATGCTGGACAATTTCGCCAGTGATGAGCTGAAGGCGCGGGTGATGCCAGACGTGCTGTCGCTCAAGACGGTGCTGAGCTATTGCCTGACCGAGCCGGGGTCCGGCTCGGACGCGGCGGCGCTGAAGACGCGGGCGGAGAAGACCAACGAGGGCTATACGCTCAACGGCACCAAGGCGTTCATTTCGGGCGGCGGGTATTCCGATGCCTATGTCTGCATGGTGCGCACCGGCGAGGACGGGCCCAAGGGCATCTCGACCGTCTATGTCGAGGATGGCACGCCCGGCCTGAGCTTTGGCGCGCTGGAACAGAAAATGGGCTGGAAGAGCCAGCCCACGGCCCAGGTGCAGTTCGACGATTGCAAGGTGCCCGCGGGCAACCTGGTGGGCGTCGAGGGCGACGGGTTCAAATACGCGATGATGGGGCTGGATGGCGGGCGGCTCAACATCGCCTCGTGCAGCCTGGGCGCGGCGCAGACGGCGCTGAACATGACCCTGCAATACATGGGCGAGCGCAAGGCGTTCGGCAAATCCATCGACCAGTTCCAGGCGCTGCAATTCCGGCTGGCGGATATGGAGATCGAGTTGCAGGCGGCGCGCACCTTCCTGCGGCAGGCGGCGTGGAAGCTGGACAACAAGACCCCCGACGCGACCAAGTTCTGCGCCATGGCCAAGAAATTCGTCACCGAGACCGGCTCGAAAGTGGTGGATCAGTGCCTGCAATTGCATGGCGGATACGGCTATCTTGCCGATTACGGGATCGAGAAGCTGGTGCGCGACCTGCGGGTGCACCAGATCCTGGAAGGCACCAACGAGATCATGCGGGTGATCGTTGCCCGCCACATGCTGGCCAACCGCTGAGGATCAGATGGCAGATATCGACATCCGGGTCACGGGACGCGCCGGGCGGATCACGCTGACCCGCCCGCAGGCCCTGAACGCGATGAGTTATGACATGTGCATGGCGATCGACGCGGCGCTGAGGAACTGGCGCGAGGATGACGACGTCGCGCTGGTGATCCTGGATGCCGAAGGCGACAAGGCGTTTTGCGCCGGGGGCGACATTGCCGAGCTGTATGATACCGGCACCCAGGGCGACTATGGGTACGGGCGCACCTTCTGGCGCGACGAATATCGCATGAATGCAATGATCTTCGAATATCCCAAGCCGGTTGTGAGCTTCATGCAGGGGTTCACCATGGGAGGCGGTGTCGGCATCGGCTGTCACGGCTCGCACCGGGTGGTGGGCGAAAGCAGCAAGATCGCCATGCCCGAATGCGGCATCGGGCTTGTTCCGGACGTGGGCGGCACGCTGATGCTGGCGCTGGCACCGGGGCGGCTGGGCGAATATCTGGGCACCACCGCCGGGCGGATGGGGCCTGATGACGCGATTTTTGCGGGGTTTGCCGATCTCTACATCCCGCAAGGTGACTGGGAGGGGCTGATCGAGATGCTCGAGGCCTCGGGCGATCCGGCGCTGCTGGCGCCGCATGCACAGACCCCGCTCCCGGGCGAGTTGCGCGCGATGCAGGGTGAGATCGACCGGCATTTCGGTGGTGAGACACTGGGGGATATCCTGACGTCATTGCGGGCCGATGCCGGAGAGTTCTCGGAGAAAACGCGCGCCAGCCTGGGACGGAATTCGCCCTTGTCGATGGCCTGCACGGTTGAGATGCTGCATCGGCTGCGCGGCGCGGCATTGACCATCCGCAAGGCGCTGGAGCTGGAATACCGCTTCACTTATCGTGCGATGGAAAAGGGCGATTTCCTGGAAGGGATCCGCGCCCAGATCATCGACAAGGATCGCAATCCGCGCTGGCAATATGCCGATCTGACGGTGCCTGCGATGGCGGTATCGGCCATGTTGCAGCCTTTGGGCGCCGAGGCGCTGACATTCGAGGAGGAATAGGCATGAAAATCGGGTTCATCGGTCTGGGCAATATGGGGGCGCCGATGGCGGCCAACCTCGCCAAGGCGGGTCACGAGGTGACCGGGTTCGACATGGCGCCGGTCGAGGTGGCGGGTGTGACCCGCGCGGCCAGCGCGGCAGAGGCCGCACGCGGCGCCGATGTGGTGGTGACCATGCTGCCCAACGGCCAGATCCTGCGCGCCGTTGCGGCCGAGGTGATCCCGGCGATGACAGCAGGCGCGGCGCTGGTCGATTGCTCGACCGTCGACGTGGACAGCGCCCGCGCGGTGGCGGCGGAGGCCGAGGCGGCCGGGCTGCTGGCGGTCGACGCGCCGGTCTCGGGCGGCATCGGTGGCGCGGCGGCGGGTACGCTGACCTTCATGGCGGGCGGCTCGGAAGCGGCGTTCGACAAGGCCAAGCCTCTGTTTGACATCATGGGACAGAAGGCCGTGCATTGCGGCGATGCAGGCGCCGGACAGGCGGCCAAGATCTGCAACAACATGATCCTGGGCGTGACCATGATCGCCACTTGCGAAGCCTTTGCGCTGGCCGACAAGCTGGGGCTGGACCGGCAGAAGATGTTCGACGTGGTCTCGACCTCGTCGGGCTATAGCTGGACCATGAACGCCTATTGCCCGGCGCCCGGGGTGGGGCCGCAATCGCCCGCCGATAACGGCTATAAGCCCGGGTTCGCGGCCGAGCTGATGCTCAAGGACCTGCGGTTGAGCCAGCAGGCCGCCGGCAGCGCCGATGCCGATACGCCGATGGGCCAGCTGGCCGAGGCGCTTTATGCCCAATTCGTCGAGAACGAGGACGGAAAGGGCATGGATTTCAGCGCCATGCTGCCCCGGTTCGAAAAGCGCGGACGGGAATAAGGGGCGCTGCCCCTCTTGGACCGGGGTCAGTTCACGCCGGTCTGATTTCTCGGCAGAAAGAAGCCAGCCGCCAGTGTGTTCACTGGCGGTTTTTTGCGCAGAGGTTTGCAGTTGCACCGCGCATGCCCCATCTGACGAGAGAGAGGCCGGAGTCCCGGTCGCAAGATGGAGTTGATGACATGAAACGGATGATCTCTGCTTCGCTGGTGCTGAGCCTAGCCCTTGCTGCTGCCCCTGCCCTGGCGGGAAATGGAAATGGCAACGGAAACGGCAAGGGAAATGGCAAGGCCCCCCACAAAGTTGAAAAAACGGTCAAGGTCACCCGCCCGGCCAATACGACCGTGTCGGTGCATTGCCCGCCCGGACTGGCCAAGAAGGCCGTTCCCTGCGTGCCGCCCGGACAGGTAAAGGCGCGCTATGGCATCGGCGACTATATCCCGCGTGACTATTTCCGCATCGACGACCCTTATCGCTATGGCCTGAAGCGGGACGGCTATTACGTGCGGGCGGGCGACTATGTCTACCAGATTGATCGCGACACCCATAAGGTGCTGAACCTGATCGGCGCGGTGGCCGATATCCTGAACTAAGGCTCAGCGCCAGGGGTTCCTGGGCGCGCGATCCTCGGACAAGCTGTCTTGCCGGGCGGTGACAAGCTCTTCGATCGCATCCGCCAGGTGGATGCGGTCGATATTGTAGTCACCGCGCGCGACCCGAATCCGGTGCGCCCGGAGCAGCACATCGGCATGGGTGCAGCCCACGGGCGGCTCGAACCGGTAGCTGGCCAGTTCGATCAACAGGCCCAGCGGATCCTTGAAATAGATCGAATCCATGAACCCCCGGTCGCGCGGGCCGGAATGGTCGATGCCGCGTTCGTCCAGCCGTTCGACCGCCTGCCAAAAGGTCGCCTGTGACACGTTGAAGGCGATGTGATGCACGCAGCCCGGATCGGTGGGCGTTCGGTCGGGCGTGCCTTTACGTGTCTCGTTGGTAAAGACGGTGATCAAGCGCCCGTCGCCCGGGTCGAAATAGACATGCCCCTCGTCCGGGTTGTCGAGATTGGGCTGGTCAAACACGAAGGGCATGCCCAGCACCCCCTCCCAGAAGTCGATGGTGCTCTGCCGGTCGGCGCCGGTCAGGGTAATGTGATGCACGCCCTGGGTCTGTAGCTTGCGCATTGTCGTCCTCCTCTGCTCCCCGGACACAGCATAGCGCGATGGCGCGATCTCTCAATCACCGGGCGCCGCATTCCCCCAGATCGCTTCTGTCGCTTGCCGGGTGGCGTCGTCGGCGGGAAAGAACATCTCGATCCTGAGTTCGGACATCGCGATGTCGCCGGTGGCACCGAACTGGGTGATCGTGGTGAAGAAGGAGAGCACAGCCTCGCCCAGCCGGTAGCGGGCGGGGATAACGGCGGGCATCGGGGCATCGACGGCGCCCGGCTGTTGCGCGACCCGTTCTGCCAACCGGGCCACCGCCTGTTCCAGCACCGGGTCGTAGCCAAAATGCGCAAGCTCGGTGCGCAGGCGCGTCAGGCTCAGCCGTTCGACCTCGGCCCGGTTTTCCAGCGCCGCCGCAAGGGCGGGATTGTCCAGCAGCGCGTCGATCAGGCTGTCGCCATCCCCCAGCCCGGTGGCGGCGAACATCGCCTGGGCGGGGCGGTTCATCGCCTTGAGGCACCAGTGCCGGTCCACCGCCATCGCCGGATAGGGCGCGTGGCGGGTCAGCATCCAGTCGACCGCCTGCGAAAGCGGCGCCATTTCGGGTGCGTCGCCTGCCCGGCTGTGATAGGCGGGCGCCAGCCCCGCCGAGGTGAGCCAGCGGTTGCGGGCGCTGCCCGGCACCTCCAGTTCGTCACAGAGCCGCAGCACCATGCCCCGGCTTGGCCGGGCACGGCCGCTTTCCAGAAACGAGATATGGCGCGGCGAGACCCCGGCGGAGAGGCCAAGTGTCAACTGGCTCATCCGGCGCAGCTGGCGCCATTCCCGCAGCACATCTCCGAATGTGTCCATCATCCCTGCCCTCCGCTTGCCTCAGCATAGGGCATCGGGCACGGGTTTCACTTACCCCAGAGGTAATTGTTTTGCGGCGGCCCGAGGTGGCAGGCTGGCCCCAGCATCAGAAATGGAGAGTAGAGATGACCCATGACCGCGCCACCCGCCTGCTGTCGCTTGCCGCCATCGCCACCGCGCTGTTCGGGTTGGCCATGTTCGCCACCGTCGCGCTGGACCAGCGCGCCGTGTTCGAGATGTTTCTTGATCTTGCCATCCTGCCCATCGACGGGGCGGACCGTTTGGATACCCCGACCGCGCGGCTGCTGACCGCGATCAGCGGCGGCTTGCTGACCGGGCTGGGGGTGATGATCTGGCAAGTGGTGCGCGACGTCTATGCCCGCGACCCCGAAACCGGCGGGCGGATCATCCTGCGCGGGGTTCTGGCCTGGTTCGTGATCGACAGCGCCGGATCGGTGCTGGCCGGGGCCGCGTTCAACGTGTTGATGAACAGCGGATTTCTGGCCCTGTTTCTGGTGCCGTTGTTCGGGCGGCGTGCGCAAGGGACGCAGTCCGCATCCGGCGCAAGCAAATAGGCCCCCCGTTTGCCACCAAAGCGGCTCAGCCAGTGCGGTTGATCCATGTATCGCGCACTGTGGAAAACTTTTCCCTTTTCAGTCAGGGAACCAAAGCGACCAAAGCGGCGTTCATCCTTCACACAACAAAATTTGGTATGGAGTATGGATCCGATGCGGTATCACGCAACGGCACTGGCATTGCTCGTGCTGACGACAACCACCCCCGCCCAGGCAGCTTGTATTGACCACAACAGCGCCGATGCGTCTTGCAACGCGCCGTCGCCGGCACGTTTCATGACCGTTGAACCTTCCCCAGGCGGCCTGAGCGAAGGAGCCCGCCTGCCCGACAACGCGATGGTGTTGATCAACACCGCCTATTACGGGCTTCCACCGGTCGAGAGCGGCTGGTGGTATTTCAAGGTCGATGGCCAGATCTATCGCGCGAACCCAAGTTCACGCGTCATTCTGGAAAGGGTCACGCATCTGGCCAATGCCGCGTTCAAGTCCTGATCGCGTGGCGTCTCACTCTGCCGCCACACGTTCGGGGTTGAGCATCGGTTTCAGGTAGCGCCCGGTGTGGCTGCGCTCGGTTGCGGCCACATCCTCGGGCGTGCCCTGGGCCACGATCATGCCGCCGCCATCGCCGCCCTCGGGGCCGATGTCGATGATCCAGTCGGCGGTTTTGACCACGTCCAGATTGTGTTCGATCACCACCACCGTGTTGCCCTGTTCGACCAGCTCATGCAGCACTTCGAGCAGTTTGCGCACATCCTCGAAATGCAGGCCGGTGGTCGGTTCATCCAGGATATAGAGCGTACGACCGGTCGATCGGCGGCTGAGCTCCTTGCTGAGCTTCACCCGCTGCGCCTCGCCACCCGAGAGCGTCGTGGCCTGCTGGCCGACCTTGATGTAACCCAGGCCGACGCGGGAAAGCGCGTCCATCTTTTCGCGAATCGAGGGCACGGCCTTGAAGAAATCTTGCGCATCTTCCACAGTCATATCAAGGACATCGGCGATGCTCTTGCCCTTGAACTTCACCTCTAGCGTCTCGCGGTTATAGCGCGCGCCCTTGCAGGTTTCGCAGGTGACATAGACATCGGGCAGGAAGTGCATTTCGATCTTGATGACGCCGTCACCTTGGCATGCCTCACACCGGCCGCCCTTGACGTTGAAGCTGAACCGCCCCGGTTTGTAGCCGCGCGCCTTGGCCTCGGGCAGGCCCGCGAACCAGTCGCGGATCGGCGTGAAGGCACCGGTATAGGTGGCGGGGTTACTGCGCGGGGTGCGCCCGATGGGGCGCTGGTCGATGTCGATCACCTTGTCGAGGAATTCTAGCCCCTTGATGGTTTCGCAGGGCGCGGGCGTCTGGCGGGCGCCATTGAGTCGCATGCTGGCAGTCTTGAACAGGGTCTCGATGGTCAGCGTCGACTTGCCCCCACCCGAGACGCCGGTGACACAGACGAACTTTCCCAGCGGGAAATCGGCGGTGACCTCGCGCAGGTTGTTGCCGGTGGCCTTGACCACGGTCAGCTTCTTGCCATTGCCGGGGCGGCGTTCGGCAGGGACTGAAATCTCGCGACTGCCCGACAGGTATTGGCCTGTGACCGAGGCCGGATCTGCGGCGATCTGCGAAGGCGTGCCGTGGCTGACCACGCGGCCGCCATGTACGCCGGCACCGGGGCCGATGTCGAACACGTAATCGGCCTCGCGGATCGCTTCCTCGTCATGTTCGACAACGATCACCGTGTTGCCCTGATCACGCAGGTTCTTGAGTGTGATCAGCAGGCGGTCGTTGTCGCGCTGGTGCAGGCCGATGGAGGGCTCGTCGAGCACATAGAGCACGCCGGTGAGGCCCGAGCCGATCTGGCTGGCCAGGCGGATGCGCTGGCTTTCGCCGCCCGAGAGCGTGCCACTTGAACGGGACAGTGTAAGGTATTCCAATCCCACGTTATTCAGGAAACCCAGCCGCTCGCGGATTTCCTTGAGAATGGCGCGGGCAATCTCGTTTTTCTGGGCGCTCAGCGCGGCGGGCGCGGTGTCGATCCAGGCATAGGCCTCCTTGATCGACATCTGCACCACCTGTCCCACATGCAGGCCGGCGATCTTGACCGCCAGTGCCTCGGGCTTCAGCCGGTAACCGCCGCAAGTGCCGCAGGGACGGTTGTTCTGGTATTGCTCGAACTCTTCACGGATCCAGGCGCTGTCGGTCTCGCGATAGCGGCGTTCCATGTTGGGAATGACGCCTTCGAAACTGCGGGTGACCTGATAGACGCGGCCGCCCTCGTCATAGCGGAACTGGATCTCCTCCTCGCCCGAGCCATAAAGGAAGACCTGCTGCACCTTTTCGGGCAGATCCTTCCAGGGCGTGTTCTTGTCGAACTGGTAATGGCGGGCGATGGCCTCGATGGTTTGCAGGAAATAGGGCGACTTGCCCTTGCGCCAGGGCGCCAGCGCGCCGTCATAGACCTTGAGGCTCTGATCTGGCACCACCAGACGCTCATCAAAGAACAGCTCGACGCCCAGACCGTCGCATTTCGGGCAGGCGCCATAGGGGGCGTTGAACGAGAACAGGCGGGGTTCGATCTCGGGGATGGTGAAACCCGAGACGGGACAGGCGAAATTCTCGGAAAAGGTGATGCGCTCGGGCTCGCCTTCGCTGGGCGCGGTTTCCAGGATGGCGATGCCCGAAGCGAGATCGAGTGCGGTGCGCAGGCTGTCGGCCAGCCGGGTTTCCAGCCCTTCGCGCACGACGATACGGTCCACCACGACGTCGATATCGTGGCGGAACTTCTTGTCGAGCGTGGGCGGTTCGTCCAGCTCGTAGAACTGGCCATCCACCTTGACCCGCTGGAAGCCCTGCTTGCGCAGCTCCAGAAATTCCTTGCGGTACTCGCCCTTGCGGTCGCGCACGATGGGGGCCAGCAGATAGCCGCGCGTGCCCTCCTCCATCGCCATGATCCGGTCGACCATGTCCTGCACCTGCTGCGCCTCGATGGGTTGGCCAGTGGCGGGGCTATAGGGCGTGCCCGCACGCGCGAACAACAGGCGCATATAGTCGTAGATCTCGGTCACCGTACCGACGGTCGAGCGCGGGTTCTTGCTGGTGGTCTTCTGCTCGATGGAAATCGCCGGGGAAAGACCGCTGATATGGTCCACATCCGGCTTTTCCATCATGTCGAGGAACTGACGCGCATAGGCGGAAAGCGATTCCACATAGCGCCGCTGGCCTTCGGCATAAATCGTGTCAAAGGCCAGGCTCGACTTGCCCGAGCCGGAAAGGCCAGTGATCACCACCAGCTGATCGCGCGGTATATCCACGTCGATCCCCTTGAGATTATGCTCGCGCGCGCCGCGTACCTCGATGAACTTCTGCTCAGCCATGAACTGCCCTCGGACCCAATGCGCAACAGATAGGCGATCTGCCGCGAGTCTCCAACCCAATTAACAGAACGTAAAGGGAACAAATCACAAGCGCAACATTTACCCATTGCATTCATGTTTTTGAATGTTAAATTCAGGACATCTCTTCCGGGCGGATTTGCCCATATCCTCAGGCAGGCGACATGTTCTTTTTCAAGAAACCCTCTCGCGTTGGTTTATCCGTGGCCGATGCCGTGCAACAGGCGGCAAACGGCGGTCTTTTGCTGATCGACGTGCGCGAGCATGGTGAGGTTCAGTCCACCGGCAAGGCAAAGGGCGCGCTGCATATACCGCTGATGCGCCTGCGCGACATGGCAGACCGGCGGCACCCGGATTTCCACCCGCTGCTGACCGATGCCGGACCGATCGCGGTCTATTGCGCGTCGGGAGGCCGGTCTGCGCATGCCGAATCCATCCTGCGCGGGCTGGGGTTTGATCCGGTCCACAATATCGGCGGGCTGGGCCACTGGGTTCAGGCGGGCGGCGCGCTGGAACGCGGCTGAGCCATTTCAGGTCTTGCGCGCCAGCGCCCAGGCGCAAATCGGGAAATCCGGGTCGTTGTCCAGCGGGTCAGTCTCGGGGTGGTATTCCGGCGGCCAGGGCGTTTCGAGATTGCGCAGCGCGGCGTGACGGTTGCCCCATTGCTCGGCCCAGATTTCATCCTCGTCGAACCCACATTCGGTGAGAAAGTTTCTGAGCCCGCGTGCCGACCAGCGTGAATTGTCCATGGGGGCTGCGTGAAACGGGATAAAGAATGGAACTGCAAGCCAGAAATGCCCGCCGTGCCGCAGCATTTCCAAAACGTTCAACGTCGCCTCGTAAGGGCGGTCGAGGTGCTCCCAGACCTGGTTAGCCATGATCAGGTCAAAGGACAGGATCTTTCCCGCCTCATCCCGATAGGGACCGGCACAGATATCGTATTCGGGATAGATGAAGCGGCGATAGCTGCGAAAGGTGAATTGCTGGCCCCATTTGCCCGAGACCTCGGCAGCATCCAGCCGGTCGGGGCCGAGATCCTTGATCAAGCGGCGGCTCGACCGCGCCATGACAATCCGGTTCAAACTGGTCACTGCTGCCTCCGTGCTTTGGGCGGCAGGAAAGCAGCCCGTGCGCGGTGCGTCCAGTCGCGCGGGACGCATTTGCGCGCAAATGTGCCAGACAGCGACATTTTCCCCCTTTTCGCGTTTTCCCAACCTCGTAATGTCTGACCATGCTGCGGGATTGCGCGGCGGATTTCGCTTTGAATACGGGGTATTGAATGAAACGGATTGGTTGGGCCGCGCTGGCCTGTTGTCTTCCCTTGAGCCTTGCCGCGCAGGAGCGGCCCTCGGCCATTCTGGTGCTGGACGCGTCGGGGTCGATGTGGGGCCAGATCGAGGGCGAGGCGAAAATCGAGATTGCCCGCCGGGTGGTGGGCGACCTGCTGGCCACCCTGCCAACAGACCAGCCGCTGGGGCTGACGGTTTATGGGCACCGGCGCAACGGCGATTGCGGCGATATCGAAACGCTGGCCCTGCCCGCGCCGGGCAATCGCACGGCGATCGCCGAGGCGGTGGCCGGGCTGAAGCCCAAGGGCAAGACGCCGATGTTGGACGCCGTTCGGCAGGCGGCCGAAACGCTGCGCTATACCGAGGAGAAGGCAACCGTGATCCTGGTCTCGGACGGGGTCGAGACCTGCGACGCCGATCCCTGCGCCACCGCCGCCGCGCTGGAAACGGCGGGGGTCGATTTCACCGCCCATGTGGTCGGGTTCGATATCGACGACCCGCAGGCGCTGGCGCAGATGCAGTGCTTGGCGGATCAGACCGGCGGCACCTTTCGCAGCGCCGCCAATGCCGAGGAACTGGGGGCGGCGCTGACTGCCGCCGCCACGGTAAAGCCCGACCCGGTGCCCGGCCCCGCCCGGCTGCTGTTTGCTGCGACCGAAGCCTATGGCAGCACATTCCGCGCGGTCGAAGTGGTCTGGGAGGTGTTCACCGAAGATGGCGCGCAGGCGATGGATGCGACCCAGGCGATGAGCGGCGAGGCCGAGTTGCCGCCCGGCACCTATCTGGTCCGTGCCCTGCGCCTGTCGGATGAGACGGTGAAGGAGCGCAGGGTCACCCTGAAACCCGGCGGGCGCGAGGGGGTCGAGATCGCCTTTGCCGCCGTCCTGCCCGCCGCCACCCTGTCGGCGCCTGCAAGCGGCACCGCGGGCGGTATGGTCGAGGTCACCTGGACCGGCCCGGACGGCGATGGCGATTATCTGGCCGCCGGTCCGGTGGGCGCCAACGACGCCAGCTACCTGACCTTTGAATATACCGCCAAGGGCAATCCCCTGCCGCTGCGCCTGCCAGTGGAGCCGGGTGAATATGAGATCCGCTATGTGCTGGGCGATGGGATCCAGACGCTGGCCCGCCTGCCGATCACCGTAACCGAGCGCGGCTTTGGCCTGACCGCGCCGGACAGCGCCGCGGCGGGCAGTCTGGTGCAGGTGGAATGGTCTGGCGGCGGCTTTGACGAGGATTTCCTGACCGTGGCGCGTCTGGATGCGGGTGACGGCAATGACTATGTGACCTATGCCTATGTGCGTGACGGCAACCCTACAGGGCTGCGGATGCCATTGGAGCCGGGCCAGTACCAGCTGCGCTATGTGGTGGGTCAGGACAGCTCGGTGGCAGTGAGCCAGCCCGTCACGGTGACCGACCTGAGTGTGACACTGGCGGCGCCCGAGCGGGTGGCGGCGGGCGGCATGGTGGCGGTGACCCATACCGGCCCGGCCTATGACGGCGACTATGTCACCTTTGTCACCCCGGATGCGGGCGTGCTGGATTATCTCGGCTATGCCTATACCAGCGATGGGGCGACGGTGCAGGTACAGGCCCCGGACACGCCGGGGCTTTACGAGCTGCGCTATGTCTCGACCGTCGCGGGCGCCCGTATCCTGGCCCGCCGCCAGGTGGTGGTGGAGTAAGAAAAACCCTCGCCCGGCATTGTCGGGCGAGGGTCAACTCTGCCGCATAAGCGGTTGATATTACATGTGAATGACGCGGCCGTAAGCGTCGAGAACGCTTTCGTGCATCATCTCGCTCAGCGTCGGGTGCGGGAAGACCGTGTGCATCAGGTCTTCCTCGGTGGTCTCCAGCTGGCGGCCCACAACATAGCCCTGGATCATCTCGGTCACCTCGGCGCCGACCATATGGGCGCCCAGCAGCTCGCCCGTCTTGGCGTCGAAGATGGTCTTGACCATGCCTTCGGCCTCGCCGAGCGCGATCGCCTTGCCATTGCCGATGAAGGGGAAGCGGCCGACCTTGATGTCGTAACCCAGTTCCTTGGCCTTGGCCTCGGTAAAACCGACCGATGCCACCTGCGGGTGGCAATAGGTGCAGCCCGCGATGCTTTCGGGCTTGACCGGGTGGGCGTGCTTGCCCGCGATCAGTTCGGCCACCATGACGCCCTCGTGGCTGGCCTTGTGCGCCAGCCAGGGCGCGCCGGCGATATCGCCGATGGCATAAAGCCCCTCGACCCCGGTGCGGCAATAGGCGTCGGTCACCACATGGGTGCGGTCGATCTTGACCCCCAGTGCCTCGAGCCCGAGGTTTTCAACGTTGCCGACGATACCGACGGCGCTGATCACGGTGTCGAATTCCATCTTCTCGACCTTGCCGCCGGTCTCGATATGGGCGGTCACCTTGCCCTTGGCGCGGTCCAGCTGCTTGACCATGGATTTCTCCATGATCTTCATGCCTTGCTTGACAAAGCTCTTCTTGGCAAAAGCGCTGATTTCGGCGTCTTCGACCGGCAGGACGCGATCCATCACCTCGACCACGGTCGTGTCAGAACCCAGCGTGTTGTAGAAGCTGGCGAATTCGATGCCGATGGCACCCGAGCCGATGACCAGCAGTTTTTTGGGCATCCGCACCGGTTGCAGCGCATGCTTGTAGGTCCAGACCAGATCGCCGTCGGCCTCGAGCCCCGGCAATTCGCGCGCGCGCGCACCGGTGGCGAGGATGATGTTCTTGGCGGTCAGCTCCTGGGTGCCATTGTCGGTCTTGACCGAAACCTTGCCCTTGGCCGGGATCGTCGCCGCGCCCATCACCACGTCGATCTTGTTCTTCTTCATCAGGTGGCCGATGCCACCCGAAAGCTGCTTGGCCACCCCGCGCGAGCGTTTCACCACCGCGTCGAGGTCATAGCCGATATTGTCGGCCTTCAGCCCGAATTCCTTGGCGCGCTCCATCAGGTGGAACACTTCGGACGAGCGCAGCAGCGCCTTGGTCGGGATACAACCCCAGTTCAGGCAGATGCCGCCCAGATGCTCGCGCTCGACCACACAGGTCTTGAGCCCCAGCTGCGCCGCGCGGATGGCGGCGACATAGCCCCCCGGTCCGGCACCGATTACGATCACGTCATAGGATTGTGCAGCCATGTTCTTCCCTCGGCCAGACCTGTTTCAAAAACTAGTTTACCATTAAACTATTTTTCAAACGACTTCAACAACAGCGTTCCGCGACAAATTTGACGCAGGGGTACCCAGTGAACCCGTCATGGAGGAGCCTATACGCTTGGGCCCAGTTTCGCTAGAACTGCGTGGTAAGGAACTCGTTCCATTCCCAAGCCGAGGTTTTGACAATGAAGACGCTGAAAGACCTGGTCCTTGCCCTGATCAATGCAACACTGATCCTGGTGGCGCTGTGTCTGTTCCTGGCCTGGCAACTGATGTCCACGGTGGATGGCATCACCGACCGCCTGACCGAGAGCATCCGGATCTTTGCCCCGGTGCGCGACGAGGTTGCGGGCCTAAGGGCCGAGGTATCGGGTTTGCGCGCCGACATCACCGCCATGGGCACACAAGGCGTGCCGATGACACGGGTCGAGGCAAGGCTGGATGCGATGGGAACGCGGCTGGATGACATGCAGGCCCGGATGGACGAACTGGCCGCCCTGCCCGACCGGCTGATCGACACGGCCATTGAAACGGCCGCGGACAAATTCGCCCGCAGCCTGTCTGCCGTCAGGGGGTGTGAACCCGTTTCCTGACCGGATCAGCCCGCGGCGGCCTGCAACCGGCGCACGGTCGCTCCATAGCCGCCATTGTCGACATAGGCGTTTTCCTGATCCGTGCTGTGCCGTTTCAGGGCATGATTGCGATAGGGGAAGCGGCCGAACTGGCGGATCACCTCGCGATGAGCGCGGGCGTGCAGCAGGTTGGATGGCCCGGACGCCGGCATACGCTCGTACATCAGGCGCACACAACGTTCCTGATCGCACAGGTTCTCGGAATGCATCAGCGGAAGATAGAAGAACTGCCGAGCCGGTTCGTCGATCTTCATGTCCCAGCCCTTGTCGACCGCGCATTTGGCCGCCATCAGCGCCGCGCGATCCGTCGCGAATGCCCGGCCAGAGCCGCGGAACATGTTGCGGGGGAACTGGTCGGTGAGGATGATGTAGGCCAGAACACCGCTGGGATAGGTCAGCCACAGCGAGAAGCGGCCGTCGGCTGCCGCCTCCCAGGTGGACAGGAAGTTCGCCCGGATGCGGGCGTCAAGTTCTTCGTCCTGGTTATACCATCCGTCCGGACCAACCTCGTCCAGCCAGAACTTCAGAATGTCTTCGGGACCGACCATGGGTCTATCTCCACCCTCCATTTTTGTCCCCAGGTAACTGGGGATTAAACGATGTTTTACAATTCCGTTACAGTAAAGTTTTGCAACATAACGACATGAAACAAGGGGAAAATGCCGGTTATTGCGACTCCGGCCCGGTTTGATTGGCCTCATGCGCGGCTTCTTGCGCGAGTTCCACGGCCACCGGAGAGGCGGTTGGATACATATAGGCGACGCTGCCGGTTTCCTCGATCGGGGTCGATGCGCGCTGGGTTGCCCGGTAGGCGGCATAGGCAGCGGTCGCGAACATCAGCGCCGCGATGAAGATGAAGAAACCCGGAGGGCCAAACACGCCGTCCGACATCATCCAGCCGGTGGTGACCGGTCCAGCGATAGCGCCCAGACCGTTGATGAACACCAGCCCGCCCGAAGCCGCCGGCATGTCGTCATAGTCGAGATAGTCGTTGGTATAGGCGATCAGCAGCGAATAGAGCGGGTTGGACAGGCCGCCGATGATCAGCGCCGCGAGCAAAAGCAACTCGTACTGCTCGCCCATGATCGCGCCCAGCATCGCGCCACCACCACCGATCAGCGCCACGAACAGGATCAGCACCCGCCGGTCCATCCGGTCGGACAGCCAGCCCAAAGGGTATTGGACAAACAGCGCGCCGACGTAAAAAGTGGCAATGAAGATCGACAGTTGGGTCAAGCTCAGCCCCACTTTGGCGGCATAGACCGCGCTCATCCCGAATTGGGCCGAGAACACGCCGCCAAGCAGAAGCATCCCGACGCAACCGAGCGGCGAGGTCTTCATCAACGCCTTGAGGCTCATCGGTTTGGTGCTGTCAAAGGCCGGGGTCGGAGAAATCGACAGCAGGATCGGCCCGAAGGAGATCGACACCAGGATCGAGGCGATGATGAACGCCTCGTACCCGCCGGGATCGCCCACCTGGATCAGGCCCTGCGCCACGATGATACCGGTCACCTGCACGATCATGTAGAGCGACAGCGCCTTGCCGCGGTTGGAATTGTCGGCGGCGTTGTTCAGCCAGCTTTCGGCGGTGACATAGACGCCCGAGAAACAAAAGCCGATGATGACCCGCCCGAGCATCCAGGCATAGGTGTCGGGCAGCGCGGGATACATGATCATGACCGCAGAAATGAACGAGGCCAGCGCCGCAAAGACACGCACATGCCCGACCCGGCGGATCATCTCGGGCGCCATGCGCGAACCGCCGAGAAAGCCGACGAAATAGGCCGACATGACAAGCGACATCTCGAAGGTCGAGAACCCCTCGATCTCGCCGCGGACGCCCAGCAACGTGCCTTGCAGGCCGTTGCCGACCATCAAAAGGCCGATCCCCAGAAGCAGCGCCCATGCGCTGGAAAGAACCTGAAGCATAAATCGTGACCTTCGATGGAAAGGAGGGAGAGCTGTAAGAGCAAATGGCCGCAGCGGGCCGGGTCTGTCCACGCCAAAAGCGGCGGGGTTAGACCCGATACCGTCTAGCCGGGCAACAACAGGGACGCGTCCCCGTAGGAAAAGAAGCGATACTTGGTTTCGACGGCATGAGCGTAGATGCGGCGGATACGCTCTTGCCCCATCAGCGCCGAGACCAGCATCAGAAGCGTCGATTTGGGCAGATGGAAATTGGTCATCAACCCGTCGCTGACCCGGAACTGGAACCCCGGATAGATGAAAATGTCGGTCTCGCCTTCCCATGGGGCGATGGCGCCGCCGCGCGCGGCGCTTTCGATCAGGCGCAGCGCGGTGGTGCCGACCGGGATCACCCGGCCGCCTGCGGCCTTGGTCGCGGCGATCTCGGCTGCGGCCTCGGGGCTGACACGACCCCATTCGGCATGCATCCTGTGGGTGGTCACGTCCTCGACCTTGACCGGCAGAAAGGTGCCCGCGCCCACATGCAGGGTGACATGGGTGAAGGTTACGCCATGAGCGGCCAGAGCCGCCAGCAAGGGTTCGTCGAAATGCAGCGATGCGGTGGGCGCGGCAACGGCGCCGGAATGGCGGGCCCAGACCGTCTGGTAATCGGTCTTGTCCTGGGCGTCGGCGGGACGTTTGGCGGCGATATAGGGCGGCAGCGGCATGGCGCCCGCCTCGGCCAGGGCGGCGTCGAAATCCTCGCCCGCGAGGTTGAAGCGCAGATAGGCCTGACCATCGGCGATGCGGTCCGCAGTGGCGGACAGGTCAGCGGAAAAGGTGATCACCTCGCCCGGGTGCAGTTTCCGCAGCGGTTTGACCAGCGCGGCCCAGGTGCTGTCGGCCTGAGGCTCCAAAAGCGTGATCTCGATCCGGGCCGAGACCTCGCCCTGCGCGCTTTGCCGGGTGCGGGTGCCGCTGAGGCGCGCGGGAATCACTCTGGTATCGTTCAGCACCAGCCGGTCTCCGGGGCGGAGCCAGTCGGTCAGATCGGACACCACGGAATCGGTGATCGTATCGCCCTCGGCCACCAGCAGCCGTGCGGAGGATCGCGGCCGGGCCGGCCGCGTCGCGATCAGCCCGTCGGGCAGGTCGAAATCGAAATCGCTCAGTTTCATGGCCCGCGCCTATAGAGCGCGCCAGCGGTTTTGGCCACAGGCAATGTGATCAGCGGTCGCCGCCCGGAGCGATTGGGCGCGGTTTCGCCTCTACCGGCGGCGCCGGGGTCTCGCCCGGGGCGACCGGTACCTGCGGCGCCGGCGCGCGGATCACATCGCGCAGAAAACCCGGCGCCAGGCCCGACAGAGGGTTCACAAAGACCTGCGGGTTATCCATCGAGCCGGTGAGGGTGTAGTTGAAGCCGATCAATCCCTCGCCCTTGCGGGTCAGCACGCTGCCGATCCCGTTGACAAGGTAGATCGGGGAGATCGCGCCGCGCAGGTCCAGCGTGTCGCGTTCGGTATCGACGACCCCGTTCATCGACAGGCCGATCGAAGGTCCAACGGCGCTGCCTTCCAGAACGGTGAGGGTCGTCGGGCTGAGCCGCATCCGACCCTCGATCTCGCCGAACAGGATGCCCTGCCCCGACATTTCATCCAGGAGCCCGACAAGGCTCATGGCGTTCAGCAGCGCCGCCATGGCGGGCGCGTCCTTGATCCGGGTACTGCGCACGCGCAGCTGGCCATCGTAGTTGCCCGAGTCGCCGACGGGATCGAGCGACAGTTGAAAGCTGCCGCCGTGGGCCTGGGTGATGATACCGGCAGCCCGGAACACCTGGCCCGCGTCGGCGGATCTGAGGACCATGCCGCTGCGGGCGCCGCGCGCGATCATCTGACCCTCGATATCGGCGGATCCGTTCAGCCTGCCGGTGAAGTTGCCGGACAGCCCGCCCGTTGTCGTGAAGGTGCCGCGCATCCCGGTCAGGGCCAGTGTTTCACTGACTTGCAGGCGATCCAGCGCAACGTTAAGCGCCGGGCCCGTTACGGCCCCGCCCTGGCCCCCACCGGTCGAGCCGAAGGTCGCGCTGCGCAGGTCCATGCGTCCGCCCAGAACCGCGATGTCGGGCGCACGCCCTGCCCGCCCGATCAGGTCCACCGGCACGGCAAGCCAGTCGGCCAGTTCAAAAGTGGTGAACTGTGCCTTGTCGAAACTGCGGTCTTCGCGAAAGCTGACCGTGCCGCGTGCCCGCAGGCGGGCCGCGTCGATCTCCAGCCTGTCGACCTTGCCCCCCGCTCCCAGCGTTGCGCCAATGACCAGCTGGCCGGAAGCCGCTTCGGGCTTGACCCAGCCCAGTTCGGGAAGCGCCAGGCGCACGCCCTGAAGATCCGATTGCGCCTCGAGCCGCAGCGGCTGACCGCCACCGATGCCAAGCGTGAACTGCGCCGATCCGGCCCCGGTCACCATGCCGTCGGGCAGACCCAGTCGCTGTTCACGCACCAGGGCGGGCGAGAGTTCGATGCTGCCGCTCACCTCGCTTCGCGCAGATTCGCCCTGTGCCAGGGGCTGACGCCAGCGCACATGGGCCGGAACCGTGCCGAACAGACCCTCGCCCCGCAATGCGATCTGGTGCTGGTTGCCGGTCAGTTCCAGCTGCTTTGCAGAAACCACTGTCCCCGGCACCAGATCGGTGCTGCGAACCTCGTCAATGATACCGGCAAGGTGGAAGTCCATATCGCCCAGCTTGACCCCGTCGCGCAACGGCAGGGCCAGGGTACCGGCCAGATTGGCCCGTCCCTCGACGATGGTTACCGGCAGATTGGCCTTGTCCATGATGCTGAGCGGCGCACGGTTCAACAGCGACAGCGCCGCTGTCACCGAGCCTTTGGCGGTGATCCTGGCAATGCCCGGCGCCGACTTGCGGATACCGATATCGGGAATGATGAACGAGGTGCCGCTAGCGTCGATGGCGCCGCCTTCTTCCGGCAGGATCTGGCCCGCGTCGGCGGTCACGGCAAAACGGCCGCCCAACAGGCTGGCCTGTCCGCGCGCATTGACCAGCGGCGGCAAAGTCTTGGCAAAGCGGATCTCGGCTTCGGCGAAATCGAAATCGGCATAGAGGTCGGGCGGCGCGCCGGGCCTGAGCCTGAGGGCCAGATCGAGATCGCTGAGTTCGGCTGTCCGCAGGTTCTCGACCACCCATTCACGGGGCTTGGGCGCGGCCCTTTCCGGCCAGTAACCCAACACCTGTGCGGGCGTGATGGCGTCTAGCTGGGCGTCAAGCGCAAGCTGCCAGCCGTCCGGATCAGCCGCCAGATCGCTGCGCACCAGCAAGGTGCGTCCGTCATCGATCACGTTCATCCGGCCCACCTGCACCCGGAACGGATTGAGCCGCATCTGAAAGTCGATCTCGGCCCGATCCAGGTCCAGGGGCGCGTCAAAGACATTTGCCGGATTCACCCGCAGGCCCGACAGGCTGAACTGCGCCACCAGCCGGTCCAGCCGCCCCTGATCGAGCCCATCGAGATAGGCGTCGCCTTCGGCCCTGGCCGCCCCCCAGGCGCTGTCGACCGAGATCTCGGCAAAGGTCAGTTTCTGCGCCGCCGGAAGGTAGGTGAAATAGGTGCGCGCGGTGTTGAAGGGGATCGGCTTGGTATTGGGGTTGGGTTGCACCACACCGGCGCCGATATGCAGGGTCGCCGAGATCGGCGAGAGGCTGCCATCCTCGCCGATGCCGCCGCGCACAGATCCGGAAATCGGCGCATCCAGAACCTGGAGCCAGGCCAGCGCCGGGGCCTGGGCCGCGATGTCCGATGCGGCCACATCGGTCACCGAAACGCCGAAACTGGCGCTCGGCTTGCCCAGGGTCGAGCTGTAGTTCGCCTCAACCCGGCTGGCGTAGGCCCGGCCGCTGAGCACCGAGAACTCGGTCGCCATGCGCATCGCGTCACTGTTGCGCGTGACCAGCACCTGGCCGCCATCGAGCGTCCAGGCCCGGCCCTGTTGCAGATCCTCGTATTCCATGGCCAGCGAGGTCACCTCGATCGAGGTGAGGGCCTGGAGCGCGGGATTGAGGAACACGCCGTCGAGCGTTTCCAGCACCTGCGCCAGTGTCGGGGCCTGTTCGACCGCCGCTTGGCCTCCGCCCAGCGACAGGGTGAAGCGCCCCTCGGCGTCGCGGCGCAGGTTTGCATAGGCGCCGCTGAGCGCGATCCGTTTCGGCTGCACCTGCCCGCGCAGCAGCGGGCGCATGGCGAGGCTCGCCTCGGCATCGCTGAGCCGGGCGATCACGCGGCCTTCGGTGTCCGACAGTTCGACATCGCGCAGGTGCAGACGCGGGCGCCATCCCTTGTTGATGACAAAGGACACGTCGCCGAACCGGACCCGTTTGTTGCCGAGCAGCATGTTCAGCCGCGCTTCGACCCGCGCCTTGACCCAGGGCGGCGGCTGCAAGGTCTGGCCCGGGACCATAAGCGCCGAAAACGCGGCCAGAAACACCAGCAGAAGCGTGCCGCGCATCGCCCAGACAAGCGTGACCCGCCGCTTGCTGCGGCGCGGTTTCTCCGGGGTTTTCCGGCCTGATTTGGGTTCGGTGTCTTTCAACTTTCCTGCCGCGACCTATTATGCGCGCAACATATCCATGAAACCCTTAGCGGAGTTTTCCTATGCCCGACATTTCCGATAACGCCCCCGATTTCACGCTGCCCCGGGACGGCGGCGGCGAGATCAGCCTGTCCGGCCTGCGCGGCGGCGCTGTTGTTGTGTTTTTCTATCCCCGTGACGATACCCCGGGATGCACCAAGGAATCCATCGGCTTTTCCGACCATCTGCAAGCCTTTGCCGAGGCGGGTGCAACGGTGCTGGGCATCTCCAAGGATACCGTCGCCAAGCATGACAAATTCGTGGCCAAACACGGGCTGACCACCACCATGCTGTCGGATGCCGACAGCGACACTTGCGAACGCTATGGCGTGTGGGTCGAAAAGAGCATGTATGGCAAGACCTCGATGGGGATCGAGCGGTCCACCTTCCTGATCGACGCGCAGGGGCGCATCGCCCGGATCTGGCGCAAGGTCAAGGTCGACGGTCATGTGGCCGAGGTTCTGGACGCGGTCAAAGCGCTGTGAGCCTGACGTTGACCGAAATGGCGGTGGAGGTCCTGTCCACCGCCGACGGGCGTGCCAAGACCGCGCTGTCGCGCCGCCATGCCAGCGCGTGGTTCGCCGCGCGCCGCGGCGAGAGTGAACCGATTGCGGTGGGCACGGCCAACCCACCGCTGCATCCCGCCCGGCCCGAGCGGCCCGAATTGCTCAGCCCCCGCGACGTGCCGCGCCGTCGGCCGGGATCCGAGGCGGGGCGCATCGCGCTGTTGCATGCGGTGGCGCATATCGAGCTGAACGCGGTCGATCTGCACTGGGATATCGTGGCGCGGTTCGGTCACGTGCCGATGCCGATCGGGTTTTATGACGACTGGGTGAAATGCGCGGATGAGGAATCCAAGCATTTCAACATGGTCTGCGATGTTCTTGAGAGCATCGGCAGCCATTATGGCGCGCTGCCTGCTCATGCCGGCATGTGGCGCGCGGCCGAGGATACGGCCGAGGATCTGATGGGGCGCCTCGCAGTCGTGCCTATGGTGCTGGAGGCGCGCGGGTTGGATGTGACACCGGGCATGATCGAGATCTTTCGCAAGGCGGGGCTGTCCCAGGCGGTGGCGGCGCTGGAGGTGATCTATGCCGAGGAAGTGGGGCATGTGGCCTATGGTTCGAAATGGTTCCATTTCCTCTGCGGGCGCGAGAACGTCGACCCTAAGGACGTGTTTCACGATCTGGTGCGGCGCTATTTCCATGGCGCCCTGAAGCCCCCTTTCAACGAGGAAAAACGCGCCGAAGCGGGCCTGCCGCCCGATTTCTACTGGCCGCTGGCCGAAGAGACCCCGGCACGGGACCGGCCCGTCTGATCCCGTCGCCGGGTTCGATCGGCGGATTTTTGCCAAAAAATCAAGCAGCCCCGTGCCGTTTTCGCCCAACCGGTAAACAAACTTGCCCGATCCGCCCGAACCGCTTATGCACTCGGGCCAAGGCCCGGCTCCACTCAGCCGGACGGGTCTTGTACGGGGACAACAAGGGATGGGCTGGTGCGGACACGTCTGGCGATCAAGATACACGCGTTTCTGGAACAGCGGTTTCCGGAACGCAGGGTTTTTCTGAAATCCGACAGTGATACGCGGTTCATCCGGCTCAAATCGGAAACTCAGATCGTCGCCTTTGCCGGGGCGACAGTGTTTGTCGCCTGGACCATCGTGGCCACCGCAATCCTGCTGATGGACAGCATCGGGTCGGGCAATTTCCGCGAACAGGCGAAACGGGACCAGGCCACCTATCAGGAACGGCTGAACGCGATCTCGGCCGAGCGGGACGCCCGCGCCGAAGAGGCGGTGGCGGCACAGCGCCGGTTCAACGCCGCGCTGGCGCAGATTTCGGTAATGCAGTCCGAACTGCTGGAATCCGAGACCCGGCGGCGCGAACTGGAAACCGGGATCGAGGTGATCCAGACCACCCTGCGCGCAACGATGAAACAGCGCGAATCCGCGCGCGAGGCGCTGGCCGCCCTGAAGGAAGAGAGCGGCGAGAACAACGCTGCGCACCTGGCGGCGGCCGAGTTGCCCGCGCAGATGACTTTCATGGCCCAGGCGCTGGAGCGGACCGCGCAGCAACGCGACAAGATCCATTCCGACGCGCAATCGGCACTTGAGGCCCGGGCGGAGCTGGAGCTGGAAATCAAGCTCATGCAAGAGCGCAACGACCAGATTTTCCGCCAGCTTGAAGAGGCGATGACAGTTTCGGTCGAGCCGCTTGACAAGATGTTCCGCGCCGCTGGCATGCCGACCGACAGCATCCTGGAACAGGTGCGGCGCGGGTATAGCGGCCAGGGCGGGCCGCTGACCCCTTTGTCCTTCTCCACCCGCGGTGAGGAACCCTCGGCCGACGAAATCCGCGCCAACAACCTGTTGCAGCAGATGGATCAGCTGAACCTGTACCGGATCGCGGCAGAGCGCGCACCCTTTGCCAACCCGGTCCGGGCCGCCGTGCGATTCACCAGCGGCTACGGTTATCGGCGCGATCCCAAGACCGGCGGCAAGCGCATGCACAACGGGTCAGACTTTGCTGGCAAACATGGCACCGACATCTATGCCACCGCTGATGGCGTGGTCACGCATGCCGGTTGGGAATCGGGCTTTGGCAAGTTGGTCAAGATCCGGCACGACTTTGGCATCGAAACTCTTTATGCCCATAATTCGCAGATCAACGTGAAGGTCGGTCAAAGGGTCTCGCGCGGGGATCATATTGCTGATATGGGTAGCACCGGACGGTCCACCGGTACCCACCTTCATTACGAGGTGCATGTCAACGGACGACCTGTTAACCCCATGACTTACATCAAGGCTGCACGCAATGTTTTCTAAGAGCAAAATCAACGAGCCCGCCCCCAAGGCACCCGAGGCGGCAAAACCCGCCACTTCCACGGCACCCGCTGCGCCCGCTCCGAGCGATTTCAAGGCAGCCGCGCCCAAGCCGAAGCCGCCGGCATCCGTTTTGTCCTCGGATCTGCATATTACCGGCAACATCAAGACCAGCGGCGATATCCAGGTCGAAGGCTCGGTCGAAGGGGACATTCGTGCCCACCTGCTGACCATCGGCGAAACCGCGACCATCAAGGGCGAAGTCACCGCCGATGACGTGGTGATCAACGGCCGCATCGTGGGCCGCGTCCGGGGTCTCAAGGTCCGCCTGACTTCGACCGCACGGGTCGAGGGCGACATCATCCACAAGACCATCGCCATCGAGAGCGGTGCCCATTTCGAGGGATCGGTGCAGCGTCAGGACGACCCGCTGAACCCGGGCCGCGCGGCCAAGCCTGCTGCCAACCCGGCAGCCGCCGCGCCTGCCACCAAACCCGAAGGCACCTGAAGCCGAAAACGGCCAGCCGGTCCGACAGGGACAGTGAAGCGTCGCGGAAGACATTCCGCGGCGCTTTTTTGTGCCGGGGGCCTGTCTTACTGGCCGAGCATCCATGTTCCCTGCGGCCAAAGCGCATGAAACGCAAAGGCGAACATTACGTCATGGGGCAGATCCCGGCCTTGGGCGTCCTGTACCCGGACCGACCCGATCTCGCGCCCCTTGTCGATCTCTGCGGTGTCCAGCGCCGACGCCAATCCCTGTTCCCAGTTTAGCGTGACCTCTGCCTCGGTCAGACGCCCGGCCCTTGCCAACCTGTCCAGCGGCCAGGCCCGGTCCCCCACCCGCACGACCCGCGCCAGCGGCGCGATACCGTGAGGCGGCGGTTCGCCTGAATACAGGAACGGACGGCTGGCCGTGTCATACCCTCGGTAGGGATTGCGCCCGTAAGGCCGGGCGTGGTCCGGTTCGGCCATGACGAGGCCATCGGGATTGCGTCTGTGGAAGGTGTCCAGGCTCTCCATCCAGCCCGGCAGAGCATCCAGCCGCGTGCCGGTCAGCGCGCCGACGATGGCCCGGCCTTCGGCCTGTTGCCACCAGCTTTCGGTTTCGCGGTCATACATCACCATATCCGAATTGCGCAGCTTGCCGGTGACGCCAAAGGTGAGGATGCCCTGCGCGGTGCGCCGATCAAAGATCAGGGCCGAGTTGCACAGCGGACAGAAGGTGACCGCATAGGCAAGGTCGCCGATCTGATCGTTCACGATCTCGTGCCAGATCAGGTAACGGATCGGATAGGCGCGCGGCACCTCCCCTCCGACTTCGAGCGTGATCACCGGCTCACGCCCGCTGATGTCGGAAACGGCCGTCACCGGAAGGAAATCCGGATTGGACAGCGCCGGGATCCCATCCTTGGGCGGCCCGCCGGACAGGATCTCGCCCCAGTTCTCGACAGAGGAACGGGAGAAATCCGTTCGCGGCCATTCGTGGCGCCAGAATTCGGGATCGGCCGAGGCCGGTACGGTCAGCAGCCAGGCAAACAGAAAAACGATCAAGCGCATCGGAGCCTCCGGCAGGACAGGACAAGACCATGATCCTCGTCCGGTACCGCTGGCGCCAGTGTCGACACGCGATCGTGAAGTCGGTGCCCGGCGCCGGAAACCGGCGCCGGGTAGATTTTCACTTTGTCACCGAGACCGTTTTCATCAGGTCCGGCTGGCCGATGACCGACCCGTTCTGGCCGGTGCCGCGCTTGATCGCGTCGACCACATCCATGCCACCCGTGACTTTGCCGACAACGGTGTACTGACCATCCAGAAACGAACCGGGGGCGAACATGATGAAGAACTGCGAATTGGCGCTGTTGGGGTCCTGCGCCCGCGCCATTCCCACGACACCCCGTTCGTAAGTGATGTTCGAAAACTCGGCCGGCAGATCGGGGCGGTCCGAGCCGCCGCGCCCGGCGAGCCGCATGTCGCCACCGAGACGTCCGTACTGGACATCGCCGGTCTGGGCCATGAACCCGTCGATCACCCGGTGAAACACGACGCCGTCGTATTTGCCCTCGGCGGCAAGCGCTGTGATCTGCTCCACATGCTTGGGGGCGACATCTTCGAACAGGTCGATGGTGACCGTGCCGTTCGCCTCACCCTCGACCTCGATCTTGAGACCGGTGGCTGCGGCCGGGACGGCCATCAGCGCCAGAAGGGCGGCGAGCTTATACATCTGCGGCCACCTTGACGCTGATCATGCGATCCGGGTTAGCAGGCGGTTCGCCCTTGGTGATGGCATCGACATGCTCCATGCCCGAGATCACCCGGCCATAGACGGTGTACTGGCCGTTCAGGAAATGGTTGTCCTTGAAGTTGATGAAGAACTGGCTGTTGGCTGAGTTCGGGTTGGCCGAACGCGCGGCCCCCAGCGTGCCCCGGTCATGCGGCAGTTTGGAAAACTCGGCCGGCAGGTTCGGCAGCGAAGATCCGCCGGTCCCCGCCATGCGGATGTTGAACCCGTCTTCCATATCGCCATTGGCCACATCGCCGGTCTGGGCCATGAAGCCGTCGATCACCCGGTGAAAGCAGACATTGTCATACTCGCCAGCGCGGGCCAGTTCCTTCATCCGTTCGGAATGCTTGGGCGCCACGTCGGGCAGCAGCTCGATCACCACATTGCCGTCCTTCAGCTCGATGATGATGGTGTTTTCGGGATCCTTGATTTCGGCCATCGGGCCCTCCTGTCACGTTGATTGCCGGGAACCTAACCATCACGCGCGCAATCGACAAGGCGCGCCATTGACGGGCGCGCGCATTCGGGTAGAGAAACGCCCTAGCATTTGATCAGGGAGATTGCGGGATATGGGCTGGAAGACACTCGACGACATGGACCTGAACGGCAAGCGCGTGCTGGTGCGGGTCGATATCAACGTGCCGATCGTGGACGGCGTGGTGACCGACTCGACCCGGATCCGACGTTTGATGCCCACCGTGCGCGACATCATCGCCGCAGGCGGCCGCCCCATCCTGCTGGCGCATTTCGGCCGCCCGGGCGGCGAGCGGCGCAAGAACCTGTCGCTGAACCAGCTGGTCCCGACGCTGGAACGCGCCTTTGGCACCAAGGTGCTGTTCGCCGACGATTGCGTCGGCCCCGCCGCCGAGGAAGCCGCCGAAGCGCTCCACCCGGGCGAGGTTCTGCTGCTGGAAAACACCCGGTTTCATGCCGAAGAAACCAAGAACGACCCGGCGCTGGCCGCTGGCATGGCACGGCTGGGCGACGTGTACTGCAACGACGCGTTTTCTGCCGCGCACCGTGCCCACAGCTCGACCGAGGCGATCGCACGCCTTTTGCCCTCCTGCGCCGGGCGGCTGATGCAGGCCGAGCTGGAAGCGCTGGAAAAGGCCCTGGGCAAGCCCCAGCGCCCGGTCACGGCGGTTGTCGGCGGCGCCAAGGTGTCCACCAAGCTGGAACTCTTGGGCAACCTGATCGAGAAGGTCGATTACCTGGTGATCGGCGGCGGCATGGCGAACACCTTTCTGGTGGCCAAGGGCCATTCGGTGGGCAAGTCGCTGGCCGAGCGGATCATGAAGGACACCGCAGTCGAGATCATGGACAAGGCCGAGGCGGCGGGCTGTACAATTGTTCTGCCGAGTGATGTGGTGGTGGCGAAGAAATTCGAAAGCCACTCCCCGCACGAAGTGCTGCCGGCGGACCGCTGCCCTGAAGACGGGGTGATCCTGGACGCGGGCCCCGAGAGCCTGACCGCCATCAAGGCGATTTTCGAGAAGAGCCGCACGGTGATCTGGAACGGTCCTCTCGGCGCGTTTGAACTGGAGCCGTTTGACGCGGCGACAAACGCCGCCGCGCTGAAGGCCGCCGCCCTGACACGGGCGGGCAAACTGGTGTCCGTTGCCGGCGGTGGCGATACGGTTGCCGCGCTCAACGCCAGTGGCGCGGCGGGGGACTTTACCTATATCTCCACCGCCGGCGGTGCCTTCCTGGAGTGGATGGAAGGCAAGACGCTGCCAGGCGTTGCCGCCTTGTTGCAAAACGGCTGACCGGTGTGCGGCTAGCCCGCGCGCACCCTTGACCGGTGAACCCCGGTCGCACCGGGCCGGATCCCGCCGCCATCCGGCCCGTCGTCATCCTCGGACAGCAGCGCAGTGCGCATGTCGCGCAGGTCCGGGCTGTGCAACCAGCGCAGGCCGGTCGTCATGAAGATCATTCGAAACATCACGCCCTCCCCAACTGGCCGTCGGGCCGAATGCCGTCCCTGTGGCTCAAGGCGTCCAGCGTGCGCAGAAGCCCTTCGTGGCGGGCCAGTTCGTCCTTCAGCGTCAGTTTCCGCCGCTTGAGCATGCGCAGCGTCTGCGCGCAGGGGGCCGGGCGCTTGAGTTCTTGCAGGATGCGCTGTTTCAGCTCGGCCCTGCGCTCTCTGAGCACAGCCATCCGCAGTTTCAGCGAAAAGGCGCGAACTCTGCTTTTTGCGGTCATCAATGGTCTCCTCCGGTTGTTGGGTTTGCCGTACCGTAGTGCGGCCTGGTCCCAAGATGGGGGCGGCCCATCTGGAAAGAAGCCAATGCTGCTATAGATAAAGATAGGTTTTTCCTATTTAAGCGAGTTCCGCATGCCGCCCGACATCACCCTGCGCCAACTCAGCTATTTCTCGACCCTGGTGGCCGCCGGGCAATACCGCCGCGCCGCGCGCAGCCTGGGCATCAGCCAGCCTTCGCTCAGCCTGCAAATCGCGGCGCTGGAAAAGGCGGTGGGCGCGCGGTTGCTGGAACGGCGCCGCAGCGGCCTGATCCTGACGCCCGAGGGTCGCGACGTATCCGAAATGGTGGCGCGCATCCTGCGCGAGGTCGAGGCGCTGACCCTCTATGCCAGCCCAATGCGAGACAACATGACCGGCACGCTGCGGCTCGGTTCGACCCCGACCATCGGCCCTTATCTGTTGCCAAGGGTGCTGCGCCGGCTGCATGGCCAGTACCCCAATCTGAAACTGGCGATCCGCGATGGTGCGCCGCGCGAGATGGTCGAGGACCTTGCCGCGGGTCGCTATGACCTGATCCTGACCCAGCTGCCGGTTGGCCGCGACGATATCCGGGTCGAGCCGTTGTTCCGCGAACCGCTGGAATTGGCGGTGGATCCGGCGCACCGGCTGGCGTCAGCGACCCAGATCCGGCAGGCCGATCTGGCCGGGGAAACCATGCTGAGCCTCAGCTCCGGCTATGCCTTGCACGGACAGGTTCAGGGCCTGTGCGAACGTGCCGGGGCTCGGCTGAGTACCGAGTTCGAAGGCACCAGCCTGGACGCCCTGCGCCAGATGGTGTCGCTGGGCATGGGGATCACCCTGCTTCCGGCGCTCTATGTCGCCTCCGAAGTGCGCGCGACCGGGGCCGATGTCGTTACCCGGCCGTTGCGTCCGGCGATGCACAGGATCGTTGGGCTGGCCTGGCGGGCGGCCAGCGGCACCCCGCCCGCGATCGAGAGGTTCACCCGATTGACCCGGGAGGTGATCCGCGACGAGATGAGCGGTATCCTGCACCCTTCTGCCTGAAGCAAAGGCAATCCGGAAAAAGCGCAGAAAGGGGGATTCACAAGGCGATTCGCCTGTGTCATACTTGCAGAACGCACCCGGCAGAGGCGCGAACAGAGGCAAACAAGACGGCAGGTTCCCAGCGTGTCCCGTACGACAAGACCCAGCTTCGGCACCTTGCTGTTCTTCGCGGTTTCCTTCGCCTTGAGCACCTATTTCACCTTTGCCGCCGTACAGGGCGATTTCGGGTTGTTCCGCCGGGTGGAAATCGCGGCGGAACGGGACATGCTGTCGCGCAAGCTGACGGAGCTTCAAGGTCAGATTGACCAGATGGAGAACCTCACTCAGCGCCTCTCCGACGATTTCCTCGATCTTGATCTGCTGGACGAACAGGCCCGCTCGGTCTTGGGACTGCTGCGCTCGGACGAAATCGTCATACGCTGAGGCCGGGCGCAGGATTTCACGGAAATCCTGTAGCAAAATCTTCGTTGAAGATTTTGAGTGCGCGGTGGCAGATTTCCCCCGCGTCATATTATCTCTCGCCATGAGCACTCAAATGCTTTATTCAATAGTTTAATGCTAAACTATCTTGCCGCAAGGGGGAGACCGCAGTGACGACCGCCAAAAAGACGCCAAGAAAATCAAATATTTCGGCTGACGAGCTGAAACACTATTATCGCGAAATGCTACTGATCCGCCGATTCGAGGAAAAGGCCGGCCAATTGTACGGCATGGGGCTGATCGGCGGTTTCTGCCACCTCTACATCGGCCAGGAGGCTGTTGTCGTCGGGCTCGAAGCTGCCACCGAAGAGGGCGACAAGCGTATCACGTCCTACCGCGATCACGGCCACATGCTCGCCTGCGGCATGGATCCGGGCGGCGTGATGGCCGAACTGACCGGCCGCATCGGCGGGCTCAGCAAGGGCAAGGGCGGCTCGATGCACATGTTCTCGAAAGAGAAACATTTCTATGGCGGCCACGGCATCGTCGGCGCGCAGGTGCCGCTGGGCGCGGGCCTGGCCTTTGCCGACAAGTATCTGGACAACGGCCGCGTCACCTTCGCCTATTTCGGCGACGGCGCCGCCAATCAGGGCCAGGTCTATGAGACCTTCAACATGGCGGCCCTGTGGAAGCTGCCGGTGATCTTCGTCATCGAAAACAACCAGTATGCCATGGGCACTGCCCAGAAACGCTCGACCTCCTCGCCCGATATCTATACGCGCGGCGAGGCCTTCGGCATCCCCGGCGAAACCGTCGATGGCATGAACGTGCTGTCGGTGAAAGAGGCCGGGGAAAAGGCCGTGGCTCACTGCCGCGCTGGCAAGGGCCCCTATATCCTCGAGGTCAAGACCTATCGCTATCGCGGCCACTCGATGTCGGACCCGGCCAAGTACCGGACCCGCGAAGAGGTGCAGAAAGTGCGCGAACAGAGCGACCCGATCGAGATGGTGCGCGAGATGCTGCTCAGCGGCAAACACGCCACCGAGGATGACCTGAAGGCGATCGACAAGGAGATCAAGGAGATCGTCAACCAGGCCGCCGAATTCTCGAAAGAAAGCCCCGAGCCGTCCGTGGACGAGCTCTGGACCGATATCTACGCCTGAGAGGACATCACGACATGGCAACCGAAATTCTGATGCCCGCCCTGTCTCCGACCATGGAGGAAGGCACCCTGGCCAAATGGCTGGTCAAGGAAGGCGACACCGTATCCTCGGGCGATATCCTGGCCGAGATTGAAACCGACAAGGCGACCATGGAGTTCGAGGCGGTCGACGAAGGGATCGTCGGCAAGATCCTGATCGCCGAAGGCACCGAAGGCGTCAAGGTCAACACCCCGATCGCCATCCTGGTGGAAGAGGGCGAAAGCGTCGAGGCGGTGCCAGCAGCCGCACCCGCGGCTGCCGCGGGCAACGAGGCGGCCTCCGCAGGAGGCTCCGAGGCGCCCGCAACCCCTGCCCCGGCTGCGGTCCCCGCTGCGCCACAGGTGGACCTCTCGCCCGACTGGCCTGCGGATGCGCCGATGAAAACCCAGACCGTGCGCGAGGCGCTGCGCGATGCGATGGCAGAAGAGATGCGCGCCGACGAGGCCGTCTATCTGATGGGCGAGGAAGTCGCTGAATACCAGGGCGCCTACAAGATCTCCCAGGGCATGCTGGATGAGTTCGGCTCAAAGCGCGTGATCGACACGCCGATCACCGAGCACGGGTTTGCCGGGATCGCGGTTGGCTCCGCCTTTGGCGGGCTCAAGCCCATCGTCGAATTCATGACCTTCAACTTCGCCATGCAGGCGATCGACCAGATCATCAACTCGGCGGCCAAGACGCTTTACATGTCTGGCGGACAGATGGGCTGTCCCATCGTGTTCCGTGGCCCCAACGGCGCCGCGGCCCGCGTGGGTGCCCAGCACAGCCAGGACTATGCCGCCTGGTACATGCAGATCCCCGGCCTGAAAGTGGCGATGCCCTATTCGGCCGCCGATTACAAAGGCCTGATGAAGACCGCGATCCGCGATCCCAACCCGGTGATCTTCCTGGAAAACGAGATCCTTTACGGCCGCAGCTTCGAGGTGCCTCAGGTCGATGACCTTGTCGTACCTTTCGGCAAGGCCCGGATCTGGCGCGAGGGCACCGATGTGACCATCGTCAGCTTCGGCATTGGCATGCAATATGCGCTCGAAGCCGCCGAGCGGCTGGCCGCTGACGGTATCAGCGCCGAGGTTATCGACCTGCGCACGCTGCGCCCGATGGACCTGCCGACCGTGATCGCCTCGGTGATGAAGACCAATCGTCTGGTCACCGTCGAGGAAGGCTGGCCGCAGGGCTCCGTCGGCAGTTACATCGCCTCCGAGGTGATGCAACAGGCCTTCGACTATCTCGACGCGCCGATCATCACCTGCACGGGTAAGGACGTACCGATGCCCTATGCCGCGAACCTGGAAAAACTGGCGCTGGTCACCACCGATGAAGTGGTCGCAGCCGTCAAACAAGTGACCTATCGGTAAGGAGCGACAGAGATGCCCACCGAAATTCTGATGCCCGCCCTCTCTCCCACCATGGAGGAAGGCACGCTCGCCAAATGGCTGGTCAAGGAAGGCGACACCGTATCTTCCGGTGATCTTCTGGCCGAGATCGAGACCGATAAGGCGACGATGGAGTTCGAAGCCGTCGACGAAGGCATCGTCGGCAAGATCCTGGTGCCCGAGGGCACCGAAGGGGTCAAGGTGAACACCCCCATCGCGGTCCTGCTGGAAGAGGGCGAAAGCGCGGGCGATATCGCCAGCGCGCCCAAGGCGGCCCCGGCCGCCGCCGCGGGCAACGAGGCCGCCCCTGCGGCGTCGGAGGCGCCCGCAGCGGCGCCCACCCCCGCCCCGGCCGCGCCCAAGGGTGCCGACGGCGGCCGAGTCTTCGCCTCGCCGCTGGCCCGCCGGATCGCCGCCGACAAGGGGCTCGATCTGTCACAGATCGCAGGTTCCGGCCCGCATGGCCGCATCGTCAAGGCCGATGTGATCGGGGCCACCGCGCAACCGGCAGCTGCGGCTGCCGCAGCGCCTGCTGCCGCAGCTCCCGCCACCCCTGCTGCGGCTCCCGCTGCTGCACCGAGCGGACCCAGCGCCGATATGGTTGCCCGCATGTACGAGGGCCGCGAATACGAAGAGGTCAAGCTCGACGGTATGCGCAAGACCATCGCCGCACGCCTGTCCGAGGCCAAGCAGACGATCCCGCATTTCTACCTGCGCCGCGATATCAAGCTGGATGCGCTGATGAAGTTCCGCGCCCAGCTGAACAAGCAGCTCGAAGGGCGCGGCGTCAAGCTGAGCGTCAACGACTTCATCATCAAGGCGGTGGCCAATGCGCTGCAACAGGTGCCCGACTGCAACGCGGTCTGGGCTGGCGACCGGGTGCTGAAGCTGAAACCCTCGGACGTGGCCGTTGCGGTCGCCATCGAGGGCGGGCTGTTCACACCGGTGCTGAAAGACGCCGACATGAAGTCGCTCTCGGCGCTGTCGACCGAGATGAAGGACCTGGCCACCCGCGCCCGCGACCGCAAGCTGGCACCGCAGGAATACCAGGGCGGCAGCTTTGCCATCTCGAACCTGGGCATGTTCGGCATCGACAATTTCGACGCCATCGTGAACCCGCCGCATGCGGGTATCCTGGCGGTCGGCTCCGGGGTCAAGAAACCGGTGGTCGGCGCCGACGGCGAGTTGACCGTGGCGACCGTGATGTCGGTGACCATGTCGGTCGATCACCGGGTGATCGACGGCGCGCTCGGCGCGCAGCTGTTGCAGGCGATCGTCGACAACCTGGAAAACCCGATGGTGATGCTGGCCTGACGGCCTGACACTTACAAACACCCAAAAGCCCCGGTTCACGACCGGGGCTTTTCGTTTGTTGTGCAGCTGCTGGTTTCGATTGGCCTCTCCGAGCCCAAAGTGACGGATGCTGCAAATTGCATGAATGGATTGAAACGCGCATTGCCGCCATTGGCACCAGCAGGTGCGGTGAGGTGGCTACCGTTGGGCAAGCGAGTTCATGTAATTGGGGCGGAGCTTGTTTTCATATTTTCATACAGGGATCTCAGGCTTTCCTGTCCGCCCTCGGTGTCCATAGCTGACACCCCGAGAAAAACCTCTGCCTCCTTTGAGGCGCGAATCTGCACCCCAAAGCTATTGCTGTACGCAAGCTGTCGTGCTTCCTCTTCTGTGAGCTTCGCCATCAAGACAACATCCACATTGTTTGGTTCACGTGAGCAACGCCAGGAGATATCAATTCGTTGATCTTCGCCGTTCACAACGATTTCGACGACTCCAAAATTACAGAGTTCGTCTTGCCTTCCTTGCGCTTCAATAACAGCGAAAAACATGAACCCAACGTCCTTTGCATGGGTCAAAATAACCTTGTGCCGACCGTAAACAGAGTCCCTCGTGCCGCGAACATAGAGCATTTGCGATCGCATCTCCGTGCCCCACACAACTTCCGTCGCACCACCCGTAACCATCCGGTGTTCCCTGAGTTCATCTTCGCCCAACTCAAGATGTTTATCGCTTGCTGTGCCCGCCGAAAGACTGAGAAATCCAAGCGAGACGCCCATCTGGTCTAGAAATTCGGCTATCCCAGCCGAAAGCACTTGTGATTTTTCTACGTCCTCTGGCACAGGGTTTTTATAGGCGAAGCGGTGCACCCCAAATCTTGCACCATCTGGAAAATGCCTTAGCCGCCCACCGGCAAACATAAGAGTTGCGGCGCTTAAACATTTGCCTGAACTAAGAGTTCTTGCGACGATCAGATCATCATCGTTTATTGGTTCAAGAGCATATGTGCCTATCGAGGTTTCGAGTCCGTACGTACGAATTACACACCCAAGCTTTATACCCTCCTCGGCATCACCGCCCGGCGAGTTGATATAGACGGTAGTACGAGGGGGGACGCCCGCAGTTTCAATGAGTTTTAGTAACCTATCGGCATCCCCTCTAACAATTGCACCAAATGCGTTGATGTGGCGAAAACCTCCGAACAATTTTTCGAGTTCTGTTTGCTCGTCTGTGTATTCAAATTGCAAATCTGACCCCTTTTTCCGGGACAAAATCTAACATGCTGGCTGGAAGCATTTAGGTACGGGAGTCAGCTTCATCACAATAGGCAAACGTTACTCGGCGCTTGCAACGAAGATCCAATCCGGGATGGGCACTTTTCACTGCGGTCACTAAGCGCCCGTTATGGGGCATTCAAGGATACACAACCAACGGTAGCTTCGTCCCGCTAGCGGAAGCTGAGACAGGTCGAACCACAGCTCACCCGAAAGCGCTATAGGAAGCCAAAAAAGGGAGCGCCCCCGCCCCCACAGTCTTTTCCCAAGTACTCACCTACACCACGACCGCCGCCAGCACCAAACCGGCGGCGGCGCGCTGATCAGTATTGATAACCGGGCGTCGAGGCCGACAGCGCCTGCTCGGCCTCGTCCATCTCGGCTGCGATATCCTCGAACAGCGGTGTCGAGAGGTACCGCTCGCCGGTATCGGGCAGCATCGCCAGCAGCACCGAGCCCTCGGGCGCGGTTTCGGCGACCTTCATCGCTGCCGCCAGGCTGGCACCGCCGGATATGCCGGTCAGGATGCCTTCCTCCGCCGCCAGCCGTTTGGACCAGGCGATGCTTTCCGGGCCGCTCACCGGTTCCAGCGCGTCGAAATAGCCCTGATCGAGCGCCTCTTGCAGCACCAGCGGGATGAAATCCGGGGTCCAGCCCTGGATCGGATGCGGGTTGAAGGCGGGATGGGTCGCGGCGGGTTCACCCTCGGCGTTGCGCTGTTGCGCCTCGCCCGACTGCACCAGCGCGGCATTGGCGGGCTCGCTCAGGGTGATCTTCAACCCGGGCCGCGCGCCTTTCAGCACACGGCCTAGGCCGGTGACGGTGCCGCCGGTGCCATAGCCCAGCACCACGTGATCCAGCCGTTCGCCTTCGAAATCGCCGAGGATCTCTTGTGCGGTGGTAGCCGCGTGAATATCGGCGTTGTCCTTGGTTTCGAACTGATGCGCCAAGAACCAGCCATTCGCCTCGGCCAGTTCTTTGGCTTTCATCACCATACCGACCGCCTTGTCCTCCTTGCGGGTCAGCACCACCTTGGCGCCCAGCATCCGCATCAGACGCCGCCGTTCGACCGAGAAGCCGTCATGCATGGTGATGACCAGCGGATAGCCCTTGGCGGCGCAGACCATGGCAAGTCCGATGCCGGTATTGCCGCTGGTCGCCTCGACCACGGTCTGGCCCGGCTGCAACCGGCCCTCGCGTTCGGCGGCCTCGATGATGTTCAGCGCCAGCCGGTCCTTGACCGACCCCGCCGGATTGAACGCCTCGAATTTCACATACATGGTGACATGTTCGGGCGCGATGGCGTTCAGCCGGATCACGGGCGTATTGCCCACCGTTTCCAGGATCGAGCCATAAAGCCGCCCGCGGCCAGTGGTCGTAAAGATCATCGTTTGCCCCCAAGTCAAACTGCGGAAAGTCTCGTTGTTGCACGGAATAATGCGTCCCGCGGGGCGGATCCGCAAGGCGGTCCATGTACGATAAGACCAGCCTTTTCCCGTTGCGGTACAAAACTGGAACCTTGGACTGCCACAGCTCGCCATTTAAGATCAAAAGTCACCAGCAAGCTCTTCTACCATAACAATTTTATTCAATACAACGGAAACAAAAAAGGGCGCAAAGCACCCCTTTCTTGTTTGCGTGACAAATGAATGCTGCGGTACGGGCGCCTCAGTCCGACCCGTTCGGAAACCGCTGATCCATGTTGACCGAGGGCTGGTCGCAGCCCGCCTCGCCCACGATCTTGGCCGGAATGCCCGCGACTGTCTTGCAGGGGGGAACCTCGCTCAGCACCACGGAACCGGCGGCGATGCGGCTGCAATGGCCGACCTTGATGTTGCCCAGTACCTTGGCCCCTGCCCCGATCAGCACACCATCGCCGATCTTGGGGTGGCGGTCCTCTTCTTCCTTGCCCGTCCCGCCCAGCGTCACCGAATGCAGCATCGAGACATTGTCGCCCACCACGGCGGTCTCGCCGATCACGATCGAATGGGCGTGGTCGATCATGATGCCCTTGCCGATCCGGGCCGCCGGGTGAATGTCGACGCCAAAGATTTCGGACACTCGCATCTGGAAGAAATAGGCCAGGTCATAGCGTTTGCGCGTCCACAGCCAATGCGCCACGCGATAGGCCTGCATCGCCTGATACCCTTTGAAGTACAGGATCGGCTGCAACAGTCTGTGGCAGGCCGGGTCACGCTCGTACACCGCCATCAGGTCGGCCCGCGCGGCCTCGATCAGTTCGGGCGCGCTGTCATAAGCATCATCGACGATCTCACGCAGCACAACCATCGACATCTCGTTCGAGCAGAGCTTGGCCGCGATGCGATAGGACAGCGCCTTTTCCAGGTTCCTGTGGTGCAGTATACAGGCATGGACCAGCCCGCCCATCAACGGTTCCTTGTCCACGGCCTCCAGTGCTTCGGCTGTGATCCGGTCCCAGACCGGGTCGACGGGGGCGAGTTTGGTGCGTGTTTCCATCATGGCCTGTCATCCTTTGCTGCGCCTAATCTAGCGAGATAGGATGGATTTGGCCAACCGCAATGCGTGATCGAAGGAACAACAAAAATGAATAGCCAGGATCTGTCTGTCTTTCGCAAGCTCATTGCCCAGCGCATCGCCGAGCTGGACGAAGGCTCGGATGCAGGCCGAGACGCCCGGTCCGTGGTGGAACTGGACCAGCAGGCCGTGGGCAGGCTCAGCCGGATGGACGCCTTGCAGAACCAGGCGATGGCCAAGGCCCAGCAGACCCGCCGCGATATCGAAAAACGCCGCCTGCACCTGGCCTTGCGGCGGATGGACGAGGGCGAATACGGCTATTGCGATACCTGTGGCGAGGATCTGCCACAGGGGCGTTTGCGCATCGACCCCGCGGCCACATTATGCGTCAGTTGTTCCCGCGGCTAAGCGCCCGGGCAATCAGCGCCCGCAGCACCGTTTCAAAACACAGGCAGTAGTCCGGGTCGTCAAATCCCGGCTCGTCGGCCAGAAGGCGTTTGCGCGCGGCCGACATCAGCGACCCGTTGCCAAACAGCGGGTGCATCCTCCCGGTTCGCTGAACATGCCGGTCGGCAACCTCCGCTTCGGCGATCATGCGCCGGCACAGCACCTCGCGGTCAAGGGCGGGCGCGTTCAGCAGAACGCGCGCCGCCGCGCAGACATCGCCATGCAGGACCGGCCGCATGGGTTACGTCACCGTGATGGTCCGAAATGCGCCGGGCCCGAACCGCGCCGAGATCTGCGCCACCGAAACGTCAAAGGGCCGTACCGCGCCATCGGCACCCTGCTGCGCCGCGGGATAGGCCCATTCCGGCAGGGTGATCGTCTGCTCCCGCAAAACGGTGCCGTCCTTGCTGACACGCACGAGGTAGGATTCGCTTTCCTCACCCAACGGGACCTCTGGCATCGTCCAATCGTCGCCGTCGATCCGCGTGCGGCGGATCCAGCGCGCAGCCAAATCGCCCCCGGTCTCACTCACCCGCAGATGCGCGGGGGCGTAGGGCCGCAGACCAATCCCGTCAAAAGCTTCGACCAGGTGCGTGTAAAACGGATCGTCATAGCCCCGCCGCGCCGGTCCGATCCGGTAATGGCGCGCGACCCGGCGTTGCGAACTGCTCAACCCGATCTGCACCACCCGAGGGTCGATCAGCACGAACATGGAACCCGCAGGCCAGACATCGGGCATGATCCCATCCGTTCCTGCCTGCCCGCGCAACCGGTTGCACAACAGATAGGTATCCGGCGCGATCAGTTCGGCATCGGTGAACTGGAACAACTCCCAGTTGCCTGAGGATCCGTCGCCAATCGCCGCAAGATTCTTGCCGTTCAGGATCGCCTCAAGCGGGCGCGTTTCCAGGGCTCCGGCGACCAGCTTTACCTGCACCGCCGGTCCCCGGTCCCATAACCCAACGGCCGCCCGTTGCATCGGCGATTCCGTCAACCCGATCACTGCGCGCGCGGCAAGGATCTCGTCCAGTTCATAGCCTTCGTCGGAATCCGAGGAATAGAGCGCCACGGTGCCCGGCCAGGGTTGCGCCGTCACCGCGATATGGGGCGCGTGCGGCACCTCGTCCCCGCTCAACAGCGGCAGGTCCAGAAACACCGGCAAAACCGGCACCGGTGGCACAAACTCCTGCGATACAGGCCGGTCTTCGGCCATGTCCGACGGCAGATAAACGTTCGGCTCGATCCGAACCGCTTCGACCAGCTGCAACTCGGCCTGTTCGATTCGGTCCAGCCGGAACAGGCTGCCGGTTTCACCATCGGCGGCGGGCAGGCTCACGATATCACCCGCGCCCAGCGCCATGCGCGATGGCGGCAAAGCGAAACGAACCGCCTCCCGCGCCACCCGCGCCTCTGCCAGCCAGCGTTCCACCGTCTGCCGCCCCTCGGCCCGGGTCATCGCCAGCGGCATCTCGCTCGACGAAACCGCATGCGTCGCCGCATCGGGGAGCACCGCCTCTTCCGAGACCACATCGTGGTTGGCATCTGCCTGCACGAACCGGAGCCGCACCCGGCCGTTCATCTCGACCTCGGCATCGCGCCGATAGGCGCGGTCGCCCTCGATCTCGTCATGCACCGCCAGCAATTCGGGATCCAATTCCACCGGCTCCAGCCCGTCGCGCAGACGGAACACCAGGGTCCCGTCCCGCTCGATGGCATCGAACCCGTAACGCAGCATCAGCGGTTGCAGCGCCGCCCGCGCATCGCTGACCTGATCCACCACATAGCCGCGCACGATACCCCACAACCGGCTGACGTCGATCTCTGTCAGCCCGGCGCGACCGCAGATCTCGCTCACCACTGCCGCCAGCGTCCGGTTCCCGCTGCGCCCGTTCAGCCAATGACCCCGGGCATAGTTCGCCCCATCGGACCAAAGATCACGGTTGTTCGGAAAGGCCGGAAACGGCCGCGCATCCCAAGCCCAGACATAGGCATTGTCCAGGTCGATCATCGGCCCGCCATACTCTTCGGACACCGGATTGGCCGCCGGATCGTCCCAATACCCCAGAACAGCGCGCAAGTACTGGATCTGGATCAGATCATCGCGCGCGCCGTTCGAATACTTTGGCAGGCTCGATTCCGAGGATTTGGGATCAAGGAACTTGTTGGGCTGATTGGTCCCCTTGTCCACCGCCGCGCAGCCCAGTTCGGTGAACCAGACTGGTTTCGACTGCGGCACCCAATCGGTCGGCACCGCCTGCCGGACACCGCCGATCCGCTCGTGATGACTGTTCAGCCACCAGTTGCGAATGTCCTTGTACCGCCAGACCCAGGGCTCTCCATGCGCTGCATCGGTGATCGGCGTGCGGATCTGCGCCGCTTCCGCCTCGGGCGAGTGATAGTACCAATCGTAGCCTTCCCCGCCTTCGACATTGCTGCGCAGATAACTCTGCTCATAGATCGCCGCCGCCCCGGCCAACGCGTCGGCATGACCCGGCATATCACGCCAGTCGGACAGCGGCATGTAATTGTCGATCCCGACAAAGTCGATACTGGCATCCGCCCACAACGGGTCCAGGTGGAAATACCGGTCGCCGCTGCCGTCCTGCGGCTGATATCCGAAATACTCGCTCCAGTCAGCAGCATAGCCAATCTTGGTCTCTGGTCCCAGAATAGACCGCACCTCGGCCGCAAGCGCCCGCAATTCCGCAACCGCCGGAAAGCCCGCCGCGCCGCGGATCTGGGTCAGCCCGCGCATCTCGGAGCCGATGCAAAAGGACGCAACCCCGCCCGCCGCCGCACAGAGCGCGGCATAATGCAGAATGAACCGCCGCATTCCCCAGTCCCCCTCCGAGCCGGTATAGGTAACAACCCCTTCGCCAACGGTGAAATCGGCAGCACTCGCCACGCCGAAAAACGCCGCCACCTCCGCATCGGCCCCGGAACTCTGGTCGGGCGAGCCGGGCTGGCCCGGCGCCAGGCTCAGAGTAATCCGCCCGCGCCACGGCAGGTGCGCCTGCCCCTCGCCCCCCGTCCAGGGGTCGGGCAAGGCATTGCCCTCCAGCTGATCCATCAGGATGAACGGATAGAACATCACCCGTTGTCCACTGTTCTTCATATGCCGGATCGCCTCGACTACCGCCGTATCCGCCGGTGTGCCGCCATAGATCGGCCTGTCCGCCACCCGCGCGATCTCGTCTGCTGTCGCTCGGGTCAGTCCCGACACCCGCCAGGACATGTTGGCCCCGTCGATCTCCTTACGCTCGACTTTGGGCTTGATCTCACAGGAACCGCAGCGCAGGTCGCTACCGAACCAGGACACCACCAGCGACGCCGCTCCGGTCCCCGGCAGTTCGTCCGCCAACGCCTCCATCGAGGTGACAAAGTCGGTCTGGCCCGAAGGCGAATTTGAGTTGGCCGCCCAATAGCTGCCCGGCCCGGTGGTGTAATTCACCTGCGTCGTGGCCAGCGAATATTCGCCCGTTCCCGGGATCACCGCCACCCCCCGAACCAGTTGCGCCAGACTCTCGGAGTATTCCGCGCTTCCCGGCTGGTCGCCGCGCACCACCTCAAAGGAAAACTGCGGCACCCGGTTGCCGAACCGGTCCAGCGCCAGGTTTTCGAACACCACATAGGCGGTGCCGCGATAGGCCGGCACCATACCCGCCCCCTCGACAGCCTCCAGCAGCGGGTCGGGCAACTGGTCCTCGGTGCCGCGATAGACCCGCATGTCCAGCTCGGCGGGCGCGATCTCCTCGCCATCCGCCCAGATCCGCCGCACGCCCGCGATCTCGCCCTCGCACAGCGCCACCGCCAGCGAGACGGAATAGCTGTAGGTCGTCGTCTTGGGTTGCGAACGCCCCCCCTTGCCGCCACCGCTGACCGAGGTGGTCTCGACAAAATCCGAAGCCCAGATCACCTGACCGCCCACCCGCATCCGGCCATGAACCTGGGCAACCGGGTTGCCCTCGCCTGAATTTGTCAAGCGGAAGCGGTCCACCTTGCCGGTCTCCACCGCCGATGCCCCGGATCCCAGCAGACGCTGGTCGATCACCCGGCCCAGCGTGGCCCCCACGGCCCGCCCCAGAACGACCGAGGACAGGCCCGCGACGGTCCCGCCAATCGAGCCGCCAATGGCCGCACCCGCAGCCGAAAGAAGTATCGTCGCCATCAGCACACCTCCAAGGGAAATTCGAACCGGGCCACCACGCGCCGCATCCACGGCGCGCTGAGCGGGCTTTCCACCACACCATGCCCGCTATAGGCGTGGATGAACCGGGGACAGGTCCCCGTCACCGAGACGATGCCCAGATGTTTCGCCACGCTGCCCGCTCGCATCCGGAACAGCAGCACTTCGCCCAGGGCCATGTCGCCGCCTACAACCTCGCGCAGATGCCGCTGCGCTGCCGCCCACAGACGCTCTTCACCCTGCGGCTCGGACCAGTCCATGGAATAGGCCGGCACCGCCTCGGGCTCGCCGCCCTTCAACTCACGCCAGACACCCCGGATCAGGCCCAGACAATCGCTGCCCGCGCCCCGGACTGAGCATTGGTGGCGGTAAGGCGTGCCCAGCCAGTGCCGGGCCAAGCCCACGATCCTGACGCCTTGGGCACTCATCGCAGGCTCCCGCCGGTATTGGCGCCGATCCGTTTCGGCGTCGCGATCACCCAATCCTCGCGCGGCAGATCGGGAAATCCTTGGAAATTCGACAGATTGTTGAACTTCAACCGGCAGGTCTCCATCCGCTTGTCACAGCCCGCGCTCAGGCGCACCGCGTCGCCCGCCCGGATGCCGCCCCGCATCGGCTCCCACAGCTCGATCTCACGCTGCCCGTCGACGATCCGGTCGCTCTTGATCAGCGCCCAGAGGCCCTTTGCCGACCCGTCCAGAACGTCGACCCGCCCGCGCTGAAACCAACCCGGCTCGAACCCGTCGAGCAAGGGCCAGCGAAACAGGCGCGCCTCTTCCATCTCACCCACCACCAGATCGGTGGTGTAACCCGGCGTGGCCAGATCGAACCGACACCGGACATCCCCCAGCACGGCCGTACAAGGCTTCTGATAGACCCGCCCCAATGGCTGGTTCAGCACATCCGTCAACCCGCGCAGCTCGGCATGAAACGCCCCGCCACCCCTGCCCAGCTCTCCGATCGAGCCACGGAACTGCAACCAGCGCTGCTCGGGTTCAGCCCAGTTCACCAGCCAGGACAGCACCTCGGCGCCGTCGAACCGGCCCGCCTCGATATCCTCCTCGCGCACCGCCGCATCGCTGAGCGCGCCCAGCGCCTCGGAATTGTCCACCGACAGGCCGGTGCTCTGCTCCAGTGCCGCCGCCGACAGCCCGCTGTCGGCCTTGAAACAGACACCTTCGAAGTTCAGCGCCCGATCATGGTCCGTAAACCCGAACGTCTCGCCATCCTTGCGCCGAATGGCCCAGCACCGGCACAAAGTGGTCACCCCGCGCGCCAGATGGGCCTGCAAGGCCTCGCTTACCCCGCCCATCAGACCCGCACCTCGACCACCGGCACATTGGGCACGTCGCCGGCGCGGAAGCTGGCGACGCTGGTCTGGATCCGGTCGGTGTCGAACCGCACCGGCACGTCGAACTCGAACCCGGCGCGGATCACCGCCCCTTCGGTCGGCGGCGTCACGAAACTCACCAGCCCGGAGGTCGTATCCACCGCGTAATCAACGCCCTCCTTCATCTCGTCCTGGTCGATGCCCACCCGCACGCTGCCCAGCACCGGCTTGGCAATCGGCCGCGCATAAGAAAACTGCCCCGAGCGATAGGTCTTGATCAGCGGAAACCGGGTCTCGATCCCGTCGCCACTGGCAATCACCTGATCGTCGAACTTGACCTCCACCGAGGCCAGGCTCGACTTGTAATCGGACCAGTCCTTCCAGCGGAAGCCGTACATCTGCCCCTGCCGCGCCTCGAAAAACGCGATCAGCGTCTCGACATCGTCCAGCGAACGCATACCCACGCCCGCGTCATAGCGGCGCCGCGAATGCGCCCAGGGCGTGTTGCGCTCCTCGTATCCATTGACCAGCGTCACGATATCGGTGCGCCGCTCCGGCCCGCCGACCGAGCCAAAGCTCAGGTTGGCGGGGAATCTGACCTCGTGGAAATTCATTGCGCGCTCCCTTCCTCAGCGATTGCGGTTGCCACGCCCCAGGGCGCGGCCCATCTGGGCCGCGATCTGGCCCTGACTGCGGCGGAACCCCTGCACATCGGGGGTGGTGATGTTCATCACCACGTTCACCGCCCGGCCGCCGCCACTGTTGCGCACGCCCAGCTTGCCATCGGCGCCGCGTGCCAGCGGCATGATCGCCTCCGGCCCCGCCTCGCCCATCAACCCCATGCCGCCGCGCATCGGAAAGGCCACCGGCCCGCTGACCACGCCACCGCTGGCAAAGGGCATCACCCGCCCCTGGCTGAACGAGCCGCCCTGGGCAAAGGGCAACAGCCCCTGAACCAGCGACCCGACCCCATCCGCGATCAGCCCGCCGAAATGATCGGTCACCGGTTTGATCGCCGCGGAATAGGTGGTCTGGATCATCGACCGCGCGATGGTGTCCAGCGCATCCGACAGTTTCATGCCGTCCAGCACCACACCGTCGAACGCCCGCCTGAGCCCCTTGGACAGCCCCCGCTCCAGCGTCTGCACATCCTGTCCGGTCTGGCCCAGCGATGTCCGCACCCGGCGCAGCTCGGCATCGAACCCCGCCGCCATCACGGCGGCATCGCCCAGCGTATCCCCCAGGCTCTCGCCGGTGGCCTGCAATTCGGAAAACCCGTCAGTCTCCGCCATGATCCTCTCCTTCACTCTTGTCCGGCCAGGCCGCCAGCAAGGCGTCCAGCCCGGCCCGGTTCATCGGCGCGGCGCCCGCGCCCTGCCCCAGCATCAGCCGCAACTCGGCCGGGGTCAGCCGCCAGAACGCCTCGGGCGTCAGCCGCAGCCCCAGCATCCCGGCCCGCATCAGCGCGGGCCAGTCGAACCCGCTCATGACTCGCCCGGCAACATGAAGGCACGCGCCAGCAGCTCTGCCGCCGCCCGCGCCGCCGCCATCGGGCCGCCCGCGATCTCGGCGCGCAGCAGGCTCGCCTGCGTCACCTCGGCCCCGCCACCGCGCAACCCCGCGACCACCAGCGCCAGCACGTCGCGGCTGGAAAACGCCCCGCCCTCGAACCGCTGCACCAGTTCCACCAGCGAGCCGCTCTCCAGCTCGGCCTCCAGCTCGGCCAACGCACCCAGCGTCAGCTTCAGCACCCGCCGCTGCCCGTCGATGACCAGGGCCACCTCTCCCGTCCACGGATTGGCCATGATCAGATCGCGGTAAAGCTCAGGGCACCGGCGCTGGCCAGGCTCACCTCATAGGTCGCCTCGCCATTGTGGCTGCCCGCATAGTCGATGCCGGTCACCTGGAACGGACCTTCGACAATGCCGAAATCGGGGATGATCACCTGGAAATCCGGGGTCTCGCCGTCAAAGAACAACTGCCGCGCCCGCTCGTCCGTGCCCGCATCCTTGAACACGCCCGAGCCCGAGATCGAGGCCGATTTGACCCCCGCGCCCGACAGCAGCTCGCGCCAGCCACCCTGGCTCTCCAGGCTGGTGACATCCACGCTCTCGGCGTTAAAGCTCACGCGGGTCGCACGCAGCCCCGCGATGGTTTCGAACTGGCCCGTGCCGTTCATATCCACTTTGACCAGCAGGTCCTTGCCGTTTTGGGCACCCATGATGTTACTCCACGTTCAGGTTGATCAATTGTCTTCGACGCGGGCGCGAAACCGCAGGTCGATCTGCCGGACCGCGCTCCCCGTTCCGGTCCGCCGGGCCGAGGCCCGCTCGAACCACAGCCCCACCAGCCGCCCGCGCGCCAACGCCAGCGCCGCATTCTCCAGCGCATCGCTCACCGCCGCCGCCACCGCCTTGGCCCCGGCGAAACCGGCGGCCTCGGACACCACCGAGACGGTGAACCGGTGCTCGGCCCCGCCGCTCTCGCGGTCCGAGGCGTCGCGCGCCTCCTCCGGGCCCAGCAGCACATAGGTCTGCGGCACCGTCCCTGCCGGCAGGGCATCGTAGATATCCGTCCCCACCAGAGCCGCCACTCCGGGATCGGCCAGCAGGTGCTGATAGACCGCCGCCTGCAACGCCGCCGCCATGCCATAGCTCATGCCGCCACCTCCTCATCCGCAAAACAGGTCAGGAACCGACCCGCCGGGTCGTGTTCAGCCACCGCGCGGATGACAAAGACCCGCGCGCCATCGCTCAGCCGCTGCTCGGGCGCGGGCCGCATGCTCGACCCCTGCGGCGCTGCGCGCACCGTGATCCGGTAGGCCACGCGCGAGCGGGACGCCCCCGCCTCGAGCCGCACGGTGCCGCTGCGCGCGTTCACCTCGGCCCAGAGTGTGCCCAGCACCTCCCAGCTCTCGGAGAACCCGCCCGCGCCATCGGCCACCCGCGCGGGCGCCTCCAGCACCAGGCGCCGGTTCAGATGCGGCGCCTTCATTGCACCACCCCCGAGCCGAACCGCACCGTCCGGTAGCGCTGGATCAGGCTGGTCACGCCAAACGGCATGCAGCCATCGCCCAACGCGGTCTCGTGACGGTATTCGTAGTAGTGCGCCGCCAAGAGCAGCACCGCCTGCCCCAGGTCCGCAGGCAACCCGCCCCACTCGGGCGCCATGCCCGCCAGCAGAACGATCTCCGCCGCGCCCCCCGTGGGTATCGTCGGCAACAGCGCGCCCGCCGGGCGCAGCCGGGGCCGCTGGCTGTCACGCTCCAGCCGATAGGCCGCGCCAGCCAGCACCGTCTCGCCACCAGCCGCGTCGCGCAGCGTCACCGAGAGGACCGATTGCACCGGCGCCACCGGCAACACCTCGGCAGTCTGGTCGCGCCAGCCATACACCGTCCACGAGAACTGGCGTGAAATCAGAACCTTGCCCGTCCGCGCCTCGATCGCTGCAATCGCCGCCCGCAGGAACCCGTTCAACACCCCGTCCTGAACATCATCCTCGGCAAACCCGGTACCCAACCGCAAATGCGCCTTGAACTCGGCCACCGGCAGCGCGGCGTCGGGAACGGCTGTCTCTTCGATCAACATCATCAATTCACTCCGCAAGCTCGGACCCCTCCGGGCCGTTCGTCTCTGGTCATGCGGGCCCGCGCCGCCTCGCGTTGCTCGGACGGAGGGGGAGCAGCTAGACAACGCCAGGGAAACCGGCGCGCGCCCGCATCCGGGGCCGGTTACCCGGCCCCGGACCCGGCTACGCTCAGGCGACGCCGAATTTCAGCAGCTTGATGGCGGCAAAGTCGCTCACATCGCCGCCCACGCGCTTGGTCGCGTAAAACAGCACATGCGGCTTGGCGCTGAACGGGTCACGCAGCACCCGCAGGTCGGGGCGCTCGGCCACGGTATAGCCCGCGCTGAAATCGCCAAACGCGATGGAGTAGCTGTCGGTCGCCGGATCCGGCATGTCCTCGGCAATCACCACCGGATAGCCCATCAGGCGCGCGGGCTCTCCCGCCGCCAGACCGTCCGACCACAGAAAGCGGCCGTCGGCGTCCTTCAACTTGCGGATCACGCCAGCGGTCTTCGAGTTCATCACAAAGGCACCGTTGCCCCGGTACTGCGCGCCCAGCGCATAGACCAGATCGACCACATCGTCGGCATCGACCCCCCCGGCCACGCCCGAGGCGACATAGCCCAGATTGCCCCAGGCCCAGCTGTCATTCTCGACCGCCGGATGATTCAGGAAACCGCGCGGCTTGTTCACCCCGTCGCCATTGATGAAACTGTCAGCCTCGGCGCGTGCGAACTTGTCGGCGATACGGCCCGCCAGCCAGCCCTCGATGTCAAAGGCGCTGTCGTCCAGCAGGCGCTGGCTCGCCTTGGGCAGCGCGCTAAGTTCGTGCAGCGGGATCGAGATCCGGTCGATCGACGGCGTCCCGGTCTCGGTGGCCGCCGCGGTCTCGTCCGCCCAGCCCGCGCCGATATCGGTATGGTCGATCAGCACGTCGAACGAATTCGCCTGCACATTGACCACCGAGGCAATCGACCGGATCGAGGCGGTCGAATGCAGCACCGCCTTGATGCGCTCGGCGGTCTGCGGATCGACCAGGAAGCCACCGTCGCTGTTGATCGCGGTCGACATCGCCTTGCCTTCCAGAACCAGCCCGCGCAGCGCGTCATCGTCGCCCGAGCGCAGGTAGGCGTCGAACGCCTTCTGATGCGGCGCTCCCTCGTCATGAGAGGCGGCCAGATGCGGACGCGCCGCGAGTTGAGATTTACGATCCAGCATGTTCAGTCGCTCTTCCGTCTGTTGCAGTTTGGTTTCAAGTTCGGTCTGAAACCCCTTGAATTCACTCACGAAGCCAGCCATCGCCCGCTTCACCTCCTGAACCAGGGGCACACCCTCTCCGGCCAAGGCCGGGACATCGGTCTTGCTCATCGGCACGTCCTTTCTGGGTGGGTTGCGGCGCGCTTACCTTCGCGCCAGTTCCTGCCGGGCGCTGTCGAACAGCTCGGCAATGCTGCGCCAGGTCCATTCTGCCTCGGGGGATGTCCCCTTGGCCGCGACCCGGGCACTGGGCAGCATGGGAAAGGTCACCAGCGACACTTCCCACAGCTCCAGTTCGGTCAAGAGCCGCTGGCCCTTGTCATTCTTAATGGCCCGCCGGGTGCGATAGCCGATCGACAGACCGTCGAGCGCTCCGGCGCGGATCAGCGCCGCCGCCTCGCGCCCCTTCTGGGTGCTCTCCAGCAACCGGCCCTTGACCCACAGCCCGCGCGCGTCCTCGCGCACCTCGTCCCAGACCCCGATGGGTTGCGACGGGTCGTGCTGCCACAGCATCTTGACCCGCTGCCCCCCGGCCTCCAACGCCTTCAGCGAGGCGGCATAGGCCCCCGCCTGCACATTGTCGCCGCCTTGGTCGGTCTGGCCAAACAGGCTGGCATAGCCTTCGATCACCGCATCCTCGCTGACCGTCAGCCCCTCGCCAAACCGGGCGAACTTGTGCTCCAGCCCCGTATTCACATCCATGACCTACTCCTTGTAATCCACTGAAACCTCAGGGCGTAACCACCAGGAACGATTGAAAGACCTGCGCAAGGATCGCCCCCGCGACGCCGTAAACCGTCAGCCACAGCCGCCGCTCCAACCGCTCCAGCACCTCGTCCAGTTGGTCCAGTCGGCGACACAGATGCTCGTGTTGCAGGGCCGAGACCCGCTCATGCGCCTCCAGCCGCAGCCCCGGCGCGCAGTCAAAGGGCGCATAGCCCGGCCCATCAGCCATCGGCACCCTCCGCCAGCGGCGGCAGACCCAGGATCGCCCGCTTCTCCGCCGGTGACAGGAAATCCGCCGCCGTCACCCGCGCCCATTGCGCATCGCGCTCAGCGGCCAGCGCCGGCACCTGATCCAGGTCGGGTTTCAGCGCCAGCGCCTCGCCCGCAAACCCCGACAGCCACTCCGACAGACTTGCCACCACCCGCGTCACCAGCGGCAGCACGGTCAGGCGATAGAACGCCCGGTTGGCCTCCTGGTAGTTCGAATAGGTCGCGTCGCCCTGGATGCCCAACAGCATCGGCGGCACGCCAAAGGCCAGCGCGATCTCGCGGGCGGCGGCTTCCTTGGTCTTCTGAAACTCCATGTCCGAGGGCGAGAACCCCATCGGCTTCCAGTCGAGCCCACCCTCCAGCACCATCGGCCGGCCGGCATTGCGCGCACCCTGGAAATTCGCCTCGATCTCGTCGGACAGGCGTCGAAACTGGTCCTCGGCCATCACGCCCTGCCCATCCGACCCCTTCCACACCAGCGCGCCCGAGGGCCGCGCGGCATTGTCCAAGAGCGATTTCGACCAGCGCGAGGCCGCGTTATGCACATCCACCGCCATCGCCGCCGCCTGCATCGGCGAAAACCCGTAATGGTCGTCCTGTGGATGAAACGCCTTGATATGACAGATGGAATCCGTATCGAACCGATGCGTCTTGGCCCCCACGGTATAGGTATAGGCCACCGGCCAGCCATCCGTGCCCGGCACCACGCTCATCCGGTCCGAGCGCAGCACATGCAACTCCAGCGGCAGCCCGGCTTCGCCTGCGACCGCCTCGACATAGGCATTGCCGGTCAGCAAGAGCTGTCCAAACAGCGCCTCCATCAGCTCGGCCCGGCCCTGCGCCGCGTTCGGACGGCGCACCAGCGACAGCATCGGATGGATCTCGTAACGCTGGCAATGATCCTGCAACACCAGCGGCAGCGCCGCCGCCGCCTCGGCGATCAGCTTGACCGAGCGGAACCCCACCGGATTGCCCGCAAACCCTGTCCGCGTCAGCGAGGCGGTGTCGCGCGGGCTCCAGGCGACGCGTCCGGCATTGTGCCAGGCCACCACCGGCCCGGCGGCGCTCGCCTTGACCTCGGGCGCCTCCGCTCCGGCTCCGCGACGCAGGAAATCAAAGATCATGACGTTTGCTCCTATCTCTGTGCCCCGGCGCCGGATGCGCTCTCATGGCCTCGTTGACAGGAGTTATCGTCCAAGACTGTTCAGGATGCGGAAACAGACCGTTCGCAGGTCAGGCAACACCTTGAGGGCCGCTTTACAGGAACTCGCCACCGTCGATGACAAAGGCCTGCCCGGTCATAAAGGCCGAAGCGTCCGAGGCCAGATAGACAACGCCCTCGGCAATCTCATCGACCGTGGCCCAGCGCCCCATCGGGATCGTCTCGCGCACATAGGATTCCAGCGCCGCCCGACCGCCCATCTGCTGTTCAAACCCGGCATTGAACGGCGTGTCGACAAAGCCGGGGCACAACGCGTTGAACCGGATCGCGTGGCGGGCGTAATCCGCCGCCATCTGGCGCACCATGGCCACCGCCGCGTGTTTGGTGGTTGCATAGGCGATCATGCCCCGGTCGTATTGCACACCCGAATTCGACGCCGTCACGATCACGCTGCCGCCGCCCTGCGCCTTCATATGCGGCACCGCGGCGCGCGCGGCCACGAAATGCGACCGCACGTTCAGCGCCCACGAGGCATCCATATCGGCCGGTTCCACCTCTTCCAGCGTCCCCGCGACCTGCAAGCCCGCATGCGAATGCAGCACATCGAGCCGCCCGAACTGCCGCACCGTATCGGCCACCGCGTTGCCCAGCGCCGCGTCACAGGTCACATCCACCGCGCACGCGCGCGCCCCGCCGCCGATCTCCTCGGCCACCGCCCCGGCCAGCGTGCCATCGCGGTCGGTCACCATCACCCGCGCGCCTTCCCGCGCCATCGCCATGGCGCTCGCCCTGCCAATCCCCGACCCCGCCCCGGTCAACAGGGCGACCTTGCCTGCAAGCCGCATGTTACTGTCTCCTCAGCAGTTTCCAGGTTTCAGCCCGATTTCGACACGCCGCGCCGCAGCAGCATCTGCGCGATCACCAGCAGCATCAGCGAGGCCGCCATCACCATCGTGCCAATGGCGTTGATCTCGGGCGTCACCCCGCGCCGGATCGACGAAAAGATATAGATCGGCAGCGTCGTCTCGGACCCGGCGACAAAGAACGCGATGATGAAATCGTCAAAGGAAAAGGTGAAGCTCAGCAGGAACCCCGCCAGGATCGCTGGCGCGATCAGCGGCAGCGTCACCTGCCGGAACGTGCCCCAGGGCGTCGCGAACAGGTCCTGCGAGGCCTCCAGCAGCGACCGGTCCATCCCCGCGATCCGCGCCCGCACGATGATGATCACCAGCGCCATGGTGAACATCGTATGCGCCGCCACCAGCGTGCCCATGCCCATGTTCAACTGCGGCGGTGTCGCCCCCTCGGGCCAGAGCGCCGCCAGCATCGGGTTCACCCAGCCGAACACGGTAACCAGCGCGATCAGCGTGGCGATCCCGATCACGATGCCCGGGATCATCACCGCGATATAGATCAGCGCGTCGAACAGCGTCCGCAGCCAGCCGCTCACCCCCTGCAACGCAATCGCCGCCATGGTGCCCAGGCTCGCCGCCAGACAGGCGGTCAGGAAGGCCGCGATCAGGCTGGTCTCCAGCGCGTCCATGACAAAGGGATTGCTCAGCGCCTTGCCATACCACTTGGTGGAAAATCCCATGAACTGGCTGGCATGGCGGCCCGAGTTGAAGCTGAAGACCGCGATCACCCCGATCGGGATATAGAGGAACAGGTAGACTGAGATCGCATAAAGACGCATGCCGCCCTCACATCAGCGAGATATCGTCGCGCTGGCCGCCCAGCCGCGAGATGAATTTCATATAGACCGTCACCGTCACCAGCATGATGAACACCAGCGTCATCGCCACGGCCGAGCCAAAGGCCCAGTTGCGCGATTGCAGGAACAGATCAACCAGCGCGTTGCCGACAAAGAACACCTTGCCGCCGCCCAGGATCGCCGGGATCAGGAACTCGCCCATAAGCAGGATGAAGACCAGCATACAGCCCGTCGCCACCCCCGGCACCGACAGCGGCAGCGTCACCTGCCAGAATGTCCTGAGCGGCGTCGAGCCGAGGTCCGAGGATGCCTCCAGCAACCGCTTGTCCAGCTTGTCGAGGCTGACAAAGATCGGGAACACCATCAGCGGCAGATAGCCATAGACGATACCCACCAGCACCGCAAAGGGTGTGTTGATCAGGCGCACCTCGTCGATCCCCACCATCTCCAGCAGCGCCGGTATCCCGCGCCCGCCCAGGATGAAGATCCACGCATAGGACCGGATCAGGATCGAGGTCCAGAATGGCACGATCACCAGGATCAGAAGGGTCGTGCGCCATTTTGGAGAACAGCGCACGGCCAGGTAATAGGCCAGCGGATAGGCGATCAGCAAGGCCGCCAGGGTGCCCAGCGGCGCCAGGATCAGCGTGTTCTTGAACGCCGTCCATCGCGCCGGCAGATTGGCATATTGCTCCAGCGTCAGGGCCGGAACATAGCCGCCCGCCGCCCCGCGCTCTCCGAAAGAGAAGATGAACACCACAACCAGCGGCAGCACCAGCATGACCAACAGCCAGATCCCCGCCGGGGCCAGCAACACGCCGTTTCTCCTTAGCTGCCTCATGTGGGGCCCTCTCCTCTTTCGGTTTGCTTTCGCGTGGTCAGGCCGACTTGAACCGGGCCAGCAGTTCCGCCCGGTTCGGGTCCGTCAGCGTTGCCGCCGCGCCGAACTCAAGCGCGCTCAGCAGGTCCGCCGCCGGGTACAGGATCGGATCTTCCAGCAGTTCCTTGGGCAAAAGCGCATTGGTGCGCGCATCCGCCGAAGGATAGCCATGCGCCAGCACTTCTTTCGCGTTCACTGCCGGATCCAGCAGGAAGTTGATCAGCGCATAGGCCGCGTCCATATGCGGTGCCCCCTTCGGGATTGCATAGTAATCCGACCACAGCTCGCCGCCTTCCTTGCCCAGGACATAAACGATCTCGGGCATGTCGACATTCATCTGCTTGCCGTCGCCGGTCCAGCACATGGTCATCCAGGCATCACCATTGCGCATCGGCGGCTGGTAATCCGACGAGATCGCAAACAGATGCGGCTTGGCGTCCAACAGCAGCTTCTCGGCATCCGCCAGTTCCTTCTCGTCCACCGAGTTGAAGGAATAGCCGAAATATTTCAGCGCGTTGCCGATGGTCGTCAGCTGATAGTCATGCACCATGGTGCGGCCGGAATAGGTGCCCATCGTCAGGTCCCAGAATTCCTTCCAGGTGGTCGGTGTCGGCGCCCCATCCAGCTTGCTGGTATTGATGGCAAAACCGGTGGTGCCCCAGTTCTTGGGCACCGCGTAAAGCGTACCGTTCACGCTGCCCGCGTCCGAGAACCGCTGTTCAAACGATCCCGCATCGTAATTCGCCAGTTTCGACGTATCCAGCGGGGCGATCAGATCCTCATCCACATAGGTCGTGATCGTATAATTGGTGGGCACGAATACGTCCCAACCCGATCCGCCCGCCTGAAGCTTGGCCAGCATCTCTTCGTTCGAGCCAAAGACATTGACCTGCACATGCGCCCCGGTCGCCTCGGTAAAGGCGTCGAAATTGGCCTCGTCATGATAATTGGGCCAGGTGGCCAGGATCACCCGGTCGCCGATATCGCCCGCGGCCCAGGCCGGTCTCGGCCGCAGGCCGGGCACCGCCGCCCCCATGACCGCGCTGGCCACGCCAAGCCCGGTTACGCCCAGGAAATGCCGGCGCGTCACCGAGCCTTTTTGATAGCGGCGGAGTTCCTCCATGAACCGCTTCTTCGAAATCGTTCCGTCGTCTTTGGACATGACAACCTCTCTGTTGCTTGGGGTGACTGTTTTTACTGTTCAAGGATCAGAAGCGCGTTTTCATCCCATGAAACAAAGGCTTCCTCTCCCACATTGAACGTCCCCGCGTTCAATTCCGACTGCCGCGGCACAAGGACCAGGATGTCCCCCAGCGTTCCGCTCCGCACCAGGTATTCCGTATGTTCGCCCAGAAAGATCCGGTTCAGGATGGTCACCGGCTCGGACATGCCTGCGTCGGGTGCCTCCCGCGACAGGGCGATCTGCTCGGGGCGGATACTGACACAGACCTCCTGCCCAGTCTTGACCGCAAAGCCCGGCTTGCCCCGCACGTGCTGGCCCCCGGCCAGCCGTGCCGCAACATGGTCCGGACCCGCCTCGGCCACCACCGCGTCAAAGAAATTCGACGTGCCGACAAACCCCGCCACATAGCGGGTGCGCGGGTTGTCATACAGCTCGCGCGGCGTGCCCACCTGCACGATCCGGCCCCCGTTCATGACGCAGATGCGATCCGACATCGACAGCGCCTCTTCCTGGTCATGCGTGACCAGCACAAAGGTGATCCCCAGCCGCCGCTGAAGGGTCTGCAACTCGATCTGCATCTCCTTGCGCAGCTTGCGGTCCAGCGCCGCCATCGGCTCGTCCAAAAGCAGGATCTTGGGCTCGTTCACAATGGCCCGCGCCAGCGCCACCCGCTGCTGCTGGCCGCCCGACATCTCCCAGATGCGCCGCGGACCAAAGCCCTCCAGCCGCACGATCTCCAGCACCTTCTCGACCTTCTGCTTGACCGTGGCGCGGTCGGGCTGGGGCCGGCGCTGGCGCAGACCATAGGCGATATTGTCGAACACGCTCAGATGCGGGAACAGCGCATAGTGCTGGAACACCATGTTCACCGGCCGGTTATGCGCCTCGACATGGTTCACCACCTCGCCGTCCAGCAGCACCTCGCCCTCGGTCGGCGCCTCGAACCCCGCCAGCATCCGCAACGCCGTGGTCTTGCCGCATCCTGACGGCCCCAGAAAGGACAGAAACTCGCCCTCGGCAATGGACAGGTTCAGATCGCTGGCCGCCACGACAGGCCCGAATGTCTTGGTCAGGCCCCGGAATTCCGCGATGGTTCGCACGGCTGCGCTCATGTCGAAACTCATATGCTCTTGTTTTCCCCGTACTTGTCTTTTTTGCGATTCTAGATATACCGCTTAGACAGGTATATTTTTGCAAGAACTTCGTTTTGTTGTATATACCCCATTTTGAATATGCCGATCTGAGTAGACGGGGGATGAGATGTTCGAATGGATAGGCGAAGCCGCCGAAACCGTGCGCCGGATCGGCACGCCCGGCTTTCCCGCTGCGCTGGCCGACGCCCTGCGCGCCGTGGCGCCCTTCGACTACACGGTGGTCTTCGGCTATGTCGGCTCCAACCCGCCGATGGATCTCTACGACGACTTTCCCGCCTCCAAACGGCAGGTCTTCGTCCAGGATTACCAGGCCGGGCCCTACGTGCTCGATCCGTTCTTCCTGGCCGCCACCAAGCCGGTCGCACCCGGCCTTTACCGGATGCGCGATGTCGCGCCTGACCGGTTCTACCAGGGCGAATACTTCCGCAGCTATTATGTCCAGACCGGTCTGGCCGAGGAAATCGGCTATTTCATCGAGATCCCCGGCACCGGCATGGTCGTGGTCTCGCTGATGCGCTCCGACCGGACCTTCTCTGCCAAGGAATACCGGCATCTGACCGCAGTCTGGCCGATGGTCGAGGTCATGTGCCAGCGGCACTGGGCGGACTTCGCCCACAAGATCGGCGCCGAAGCCCCGCCTCAGGGCTCGGTGCGCGGCAAGGTCGACCGCGCCTTTCATGCCTTCGGCGAGGGCCTCCTGACCCCGCGCGAACGCGAGGTCGTCGAACACACGCTCAAGGGCCATTCGGCGGATGCGGTCGGCGCCATCCTGGGCATCTCGCCAGGCACCGTGCGCATCCACCGCCGCAACATCTATGCCAAGCTTCGGATCAACTCGCAGGGAGAGCTGTTCTCCAAATTCATCGCCGGCATCGTCTGACGCGCCCTCACAGCACCCGCAGCCGCGGCCGCCGCCAGGCCGCCGCAGGCGCGATCATCAGCTCGTGCAGCGCCCAGACCAGCGCATCCACCCGGTCCGGCGATCCCGGCCCCTCGAACCCGCGCGCGGTCATCTGGCCCATCTGCTCTTCCAGATGCACCAGCCCCGCCACATGCCGCACCCGCCCCTGTTCATAAAGCGCCGCCACCGGCTCGGCCCGCGCCACCTTGCCCCGCGCCGCATGCACCGCCTTGAACGGCACCAGCGGGTCCACCTGGCGCAGCACCTCCTCGACCAGTTGACCACCCTGGTTGACCTCGGCCACCAGCCGCTCGGCCCCGAAATCGTCCATCGCCGCAATCGCTGCCCGCGCCCAGGCGGTCGGGCCTGCGCCCTGCACGGTCCGGTCCGCCAACACCCAGGCGCGCCAGTCCTGCGGCGGCCCCTGTATCTGTGCGCCCACCACCACGATGCCACAGGCATCCGAACCGGCCCCGCCGCTGACCGACGGGTCCAGCGCCACCACCACGCGGTCGAGCGCCGGTGCGGCGCCGCCCCGGGTCTTCTCCAGCAGCGCACCGGTCCACAACGCCCCTTCGGCATCGGCCAGCAGAACCCCGTCCAGCTCCTGCCGTCCCAGCCGGGTCCCGGCATAACGCGCCCGCACCTCCTCCAGGAAGGACTCCGCCAGATTGGCCCGGTTCGCCTCGGTCGGCGCATGGGTCTGCACCGTGCTGGGCGCCGCCATCAGGTCCTTCAGCACCTTCACATTGCGCGGTGTCGTGGTCACGCAGACCTGCGGCCGCTCTCCCAGCCGCAGCGCGAATTGCAGCATGTCCCAGGCCTCTCCGCCCTTTTTCCACTTGGCCAGTTCATCCACCCAGGCCGCGTCGAACTGCGGCCCGCGCAGCGCCTCGGGGTCCTGCGCGGAAAACACCTGCGCCTCTGCGCCATTGGGCCAGATCAGCTTGCGCTCGCTGGCCTTCCATTGCGGCCGCCGGTCCGGCGGCGAACACTGCAATATGCCGCTGTCGCCAAACACCATCACGTCACGCACCTGGTCATAGGTCTCGCCCACCAGCGCTACCCGCCGCGCGCGCCCCTCGTCCATCGGCCGCGATCCCTCGACCTGCGACCGCACCCATTCGGCGCCTGCGCGCGTCTTGCCCGCGCCGCGCCCGCCCAGAATCACCCAGGCGCGCCAATCGCCCTCGGGCGGCAGCTGATGCTCCATCGCCCAGAACTCGAATAAAAAAGGGAGGGCGCACAGCCCTCCCTCCCCGATCTCACTCAGAAACCGCTCCCTTTCGGCAGCACTTGCGCAGGCGAGCAAGGCGGCACCCGATCTCAGATCGGGCGCGCTCGAGGTCGAGCGCATATCCGCCTTGGGCAATGCCCGCTTCCCTTCGTACCTGTTCGGCAAAACTGGCCTCCACTTTCTGACACTCGCGGATCAGGCTCGCGGCCTGACCCACATGCTTGCCGAAACCGGCAAGATCGCCTTCCTCCCCGGTTCGGATCCGTTTTTGCAGGTCTTCCGCCGCATTGCGCAGATCGCGAATGGAGTTCTCCAGGGACTGAAGCAGTTCAGCCGTCCGGGAAATCCGCTCCTCCGGGGTAATCAAAGTCATGTTTGCTCGTGACCTCATGCGAGAGTGATCTCCGCACGAGAAAGACGAAAAAACGGCCGCCGGGTCACCCCGGGGCCGTTTGCCCACCTCTTCTAGCATGTCACAATCTATACGCGAGACCGCGCGCAGAGTCAAGCGAAACACGCAACAGCGCAACACCTAACGCACTGTAATACCTAACAAAACCTTACCAATTGGCAGATGCGCCGCTGCGCGGCGCGTTTCTCCCTTTTCACTGTGCGCCGCCTTGGTCATATCTGTGTCATGCGCACTGACCTCAGTCATTTCGAAACCATTGCCCGACGCACTGTCGACACGATGCCCGCCGCCTTTCGCGCCGCCGCGCAGCACGTTCTGCTGCGCATCGCCGACTGGCCAGACCCCGACATGCTCGCCGAACTTGGCATCGACGACCCGCTGGACCTGACCGGTCTTTATGACGGCATTCCGATGACCGAAAAATCAATAGACGATTTTCCGGCCCCGCCCGATACCGTGTGGCTGTTCCGCGAACCGATTCTGGCCGAGTGGCGCGACCGCGCCGATATCGGCCTCGACGATCTGATCGCGCATGTGGTCGTGCACGAGTTCGCGCATCACTTCGGCTGGTCGGATGAGGACATCGCCACGATCGACGAATGGTGGACCTGACGGGCACCGGGGTCGGTTGCACAGCGGCGTACAAAACGGTCAATCCGCCCTTGAACCCCAGTACAAAACGGTCAAAACCCCGCCGTGTCGGCGGGGTTCCTGTTCTTAGTTGCCTTGCTGCTGCGCCTCGATCTCGCGCCACTTGGCCACGTTTCGGTTATGCTCTTCCAGCGTTTCCGCAAACGCATGCCCACCGGTCCCATCCGCCACGAAGAACACGAAATTCGTCTTCTCCGGATTGGCCGCCGCCTCCAGGCTGGCAAGCCCCGGGTTGGCGATTGGCGTCGGCGGAAGGCCATCAATCACGTAAGTATTCCAAGGTGTTACCTTACGAAGCTCACTCTGTCGCAGACCACGACCCAACACGCCTTGCCCCTTGGTGACGCCATAGATCACCGTCGGGTCGGTTTGCAGCCGCATGCCACGCTCCAGCCGGTTGACAAAGACGCTCGCCACCTGGCCGCGCTCTTCGGGGACGCCGGTTTCCTTCTCGATGATCGAGGCGAGGATCAGCAGCTCCTCACGGGTCTCGATCGGCAGATCCTCTTGCCGTTCCTCCCAGGCCGCGTTAATTCTAAGCGTTTGTTTTTCCTGCATTTCCGCAAGAATCTCATCGCGATTTTCGCCCTGCTGAACCTCATAGCTGTCCGGCGCGAGCATACCCTCGGCGGGCAGTTGCGAGACCTCGCCCGACAGTACGTCCCAGGCTTTCAGCCCTTCGACCACCTGCCAGCTGGTCACCCCTTCGGCCAGCGCCAACCGGTACCGTGTATCCCGCTGGTCGCGTTTCTCGGCATAGACCTCCGGTGTTTCGCCCGCGGACGGATCGAACTCCACCAGTTCTACAAACTGCTCGGTCGTCGGGTCAAGCTCACGAACTTCAACCTGTAACTTGTTGACACCAATACGATAAACGATTTCGGTCCCACAGGTGCTGGCGCCACCGCGGGTGATCTGGTCGATGATCCCCTCCATCGAGGCGCCTTCCTTGACCAGGTAGCTGCCCGCCTTCAGTTGTGGTGCCTTCTCCGAATAGCGCGCCCCGATCCGGAACAGTGCCCCGCTGCTCACGGCACCAGCGGCTTCCAGGTCACGACTGACGCGGGTCATGTTGGACCCGCTTTTCACTTGCAGACATATCGCGTTCTCCAGCGGGCCTTCCGCAACATATTGCGATTTACCCCACAGGATCACGCCAGCCAGCAGGAACAGGCCAACCGCCAGAACGGTCAGCATGTTCGAGGCGAGAGCCCGCCACATCAGTCGGCCTTCCCGAAGATCACGCTCGCATTGGTGCCGCCAAAGCCAAAGGAGTTCGACAGCGCCACGTCGATCTTGCGTTCGCGCTTGGCGTTCGGGGCCAGGTCAACCGGGGTATCCACCGCCGGATTGTCCAGGTTGATCGTCGGCGGCGCCACCTGATCGCGGATAGCAAGGATCGAGAAGATAGCCTCGATCGCGCCAGCAGCACCCAGCAGGTGCCCGGTGGCGGACTTGGTCGAGGACATGGTGACATTGGCCGCATGGTTGCCCAACAGCCGCTCCACCGCGCCCAGTTCGATGGTGTCGGCCATGGTCGAAGTGCCATGCGCATTGATGTAATCCAGGTCCGACGGCTCCAGCCCGGCGCTGCGCAGCGCGGCGCGCATCGAGCGTTCCGCCCCGTCGCCAGTCTCGGACGGCGCGGTGATGTGATAGGCGTCGCCCGACATGCCATAACCCAGCACCTCGGCATAGATCTTGGCGCCGCGCGCCTTGGCGTGCTCATAGTCCTCCAGCACCACGATGCCCGCGCCCTCGCCCATCACGAACCCGTCGCGGTCGGCGTCATAGGGGCGGCTGGCGGCCTTGGGGTTGTCGGCATATTTGGTCGACAGCGCCTTGCAGGCGTTGAACCCCGCAATGCCGATCTCGCAGATGCAGGCTTCGCCACCACCGGCGATCATCACATCCGCGTCACCAGCCCGGATGATCCGGCTGGCGTCACCGATTGCATGCGCCCCGGTCGAACAGGCGGTCACCACCGAATGGTTCGGCCCCTTGAAGCCGAAACGGATCGACACCTGGCCCGAGGCCAAGTTGATCAGCGCACCGGGAATAAAAAAGGGCGATACCCGGCGGGGTCCCTTCTCCTTGATCAGGTTGGCGGTCTCGGCAATCGAGCCCAGCCCACCGATGCCCGAACCGATCAGCACGCCGGTACGCAGGCGATCCTCTTCATCCTCGGGCAGCCAGTTGGCGTCCTTGCACGCCATCTCGGCCGCCGCGATGGAATAGAGAATGAAATCCTCGATCTTGCGTTGCTCTTTCGGCGGCATCCAGTCATCGGGGTTGAATGTGCCACCGGTGCCGTCGCCGCGCGGCACTTCGCAGGCATAGGTCGTGGTGACGCCCGATGCCACCGCATCGAACCGTGTAATCGGACCCGCGCCCGATTGTCCCTCCAGCAGCCGGGACCATGTTTCCTCGACCCCGCTGGCCAAGGGGGTGATCAGTCCCAGTCCGGTTACAACGACTCTGCGCATGAATTGCCTCTTGCCTGCTTGCTGTTCGAGAACCGCTCTTACCCTGCCCGGCCCCATCTGGGCAAGAGCAAGGGTGCTTCGCCGCTCAGCCAGAGGCGGCCACTTGCCGCCCGATCAGGCCGAGAACCGTGGTCAAGAGCTGGGCGGCCAGTACAGCCCCCACGCCATCCCGGTCATTGGACGGCATGAATTCCACCAGGTCGAACCCCGCGATCCGCGCCCTTTTCGACACGCCTCGGATCAGCCGCAAGGCCTGGGCATAGGTCAGACCACCCGCCGTAGGAGCGATCACGGCCGGCATGATCGACGGGTCGAGCGCATCGCAATCAAAGCAGATCACCACCTGCGCGTCCTCAGGGATCAGAGCCAAGGCGCGTTCGATGCCATCTATCTCCAGTTCGTGCGCCGGGATCACATGCGCCCCCCAGGCCTGCGCCGCCTCCAGCGCATCCATCCGGGCCGAGCCGACGCCGCGTGCACCGACCTGGATGATCCGCTCAACATGCGTCATCTCGCTGGCCCGGCGCATCGTGGAACTCAGGCCCCATCGCTCGCCCTCGACCTCGTCGCGCCAGTCGATATGCGCGTCGATTTGCAGGATGGTTATGGGACCGTGATCCGCATAGGCGGCCAGCAGTGGAATGGGCAGCGAGTCGTCACCGCCCAACAGGACCGGCACCGCCCCAGTTGACAGAACCGCGCGGGTCGTCGCCTCGATCAGGGCGCGGTTGTGTGCCGGGTCGGACGGCTCCACGGACAGATCACCGGCATCAATGGCCCGAACACCAGCCGGTAGGACCGGCCCGCCAAGGTCGAAATTCACCTTGGCGGTGTCCCCGGCATAAGCCGCGCTACCCGCCCGCATGGCCGCAGGTCCGCCTGCGCAATAGGGCCCAACGGATTTGTAGGGCGTTGCGCAGTCCGCGCCAAAGATCACGATATCTGCCTCTGGCGCCCCGGGTTCCGCGCGCGACAACCCAAGAAAACTGCCCGGAGCGCCGCCACCGCCAAACATGTCCTTCAGCCCGACCATCACACCCTCCGCTGTTGAGTCCAGCGCAGGGTTCCGCATAGCGGAGTGACAGGCAAGCCTTATTGGAACGGCGCGACCGGTTCGTGCGCGTCGCTGGCGATCCTCAGCGCCTCGTCCAGCTCCACCGTCTTGCGGAACAGCGCCCGGCCAACCAGCGCCCCGGCGATATTGGGCACATAAGCCAGGCGGGATATGTCGTCGACCGTCCGCACCACGCCACTGGCGATAACCGGCGTGCGCGAATGTTCGGCGACGCGGGCGATCATGCTCAGCCGCGCCTCGACCTCGCCGACATCGCTGTCGATGTCGGTGACCACGATGGCGGCAAAGGGAGTCCCGGCATAGGCGTCGATAAACGCCTCGGGCGTATAGGCGCTCTGGCTGCGCCAGCCGTCGGTCATGACATATCCCTGCCAGACGTCCACCGTCAGAACGATCTGGTCAGGGTGACGCTTGGCCAGGTCCTTGACCATCGCGGGTTCGCGCGCGGCCAGGGTGCCGATCACGATCCGTCCCGCCCCCTTGTCGATCCAATGCTCGATCCGTTCACGCGACCGCATCCCACCCGCGAGCTGTACCGGGATCTCGGCCTTGCGGATGATCTCTTCGACCAGCGCATCATTGCCGGGCTGCCCCGCAGCCGCATCAAGATCCGTCAGGTGCATCCATTCGGCACCGGCCTTGGCCCAGCGTTCGACCGTCGCGATGGGGTCGACATGCCAGAGCATGGGGGTTTCCAGGCGCCCCCGGTCGAGGCTGACGCAACGACCTTTTTGCAGTTCCATCGTCGGGTAGATGATCATGGCCGCTCCTCCGCTGAAAGCCAACGAGATGGAGCTTATCACAGCGCTTCGCCAACCTTGCTGACCTGAATTCGGTGAAATGCGATTGTTTCGCGACACACTTGGTTTCAGTTGTGGGCAGGCGGCCCATCCCGGCGGAGCAAAACAACCGGATCACCGCCGAATTCGGATCGGCGCATCTCGCGATACCCCAAGGCCCCGGCCAGCCGCAGCGAGCGCTCATTCTCTGGCGAGACCATGGCCACCAACCGCCCGGGGATGATCCGGTCGAACCAATCATGCGCCGCCTGAACGGCTTCGCGCCCCAGACCCAGCCCCTGCATCTCGGGCGACAGAACCCAACCCGCCTCGGGATAGGGATCGAAGTCCTCGCCCAGATCGCGGCTGGTATAGAAGAAGCCCGCCTGCCCGATCAGTTCGCGCGTCTTTTGCAGGATCACGCCCCATTGACCGAAGCCAGTCATCTGCCAGTGACCGGCGTTGCGCAGAAACGCCTCCCACGCCTCGCCTCGGGTTTTCGGCCTGCCACCGATGAATTGCACGACGTCGGGATCGGCCCACATCCGGGCATAGCGGTCAAAATCCTCGGGCCGCATCCCCGCAAGCCGCAACCGCGCGGTATTCAGAATTGGAATGGATCGGATCATTTGCGCCCGTCCTTTTGCCTGCCTCGGATCAAGGGTGCAAAGGCGCGGGGATTCGGGCAACCGCTTTCCGGTCACGAAATCGAAAAAGGCGCCTTCCTGCCGGAAGGCGCCTGAGAAACCTGTCGGTCTCTAACCGAAGATCAGGACGCTTCGGTGATGAACTTGACTGCGTCGCCGAAGGTCTGAATGGTTTCGGCCGCGTCGTCCGGGATCTCGATGCCGAACTCTTCTTCGAAGGCCATGACCAGCTCGACGGTGTCGAGGCTGTCCGCGCCCAGGTCGTCGATGAACGAGGCGTTCTCGGTCACTTTGTCTTCTTCGACACCCAGGTGCTCCACAACGATCTTCTTAACGCGATCTGCGACGTCGCTCATGTCAGTTCCTCATTCCTACGGGGCCCACTGGCCCATTTTTGCCCTTGCCCGCTCGGGGTGGCTTGGTTTTGCCCTGTCCGGGCGGTTCAGGTTCCGGGAAGTTCCCGGGAAAGCAGAAGGCCGACCCCATCGTCCGGCCTCCTTCAGGATGCGCCGCCTATAACACAGACGCGCGCGTTGGCAAACGCTTTCGCATTTTGCCGCCGCGCCGATCACAACATGGCCATACCGCCGTTTACATGCAAGGTGGCACCGGTCACATAGGCGGCCTCCTGGCTGGCGAGATACAGGACCGCGGCCGCGATTTCCTCGGGCGAACCCATGCGCCCGGCGGGAACCTGCGCCAACAGGCCGGATTTCTGGTCATCCGTCAGCTTGTCGGTCATCGCCGTGGTGATAAAACCCGGCGCCACCGCGTTGACGGTGATTCCCCGGCTGGCGACCTCATAGGCCAGCGATTTGGACATTCCGATGACTCCGGCCTTGGAGGCGGCATAATTGCCCTGTCCGGGGTTTCCGATGGCGCCCACCACAGACGAGATGTTCACGATCCGGCCCCAGCGCGCCTTCATCATGCCGCGCAGCACACCCTTGCACAGTTTCATCGTGGCGGTCAGGTTCACGTCGATCACACTTTGCCATTCGTCATCCGACATGCGCATGAACAGGTTGTCACGGGTGATGCCGGCATTGTTGACCAGAATGTCGACCGAGCCCAGCACTTCGGCGGCCTGTTTCGGCAGCGCCTCGACGGCCGCCATGTCGCTCAGGTTGCAGGTCAGCACATGGGCCCGTTCACCCAGCTCGTCGGCCAGCGCCTGAAGCGGCTCGACCCGGGTTCCCGACAGCACCACCGAGGCACCGGCAGCATGCAGCGCGCGGGCGATGGCGCCGCCGATACCGCCCGAGGCGCCGGTGATCAGGGCATTCTTTCCGGTCAGATCAAACATAGACATATTCCTCTTATCCCCGACCATCCAGGTCGGGTCTTGCACGTTTAGGTGGGTTCAGGCGTCGCCAGCAAGGATTTTTTGCACATCTTCAGGTGTGCCCGCCGGTTTGCAGGCGATCTCGCGATTGATCTTGCGTACCATACCCGACAGCGCCTTGCCCGCGCCGATCTCCCAGATCTCGGTCACGCCCTGGGCCGCCATGTATTCGACGCTTTCACGCCAGCGGACCGAGCCGGTGACCTGTTCGACCAGCAGTTGCCGGATCAGGTCAGGATCGTTCACCGCCTCGGCGCGCACATTGGCCACCAGGGGCACCGCTGGGGCCTTGATCTCGACCCCGGCCAGGGCCTCGGCCATGGCATCGGCGGCGGGCTGCATCAGCGCACAATGGAACGGGGCGCTGACCGGTAACATGACAGCACGCTTGGCGCCTTTGGCCTTGGCAATCTCGGCGGCACGTTCCACCGCCGCCTTGGCGCCCGAAACGACCACCTGGGTCGGATCGTTGTCATTGGCGGCCTGACAGACTTCGCCCTGTGCCGCCTCGGCGGCCACCTCGCGCACCGCTGCAAGGTCGAGACCCAGGATCGCTGCCATCGCACCTTGCCCGACCGGCACCGCGCTTTGCATCGCCTGCCCGCGAGTGCGCAAGAGCCGTGCGGTATCGCCAACACTCAGCGCCCCGGCGGCGGCCAGCGCCGAATACTCGCCCAACGAGTGACCTGCGACATAGGCCGCCTGGGTGATCGCCACGCCTTCTGCCTCGAGCGCGCGCATCGCCGCCATCGAGGTCGCCATCAGAGCCGGTTGTGCATTCTGCGTCAGCGTCAGGGTCTCGATGTCGCCTTCCCAGATCAGCGCGCTCAGCTTCTCACCCAGCGCGGCATCCACCTCGTCGAAAACGGCCTGCGCGGCCGGATAGGTCTCGGCCAATGCCTTGCCCATGCCGATGGTCTGGGCACCCTGCCCGGGAAACACGAATGCGGTCGTCATCTCTGTCCCTTCGCTCTCTGAAACGCTAACGCCGGGTGTAGCCGCCCCGCCCGCCCCGCACAAGCTCTGCATCCTGACACGAGGGTTGTGCGATCACGCATATTGTTCAGACCAAGCCACCGGTTAGGTTCGGACTATCCCTGAAATCCGGTAATTGAGATGCAACTTTCAAACACAGACCGAAGCTATGGCGGTGTGACCAAGACCTTTCATTGGCTCACGGCCCTTTTGATTCTCACCGTCATCCCTGTTGGATGGATCGCCAACGATCTGGCCCACGCGGTGACCGACCCCTCGATTCCCAGCACCGAGGCAGACATCGCGCGCGCGGCCTGGCTGTTCTCGCTGCACAAGACGCTGGGGGTAACGGTTTTCTTTGTAGCGTTGGCGCGTATTGCCTGGGCGCTTACCCAAGCCAAACCCGGGCTGCTCAACGCCGACAAACGGGCCGAGGCGATGGCCGCCGAAACCGTACACTGGCTGCTTTATGGATCTCTGGTATTGGTGCCCCTCAGCGGCTGGATCCATCATGCCGCGACCGAGGGTTTTGCCCCGATATGGTGGCCCTTCGGACAATCCCTGCCACTGGTCCCGAAAGACACGGCACTGGCCGCTGTGACCGCCGGGCTGCACCAGGTGCTGCAATGGGTTCTGGTGGTTTCGCTTGCGCTGCATGTCGCGGGCGCCCTGAAACACCATGTCATCGACCGCGACGAGACCCTGCGGCGGATGCTGCCCGGGCGCAACGCGGCACCCCAGCCGCCTGCACATCCTCAATCCACGTCGCCGCTTGTCGCAGCGCTCGTCATCTGGGCTGCGGCGCTGGGTTGCGGCGCCTGGCTGGGCATGTTCGACCGGGGCGAGAGCAGCGGATACGCACAAGGCGTGCCGTTGGAGAGCGTCGCATCCGACTGGACCGTGACCGAAGGAACGCTGGAGATTACCGTAACCCAGCTTGGAAACCCTGTGACCGGAAGTTTCGCGGATTGGACCGCCGCCATCCGGTTCGAAGAGCGTGAAACGCCCGGCGCAGCCGGTGATGTGGCCGTTACCATTGCAATCGGGTCGCTGACGCTGGGTTCGGTGACTGCGCAGGCGATGGGCCCGGATTTCTTCGACGCCTCGGTTTTTCCCACCGCCGAGTTCCTGGCCGATCTCTACCGGACCGAGGTCGGGTACGAGGCCCGAGGGACGCTCACCCTGCGTGGGACGACGGTTGATGTGACCCTGCCCTTCGATCTCGATATGGACGGCAACACCGCCAAAGTAAGCGGCACGGTCACGCTCAATCGGCTGGATTTCGGGATCGGCGGCAATTTGCCAGACGAAAGTTCACTCAAGTTTCCGGTCACGGTCGCGGTGAGCCTGACGGCTGCCCGGTAAGTCGAGCAGCGTCACCAACATCAAAAGGGCCCGGCAAAGCGGGCCCCTTTCTTTCCTGCTAAGCGACGCTTACGAGTCGTTTGCGTCTGCCTTCATCGCCTCGACCGAGATGCGAACCTCGACCTCGTCTCCGACATAGGGGGCGAACATGCCCAGGTTGAATTCAGACCGGACGATCGTGGTGGTCGCATCAAACCCCGCCCAGGGCTTGCCGGCCATCGGGTGATCGCCCATCTGGTTCAGCTTTGCGTCCAGAACCACCGGCTTGGTCACACCGTTCATGGAGAGGTCACCGGTGATCTTGGCCGTGTTGTCGCCGGTCACCTCGATGCCCGTCGATACAAAGGTGATCAGATCCCCTTCCTTGGCGCCGAAGAAATCAGCGGAGAAGAAGTGAGCCTCGCGCTGTTCCCACCCGGTGAACATCGAAAGGACCGGCATCGAGACAGCGACGGTCGAGGCGGCGGGATCTTCCTGGTCAAACATGATCTCGCCCTCGAAACCCGAGAACATGCCGGTGGTGGTCGAAAAGCCCAGGTGGTTATAGGCAAAGACCACCTGGCTGTGGCTGGCGTCCAGCAGATACTTCTGCGGCGCGGCAAGAACCGAAGTGGCAGTACCCGCGATCAACGCGGCGGCGAGAAGGGAGGATTTCATGCGGTGCTCCATGTCAGCGATTGTGGGTTCAGGCCGAACGCACTGTTCGGCTTGACCTTTGACATGGGGCAGGCAGGGAAATCGGGCAATTCGCCATTCGCTCACATGTCCTGTGAGCGAATGAACATCAGGCAATCAGGCGGAAATATTGACCAGACCGCTCAGCTGCATGCGCAGCGCATGACGAATATCAGTCGAGTCGATCGGAAGCCGCATCAGGATCGTGCCATCGACATCGCTGATCTCGAGATAGTGCTCGTTGAAGCGAACGCTGCCCAGGCTTTCATAGCTTCGGCGCAGGATGGTTTGCGGACGACCCCGGTTGTTCTTTTGCAGAACGCGCAGTTCCCGGCGGATCGGATCGAAGTAGGCATCCGGCTGGTTATCCTGATGATGCAACATCAAGAGAGCCAGACCGCTGAAGAAGAAGAACAGAGAAACACCCAGTTTCATCAGGGCCGTTTCGGCGCTTGTCTCTGACCCGGGCAACAACCACATGGCCGCCGCGCCGATGACCAACGCCGTTCCGATGACTCTGAAGACAACCGTTCTGAGCGGCCAGTTCGGCGCAAACGTGATCATCAGGGGTACCGACTCCTCGAAAGAGGGCAACGGTGTCCGGTTGCGGAGCATCTGCTGAGCCACTTGCATCTCGTTTCACCCTCCCGGAGCAAAAAACAAGCCGGCCTGTGTCCGGCATGGTTAACCTTCGATTCACATTGCGACCGGAATGGGGCGAGCCCGGGGTAATTGAGCGGCAAGGAGAGATACGCAACCCAAAGATGCGGCCGCGCCGGGGGTCTTGCCCCTGACGCACAACCGTGTATATGAGGCCATCCTTTCGCAAGAAGACATGAACCGCGCAGTCTCTCGTGGCAGGGCCGCGAAAGGACATAAAGCCCCGCCTATGAAATGCGCCTTGATAGAAACTGGAGATGACATGGCTCTCTATGAGCATGTAATGATCGCGCGTCAGGACCTGTCCAACGCGCAGGCCGAAGGCCTCATCGAACACTTTGGCGCAGTACTGGCCGACAACGGCGGCAAGCTGGTCGACAGCGAGTACTGGGGCGTCAAGACGATGGCCTACAAGATCAACAAGAACCGCAAGGGCCACTATGCCTTCCTGCGCTCGGATGCCCCCTCGGCCGCCGTGCAGGAAATGGAACGCCTGATGCGCCTGCATGAAGACGTGATGCGCGTCCTGACCATCAAGGTTGATGCGCACGAGGAAGGCCCCTCGGTCCAAATGCAGAAGCGCGACGAGCGTGAACCGCGCCGCGAGCGCCGCGCGTAACCTCGGGAAAAGGAGACTAAATCATGGCTGCAAAACCGTTTTTCCGCCGCCGCAAAGTCTGCCCCTTCTCGGGTGATAATGCGCCGAAGATCGACTACAAGGACACCAAGCTGCTCCAGCGCTACATTTCCGAGCGCGGCAAGATCGTGCCCTCGCGTATCACCGCCGTTTCGGCAAAGAAGCAGCGTGAACTGGCCCGCGCCATCAAGCGTGCCCGCTTCCTCGCCCTGCTGCCCTATGCCGTGAAGTAAGGAGATAGGCACATGCAAGTTATCCTTCTGGAACGTGTTGCCAAGCTGGGCCAGATGGGCGAAGTCGTTGACGTTCGCCCCGGCTATGCCCGCAACTTCCTGCTGCCGCAGGGCAAGGCGCTGACCGCGTCGGCTGCCAATGTCGCCGCGTTCGAAGCCCAGAAAGCGCAGCTTGAAGCGCGCAACCTGGAAACCAAGCAAGAAGCCGAAGCACTGGCAGCAAAGCTCGATGGTCAGCAGTTCATCGTGATTCGCTCGGCATCGGATGCCGGCGCGCTTTACGGCTCGGTCACACCTCGTGACGCGGCCGATGCCGCCACCGAAGCTGGTTTCTCGCTGGACAAGAAACAGGTTGCCCTGATCGCCCCGATCAAGGAACTGGGTCTGCACACCGTTTCCGTTCGCCTGCACCCCGAAGTCGAGGTCAGCATCGAACTCAACGTCGCCCGCTCGCCCGAAGAGGCCGAGTTGCAGGCAACCGGCAAATCGATCCAGGAACTCGCCGCCGAAGAAGAAGCGGCTGCAGAGTTTGAGATCGCCGAGTTGTTCGACGACATCGGCAGCGCAGCGTCGGACGACGACGCGGCTGGTTCCGAAAAAAACGTCTGAACCTAGGGTCAGATGATGGTCAAGGCCGCCCGATTGGGCGGCCTTGTTCGTTTTGCCCCCCCAAACGAAACTTGTGCGGACAATTGGCCGGATTCCGCCCACACAGAACCCAGTTCCCTTCTTTCGCTTCGCAAAAACGAGCATCCCGGTTATTCCAGCTTTCGATCAACTGCTGAAGAGCAACCGATGACCCATACACGACGCGCCCTGTTGTTTAGCGGACTTGCCTGGACTGTGTCCGCCTGTTCTGCCAGACCTTCGAAAGAAGCGACATACGACCCGCCGCTCTATCCGAACGAGACACCGGAGTTGCGGGCTTCGATCAACAGGTGGGCCGACCATTACGAGATCCCCCGCGATCTTGTTCACAAGCTGGCGATACGCGAAAGTACCCATCGGCCTTGGGCGGTGAACCGGCCCTATTACGGTCTGCTTCAGATCCTTCCCGCCACGGCGCGAACAATGGGTTATCGCGGTTCTCCGGATGGGCTTCTGGATGCCGACACGAACCTGCAATATGCGGGGAAATACTTGCGCGGGGCCTGGCTTCTCGCAAACGGCAACCAGTCACGCGCGATCAGCCTCTATGCATCTGGTTACTACTACGAGGCGAAACGGAGAGGTATGTTGGTCGAAACCGGTCTGCGACCGGCATCTTGACGCAACGTAAGCCAGATTTGGAATCCGCAATATCGGACTTAGGCGATTTGCAACACCAAATGTGAGGGGACGGAATTCGCCGCGCGATTGGCAGCGGCCAAAAGTCAAGGCTTCCAAGAACTTCCCGAGTGTCGAGCCGGGCCGGCACCACCGGCTCGACGAGCCCATCGCCTCTCAAACCCTTGATACCAAAAAATTAGTACAAGCAACCGCAACCCGTTTTCGACGACCCTCGGTCGCAACCTGAACAGGAAATCCGTTGTCAGAGAGCCTGCAATAAGGCAATCTTCAACATGTCCCGCATGAGGTGCCCTCTCGTGAGCGGCGTGTTGTGCGACGGGCCAGAAATGACGCACATCGAAAATGTGAAAAGTACAGGTGAATAAATGAATACTGTCGATACCGTTGTTGGCCAGCGTATTCGCGCCCGCCGAATGGCTCTTGGGCTGAGTCAGGCAGACCTTGGCCGGGCCATCGGTGTCCGGTTTCAACAGGTTCAGAAATACGAGTCCGGAGCCAACCGGGTCAGCGCGTCTCGCCTGTGGGCGATCGCCGAAGTGCTCGAAGTCCACGTCAGTCACTTTTTCGATGGCATAGAGGCCCCGGAAACCGGCAAGAGTGCGGGCGAACAACAGCCTGTCGACAAGCTGGTTTTCCTCAAGGATCGCGACGCCGTCGAGATGGTGGAAATCTATAGCGGCTTGCCTCTTCAGCAAAAGCGTGCTGTTCTTGCATTTGTTAGAACGATGGCGGTGAACACGCGCGTACCGGATGAGAGTGTATCCGGATAGAGAAAGCGTTTCGTCCGTTCGACACCGACAGGTAACGCGAATGGATATCGTCGATCTCGGGACTGTGCCAAAGACGGAAGCCGTTTATTCGGACTTCCTTCTTCAATTGCGCGAAAAATTCGAGATGGACCATGCGGCTTACGCCGGGATCAACCCGGCGGCGGGTGCCATACATGGGTATGTAACCTACGGCGACGACTGGAAACAGCATTACCAGCAGCAGGGTTTCCACATGATCGACCCGACGCTGCATATGAGCCAACGCAGCATCGCGCCGGTGGATTGGAGCCGGTTGGAACGTGGCAAGGATTTCAAGCGTGTGTTTCGCGACGCCCATGACTTCGGTCTGAGCGAACAGGGACTTACCATACCTGTCCGCGGCCCCTACGGTGACGTCGGGTTGCTGAGCGTGACGCGGGACTGTTCACCCGAACAATGGCGCAAACTGGTCGGCCATGTGATCAGCGACCTGCAATCCATGGCCGTCCACATTCACGATACCGTGATGGGGTCCGACCTGCTGGGGCGGATTCTGTACCACCCTGCCCTTTCGACAAGAGAGGTTGAGATCCTACAATGGGTGGCAGTCGGAAAATCCCAGCAGGATATAGGTGATATTCTTTCCATTTCCCATCGGACCGTTGAGGTTCACCTCCGGTCGTCGCGGGAAAAGCTGTGCGCCCTGACAACGGCACAAGCCGTGGGACGGGCCATTGGACTGGGTTTGATTTACCCAGGCTGACCCCTTTGGTCATCTTTCTGCCAAACTCTACGGGAATCCCCCAATAGTTCCAAAATGCAACTTGGGTAACCATGGTTGCACCGAAATCCACTCGTAGGGGGAAAAGATGATCATCGTGATCGACGCTTTGAATAAGCATCTGTTCAGTGGGGTTCTGGATGAAATGTTTCGTTTACGTGCCCGGGTTTTCGGGGATCGTCTCGGTTGGAAGGTGAACATCCAGGATGGGAAGGAGATCGACGAATTCGATCACCTCGATCCCGCTTATGTTGTCGGGCTGGATCCGGATGGCCATGTGGTTGCAGCCGTCAGAGCCCTTCAGACAACCGGTCCGCATATGCTTGCGGACGTGTTTTCCGACATTCTATGTGGCGAACCGCCAATCCGCAGTGCGACGATGTGGGAATCGACGCGGTTTTGCGTCGACACGCAGCGCCTCAACCGCAGCAAGGATCGGCACTCTGTTTCTTATGCGACATGCGAACTGATGATCGGTTCGCTCGAATATGCCCGGAGATCGGGTATCAAGGATATCGTCACCGTCATTGATCCGGTGATGGATCGGGTGCTCAAGCGTTCGGATAACGCGCCCTATGACTATGTCGGCCAAACGGTTCCCATGGGCAAGGTGCCTGCTTTGGCCGCGCTGCTGGACACCAGCGAAGAGCGGGTTGACAGGGTGCGCAAGTTTGCCGGCATCTGCCACGATGTCTTTCTGAGCGACGACGAGGCCCTGGCGCTGTTCAACAGCAAGCGGGTCGTGTCATTCCCTGAACAAGGCAGGTCGTCCAGATCCGACACAGGTGAATTGACCGCCTTGGAAGCGTATTTCCTGGAGCAAATTCGCGCGGCCGAAACCGACAGCGAACTGAAGGCTATCTATGACCTGATCGACGCCCTTCCCCGCGAGATCAGCGCGGAACGGAAAACCGTGTTGAAGAGTTACCCCAACTCATTGGCGCGCGAAGTCTGACAGGCATTCCCCTCGGGGAGATTCGCCAAAGAAAAGAGCCGCCCCCTCAGGGGCGGCTCTTTCGCTTTGCTGTACCTTCTGCGCGATGCTTATTCGGCGTCGAGCTCTTCGAGTGCCTTCTGCAGGTCGTCCTTGCTGACTTCCTTCTCGGTCACCTTGGCCTGTGCCACGACATGATCAACGACCTTGTCTTCGAAGATCGGTGCGCGCAGTTGCTGCTGCATGGCGGCGTTCTTCTGAATGAATTCAAAGAACTGACGCTCCTGGCCCGGGTACTGGCGGGCTTGCGCCAGGATCGCCTGGGTCATTTCCGCATCGGTGACTTCAACCTCGGCCTTCTGGCCCAGATCGGCCAGAAGCAGGCCCAGACGCACGCGGCGTTCGGCCAGTTTGTTATGCTCGTCCGTGGTCTCGATCTCGCCGTGGTTGTGATCGTGCACTTCCGGATGCTCTTCGTGCCACAGCTGGTGCGCGATCTGCTTGGCTTCTGCCTCGACCAGGCTCGGCGGCAGGTCGAACGAGACCTTGACGTCCAGCGCATCCAGCAGCGCACGCTTGAGCACTGCACGGGCGGCACCGGTGTACTCGGCTTCCAGCCGTTCGGCGATTTGCCCTTTGAGGGCTGCCAGATCCTCGGCTCCAAATTTTTTGGCCAGCTCGTCGTCGATCTCCGCGGCAACCGGCTCTTTCACGTCTTTGATCGTGCAGGTGAACACGGCTTCCTTGCCCGCCAGGTGGGCCGCGCCGTACTCAGCCGGGAACGTGACGTTGACGTCTTTTTCCTCGCCGGCCTTCACGCCGACCAGTTGATCTTCGAAGCCGGGAATAAAGCTGTTGGAGCCCAGAACCAGGGGATAGTCTTCGGCCGAACCACCATCAAACGCTTCGCCGTCGACCTTGCCCAGGAAGTCGATCACAACCTGATCGCCGTCCTTGGCCTTGGAGCCTTTCTTGCGCGATTTGAAATCCTGCGCGGTTTCGGCCAGGTTGCCGAGCGCTTCTTCAATCGCGGCATCATCAGCCTTCACCACCAGCTTTTCCAGGCTGATGTCGCTCAGGTCGACTTCGGGGATCGCCGGCAGCGCCTCGTAGGACATCGAGACCTCGACATCGTCGCCCTCTTTCCAGTCCTCGTTGGTCATCTTGACCTCGGGCTGGAGCGCCGGACGGTCGCCGCTGTCTTCGAAGTGCTTGTTCATCGCGCCGTCGATGGTTTCCTGCATCGCCTCGCCCAGCAGACGCTGGCCGAACTGCTTCTTCAGCAGCGCCATCGGCACCTTGCCCTTGCGAAAGCCCTTCATCTCGATTTCGGGCTGCGCCTCGACCAGCTTTTCGTTGACCTTCGCGTCCAGCTCAGCCGCTGTAACCACGATGTTGTAGCCGCGTTTCAGACCTTCGTTCAGAGTCTCGGTAACCTGCATATGGTAGTCCCCATAGGATTCGGAGCGCACGCATCGGGCGTGCGCCATGCACAATTTGAGGCGTTCTATTTGCCCTGCCCGGCCGGTGCAAGGGGTTATGCCCAATCGGCACCCATTTGCAGCCTTAAAAACATACGCGTCCCGGCAAAACCGGGACGCGTGTTGTTGCGATCAGGACGATCACACCATCAAAAGCGCCAGCGCGCCCCCAGAACCAAAGTACTCAGGTCCTGATAACTGTTCGCGGCATCGCTGTATTCATAGTTCTGATAGGTGAAATAGACGTCAGTATTGTACGCCTCTACACGCTGAGCAAAGCCAACGCCCCACCCTTTGGTTTCCGAACCTGCAACATTGAAGTCGGAACCGTCATAGTAGTGCACGCCGACGCCGGTCTGCCCGAACGAGAACCAGTCGGCATCATAGGCCACCTTGAAATAGAGGTAGTCGGGGTCGCTTGCGCCTGCGGCGTCGTTGTCCCGCGTACCGCCGGCAAAGGTAAAGCTGAGCCCGTTCTGAAGCAGAACCGAGGCCGAGCCCACCACATCCGAACGATCAACGCCGTTATTGTCGCGCACCTGATAGGCCAGACCGGCATCCAACTGGATGCCGCCACCAAACTCGCCCGAATAGCGCACCGCAGCATCGTAGTAATCCGAGGTGTCGGCCGTGTTCAGAATGTTCTCGCCATAGGCGGCCGAGAAGGTGAACCCGGCAATCTCGGGGCTGTCATAGCGGATGCGGCCTCGGCGCGACCCATCGAAGGTATCGAGTGTATCGCCCACCGCCGGGCCGGACAAAACGCCGGTATTGTCGCGGAACAGAAAGGCCGCATTGGCGTCGGCAGTGTACGAATAAAGTGCCACTCCGACATAGGACAGGTCGGATTCGGCGATGCCATCGGCAGCCATGCTGCCCTGCCCCAGCGAGACCCGGCCCCAGTCGCCTTCGAGCGAGAAGTCGATATGGCGCAGATCGTCCCGGGTCCAGCCGCTGAAATTGTCGCCCAGCTGGTTGGTCTCGGTCGAGTTGGGCAGGCCCAGCCCGGCCTCGAACCGGAAGCGGAATGTGTTGTCGCCGAACGGTTGCGCCAGGCGCAGGCCCACACGGCTGCGCGACAGGTCATTGTCGCGGATATTCGTCTCGGTTTCCTGGCCATCGTCCACCGAAATGATGGCCGGGTTGAACTGGCCATAAAGTTCGACGGACCCGCCGGACTGGTTTTCGTAGAGAAGCTGCGCCGAGGCAGCCGATGAAAACGCCACGGCGGCGATCGCCATAGCGGAGGTCGTTCTAAGTGTTCTGATCATTCTTCTGTACCGTCTTGGATTGGCGTGGGTTCCGCCGCACTGATGTGGGCACCCGAAGAGCGGCTTCCATATGATTGAGACGGCGGTTCGAAGCCTCGTTGCAACCCGGCAACGGCCTTGGCCAAGCGAATCAGGAATTCAATTGAAATTCAAATACTTAATATGGTAACAGAAAGGCGATCAGGCTGTGAGTTTGAAAAAGACGCTCAACCTCTGTCGCCTGTTGCAGACCGGATGTGCGTCTGCGCACCCAGCTTACGCAAAGTTTACTCCGCATGGGACGATACGGGCCCCATGCGGAAAGAGTCGTGGGTTGCGGATCAGAACTTCCAGCGTGCGCCGAAGAGAAACGCATCCACATCCTTGTAAGATGTCCCCGGGTCGGACAGTTCGTGATTTCTGTAGCCCAGGTAGACCTGAGTGTTGATGCTGTCGATGTTTTGGTTCACGCCGACGCCCAGGGTCTTGGATTCACGGCCCGCCAAGCCAAAGTCGCTGCCATTGTAATAATCAATGGCAAACGATGTGGCGCCGATCGACAGGAACTGGCTCTCGTAACCTGCAAGGACATAGGTGTAATTGCCGTCGTTCTCGCGGCTGCCCCCGGCGACCGCAAAGTTCAGCCCTGACCGGAATTTGACGGCCACTGCCCCAAAGGTATCATCGCGATCGACACCACCGCGATCCCGGCGCGAGAAACCGATCCCACCCTTGACCTGGGTTCCGTCGAATTCGCCCGCATATCGCAGCGCAATGTCATAGTATTTGTCACTGTTGCCAGGTGTAAGCACATCGGTACCGGCTGCCAGCGCAACGCTGAACCCGTTGAAGCTGGGCGTGTCGTAGCGCACGCGCCCCTGCCGACCGCCATCCAGGCTGGGGTTGACCGAACTGATGGTCACGCCGGACAAGGCACCGGCTGCGGTCCGAAACTGGAACGAACCGGCAAAATCGCCGACACCGTTGTAGGTGGTCATTCCATTGCCGCTGAAAGAAAGATCAGCGATGCCATCCGATGCCATCGATCCTTGTCCGACATAGAGCGTGCCCCAGCTGTCGCCGGAATAGGAGAAGTCGATCTTGCGAAGATCGGTACGGTCCCAATCAACGCCTTTGGGCGTGTTCGTCTGGCTGACGCCCCCAGACGAGCGAAAACCGAACGCGGTCTCGAAATTGAACTTGAACGTGCCCTGATACATGGGCTGCACCACCCACAGGCCGACACGCGTGTTTGAATGCGCGTTGTCGACAAATGTATCCTTGCTCTGCACTCCGTCATCAACCGACTGCCAAGCGGGCGAGACCTGCCCGTAAATCTTGACATAGCCGCCTGAGGCATTGTCCCACTTCAGTTCCGCCGCAGCCGGCACCGCCACCATTGCAGCCGCCAGCGCAACACCTGTCTTGATCTTGAATTGTCTGGTCATGTCATAACACCGTTCAAAGGGTTGGCTTCTTACCCCCTTCAAATGGCAAAACTGGTCCTCACTTCCAGAGAAGGCGCAGATTCGCGCGCCAACTTTGGCATTTCCGCAACACGGAATCGTGATGACTTGTGATATTTTTGGGCATTCTCAATCGCTTAACAGGAGATGGCGATCAAGCGTGATCACGCGCAAAGGAAAAAGCCACCCGCAGCTCTGCGCCCTCTGCATGGCCCACCCCCGCAGGATGCAGCGCTCTTGCCTGTTTCGCGAAACGCACCCGTTAGCACTGGCCATGATAGAAATGAAATCTTCGCTGACCATGAGAAGTGGTGCGGGTGAAGGGACTTGAACCCCCACGCCTTGCGGCGCCAGAACCTAAATCTGGTGCGTCTACCAATTCCGCCACACCCGCAGTCACGGCCCGTCGCAGCGGCGCCGTGACGCGCTGAATAGCAAAGCTTTCAACCGAGCGCGAGGGGTAATCTGCGGGTCCGGTTCACGGTACCGCAAAGGCACGATCTTACACATTTATCAAAAATCGGCAGGAAAACGCCGCGACATGTACATGATTTTGCCATATTCTCAGCCGCAAAAATAAAGAGCAGAACAAGGTGACCAATCATGAACACAAAGGCGCGCGCCCTAGCTGCCGGCAAGGTTTCGTATTCCAGCCCTGATGTTTTGCCAGTGTCCGAAGCGGGTTTTCTGGCTGGCACCGTCTTGTTGACCCAGGATGGCGAGATGCCGGTAGAGTTCCTGTCCCCCGGAGACCGGATCATCACCCGCGACCGCGGTTTTGCCCCCCTGCGCCGTGTTGCCCGCGCGCGCCAGTCCGTGCGCGCCATCCGCTTTGCCGCCGGGTCGCTGGGCAACACCCGCCCCGAATGTGATCTGGTTCTGCCTGCGGGCCAACCGGTGCTGATCCGCGACTGGCGGGCGCAGGCGCTGTTCGGGACATCTCAAGCCATGGTACGAGCCGATGCGCTAGTGGATGGAGAGTTCGTCTGCGACCTGGGGCCGCGCGATATGCAGCTGTTCCAACTGCATTTCGACGAGCCCCATGTGCTTTATGCCGGCGGGCTGGAAGTAGCGGGCCAATACCTGCCCACTTCGAGCCGCCTCGCCGCCTAAAGCCCCAGTTTCCGGAACACTGCTGGCAGTTGTTCCGGCAGATCCTCTGCGATCAGGCCCGGGCCGAACTCCAGCGCGCATTCCACATGCAGCCAGGCGGCGGTCTCGGCCGCCTGCATCGGCGCAAGGCCGCGCGCCAGAAGCCCGGTAATGAACCCGGCCAGCACATCGCCCGACCCGGCGGTCGCCAGCCAGGGTGCCGAGCGCTCGTAATGGGCCGAGTTGACCGAACAGCGTCCTTCGGGGGCCGCGATCACCGTATCGGGCCCCTTGAACAGCACCACACAGCCTGCGCGTTTGGCCGCCTCGCGGGTGGCATCGACCTTGGAGTAGGCCGGTCCCTTGGTGGCGGGTGCGGTCAGTTTCTCGGAGATATCGGGGAATAGCCGCGCGAATTCGCCGCCATGTGGGGTCAGAACGCAGTTCTCGTGCAGATGGGCAAACAGCTCAGCCGGGTTCTCAGCATAGGCCGTCAGCGCGTCTGCATCCAGCACCGTGGCGCGCTTTGCGGCCAACGCCACCGGCACCAGATTGCGCGCCCGCTCGACGCCCATACCGGGGCCCAGGCAAAGCGCGTTGAGGCGGGCATCCTCCAGCACTGTCGCTAACCCATCGGCACCGTCGATCCGTGCCAACATCAACGCGGTGATCTGACAGGCAACCTCTTGCTGCGCGCTGGGCGGCACCCCCAGCGTCACCAGCCCCGCCCCGATCCGCAAGGTTCCGCGGGCGGCAAGGCGCGCGGCGCCGGTTTGGCCCGCTCTACCGGTGAGGATCAAGGCGTGGCCGTGGGAGTATTTGTGGCCCGAATATTTCTTATTTTTATTTTCTTTCTCGTAGCCAAGCAACTCGACGCAGCCTTTGGGGTAAACTTTGGGCAAACCTAGTGGCACAACTTTGAGTTTCCCGCAGCCTTTCGCTCCTCCGTAGCTGCCGCAACTCTGACTCATATGATGGCCAATTTTTGCACTATGGAATGTTACAGTAAGATGAGTTGGGAGGGCTCCAAAGTCTCGCCCGCTATCGCTGCAAACACCGCTAGGAAAATCAATTGCGACGAAGCGGTCTCCGTTCGGCTCATGCGCATCCACAATCAGAGGAGTCGGCATAAAGCCATTCCAAGCTTCATCCGTGTCATCAGGCATTTTGCGGGTCAGCCCCGTTCCGAATAACGCGTCAATTACGAGAAACTGGCATTCTTCATCTCCTTCGTAGAAATCACGGACACCTCGATCATCCCACTCATTGACACTGCCCAACTCCCGCCACCGTTCATAATTCACCTTCGCATCCGGCGGCAGCTTGTCCGGGTCTCCATACAGGAACACCTCCACCTCCCAGCCGCGCTCCTTCAAGAGCCGCGCCACCACAAAGCCGTCGCCGCCATTGTTACCCGGCCCGCAAAGGACCACAGCCCGCCATACCCCTTCCTCTTGCCGCAGATATCCCGGGGGTGCGGGGGCTGGCCCCCGCTCGTCTGCCAATTCGGGCCATTCCTCGAAAATCGCTTCGACCACCCCGCGCCCGGCGCGCTCCATCAACTCCAGCCCGGTCACCTCGCCCGAGGCGATTGCGGCTTGTTCTATTGCCCGCATCTGTGCTGCGGTGAGCAGTTCAGCCATGTTCCGATCACTCGCGATTCAATTCTGATGCTTTTTTGTGCGTCATGATGAAATTTTCACCTCATGCCCATTTTTGCCGCATCTGCACCGGCTGATTTCCGCAATCGCATTGTGACCCCAGCTTAGACGTGATCTGAGGCGGGCTGACAAGCTTGCAAGGAGCACCGCGATGAAGAAGATCGAAGCGATCATCAAACCATTCAAGCTGGACGAGGTGAAAGAGGCGCTGCAAGACGTGGGCGTCCAGGGCCTCAGCGTGGTCGAGGTCAAGGGTTTTGGCCGCCAGAAAGGCCATACCGAGCTTTATCGCGGTGCCGAATATGTGGTCGACTTCCTGCCCAAGGTGAAACTCGAAGTGGTGCTGGACGACGATCAGGTCGACGCCGCCATCGAGGCCATCGTGGGCGCCGCCAAGACCGACAAGATCGGTGACGGCAAGATTTTCGTCTCGACCATCGAACAAGCCATCCGCATCCGTACCGGCGAGACCGGTTCGGACGCGCTTTGACCCGAACACACTCTAGCAGAGGACAACAGAGTATGAGCAAGGACGCAGTTCTTCAGCTGATCAAGGACGAGGGTGCCGAATATGTCGACATCCGCTTCACCGACCCGCGCGGCAAGCTGCAACACGTGACCATCGTGTCGGATCTGGTCGACGAGGATTTCCTGGAAGAAGGCTTCATGTTCGACGGTTCGTCGATTGCCGGCTGGAAGTCGATCGAAGCCTCGGACATGAAACTGATGCCCGACACCGAAAGCGCCTATGTCGATCCGTTCTACGCGGAAAAGACCATCTGCATTCATTGCTCGGTGGTCGAGCCCGACACCGGCGAGGCCTATGACCGCGACCCGCGCGGCACCGCCGTCAAGGCCGAGGCCTATCTGAAGGCATCCGGCATCGGCGATGTGGCCTATATGGGTCCCGAGGCGGAATTCTTCCTGTTCGACGACGTGCGCTTTTCGAACACCATCAACAAGGTCTCCTACGAGGTCGACGCGACCGACGCATCCTGGAACTCGGATGCCGAGTTCGAAACCGGCAACATGGGTCACCGTCCCGGCCTGAAGGGTGGCTATTTCCCGGTCAACCCGATCGACGAGGCCCAGGATCTGCGCGCCGAGATGCTCTCGACCATGAAGCGCATGGGCATGAAGGTCGACAAGCACCACCACGAGGTGGCCAGCTGTCAGCACGAGCTGGGCCTGATCTTCGGCACGCTGACCAAGCAGGCCGACGAGATCCAGAAATACAAATACGTGATCCACAACGTGGCGCATGCCTATGGCAAGTCGGCCACCTTCATGCCGAAGCCGATCTATGGCGACAACGGCTCGGGCATGCATGTGAACATGTCGATCTGGAAAGACGGCAAGCCGCTGTTTGCCGGTGACAAATATGCCGATCTGAGCCAGGAAGCGCTGTATTTCATCGGCGGCATCCTGAAGCACGCCAAGACGCTGAACGCCTTCACCAACCCGGGCACCAACAGCTACAAGCGCCTGATCCCAGGTTTTGAGGCCCCCGTGCTGCGCGCCTATTCGGCCCGCAACCGCTCGGGCTGCGTCCGTATCCCATGGACCGAAAGCCCCAAGGCCAAGCGCGTCGAGGCCCGCTTCCCCGATCCGTCGGCAAACCCCTATCTGTGCTTTGCCGCGCTGCTCATGGCCGGTCTTGACGGCATCAAGAACAAGATCGATCCGGGCGAGGCGATGGACAAGAACCTCTACGACCTGCCCGCCGAGGAACTGGCCGGTATCCCGACCGTCTGCGGCTCGCTGCGCGAGGCGCTGGAATGCCTGGCGGCCGATCACGACTTCCTGTTGCAGGGCGACGTGTTCACCAAGGACCAGATCGAGGGCTATATCGAGCTGAAGATGGAAGAGGTCCACAAGTACGAGCACACCCCGCACCCGGTGGAATTCGGCATGTACTACAGCTGCTGATCGCAGCCAGTATCTCAGATCGGGGGCGTCCTTCGGGGCGCCCTCTTTCTTTGGTTGGTTGATGGTCCATCGCATTCCGGGGTGGGATCTGCAATTACCCGATGGTCAAGCACTTAAACCAATTGAGTTGTTTCCGGGTTTTCCTCCAGCCTGAAAACCTCGATCGGCTCCCGAATTCCCTTCAGATGCAGGGTACCTCGTGAAACCACCCTGAATTCATCTTCGACTGCAATAGCAGCTCTCGGGCTCAGAAGGATCTCGCCGTCTTCGGCTTCGTCGCACAGCCTGGAACCGAGGTTTATTGCAGTCCCGGACGCGGTGTAATCAAACCGCCCTTCGGATCCCACCATTCCGACAGTGGCATACCCCAGTGACACGCCGACACCAAATCCCAAACGGTAACCGAGCCGCTTCCACTGCCGGCCGAGGTGCGCCATCCGTTCGCGCATCGCAACGGCCAACCGCACGGCTTGGCCGGCCGGGTTATCGCAGGGTATCGGATCATTGAACAAAACCATGATGCCATCCCCCATCCGGTGATCGACGCCCGCCCCATGTGCATTGATCAGCTTGCCCATCTCCTCATGATAGGTCTGCAAGACCTCGATGGTCTCTTCGGGTTCGGCGGTTTCGCAAAAGGCAGTAAATCCGCGAATGTCACAAAACAGCACCCCCAGCAGGGCGCGGTGGCTGGACAGTATTCTGTCCGAACCGGAGGAAACGATGGTATCGGCCACCGCCGGAGGCAGAAACCGCTTGAGCCGCCCCATGCGTTCGATCTCGGCCACTTGCGTGTCGACCCGATCTTGCAGCGATTGGTTGAGTGTTTCCACCTCTTCGGTCTTGTCCTTCAGCGCACAAAACTGCCGGACATTCTCGACGGCGATCATTGCATGGTCGGCAAACAGCTGGATGAGTTCGATATCGGCGCCTGAAAAAGCCTCGGGAACGCGCCCGGCCAGGCTCAGAACGCCGTGACACCGATCACGGGCCAGCAATGGAACGTGCAACAGACTTCTTGCCGCGCCGGTCTCCTGGTTTGTATCGACATTCTCGGTGTCGGGAATGTGAACAACCGTTCTCGATACTGCTGCACGCACCAGCGGATTGCCGACGTCGTCCAATCGGGGCGGTTTCTGGAAATGCAATGCGACCAGCCATTCGTCTTCGCCCTGATAGGCGGCCAGTTGCAGTTCCTGCCCGTCATCCGACAAAAGAAAAAACCCCGCGTGCAGGCTGTCACACAACCGGCGCGCATGGGCCAGGATCACGTCGAACACCGGGAGGCTGTCTTCGCGAGAGCGGGTAATGACCTGAAGAATATCACGCGATGCCGCCTCACGTTCCCGCATGGCTTGAAACGTTGGCACATCGACTTTCGGTTCCGTGTCAGAATTCAACCTTGGGCCCTTGGTCAGGAGATCAAATGAACGTCTTCAAGGCCAATCGTCAAAGACTATGGAGTCAGATCCATCGCCGTAACGATACCGCTATAGGGTAAGCCCGCCTTGTCGTTCAGGGCGCGCACGTCGTCGGCTGTCTCTGCCTCGAAAAGACACATGCAACGTCCGTCCTGCGGCGCAAACGTCGACCGGATGTATCGGATTTCGGTTCCCGCAGCGCGCATTTCCGCCGCCTTCGAAATCGCGGCCTTCTGCGCCTCTGCTAGGTCTTCCATAGCGATCCCTTTGAGATCGCGCTCTACCATGAATACCGGCATCCGCCCCCCATTCCTCGGTTCCGTCGATGTCAAATCATACAACAAAGCCTTCGTCGGTAGAACGAGCAATTGAGTATCTTCTCGTTTCCACGAGGTTCCGGACGCCCGACCAGCGCCGTCTGTATCGCGACACCGGAAAGGCAAAGGAGATGTCGTTCGAGTGCCGTTGCTCCACATGATGTGGGAGTTCCCTGCCTCGTCTATGCCCGGGAGTTTGGAATAGACCACAGCACACCTCGCGTCTTTTGACCCGAGGAAGGCCCATATTCCCCTTTGAGCTAACGCCCTGCCCGGCTAGTCTGAATGTGTATTACTGGCAAAGGACTATTTCATGCGGCTTCTTGCTTTGACCCTGGCGATCACACTGACCGCCGGTACTGTCGCGGCCCAGACTATCGAGCGTATTCGCGACACCGGAAAGATCACCATCGGGTTCCGCGTCGACGCGGCGCCGCTTTCCTTTGCCGATGCCGAGGGACGGCCTGCGGGCTATACGCCTTTGCTATGCGACAGGCTGGCACAGGCGATGGCCGACCAGCTGGACATGGCCGAACTGAAGGCCAGCTTTGTGCCGGTCACAACCTCGGACCGGTTCGACAGGATCGCCAAGGGCGAAATCGACATTCTGTGTGGCGCGGCCACCGTGACGCTGGAGCGGCAGAAGATCGTCGATTTCTCGATCCCTGTCTATGTCGACGGAACATCCGTTATCACGCGCCGCGGTGCTGGCGCTCACCTGTCTGACCTTGCGGGCAAGACCATCGGGTTTCGTGCCGATACCACCACGGAACAAGCTGTTTTGAACTCTTTCCAAGGTGCCGGGTTAGAGGCCCGCTTCGAACGCTTCACCGATCACAAAGCCGGATTCAAGGCGCTAAACAACGGGACCCTTGACGCCTACTTCGCAGATCAGTCCATCCTGATCTTCAACTATCTGGCCGGAAAAATGGCCGAACGGTTCCAGCTTATGGACGAAATCCTGACGCTTGAAAAACAAGCGCTTGCCCTGCCCCGCGGTGACAGCGATTTCCGACTTCTGATCGATACGCTGCTGTCCGAGATGTACGCCGACGGCACCATCAACCGCGTCTTCCACGAGGCGCTGCCCGGCGTCGAACCGGGCGCCGCGCTCAAGGCGATGTTTCTGATCGCACCCACCTTGCCCTAACCCAACGCCGAACTTGATGGTAGTACCCGACATGCGTGCAATTCTTCTCGCCCTGTTGCTGACCCAACTTCCCGCCGCCGGCGCCGCGCTGACCTGTGGCAACACCTCCTCGGGCTTTAACGCCTGGAAGGCCGAATTCGCCCAGTTGGCACGCCAGCGCGGTATTGGCAGGGCCGGTCTCAGCGCACTGGAACAGGCAAGTTATGCCACCGCGACCATCCGCGCTGACCGGGGACAGAAGAGCTTCAAGTACTCGCTGGAAAAGTTCATGCAGGTGCGCGGTGCCGACACGATCGTGGTGCAAGGCCGCAAACGCAAGGCTCGCGACCCCGAGTTCTATGCCGCCCTCGAACGGCAATATGGCGTCCCCCCCGGCATCCTGATCGCGCTGCACGGCATGGAAACAGCCTTTGGCAGCTTCATGGGCGATAGCCCCGTAGTCGCCGCGATCACCACGCTGGCCTACGATTGCCGCCGGTCGGATTTCTTTATCCCGCATGCACTGGCTGCGCTGGAACTGGTCGACCGCAAGGCGATCACGGCCAACACCAAAGGCGCCAAGCATGGCGAATTGGGGCACACACAGTTCCTTCCTGGCAACGCCCTGACCTATGGCGTCGACGCAACCGGAGATGGAAGGGTCGATTTCTACAACATGACCGACGCGCTGGCCTCGACCGCCAATTTCCTGCGCCAGAAGGGCTGGAAACCGGGGCGCGGATATCAGCCAGGTGAGCCGAATTTCGAAGTAATCAAGCAATGGAATGCGGCTTCGGTATATCAGCAGGCGATCGCGATCATGGCACGGAGAATCGACAGCTAAAAGTTGCATCCAGCCAACTAAGCGACGCCTGTGTGACAGATTTTCGCCACAATTCATCAAGTTTTTAGTAAAATGCTGGTTTCCAGTCGCGAACCAATTCTGGCAGAAAAGATGAATTGCCCTCCTATCATGCCTTTTCGGCCCCATTTTCTCCACCATACCCCTCTAGCTTGATTGCCAGATGAACACGTATGGAGGAACTCACTGTGGCACAGACAGGCAAGTATCACGGTGGACTGGTATTCCTGGGAAACGAAGAAGGCGTTCTCGACCGCTTCAGCCGGATCGTGACAGCCACCCTGGAGGATTACGGGCACGCCGTTGAGCGTCAGACGCTACTGAGTGATCGTGAAGCCCGGATCGTATCGAGCCAGTTTCTTGTCAAACTGACCCTCGAAGCGGAAGCTGAAGAAAACCCGCGTGTCCGTCGCCTTGACGAAGCGGCGGGCCTCAACCGCCGCAAACACGTGGCCAAGGTTCGGCCTCGGAACAGGCTTGTCATTGCGATCACCCCTGTCTCCGAATGCTCTGAGGATCGCGATGTTACCGAACTCATGCTCGTCGTGATGCTGTACCGAATGGTCGATCTCTACGCCAGCGAGTTGATTGAATGGCTGGACCCGAACGTCAAACTGACGGTCGAACAGTTTCTTGGCGCGTTCTCCAACATTTCTCCGCGTCGGGTGCGCGGACGTCAGCAGATTCTGTATCATCAGGGCGATCGTTTTGCGCCGATCGACGAAACGGCATCGGGCCTTGCGACCCGATATGACACGATCATGGGTCAGACGGCCCATCAGGGCGAAACTGGTCTCATCGAACTGACGGAACAGGAGGCGTTGGCGCTTGCCTTCCGCGGTGACCCGCGCCCCGACGAGGTGGATGGTCTGACCCCAGAGGAACAGGCGCAGAACGACATTCGTCGGCTGGCAAGCTGGGGAATGACCGGTTGTCTTGCCTTTGTTTCGGCTCCGGTCGCGGTCTCATTGGCGGCCGTGAACCTGATCCGCGGCGAGGATTTTCGCCTGAACACCCAAGTCTTGTCGCTGACGGCCGCTCTGGTCTTTCTGCAAAGCTCTGGCGCCATGACAAACGTGCTGTCGTTGCTGCCGATCTGAGAACAGACACAAAAAGCTCCAGGCCTTCGCCAGATCCGGCGGAGGCCTTTTCTAATGCGCGGCCAATCTAGGCGCGTCAGCCCGGGCGATAACGTAAGTGTGGATCGAAAACACCACTGCCTGTGTCACCGGCAACCGCACGATGCTTTGCTTCTCACTGCGAAGGAAACCCGCGTCCTGCGGAACCGGAACACGCCGTCGGTTGTGAATGCTGCGCGGCTGGTGCAACTCGGCATCGGCATACCAAAGCGCGTTGAACCGCCAAAGCGGGCGTCCGACCTGCACGCCGTCGAACAGCCGCTGCACCCTGCGCGCTACATCCGCATCATAGCTGGCGACCGGTTCATGTATCGAGACCAGAGGTCGGCCAAACTTCTCTTCCAAGGTCCAGCTTGCAGGAAAACAAAGTACGGCGGCGGTCAAAACATGTTCGTCGCCCTGTTTCTGCAAAATGCAGAAGTCTTCCTGAACCAGACGCCCCAAAGTCCGCATGGGCTGACTTCGGTCGATCCCGACCGTCACCCCGTCGGGCCGTTCAACCCTGGCAGCAGCCTCGGGATAGGCCGCTGCCAGAACCGCATCCAGCAATTCCTCGGCAGCCGGGCGAGCCTCTTCGGACATAGCCAGGACGGTCTCTGGTTTCGTCGCGATCAAAGAGTCGCGACGCGCCATCTGGCCGTCGAATGCCTCGTCCCTTTGCAACCATTCGGTCATATTCAACGGCTGGATTCCCGGCAACGGTCTGGGCGCCAACACATCATAGGGCAGCGTTTTTTGCAGAATCTCTTTCATTTTGCTCCCATATCACCCGAACAAACATCGTGGCAGGTCGAAAACGACATGGTTTGACGTCGCGAGAGTGTGCGACTCGGCCTTGTTTCCGGGTGACCCTTGGGGAAACTCACGGGAGGCCATGTCTTGAACCACCATTATCGCGACACCCGCAAAATCGACCCGACTCGGGGCGCTACGCTGGGCGACGGATCGCCCAATGACAATGACCGGATCGAGATCGGGCCAACCCAGCTTGCCTTTTCCGAATGGGCCTCCGCCGGGTTGGAACTGCCCAACCTCACCCGGATGCGCGAGTACCGCTGGAAACGCCTGACCCAGGCCATCGTCGACCGGGGCTATGGCGGCCTTTTGATGTTCGATCCGCTCAACATCCGCTATGCCACAGACTCGACCAACATGCAGCTTTGGAACACCCATAATCCGTTCCGCGCGGTGCTGCTGTGTGCCGACGGCTACATGGTGATCTGGGATTACAAGAACTCACCCTTTTTGAGCACGTTCAACCCGCTGGTGCGCGAACAGCGCTCGGGCGCGGATCTCTTTTATTTCGACCGGGGCGACAAGGTGGATATCGCCGCCGATGTCCTGTCAAACGAAGTCCGCGTTCTGATCGAGGAACACGGCGGCAACAACAAGCGTCTCGCCGTGGACAAGGTCATGCTGCACGGCCTGCGCGCGCTCGAGGCGCAAGGCTTTGAAATCATGGAAGGCGAGGAGGTCACCGAAAAGACCCGCGCCATCAAGGGGAGCGACGAGATCCTGGCCATGCGCTGCGCCCATCATGCTTGCGACAGCGCCATCGCCGAGATGGAGCGCTTCGCCCGCGCCAATGTAGGCGATGGCAAGACCAGCGAGGACGACATCTGGGCGGTGCTGCATGCCGAGAATATCCGCCGCGGCGGCGAATGGATCGAGACCCGGTTACTGGCCTCGGGGCAGCGGACCAACCCCTGGTTTCAGGAATGCGGCCCGCGCATCACGCAGAAAAACGAAATCATCGCTTTCGACACCGATCTGATCGGCTCTTACGGCATCTGCGTCGACATCTCCCGCACCTGGTGGATCGGCGACCAGAAACCACGCGCCGACATGATCGAGGCGATGAAACACGCGCATGAGTTCATCAACTACAACATGTCACTGCTGAAACCGGGACTGATGATCCCGGACCTGATTGCGCAATGCATGAAGCACCCCGCCAAGTACAATGCGCAGAAATACGGCTGCCTGATGCACGGTGTGGGCCTGTGTGATGAATGGCCCCTGGTCGCGCATCCGGACAAGGCTGTGCCCGGCGCCTTCGACTATGCGCTCGAACCCGGTATGGTTCTGTGTGTCGAAGCCTGCTGCGGCGAGGTTGGCGGCGATTTCACCATCAAGCTTGAGGACCAGGTATTGATCACCGAGGACGGATACGAGAACCTGACAAGCTATCCTTTCGATGCAGAATTGATGGGCGATTGATCACCGCCCGGACATCATCATGGCCCGCACCTCAAAAGGTCTCAGAACCGGCTGGCATGGCGGGCCATATTGCCCCAGATCTACCACAAGCTCTGGAAATATATTGAAAATCTCGTCGCGCGCTTCGGCCGACAGCGCATTCTTGGCCGCTTCGGCCGGCAGCAGCGTCTCGCATTCCACCCCGTTGGCAAACACGGTCTGGTGACTGTCGAGCAGGATATGGAAATACTCCACCGTCTCGCACGTCTGATCGGGACGTATTGTGCCGTCATTGACCAGGCTTTTGGCCGGGACCAGTACTTCGGATGAACCGAACAGAAGCTCTGCCCGCCAATCGCGAAGCAGGACACGGTGCTGAGGTGACAGACACAGGTCGGTCTCGGGGTACCCCGGCTCCAGCGAACCCGCAGCAAAACGGATAGGACGCAGATCGGGTCTGGCGTTCAGTGCCGTTTTATCCAATTCGCGGCCGCCAACCCAGCGGATTTCCCGCGCGATACCATCCCCGCAGACAACCCTGTCGCCGGCGTTCAAGGTCTCGATCGCGGCCTGACCGTCAGGAACCCCAATCATCGTGCCCCGCACGAAACAGACGACAACTTTAGCAACACCGGTGCCATTGGTCGATTCCGCGTCGATCGTGATCGTATGCGGCAGCCCATCCGTCCCGGTATAATTGAAGGTCCATACGTTACCCACCGTCGTATAACTGTCGAACCCGGTAAAGACGAAACAGTCGAGTGGATCCAGGCTTTTGACCGTGATGGAAAAGTCATCGTCGAACCCCGAAAGATCGAAATGAAACTCGTCGTCCCCGCCAGGCCCTGCGCCCGGTTCCGTGGGCGTTCCCTTGCCCCATTTCTCAAACTGGTAGTTTCCAGACAGGTCCCCCCCGTCAACGACCGTGACGATCTGATTGTCGTCCGCATTGCCAGAGATTAGGTCCGTGCCCTTGATCTTTCCCTTGTTCTCGTCGGCAAACAGATCGACCGTCAGTACCTCTACTGCCATGACAACTGTCCCTTGGAGGGGCGGCCGGCCATGGCGCGGGCGCAAAACAGGGTCCGGGCCACCAAATTCAATTCATCGATCAGCAAGGCTCCCTTGTGCGCCCGAGCAAACCCCTCAGCCATATGTTCGAGAATGTCCGATGCCTGATCCGGATACCGCTGGATGATCGCATGATGCATCTGCACATAATCCCAGCCACGCGGGCGCATTGCGGCGAACTCCAGGTCACACCCGATCAGATCGCCATGATCGGAAACCAGGAAATTATGGAGGGCACAGTCCCCTCTCGACAAAGCCTTGCCACAGAGCGGCACCTGAGCCAGCGCCGCCCCGGTGTCACCAATCGTGTCCAGGTCGAGGCCACCTGGCACGCGAGACAGATATCCCTGCCAGTTGCCGCAGGCGCGTTCCCACGGGGCGACCGCATCGAACCGGGCCAGCCATTCGCCAAGCTTCAGACCGAACTCGGACGTGCTCCATACTGAAAGCGGATTCTGGGAGTTCTCTGATCCTATCCACTTCAGGACGATCATTCGGTGAGCATCGCTGAATGCCAGAAATTCGGGGACCAGACCGCTGACCGCAAAACAAAGATAAGCCGCTCTTTCCCGTTCGAAGGCGGCATATGCAGATGGATCCTCGGCGTCGAACAGTTTCAGAAACAAGCGCTTGCCATTGCACTCTGCGCCCAGACACACCGCGCGACGGCCGGACTTCATCGGCCAAAGAGACATTTCACCATGAGTGGACTGTTCACAAACTGAGCGCGCCAGTTGCTCCAGGGTCGCGACCGGTAATCGGCCCACTTCCCCTTTCCAGTCCTTCTTCGACAAGTATCTTTCCGTGGTCATTGGTCTTCGCCTGCCTTTCAGCAAACGCGCAACCCCCAAGCCGCGTTTCCAATTCACGTTTTCCTGAATTTGGAAACTACCGTCGAAAAAAGCCGTGAATAGGAGGAAATTATGGAAACAATCGGCACAATACGCCTTTTTCAGGCCCAGCTTCCCACTTCACCTTGGCGTGAATTCTGGCCGGGACCGGTTGCGGTCGGAAGGCTCACTGGCGATTTGTAGGGCTGCCCTTTCTCTGAACCCAAGGTGATGCAATGCCAACCGAACGGATAAGCTTCAAAGGCCACGACGGCAGCCAGCTGGCGGCTCGGCTGGATCTGCCGGACGGGCCGGTTCTGGCCACGGCGCTCTTTGCCCATTGTTTCACCTGCTCCAAGGATATCCCCGCTGCGCGCCGGATCTCGGCGCGGCTGGCCGCGATGGGGATCGCGGTGTTGCGCTTCGATTTCACCGGGCTTGGGCATTCCGAGGGCGAGTTTGCCAACACGACCTTTACCTCGAACGTCGAGGATCTCGTGGCTGCCGCCACCTACCTGGCCGGGCGCGACATGGCGCCGGCGCTTCTTATCGGACATTCGCTGGGTGGGGCGGCGGTGCTGCGAGCGCGCGCGCGGATCGCCTATGTCCGCGCAGTGGTGACCATCGGCGCCCCCGCCGATCCCAGTCATGTCGCGCATCATTTCGAGGCAGCCCTGCCCCGCATCCGGGCCGAGGGCGCGGCAGAGGTCTGTCTGGGCGGGCGCCCGTTCCGTATCGGACGGCAGTTTGTCCAGGATATCACCGAAAGCGCGCTGCAACCGGCCATCGCCGATCTGCGCGCCGCGCTCTTGGTGTTGCACGCGCCGCGCGACGAGACGGTGAGCATCGACAATGCCGCTCAGATATTTGTGGCCGCGAAACACCCCAAGAGTTTTGTCACACTGGACGATGCCGATCACCTGATCAGCCGCCCGCGCGACGCCGAGTATGCCGCCGAGGTGATCGCCGCTTGGGCCGGGCGGTATGTGGACCTGACCCCGCCTGCCCCGCCCCCCGGCGCGCCCGAGGGGATCGTAAGGGTGACCGAGGCCGATGCGGAGGGGTTCCTGCAAGATGTGCAGGCCGGCCCCGACCATCACGCGCTGGCGGACGAGCCGCTGTCCTATGGCGGCACCGACCGGGGCATGTCGCCCTATGGGTTCGTGTCGGCTGGTCTGGGGGCCTGCACCTCAATGACGATCCGCATGTATGCCCGCCGAAAAGGCTGGCCGCTGGAGGGGGTCAGCGTCGATGTCTGCCATGACAAAGTCCACGCCCAGGATGCCGATACTGGCGCCAGCGGCAAGATCGACTCCTTTACCCGCGTGATCAAGTTGAGCGGGCCACTGGATACCGAGCAACGTCAAAGACTGCTTGAAATCGCCGATAAATGCCCAGTCCACCGCACGCTCGAAGCAAACGCCCGGATCGTCACGCGCCTGTCCTCAGACGTCTGAGGCGCCTCAACGCAGGCGGGCGGGCATCGGGCGGGCGACCGGCGGGCGGTGAATCGGCGGGCGCGCCACGGGCGGCCTCGCGATTGGTGGCACCGGTTTCACCGGGGGCCGCTCGATCGGGTGTTCTGGACGCGGACGGTCCGGCCGGGGCGGACGGGGATAGCCATAGTAATAGTCGTTCCACAACATCGAGTCATAATAGACCGAGCCGCTTCCGGTCGCGTTCGGATCACAGCCCGCAAGGCCAAACACGGCAGCGAAAAGACCGGCGGAAAGAGTGAGTCTTGCAACACGCATGGCGCCGTCCTTCTAGTTTGCCGCCCGGAACGAGGCGTAGATTGCGTTGATATCCTCGACCAGTTCAGGCCGGGCGCCCGCCTCGACCACAGCCAACGAAATTGCCACCCGTTTGCCGGGAAGATCGACCAGAACAGCGGTGAACGCGACCGCACGACCATTTCGTCGCCCGGTTCCTGCATAGCGCGCCGCCGGCAACCCGCCGACACGGATCCGGCTCTGTTCCCGCAACTCGGGGTCGCTGACCACCGATTTGCCGATGTTGCGCAGGTATTCTTCGGCCTGAGCGAAGGTCGACACCCCGTTGGGCGACATGAAGCCGACCCAGACGCCGGGCTCTGCCTCGGGTTCAAAGCCGATTACCCGGTTGATCAGCCGCGCCTCCTCTGATCCCGGCGGTTTCAGCGCCCGCAGGCCACCGCTGCGAACCTGCCAGAAATCCGGTGCGCTGAGGTGAAACAGCGCCTTGCCGTCAGAGACATAGGTGAGCGGCATGTCGGCAAATACGGGCAAGGGCACCAGACCTGCGACCAGCGCCAACACGCGCAAGGGGGCGAAACACTTTGGCATGGCAAACATCTTTCGTGATCTCAACAGTTGCCAGTGTTCCCGCCACATCCCGGAAAAGCAACGAAAAAGGCCCGGACGGGATGTCCGGGCCTTTGCTCAGGTCAAGGGGCGGGATCAGCCGCGGGCGTTGCCCACCAGCTTCCACAGGCCCGGGATCAGCACGGCGGCCAGCACCAGTTTCAGTGCATCGCCCACCAGGAACGGGGTCAGGCCCCACTGAAGGATCGGCTTGTCCCAGCCATAAAGCTGGCCCAGCCACAACAGGCCCGGAACGTAGATCAGCACGTTCGCCAGAACCAGCGCCAGCGCCATCTTGCCAAAGGAACGGTCCCAGCCGCGAGCTGCCAGCGCGCCCAGCAGCACGGTGGCCATCAGGTAGCCCACCAGATATCCGCCAGTGCCGCCCATCATGTAGGTCAGACCGAATTTCTCGGCCGAAGACGTCGCGAAGACATCAAAGCCCAGCGCGCCCACCAGCAGATAGCCCAGCATGGTCACCAGACCCAGACGCGCGCCATAGGCGGTGCCCAGGGTCAGCACGGCAAAGGTGCCCATGGTGATCGGCACGGGCCACATTGGCACCTTGATCTTGGCAGCAATGGCAAGGGCCGCGATGCCGAGAACCACCAGGACAGCTTGTTTCGCCAGACGCGCCGATCCCTGGCGCGGGCCGATTGCGTCGGCCAGAACAGTCATGCTCATTCGGTTGTCTCCCAATTCAGACAGGTGTCGGCGCTCAGCAATGCATTTTCACGCCGCGTACTGCAACACGTTTACGCTATCGCCGCGAGAAATCTGTCCTCATTTCATAGGACTTGCGCGGACCCGATACGCTCCACCGCACCGACCAGCGAGGCCAATTGGCAAAGTCGTAGGCCGTGTCATAGCTATCAGGCGCGCAGTCGTGATGATCTTCCGGCGTCGGTTGACCTAACGTTAAGTTATGGAAAAACCTGCCATCTTCGAAATAGATCGCGATCCGGCCCGGTGCCGAGCGCCATAGATACCGGCGCGTGCCACGCATGGGCGCCTGCCCGGGAACATGCAGCCTCACCTCCTCGTCATAGACAAATCCGGCTTCGCTGCGACGCAGCGTCGCGACCCCCTCGGCATGCAGCACCTGCCCCGCCAGCCGGTCGTTGATGACGCGGGTCAAAATCCACTCGCCCTCAAAGTCCTCGATCCGACGGGGTCCGCTCATGTGTTCCCCTCAGAGCCGTAAGGGACCGTCTTTGATCGGGCAAACCGTCTCATATCGCACCTCCTGCCTTGTCCCACGATGCGGCTGGGTCTATGACCCGCCACATCTGGTCCTGCCAATCACAAAAAGGTGTCGCTGCCAATGATCCCCCGCTATTCCCGCCCCGAGATGGTTGCAATCTGGTCGCCCGAGACCAAGTTCAAGATCTGGTACGAGATCGAGGCCCATGCCTGTGACGCCATGGCCGATCTGGGCGTGATCCCGCGCGAAAACGCCGAGGCCGTGTGGAAAGCCAAGGATGTGGAATTCGACGTCGCCCGCATCGACGAGATTGAGGCGGTCACCAAACATGACGTCATCGCCTTTCTGACCCATCTGGCCGAACATGTCGGCAGCGAAGAGGCACGGTTCGTACATCAGGGCATGACCAGTTCGGACGTTCTGGATACCTGCCTGAACGTGCAGCTGGTCCGCGCCGCTGACCTGTTGCTTGTGGGTGTGGACAAGGTGCTCGCCGCGCTGAAAAAACGCGCATATGAACACAAGGATACCGTCCGTGTGGGCCGCAGCCATGGCATCCATGCCGAACCCACCACCATGGGGCTGACATTCGCCCGTTTCTATGCCGAAATGGACCGCAACAAGAACCGGCTGGAAAAGGCCCGTTGGGAAGTCGCCACCGGCGCCATCTCGGGCGCGGTAGGTACATTCGCCAATATTGACCCGGCGGTCGAAGAGCATGTCTGCGAGAAACTGGGCCTGCGACCCGAGCCGATCAGCACCCAGGTGATCCCGCGCGACCGCCACGCGATGTTCTTTGCCACGCTGGGCGTGATCGCAAGCTCGATCGAGAATATCGCCATCGAGATCCGCCACATGCAGCGCACCGAAGTGCTGGAGGGCGCCGAGTTCTTCTCGATGGGGCAGAAAGGCTCTTCGGCCATGCCGCACAAGAAGAACCCGGTGCTGACCGAGAACCTGACCGGGCTGGCGCGTCTGGTGCGCATGGCAGTGATCCCCGCGATGGAAAACGTGGCGCTCTGGCATGAACGCGACATTTCGCATTCCTCGGTCGAGCGCGGCATTGGCCCCGACGCCACCGTGACGCTGGATTTCGCCCTGCATCGTCTCGCCGGCGTGGTCGACAAGATGTTGATCTTCCCCGAGAACATGCTCGACAACATGAACAAGTTCCCCGGGTTGGTGATGAGCCAGCGCGTGCTGCTCGCCCTCACCCAGGCCGGGGTCAGCCGCGAGGACGCCTATGTCATGGTCCAGCGCAACGCGCTGAAGGTCTGGGAAGAGCGGGTCGATTTCCGTGAACAGCTCTTGGCCGATGCCGATGTGGTCGCTGCACTGGGCGAGGACGGCATCAACGAAAAATTCGACATGGGCTACCACACCAAACATGTCGACACGATCTTTGCCCGCGTTTTCGGTAAATGATCCGGACCGGATCGGCCAGTGCTGGCCGATCCGACACATCCGCGTGAGCCCCTCTTTGACCAAACAGGAAGCTGCGCTACACTCCTCCTCAGTAAGCTATGGGAGGAGACCCTTATGACCTTCAAGACTTTGACTTGCGCGGTGGTTCTGGCGATGGCGCCCCTTTCGGCGCTGGCCATGGGCTGTTCCAGCCGTGGCCACGAGCAGACGCAATCCTGTGCCCCCGGCACCCAGTGGGATGCCGCCTCGCAAAGCTGCGTGCAGGTCGTCAACAGCTAAGCGGTGCCATGCATCGCAATGCCAGGCGGGTGCGCGTCGCTGCACCCGACACGCAACTGGTGTGACTTTTTTTCTCGTTTCGGAGTATCCCCCATGCGCCTCCTTCCCGTCATCGCCCTTGCCGCTGCCCTGCCTCTGAGCGCCTTTGCTGCCGGAAGCGACAGCGGCGGCGGTTCGACATGGACCAACCCACCCAAGGAGACGCAGACGACCAAATCCTGCAAGGGCGTGAAGGTCTGGGATGAAAAGACCGGCAAATGCGTCGCACCGAAGAATTCGTCACTGGACACCGACACGCTCTATGGCGCGGTTCGGGAACTGGCTTATGCCGGGCGCTACACCGATGCTCAGGGCGTCCTGGCGGCGATGCCCGACCAGTCGGATGACCGCGTCCTGACCTATTGGGGCTTCACCCATCGCAAGATGGGCGACCTGGACCGCGCTGCTTTCTATTATCAGGCCGCTATCCAAGCCAATCCCGACAACATCCTCGCCCGCAGCTATATGGGCCAGGGCTTTGTCGAAGAGGGCAAAACCGACCTTGCCATCGCCCAATGGCGCGAGATCAAGGCGCGCGGAGGTGAGGGAACCTGGGCCGAGGTCTCGCTGCGCGAGGCGATCCGCACCGGCCTGACATACCGTTACTGATCATCACAGGTTTAGCGTTTCTTTACGCCCCCGGCGCTAACCTGACTGCGACTCTGATCATGGATGACGCAGACAGATGCAGGACCGAAATGCGCTGGCGCCCCTGGACGCCGAGATGTTTGACATCGACACTCCGCCCGCGCGGTTGACGCGCGGCGGTGTTGCGCGGCCCGACGACGCCCCTCGCCGCGTTCCGCGCGCACTTTCCAATCTGGAAAAGGCGGCCGTTGTGGTACGTCTGCTGCTGAACGAAGGGGCCGACATTCCGCTGGAGGCATTGCCAGAAGACTTGCAGGCGCGCCTGATCAAGCAGATGGGCAGCATGGGCCTGGTCGATCGGGTGACGCTCGATGCGGTGGCCGAGGAATTCGCCGAGGCGCTCGAAGGGATTGGCCTCAGCTTTCCCCATGGGCTGGCAGGCGCCTTGTCTGCCATGGACGGCAAGATCAACCCGACCACCGCGGCGCGCCTGCGGCGCGAGGCAGGCGTGCGCCAGATGGGCGACCCCTGGCAACGTCTGCGCGCCCTGCCCCCAGAGGAACTCGCCGAAATCGCCGAGGCGGAAAGCACCGAGGTCGCCGCCGTTATGCTGTCCAAGCTCGATACCGCCAAGGCAGCGGCTCTGTTGGGGAAACTGCCTGGACCGGTGGCCCGGCGCATCACCTATGCCATCTCGCAGACAGGCAGGGTGACCCCCGAAGCGGTTGACAGGATCGGCTGGTCGCTGGCTGCGCAGATCGACGCACGGCCAATCCTGGCCTTTGCCGACCGGCCCGAAAAACGGGTGGGCAATATCCTCAACCAGTCGCCACAAACCACCCGTGATCAGGTCATGAGCGCGCTGGACGAAGAGGATGCCGCCTTTGCCGTCTCGGTGCGCAAGGTGCTGTTCACTTTTGCTGACATCCCCCGCCGCGTCGCCACGCGCGACGTGCCCGCCATCATCCGCGTCGCAGACCCTGATCAGCTGGTGATCGCCCTGGCCGCCGCGACCGAAGGTGAAGAGGCCGCCGTGGCCGAGTTCCTTCTGAGCAACATGTCGGCCCGGATGGCAGACAACCTGCGCGACGAAATCCGCGAACAGGGCAAGATCAAGCGTGTCGATGGCGAGGCCGCGATGACCGCACTGATCGCCGGGATTCGAACGCTGGAAGAGGAAGGCGCGCTGAAATTGATCGACCCCGACGAAGAAGAGAGCTGAGCACCCGCGCACAGCGGCCATGGACAGTGGGCGGCGCCGCCGCTATCAGCTTCACATGTTCAGCGATTTAGCTTTCCCGGCCCGGAGCGCCGCCCGATGAGCCAGTCTTCCCGCCAGGCCATCGTCTATATGGTGCTCGCCATCCTTTTCTTCACGCTGATGGACGCGTCGGTCAAGGCACTGGCGCCGCGCATCGGCGTGATACCCTCTCTCTGGGCGCGTTACACCGGCCAGATGGTGCTGGTTCTGGTGCTGGTCCTGCCGCGGCTGCGCCGCGTCGCGCGTACGAAATACCCGCGCCTGCAACTGTTGCGGTCTCTGATGCTGATGGGCGCGACCTGGTTCTTCTTCATCGGTATCAGCCGCATCCCCCTGACCGATGCCAGCGCGCTAATGGCGGTCAACCCGATGCTGATCACCCTCGGCGCGGCGCTGTTCCTGGGCGAGGCGCTCGGCCCGCGGCGCATCCTTGGCATCGCCATCGCGATGGTCGGGGCGCTGATCGTCCTGCGACCGGGCACGGGCCTGTTCCAACCTGCCGCCCTGTTCCCGCTGGCCGCTGCCGCCTGCTACTCGACCTATGCGCTGCTTACCCGCCGCGTCGGCCCGGACGAGGATGTCTGGACCTCGCTGCTCTATACCGGACTGGTCGGCACCATCATCCTCAGTCTCATCGTTCCACCATATTGGCAGACACCAGACACGGTCGGATGGGGCCTGATCGTGCTGGTCGTTGGGTTCGGCACCATGGGTCAGCTCAGCCTCATCCGCGCCTTTTCGCAGGGTGAGGCGGCCATGCTGGCCCCCTATGCCTATTGCGGCCTGGGTTTCGCCGCTGTCTGGAGCGCTGTATTTTTTGGCGAATATCCTGATATCTGGACTGTCCTGGGCGCGCTTGTGATCGCGGGGGCGGGCCTATATGTGTGGCATCGCGAAATGCACAGCCGGTAAGAGACCCCGATGCCCCTGGAAAAATCCGAACTCAGCCGTGGCGCGCGCGCGTCCTATTATGCCCAATACCTGGTGCTGCGCGGACTGATCGGCGGCATGCGGTTGCTGCCCTATGACACGCGGATCGCCGCCATGGGCCGGTTGATGAGCGGACTCGGGCCGCTGGTGGGATTCAGCAAGCGTATCCGCGACAACCTTGCGCTAACCTGCCCCGACCTGCCCGAGACCGAGGTTCGTCGCCTGTGCCGCGCCGTGCCGGACAATGCGGGACGCGCAATCATGGAGCATTTCTCGCCAGAAGGCTTCACTCGGCGCCAGAAAGGCGCCGAAATCACCGGCCCCGGCATTGCCGCCTTCGATGCTGCGGTTGCAGCGGGCAAGCCGGTAATGATGATCACTGCCCATTTCGGCCATTACCTCGCAGCGCGCGTCGCATTGCAGGCCCGAGGCGGCAAACCGATTGGTTGCCTCTATCGCCGCATGGCCAACCCCTATTTCAACGAGATCTACGTAGACGCTTTTCACAAGACCGGCGAGCCGATGTTCGAACAGGGACGGCGCGGTATGATGGAAATGGTCCGGTCTCTGAAACAGGGTGGGATCATCGCCATCGTCTCGGATCTGCACGCTCATGGCGGCGAGCAACTGACTTTCTTTGGTCAAACTGCGGTCACTTCGGTTCTGAATGCAGAACTGGCCCTGAAATACGATGCGGTGATGATCCCCTGCTACGCGGTACGCAAGCCCAACGGGCTGGATTTCGAGATCGTTCTGCACAACCCCGTGCCTCATACCGACGCCACCACAATGACCCAGTTCATCAACGATGACCTGGAGAAGATGGTGCGCCAACACATGGGGCAATGGTTCTGGATCCACCGCCGCTGGAAACTCTGGCTCGACGCCGAACCCCAGCCGACAACGGATGCCGCCTGATCACTTGACCCGCGCCGCGGCCAGGATTGGACCGGCGCCAGCCTGCTGCACCAGCACCACCGCCGGCAGGTCACCTTCGGCCGGGACGATCAGGTCCATCTGCGACCGGCCATCCCAGCGGCCCACGACGCTCAGGCTTTCGACCACATTGGCATAGTCCAGGTCGCGCCCCGCAAGCTCACCGCGTTTGATCGACGCGTGGCGCAGCGGCGTATAGCGGATCAATTGCACCACATGGTCCCCTGCAACACTGTCCCCGGACGGAGCCAGCGAAACCGATAGTGTTTGCCCGACGCGCGCCACCGAAAGATCGACCAGTGCAGGCTGTTTCTTGTGCGCTTCGATCAGCGACAACACGTCAGGCTCGCGCGCGCCTACCACGTCCTCAACCCCTTGCACGACCATCTGTGGGGTATAGATCATCGAGCGCCCGCCGGACCGGGCATAGGCCTGCTGCCGCAAGGTATGGGCCGGACTGGCAAAGGCATCCTTCCAACCGATGTAATCCCAATAGTCCACATGTAATGCCAGCCCGATCACGTCGTCGCGCGCTGCCAGCCGATGCATGATCGCGTCTGCGGGCGGGCACGATGAGCATCCTTGCGAGGTGAACAGTTCCACCACGACCGGTTGCTCGGCCCTGGCAATACCTGACACGGCCAGTGCCGTCAGCATGGTCAGCGCAAGGCGCAGGGCGGCAGTTTTCATGGCCTGTTGTCTTTCCTGTTCAAGTGACCTCTCTGTAACCCTACGCCGGGCCTCATCACGAAGCCAATCAAGGATGCTTGAGCGTTCAACACGAAATTGTATACCGTTGCATGCAGCGTATTGCGACCCCATGTGTGCAATGGTATACCATAATTGACGCACCCCCCGTCTTGGTGCTTGAACACAAGGCGGGCGTGATGCAGATAACCCGCAGCGAATCCCATTTCCACGTTCCTTCAGAGGGAGGCCAAGATGCCCATCACAGTCGGACAGGATACCGCCAAGACGCGCCGCACGCTCAGCGTCAATGGCAAATCCATTTCCTATTACTCCATTCCCGCCGCGACCGAAGCCGGTCTTGGCGATTTCTCGAACCTTCCCGCCTCGCTGAAGGTGGTGCTGGAAAACATGCTGCGGTTCGAGGATGGCGGTTTCTCGGTCTCGGTCGAGGACATCAAGGCATTCGCCGAATGGGGCGCCAAGGGTGGCAAGAACCCGCGCGAAATTGCCTATCGTCCGGCCCGCGTGCTGATGCAGGACTTTACCGGCGTGCCTGCCGTGGTCGACCTGGCCGCGATGCGTGACGGGATCAAGGGCCTGGGTGGCGACGCGCAGAAGATCAACCCGCTGAACCCCGTCGACCTCGTCATCGACCACTCGGTCATGATCGACGAGTTCGGCAACCCGCGCGCCTTCCAGATGAATGTGGACCGCGAGTACGAGCGGAACCTCGAACGTTACACCTTCCTGAAATGGGGCCAGAACGCGTTCAACAACTTCCGCGTTGTGCCGCCGGGCACCGGCATCTGCCACCAGGTCAACGTCGAATACCTGGCACAGACCGTCTGGACCGACACCGACCAGAACGGTGACACCGTCGCCTATCCCGACACGCTGGTCGGCACCGACAGCCATACCACCATGGTCAACGGCCTGGCCGTTCTGGGCTGGGGTGTGGGCGGTATCGAGGCCGAGGCCGCGATGCTGGGCCAGCCGATCTCAATGCTGATCCCCGAGGTTGTCGGCTTCAAGCTGACCGGCGAGATGGTCGAAGGCACCACCGCCACCGACCTGGTGCTGAAAGTGGTCGAAATGCTGCGCAAGCACGGCGTGGTCGGCAAGTTCGTCGAATTCTATGGCCCCGGCCTCGACAAACTGCCCCTGCCAGACCGTTCGACCATCGCGAACATGGCGCCCGAATACGGCGCGACTTGCGGTTTCTTCCCGATCGACGACGAGACCCTGCGTTACCTGCGCCAGACCGGCCGCGACGAGGACCGCATCGCACTGGTCGAAGCCTATGCCAAGGAGAACGGTTTCTGGCGCGGCGCCAACTATGCGCCGGTCTACAGCTCGACGCTGGAACTGGATATGGGCACCATCGTGCCCGCGATCTCGGGTCCGAAGCGCCCGCAGGACTACCTGCCGCTGACCGGTGCCAAGTCCGCGTTTGCCCGCGAAATGACCGAGACCTTCAAGCGCCCGGCCGACAAGGAAGTCGCCGTCGAAGGCGAGGATTACACCATGTCCTCGGGCAAGGTCGTGATCGCCTCGATCACCTCCTGCACCAACACCTCGAACCCCTATGTGCTGATCGGCGCCGGTCTGGTTGCCCGCAAGGCGCGTGAACTGGGCCTGAACCGCAAGCCGTGGGTCAAGACCTCGCTGGCCCCCGGCAGCCAGGTTGTGACCGAGTATCTGGAGGCCGCTGGCCTGCAAGAGGATCTGGATGCCATCGGCTTCAACCTCGTGGGTTATGGCTGCACCACCTGCATTGGCAACTCCGGCCCGCTGCAACCCGAGATCTCCAAGGCGATCAACGAGGGCGACCTTGTTGCCACCGCCGTTCTCTCGGGCAACCGCAACTTCGAAGGACGCATCAGCCCCGATGTGCGCGCCAACTATCTGGCCTCGCCGCCGCTGGTCGTCGCCTATGCGCTGGCCGGTGACATGAACATCGACCTGACCAGCGAGCCGCTCGGCACCTCGAAGGATGGGCAGCCGGTTTACCTGAAAGACATCTGGCCCACCAACAAGGAAATCGCCGACCTGGTGCACGCCACCGTGACGCGCGAGGCGTTCCTCAAGAAATACGCCGACGTGTTCAAGGGCGATGCCAAATGGCAGGCGGTCGAGACCACCGACAGCGAGACCTACGACTGGCCCGCGACCTCGACCTATATCCAGAACCCGCCCTACTTCCAGGGCATGTCCCCTGAAAAGGGTGAGATCACCAATATCGAGGGGGCCCGCGTTCTGGCCATTCTCGGCGACATGATCACCACTGACCACATCTCGCCCGCCGGTTCGTTCAAGGTTGACACCCCGGCAGGCAAGTACCTGACCGAGCGCCAGGTTCAGCCGCGCGAGTTCAACTCCTATGGCTCGCGCCGCGGCAACCACGAGGTGATGATGCGCGGCACATTCGCCAACATCCGCATCAAGAACGAGATGCTGGACGGTGTCGAGGGCGGCTTTACCAAGGGCCCCGATGGCGCGCAGACCTCGATCTACGACGCCTCTATGGCCTACCAAGAGGCCGGAATTCCGCTGGTGATTTTTGCCGGCAAGGAATACGGCGCTGGTTCGTCGCGCGATTGGGCGGCCAAGGGCACCGCACTGCTGGGCGTCAAGGCCGTGATCGCCGAAAGCTTCGAGCGTATCCACCGCTCGAACCTGGTTGGCATGGGCGTCATCCCGTTCGAGTTCACCGGCGGTGACACCCGTCAGTCGCTAGGCTTGAAAGGCGATGAAACCGTCTCGATCCGTGGTCTGGACACGATCCAGCCGCTTCAGACCGTGCCTTGCGACATCACCTATGCCGATGGCAGCAGCAGGACGATCGAGGTCAAGTGCCGGATCGATACCGCGCCCGAGATCGAGTACATCGAAAATGGCGGCGTGTTGCACTACGTGCTGCGCAACCTTGCCAAGGCCAGCTGATCCAGAGCTGCACAGTCAAACAACAAGGGCGCCCTAAGGGGCGCCCTTTTCTTTTCAGCGTGCCCCGCGCCTCGACCTCGGCGCGCTGTGACAGCGGTATCTCAGCTCAGACTTTCAAACACGGAGCTGTTCAGTTTTTCTTAATCGATTGCTCTGATCCTGCGCCTATACGGGAGACCTGGATGCAGGAAGTTGTCATCGTCAAATCAACGCCATTGGCTGGGAAATTCGCCGCGCTCGCCGAACTGATCGGGTCGCTGGTGGCCGAAACCCGCACCTTTCCTGGCTGTGTCAACGCATATTTATTGCTGTCCGCAGAACGAAATGAGCAGGTCGTCGTCCATATCTGGGAGAACCCCGATGCACTTGAGGCCTATCTGATCTGGCGCGCCGACCGGGGCGATTTTCTGAGAATCAACGAGTTCCTTGAGGTCGAACAGGATTTCGCCACCTACCAGCTTGCCTGAAACGCCCTACTCCGCCGATTTTTCAAGTGCCGGGCGGATGGCGCTGTCTATTACCCGCGCTGTGATCGGACCGGCAAAGCGCAACACGATGGTGCCGTCACCCTTGATGACATAGGTCTCGGGCACGCCGTAGACGCCCCAGTCGAGACCCGTCCGGCCCTGTTCGTCCCGGCCCAGGGCACGGAACGGATTGCCAAGCTCGTCAAGGAACCCTTGCGCGTTCTCTACCTTGTCCTTGTAGTTCACGCCATAGATCGGGATACCTTCGGCGGCGAGCTTTTCCAAACTGGGATGCTCGGCCCGGCATGGCGCGCACCAACTGGCCCAGAAATTGACCAGCTTGACCTCGCCATCGCGTAGTGTCGCGTCGTTGAACCCCGGCGCGCCCGGAAACTCGGTCATCGCAAGTGCCGGAGCCGGTTGCCCTTCACGCGCCGAAGGCAGGGACTGGGGATCGTCGCGAAACATCCCAACCGCGGCCAGCAGCACAAACGCGCCAAAAATTAGCGGGGGCGCCAGCATCAGCGGTGAAACCTTAGCCATTGCGCGACATCCTCTGTTCGACCCGTTCCATTTCCGCCCGGACCTTGCGTCCCCGGCGAATGCTCAGCGCAACCAGCGCCACCAGCAGCACGATGGATGTGCCATAGGCGGACAGCACCGTGCCCGCGTATTTTCCAAGATCCGGAATCATCCGTTTACCCTTTCCCGCGCCAACAGCGCCTTGATCCGGCGGGCGCGGATCTCGGTCCCCGTCCGGTAGAAGACCAGCGCCACGAACAGCAGGAAGAAGCCCGCCATCGAAAGCAGCAGCGGATAGGCATAGACATTGCTGACCTTTTCAGTGGTATCGGTCCCGGCAACAGCGCCGGCACGCAGGACCGAGGCCCCCTGATGCAGCCCCTGGTTCCAGAAATAGACGGCATAGCGGCTGAGCACGGCAAACACCGAGCCGACAAGGCAAAGGACCGAGGTCAGATCGGCTGCGGTATCGGGATCCTCGATGGCCTCCCACAGGGCCATGTATCCAAGGTAGAACAGGAACAGCACCAGAAACGAGGTCAGGCGCGGGTCCCATTCCCACCAGGTGCCCCACATCGGCTGGCCCCAGATCGCCCCGGTAACCAAAGCGATCAGGGTCATCACCGCTCCGATTGGCGCCGCCGCGCGCGAGGCCAGCGCGCTGACATGGTGCCGCCGGATCAGCCAGACCAGAGAGGTAATCAGCATCATGAACCAGGCACTGGTCGCCAGAAAGGCCGAGGGCACGTGGATATAGATGATCTTGACCGTCGATCCCTGCCGGTAATCGTCGGGCGTGAAGAAGAAGCCCCAGACAAGCCCGCCAATCAGCGTGACAGCCGTGAGCAGCCATAGAACCGGCAGCACCCGCTCGGTGGTGGCCAGGAACTTGCGCGGGTTGGCATATTCCCAGAGCGCATTGAGTCTCGTTGATATCGACATGGGCCCTATCTAGTCCGAAGCAGAGGCATTCTCAATTGACTTGCGTCAACGCAGATTGACGCGGAGCACCGCGGCGCTGGCAAAGGGCAAAAGCGCGATCACCGCGGCGCTGATCCCTGCCAGCATCATCAGCGGAGTTGCCACCGTCATGCCCTCGGCGCCACGGCGCGCGACCTCGGCCCCGTAGATCAAGGTTGGGACATAGAGCGGCAGCACGAGGAGCGACAACAGCAGTCCGCCGCGTTTCAGCCCAACGGTCAGCGCCGCGCCAAATGTGCCGATGACGCTGAGCGCCGGGGTACCAAGGGCGAGCGAGATCACCATCCACAAGAAACCCGGCCCGGGCAGGTTCAGCAGCACGCCCAGCACCGGCGCGGCCAGCACAAGGGGCAAGCCGGTCGCCAGCCAATGCGCCAGCGCCTTGATCGTGACCACCGATTCCAGCGGTAGAGGCGCCGTCGCCAACAGGTCGAGTGTGCCGTCCTCCCAGTCGAGCGCCAGCAGACGGTCGAGTGACAGGAGGCAAGCCAGCAAGGCCCCCAGCCACAACACCCCCGGCGCGATGGTACCAAGCAGCGCCGATTGCGGCCCGACAGAGAAGGGCACAAGAACCGTCACGATCAGAAAGAAGGCAAGGCCCAGCCCGAACCCGCCACCGGCGCGCAGCGCCAGCACAAGGTCGCGTTTCAACAGAGCGATCACAGGAAACCTCCATCGAAATCGCTGTCCAGAACCGGCTTGGCCTTGTAAGGCCCCACGTCCAGGATGGTACCGTCAAGCCCAAGGTCGATATGGGTGGCGATCAAGGCCGACCCGCCCTGGGCCAGGTGGGTCCGCACCGCGCCGGCAAACATTGCAACCGCCTCGCGATCAAGCGATACGGTGGGTTCATCCAGCATCCAGATCGGCCGTCCGGTGACGAGAAGCCGCGACAGGCCCAGGCGGCGTTTTTGCCCGGCTGACAGGTTTCCCGCATGGCGGTCGGCCAGATCGCCCAGGCGAAAGGCCTCCAGGGCCGGACCGATGTCGCGCCCGCCAAATACAGAGGCCCAGAATGTCAGGTTCTCGGTCACGCTAAGCGTTGGTTTCAGCCCGTCGGAATGCCCGGCATAGGCGATCCGGTCCTCTGCCCCGTCGATGCGACCCGCCAGCGGCTGTTGCAGGCCCGCCAGAGTGCGCAACAGGGTTGTCTTTCCCGCACCGTTTGGACCGCGCAGAATCAAAGCCTGGCCCGGCTCGAGCGTGAAGGTGAGCCCCTCGAGCACGGGGATGCCGCCGCGGGCAATAGCAAGATCGGTGACGGTAAGTGTCATGTCTTCCGCTTATCTCATTGGTGCCGGGGGCAAAAGGCTGGAAATGACGTATCCACCGCCAGAGCCCCGCCAGCAGGCACAGCCAAGGGGCCAGCCCCTCGCGCTCCCCGGAGTATTTCTAGCGAAATGAAGTGAAGCGCGCTCAGACAGGCAAAACTGCCAACGCGATCCGGCGGCCTTCGGACAGGAGCACGTTATAGGTGCGGCAGGCGGAGGGCGAACTCATCACCTCGACACCAATTTCTTGCCCTTCCAGCGCCGCACGCAGCGCAGACGGGATATGCGCAACCTCGGCGCCCGTGCCGATGAACAGTACGTCCACCCGGCCCGCGAGCGCCAGCAAAGGCGCCGCATCCTCGTATCCGCCCCAGGCGGAGGTTCCTTCCGCGCCAGTCAGCACAGCACCCTGCCGCACAACGCCGCCAATCCGAAAGAAACCCGGGCCATAACCGTCGACCGGCTGCGCGTCGCTGTAGTTCATTTCGGTCAAGCGCATTTCATTCTCCTGCACTCCAGAAGGGCAGCCCCGACAGAGCCGCGCCCAGGATCAACCCGTAGGCCGCCAGCCGGTAGGCCCGCTCGTACCCGGGTACGAATAGCGCCGCGCCGGACACAGTGCCAAGCATATTCGGCACGATCAACATCAGACCGGTCACCAGAAAGCCCGGATCGAGCCGCCCGGCCAGCCCCATCATCGCAAGAACCATCCAGTCATAGCCAAACAAATAGAACGTGATATTGGCCCGGATCGACGTGGCAGGCTTTGGGCTGGCCATGTAGACAAAGATCACAGGTGGTCCAGGAACGCCCACCACGCCCCCGAGAAAGCCGGATGCTGCGCCTGTCACGGCAACCGCGCGTGGGGGCAGCGCCCCGGCATAGCGCCAGCCCAGGACAAGACCGGTGAGCATGATCAGGGAGGCACCGGACACCAGATAGCGGAAGTCCTGCGAATCCAGCAGGAACAGGGCATAGAGCCCCAGCGGCAATGCGACAACCGCCCCCCCCAGCAGACGGGCAAGATCGCCTTTGTCCACGTGGCGGGCAGCGCGTGGCAGCATCGGCAAGGGGCCCACGATGTCCATCAGCACCAAGACCGTGATCGCCTGTACGGGTGACAGAACCATACCGGCGAAGGGCAAGAAGATCAGCGCGGTCCCAAAACCGGCAAACCCCCGGACCAGCCCGGCAAGATATGCCGCGCCGACCAGTATCCACATTTCAGAAAGCGGCAAGCCCGATCCGAATACCATGACAGCCACCCTTACCTGTTCCGCCACCGGACCTTAGTGCCAGCGGCGGCGCAGGTATGACGCCAGCATCAGGCGTCGATATCGGCGAACTGGTTGCCGGTGGTGTTCGTCGGTTTCGACCAGTCGCGCTTGACTCCCAGCCAAAGCAGGATGGTCGACGCCACGAAAATCGACGAATAGGTACCGACAATAATCCCCCAGATCATTGCAAACACGAAACCGCGGATCACATCACCGCCCAGCACGTACAGCGAGATCAGCGCGAGAAGTGTCGTCAGCGAGGTCATCAACGTCCTGCTGAGGGTTTCGTTGATCGACAGATTCAACAGGTCCTTCAGCTCCATCTTCTTGTATTTGCGCAGGTTTTCCCGAACCCGATCAAACACGACCACCGTATCGTTCAGCGAATAGCCGACAATGGTCAGAAGCGCCGCAATGATGGCCAGATCGAAACGGATCTGAAGCTCGGAAAAGACACCGATTGTCAGGACCACGTCATGAATGAGCGCAGCAACCGCCCCCACGGCGAATTGCCATTCGAACCGCAGCCAGATGTAGACGAGAACCGACAGAATCGCCAGGGAGACAGCCAGAACCGCCGTCTGGATCAGTTCGCCCGATACCTTCGGGCCAACCGATTCCACCGACACGAATTCGATATCCGGGGTCGTGGCGGCCAGTGCCGCCTCGACAGCGGCAATAGTCTCGGCGCTGACCGCCTCGGCCTCGTCCTGGGCCTGAATGCGGATCATCGCCACGTTTTCATCCGGGCCAAAGGTCGGGTCGAAAATCTCAGTGATGGTAACGTCACCCAAACCAAGCGGTGCGATAGCGTCGCGATAAACGCCCACGTCGATGGCTTGGGTGCTTTGCGTGCGGATCGTTGTGCCACCGCGAAAGTCGATGCCGAAGTTCAGTCCTTGCAGGGCAAAGGACGCAAACCCGATCACCACCATCAGGGCCGAGATGCCCAGCCACAGCTTCCAGCGGCCGAAAAAGTCGAACGAGGTTTCGTCCGGGACGAGTTTCAAGCGCATGTCAGACCTCGATCGTCTTGGGGCGGCGACGTTCGAACCACATCACCACCAACAGGCGGGTGACGAAAATCGCGGTAAAAACCGAGGTCAGGATCCCCAGACCAAGGGTAATGGCAAAGCCGCGCACAGGGCCGGAGCCCATTGCGAAAAGGATCACGGCGGTGATGAACGTGGTGATGTTGGCATCCAGAATGGCGCTTAGTGCCTTTTCATAACCCAGTTCGATGGCGCGTGCCGGGCCTTTGGCGGTTTTCAGCTCTTCCCGGATACGTTCAAAGATCAGAACGTTGGCATCGACTGCCATACCGACGGTCAGAACGATACCGGCAATCCCTGGCAGCGTCAGTGTCCCGCCAATCACGCTGAGAAGGCCAAAGATCAACCCGACGTTTATGATCAGCGCCACATTCGCAAAGATCCCGAAGAGACCGTAACTGGCCCACATAAAGCCCAGAACCGCGACAAAGGCGACAACCGTGGCGACCTTGCCCGCGTCGATGCTGTCCTGTCCCAGTTCCGGCCCGATTGTACGCTCTTCCAGAAACTCAAGACCCGCCGGCAGAGCCCCGGCGCGCAAAAGGACAGCAAGGTTGGTGCTTTCCTCGACCGTGAAGTTGCCGGTGATGATACCCGAACCACCGGGGATGTGGGATTGGATGACGGGAGCGCTGATAACTTCGTTATCCAACACGATGGCAAAGGGCGCCCCGATATTGTCCCGAGTATAGTCGCCGAACTTGCGCGCACCCGACGTGTTGAAGCGGAAGTTCACCGCCGGCCGGCCATTCTGGTCAAAGGCGGGCTGTGCGTCTACCAATTCTTCGCCGGTGACCACCGGAGCCGCTTCGACGGTGTAGAAGACACCTTGCTGGTCCAGGGCCGGGATGACCTTTTGCCCGACTTCAGCGCGCGCCTCGGCATCCGTGCCGCGCGACACCACGGGATTGAAGGTCAGCTGCGCCGTAGTGCCGATGATTTCCTTCAGTTCACCGGCGCTGCCGATACCCGGCACCTGGATCAGAATCCGGTCCGCCCCTTGACGTTGAATGGTCGGTTCCCGTGTGCCCACCTCGTCGATACGGCGGCGCACGATTTCCAGCGCCTGTCGGACTGTCCGGTCGTCTGTGGCCAGCTTCTCGGCTTCGCTCAGGGTCACGACGATCTCGTCGCCTGTACCGCGCACCTCGATATCGTTTGATCCGGCCCCTGTCAGTGTCTGGATCGGGCGGCCCAAACCGCGAACCACTTCCAGAGCGCGCGCCATGCCTTCGGGCTTGCTGATCTTGATCCGAATCTCGTCTCCTGGGGACGGCTGCTTGCGAATTGTACCAACCGTGTCCCGTTCGCCGCGCAGCGCGTTGCGGATTTCGGGCCACATGGCATCCATGCGGGCCTCATAGACATCCGCCACCTGCACTTCGGCCAGCAGATGAGCGCCGCCGCGCAGGTCCAGACCAAGGTTGACCAGCGAAGACGGCATCCAGGACGGCCACTGCCCTGCCGCCTCGGTCAGCTCGGCGGTTTCGCCCTGAACCTCGATCGCCGCACGGGCGTCATTGCTTTGTTCGACGCGGGTGTAGAACGCGTTCGGCAGGGCCAGCAGCAGACCGGCCACACAGACCAGCAGAACCAGCACCCTCTTCCAGGAATCAATTTGCAGCATTACCCTGCCTTTTCAGGAGGTTGAGGCGATAGTTCACTTTGCCGGTTCGGTCTTGTTCAGAACCTGGGCAATGGTCGCCTTGACGACACGCACTTTCACGCCCTCGGCAATCTCGACTTCAAGCTCGCCATCGTCCTTGACCTTGACGACCTTGCCGACAAGACCGCCTTGGGTGATCACTTGATCGCCGCGACGCAGCGCAGCCACCATCGCCTGATGTTCCTTGACCTTCTTTTGCTGCGGACGGATCAGCAGGAAATACATGATCGCAAAGATCAGGATAAGCGGGAGAAACTGGGCGATTGCGCCACCTTCCATGGGAGAATCCTTTGTGCTGGCTGGCGGGAGAGCCCCGCAGATTTCGCCGGGAACCTATGCGCAGAACCGTTCCTTTGCAAGTCGAGCACAAAAGCAGGTTTCTTTGCGCATTTTCCCTTCTGGTCAGGTTTCAATCCACAGGTATAGTCGGTTCGACAGCTGAGGGGAAATCCAGCCATGATCCGCCTGTTGGTGATAGCGGTACTTGTTGTTCAGACACTCTGTTTATCGGTGGCATCGGCACAGGAGACAGCGACATCGGCGCCAATGTCGTCGGGTGTGTTTCAGGCCCCTGTCATCCTGGACGGGTCCGAGCTTTTCCTTTTGCGCGGCGTCAGCGGCATGCCCGCCGAACGGCGCGCGCTGGAGGTACATGAACGGCTTGTTCAGGTTGCCACGGCCTCTAACAGCAATACCGTCAACATCCAGAAACGAGAAGAACGCTTTGGTTTCGTCATCTTGGCGGATGGCGTTGAGATCCTGACGGTCACACAAGCCGACGCCGCACTGGAAAAGATCGACCTAGCGTTGCTGGCCGACGTGCATGCCAAGGTCATTAAAGAGGCGATCTTGTCCTACAGGTCGGAACGATCCGACAAGGCCCGGATCGAGGGCGCGATCTATGCCCTGGGCTGGACATTGGCCTTTGCGCTCTTCACCTTCCTGGGCTTCCTTCTCCGCAGGTTCCTCAACACCCGGATCACAAGACTGGTCCACAGAAACCTAGCCGAGGTTGAGTCCGCCACCCGGGCCCATGTTCGCGCCGATGCCATCGCCGCGCTGATCCGGTTCGGGATCAACTTCGTCCTGTTGTCGATCTTCTTCCTGGGCGTCTACTACTACCTGTCGTTCATTCTTCTGGCTTTTGCCGAGACGCGTTACGTGGCTCAGCTTCTGCTGACCTATGTCACCCGGCCGGTTCTGAACATCGTCCTTGGTTTCTTCAACTACCTTCCCAATCTCGTCACGCTGCTGATCATCGCGGCTGTCACGCAATACATCATCCGTGGCCTGCGGATCTTCTTCGAGGCGGTCGAAGCGGGCAGTTTCGAAATCGGCAACTTCGAACGGCATTGGGTCATTCCCACATTCAACATCGTCCGGGCCATTCTGATCCTGATCGCTCTGGTGTTTGCCTTTCCCTATATCCCCGGATCGGAATCGGCTGCCTTTCAGGGGCTGACCATTCTTGTCGGGGCGATGCTGTCGCTCGGCTCGAACTCGGTCATGAACAATCTGATTTCGGGACTCTTCGTGATTTATCGCCGGTCCACGTCGATCGGAGACCGCATCAAGATCGGCGAGCACCTGGGCGATGTGGTCGAAATCAAGATGATGGAAACGCATCTGCGCTCGATCAAGAACGAGCTGATCTCGATTCCGAACGCACAGCTGCTGAATTCCGAAGTCGTCAACTATTCCAAACATGCCGACGCCAACGGCCTTCTGGTTCATACGACTGTGGGCATCGGTTACGAGGAGCCCACCGAAAAGGTCGAGGCCATGCTGATCGAGGCGGCAAGACGTACCAATGGCCTAAAGAACCGTCCTGCCCCCTTCGTGCTCTGGGCGGCGCTCGCGGACTATGCCGTCAATTATCAGATCAACGCCTACACGACCCAAGGTGCGATCATTCCTCGGATAAAATCCGATCTTCATCGCAACATACTTGATGTGTTTACGGAAAACGGCGTCCAGATCATGACCCCGTCCTATGTCGCCGACCCGCCTGATGCCAAGGTCGCGACGGCGCCCTGGGATGGCAAGCTGGCCCATCAGGACAGCGGTGAAAAAGAACACTCCAAGGCCTAGCGGACGGTCACGGTGCAGCACGACGAAATGCACGGATTTCCGTTGCGTTGCGACGCGAATCAGTGCCTTGATTTTCTGGCGCAAACCGCTGTGCGCAACGAAAATACTTTGGTGTTCCAGACCGGGAGGCGGCCCGGCCAATCTGCTAGAAGGAACAGGCGCATGATGATGGTGCGCTGCTATCTCGCCCCCTCCGAAATCGAAGGGCTGGGGGTGTTTTGCCATGACGACATACAACGCGGCGACAAGGTCTGGCGGCACGACAGGATGCTCGATGTCACCTTCCCAGAAGCCAAGATCGACAATGTCGAACCGCATGTCCGCGAGTTTCTGGAGCGCTACAGCTACCCCGACATACACCGCCCTGGATACCGGATGCTCGAAGGCGACGAAGGCCGCTTCATGAACCATTCCATGTATCCCAACCTGGACTATTCGGATGGGATCTGGGGCATCGCGCTGACGGATATTCCGGCCGGAACCGAACTGACCCGCGACTATGCCGATTTCATGACCGGCGAAATCCGCATGTACCCGCCGCGCCACAAACTGGTGCCGCCGCAAGCAATGCTCAACTGAGACCAGTAAGGGGGCTGCGCAGAACCCGCGCCCCCCACTATCAGCACTTGGGTTCCGAGGGCGCTACACCCCGGCCCGCATTTGGTGCATAACGCCGTGCAGTGATTCACCTTTCGAGGACCAGACCCATGCACGACATCCGCGCCATTCGCGAAAATCCCGCAGCCTTTGACGCCGCCCTGGCGCGCCGCGGAGATGCGCCGGTGTCGTCGCAGATCCTGGCTCTGGACGAAGAGCGCCGTGCGCGCATCCTGGCGGCCGAAACCGCGCAAGCCGAACAGAACAAGGCTTCCAAGGAAGTGGGCGCCGCCAAGGCACGTGGTGACGAGGCCGAGTTTGAGCGCCTGCGCGCCCTGGTGACCGAGAAAAAGGCCGAAATAGCCCAGATGCAGGCCGAAGCAAAAGACCTCGACACTCAACTGGCTGACATGCTGTCGCGCATCGCCAACCTGCCCGCCGATGATGTACCAGACGGGGCGGATGAGGCCGACAATGTCGAGATCAACCGCTGGGGCATTCCCCGCAGCTTTGCTTTTGCTCCCAAGGAGCATTTCGAAATCCCCGCCGTCCAGAACGGGATGGATTTCGAAACCGCCGCCAAACTGTCGGGCGCTCGGTTCGTTCTGCTCTCGGGTGGTGTCGCCCGCATTCACCGCGCGCTGGCGCAGTTCATGCTCGACACCCACACCGCCGAAAACGGTCTGACCGAGGTCAATGGCCCGGTTTTGGTGCTGTCCGAGATGATGCAGGGCACTGGCCAGTTGCCAAAGTTCGGCGAAGACAGCTATCAGACCCGCGAGGGCTGGTGGCTGATCCCAACGTCCGAGGTGTCGCTGACCAATATCGTCAATGGCAGCACGATCGAGGAAAACTATCTGCCCCGCCGCTACACAGCGCATTCGCTGTGCTTCCGGTCCGAGGCAGGGTCGGCAGGTCGCGACACCCGCGGTATGTTGCGCCAGCACCAGTTCGAAAAGGTCGAGATGGTTTCGATCACTCATCCGGACAAGTCGGATGAGGAGCAGAAACGCATGCTGCGCTGCGCCGAAGGTATCCTGGAAAAGCTGGGCATCCCCTACCGCACCGTGGTGCTCTGCACCGGCGACATGGGGTTTGGCGCCCGCCGCACCTACGACATCGAGGCCTGGCTGCCCGGTCAGGACACCTATCGCGAGATCAGCTCGGTCTCGACCTGTGGCGATTTCCAGGCGCGGCGCATGAACGCCCGTTTCAAACCCACCGATGGCGGCAAGCCGCAGTTCGTTCATACGCTGAACGGCTCGGGCCTTGCCGTGGGGCGCTGCCTGATCGCGGTGCTGGAGAACGGTCAGAACGAAGACGGCACCGTCACCTTGCCCGAGGCACTTTCCCCCTACCTGGGGGGAAAGCTGACCCTCGCGTTGGGCGGCACCCTGGTCTGACGTCCATCAGCACCGGACCCAAAAGGCGGAGAATTTACTTCTTCGCCTTTTTCTTTGCCTTCTTCTTTTTCTTCTTCTTGTCAGACTTCTTTTTGACCTTTTCCTTGGCCTTCTTGATCTTTTCCTCGAAGTCTTTTTTCTTTTGCTTGGCCTTGGCTTCTTTGGCCGCAGCCTTGGCCTTTTTCTTGTCCTTGGCCTCGTCCTCGGTCATTTCCGCCACCGCTGCGGCATCCGCTTGCGCGATCTCTGTCTCGCTGCGCGCTGGCACGGCCCGCTGAACCAGCACCACGGGAGCACTGCGAGGCGACTTGCCCCGGGACGGGCGGCTGGACCGTGCAACCGGATTTCGCCTTTGAGAGGGTGTTCTTGCCAAAGCCGCCTTGCCCGCCGAAGCGCTGTTCACCAGCGCTTTGGCAGCGGACAGGATCGCGGCCGCCCGGGCCGCGCCAATCCCCGGTATCGCGCGCAATTGCTCCAGGCTGGACTTTGCGATGGCCTCAGCGTTTTTGAACCCCGCCTCTGTCAACAACTTGCCCAAAGCCGGGCCAACGCCCTCAATTTCGTTCACCGATGTCATTTCAGATCTCGTCTTACCTACCAATTCCAGAAACTTTTAGATCTTTGCCTTTCAGGACCGCCTGAACCGCGACCTTGCTTTACCTAACCGGCGGCCTGGGTGTTGACCAGACGACGCGCCGGGGGAAACGGCACCAACCGCCGTGCGTCTTCGTCCCAAAGCTTGAGGTTCAGAGCCGCAACCGCTTCGCCGAACTTGATCCGGCGCGGCGCATACTCGGGCGGTAACCCGTAATGGCACGCTCGCAACCGGTAAGAGGGAATTCGCGCATTGAAATGGTGAATGTCATGCAAGGTGATACAGGCCACGGCATTGTCGAACCACCATCCGAAATCCAGCGCCGAGGACCCCTGCAACGCCGCCAGCTGCGGGTCGAGATCGGGGCGGCGATCCCAGTAAGTGTCCTCGAAATTGTGCTGAAGATAGACAAGAAACACGCCCATCATTCCGCCCAGGAACGAGAAGACCAGCCAGACAAGAACGCCAGTGGTTCCGGCCATCCACCACAGCAAGCCCAGGAAAACCACGATGGCGCCATTGTGCGCGATGACCCCAAACGCTCCGAACCGAGCCGCATTCTTGGGCCATCTGTAGCGGATGAAATAGGTGAACGCCGCGCCTAGCGGGATCAGGATGAACGGGTTGCGATACAGCCGATAGATCAGGCGGGTTTTCCAGTCGGCCGCCTTCCATTCCCGCAGGGTCATGGTGTGGATCTCGCCGGTTTCCCGATGCTCAAGATTGCCGACGCCCGAGTGATGCAGATTATGGTTCTGCTTCATCACCTCGAAAGGCGCGAAGGTAAACGGCGACAGGACATGACCGGCGATCTCGTTCTGACGCCTTGTCTCGAACAGGGAGTGATGACCGCAATCGTGTTGCAAGACGTAGAGACGCACAGCGGCAAAGGCAAAGACCACTCCCGCCGGAAGCAGTACATACCAGCGATCCACATAGGCGATCGCCAGATAGAGCGCGGTAAAATACACCACGAATGTCCCGAAATAGCTCATCCCCGCCAAGCGATTGTCCTGGACGGCGAATTGGCGTGTATAGGCCCTCAGATCCATGCAGTCCGCTCCCCAGACCTGGCCGATCAACTTACTTCAACACAACTTAATAAGGCGCGGCCCACAAACAAGACATGTGCAGACCAGTTGCCTCGGATGGGCAAATGCTATCGCGAAGCAAGGGGCGCTGTCACGCCCCTTGCGAAAATATGTAGCAGTTCTTGGGTCTTAAGACCGCGCTTTGAGATGCTTGGTCAAAGCACCGGCATTCTTCTTTCGGCGCCCCTTGTAAGGGTTCTTGTCGCCCTGTCCCCGCAGGGTCAGCCGGATCGGCGTGCCCGGCATGTCGAAATCCGCACGCAGCCCGTTGACCAGGTAGCGCGAATAGCTTTCCGGCATCTTGTCGGGATGGCTGCACATCACCACGAACCCGGGCGGCCGGGTCTTGGCCTGTGTCATGTAACGCAGCTTGATCCGCTTGCCCTGCGGCGCGGGCGGCGGGTGCTGTTCCAGCATCCCGATCAGCCAGCGGTTCAGGGCCGCGGTTGGGATGCGCCGGTTCCAGACCGCATGCGCCCGCAGGATGGCATCGTGCAGCCGGTCCAGCCCGCGCCCGGTCTTGGCCGATACCGTGACCAGCGGCGCCCCGCGCAACTGGGGCAAAAGGCGCTCAAAGCTCTCCTTCAGCTCGCGCAGCTTGTCCTGCTTGTTTTCCTCGACATCCCATTTGTTGACCGCGATGACCACGGCCCGCCCCTCGCGCTCAGCCAGGTCGGCGATGCGCAGGTCCTGCTGCTCGAAGGGAATGGCGGCGTCCAGCAGGACCACGACAACCTCGGCGAACTTGACCGCGCGCAAGCCGTCGCTGACCGACAGCTTCTCCAGCTTTTCCTGTACCTTGGCCTTCTTGCGCATACCTGCGGTGTCAAAGATCCGCATCGGCGTGCCATCCCAGTCGATGCGGAGCGAAATGGCATCCCGGGTGATCCCAGCCTCGGGGCCGGTCAATAGCCGTTCCTCGCCGAGGATCTTGTTGATCAGCGTGGACTTGCCCGCGTTCGGGCGCCCGACCACAGCGACTTGCAGGGGCTTTTCGGCAGTTATGGCTGGCGGCTCATTCGCGCGCGCTTCGGTGTCTTCCTCGTCCTCGCCATCATCCGCGACGTCGACATCCGTTTCGGGCGCCTGATCTTCGGCCTCTTCCTCCATCGCATCGGCCAATGGCATCAGCCGCGAATAAAGGTCGTTCATCCCCTCGCCATGTTCGGCCGACAGGCGGATCGGTTCACCCAAGCCCAGCCCATAGGCCTCCAGTACCCCGGCATCGGCCGCCGCGCCTTCGGCCTTGTTGGCGGCCAGGATCACATGGGCCGAGCGGCGGCGCAGGATATCAGCGAAAATCTCGTCATTGGGGGTGACACCGGCCCGCGCGTCGATCAGGAACAGGCAGACATCGGCCATGTCGACCGCGCGTTCGGTCAGCCGCCGCATCCGGCCCTGCAAACTGTCGTCGGTGGCGTTTTCCAACCCCGCCGTGTCAATCACGGTAAAGCGCAGGTCGCCCAGCCGTGCCTGCCCTTCGCGCAGGTCGCGGGTCACGCCCGGCTGGTCATCGACCAGCGCCAGCCGTTTTCCGACCAGACGGTTGAACAGGGTGGATTTGCCCACATTGGGCCGCCCCACGATGGCGAGGGTCAGAGACATGGCACTCTACTTTTCTAGACTCAGACGCGCCCTATAGCGCGTCCGCGCGTCAACGGAAAGCGTGCAGTTGGCCCTTTGTGCCCACAACATAGAGCGTGCTGCCCGCCACGACCGGCCCGGTGGTGGCCCCGCCGGGAACCTCGATGCGCTGCAACAACGCGCCGTCCTCGGGGTTGTAAAGCCGCAGAAACCCGTCGTTCGAGGCGACAATAACCCGACCACCCGCCAGCACCGGCCCGTAATGCGCATAGGTCGCGCCACGCTTCTTGGGCTTGTCCTTGACAAACCCCGGCAGGTCCTGGGCCCAGATCACGCTGCCATCGGTGGCATTCATCCGAATGATCTGGTTGCGGTCGCTGACCAGGAAGATGCTGTCACCAGCGGGCCAAACCGGCCCCAACGCACCCTCGGTCGCTGTCCAGAGGCGCTCGCCATTGTCGACCCGAAAGGCCACGGTGCGGCCGGAATGGTTGCCCGCGTACAATGTGCTGCCAACGATGACGGGGCTGCCGGTCACGTCACCGATGCGCGACGCCGCGCGGCCCTTGCGCTCTCCGGTGACCGAGGCGCCCCAGCGCCGCACGCCACCTTTGCGGAAAGCCCCGACAAGGTCGCCCGAGCCAAAGGCGAAGACCGCCAGATCGCTGCTCAGCGCGGGTGCTGGCGCGCCCAGAACGTTGCCGACGCTCGGCGTGGCCTGGATCTGCCAGGCGATCCGGCCATCCTTGGTGTTAACGGCCCAAGCCGTATCGTCCCCGGCCACGAGATAGATCAGCCCATCGCGGATGGTCGGCGACCCCGAACCGGTCGCATTCAGCTTCTGCCGCCAGCGCACCGTCCCCGTCTTGGCGTCCAGCGCCGTCAGATTGCCGTAGCCCGAGGAAACGTAGAGAACGCCATCGGCATAGCCCATACCGCCCCCCGTGGCCTGCCCCTCGGCCTCGCCCGGCAGGATCAGGTCGGTCTGCCAGACCAGTCCACCACCCGGCGTCACGGCCGACACGCGCTCGGCGCTGTCCAGGGTATAGACCAGGCCGCCCGCAACCACGGGATCAGCGGTGATGCGTTGCCGCTTGCTGTCGCCGGACCCGATTGGCACCGACCAGATCAACTGCGGCGACGACCGCAAGGCGGGATGCGCCGTGCGGAACGCAGGCGTTCCGAAACTCTGCGCCCATTCGGCATTGGATTGCTGCGCCGCCAGCTTGATTGCGCGTGTTTGGTTGACCTCATCCGCCTCCGCCGCAGGGCGGATATCTTCGCGAACGCCGGGCAGGATCACCTCTGGTTCGTCGCATCCCGCAAGCAGCAGGAATGCGCCACCCATCAGCGCTGCCCCGATCCGGGAGAATGATCTGGTCACCATGGTCGAACTCGCCTGTCTATCGTTCTTGTTCCGCACCTTCGCCGCCGTCCGCATGCTCGGTATCAGCCCTGCCGCGCCAGCAGAGCTGGATCGGCCCCCAGCGCCACCATCAACTGAGTTGCGCGCTGTTGCAAGTCTGCGCTGACTTCCGCGTCCTCGCGGATGGCCTGCAAGCGAGCCAGGGCCGCGTCCACGTCGCCCTGGGCGATGTCGATCAAAGCCAGTTGCTCGGCAGCAAGCAGGCGCAGCGGCGCACCGGGCCGGGCCAGCGCCTCGAAACGCTGGCGCAGATCGGCAGCGGATAGTGTGTCCGCTTGCAGAATCAGCGATTTGAACCCTGCGATCTCACGATAGATTTCGGGCAGATCGCCGTTCGTGGCGATTGCCTCCAGCCGCAGCGCCGCCGCTGCCTTGTCATCCGCGCTTTCGGCCGCGGAGGTCAGCATGCCAAGTACAGCCGAACCACCCGCGGTGTCCGTTTCGACCTGGCTCAGCGCCGCAGCGCGTCCGGCTGCATCATCCGAGGCCAGTGCCGCGATGATGTCGTCGCCCAGCCTCTGCGCCTTTGCTGTCGCCTGCGCCTTGGAATACTCGTTCCACGCCGCGCCGCCAACAACGGTGACCACCGCCAGCGCTCCAACCCAGCCCCATCTTTTGAGCAGCAGGAACATGCGGTCACGGCGAACCTCTTCGGTGACCTCATCGATGAAACTGTCAGTGTCGCTCATTCCGGTCCCTGTCTGTCTTTCGGTTCATAGTGCATTGCATATCAAACCCTCATAACGCGCCCCTTCGGGCAAGCCAAGACCGCGAACGTGACTGTTGGTCATGCACTTGCGCCGCACTGCTCAAAAATTTAAACTGAACTGCCCAGTTCAGTCTGGACACCGGACAGCCCAAACCCCATTTCTCAATCCACAAGTGGCTGTGTTCCGTATCTATTGCACGGCATGTATATATTGAAGAAAGGTGTTCGATGCGTCTGGTCCCCTTCCTCACCGCGATTCTGGTGACTGTAGGATTATACCTGCTCGTCTTCGAACGCGACAAACTGATGGCCTTTGCAAAGGCCGAAACGGCGACAACCGCACAAAGCGAGACCGCCACCGAGACGGCATCGAACACCGCCGGTCAGACCCCACCCAGCGCGATGCGGGTCGTTGTCCTGCGTTCCGAGGCCAACGAGATCGACAGCGCGGTGATCCTTCGCGGACAGACGCGCGCCATTCGCCAGGTCGATGTCAGGTCCGAGACCACATCGACAGTCCTGTCCGAACCCAAGCGCAAGGGCGCCTTCGTCACTGCTGGTGACATGCTGTGCGAACTCGACCCGGGTACCCGGCCCGCCCAACTTGCCGAGGCGAAGGCCCGCAAGGCGCAGGCCGAAAGCTCGATGCCCGAAGCGGAAGCGCGCCTGGAAGAGGCCAAGGCCCGGCTGGAAGAGGCGCGCATCAACAACAACGCCGCACAGAAGCTGGCCGAGACAGGCTACGCCTCCGAAACGCGCCGCATCTCGACCCAGGCTGCCGTCAGTTCCGCCGAGGCCGGGATCAAATCCGCCGAAGCCGGTCTGGAAACCAGCCGCGCCAGTATCGAAGCTGCAACCGCCGCTGTGGCGGCGGCACAGCGCGAGATCGACCGGCTGACAATCGAGGCCCCGTTCCAGGGCTTGCTGGAAAGCGACACTGCCGAGCTTGGCAGTCTCATGCAGCCGGGCTCGCTCTGTGCGACCATCATCCAGCTCAACCCGATCAAGGTCGTGGGCTATGTCCCTGAAACCGCCGTCAACCGGGTGCAGGTCGGCGCGCTTGCAGGCGCGGAACTGGCCACCGGGCTCCAGGTGCATGGCAGAGTCACATTCCTGAGCCGCTCGGCCGATCCTAATACCCGGACGTTCGAGGTCGAAGTGACCGTCGATAACCCCGAACTGCTCATCCGCGACGGCCAGACGGCGACAATCGCGATTTCCTCTGATGGCGCAAAGGCGCATCGCCTGCCGCAATCGGCGCTGACCCTCAACAATGACGGCAAACTGGGCGTCCGCACGGTGGGACCCGGCAATGTCGTTGCTTTTGTGCCGGTTGAAGTTGTGCGCGATACGCCTATGGGGGTCTGGCTGACAGGTCTGCCGGAAACCGCTGACGTCATCGTCGTGGGGCAGGACTATGTGATCGAAGGCGTAATCGTGGAACCGACCTGGCGGGAGGCGTCTGAATGATCGGAATCGTCGACTGGGCCGCGTCCCGGGCACGTATGGTCCTTGCCTTCATTGCGATCTCGATCCTGATCGGCGGCTTTGCCTATGTGAACCTGCCGAAAGAAGGTGAACCGGATATCGAGATCCCGGCCCTCTTCGTGTCGGTCCAGTTCCCCGGTATCTCGGCGGAAGACAGCGAAAGTCTGCTGGTCAAACCGATGGAAACCGAGCTGGCCGATCTGGACGGGCTCAAGAAGATGTCCGCTACCGCCGCCGAGAACTACGCAGGCGTTGCACTCGAATTCGAGTTCGGCTGGGACAAGTCGGCCATCACCGCCGATGTTCGCGACGCGATGAATACCGCCCAGGCGTCGTTCCCGACCGGGGCCGAACAATATACCCTAACCGAGATCAACTTCTCCGAATTCCCCATCGTCATCGTGAACCTCACAGGTGCGGTTCCGGAACGCACCATGGCGCGCATCGCCAAGGATCTTCAGGACGAGTTGGAAGCGCTCGACGCGGTGCTTGAAGCGGGCATCGCCGGGAACCGCGACGAAATGCTCGAGGTCATCATCGACCCGCTGCGGCTCGAGGCTTACAATGTCACCGCTCTGGAACTGATCAATGTGGTCCAGAACAACAACCAGTTGATCGCGGCGGGCGAGGTCGAGTCGGAACAGGGCGCTTTCTCGGTCAAGATCCCTTCTTCCTTCAAATCGGCGCGTGACGTCTACGAACTGCCGATCAAGGTCAACGGCGACCGCGTGGTGACGCTGGGTGAACTGGCGCAGATCAACTACACGTTCGAAGACCGCGAAGGCACCGCCCGGTTCGACGGTGAAAACACCGTTGCGCTGCAAGTGGTAAAGCGCAAGGGGTACAACCTGATCGACACCGTGGACCTGGTAAAGGCGACGGTCGCCAAGGCAAAGGAAACCTGGCCCGAGCAGATGAAGGCGGCGGTTCAGGTCGGTACGTCGAACGACCAGAGCCGTGTTGTCGGCTCGATGGTCAGCCAGCTCGAAGGCTCGGTGCTGACCGCGATCGCATTGGTGATGATCGTGGTACTTGCCAGCCTTGGCAGCCGCGCGGCACTTCTGGTCGGTTTCGCCATCCCCACATCGTTCCTGCTGTGTTTCGCCCTGCTGGCGGCGATGGGCGTGTCGATCTCGAACATCGTCATGTTCGGCCTGATCCTCGCCGTGGGCATGCTGGTCGATGGCGCCATCGTGGTGGTGGAATATGCCGACAAGCGGATCAAGGACGGCATCGGTCCGATGCATGCCTATGTCGAGGCGGCGCAGCGGATGTTCTGGCCGGTGGTCTCGTCCACGGCGACAACGCTCTGTGCCTTTCTGCCGATGCTGTTCTGGCCGGGTGTGCCGGGCGAGTTCATGGGCATGCTCCCCGTCACCCTGATCTTTGTGCTCTCGGCATCGCTGGTCGTGGCGCTGATCTATCTGCCGGTCATGGGCGGCGTCTCCGGTCGCATCAGCCGTATGTTCGGCCGCATGTCCGACTGGCTGCGCGCCCGCACCCCCTGGGTGGTCCGGGCACTGATGGTGCCTCCGGCGCTTTACGGGATGTTCATGGGCGCGATGCAGCTTCTGAACCCTGCATATTTGTTGCCGCCAGGCGCCCCGGGCGGAACAATGATCGGCGTGTTGCTCTTCCTGCTCAGCGCCTTTGCCGCATCGGTCACATTGTCCGCGGCACGGATCGAGTTGCCGCAACGTCGCGTTGCCGCTTCGGGCGGGCATACCCCGTTCGGCCATGTCATCAAGTTCATTGCTGGCAATCCGATCATGCCGATCGTGTCGATCGTCGTTGTCGCCTTTGCGGTCTATCAGGTCACCTTTGTGATGTTCCCGCAAAGATCTCTGGGGGTGGAGTTCTTTGTCGAGAGCGAACCCGAACAGGCGACCACATATGTGCGCGCGCGCGGCAACCTGTCTCTGGCCGAAAAGGACGAGATGGTCCGCCAGGCCGAAGAGGTCATCCGCGCCCACCCGGCAGTGGTGAATGTCTTTTCCTTTGCGGGCAAAGGCGGGTTGAACCAGAACACCGGCGGCGCACAGGCGCCTGCCGATACCGTCGGGCAGATCCAGTTCGAGATCATCCCCTGGGAGGACCGCCCGACCGAGGCGCATCCGCTGACCGGCTGGCTTGGCAGCCGCCTCACCAACTGGCTCGGTTTCCAGGAGGAAGTGGTCGCGGACGAATACGATGGCGATTTTGTGCTGGAACAGCTGAATGCCCAACTGGCACGCCTGCCCGGTTTCGTGACCGAGATCGAGCCGCTGGGCCGCGGCCCGGCTTCGGCCAAGCCGGTGCATCTCCGCATCAAGGGCGACAATTGGGATGACCTGATCGCAGCCACGACGCTGGTGCGCGACCAGTTCGACGCCACGCCCGGCCTGATCAAGACCGAAGACACCCGCCCCCTGCCGGGTATCGACTGGCAGATCGACGTGGATGTCGCCAAGGCGGGCCGCTTTGGCGCGGATGTGGCGACGGTTGGCGCCATGGTACAGCTGGTTACCCGGGGCGTGCTGCTGGGAGAATACCGGCCCGCCGATGCGGATGACGAGATCGAGATCCGCGTGCGCCTCCCCGAAGAGGACCGGGTGCTTTCGACCCTGGACACGCTCAAGGTCCGGACACCCGATGGGCTGGTGCCGCTGTCTAACTTCATCACCCGTAAGCCGGTTGAAAAACTGGCAAAGATCAGCCGTGTTGATCAGCAACGTTACTTCGACGTCAAGTCGGATGTCGAACCGGGGTTGAGCAAAGTGGTCATGGACGCGCCCAAAGGCGGAGAATCCCGACTTGCCGTTGTACGGGCCCTGTCCAACGGCATTCAGGCCAAAGCCGAGGTTCTGACCCGTCCGGTTGACGGGGCGCAGTTCGAGCTTGTGATGCTGACTGGGGCCGACAGCATCGCCGGGATGCAGGAGGCAATTGACAACGGACAGGCCCGCTTTGCCCCGATCAATGCCAACGAACGCATTTCCGTCGTGACGGAGTGGCTGGAGACCTCCCCCCTGCCCGCCGGGCTGGACTGGGAATGGACCGGAGACCAGGAGGACCAGTCCGAGAGCCAGGCCTTCCTGTCCAAGGCGTTTCTGGCCGCGCTGGGGCTGATGTTCATCATCCTGCTGGCGCAGTTCAATAGTTTCTACAACTCGGTTCTGGTGCTGCTCGCCGTGGTCCTCAGCACGACCGGTGTGCTGATCGGGATGATGGTTATGAACCAGCCGTTCTCGATCATCATGACCGGCACTGGCATCGTGGCGCTGGCCGGGATCGTGGTGAACAACAACATTGTGCTGATCGACACCTATCAGGAGTTCAGCCGCTACATGCCCCGGATCGAGGCAATCGTGCGTACAGCCGAGGCCCGCATCCGCCCGGTGCTGCTGACCACCATCACCACCATGGCGGGCCTGACCCCAATGATGTTCGGGCTCAGCCTCGACTTCATCAACGGGGGCTATTCCATCGACAGCCCGACCGCGCTCTGGTGGAAGCAGCTCGCCACCGCCGTGGTTTTTGGCCTCGGTATCGCGACGGTCCTGACGCTGGTGGTCACGCCTTCCCTGCTGGCGCTGCGGGTCTGGGCCTCGACCTATGCGGTGATGATCGGCCGCGGGTTTGCGCGGATCACCTCGGGCCGCTCCAGCCGCGTCGCCCGCGACATGCGCCTGCGCAGATCCGCCAAGAAGCTCAAGGCCACCCAGATCATCTGGGACGACATGAAAGACGACCAGCCGACCGAGGAACCGGACAGCGCGTCGGAACCCGACACACTGCCCCTGAAAGCGGCTGAGTAAAGAACCTACCTGGCCCGGATTGTCCGGGCTGGGACCCGACCTAGAGCAACCATTGGATCGGCAGAAAGCCGATCACACTGACCAGAAACCTGGAAAACACCGTCGTCTTTGGTTCCACATTGTGAACCACCTGGTCACCGCCCGTGATTGTCTCTTGCCAGGTCAGCGCCCCGCTCGGATCGCGGCTGACCGAATAGGTCCAGAGCGGGATATTGGCATCGAAATTCTCTGACATGCCCGATGCCAGTTTCGGACTCTCGATGAGAAATCCCATCTCGGTGTTGAGTTTGGCGGATCGCGGGTCGAAGTTGAACGAACCGATGAATGCCCTTTCGCGGTCCATCACGAATGTCTTTGCATGCAAGCTGGTCGTGCCCGACCCGACGAGGCCGAACTGTCGCAATATGTCTGGTTTCTCCAGTGTCGATTTCAATTCGAAAACCTTCACCCCCGCATCTATCAACCTGTCACGATAACTGCGGTATCCGGCATGAACCGGCAGCACATCGGTCGCCTCCTGCGCGTTGGTCACCGTCCGAACCAGAACACCGGCCTGCGCCCATCTTGCAAGCATTTCGGTCAACCGTTCTCCCGGCACGAAATAAGCGGAAACAAGCGAGATCTCCCGTTTCGGCGGTTCCACCATATCCAGCAAGCGCATGATCATCAGGTCTTCGGACTGCGCCTGACCCAGCCCCTTGATCGGATCGTCACTGACCAATGTCATCCCGACCCAGTCAAAGCCTTTTGTCCCGTCAAGGATTTGATCCATCAGTTCCAGGTTCTCCACCGCCTCGGCATAGTCCTGGCCTCCCGGCGCTGCGCGCATCCGGTCAACCGATGCAGCAAGAACACCGCCATCCATGTCCCGTTCAGGCAACACCAGGTTGGCAGGAATGGATGATCCGCTCTGCCAGTAGAGATCGAAGTCCTCCGCGACATCCTGTGCCGCCTGCCCCAAGGCTACCACGTCCAGGTCGAAGTAATTTGTCCCTAGGTTGCGTGAGAAATAGATGTCGCCGATGTTGCGCCCGCCGACAACAGTGACCACCCCGTCGATGCTCAGGCTCTTGTTGTGCATCCTGCGATTCAGGCGACGAAAATCCATCACATAGGACAAAATGCGCGGTGTGCGCAGCATGAAGGGATTGAACAGCCGGATCTCGATGCCCGGATGTGCATTCATCTCTGCCAATTCGGCGTCCAGATCCGGGATTCCGTTGTCGTCAAGCAACATTCGAACCCTGACACCGCGATCCGCCGCTGCCCGAAGCGCCTCCAGCAACAGCAAGCCGGTGAGGTCCTTCTGCCAGATGTAATAGCGAACATCGACACTCTCTTCCGCGGCCTGGATCAGTTGCAGTCTGGAAGCAAAGGCCAGATGTCCATCGGCAAGCGGAGTGACCCCCGACTTTCCAGGATTGGCCCGCGCTTCTGGAAGAACCGCCGCACCCAGAGTTGTCTTTTCATCGGCCGGAAGCGCACTGGAATGGCCGAGGCCCGACGTAGAGGGTACAGCGTATATGCTTCTGAAAACAAAACCGGCCCCCATCAGCAGGATGGCAAGCAGCAACAGGCGGCGCAACAGCTTCATTTCCACTCCTTCCGAAATCGACGCATCTGATCAAGCCTATGCCCCGATGCCGGAAAAACGCAAATCATCGCTGGCAAGATCCCCATAAAACATGCATCCGAGTGGCAACTTTCTTGCTCACATTCGCCCGACAGACCGGAACCTGACCTGATGCAAGTCACCGCAGACAGTTTTATGGAAAAGACGATAGGCTCCGTTTCGCACAATTCCAGACCGCTGGGTCACAGCTCGTCGCGACCGAGAAACGGGGCTCGATGACACCGACGCAGCTTCCGTTGGCGGCAGAGGCTGTGGCCAAAGTTCCAAGTCTGTTCGAGGCACAATACTCAGGCCGCCTCATCCTCGCCTGCCTGCTGCCGCGCCCATAGCTGGGCATACCGCCCGCCGCCCGACAGGAGCCCGTCATGAGTGCCTTGCTCGACGATCTCGCCCTTTTCCAGCACAACGATCTTGTCGGCCTCGGCAATGGTGCTGAGGCGATGCGCGATGGTGATCACCGTGCGCCCCTCGCCCGCAAGGGCCAGCGCCTCCTTGATCTCCTGCTCGGTCTCGGTGTCCAGCGCGCTGGTCGCCTCGTCCAGCAGCAGGATCGGAGGGTTTTTGAGCAGCGTGCGGGCGATACCCACCCGCTGCTTCTCACCGCCCGACAGTTTCAGGCCGCGCTCGCCCACCTTTGTCTCATAGCCCTCGGGCAGCGAGGCGATGAAATCGTGGATCTGGGCCGCGCGCGCCACCGCCTCGACATCGTCCTGAGTCGCGTCCTCGCGCCCATAGGCGATGTTGTAACGGATGGTATCGTTGAACAGCACCGTATCCTGCGGCACCACGCCGATGGCGTCATGCAGGCTGGTCTGGGTTACATCGCGGATGTCCTGTCCGTCGATCTTCAACGCGCCGCCGGTCACGTCGTAGAACCGGAACAAGAGCCGCCCGATGGTCGACTTGCCCGAGCCTGTGGCCCCCACGATGGCCACCGTCTGGCCCGCTGGAACGGTCAGTGATACGCCCTTGAGGATCTCGCGTTCCACCTCATAGCCAAAGCGCACATCCTCCAGCGTGATCTCGCCTCCTGTAATCTTGAGTGGAGCCGCACCCGGCTTGTCGCTCACCTCGGCAGGTTGTTCCAGCAAATCGAACATTTCGCCCATATCAACCAGCGCCTGCCGGATCTCGCGATAGACGGTGCCCAGGAAATTCAACGGCACGGTGATCTGGATCATATAGGCGTTGACCATGACGAAATCGCCCACGGTCAATTGCCCCGCCTGCACCCCCAGCGCCGCCAGCACCATCACCCCGATCAGTCCGCAGGTGATCAGAAAGGATTGGCCGAAATTGAGAAAGGCCAGCGAATACGCGGTCTTGAGCGCCGCCTGCGCATAGGCCCGCATCGACTGGTCATAGCGGTGCGCCTCGCGTTCTTCGGCGCCGAAATACTTGACCGTCTCGAAATTCAGCAGGCTGTCGATAGCGCGCTGGTTGGCCTCGGTATCCTGATCGTTCATCTCGCGGCGCAGCTTCACCCGCCATTCGGTCACCGCGAAGGTGAACCAGATGTAAAGCGCGATGGTCCCGACAACAACGGCCAGATACCAGACATCGAACAGGTACATCAGGATACCCGCCACCAGCACCAGTTCCAGCATCAGTGGGCCGATCGAGAACAGCATGAAGCGCAAGAGGAAGTCGACCCCCTTGACCCCGCGCTCGATGATGCGGCTCAGCCCTCCGGTCTTGCGGGTGATGTGATAGCGCATCGACAGCCGGTGGATATGACGAAAGGTCTCCAGCGCCAGCGCGCGCAGCGCCCGTTGCCCAACCGGGGCAAAGAGCGCATCGCGCAGCTGCTGGAAACCAACGGTCAGCATCCGCGCCATGCCATAGGCAACGGTCAGGCCCACCGCCCCCAGAGCCAAGGGCGGCACGCCCTCGCCCGCCAGCGCGTCGACCGCCCCTTTGTACAGGATAGGGGTATAGACCGCGATCAGCTTGGCCAGCACCAGCATCGCCATCGCCAGAACCACCCGGCGTTTGACCCATCCCTCGCCCTCGGGCCACAGATAAGGCGCCACCCGCCGGATCGTGCGCCAGCCCGAACGTCGGTCTGCGTTCGCGCTCTGCTCTGCCGGTGCTGTGTGGGCCAGTCGTCTCATTGCGTGCCTATGACTTGGGTACGGAGTTGGAAACCGGCCCAAGGGGGCCGTCCAGCGGCTTAATCCGGAAGAGTGAATATCTGCCCCGGATAGATCAGGTCAGGGTTCCGGATGCTGCTGCGATTGGCATCAAACACCTTCACATACAACAAGCCCTCGCCATATCGCTCCCGCGAAATCGCCCAAAGGGTATCGCCCTTTTGTACAGTGACGGCATGAACCAGTGGCCGCGCCGGAGCCTCGCCGGATTGCGGATCGGCCGGGCGCAATATTTCCGGGGCCTCTCGCTTGAACGGCGTTTCCAACCGGCTGAGAACCGTGCCGCCGTGGCCCAGCTCGTCCAGTCGCAGCGTGTAGACGCCCGGTTCGACCCCGTCGATCTCGCCGCGCCATTTGCCCTTGTCATCCGTCGAGACATCGGAAACAGCGCGGTTGTTGAAATAGACCCGCACCACAGATCCGCCATTGGCCCGCCCGGTCAACCGCACGCTGCCGGTCTCGGAGTAACCGATCGTGTCCAGCGCTACTCGGACCGGCTCCAACGGTGATTTTACTTCCGGCGCCTGCACCAATTCGACACCCGAGGCATCCGACCGCAATACCGCAACCGGCGCGGTTTGCGCCGCAACGGCCTCCCCTGCCCCGGGCTGCTCCGCTGTCGCCGTAACCGCAGTCGTGGTCTGCTCTTGCGCCGCAGCCGTCTCGACCGGCGCGCTGCCGGTAGAGGCTTCGGCAGCTGTGACAGGCTCGGCTGTCGCGGTCTGTTCCGTTTGCGCGGTCGTGGCTGCCGGGGCGACGGTCGCGGGCGTTGCCTCTTCTGCGGTTGCAACGTCCTGCTGGACCGGTGCGGTGGCCTCGGCCTGCTGCGTCTGCGGCGCTTTTGTGCTTTCCGCCACTGCTTCGCCGGGTTCGGATGCGGTGGGCGCAGGTGGCGGCGCAACCGCTGCCGTCTCGGTCTGCGAAGCTTGGGCCGTGGGTTCGGGCTGCGCCTGCTGCGCGGCATCCGCCACTTGTTCCTGCGTCTCTGCGCTGCTTGCCTCGCTGGGCCCATCCACGGATGGCTGCACCGCTACGTCTCCGGTCACCACCGGCGGCTGTGCGTCCGAAGGTTTCGGCGCGGCAGTAGTCTGCGCCTCAGCCGTTTCCACGGCGGCCGGATTGGTGTCTGGCTCGGCCGCCTCTTTGGCCGCCTCCGCAACCTGCACCGGTTCGGGTGCGGGCAGCGCCGCAATGATGTAATCATCCGACATTGTCGTCTGACCATCACGGTCTGCCCTCAGGGCCAGAACCCGTGCCGCATCGCTGAACGACAGCGTCAGGAATTCGGCAAACTTGCCATCGCCCACCACGTCGAAGCCATGCATCTCTGCCCCATCAAGCAGCACCGAGATTCGGCTGCCAGCCTCGGCGGTTCCGGACAACAGCAGGGTGCCGTCCCGTTCGACAAAAATCTGGTCCAGAACCGGCGCGGCCAGCGCCACGGGTTTCTCCTCAGGCTCGGCAGCGGGGGCTGCGGCCTGCTCGGCCGCAGGCACGGCTTCCGGTTCGGTCTTTGCCTGGTCCTGTTCGACAGGAGTCTCGGTCGCGGCCTCGGTCTGAGACTCCGGTTTCGGCTCGGGCTCCACCACCTCCGCAGGTTCCGGTTTGGTCTCTACAGGTTTCGCGGCCTCGACATCCTGGGCCGGGGCGGGAACCGCAAGCGCCGACTCCTCCGCCTCGCGCGACCCGATCACCCCCAAAGCATACAGTGCCAACAGTCCCGCGGACAGCGCACCACCCGCGACAACCGCCCAGCCACCCGTGCTGAGCCCCCCAGTTCCGGCTTCTTTGGCCATCTTCGTCCTTCCCCATACCCAGAGCCCGCTCTGCGGCGGCTCTGGCCATCACCCCAGTCCACGACGCCGGTTGAGCCGGGCTTTCATTCCCGCTATCAGGGTTGCACCCCAATACAGGAAATCCGGAAAGGCCGCCATGACCGTCAAATCCGTTTGTGTCTATTGCGGATCGCGATCCGGGGCAATGCCTGCCTATGCCGCAGCCGCCCGCGACTTTGGCCGCTTGCTGGCGGGCGAAGGCTGGCGCCTGGTCTATGGCGCCGGAGATGTCGGCCTGATGGGCGAGGTCGCGCGTGCCGCACAACAGGCCGGTGGCCTGACTTTTGGCGTGATCCCGGTGCACCTGTTGCGCCGCGAGGTCGGAAAGACCGACCTGACCACTTTTGTGGTTACCGAGACCATGCATGAGCGCAAGAAGGTGATGATCATGAACGCCGACGCCGTCGTGGTTCTGCCTGGCGGCCCCGGATCCCTGGACGAGCTATTCGAAGCGCTCACCTGGCGGCAACTCGGCCTGCATGACAAGCCGATCCTGGTGTTGAATGTGGACGGCTATTGGGATCCGCTGCGCACTCTGATCGAGCGCACGGTGGACCAAGGTTTTGCCGATGTCTCGCTGGCCGGTTACCTCACCTGGGTGGACACGCCCGAAGCGGCCATGACCGCCCTGCGCACCAGCCTGTCCTGACGCAAAAGCGACAGGGAAAACACCGCCACCGCCAGCCAGATGAGGACAAAGGCCGCCCCGTGCCAGGGGGTGAAAACCTCACCAAACACCAGAACCGCGCACAGGAATTGCAGGGTCGGGTTGATGTACTGCAACACGCCCACCGTCGACAGCGGCACCCGCCGCGCGGCATAGCTGAACAGGATCAGCGGGATCGCCGTCAGCGGCCCGGATCCGATCAGAAGCAGCGAGGTCGTCAGATCACCGCCAAATGCCCCCTCGCCCCGCAGATGAGACCAGGCCAGCACCGACAGAAAGATCGGCATCAGGATCACGATTTCGGTCGTCACGGAAATCACCGGCCCCAAGGCCAGTTCCTTCTTCACCGCGCCGTAAAGAGCGAAGCTGGTCGACAGGATCAGGGCCACCCAGGGCGCGACGCCCAAACCCCAGGTCAGAACCAATACCGCCAGCGCCGCCAGACCGATGGCCAGCCACTGCGCCCGCGCCAGCTGTTCGGCAAACAGAAACCGCCCCGCCAGCACCGCCATCAGCGGAAAGATGTAATAGCCCAAAGAGGCCTCGGTCACCTGCCCCGCCTGAACCGAAAAGATGAACACTAGCCAGTTGAGCGAGATCATCAGCGCGGCCAACAGGATCAGCCCGATCTGGCGCAGGCCGGAATAGGCCCGCAACAACTCACCCAGCCGCCCCTGGAGCGTCAGGTACACCCCGAACAGCAGCACGGACCACAACGTGCGATGCGACAGCACCTCGGGCGGCGGCACATGCGTCAGAAGCTTGTAGTAGAGCGGCGACAGTCCCCAGACCACACAGGCCCCGACCATCGCCAGAATGCCACGCCCGACCTCGCCCATGCCCTGCCCCGGATGTTGTTACCCGCCGCTCTTGCCGCGCGCGGGCCGGATTGGCAAGCCGGGAAATCCGGATCAGACCTTCCAATCCAGATGTCTGCGGCCCGGGTCCATGAAATGGTCAACCATCACCGGCGTCGCCAGAGCATAGGCCTCTTCCAGTGACAGGTCGAGGTGACGATAGAGCGTCTGTTTACCCAATCCCACCGGGCCGGGATTGCGCGCCGCCAGCGTCCGGGCCAGTTCGCCCACCACGCCAGGCAATGCATCAGCAGGCACAATCCGGTTGATCAACCCGGCGGCCAGCGCCCAATCCGCATCATAGGCCGCACCGGTCAGGGCCATTTCCATCACCGCCTTGCGCCCGATCGCACGCGACACGGCCACCGCAGGCGTCGTGCAAAAGCCGCCATTCTGCACCCCGGGCAGGCAGAAACTGGCCTCGGGCGTCGCATAGGCCAGATCGCAGGCAGCAACCAGCTGCAACCCGGCGGCGGTGGCGATGCCCTCTACCATCGCAATGGTCGGCTTTGCCATCCGGGTCAAGTCCAGCATCATCGCCGAACAGGCCTGGAACAGGTCTTCCACATAGGCCCGGCCTTCATCCGCATCCGCCCGATGACGCGCGATCTCCTTCAGGTCATGCCCGGCGCAAAAGATCCGGCCCGGCCCGTGGATGACAACCACCCGGACCGCATCGTCCTGCCCGGCCCGCCGCAGCGCATCATGCAGCGCCGCGATCATCGCCCGCGACAGCGGATGCGCCGGCGCCCGGCCCAGCGTCAGGGTCAACACCCCTTCGTTCAACGCCTCGCTCACCAGCCCGTCTTGCGACATCTCGTTCATGCCCTGATCCTCCCGGTCGCAGAATGCCGTGCATGACCCAGCCTGACCAGCCCCTTCATTTCGCCCAAAATACTCCGGGGGGGAGCGCAAGACCCGACGGGGGCAGCGCCCCCACCTGCCCCAAAGAAAAACCCGGCCCCCGAACGGGGACCGGGCCTGAAGCACTACGCCTTGCGCTGATTTACATGCGCGATGCGACGTTTTCCCAGTTCACCAGATTGTCGAGGAAGTTCGACAGATAGGCGGGGCGCTTGTTGCGGAAATCGATGTAATAGCTGTGTTCCCACACATCACACCCCAGCAGAGCGGTCTGGCCAAAGCAGAGCGGGTTCACACCGTTCTCGGTCTTGGTCACCGCCAGCGACCCGTCGGCGTTCTTGACCAGCCAGCACCAGCCCGACCCGAACTGACCGGCACCGGCGGCAGAGAATTGTGACTTGAACTCGTCGACCGAGCCAAAGCTCTCGGCAATCGCCTTTTCCAGCTCGCCCGGCATCTTGCTCTCGCCCGGCCCCATCATTTCCCAGAACTGGTTGTGATTCCACAGCTGGGAAATGTTGTTGAAGATGCCATTCTGCGCCACGGCGGTGGCATTGTAGGTGCCGGTGATGATCTCTTCCATCGACTTGCCGTCCCACTCGGTCCCGGCAATCAGCTTGTTGCCGTTGTCGACATAGGCCTTGTGGTGCAGGTCGTGGTGATATTCCAGCGTCTCGGCGCTCATGCCCTTGGATGCCAGCGCGTCATGTGCATAAGGAAGATCAGGAAGTTCAAAAGCCATCTTGGCCCCCTGTTGAAATTGATGTTGCGTTCCCAAGGTTACATGCTTTGGGCATGCCCGCAGGTCAAGGGCCGATACAAGAAAAGCGGCGGGAAGAGGCAGATGCTGACCAGAATACGCAAGATGATCTACCGCGCTCGCGGCTATGTGCCCGGTCGTCTGAACGGCGAACCGTTCCGGCTCGACCCCTATCATTCCAAGTTCTGGCGCAAGGTCACGGCAGGCGGCTGGGAGCCCGAGACCTTTGCTGTGCTCGACCGTCACCTGTCGCCGGACCGGGATTATGTCGATATCGGCGCCTGGATCGGGCCGACCGTACTTTATGCCGCGCGAAGGGCGCGCCACGTCTGGTGTTTCGAACCCGATCCGGTGGCGCTCCGGCATCTCTTGTGGAACCTGGAACTGAACGCCATCCGCAACGTCTCGGCCTTTGGCGTGGCCTTGTCGGACGGGTTCGGGCTGGCCCGCATGGCGTCCTTCGGGGGCGAGGCCGGAGATTCGATGACCTCGCTACTGGCCTCAGGCAATCATGGCTCGGACGCGCTGACCATCGGCTGGGACCAGTTCGCGCAAACTGTCGACCTGTCCGGCGTCTCGCTGGTCAAGATGGATGTCGAAGGGGCCGAGTTCGGTGTGGTCCCTACGTTGTCCGACTGGCTGCGCACCCATCGCCCTGCCTTTTACCTCTCGACCCATGCGCCGTTTCTGGAGGAGAACGCACGGGCCGGGGCCATGGCCGGGCTGGCGCGGAACCTCGACTTCTATGCCCGCGCGACGGACGAGGCCGGCGCCCCCGCCGACCTCGCCGCGCCCGAGGCGCAAAGCCGTTTTTGCAGTTTCCTGTTCAACGGCTGAGCGCGGGGTTCACTTCGACGTGACCGTGCATTTACCCCAGCCATCGGGCTGATTGTCGAAATACGAGAGCACAGCCCGCACGGTGACGGTCTTTTTCTCGGTATTCAGGATCGCCTTGTACTGGGCGTTCTCCTGGGTATTCACATTGCCGACAGGGATGCCCTTGACCTCCCAGTTCAGACGCACCGATCCTTTGCCGCGCTTGCTGAGTTGGGCCTGCACCGGCTTCTTGATGACCTCCATGATCAACCCATCCGCAACCACCGCAGTCCCAAGCGCTTCGTCCAGGTCGATGATCAATCGGGGCGCAATCCAGCCATCCCGCGATTTCGGAGTGACCTGACAATCATAGACCTGCCCAGCCGCTGCCGCTCCGGCAAACATCAGCGCACAGGCCTGTGCCAGCAGACAAAGGCGCAAACCCTGTTTCATGGTATCTTTCATTTCTTCTTAACCCTTTCGCACTTGCCCTGCCCGCGCAGCGCATCGCCATCCATGCCGCTGTGAATGGCCGAGATGTTCACGCTCGCCTTTCGGGTGTTCAGCGTCGCCTTGTATTCCACATCGGTCGATCCGGGACTGTTGGAATAATGCGCGTCCTTCAGCTCCCACCGGAATTCCCAAAGATCGTCGCTTCGCTTGCCCAGATTGGCTCGGATGACGTCGCCGTAGTTCTCCTTGATATAGCCGTCATAGACGATACCCGCGCCGCTTTTCCGATCCAACGCAAGATAGATTTTCGGAGGAATCCATCCGATCTTGGAGAAACTCTTGACCTCGCAGATATATTCCTCGGACAGAACCTTTTCGTTTTTGGCCAATACGGCGGTGGCCGATAGTGCGAGGCTCACCGCAAAAACAGTTGCTTTCAGCATATCTTTAAAGCGGCCTTTCCTTTGTCATTGTTTTCCAATCGCACATTTCCCCCACCCTTTGGGGTAGCTTGAATACTGGGTCGCCAGAACGGCACGCAGCCGCACTTTTCCGGTCTTTTCATTCAGAACCGCGGTATAAACGGCGTGTTCCTTCATCCTGAGATTGCTGACGGGAATGTTCTTGACGCTCCACTCGATTTGAATGGAGATCGCGTCCCGGCGTTCCAGCTTGCCCGCCATAGGGCCTTTCTGAACCATCGCGATGATCCCATCCATGACCTGCACATTGGGCTCATCAACCACAAACACGACTCTGGGCGGGATCCAGCCATAGTCCTGATTCGAGTCCAGCTTGCAGTCATAGACCTGCGCCGCGCTGGCCTGCATTCCAGTCAAACCTGTTATCGCGGCAATCACGGCTGCCACTATTTTCATGTTTGTTCTCAAATTCTTGCGATCCACTTCTATACTCACTCCCAACTGACTGCTCTCATTTCCTGACGCAATCCCCTTGCACCGCCTCTAGCTCCACATCCAGGACCTCGTCGCTTGTGAAGTTGAGAACAAACCTCCCGGGTCCGCGCGGGATGTTGGCCGTGAACCGCCCACGCCCGCTGGCCTGACCGCGTCCTCGAAGGTGAAACAACTCCCATTCGAGGACCATCTTCCTGTCACTGTACCGCCGAAGCTGAGCGGGAATTGCGCGGCCGAACTCCAGATGCGTCAACGGGTCTTCCACCATCGCCGAAGCCTGCTCGGGAAAAACCAGAAAAGAGAAAATCCACGGTGCTGGCAGGTGGCTCCGGCTCAAAGGTTGCAATACCTCCGGTTTGTTAACCGTGCAGGAATAGCGCTCAGTCTCCGCCGCCACAGCGATGGAAGCAAGAGGCAGAATCAACCCGGCCAAAAGAAAAACCGGCCCGAAAAAACGAGCCGGTTTGAAAACCTCGGGCGGGTCGTGATGCATTCCATTCTCCGTCTTACCCGGAGAATACGCTCACAACTACTTTATTCAACCCTGAATATGCCTTCAAAACACGCCGACAGCGCTTCCCGGTTGTGCGGCCACTTTCAGCAGCTTGAACACGTAATCGGCGACCGAGCGGAAGCAGATGATGCGGAAGCTGCCATCCTCCTCCATCCAGAAGGCCCCGGCCACCTGGGCCAGGCGCGAGCGGCGGAAATCGCCGGGGCCGAAGGCGCCGGGGGCGAAATCGACCGGGGCGAGCTTGGCCATCACTTCGCGCGCATTTGCGCCCGAGACACGGAACATCGCGCGGGCATCCGACACATCCACTGCCAGGCTGTGGGCATTGCCCAAGGCCTTGGTCATGGCCGCCAGCTTGTCGCCGACTTCAGCATGAGGCACCAGCACCAACAGTTCGTCGGGCGACATCCAGCAGAGGCCGCTTTGGCCCGCCACATTGGCGCGACGCTGGCCGGGCATGTCCTGCCCGGTGGCGCCAGTGGCGGCGGCAGCAACCGGTTTGCTGGCCAGATCGCCGCGCAGGGTGATCATGCCTTGCAGGCCGCATTCCTCGACCCGCACGATGCCGTCATAGGCGGCACCCATCAATGCGCTGACAGGTTTAGACATTCTGTTTCGCCCCTTCCTTGTCATAGAAAACCGGGTCCACGATCTTGGCCTTGTAGGTCTTGCCATCGGTTCCGGGGAATTCGACGATCTCGCCCATCCGGTCCGGCCCGTGCTGGATCAACCCCATGGCGATGCCACGGCCCAGATTGGCCGAATAATAGGTAGAGGTGACCCGCCCGATCATGTTGCGCTGACCATTGGCATTGACACCCTCGCCCACCGCATAGGCGCCATCGGGCAGGACCGAGCCATCGACCGTTTCCAGACCCACCAGTTTCCAGCGGTCGCGGTCGGCCATGTGGCTGCGTTCCTGTGCGCGCTTGCCAAGATAGTCGTCCTTCTTCTTCGAGATCGCCCAGCCGAGCCCCAAATCCTGCGGGATCACGGTGCCGTCGGTCTCGTCCCCGATCATGATGAAGCCCTTTTCAGCGCGCAGGATGTGCAGTGTCTCGGTGCCATAGGGCATGACGCCAAACTCCTTGCCCGCATCCACCAGCGCCTCCCAGAAGGCCAGACCCTGGCTTGCCGGAACCGCGATCTCATAGCTCAGTTCGCCCGAGAACGAAATCCGATAGGCGCGCGCGTCGAACTCACCGATCCGACCGTCGCGCCATTCCATGAAGGGCAGCGCCTCGGCCGACAGATCCATGCCGCCGCCCGCTTTGGCGTTCAGCTTTTCCAGCACCTTGCGGGCCTTGGGGCCGACCACGGCGATCTGGGCATATTGCTCGGTCACGTTGGCGACATAGACTTTCCAGTCCCACCATTCGGTTTGCAGCCATTCTTCCATGTGGCCATGGATACGCTCGGCGCCGCCGGTGGTGGTGTGACACAGGAACGTGTCCTCGTCGATCCGCGCCACCACGCCGTCGTCGATGAGAAAGCCGTTTTCCGAACACATCAAACCATAACGGCATTTGCCCGGTTTCAGCGTGCTCATCATGTTGGTATAGAGCATGTCGAGGAACTTGCCCGCGTCCGGCCCCTTGACGATCAGCTTGCCCAGCGTCGAGGCATCGAGCAGCCCGAGGTTCTCGCGGGTGTTCTTGACCTCGCGATTGACCGCGTCATGCACGCTTTCGCCCGGACGGACATAGGCAAAGGGACGGCGCCACTGGCCGACCGGTTCCCAGTCGGCGCCATTGGCATTGCTCCAGTCATAGATCGGCGTCTTGCGCACCGGCTGGAACACCTCGCCGCGCGCCTCGCCACCGATGGCGCCCATCGAGATCGGTGTATAGGGCGGACGGAAAGTGGTGGTGCCGACCTGCGGGATATCCGCGTTCAACGCATCAGCAAGGATCGCCAGGCCGTTGATATTGCTCAGTTTACCCTGATCCGTCGCCATGCCCAGCGTGGTATAGCGCTTGGTATGCTCGACACTCTCGTACCCTTCGCGCGCGGCCAGTTGCACGTCCGATACCTTGACGTCGTTCTGGAAGTCGAGCCAGGATTTCATCCGCAGCTGCACCTCGGCATTGGCGGGCATCAGCCAGACTGCCTCCATCGCGTTCTCGGCCATGGCCGCGCCCTCGGGCGCCTTGGTGCGCTTGGCAGCAAAGCCCGCCGCCTTGGCCGCGGCCTTGCCCGCGGCATCGGCATCGGCCATCACCTGATCCAGCGCCAAGGGGCCATTTGCGGACCCGGCGGCAACCACAAAACCCTTGCCATCGGCACCCAGCGGCGGTCGGTCGGGATCGGGGCGGAAATGCGCATTGGCGCGGTCCCAGATCAGCTTGCCACCGCAATGGGACCACATATGCACCACCGGCGACCAGCCGCCCGACATCGCGACCGCATCGGCCTCGACCTCTTCGCGGGCGCCGCCGACGCCGTCCTGGTTGCAGATCGAGATCTTTTTGACCCGCTTGCCGCCCTTGACCTTGGCAATCGCCTTGCCGGGATCGACCCGGATGCCCAACCCGCGCGCTTCGTCGGCCAGTGCACCGCCGCCCTCCTTGCGGGCGTCGAGAATGCGCAGCACATCGACACCGGCCTGTTTCAGGATGATAGCCGTGCGATAGGCGTCGTCATTGTTGGTTGCAACCACCACGCGCTGGCCCGGGGTCACGCCCCAGTTCACCACATAGTCGCGCATCGCGCCCGCCAGCATCACGCCGGGCACATCGTTGCCGGCAAAGGACAGCGGCCGTTCGATGGCGCCGGTGGCGCTGACGATCTGCTTGGCGCGGATCCGCCACAACCGGTGGCGCGGCCCCGGCACGCCGGGGGTATGGTCGGCCACCCGCTCGTATCCCAGCGCATAGCCGTGGTCATAGACACCGGCGCCCATGGTACGGGCGCGCAAGGTGACGTTGTCCATCGCCTCCAGCTCGGCCAGGGTGCGGCTTACCCATTCGTCGGGCGACAGCCCGTCGATGGTGCCGCCATCGACTGGCGCGCGCCCACCCCAATGTGCGGTCTGCTCGATCAGCAGCACCCGCGCGCCCGAGCTTGCTGCCACCTTGGCCGCCTGCAACCCGGCCACGCCGCCGCCGATCACCAGCACATCGGTGTGGACATGGAAATGCTCGTAGGTATCGGCATCCACCAGCTCCCTGTCGGGCGCCTTGCCCAGACCGGCCGAGCGACGGATGATCGGCTCGTAGACATGTTTCCAGAACGGCGCCGGGTGGATGAACATCTTGTAGTAAAAGCCCGCCGGCAGAAAGCGCGACAGATAGGTGTTCACCGCCCCGATATCGAAATCGAGGTTCGGCCAGTGGTTCTGGCTGGCGGCCTTGAGCCCGTCGAAAAGCTCGGTCGTGGTGGCGCGCTGGTTCGGCTCGAACCGCGCTCCCTCGCCCAGACCGACCAGTGCGTTGGGCTCTTCGGCGCCGCTGGCCACCACCCCGCGCGGGCGGTGATACTTGAACGAACGGCCCATCATCATCTGGTCGTTGGCCAGAAGCGCCGAGGCGAGCGTGTCGCCCTCGAACCCACGCATGGTGGTGCCGTTGAAGGTAAAGGTCACCTGTTTCGATCGGTCGATCAGGCGGCCCTGTTTTGCGAGACGGGTGCTCATCTTACGTGAACCTTTCGCAAGAGAAGATCGGAAAAGTGGCGGACATCAGGAGAATTCCCTCCAGCTCCAGCCGGGGCGTTTGGCGCTGATCGCATCGCGGATCTCCTGCGGCGGTCCGCTGACCTGCGCCTTGTAGGTGCCGAACACTTCGAGCGTGGCGGTACAGCGTGCGGCATGGAACCATTTGCCGCAACCCGAGGCATGGCGCCAGCGTTCCAAATGCACACCCTTGGGGTTTTCGCGGGTAAAGAGATAGCCATGCAGCTCGTCATCGCTCGATCCCGGTCCGAAACGCTTCAGATGCGCTTCGCCACCGGCGGCAAGCTCGGTCTCGTCGGCATCGACGCCACAATAGGGACAATGAAGGATCAGCATGTTTTCATCCTTTCGGCGGCAGGCCGACCGCGCGGGCCAGCCGAAATACGGTTGGGATAACGACGCGGCACGGCGTCTTCGAAGACATCCGCCTCGGGCTCGGAACAGCAAAAGTCAGCGCTGCCGCATCCTCTCGGGCATCGCGACTGTCGGTCTGCTTCCTACGTCCGGACATGAAAAAGCCGCCGTCCCCCTGAGGTAAGTCAGGAAAGGGGAAACGGCGGCGAATTTCGCAGCCAAAAGAGGCTGGAACCATTCGCGAAAGAACGGGATCAGTTGCCGTCAACGGCCTCTTCGGCAGCATTGCCAACGCTTTGCGCTGCGTCATTGACCGCAGAGCCAGCCGCTTCGGCGGCATTGCCCACACCTTCGACCGCGCCTTCGACGGCGCCCGGAACACCTTCGACATTGATGTTGACGTCACGGCTGTCATCGGCCGCACCTGCTCCGAACATGAACCAGGCCATGACTGCAACAACGATGACGAGCGCGCCGACAACAAAGGCCAGCCCGGCATTCGTGCCGCTCGTGGTGACCGAACTTGACGACGATGTCGTTGCGGCGCGGTGCTCAGGGTGAGGGGTCGTATGGTCAAACGAAGACATGCTGATGCTCCTAAACAGTTGCTGTTCGAAGCCTCAACGCATGCCTTGTCCGATTGGTTCCGTGTCAATGCGCCACCCCTGCGGCCACGCTTTCGTCGATGAAGCGGCCTTCCTTGAACCGGTCGAGCGAGAAGGCCTCGGTCAGCGGCGAATGGCCCGTGGCCATCAGCTGCGCCATGCCCCAGCCGGAACCGGGAATGGCCTTGAACCCGCCGGTGCCCCAGCCGCAGTTGATGAAACAGCCGCCCAGCGGCGTCTTCGACAGGATGGGCGAGCGATCGCCGGTCATGTCGACGATCCCGCCCCATTGCCGCAGCATCTTGAGCCGGCTCAGCATCGGGAAGGTCTCGTTCAACGCCCGCACGGTTTCCTCGATATGGTGGAAGCTGCCGCGCTGAGTAAAGTTGTTGAACCCGTCGGTGCCGCCGCCGATCACCATCTCTCCCTTGTCGGATTGCGACATGTAGCCATGCACCGTGTTGGCCATCACCACCACGTCCATGCAGGGTTTGATCGGCTCGGAAACCAGCGCCTGAAGCGCCAGCGCCTCGACCGGCAGGCGGAAGCCCGCCATCTCGGCCAGCTGGCCGGAATGGCCCGCCACCACGATACCCAGTTTGCCGCAATCGATCGGCCCCTTGGTGGTGTCGACGCCAACAACCTGACCACCCTCGCTGCGCACGCCGGTCACTTCGCATTGCTGGATGATATCCATGCCCATGGCAGAACAGGCCCGGGCATAGCCCCAGGCCACCGCATCATGGCGTGCGGTGCCGCCGCGCTCCTGCCAGAGCGCGCCCAGCACCGGGTAACGCGGCCCGTGCAGGTTGATGATCGGCACCAGCTGCTTGACGCGCTCCGGGCTGATCCACTCGGTCTTGACCCCTTGCAGCGCGTTGGCATGCGCGGTGCGCTTGTAGCCGCGCACCTCGTGCTGGGTCTGGGCCAGCATCATTACGCCGCGCGGGCTGAACATCACGTTATAGTTCAGATCCTGGCTCATGGTCTCGTAGAGACCGCGCGCCTTTTCATAGATCGCCGCTGAGGGATCCTGGAGATAGTTCGAGCGGATGATGGTGGTGTTGCGCCCGGTATTACCGCCGCCCAGCCAGCCCTTCTCGATCACCGCAACGTTCTGGATGCCGTAGTTCTTGCCCAGGTAATAGGCCGTCGCCAGCCCGTGCCCGCCCGCACCGACAATCACCACATCATAACGTTTCTTCGGTTGGGGCGAACGCCAGGCGCGTTCCCATCCGGTGTGATAACGCAGCGCTTCGCGCGCCACGGCAAAGGCAGAATAGTGCTTCATATGCGAATCCGATCCGGTTTCGTGTCTTGCGGCAGGTATGCCGTGCGGCCCCAGAATACCCCCGCCGCATACCGCCGCAATATCGCAAGATTGCGACATGAGACCAACTCGCGTCCTTTTGCCTCTTTTTTCCGCGGCCCCGCGTCGCTAGATGACAGACAACAAAGCGGAGCCCTCATGATTTTCTGGATACTCGTTTCTCTGATGGCGCTGGTGGTGGCAGGACTGCTGGCGCTGGCCGCACTCAGGGCACGCATCACCACCGAACCGGCGGCGGCCTATGATCTGCGCGTCTATCGCGACCAGTTGGCGGGCGTGGACCGCGACCTAGCGCGCGGCGTGATCGATGCCGCCGATGCCGAGCGCATCCGCACCGAGATCTCCCGCCGCATTCTTGCCGCCGATACCCAGATGCAGGCCGAGGCAAAGGACCCCGCCCAAAACCACAAGGGCGCGCTGCTCGCGGCCCTCGCCTCGACCCTGGTGATCATCGCCGGGTCGATGTGGTTCTACTCCAGCCTCGGCGCACCCGGCTATGGCGACTTGCCGCTGAAGCTGCGGCTCGAAATTGCCGAACAGAACCGGGCCGAACGCCCGGCACAGGCCGAGGCCGAGACTCGCATGCCCGCCCAGGCGCAACCTCAGCTCGAAGCCGGATACGCGGACCTGTTGCAAAAACTGCGCGAGACGGTGGCACAGCGCCCGGACGACATCCAGGGCCATATGCTGCTGGCCCAACACGAGGCCAACACAGGCAACCTGCGCGCCGCCTATGAGGCCAAGGCGCGGGTGATCGAGTTGCTGCAAGGCGACGTCACCGCGACCGATTTCTCGGAACAGGCCGAACTGATGATCATGGCCGCGGGCGGCTATGTCTCGCCCGAGGCCGAGGCGGTTCTGCGCCAGGCACTGCTGCGCGACCCGGAATACGGGCCTGCCCGGTATTACTGGGGCGTCATGCTGCTTCAAGTCGGGCGCCCGGATCTTGCCTTTGATATCTGGGTCCGCACGCTCGAGGCCGCTCCTGTAGATGCGGCCTGGGCCGAGGCGATCCGCACCCGGATCGGCGATGTCGCAATGCGCGCCGGGGTGGAATACTCTCCGCCCCCCGTCGCCGCCCTGCCTGGCCCGAGCCAGGAGGACATGCAGGCGGCCTCCGAGATGGATGCCGACTCCCGCAACGAGATGATCCGCAGCATGGTCGAGCGCCTGTCCGAACGGCTTGCGACCGAAGGCGGCACACCACAGGAATGGTCTCGCCTGATCGGCGCCCTGGCCGTGCTTGGCGAAACCGAACGCGCCCAAACCATCTTGGCCGAAGCGCGCCAGGTCTATGCCGAAACCCCCGAGGCCCTGACGCTGATCGAGTCCGCCGCCCAGCAGGCGGGTCTCGGCCAATGATCTGCGACGAGATCCAGGACTTCGCGGCCGCCCTGCCAGCCTTTGGTGCGCTTGCGGGGCTGGACTTGGGCGACCGCACCATCGGCGTTGCGGTCTCCGACACGATGCGCGGCGTCGCCTCGCCCCTGGAAACTATCCGCAGGCGCAAGTTTTCGCTCGACGCGGCCGACCTGATGACCATCGTCCAGAAACGCCAGATCGCCGGTCTGGTACTGGGCCTGCCGCGCAACATGGACGGCTCCGAGGGACCGCGCTGCCAATCCACCCGCGCCTTTGCCCGCAACCTCAGCCGCCTGACCGACCTGCCGATCACCTTCTGGGATGAACGGCTCAGCACGATTGCCGCCGAAAAAGCGCTGCTCGAGGCGGATACGACCCGAAAACGTCGCTCGGAGGTCATTGATCACGTCGCGGCGGGCTATATCTTGCAAGGCGCGCTGGATCGTTTGCGCAACCTCTAGGAGCTTCGGCCGATGACCGACAAGGTCTGGAAACGCAACGAAATCGACTCGCCCTGCATTCGCATCTGCGTGGTGCACCCGACCGAACGGATATGCACCGGCTGCTTTCGTACCATCGACGAGATCTCGCGCTGGTCGCGCATGGAAAGCGACGAGCGCCAGGCCATCATGCAAGAACTGCCGAACCGCGCGCCGCAACTGCGCAAGCGGCGCGGCGGCCGCGCCGCACGTCAGGCGCAGCAGTAAAGCGCCCGGTCCATTTCAGAAACGCCGCCCGCGCCAGCAGGGGCGCGAGCCGACAGTCGCGCCTCTGCGTGTCAGGCTGCCGCGACCAGGTCGGCATTCTCGACAACCTGGATGTCGGCAACTGCCAGCCCCGGATAGGCATCGTCGATCTGCGCCACGATGACACCGTCATACAGGACGAGGGCAACACCGCTGTTATCGGGGTCCTCTTCTATGGCCACCTCACCCGTGCTGCCGGTCGGTACCTCGATGCGTAGCTGGTCCTCGGCAAGATTGAAATCGTCTATCCGCGCAACCGTGCTTTCCTGCATCCAAGGGCCCACAACAAAGGTGTCGGCGCCGCCGCCACCGCTGGCCTGATCACCGCTACCCAGCCAAAGCTCGTCATCGCCTGCGCCGCCAATGATGGTGTCGCGATCCACCTCATCCTGAAGCCCCGACGCAGCATTGCCCATTCGGCCGACGACCCCCATGATCGTATCGTTGCCCGTGCCGCCATCCAGCAGGTCGTCACCAAAACCGCCATCGAGACTGTCATTGCCCGCCTCGCCCAACAGGGTATCGGCCCCATAACCGCCGAGCAGCATGTCATTCTCGCCACCGCCCAGCAACTCGTCCTGGCCCAGGCCGCCGCGCAGAAGATCGGCGCCATCGCCGCCCGACAGACTGTCATCACCATCCCGCCCGCTCAGCCGATCGTCACCCGCACCGCCAAAGGCTGTGTCATTGCCTTCGCCGGCGTCAATCATATCCGGCCCGACCCCGCCGTCCAGACTGTCATCGCCGACACCGCCCGACAGTTGGTCGCCGCCATAACCGCCCAGCAGCGTGTCGTTGCCCGCGCCGCCCTCCAGGTGATCCAGTCCGGTACTGCCATGCAAGAGGTCGGCGCCATCACCGCCAAACAGCGTGTCGTCCCCATCCTGACCTCGCAACACATCGTCACCAGTGCCGCCATCAGCACTGTCATTGCCATCGCCGCCAAAGATCCGGTCCGGGTCCGCGCCACCATCCAGGTTGTCATCGCCGGCATTACCGAACAACTGGTCACTGCCATAGCCGCCTTGCAGCGTGTCGACACCTACGCCGCCCGACAAAACGTCCAGGCCGGTGCTGCCGTGCAGCAGGTCATCGCCGGCACCACCCGTCAACGTATCATCGCCATCCTTGCCACGCAGCACATCGTCGCCGGTACCGCCATCAGCACTATCATCGCCCGGGCCGGCAAAGATCGAATCCTCACCGCCAGCGCCGGAAATGGTGTCATCCCCGGTGCCCCCGTTGATCCAATTGGCCAGATCATTTCCCTGAAGCAGATCGTCGCCTTCGGTTCCTGAGATTTCGCGATCGCCCGAAGGCCCCTCGTTCCCCCCCGAACCGCCACCATCATCATCGTTTTCGTCAATTGCCCATGCAATCGTTCCAACCGTCAATGCCGTTCCAAGCAATATGAGAACTGTCAGCACAATAGTATTCCCCCCAAACTCATTAACATGCGTAACCTAGCACATTTTCGCGAAACAGAATACTCATCAGGGAATTGCTTCCGATTACCGAACAATTCAGACCCGGGTGGCCCTCGGTCCGTTTGATTGGCGAGCAAAATAGCCGGATTACAGGAGGGAAACCCAATCTGCTGTGCCGCCGGGCAGCTGGGGCCGGAAGTAAACGATCATGCGACCGTCCGGCCCGGCGACCGCGTCCTCCTCCCACGGGGCAACCCCATGCAGGCAATGTCGGTGCAAGAGATAGGCCTCGCCCGGGCGGGCATGCAGCCGGACCGTGGGACAGGTTTCGAACACTTCACGCCGCGCCGCCTGATAGGTATCGGTCACATCGACCCGGTGCCAGTCCTCTGGTGGATGCCCCACCATCGCGCGGGCCAGGGCGGGTCCCAGGATATGATGGCTGCCCTCCCAAAGGATCAGCGGCGCGGCCTCGGGCGGCGCCTCGGTCAGCGGCAGGCCGAGGATCCAGCCATGCGGTTCGTCCACATGGCGGCGACGGTCGGGACCTGCGGGCTTCAGCCCATCCACATGCGCCGCCCCCCGATCACGGCGATAGCGAAAGGCCGCCGCGCCCTCGCCCCGGCGCGGACGCGGATAACCGGGATAGGTCACCGACACCTGCCCCCGATGCAAGGGCAGCATGCCCAGGTGACGGGTGATGAACTCGACCGCCTGCCCGGCCAGTTCCGGACCGTCCCCCACCCGGCCCGTCTCGTCATTGTCCAGCGCATCGACCCCGATGAACCACGTCCCCTCGCAATCGAGCCACTGGGTGTGGGCCGGATCCGTGACCGCCCGCCGCGCGGCGGGCAGCGCATGGGCGCACCATCGGGCCAGTATCCGGTCGAACGGAAACCGCAGCCAGCCCCGGCGCAGGAAATCCTCTACCACCCAAGCGCCTTGCGCAGCATGTTGAGCGCCACCAGCGTCAGGAACACGGCAAAGATGCGTTTCAGCGGCTTGGGGTCCATCGCATGGGCCAGTTTCACCCCCCAGGGCGTGGTGATCAGGGTCATGCAGATGACCACGCCAAAGGCCACCAGGTTGACCGCCCCCACCGTCAGCGGCGGCCGCTGCGCCGGGTCGATCTGCAAGAGCAGGAAGCCCAGCACCGAGGGCACCGCGATGATCACGCCAAAGCCTGCGGCGGTGGCAACAGCGCGGTGAATGGGCGTGTTGTAAAGGCTCATCAGCGGCACGCCAAAGCTGCCACCGCCGATGCCCATCAGCACCGACAGGAAGCCCACCATCGGTGACAGGACCAACCGGCGCGGACCGCCCGGCATCGCCTCTCCCAGCCGCCAATGGGCGCGGCCCAGCCCCAGATAGGCGCCGATCACGATGCCCAGCATGCCAAACAGCGCCTGCAACGCGACCGAGCGCAGCGAGGCGGCGACCATCACCCCCAGAACCGCACCCACCGCGATCCCCGGCCCCCAGCCACGCAGGATATCCCAATCCACCGCGCCCTTCTTGTTATGGCTCAGGACCGAGCGCAGAGAGGTCACGATGATGGTCGCGAGCGACGTGGCCAGACACATCTGCATCAACTGCGGCCCGCCATAGCCAAGCGTCTGGAACGCATAGAAAAAGGCCGGGACCAGCACAATACCACCCCCCACACCCAGCAACCCCGCCAGCACCCCGGCAAGGGCACCGATGACGATCAGCAGGGCCAGCATCTGCAACAGCAGCATCATGTCGGGCATGGGTCGGTCTCCGCTCCTTGGTTCCGACAGGGGTACAACGCTTGCGTGGCAAGGGAAAGCGATCTTGTGGGACAATTCCGCTTGTCTAGGGTCACATGGGTTTGACCTTCACGTCATCCGTCAGCTGCGGGTGCGCAGCAAAAGCAAGAATGGCAACTTCGAGCCCAGAGTTGCCAGATCACTCGCTAGAATTCGATCAATGATCCGGCACCGGGACGTTCGTAGCCAAATTCAGTTTGAAGGCGGGCTTGAATGTCGAACGAGACGCAGTGAACCGGAAGAAGATGTGGGATTTTCTCTGTTTTGAACCAGTCAATTGTTTCTTTCACGGCTGGCTTTTCTGGATTGACCAGATGAAATCCACCGATGACAGCGTGCAAGTCCTGCCCGGTGACTTCCTTGGCACAGGTACAAATGTTGCAGATACCACTGTGTGAACATCCTGTGACAACTACCGCGCCGCTTTCAGTCCGAAAGGCCAAAGCAGTATCGTCGTCCATCGGGTCTTCGTAGTAATAACCGCGCTCAAACGATGTGACCCTGGGAATTTTGCCAAGGAAGAAAGCTCCAGGTACAAATTCCAACGGCTCTTGTGCTTCAACAACTTGGAAATCAGCGCGGATCTTCTGTTCAATCTCTGCGTATTTGTGAGGGAGATGGCGATCAACCGGCTCGATGAATGGATCGAGGAGTGCAGTCATGACACGCGGGTGCAGGACAAGCTTTTTCTTCTTTGTGAAGGAGTGGAACAGCAAGCCACGAGAATGGTCGCTGTGGAAATGGGATAGAGCTATTACGTCCACCTTGTCCAGATCAATATCTGCGGTCTCGGCGTTTCGACGCCATACATCGGACCAGCCCGTATCAAAGAGGATTTTAGTATCACCGTATTCGATCCAAGCCGAGAATCCATATTCCGCCAGCCAGCAAAGGTCGGATACAAGGTTCTCGTTCAGCAGCCGGATTTTCATGTGGCTCACCGTGCGAAATTCGAGAATTGGCGAGCATCATAGCCGAAAGTTGCTCGAAAACGAAGATACTCGAACGGCTGCAAAGTCCGCAAAGCAGACTTTTTGAGCAGAGCGATCCGACAATAGCCTTGCAACCACATCGCCTGTACGTCAGAAAAACGGCTCCCGGCAACAGACGCGTTCAGGTCACACGCCTGACCTCCAACAAAAAAAGGGCGGGGTCTTCCCCGCCCTTTCCATCGAAGCCTCAGCCAATTAGCCGAACTTCTTGATCTCGCCCGACTTGAGCCGCGACAGGTAGGAGTCGAGCTCGCGCTTGACGATCGGCATCAGCAGATAGAGTGCGATGATGTTGACCACGGCCATGGCAAAGATCGCCGCATCCGAGAAGTCGATGACCGGACCCAGGCTGGCCGACGCGCCGATCACCACGAAGATGCAGAAGATCACCTTGAACACCAGTTCGGTGGTCTTGCCTTCGCCGAACAGGAAGGTCCAGGCCTTGAGGCCATAGTAGGACCAGCTGATCATGGTCGAGAAGGCAAACAGGATCACCGCCACGGCCAGAATGTATTGGAAGAACGGGAAGGCCGAGGAGAAGGCCGCCGAGGTCAGCGCCACGCCCTTGTTGCCGTCCACGGTCTGGATGGTGCTTGCGCCCTCGTCCAGCAGGTACATGCCGGTTGCCGGGTCGGTGATCAGCTGACCGGTGATGATGATCACCAGCGCGGTCATGGTGCAGATCACCACGGTGTCGATGAAGGGTTCCAGCAGCGACACAAAGCCTTCTGTGATCGGTTCCTTGGTCCGCACCGCCGAGTGGGCGATCGCGGCCGAGCCGACGCCCGCCTCGTTCGAGAAGGCGGCCCGCTTGAAGCCCTGGATCAGCGCGCCGACAAAACCGCCCGCAATGCCCAGCCCGCTGAAGGCCCCGGCAAAGATCTGGCCAAAGGCCCAGCCGATCATGTCCGCGTTCATCGCGATGATCACCAGCGCGGTGGCCACATAGAGCACGCCCATGAAGGGCACGACCTTTTCGGTCACGCTGGCGATGGATTTCAGGCCACCGACGATGACCGCAAAAACGATACCGGCAAAGATCAGGCCGGTGATCCAGCCCGGAAATTCACCCACAACATTGGTGATCTGCGCATGCGCCTGGTTGGCCTGGAACATGTTGCCGCCGCCAAAGGCACCCAGGATACAGAAGATCGAGAACAGGATCGCCAGGAACTTGCCCGCCGGAATGCCGCGTTCTTCGAACCCCTTGGTCATGTAATACATCGGGCCGCCCGAAACGGTGCCGTCTGCATATTCGTTGCGGTACTTAACGCCCAGCGTACATTCGGTGAATTTCGACGCCATGCCCATCAGACCGGCGAGGATCATCCAGAAGGTCGCACCCGGACCGCCGATGCCCACGGCAACGGCCACACCGGCGATGTTGCCCAGACCCACGGTACCTGACAGCGCGGTGGCCAGCGCCTGGAAATGGCTGACCTCGCCCGCGTCATTGGGGTCGGAATAGTCGCCCTTGACCAGCGCGATCGAATGCGGGAACGCCCGGAACTGGATGAACCCGAAATAGAGCGTGAACACCGTCGCGGCGATCACCAGCCACATCACGATCCAGGGGAAAGAGGTGCCGGGGAACGGGCTGAAGATGAAATTGACAAACCAACCGGTCGAACTGGCAAAGATCTGATTGACCTTTTCGTCGACGGATTGAGCCAGTGCCGGAACTGCGGACAGCATGGCAACCGGCGCGGCCAGTGCCGCTGCTTTGGAGAGAGATGTCATGTGTTACCTCGACTGTTGGAAAGTTACGGCACGATGGTGCAAGGAACCGGCGCACATTGCGCCAGGGTGCCCGCAACCGATCCGAAGACCCGCGCGGCCAGGCCGCTTTCGCCCTTGCGCGCGACAAAGATCTGGGCCGCGCCGCTGTCGGTCGCGATATCACAGATCGTATCGGCCACGTGGCCATACCGGATCACTGTCTCCACACTGACACCCTGCCCCGCCAGCTGGCTCTTCAGCGGCGCCATCAGATGGCTTTCCGCACGGGCCAGTTCCTCGCCCCGGCGCTTGTGGCGCTCTTCCAGCTCGGTTGGGGTCAGGAACGAATAGGGCGACCACTCCAGCACATGTGCAACGATCAGCGTGGCGCCAACAGCCGCCGCACGCTCCATCGCAAAGTCCAGTGCACGCCGGGACGCCGCGCTGCCGTCGTATCCGACGACGAATTTGGTTGTCATGTCTTCCTCCCTGGGAATGCTGCGCGTCCTTCTGACGCACTTGTAAAGTACAACACAGAACCGGGGATTTGTTTCGAAAATTCCTTGTCTGTCGGAAAATTTTCGGAAAATATCCCGAAATAGGGAGTGAGATAAGAAGTTTTCCGATGGATAGCCTAGACAAGAAGATTCTTTCCGTCTTGCAACAGGACGGCCAGATCTCGATGGCGGCCCTGTCCGAGCGGATCGGACTGTCGTTATCGGCCTGCCACCGACGGGTCAAGCTGATGGAGGCGGACGGCATCATCCGCAACTACGCCGCCCAGATCGACCGCCAGACGGTCGGGCTGGAGGTTCAGGTCTTTATCGAGGTCAAGCTGAACTCGCAACGGCGCGAGGACCTGGAAGCCTTTGAAAAGGCGATCTTGTCAATGCCCGAGATCCTGGAATGCCACATGATCACCGGCGAGTTCGATTTCCTGATCCGGGTCTGTGTGCATTCGCCCGCCGATTACGAGGCGCTCTATCGCAGTTCGCTGTCTGCGATCCCGGCGGTATCGCAGATGAAAACGCTGCTCAGCCTGTCGACAGTCAAAGAGTTTCGCGGCTATCACCTGCGCTGATCCGCTGGCCCTTACCCATCTCGTCCGGGTTCCGCCGGGTTGCTGGAGAACAGCGCGATCTTGTTGCCCTGCGGGTCGCGCAGGTAGCCCACATAGAACTGCGGCCCATAATCGGCGCGGAACCCCGGTCGCCCTTCGTCATGACCGCCCGCCGCCAGGGCTGCGGCATGCAGCGCGCGCACCTGCGCCTGATTGCGCGCCTCAAAGGCAACCATGGCGCCATTCCCGGCCGAGGCCAGGCCACCGTCAAAGGGCGGTTTGACGTAGAAATCCGGAAAAACGGGCAACTGTCCCGATTCCACCGGCAGCGCGTAACTCAGCCCCTCGGGCCCTTCCTTCAATTGATACCCAAGCGCCAGCAGGAAGGCCGAATAGAACCGTTTCGCGGCTGCGATGTCATCGGCCCCAACAGTGACATAAGCAATCATTGCATCTTCCCTTTTCCCACGGGGCGGCGCTTATCCGGTGACCTGTTCCAATGCCGCCTCGACCAGCTCCGGCCCGGCACCGGGGCGCACCGCGCCCTCAGACAGCATCCGCCGCCAGCCGCGCGCACCGGGACGCCCGGCAAACAGGCCCAGCATGTGCCGGGTCACCTGATGTAGCCGCCCGCCTGCCGCCAGATGCGCCTCGATGTAGGGCAGCATGGCGCGCGCCACCGTCACCGGGTCGCTGGCCTCGCCTGTGCCATAGATCAAAGGATCGGCCTGGCACAGGATATCTGCGGGCTGGTGATAGGCTGCCCGCCCGATCATCACCCCATCCAGCCCGGCATCCAGATGCGCCCGCGCCGCCGCGAGCGTGTCGATACCGCCATTGATCGAGATATGCATTTCGGGAAAGCGCGCTTTCATCCGGTGCACCAGATCGTAATCGAGCGGCGGGATATCCCGGTTCTCCTTGGGGCTCAGCCCCTGCAACCAGGCCTTGCGCGCATGGATGGTCACCCTCTGGCACCCGGCCCCGGCGATCTGCTCCAGGAAATCGGGTAAAACGGTCTCGGGATCCTGATCATCGACCCCGATCCGGCATTTGACCGTCACCTCGACATCGACCGCCGCGCGCATGGCGGCCACACATTCGGCCACCAGCCCGGGATGCTTCATCAGCACCGCCCCGAACGTGCCCGACTGCACCCGATCCGACGGGCAGCCGCAGTTGAGGTTGATCTCGTCATACCCCGCCTCCGCCCCCAGCCGCGCCGCCTGCGCCAGCTCCTCGGGGTCCGAGCCGCCCAGTTGCAGGGCCACCGGATGTTCCTCAGGGCTGTACTCCAGCAGATGCAACGCCCCCCCGCGCACCAGCGCCGGTGCGGTCACCATCTCGGTATACAGCAGCACCTCGCGGCTCAGCAGCCGATGCAGATAGCGGCAATGCCGGTCCGTCCAGTCCATCATAGGGGCACAGGATAATCTAGCGTGTTGATTTATTTGCATTTTTTGTGTATCTTCAAACTGTTGGCGGCGACGGCTGCTACGCTGGAATACGCCCCAATATCCCCGAATTTGCCCCTTTGCGACGACTCATTGCACACACAGCGCACACGAAAATGGCCTCCATCACCAAGCTCCCCTCCGGTGCCTACCGGGTCCAGATCAGACGAAAGGGCCGCTATGCGAGCGAGACGTTCCTCCGCCGCGACGACGCCCATCGTTGGGCCCGCCAGGCGGAGACCCGGGTCGATCAGGGGCTGGCGCCGAACAAGTCGTCCGTCTCCCGCCTCCAGACCTTTGGCGACCTCATCGACCTTCATATAACCGATATGTGCGAGGTAGGGAAACCGCCGCGTCGCAGCAAGGCCGCCACGCTCACGACGCTCAAGCGCGATCTGGGCAAGGAGAAGATCGGGCACCTCGACCGGCAGAAGCTGATCGACTACGGCAAGATGCGTGCAGATCAGGGCGCAGGTCCGGTGACACTCGGGATCGATATCGGCGTGATCAAGATGATCATCACCCATGCGGCAGCCGTGCACGGGCTCGACATCTCTCCGGAACCGGTTGATCTGGCGCGCGTCGCGCTCAAACGTCTCGGCCTGATCGGCAAGGGCACTGAGCGGGATCGTCGCCCCACCACGGACGAGTTGAACCGCCTCTTCCGCTGCTTCGATGACAACCAACGCCTGACGACACCGATGACGCGGATCGTGAAGTTCGCGGTGGCCACGGCCATGCGGCTGGACGAGATCTGCCGCGTCGAATGGGCCGATCTCGACGTCGACCGCCGGATGCTCATGATCCGCGACCGCAAGGACCCGCGCAACAAGACCGGGAACGACCAGCGGATCCCACTCTTCGCAGCCACGGGGTTCGATGCCTGGGCATTGGTCACCGAACAGGCCAAGAAACTCGGGCACGCAAGGGGCCGGATCTTTCCCTACAACTCGAAATCGGTCGGAACGGCGTTCCGGCGCGCCTGCGTCGAGGTCAGTGTCAAGGATCTCCATTTTCACGATTTTCGCCACGAAGGCACAAGCCGCCTCTTCGAGGCAGGCTTCGCCATAGAACAGGTCGCCCTCGTCACCGGTCACAAGGACTGGAAGATGCTGCGCCGCTACACGCATATCAGGCCCGAAGCCCTGCATCGGCTGGCCGCCTCGCGCGCGCCATTCCCTGTTGATTTCCACCCAGAAGTGAGCCGGGTTTTTCATCGAGAAGTGAGCCACCTCTGTTTATGGATTTCGGGTTATG
>NZ_JAAGOX010000056.1 GCF_010500245.1 Ruegeria sp. PrR005
GCGGCCGTTGCTCCGCAGGAGCACTGAGTGCCCACACCGTTGATCTAAGGAGAGGCCGCCCCAAAAAGGGCGGCCTTCTTCATTTCCACTCCCACCACAGCCCGAAATCCTTCACCAATAACCGCGTCTATTGACAAAACTTCCCAAGCCTCCGAGCAAAGCATCCGGAAAGCCCGCCTGATGCAAAAAGATGGGCCTTTTCAGCAAAACAGCGTCTCGCTAATCTGACGCCAGCTCGCGTCAGTTGCGCAGGGGGTTGGCTCATTCATCGCGTTGGTTTCCTGTTCCTGCTGACCGTTCTACCGGGCTTGCCACAGGCAAAGCCGCTGATCACGAATTCGCAGGCAACCTATGCCTCGATCTGCGTCGAAAACGACGAACCGGCCGAGCGGCTCATCCAGATTTGCGAACAGGCCCTTCAGTCTTCTGGCGCCTCTCGTGGCCAGGTTCTCAAGATGATGGGCACTCTTGCCTGGGCGCATTACGATCTGGATCACATGGAACCGGCCCGCAAGATCTTTGACCGGATGCTTGCCCTCGACCCTCATCATCAGGATGCGCTATATGGGCGGGGCACCCTGGCCTTTGTGGCCAACGACTACGACGCTTCTATCGACTATCACGAACAGGCGCTGGCACAGGGGCCAACCGGCCACATCCTGTCCGGATTAGCGGCATCCAGGTACCGAGCTGACCGGATCGATCTCGACGAGTTTCTCCGGCAGATGGAGATCGCTCTCGCGCTTTCACCCAACTACCGCTGGGCGCTGCGGGAAACAGCCTGGACTCTGGAGGCCAATGACGAACAGGACCGCGCCCGAGACTATTTCGAACGCGCGCTGGCCGTGGCGAACGACGACACCAATGCGCTTTATGGTATGGCAACGGTCCTGCGGAACACGGGCGAAGCAGAACGGGCCCTTATCTATAGCAACAAGGCGCTGGCGGCCGCGCCGCAAGACTATGATGTCCGGTCGCTGCGCGCGCTGATCTTACGCGAGTTGAAGCGGCCAAAACAGTCGCTCAAGGATGCCGAATACCTGATCGACCAGGACCCCGACCGCGGGGCCGGGTTCGTGCGCAAGGCACAGGCCCTGAACGCGCTTGGGCAGCGCCAAACCGGGATCGATACTCTGCGTGGCCACGTCACTCGCCATCCCCAGGACGGTTTCGCAACATACTGGCTGGCTTGGTATCTGTTCGTAGAAGGGGAATACGACGAGGCGCGGTTGCGAATGAACGCCGCCTCGGTACTCGACAGTGCCGATGAATCGGACTTCAGATTGCTCACCCGGATCGAACTGGCCTTGGGAAACGTTGCTAACGCGCGCCGGGCGGTGGACAGGGCGCTGGCGCTGGATGCCACGTCGGAATGGGTGATCTACCGCAATGCCCTGGTTCTTATCGCCGAAGGCCGGTTCGAAGAGGCGGAGGCCGAATTCGACCGCGCTGTATCATCGGGTCTACCTATCGACGAGCTATCTGATTTTTTAAAAGCGCTGGTAGCGCAGTCCAGATTCATGCAGGCCATTCAGGTGCGGGTCCGCTACTCGGACCTGCACGCGGCGCAGGACGCGGAAGGCGGCTAACCGCGCTCAACCCCGGATCGCCCAACCAGGCGCCGTCCCCGAAGTCTTTCGGCGAAAACCTCACGCCGCAACAAGACTGCGAGTAAGTTGACCTATGGTAACCCAGATCACAGACCTCCGCTGTGTGCCGCGTAAATATGGGATAGTCAGGATTCAATCGGAGTGAGTCGAATGCCGCTTCTCAACAAAACCCAACCCGCCACGATCTTTCAGGCCATCTGCCGGTCAATCGCCCTCTGCGCCATGATGCAGCGCCGTGTGAACAGGCTGCACTGAGCCACAACAACCGACAGGCGCCACCGGCGCTGTGATACACGGATAAGCCTGCACCGTGCTTTGGCTCAGGCGGGAGGCGACCAGGGGGTCCGGCCGACCATGCGATCCGCTTCCGCGGTGATCTCGTTCATATGATCTTCCAGGCTCTGGCGCAGGGCCTCGATCTCTTCCTCCGACGCCTTGCGTGGCACCGGGTCGGTCCACTCGCGGCACAGGAACACGCCGTCGTTGCGCCAGGGACGTGGCAGCAGCAACCGGTCCCAGCTGCCCAGCTCGCGCCCATGCCGGACGGAATAGGTGATCCCGAAAACCCGTTTGCCCGAGGTGCGGGCCCAGATCAGCGGCACCGTCGAAGACACCCGCTCGGGCCCGCGCGGCCCGTCCGCCGCGATGCCGATCGAGATTCCCTGCTTCATCAGCCCCAGTACCTCGCGCGACAGCGCCACATGGCGCTTGTGGCTTGACATCGCGATGGTGTCCATGCCGAAGAGTTTCTGCACCCGGCCAACCATGCTGCCCGCCCGCGCTGCCGAGGTGATCGAGCAGATCCGACCCTTGTCCAGCGGGAAGAAATAAGGCGACTGCGCCAGCCGCTGGTGCCAGAGCACCACAATTACCGGTTCGCCCGCCGCCGCCAGCTGGTCGAGCTCGCCATAGCCGATCCGCTGCCAGCGGGTGTTACGATGCACCATCCGGATGTAAGACGCAATGCGCCGCGCGGCCCAGTTCAGCACGGCTTCGCTATCGGCGATCTTCTTGCGCAGGCTCATCTTGCCCCCTTGGTTCCCGGTGCCGACCGTCATACCGGACCAAACGCCCGGTGCAACGGCTTTGTCCCCGTCTTTTTCCCCGAAGCCCGTGAAAAAGGGTCTTGAGTCCGTCGCACGCCTGACATATCTCCGTCGCCACGATAGGGGTATAGCTCAGCTGGTAGAGCGACGGTCTCCAAAACCGTAGGTCGCGGGTTCGAACCCTGCTGCCCCTGCCAAAATCTTCCAACAGTCGAAATCCTGCCGGCGCATTTTGCGCGATCATTCGCTGTATGGCCGTGTGGCGCGGGCGCGGTGGGTTTGAAACCCACCCTACGCGTACGGTGAATTGACCATTTTGTACGCGGCCCAGGGGGCGGATTGACCGTTTTGTACAAGACCGTCACATGCCCTGTTGACCACCTGTTAACCGTGTCGCGATAGAGTCTGGTCATGGCGTGTTACATCAGACCCCGGATGCCCGGCGCCACGGTCTTCTTCACGGTGGCGCTTGCCAAGAGCGGTGGCTCCCTGCTTGTGAACCGGGTTGACGTCCTGCGCGAGGCGGTGCGTCAGACACAGCGCGCGCGGCCGTTTGTCATCGACGCCTGGGTGGTTCTGCCGGATCACCTGCATGCAGTCTGGACCTTGCCGGATGGGGATGCCGATTTCTCTACCCGGTGGGGCGCGATCAAGGCGCGATTTTCCAGGGGAGTGGGGTCGACAGGCGGAAGTATGGTGGGTTTGAAACCCACCCTACAGGGGGCGGGTAGGGTGGGTTTCAAACCCACCGACGTGGCAGAGATGAGACGCGCCCGCAGTGCAAGCAAAGTAGCAAAGGCGGACGCCGGGATATGGCAACGCCGGTTCTGGGAGCATCACATTCGGGACACCGCCGATTACGAGGCGCATATGCGATATTGCTGGCTCAATCCGGTGAAACACGGGTTGGCGGAACGGCCGGTTGACTGGCCGTACTCGTCGATCCACCGAGACATTCGGAAAGGGCGGATCGAGGCGGATTGGTCGGGTCCCATACCCGAGGGACGATTTGGAGAAAATGCGTAGGGTGGGTTGCAAACCCACCCTACGTTTATCCGCCCAGCGTGGTGCAGATGGGAGTGGTGGGCAAGATTGCCCACCCTACGCAGTCTTGCGAAATGTGACGGCCGTAGCCGCCCGATCAATCGTGTCGTGATTTACCTCACGAACTTCTTGTGCTTCAACCGTTTGGGCTCCAGCGCGTCCGGTCCCAGGCGGCGCTTCTTGTCCTCTTCGTAATCCTCGAAGTTGCCTTCGAACCATTCCACATGGGCGTCGCCTTCAAACGCCAGGATATGGGTGCAGATGCGGTCGAGGAAGAAGCGGTCGTGCGAGATAACCACGGCGCAGCCGGCGAAATCGACCAGCGCGTCTTCGAGCGCGCGCAGGGTTTCGACGTCGAGGTCGTTGGTCGGTTCGTCGAGCAGGAGGACGTTGCCCCCCTCTTTCAAGAGCCGCGCCATGTGGACGCGGTTGCGCTCCCCGCCCGAGAGCAGCGAGACCTTTTTCTGCTGGTCGCCGCCCTTGAAGTTGAAGGACGAGCAATAGGCGCGGCTGTTGACCTGGGCATCGCCCAGCTGGATCAGCTCGGCACCGCCGGTGATCGCCTCCCACACGGTATCGTTGTCCTTGAGGTCGTCGCGCGACTGGTCGACATAGGAGAGCTTGACCGTATCGCCGATCTCGATACTGCCGGCGTCGGGTTTCTCCTGCCCGGTGATCATCTTGAACAGCGTCGATTTACCGGCGCCGTTGGGGCCGATGACGCCGACAATGCCGCCGGGGGGCAGGGAGAAGTCGAGCCCCTCGATCAACTGCTTGTCGCCCATGTGTTTCGAAAGGCCGTTGACCTCGATCACCTTGGAGCCCAGGCGCGGGCCGTTGGGGATGACGATCTGGGCGCGGCCGACCTTTTCCCGCTCGGACTGGCTGGCCATCTCGTTATAGGCCTGGATCCGGGCCTTGGATTTGGCCTGGCGCGCCTTTTGCCCTTGCCGCATCCATTCCAGTTCGCGTTCCAGCGTCTTTTGCTTGGCCTTGTCCTCGCGCGCTTCCTGCTCCAGGCGCTTGGCCTTCTGCTCCAGCCACGAGGAATAGTTGCCCTCGTAGGGGATGCCGCGGCCGCGGTCGAGTTCCAGGATCCAGCCGGTGATGCTGTCCAGGAAATAGCGGTCGTGGGTGACGATCAGGATGGTGCCCTTGTAGTCGATCAGGTGCTGTTGCAACCAGGCGATGGTTTCGGCGTCGAGGTGGTTGGTCGGTTCGTCGAGCAGCAGCATGTCGGGCGCTTCGAGCAGGAGCTTGCAGAGCGCGACGCGGCGTTTTTCGCCGCCTGAAAGATTGGCGATATCGGCGTCGTCGGGGGGGCAGCGCAGCGCCTCCATCGAGACGTCGATCTGGCTGTCGAGATCCCAGAGGTTCTCGGCGTCGATCTGGTCTTGCAACTGGGCCATCTCGTCGGCGGTCTCGTCCGAGTAGTTCATCGCCAGCTCGTTGTAGCGGTCGAGGATGTCCTTCTTGGCCTTGACCCCCAGCATGACGTTCTCGCGCACGGTCAGGGTCTGGTCGAGCTGCGGCTCCTGCGGCAGATAGCCGACCTTGGCGCCTTCGGCGGCCCAGGCTTCGCCGGTGAAATCCTTGTCGAGGCCGGCCATGATCTTCATCAGGGTGGACTTACCGGCGCCGTTGACGCCGACCACGCCGATCTTGACCCCCGGCAGGAAGTTCAGGTGGATGTTCTCGAAGCATTTCTTGCCACCGGGGTAGGTCTTGGAGACACCCTGCATGTGGTAGACATATTGATAGGCGGCCATGTCGTGTCCTCTGGGTCGGGGAAAGTCGGGTTGGCCGGTGTGATAGCGAATGGCGGGGACGGGGGCAATGCGCCACGCGGCGTGGCGCAAACGCAATTGTGATTTGGAGTTCCGCGCTGGTGATCCCTTATCGGTGGTCGAAAGGAGACCGAGCCCGTGCCCCACGCAATAAGGCCTGACCGGCGGCTGTTCGCCCTCTCGGTTCTCTCCTGCCTTGTTGCGGGGGCCTGCGGAACCCGGCCTGACCGTCTGGCGCGGGTGCCCAATATCTATGCCGAGGGGCGCAATTACCAGGCGGGGCAGGTGACTGAGTACTATCAAACCGTTACCCCCGAAATCCTTTATGCGACCAATCGCAGCCAGGACCTGAAGGAGGACGGGCAGGTGGAGTACCTGTCGGACCGTTCCGATAGCCTGGCCTTTGGCCGGGCCACGGTATCCTTTGACGGAGTGACGAGCTGGCCGAAACTGGTGGAGTTGACCAAGGCCGGGCCGGGGCGGCGGCCGCCTCGGCTGAGCTTGGCGGGGTTTCGCGACGAGATCCGGTTCGCCCGCTCGCCCTTGCCCGCAGAGCGGAGAGAGGGGCGGGTAGTGACCGAGGCGCGGGCGCAGCGCGACTATGACGCCTATGCCGCGCGGTTCCGCGAGATGATGGGCGCGCAGGTGCGGCGTAGTGGCACTGGTGCGGTGCTGATCTATGTGCATGGGTTTGCCAACGATTTCCCCGAGGCGCTGACGACCTTGGCCAATGTCTGGCATTATGCCGGGCGCCGGTCGATCCCGATGGCGTTTTCCTGGCCTGCGGGCAATCCTGGCCTGCTGAAGTACTTCCGTGACAGCGAGTCGGGCGATTTCTCGGTTTATCATTTCAAGGAGGTGCTGGATCTGCTGGCCTCGGTCCCCGAGGTGGAGCAAATCGACATCGTCGCCCACTCGCGGGGCACGGATGTGGCGACCTCGGCCCTGCGCGAACTGGTGATCCGCGAGCGGGCGCGAGGCAATCAGCCGAAGCTGACGATGAAGACGGGCACGCTGATTCTGGCGGCGCCGGATCTGGACGTGGGCACGGTGCGGCAGCGGCTGATATCCGAACGGTTTTCCGAGGCGTTCGAGCAGGTGAGTGTGTATATCAACCCCAGGGATCAGGCGCTGGCCTATTCGTCGTTCCTGACGCAGGAGGCGCGGTTCGGGCGGCTTGACGCCACCGATTTCGCACCGGGCGAGCTGGCGTCGCTGCGCAAGGTGGGGTTGGTGCATTTCATCCGGGTCGAGGGCGCGGGTGGATTGGGGCATTCGTATTTCCGGGACAATCCGGGGGTGATGTCGGATATGGCGCTGACCCTCAGAACGCGGGCCTTTCCGGGCGGGACCTTGCGGCCGCTGACGCTGGATCACGAGAATATCTGGACCCTGCATTCCGATTATCCGTTGGACCGGCTGCCGGATCTGGAGCTGCACGAGTTGGCGGGAGAGCGCTGATGGCGGATCTGAAATCCTTGATAGCGGGCTGGGCGCAGCCGGGGCGGGTGGCGTGGATCGGGCTGCGACCTGAACGCCGAGCGGCACTGGTGGCGGTCGAAAAGGCGCAGGTCGAGGCCGGCGGTCTGGCGGGGGATCACGGGCGGCCCGGCAAGCGGGCGGTGACGCTGGTGCAGGGCGAGCATCTGGGTGCCATCGGATCATATCTTGGGCGTGAAGCGGTCTCGCCGTTCGATTTGCGGCGCAATATCGTGGTCGAGGGGATCAACCTGGCGGCGCTCAAGGATCGGCCTTTGCGGCTGGGCGGGGCGGTGTTGCGGCTGACGGTGGTCTGCGCGCCCTGTTCCCGGATGGAGGAGACATTTGGTCCCGGCGGCTATTCGGCGGTGCGCGGGCATGGCGGCTGGTGCGCCGAGGTGCTGGAGCCGGGCCTGATCAGGCTGGGCGATGCGGTGCGGCCTGCCGATTGACAAGGCGGGGCGCAAGCGCCAAGCAAGGCCTTCATGAGACAGGGGTTTCCATATGCGCGGCCCGGCCAGGTGATCGGGCTGTTCGGAGGGTCGTTTGATCCGCCGCATGCGGGTCATGTGCATGTGACACGCGAGGCGCTGAAGATGTTCGGGCTGGACCGGGTCTGGTGGCTGGTGACGCCCGGCAACCCGCTGAAGGCGCGGGGACCCGCGCCGCTGGCGCGGCGCATGGAGGCGGCGCGGGCGGTGATGCGGCATCCGCGGGTCGATGTCACCGATATCGAGACGCATCTGGGTACGCGGGCCACGGCGGACACGATCGCGGCGCTACGGCGGCTCTATCCCCGGGTGCGGTTCGTCTGGTTGATGGGGGCCGACAACCTGGCGCAGTTGCACCGCTGGCAGGATTGGCGGCAGATCATGGAGACGGTGCCGGTGGGTGTGGTGGCCCGGCCGGGGGATCGGATTTCGGCCCGGATGTCACCGGCGGCACGGGCCTATGCGCCTTATCGCCTCGACGGAGAGGCGCGGCATCTGCTGGGCCGGTCGCAGGCGCCCGCCTGGTGTTTCGTCAATGTGCCGATGGTCGATGTCAGCTCGACCCGGATCCGGGCTGCGGGGGGCTGGTCAGCGGCGCAGGAGCGCCGAGACCAGACCGGCGCCCAGCACCAGTGACAGGCCCGCCCAGGTCCAGAGATCGGGCAGGTCGCCGAACACCGCCCAGCCAAGACCGGCGGCGGCGATAAGCTGGAAATAGACCAGTGGGGCCAGCCGGGTTGCGGGCGCGCGGGCATAGGCCACCAGCAACAGCAGGTTGCCCAGCATCGAGCCCATGGCGCTGGCCAGGGTCAGCCCGGCGGTCTGCATGTCAAGCGCGGGCAGGTTGGCGATACCGAAGGGTGTCAGCACCAGACCGGCGATGGCCAGTTGGGTAAAGCTGAGCGCCAATGGTGTGCCCAGGTGGCTGAGCCAGCGCGAGGCGGTCAGGAAGGCACCGTAGAAACAGCCCGCAAGCAGCGCCAGCAGCAGGCCGGGCGAGCCGCCAAGCCCGGGACGGACCACCAGCAGCACGCCCAGGAACCCCACCAGCATCAGGGCCGAGCGGGTCCATGTCACCGGTTCGCGCAGCCAGAGCGCGGATAGCGCATAGCTGAGGATCGGGCCGACGAAGAAGGCGGCAAAGACATTGGCGAGCGGTTCTGTCTTGAGCGCCGATTGGATCGAGAGGATGCCGCCTGCCAGCAACAGCGCGCGCAGCCAGACGCGCCAGTCCCGCAGCAGCGCAAGCGCCGGGGCGCGGACGAAGGGGAGGATCACGAGAAGCCCCAACGCAAAGCGGGACCAGGCGACAAAGACGGGCGAGACCCCGTGTTGACCGGTCAGGATCTTGCCCGCCATGTCCCCGGCGGGAATCAGCGACATGGCAAGGAACATGATCAGAATGGCGCGGCCCATGTTTGCCCGGTAACATGCCGGAAACCGGACGAAAAGCCCGCAAAGGATCACTTGTGCGTCTGTCTGCGCTGCGCTTTTATGGGCGTATGGTTGATCGTGTTTCCAGACGTGTATTCCTGGCCGGACTCGGCGCGGCGCTGAGCCCGGTTGCCGGGCTTGCGGCGCCGCCCGCCACCTCGCTGCGCCCGCCCTTGCGCCCGTTCGACGCCAGTGGCGTGACCCGGCCCGAAGCGGTTCTGGCGCGGGCAGGGCTGTCGGGCCGTGTCGGCTTTGCCGTGGTCAATGCCCAGACCGGCGAAGAGTTGGAGGCGGTCGAGGGCGCGACCGGACTGCCGCCCGCGAGCGTGGCCAAGGCGCTGACCGCGCTTTACGCGCTGGAGGCGCTGGGGCCGTCGCACCGGTTCCGCACGCGAGTGCTGGCGGATGGTTCGGTGGAAAACGGGGTGCTGAAGGGAGACCTGATTCTGGCAGGCGGCGGGGATCCGGTTCTGGATACCGATGCGCTGGCCAGCCTGGCGCGGGCGATGAAGGCCACGGGTCTGCGCGAGGTGCGCGGCGGATTCAAGGTGTATGACGGGGCATTGCCCGAGGTGTTCAGCATCGACCCCGAGCAACCCGATCATGTGGGATACAGCCCGGCGGTGTCCGGCATCGCGCTGAATTTCAACCGGGTGCATTTCGAGTGGAAGCGGGCGGGCAAGGGCTGGTCCGTCGCGATGGATGCGCGCAGCGACAAGATCAGGCCGGCGGTGGCGATGGCCGAGATGAAGGTCGTGAACCGGGCGCTGCCGATCTATACCTACGAGCAGCATCAGCGCATCGACGCTTGGACGGTTGCAAGCAAGGCGCTGGGCCAGGATGGCTCGCGCTGGTTGCCGGTGCGCAAGCCCGCGCTTTATGCCGGGGATGTGTTCCAGACGCTGGCGCGGTCGAACGGCGTGGTTCTGGGCAAGGTCGAGGTGATCCGCAGCCTGCCTGCCAGCGCGCGGATGCTGGCGCATCACGATAGCGAGCCGCTGAGCGAGATCCTGCGCGACATGCTCAAGTTCTCGACCAACCTGACCGCCGAGATGGTCGGGCTGGCGGCGACGATCGCGCGCGGCGGGCAGCCGCGCACGCTGAAAGAGTCGGGGCAGGCGATGAGTGCCTGGGCCGCCGAGCGCTATGGCATGGCGGGCACCAGCCTGGTGGACCATTCAGGGTTGGGCGAGGCGTCGCGCATGACGCCGCGCGGCCTGGCGGCGGCGCTGGTGCAGGCGGGCAAGGCGGGGACGCTGCCGGGGCTGCTCAAGGATATCCCGATGCGCGATGCCAAGGGGCGGGTGATCCGGGATCATCCGATCCGGGTGGTCGCCAAGACCGGCACGCTGAACTTCGTCTCTGGGCTGGGCGGGTTCATGACGGCGGCGGATGGCACTGTGCTGGCCTTTGCCATTTTCAGCGCCGATTTCGACCGGCGCGCGCGCATTCGCCCCGAGGACCGCGAACGCCCCGAGGGCGCGCGCGGCTGGAATGTGCGGTCAAAGAAGCTGCAGCAGGAACTGATCGAGCGCTGGGGCGCGATCTACGGCAGCTGAGGCGCGGGTCAGACCACGTGGCGCGCGCGCGCGCCACGCTCGATCGCGGCGGCGTGCAGGCGGTCGATGTTCAACTCGTAGCGGATCTCTTCGAGCAGGCGCAGCTCGGTTTCGGCCAGTTGCCCGTCGGCGGCGGCCACGTCGCAGGCCAGCGCATAGGCGGTTTCGAACAGCCGCTCGGGCAGGTTGTCGCGGATCAGGCCGAAGAGCGCATCAAGCCCGTCCTCCTGTTCGAAGAGGTCAAAGACCACCTGGCTGACCTGTTTCATCCGGTCGATATCGTATTCGGCAAAGACGGGCAGCATGTTTACGGCCGACTGGATCTTGACCAGTTCAGCGGTGCGGATGTTCTCGTCCGAGGCGGAGACGGCCATCATGATCGCGACAAGGCAATCCTGGGGCGTCATCGGATGGGGAAGTTGGTCGCTCATGGTGGGGTCCTGCCTGCGTATGTGCTGCGGTGCAGGATAGGGGGCGCGCGCCTTGGGTTCAACCGTTAGCGCGCGGCCCGGTTTGCGGCAATCAGGCGCTGGCGGAAAAGCGGTATTCGATGCTTTCAAACCCGGCGGAGGCAAAGCCATAGGCGAAGCGCAGGCCCTCGGGGCCGGCGACGGTGCCATGTTCGGCATCACCGGGGATGTAGAGCGCGATGCCGGGCGCGATGTGATGCGGAACGCCGTCAATGGTGACGGTGCCCGAGCCCTGGACGCCCAGATAGAATTCCGCAGGGGTATGGCGGTGCGGCAGCAGGCGGTCGCCGGGGCCGAACTCGGCCAGGCCCAGCACCAGATCGCGGGGCGCCTCGGGGGTGCCGTTGATCAGCGTGCGCCAGCGTACCTCGCCATAGGTCGGGTCGGTGCCGCCGGAGAGCGGCACATGGGCGGCGTCGACCGCCAGCGGGGCATGCGGCAGGTTGCTGGCCTGATGCAGCGGCGTTGCGGTGCCGATTTCGGCGGCGAAGCTGTCGAGAAGGTCGGTCATGGCGGGCTCCTTGTTGTTGGGGCAGCAATACAGCCGCTTGCCGGGCGCGGGCAATCGCGTAAAGATGCGCATGATTATACGCTGAGGTTATGATAGATGGAGCGGCTTCCAGGCTTTTCCGGGCTGACGGCATTCTATGCGGCGGCACGCCATGGTACACTGACGGCGGCGGCGGCCGAGTTGAACGTGTCGCAGCCCGCGGTGTCGCGACGGATCGCGGCGCTGGAGGCGGATCTGGGCTGTGCCCTGTTCGACCGCAGTCACAAACCGGTGAGAATGACGCAGCATGGCAAGGACTTGCTGCGGGCCTTGCGCGGCGGGTTCGGGCAGATCGAAACCGCTGTGGCGCAAATCCGGCAGGCGGCACGGGGCAAGGTGGTGACGATTACCGCACCCTCTGGGCTGGTGGCGTTCTGGCTGATCCCCCGGCTGGGAGAGCTGGAAGACACCTTTGCCGAGGTGACGATACGCATCATAAGTCAGGAGTATGGTGAGCCGCAGCGCCCCGGCGATATCTCGATCCGGTTCGGGCTGGCGGAGGACGCAGGAGAGGTGCGGCTGCTGGGCGATGGCGTGTTCCCGGCGGCAAGCCCGCTGTATCTGGATCGGCGGGGGATGAGCGGCGATGCCTATGATTTTGCCCGCATGACCCTGTTGACGATGGAGGCGGCGCGCAGCCAGTGGCACGACTGGCCGAGCTGGTTCCGCTCGGTCGGGGCAGAGATGCCGGCGGGGGCGCGGGTGCTGGATTTCAACTCTTACGCGATGCTGGTCAATGCGGCGCTCGCCGGGCAGGGGGTGTGCCTGTGCTGGGACGGGGTGCTGAACAGTTTTCTGGACACCGGTGCGCTGGTCCGGCTGGAGGGGCCAGAGGCGGTGTCGGCCCGCGGCTATTTCATGGCGGCGCGCGACGGGCTGGCGGCGGACCCGCAGGTTCGGGGAATCCTGGACTGGATCGCCGAAAATGCCCGGAAATAGGGCAGAAAAGGCACCGGTTTATTGACTCATGCTGCACTGGCACAATAGGACAGCCGGACAGGGCGCATGGGGCGCCCGGATACCCCCCGATGGAGACCGACATGTCCAACTCGCGTGAACTCGCCCTTGCGTCCAAGGCCTGGCCTTTCGAAGAAGCGCGGCGGGTGCTCAAACGCTATGAGAAGGCGCCGCCGGAGAAGGGGTATGTTCTGTTCGAGACCGGCTATGGTCCCTCGGGCCTGCCGCATATCGGGACATTCGGCGAGGTGGCGCGTACCACAATGATCCGTCGTGCGTTCCATGAGATCAGCGATATTCCGACCCGGCTGATCTGTTTCTCGGACGATCTGGACGGCATGCGCAAGGTGCCGGGCAACGTGCCCAACCAGGAAATGCTGCGCGAGCATCTGCAAAAGCCGCTGACCTCGGTGCCCGATCCGTTTGGCACCCATGAAAGCTTTGGCCATCATAACAATGCGATGCTGCGGCGGTTCCTGGATACATTCGGGTTCGAGTACGAGTTCTATTCGGCGACCGAGTTCTACAAGTCGGGCCAGTTCGACGAGATCCTGCTGCGCGCCGCCGAACGCTATGACGACATCATGAAGATCATGCTGAAGTCGCTGCGCGAGGAACGGCAGCAGACCTATTCGATTTTCCTGCCGATCCACCCCGAGACGGGGCGGGTTCTGTACGTGCCGATGAAAGAGGTGAACGCCAAGGACGGCACCATCACCTTTGACGACGAGGACGGGCGCGAATGGACGCTGCCGGTGACGGGCGGCAACGTGAAGCTGCAATGGAAGCCCGATTTCGGCGCGCGCTGGGCGGCGCTGGGCGTCGATTTCGAGATGTACGGCAAGGATCACTCGACCAATACGCCGATCTATGACGGGATCTGCCGGGTGCTGGGCGTGCCCGCGCCCGAGCATTTCACCTATGAGCTGTTTCTGGACGAGAACGGGCAGAAGATTTCCAAGTCGAGCGGCAACGGGGTGAGCATCGACGAATGGCTGACCTATGCCAGCTCGGAAAGCCTTGCCTATTTCATGTACCAGAAGCCGAAGACCGCCAAGCGGATGTATTTCGACGTGATCCCCAAGGCGGTGGACGAGTATCACCAGCAATTGCGGGCCTATCCGACCCAGGATCTGGCGGCGCAGCTGAACAACCCGGTCTGGCATATCCATGGTGGCGATGTGCCTGCCTCGACCCTGATCGTGCCGTTCGGGATGCTGCTGAACCTGGCCAGCGTGTCGGGGGCCGAGGACAAGGAGGCGCTGTGGGGCTTTATCCGCCGTTACGCGCCCGAGGCCAGCGCCGAGAGCCATCCCGATCTGGACCAGGCGGCCGGGTTCGCGGTGCGCTACTTCAACGATTTCGTCAAGCCGACGCGGGTTTACCGGGCGCCGACAGAGGTCGAGCGCGAGGCGTTGGTGGAGTTGCGGGCGCAACTGGCCGCCTATGACGGACCGGTTGAGGACGAGGCGCTGCAATCCATCGTCTATGCGGTGGGCCGCGACCGGTTCGACCCGCTGCGCGCCTGGTTTGGGGCGCTTTACGAGGTGCTGCTGGGCGCGTCGCAGGGCCCGCGTTTTGGCGGGTTCATCGCGCTTTACGGCATCCCCGAGACCATCGCTCTGATCGACAAGGCGCTGGCGGGCGAGCTCGTCTGAGGCGGTTTGCAATGAACAGGGCGGCGCCCGCTGGCGGGCGCCGTTTTCTGTGTTAGGCTCCGCAGCATCACAGACGCGGAGGACAGCATGCCAATGTCGGACGAAGACAAATTCGAAGGCCGCGTGCACGGCGATCAGCAAGAGCCCGAACAGCGCGACAGCTTGTGGTGGCGGTTGCTGCACATGATCCTGATCGCGATCATGATCAACCTGGCGCAGACCATTCTGGCGGTAGTCACGGTGGTGCAGTTCATCATCATGGCGGTGAGCAAGGGCCAGCCGAATGCACGGCTTGCCGATTTCGGCACCGACCTGGGCATCTGGATCGCCAAGGCGGCGCGGTTCCAGACCGCGGCCAGCGAGGTCAAACCCTGGCCCTGGACCGATCTGGACTGATCCGGACGGCGCCGCGACGCGTAGTACTGGGCAGCGAACCGGGAGAGACGCCATGCGCCAATTGCTGTTCATGCTGACCTTGTGGGCCGGGCTGGCTGGCCCCGCCGCGGCCCAGAGCGACGAGATCGAGACCGTCATCGGCAGCCAGATCGAGGCCTTTCTGGCGGATGATTTCGTGACTGCCTTCAGCTTTGCCAGCCCGACGATCCGCGACATCTTTCGCACGCCCGAGAATTTCGGGGCGATGGTGCGGGGTGGCTATCCGATGGTGTGGCGGCCCTCCGATGTGACCTTTCTGGAGCTGCACGAGGAAGACGGCGCGCTGTGGCAGACGGTGCGGATCACCGATGCGGATGGTGCGGTGCATTACCTGGATTACCAGATGATCCAGCTGGAAAGCGGCTGGAAGATCAACGCGGTGCAGGTGTTGAAGGCGCCGGGCCTGTCGGCCTGAGGCAACACCACCGTCACGGTGCCCTGAGCGCCGGTTAATCCCTTTCCTTTAGCGATATGGCGCGTTCGGGGGCGACCCGGACCCGTCACATGCATGCGCCAGGGCAGGTGGTCTGCGGCGCGATTGGGAAAGGGATTTGGATGAACAAGGCAATCACCGAGGGCATCAACTTTATGCCGCCCGCCTTCCAGCTGGGGCTGGATGTCTGGTCGAGCGGCGACGGCACACCGGGATCGGATACCTATGACGGCGCGCCCAATGCCGCATTCGTGCCAGCGGACGCGGATTTCGGCGGCTGTCTGGAGCTGCAAAAGACCAGTTCGGTACAAAAGCTGCGTTATATGGGGCAGACGCCGTTGCAGCCGGGCTGCTACTTGCAGGTCAAGGTGCGCGTCAAGGCGATCAGCGGCAACCTGCCCAGTGTGCGGGTGGCGGGCTGGGCCGGTGGCGCGGGGGGCGCCCATGTGACGGGGGTGACCGAGCTTGCCCCTGCGGTGACGCTGACCACCTATGGTCAGGTGGTCGAGGTGACCGGCATCGTCGGCTCGGGCAATCGCGGCGGCGTCGACATGCCCTGGGGGCGGACGGCGATCTACGGTCATTTCGGGATCAACCTGGAAGGGCCGAGCGGCGGCATCGTGCGGATCGACGATATCGAGATCACCGATGTCACCGGCGTGTTCCTGCGCGACATGCTGACCCTTGTGGATGTGCGCGACTATGGCGCGGTGGGCGACGGGGTGACCGACGATGCGGCCGCGTTTGAAGCGGCAGACGCGGCGGCGGCCGGGCGGCGGGTGTTCGTGCCCGAGGGCAGCTATTTCCTGGGCGAGACGGTCAACATCCAGTCCGAGATCGAGTTCGAGGGCACGGTGTCGATGCCGGTCGACAAGATGCTGATCCTGACCAAGAACTACAACCTGCCGGCCTATATCACCGCGTTTGGCAACGAGGAGACCGCCTTTCGCAAGGCGTTCCAGGCGCTGTTGAACGGGGTCGATCACGAGTCGCTGGACCTGGGTGGGCGCAAGGTGACGATCACAGCGCCGATCGACATGCAGGCGGCGGTGCCGAACCGAAACAGCTATTCCACGCGGCGGGTGATCCGCAACGGGCAGTTGGAGGCAGTGGGCGGACCGGCCTGGGACACCCAGACCTATACCTCGCTGGCGACCTATAATCCGGCGAACCAGCGCACGCTGACCAATGTTGCCAATGTCGCCAACATTCCGGTTGGCGCACGGGTCACCGGGGCCGGGGTGGGGCGCGAGATCTACGTGCGCTCAAAGAATGTGGGTGCCGGGGAGATCACGCTGAACGCCGGGCTCTACGATGCGGCGGGCACGCAGGTCTTCACCTTTCACGACTACAAATACATGTTGGATTTCAGCGGCTTCAGCTCTCTGTCGAAGTTCAACATGCAGAACATCGAATTCCAGTGCAACAACACCTGTAGCGGCATCAAGCTGGCCCCGGCGGGCGCGACATTTGCGCTGTTCGACTGTTTCATCAGCCGGCCCAAGGATCGCGGCATCACCTCGATTGGCGGCGGCTGCCAGGGGATGTTGATCGACGGGTGCCAGTTCCTGTCCTCGGAAGAGGGGGCGAATGTCGCGGATCGAACCTCGATCGCGTTCAACGTCAATGCCAACGACGTCAAGCTGCGCCACAACCGCGCGACGAATTTCCTGCACTTCGGCGTCATGGCCGGGCAGAACCACATGATCCTGGGCAATCACTTCTTCCAGGGGGATGCTGTGCCGAACGGGCCGCGCACGGCGGGGATCGTCATCATCGGCACCTATTCCAGCTGCACCTTCGCCGAGAACTATGTCGACAATTGCAGCTTTGAATGGACCAACGAACAGGATGCCAATCCCGATTTCAGCGGCGGGTTCTCGTTCAGTTCGATGAGCATCACCGACAATATCTTTTTGTCGGGAGAGGTGGCGCCCTGGTTCAGTTATGTGGTGATCAAGCCGCATGGTGTGGGCCATTTCATCAACGGCATGACGGTGACCGGCAACAAGTTCCGCTCAATCAACGGCTATATCGACCGGGCTGACCGGGTCGATACCAGTTTCTCGGGGCTGAATTACGACCGGACCAAGAACCTGATCTTCGAGGGCAACATGTATCACGGGGTGAGCGTTCAGTCGGAAAACCCGTTGCGGCTGGAGTATCAGCAGGCAACCGCGTCCGATAACTGGCTGATCGACACCGAGGGCAAGCTGCCCTTTGGCGCCGAAAGCCGGGGTATTCAGGCGGTGGTTGCGCAGGGGGCGCTGACCGATTCCGGCGGTGCGGTGCGGTACCTTGCGCCCTATGCACAGGCGCAGCAGGGGGCGGGGCAGAACATGATCCGGCTGCGCTGGAGCGAGCCGGTCAAGGGCACGGTCATCGCCACGGTCCGCGCCGACAAGTAAGCGCGGGGTGCGTGCCGGGGCTGCGTGCAGGCGCAGCCCCCATTGCCCCGTCGGGGGGTCAGAAACTGCGCCAGAAGCCGAGTTTCAGCCCGATGGTGCCGGGCAGGTCCGATTTCCGTTCCAGCCCGACCACCCAGGTGCCGCCCTTGCCCGCGTCGATCAGCAGCGCGGGCGTGAGGGTCCAGAAAACCGGCAGGCCGGAGACATAGGCGGTTTCCAGTTGCAGCATCGGGTCGATGCGGCGCGGTGTGGCAAGGCCCGCGGTGAAATCGAGCTTGAAAATCTCTGTCGCGGTGCCAAATCGGCGTTCCCACCCGGCGTCGGCGGCGAACCAGCCGTGCCCCCAGCGGGAATCGAGACCCTTGCCATAAGACAGGGTGAGTTTTGTCATCGGGCTCCACGCGCCCAGCCAGTGATGGCCGCCCACGCCAGCCTCGACAGCAAAGCGCCCGCGCTGACCCAGGTCGGCCAGCGGATAGCGCAGGAACAGCAAGGCGTGACCGGCCAGGCCCGGCTGTTCATTCACGTCGAAACCCAGCGTCCAGCGATCGGTCACGCCCCATTCGCCATAGGCGGTGGTCTTGTAATCCACGAAGCCGTTGAACCGGTAGAGTGTGGCGGTGGCCGAGGTGAACCCTGTGCCGCGCTCGCGCAGCCACGCGCCCGCCGCGGCCTGACCGGCCACGACGAGGCAGATCCATAAGGCAAGCAGCACCCGTCCCATCGCGTCCCTCTGGCCTCAGCCTTGCCGCGATTGGTTAACGAAGCGTTAGGATGGGCTATCGGGCCGCCATGCCGCAGGAGAATGGGGCGAATCGCCGTTGTGCTCTGCGGTTGGACCTCTATGCTGCAATGCGGCATGATGGAGGGCCCCCATGGGACAGGTGATCACGGTCGCGCAACAGAAGGGCGGGTCGGGCAAGACCACGCTGGCGGTCAATCTGGCCGTTGCCTTTGCCCGTGCGGGCAAACGGGTTGCGCTGATGGATACCGACCCGCAGGGGTCGGCCGGGCGCTGGTTCATGGCGCGGCTCGAGGCGGGCGGCGAGCCGGGGCTGGAGTTTTCTACCGCCTCGGCCTGGGGCGTGAGTTACGAGGTGCGCAAACTGGCCAAGGAGCATGACATCGTCATCATCGACACCCCGCCCAAGGCTGACAGCGATCTGCGCCCTGCGCTGCGCGAGGCCGATCTGGTGCTGATCCCGGTGGCGACCTCGCATCTGGACCTGTGGGCGGTGGAAATGGTGCTGTACCTGGCCGAGCGCGAGGAAAAGCCCGCGCTGATGGTGATGACCCGCAACCGCCCCGGAACCCGGCTGGCACAGGATGTGGCGGCCAAGGCCGGTGAGATGAAGGCGGAACTGGCGCAGGCGGTGATGGCGAACCGCGTGGTCTATGCCGAGACATTGGGGCAGGGGCGCGCGGCGCTGGAGGCGCCCAAGGGCCCGGCCCATGCCGAAGTGACTGGATTGATGCAGGAAATAGAGCGCGCGCTGGAAAAGCTGTGATAGGCTGAAAGGGCAGGAGAAGGAGACCCCCATGCCCAAGATCGTCAAGGCCGCCCCGGTGCAAACCGTGATCACCACATTCGAGATGACGCCGGGCACCTGTCAGGATCTGCTCGAGGCGCTGACCGATGCCTATGCCGAGTTCATCTCGAAACAACCCGGATTCATCGCCGCCGGCCTGCATGTGAACGACGCCCAGACCCGCATCGCCAATTACTCGCAATGGCGGCGGCGCGAGGATTTCCTGGCCATGCTGCGCACCCCCGAAATGCGAGAGAGAAACCGCAAGCTGAACGAGATGTGCAAAAGCTTTGAGCCGGTGATGTACGAGGTGGCCGAGACCTTTGACGCCAGTTGAAACCGCTGAAAAAGGCTGATCTGGATCAAGGCACGGGCGCGGGCGGCACGGCATTCTGCGCCTATCCCTAACGGAGGCGCGAACCATGTATCACAATATCCTCATCCCCATTTCGTTCGATTCCGAGCGCGACGTCTCGGGCCCGCTGAAGCTGGCCAGACTGCTGGCCACGCCCGAGGCGCGGATCACGCTGTTGCATGTGGTCGAGCATATTCCGGCCTATGCGATCTCGTATATGCCGCCCGACTATCTGGCCGAGGCGCGCAAGGCGCTGAAAGGCGAGCTGGACAAGATGGCCGCCGGTCTACCCAATGCCACCGGTGTGCTGATCGAGGGGCATTCGGGCCGCTCGATCCTGGACTGGGCCGAGACCAACAAGCCCGACCTGATCATCATCTCCTCGCACCGGCCGGGGATGCAGGATCTGCTCTTGGGCTCCACTGCTGCAAAGGTTGTCCGTCATGCGCAATGCGCGGTGCATGTGGTGCGCTAAGTTCACCCCAGGTCACCGTTGATATTGCCTCAAGCGACTGAATAAGCGATACGATCAACCTATGGTCGTATCGTTCTTGATTCTGTTGCTGTCGCTTGCCCTGTTCACCTGGTCCGTTCTGAGCATCGGTCCGATTCTCTCTCCTGCCCTGTTGCTGGCCGCTGCGGGCTTTGTGGCCAGCCTGCTGCTGCTGATCCGCGCCCGGACGCGGCCCCCCTCGCAATGGATCGTCGTCGATGGGTCCAATGTGATGTTCTGGCGCGATGACACGCCCCGGCTGGAGACTGTCCGGCACTGCATAGAGGCGCTGGTTCTGCATGGCTGGACCCCGGTTCTGTGGTTCGACGCCAATGTCGGTTACGAGGTCGGGTCGCACTACATGGGTCCGCGCGACCTGTCGCGGGCGCTGCGCTACCCTTCGGCCTGTATCAAGGTTGCCCCCAAGGGCAGGCCGGCCGATCCGTTGCTGCTGGCGCAGGCCGAGAAACTGGGCGCGCGCATCGTCACCAATGACCGCTACCGCGACTGGGCCGAGACCTATCCCCAGGTGCGAGACCCCGATCTGTTCCTGCGTGGCAGCGCCTCGTTCGCCGGTGTCGTGCTGCGGGTCGAGGACGAGCATCCGCGCCGCCGCGCCTGACGCGATCTGCCGCTATGGCGACAGCTCCTCGCCGGTCAGCCGTACCGCCTTGCCGAAACCGGCATTCAGCAGGCCATCGCTGATGGCAAAGCGGACAAATCGGAAATCGCCGAAATCGGCATAAAGCCCCGCCTTGGGCCGCTGCTCCAGATAGCGGGCGCGCAGGCTGTCATGTCCGGGCGTGCCGCGCGCGATCACCTGCGCGATGCAGTGCAGGGTCAGGCGCGGATGAGTCAGCGGGTCGCCTTTGGTGCCCGGCTCCCCGATCAGCAGGGCGCAGGCGGGGGTCGCCTCCAAAGCGGCGCTATGGGCGGCAAGAGCCGAGATCAGCGAGACGGGCATGCCTTGCGCATCGGTGGCCAGCGCGATGCGGCTGACCGAGGGGCTCTGGCCACCCGGTTGCAGCACCGCCAACGCGGCGTGCCGCGCGGTATCGATCAGGGCGCGGGCCTGGGCGCGGGTTTCGGCATTGGCGGGCAGGTAGGGGTCGGTCATCATGGGCTCTGACGCAGATAGGCAAAGCGATAGGCCAGCGCCACACCGCCCGCCCCGCCCAGGATATTGCCCAGCGTGACCCAGAGCAGGTTCGCCAGCGCCGCGCTTAGCGTCACCTCAGCCCCGGCCAATATCCCCTGCGGGATCAGGTACATATTGGCCACCGAGTGTTCCAGCCCCAGCAGGACGAACCCCGAGATCGGCCAGAGGATGGCCAGGATCTTGCCCGCCGCCGTGCGCGCGGCAAAGGTCAGCCAGACCGCGAGGCAGACCAGCGCATTGCACAGCATCCCGCGCATGAAGGCCGCGCCGGGATCCAGCGCCGCCTTGCCGCGCGCGATGGCCTGCGCGGTGTCGCCCATCGGCCCGTCCAACAGGCCCGTCAGGCCAAAAGCCAGCGCCAGCCCCACGGACCCCACCAGATTGCCCAGATAGACCAGGCCCCAATTGCGCAACAGCGCGGACAGAGTGATCCGCCGGTCCACCGCCGCCATCACCATCAGCGCGTTGCCGGTAAACAGCTCGGCGCCGCCAACGATGACCAGGATCAGCCCCAGCGAGAACACTACCCCGCCCAGAAACCGCGCCGGACCAAAGCCCGCATCCGCGCCGGTCATCACCATCGTATAGGCCGCGCCGCCAAAGCCGATGAAGACCCCCGCAAGCACCGCAAGCGTCAGGGTCTGGCCGGTGCTGAGCCCGGCCTTGGCCACGCCTGCGGTTTCCACCAGGCGGGCGATTTCGGCGGGTTTATAGGCGTCGAGCCCGGTGGGGTTGGTTTCGCTCATATCCGCAACCTAGCCATGGTCGCGCCGTCTGTACATTGATGCCGATCAAAGGGCGGCTCAGTCCGCACCCACGGTCAGCGTCACCCGGTCACCGGCAAACCAGGTGCGGCCGTATTCCACCGGCCGGCCTTCGGGGTCCACGTTCACGCCGGTCGTATGGAGCAGCGGCGCCCCCTCGTTCAGCCGCAGGTGCAGAGCCTGTGTGGCTGTGGCGGGGCGCGCTGTCAGTCGGGTCCAGACCCGGGTAAAATCGGCAACCCCCATCCGTTGCAGGGCGGCGGTGACGGATCGGGTTTCGGTCAGCGCCTCGGGCAGGCCCGGAAAACGGTCGGCGGGAAACACGCTCTGGAACACGGCGATGGGCTGACCGTCGGCCAACGACAGCCCGTCATAGACATGCACGCGCGCGCCTGCGGGCAGGCGCAACGCCTCGGCCTCGGTCGCGTCTGCGGCGCGGGTCAGCAAGGTCAGGATGCGTTTGCCCGGAATGCGGCCCCCGGCGGCGATGTTCTTGTGAAACCGCACCCGCTTGCCGATGGCGTAATCGGTGGGCCGGGCGGTGACAAAGACGCCCGCGCCGCGCCGCGCGTGCACCAGCCCCTGATCGGCCAGATCCGCCAGCGCCCGGCGCACCGTGTGCCGGTTGACCCCATGGGTCGCGGCCAGCTGCGCCTCGGTCGGCAGTTGGTCGCCCGCGCCATAGCGGCCCTCGGCGATGTCTTCGGTCAGGCTCAACGCGATGGTCTTCCAGACGGGGCTGCGGCTCATGTCATCAAAACTTCATCGTTGGGTGGATTGCGGGATGGGGGGCAACCCGCTAATATTTGTCTAGTTGTATAGTGAATGTAGACAACCGGGCCAAGAGGCTTTTATGGCAGATCAAGAGAAAGAGACGGCGGCGCGGCAGGGCTGGATGGGCCTCTTGGCCCGCGCGCCCGAGGCGGCGCTGATGGCGCTGTGGGACCGGGTCGAAGCGCGCCCCGCCTATGACTGGCTGCGCGCGCCCGAGACCGGTGGCGTGATGGTGCGGGGCCGCGCCGGTGGCACCGGCGCCCCTTTCAACCTGGGCGAGATGACCGTGACGCGCTGCGCCCTCGCATTGGCGGATGGCACGGTGGGTCATGCCTATGTGCAGGGCCGTTCGCGGGCCAAGGCCGAGGCGGCGGCGCTGATCGACGCCTTGATGCAGACCGAGGCCGCCGAACGTATCCGCGCCCTGGTGCTGGCCCCATTGGCCGCCCAGATGGCCGAGCGCGCCGAAACCCGCGCGGCCCGGGCCGCCGCCACCAAGGTCGAGTTCTTCACGCTGGTCAGGGGAGAGGATTGATGGACGGATCGAACCTTTATGCCGGTGGCTTTCGCGACGCGCCTGTCGATGCGGCGCATGCCTTTCGCGCGGCGATGACCGCCATGGCGCGACCGGGCGATATCCGCAGGATCGCAGGCGCCGCGCCACCCGCGCCTTTGTCTGTAGCGGCAGGTACGCTGTTGCTGACGCTCTGCGACCCGGAAACGCGGGTGCATCTGGGTGGGGCGGCGGATAATGACGCGGTGCGCCAATGGCTGAGCTTTCACACCGGCGCGCCGCTCTGCGACGCCGGTGAGGCCGATTTCGCGCTGGGTAGCTGGGCCGACCTGATGCCGCTGTCGCGCTACCGGATCGGCACGCCGGAATATCCCGACCGTTCTGCGACTTTGATCGTTGAATGCGAAACACTGGAGAACGTGGGCGCGGAGCTGAGCGGTCCGGGTATCCGCGACACGGCCCGCCTGTCGCTGCCGGACGCGGGCGCGTTGCAGGGCAACGCGATGCTTTACCCGCTGGGCTGCGATTTTTTCTTCACCTGTGGCGACCGGGTTGCGGCCCTGCCCCGCAGCACCACCATCCGTGCGGAGGGCTAGGCCATGTATGTTGCCGTCAAAGGGGGCGAGCGCGCCATCGAGAACGCCCATGCCTGGCTGGCCGAAGAACGGCGGGGCGATACGTCGGTCGCTGAACTCTCCCTCTCCCAGATCCGCGAACAATTGAGCCTGGCGGTCAACCGGGTGATGGCCGAGGGCTCGCTCTATGACCCCGACCTGGCCGCGCTGGCGATCAAGCAGGCGCGCGGCGACCTGATCGAGGCGATCTTTCTGATCCGCGCCTATCGCACCACCCTGCCGCGCTTTGGCGCAAGCCGCGCGGTCGATACCGGCGCGATGGCCTGCGATCGGCGCATCTCGGCGACGTTCAAGGACGCGCCGGGCGGGCAGGTTCTGGGGCCGACCTTCGACTACACCCATCGCCTGTTGGATTTCAAACTGGCCGCAGAGGGCGCGGTGCCGCCCGCACCAAGCGCGCCGCCGCGTCGCGAGCCAACGCCGCATATCACCGAGTTCCTGGGGCAAGAGGGGCTGATCCAGTCCGAACCCGAAAGCGAGGTCGCGCCGCGCGACCTGACCCGCGAACCGCTGGAATTTCCCGCCGACCGCGCCCTGCGCCTGCAATCGCTGGCGCGCGGGGATGAGGGGTTTGTGCTGGGCATGGCCTATTCCACCCAGCGCGGATACGCGCGCAACCACGCCTTTGTCGGCGAGCTGCGCATCGGGCGGGTCACGGTCGAGATGGAGATCCCCGAACTGGGCTTTGCCATCGAGATCGGCGAGGTCGAGCTGACCGAATGCGAGACGGTCAACCAGTTCAAGGGCTCCAAGATCGAACCGCCGCAATTCACCCGAGGTTATGGGCTGGTGTTCGGTCAATCCGAGCGCAAGGCAATCTCCATGGCGCTGGTCGACCGCGCCCTGCGCTGGCAGGAGCTGGGCGAGGACAATCTGGGCGCCCCGGCGCAGGACGAGGAATTTGTGCTCAGCCATTGCGACAATATCCAGGCCACCGGGTTTCTGGAGCATATCAAGTTGCCCCATTACGTCGATTTCCAGTCGGAACTGGAACTGGTGCGCAAACTGCGCCGCGAGGCGGAAGAGCGCATCGCACATCGGGAGGCGGCGGAATGATCTCAATCGCCTCCACCGTCTCCGCCGCCAAAGGAATCGCCGCCGAAATCGGACGAATGCCAATCTCCGCCCGGGGCGTCGGGATGGGTATGCGAGCGGTGTTCGCGGCCGTCAGACCCGGTCCAGATCCAAACGCCGCTGTCGTCTTGGCGAAGGGTGTCGCGCCGCCGTCTCCTCCGCGCCACATCTATCCAGCAGATCAGAATCGTAACAAGCAGCAATATCGCTGTGAAAACCATGTCCTCCAATGCGTCTCCTTTCAGAAGGCGGGTTCCTGAATGTCCGACTATAACTTCGCCTATCTCGACGAACAGACCAAGCGGATGATCCGCCGCGCCATCCTCAAGGGGCTGGCGGTACCGGGATATCAGGTGCCCTTTGCCAGCCGTGAGATGCCAATGCCCTATGGGTGGGGCACCGGGGGCGTGCAGGTCTCGGCCGCGACGCTGACTCCCGAGGACCGGTTGAAGGTCATAGACCAGGGCGCCGACGACACCACCAACGCGGTGTCGATCCGCAAGTTCTTTGAACGCACGGCCGGGGTGGCCACGACCGAGATGACGCAGGATGCAACGGTGATCCAGACCCGCCACCGTATCCCCGAGGCGGAGCTGACCGAGGATCAGATCCTGGTCTATCAGGTGCCGATCCCCGAACCGCTGCGGTTTCTGGAGCCGCGCGAGACCGAGACGCGCAAGATGCACAGCCTTCAGGAGTACGGGCTGATGCATGTGAAGCTTTACGAAGACATCAGCCAGCACGGCGCGATCTCGACCGCCTATGCCTATCCGGTGCGGGTGGCGGAGCGTTATGTGATGGACCCAAGCCCGATCCCGAAATTCGACAACCCCAAGATGGAGATGGCGGCGATCCAGCTCTTTGGCGCAGGGCGCGAACAGCGCATCTATGCGGTACCGCCCTATACCCGCGTCGTCAGCCTCGATTTCGAGGATTACCCGTTCGAGGCCACGAAGGCCGATCACGCCTGCGACCTCTGCGGCGCCGAAGACAGCTATCTGGACGAGGTGATCATGGACGATGCGGGGACGCGGATGTTTGTCTGTTCCGACACCGATTACTGCCGGTCGCGCCGCGAGGCTGCGGCATGAGCGCATCGGTCGGAACGGGGGAAAAAATTTCCACGAAATTTTTTGGACAGGATTTTTTCAAAATCCTGGGCGCGGGAGGTGAGCGATGAGCCCTTTGTTGCGGGTCGCAGGGATCGAAAAGCGCTATGGCGCGCGGATCGGTTGCACCGATGTGAGCTTCGATCTCTATCCCGGCGAGGTGATGGGGATCGTGGGCGAAAGCGGCTCGGGCAAGTCGACGCTGCTCAACTGTCTGGCCGGGCATCTGGCGCCCGATGCGGGGCAGGTGATTTTTGACACCCGCCATATGGGACCGGTGGATACGGTCACCATGTCGGAACCCGAGCGGCGGATGCTGTCTCGCACCGACTGGGCCTTTGTCCACCAGCATGCCCGCGACGGGCTGCGCATGTCGGTGTCTGCGGGCGGCAATATCGGCGAGCGGCTGATGGCGGTGGGCGACCGGCATTATGGCCGCATCCGAGCGGCGGCGCTCGACTGGCTGGACCGCGTCGAGATCGACGGCGCCCGGATCGACGACCGGCCTTCGGCCTTTTCCGGCGGCATGCAGCAACGCTTGCAGATTGCGCGCAATCTGGTGACCGGGCCGCGGCTGGTGTTCATGGACGAGCCCACGGGGGGGCTGGATGTGAGTGTGCAGGCGCGTCTTCTCGACCTTTTGCGCGGGCTGGTGCGGCGGATGGGGCTGAGCGCCATCATCGTCACCCATGACCTGGCGGTGGTGCGGTTGTTGGCCGACCGGTTGATGGTGATGAAGGATGGGCGTGTGGTCGAGAGCGGGCTCACCGATCAGGTGCTGGACGATCCGCAGCATGGCTATACCCAATTGCTGGTGTCGAGTGTGTTGCAGGTCTGAGGGGGCGCTGCCCCCGCGCCTTTGGCGCTCCCCCGGAGTATTTGGGGCGAAATGAAAGGGATTTGGGATGATCGACATCCGTGACGTGAGCAAGAGTTTCACCCTGCACAATCAGGGCGGCGCGGTGATCCGGGTGATGGAAGGCGCTTCGCTGTATGTGGCGCCCGGCGAATGTGTGGCGCTGACCGGTGCGTCAGGGGCGGGTAAGTCCACCCTGATGCGGGTGATCTATGGCAATTACCTGGCGGCCTCGGGCTCTGTCCTCGTGGGCGGGCTGGACGTGGTCCGGGCCGAGCCGCGCGAGATCCTGCGATTGAGGCGCGAAGTGCTGGGCTATGTCAGCCAGTTCCTGCGGGTAGTGCCACGTGTGCCGACCGTCGAGGTGGTGGCCGAACCGCTTTTGGCGCTGGGCGTGGACCCCGAGGCGGCGCGGGCGCGGGCCGAGGTGCTGCTCAGGCGGCTCAACATTCCCGAGCGGCTCTGGTCGCTGAGCCCCACCACCTTTTCCGGGGGCGAGCAGCAGCGGGTGAACATCGCGCGCGGCTTTGCCCATGCCTATCCGGCGATGTTGCTGGACGAGCCGACCGCAAGCCTCGACGCCGAGAACCGCGCCGTGGTGCTGGACCTGATCGCAGAGGCCAAGGCGCGCGGCGCGGCCATCGTCGGCATCTTTCACGATGTCGAAGCGCGGATGCGGGTCTGCGACCGGGTGGTCGATGTCTCGGGCTTTACGCCTGGGGCTGCGGCATGAGGCGGGTTCCGGTGATCGCGGTGGTGGGGCCTTCGGGCGTGGGCAAGGACAGCGTCATGGCCGCACTTGCCGCGCGTGACCCGGGGTTGCGCCTGATCCGCCGGGTGATCACCCGGTCGGAAGAGGCAGGTGGCGAGCCGTTCACCGGCGTCTCGCAACAAACCTTCGACGCGATGCGCGCGGTGGGCGGTTTTGCCTTGAGCTGGCAGGCGCATGGGCTGAGCTATGGCATTCCGATGCCCTCGGACGCGGAACGTGCAGGGGCGCGGGCGTTGCTGGTCAACTTGTCGCGCGGCGTACTCTTACGCGCGCAGGAGGTGTTTCGCCCCTTTACAGTGCTGTCCCTGACAGCGCGGCCCGAGGTGCTGGCAGCGCGGCTGGCCGCGCGCGGGCGCGAGGATGCGGCAGGTCAGGCGCAACGGCTGGGGCGCGCCGACATGGCCCTGCCCGAGGGGCTGCGCCGGGTGATCACGATCGACAATTCAGGCCCGCTCGACCGCACGGTCGAGGCGGTTCTGGCCCATCTTCAGCGGGAAAGCGCGTAGCGATGGATCAGGTGAAACCGGCCATCTGCGGCCTCGCCCACCAGGGCCAGATCACCCAGGGTGAACGGCACCGGCAGCAAGGGCCCGAGGCGGTCCTGCAACAGGGCCTGCGCCCGCGCCAGCAAGTCATCGTCCAGCCGTCCGGTCAGGGTGATGTGAAAACGGAACTGGTCGAGCACATAGGGATAGCCCCAGTGGGTCAGATGCGCGTCCTGCGCCGGGGTGAGCCGGGCGGCGCGGCGGCGCGCCAGCTCCTGCGGCGTAGCGGGGGCGCGAAACGGGTCCAACTCGGTGACGCAGGCCGCCGCCAGCGCGTTCAGCTCGGTCAGGTCCCCCACCGGGCGCAGGGCGAGGAACCGGCCCAGCCGGGCGATCTCCAGCTCCTCCAGCGTCACCGCCGGGCGGCGGGCGGCCAGCTCTGCGCAGGCCCGGTGCAGCGCGTCGATATCCTGCCCCCCGGTCAGGCGAAACGGCGGTTTCATCGTGGCATGCAGCCCGTATTTGCGCGGCGTTGCGGTCAGTGCGGCCACATCCAGTCCGGTGCCTTCTGGATGCGCCACCTCCTGCCCGGTCTCGACATCCCAGCCCAGCCAGGCGGCGCCGAACCCTGTCCAGGCCGCGGACGCGGGCGGCAGGAAATAGATCGCGTATCGCAGGAATGTCACATTGGCCTCCTATGTCGTGGCCTTCACCCATGCTCCAACCAGATGAAGTTCAGATGACAGATGAAATGATCCTTGCCAATGCCACGCTGGTTCTGCCCGGCGAAACCGTGACCGGCAGCCTGCGGGTGGTGGATGGAACCATCGCCGAGATCGCCCAGAGCGCGCGCGTGCCCGCCGGTGCCGTCGATTGCGGCGGTGATATGCTGGCGCCAGGGCTGGTGGAGCTGCATACCGACAATCTTGAACGCCATATCCAGCCGCGTCCCAAGGTTGACTGGCCGCATGCCGCCGCCATCCTGGCCCATGACGCGGAACTGGCCAGTACCGGCATCACCACGGTGTTCGATGCGATGCGGGTGGGATCGATCCCCTCGGGCGCGGGGCGCTACCTGAGATACGCCCGCAGCCTGTCGCGCGAGCTGTGGCAGTTGCGCGAGGCGGAGGCGCTGAAGATCAGCCATTTCCTGCATCTGCGGGCCGAGGTCTGTTCGGAAACCCTGGTCGAGGAGCTGGACGAGTTCACACCCGAGGACCGGGTCGGTCTGGTCTCGCTGATGGATCACACGCCGGGCCAGCGGCAGTTCCGCGACATGGCCAAGCTTGAAACCTATATGAAGGGCAGGAATGCGATGGATGACGATACGTTCCTGCAACATATCAGCCATCTCAGGATGCTGCGCGAGCGTAATGGCGACCGGCACGAGGCCGAGACGGTCAAGGCCGCGGCGCGGCTGGGGTCGGTGCTGGCCAGCCACGACGACACGACGCCCGAACAGGTGGCGCTGTCGGCGGGCCACGGTATCCGCCTGGCCGAGTTTCCCACCACGATCGAGGCGGCCGAGGCCTGCCATGCCCATGGCATCAAGGTGATCATGGGGGCGCCGAACCTGATCCGGGGCGGGTCACATTCCGGCAATGTGGCGGCACAGGATCTGGCCGAACGCGGCCTGCTCGACATCCTCAGCTCGGATTACGTGCCTTCGGCGCTGCTCTTTTCGGCGGTGCGGCTGGGCGAGTTGTGGGGCGATCTGGCCCGGGGACTGGCCACGGTGACACGGACACCTGCCCACGCGGTGGGGCTGCACGACCGGGGCGAGATCGCGCCGGGGCTGCGGGCCGACCTGATCCAGTTCCGGATGCGCGAAGGGGTGCCGGCTCTGCAATCGGTCTGGTCGCGCGGCCAGCGGGTCGCCTAAGCGTTCCGGGCAAAGCGAGCCGCGCCAACCGGTCAGGGCCGGACGAATTTCGCGGCGCCCGGCTGCTGGCGGGGTGGCGCGTCGCTTGTCGGGGTCATGGCCGCCAGTGCAGGCGGGGCATCGCAGGCGATGCCATCCAGATCGGTATCGTTGCGGGCATGATAGCCCGGCCCGCCAACCTGAGACGGCGCAAGGCCGACGGAATGCGCCACCTCGCACCCGGCCAGCGCGGCCAGATGCCGCAGCGCAAGCTCGGGCTCATAGGGGCTGGTGCGGATGAAAACCCCCAGCGCGGTGGTCGCGGTCAGCACCGGGATCGAGGCCAGAAGCATCACGATCCGCAGTGGCGACAGTGCCCGCGCCCGGGTCCGTTCGGCGCGTTTCTGACGGCGCGACGGGGCAGGCTGGCCGGTCTGGGCCAACTCGGGATAGAGCGCTTGGCGGATGGCTTGCAATTCGGACATGGCCCAAGGGTGACGCTTGAATGTGGCGGCGTGATGGCAAACATTTGGATGGGTCCCGGGTGTCTTCTAGTACATTGAAAAACAAAAGTTTAATTATTTTTTGACGGCACTTGCGCGCGACCGGAACCTCCCCATTTACCATTCGGTTTCAACCCATGCTCAAAGGAGCACCCCAATGCGCGGCTTTTTCCTTGCTGCAACCCTGCTCGTCGCGACTCCGGTCCTTGCTGACGAGGTCACCGGCACCATTCTGGCCTATGATCGCGTGGACGGTCTGATCGTTCTCGACGACAAGACCGTCTGGTCGCTGGAATTCGTGGCCGAGGTGCCCGAGGGGCTCGTTTCGGGTGACGAGGTACATATCGTCTATGAAACCGCCGGCGAGGACGGGATCACCAAGATCTCGGCGATCCATCGCAAGTAGCCAATGCACCCCGGCATGCCTCGGACCTGACGGGGCATGCCGCATGGATACATGTTCGTCCCGTCGCCCTTGCATTGGCGCGGGGGCCTGTGAGTTTTCTGAAACTGTTGGCTTTGCGCGGGGCACAGCGGTAACCTGAGGCCAGGACAACAGGCTGCCCGGACCGTTTTGGCCGCTGCCTTGGGTGGACAATCGACATGAAGGCAGCCACCGAAGTAACCGAGAGCCTCGCGCGTTTTCCGCGCGCCACGTTGATGTCGGGCGCAACCCCGGTCGAACGGCTCGACCGTTTGTCCAACCTGCTGGACATCGACCTCTGGATGAAGCGCGACGATCTGACCGGGCTGAGCTTCGGGGGCAACAAGACCCGACAACTGGAATTCTACTTTGGCGACGCGCTGGCCCGGGGGGCTGACACGGTTCTGATCACGGGCGCGGTACAGTCGAATTTCGTGCGCGCCGCGGCGGCCGCGGCGGCGCGGCTCGGGATGCGGGCAATCCTGCAACTGGAAGAGCGCGTGCCCGGCATGGGCGATCTCTACCACAGCTCCGGCAACGTGCTGCTGGCCCGGATCCTTGGCGCCGAACATATCCGCTTTCCGGTGGGCGAAGACGAGAGCGGCGCCGATGCCGCCCTGCACCGGCGGGCCGAGGCGCTGCGGGCCGAAGGGCGCAAACCCTATGTCATCCATCTTGGTTCCGATCATTCGCCGCTGGGCGCGCTGGGCTATGTCGCCGGGGGCGCCGAGCTGCTCGGGCAGATGGATGATTTCGACGCCGCGGTGGTGCCCTCGGGCAGCGGCTCCACCCATGCCGGGTTCCTCACCGGCCTGCGCCTTGCCGGGCACGCGGCGCCGGTCTACGGCATCTGTGTGCGCCGCGACGCCGACCAGCAACACCGGCGTATCGAGACCGTGCTGACCCGGCTTTCCGGTCTCGTGGAGTTCGACCCGGCGCGTGTGCTGGGCGGGATCAGCCTGTGGGATGGCGCGCTTGCGCCGGGCTATGGTCTGGTCGGAGAGACCACGCAAGAGGCGCTGACCCTGATGGCGCGGACCGAAGGCGTGTTCCTCGACCCGGTCTATACCGCCAAGACCTTTGCCGGGCTGCTCGGCCTGCTGCGTCAGGGCATCATCGGCAAAGGTCAAAAGGTCGTGCTGCTGCACACCGGCGGCCAGGCGGCGCTTTTCGCCTATCAGGAAGAGCTGGATGCCTTGCTGGATCGCTGAGCACGCACGGCGGACAAGGATGATGGCGATCCCACGAGGACTCGAACCCCGAACCTGCTGATTAGAAGTCAGCTGCTCTATCCAGTTGAGCTATGGGACCGCTGGCGCCTGTTATGCCACGCGCGGGGCGGGGGTCAAGCGGCGGTGCGCAGGTCCAGGTGCATGAATGTGGACCAGGGGTCTTCGGCATAGTCGTCGAACGGGCCGCATTCGACGAAGCCGTAGCGCTCATAAAGGGTGCGCGCAGGCCGGAAATCCTCGGTCGAGCCTGTTTCCAGATAGACCCCCCGGGCGCCCTGCGCGCGGGCATGGTCCAGCAGAAACTCCAGCATGGCGCGGCCCGCGCCGGTGCCGCGCGCCTCGGCCACCGTATGCATCGACTTCAGCTCCATCGCGCCGTCCGGCAGGGTTCTGAGCGCACCCATGCCCACCGGCACGCCGCCGTCGCGGATCAGGAAGAACGCCACATCCGGCGTGTCCAGCCCGCCGCCGTCCAGCACGTGACAGCTCTCCTCGGGCGATTGCGCGGCCATCAGCGCCACGTGGCGCGCGATCAGCGCCGCCGCCTCGGGACGGGCCGGGCTGGTCCGTTCGATCAGGAACTCCGGCAAGATGGCCTCAATGGGTCCAGGGGCCGCGCCGGTCGGTGGCGAAATTCTCGCCATAGCCGCGCGCGCGCAGGTTGGGCTTGCGCTTGTGCGGTTCGGTGACCACGGCGTCAATCCCGTGCGACTTGGCATAATCCAGCGCCGCTTCCTTGCTGTCGAACCGCAGCCGGACCTGGGTCTGGGTGTCATCGGACGAGGTCCAGCCCATCAGCGGATCGACCTCGCGCGCCGAGCCTTGGGCGTATTCCAGAACCCATTGGCGGGTCTTGGCCATGCCCGAGGTCATGGCATTCCGGGCGGGCTGGTAGATCCGTGCGCGCATCGCTGTCTCCGTCGTGTTCGGCTGGTCTCTATATGCGCGGATCGGCGCGAACGGGCAAGACCGTTTTCCGCGACCGGTCGTCGCCCGGGCAAAGATCGCAGGCGGATCGGGCGACAGCCCGCTGGACCGGAGGGGTGAACTGCCCTACCAATCAAATATGGACAACGAACAGATATCGCGGCGCCTCTCAGCCATACTTGCCGCCGATATCGTGGGATATTCGCGGCTGATGGCCGAGGACGAATCCGGAACGCTCGGCGCGCTGAACCGGCACCGGAGCGAGGTGTTCGATCCTTGCGTGTCCCGCAACAGCGGCCGCATCGTCAAACTGATGGGCGACGGTGCCTTGGTCGAGTTCCTGAGCGTGTTCGACGCGGTGCAATGCGCCAGGGAGATACAGGAAACCATGGCCCGGCTGGACGATCCCGCCGGCATCGTTCTCAGGATCGGCGTCAACCTCGGCGACGTCATCCTTCAGGATGACGACATCTTTGGCGATGGCGTGAACGTTGCCAGCCGGTTGGAGCAGTTGGCCCGTCCGGGCGGCATGTGCGTCTCTTTCGTGGTACAGGAAAGCCTGGGCGACCGCCTGGGGATCACCTTTCAGGATGGCGGGCAGGTGTCGGTCAAGAACATCGACCGCGCCCTGCGGGTGTTCCATTGGCATCCGCAGGATGCATCGGCGCCACCCGGAACCGCACCGGGGCCTGCCGCGGCAAGATCGCGGGAACCCGGCTATGCCATCGCCGTTCTGCCGCTGGACAACATGTCGGGCGATCCCGAGCAGGAGTATTTCTCGGACGGGATCAGCGAGGATATCATCACCGACCTGTCCAAGGTGTCGGGCCTGACCGTGATCGCCCGCAACTCCAGCTTTGCCTACAAGGGCAAGTCCATCGACCTGCGCATCGTCGGGCGCGAGCTGGGTGTCACCCATGTTCTCGAAGGCAGCGTCCGGCGCGCGGGCCAGCGCGTGCGCATCACCGCCCAGCTGATCGACGCCGCCAACGGCAGCCATGTCTGGGCGGACCGCTACGACCGGGACCTGACCGACATTTTCGCGGTGCAGGACGAGGTGACGTTGGAAATCGTCAAGGCGCTCAAGGTCTCGCTGTCGTCTCGCGAACGGGCGAATATCGCCGATGTCGGCACCTCGAACATCGACGCACACGAAGACTACATGCGCATGCGCGGCTTCCTGTTCTTCCCCGGCATGAATGCCGAGGGCTGGCGCAAGGCTGTCGCTTATGGCGAGCGCGCCATCGCCCGCGACCCCGGCTATGCCGACGCTTATGGCATGCTGGCCCTCATGCACCTGCTGGACTTCCACAATCGCTGGTCCGGCGCGCCCTCGGAAGAGGCGATGCAAAAGGCGGATACCCTGGTCCGGCGCAGCCTGGAGCTTGGCCCCGACAATATCTGGTCCAACAACGCCTATGCCGCCATTGCCCGCTGGCAGGGCAAGCTGGACGAAGCCTTGCAGGCGCTCGACACCGCGATGGCCACAAGCGCGGATTACGCGTTGGGCTGGTTCACTCGGGGCGAGATCGAGATTGCCCAGGGCAAGCTGGACGATGCGATCGAACACCTGGAACGCGCGATCCGGCTGGATCCGTCGTTCCGGCATCAGTTCATGCAATTCCTTGCCATGGCCCACTTCCTCAAGGGCAGTTTCGAGACCGCGGCGCTGTTTCTGAGAGAGCGGGTCTTTCTGGTCAAGGATACCGATATCGGCCGCGCCTGGCTGGCCTCGGCGCTGGGGCATCTGGGCGAGGGGGCCGAGGCCCGCCGCATCTGGCAGGAGATGCTGGAGATCAACCCGACATTCGACATCCGGACCCGGCTGGCCCGGCTGACCCTGACCGATCCCGCACACGAGCAGTTGGTCTTGCAGGGTCTCGAAAAGGCGGGCCTTTCGATCACCGTCTAGGCTCCGACCCGCCGCCGCCCAGACCAACCACAAAAAAAGCCCCCGCATGCGGGGGCTTTCGGAATAGTCGCCAAGAACCGGCGGCGCGCCGTGGCGCGCCCGCACGGTGCCTGCGCTGGCTTATGCCAGTTGCAGGTTGGTCGCGCTCTCGCGGCCATCACGGCCCGATTCCAGATCGAAGGTCACTTTCTGACCGTCATCCAGCGAACGGATACCTGCGCGCTCCAGCGCGGTGATGTGGACGAAAACGTCCTTGCTGCCGCCATCGGGCGCGATAAAGCCGAAGCCTTTGGTGGTGTTGAACCATTTCACGGTGCCAGTAGCCATCGTGAGATCTCCTGTGTGTGTCGTTGTCCGCAGCATGCGACAACCCGGCCAGTCAGTTCGAAATCGAGGGACTGTGGCCGAAGAGGAGAACAGTATGTCGAGATAGAAAGCAGTAGCCCAATGGACATGGGCCTTTGCGGCCCGTAAATCAAGGAAAATCGCCGGAAACCCAAAATATTACTTGGGAATTTGCCGAGATCCCGCGGTTTCGCCCTATTGGCAGCGTTCCTGGATCAGGTTTCGATCCCGTCCAGTTGGCCCTGTGGGCTACGGACCGCGCTCGCCAGCGCCTCGGCCAGATGTTGGTGTGACGCCGGCAGAACCGGGCAGCGCGAACAGATATTGGGCTGGGGCGCAAGGCTCGCCGCCCGCTGCAACGCGTCCCTGGCTGCGTCCTCTTCGCCCGCGGCCCGCAGCGCTTGGCCGCGCAAGACATGCATCGCCCGGTCCTTGGGCCGGGTGTCGGCCGCCAGTCGCGCGTCTTCTGCGGCCAGATCGTAGCGTCCGCCACAGTAATAGGCTGCCGCCCGCAGAAAGCGCCGATAGGGAATCATCGGGTTGTGAACCTGCCGTTGCAACAACAGTCCGTACTTTTCCGCGGCCTTGTCGAAATCGCCTTCGACCATCAGGATATGCGCCTCCAGCTCGTGGTTCTCGGAATAGGCCGGGTTCAGGTCGCGACTGCGATGCAGATCGGCCCGGGCGCCTGCCACATCGGACAGGCAATTGATCCGATAGAGACCCCGGGTCCAGAATACATAGTCGCTCCCCGGGTTCTGTTCGATCGCGGTATCAAGGTCGTCGGCCAGCTGCGCCAGCAGATCCGGGGGCAAGCCCCTGTAGCGCGCGGCATGCGTCATGATCTCGGCCTCGGCGCGCATCGCCAGGGACACGCCGTCGCGCGGGTTCATCCGGATCGCGCGTTTCATCAGCCGCAGACCGTCGATCCAGTCCTCGTAGGTTAGCCGGTAATAGGCATTGGCCGCCCGCGCCCTCAGTTCCGAGACGCTCAGCTCCTCTTCCGGGATATGGGCCAGGCGGTCACCGTCAAAAGCGTTGGTCTGGATGCGCAGATCGGCCTCGGCGCGTTCCAGCACCACGTCGCAGAAATCGAAAATGTCCACCGTTTCGCGGTCATAGCTTTCGGACCAGACCGGCCGGCCTTCGGAACGCAGGACCAGTGACAGGCTCAGCCGCCCGCGCCCGCCCGCGACGCGCAGCCTGCTGCGCAGGTCATAGGTGGCGTTCTCGACAGGCCGGTTCGCGGCGTCCAGCACGACGATACCCTGCCGCCGGGACAGGCGGATCACCAGCTGATCGTGCAGGTCGCCCGCCAGTGCTGCGGTTTCGGCATCCAGCGGGGCGTATTCGATGGCGGCGACCGCGATGGATGTGACCTCGTCCGGAACGGCCTTGCGCTTGTGCTTTGGGCGCCACTGATACAGCCGCACCGGCTGGGCGATGTTCTTCAGCCGGAACATCCCCGCATCCCTGAGTTCCCCCGCCAGAGGACCGGACAATTGTCGGAACAGGTCCTCCGACACCATCAATCCGCCGGGGGGTGCCTCTGCCTCGATCCGCTGCGCGATGTTAAGCCCCGACCCATAGAAATCCTCGCCGTCCGACACGATCTCGCCGATATGCGCGCCGATACGCAGCTTCAGCTCGGTTTCGGTCTGAAGCTTCGCCTGAAGGCTCATGGCACAATCCACGCAGGCCGATACGCTGGTAAAGGAAATGATCCAGCCATCGCCAAGGCGTTTCAGAACGCGGCCCGCATGAGCGCCGACCGCAGGTTCCAGCATTTCCAACCGCAGGCTGCGAACCGCGTCGATGGTCTGGTCCTGGTCTGCTTCCATCATCGCGGAGTAGCCGACAATGTCGGCAAACATCAGGACGGCAAGCTGGCTGTGCATCGGCGCTCCCTGTTGTGTGGTTCAAGTCTATGGGATCGTGGCCTTCTGTAAAGCTTTCCCGTCCATGGACCGCGCCAGCTCGCCCAGATGCGAAGATCGTGCCCGCAGGAACGCCAGCAGCCGCGCCGGATAGCCCTCGGGCGGGGCGTCCCGGACCGAGGGGCGCGCCGCCACCGCCGCGCGCCACCGCGCCATGCCGGTGTCATCGGGCATCAGGCCAAACGCGCCCACCGTCTCGAACGTGTCGAGATAGCGGAACACAGTGCCCCAGACACCGTCGATCATGTGAAAGACCGACCCGGCGAAGAACGGGCCTTGCACCTCGGGCGCGACCCGCGCCAGCCGGTCGCGCAGGGCCTGCCTGCGCGCCTCGAAGCTCGCCGTATCGGGGGCGTTATAGAACCCCGCGATCTCGGCCAGCGTGGCCGAGGCATATTCGATCCATGCCCGGTGCCGCGCCTTTTCCAGCGGGTCGTCGGGATGCAGCGAACCGGGGGTGATCTCGTCCAGGTATTCGGCGATCACCTGGCTTTCGAACAGCACCTTGCCGCCGGTCTCCAGCACCGGCACCCGGCCCAGCGGCGACAGGGCGCGGAACCAGTCGGGCTTGTCCGACAGGTCGATATAGCTGCGTTTATGGGCAATGTCCTTTTCGCTCAGCACGATCACCGCGCGCTGCACATAGGGGCACAGGTGATGACTGATCAGATGCAGGTCGGTCATGGGATTCTCATGTGGATGCAGTTGCATGTACATGATCTGGATATTCCTGCTTGAAAGTCAATGCACCTGCATTTAATTTCTTCTCATGACACGGACCACCCCCGATCCCTTTGCCGTCTGGCTGCCGCTCGCCCGTGCGCACAAGGCCATTCTGACCCATGTCGAGGCGGCGCTGAAATCGGCGGGCCTGCCGGGGCTCGACCGTTACGACATCCTGTGGGAGCTGGAACAGGCCGGGCCCGATGGCCTGCGCCCCTTCGAGTTGCAGGGCCGACTGCTGCTGCCGCAATACGGCGTGTCGCGGCTGGTCGACCGGCTGGCCCGCGCCGGGCACCTGACCCGCAGCGCCTGCGACGGGGACGGGCGCGGGCAGGTTCTGGTGCTGACGCCCGAGGGGGCAGAGGTGCGCGCCGCAATGTGGGCGGTCTATTCCGCCGCCATGCAACAGGCCATCGGCGATCACCTCGCCAAGGGCGAGGCGCGGCGGCTGGCCGAACTGCTGGGCAAGCTCATCCGCGACGACGATACCGTCACCCCGCGCCAAGACACTGGACAGCCAGGCCAATCCGCGCCCTAATCCGAATTGGCGCAAGGGGGCGCCGAACCGGGGACCCGCCAGCATGGCAAGACAGATCGCGGCCATACTCTCGCTTGACGTGGTGGGCTTCACCGCCCGCATGGCATCGAATCCGGACACCACAATGGCCGAGCTGAACCAGATCTTCGAGCAGGTCATTCGCCCCTGCGTGAAGATCGGCAACGGCCGCATCTTCAAGCTGATGGGCGATGGCGCGCTGGTGCGCTTCGGCACCGCGACCGAGGCGATTGCCACCGCCCACGCGATCCAGAAAGGGATGCTGGGCAAGCCGGTGCAACTGCGCGCCGGGGTGCATGTGGGCGACGTCACCATCAATGGCGAGGATGTGTTCGGCGACGCGGTCAACATCGCCGCGCGGCTTCAGGCCGCCGCCCCGCCCGGTGGCTGCCTCATCAGCCGCGTGACCCGACAGATCGCGGGCGGCACCGTCGGCATTCCCCTGAAATCCGAAGGCACGATGACCCTGAAAGGGCTCTCTGCCCCGCTCGAGGTCCTCTCGCTCGACCTGTCGGGCGCGGATGACCAAGCTGAACGCGCCCGACAGTCGGCGCGGCAGGTGATCCGCTTTGCCACCTCGCAGGACGGCACCCGCATCGCCTGGACCGAAACCGGCAAGGGCCGGACAGTGGTCAAGGCGCCCAACTGGGTCCAGCATCTGGAATACGACTGGACGCAGAACCCGATGAACGGCTGGCTGCCGCATCTCAGTCACCACTATCGGCTGATCCGCTGCGACGGGCGCAACAACGGCCTGTCCGACAGGGGGGTCGCCGATGTCTCGCCCGACCGGTTCGTCGATGACCTCGCGGCACTGTTCGACGCGGCGGGGGTCGCGCGGGCGCCTGTCTTTGGCCTGTCCTTCGGCGCCGCGGTCGCCGCCGCCTATGCCGCGCTGTATCCCGACCGGGTCTCGGGCCTGATCCTGATGAGCGGTTTCGTGCAGGGGCCGGGCAAACGCAACCGGCCGCAGGATCTGGCATTGGGGCAGGCGATGAGAGAGCTTGTGCGTGACAATTGGGACGATGGCTATCCCTCGGGCCGGCACCTCTTTGCCCAGGCGTTCTTTCCCGAATCCAGCCCACAGGATCAGGACAGCTATGCCCAGTTCATCAAGATGGCGATGACCCATCAGGATTACCTGCGCATCGGCGAATGCGTCGACGTGGTGGATATCGAGCCGCTGCTGCCCGCCATCCGCTGCCCGGCACTGGTGCTGCATTCCGACCGCGAGCGGATGCACTTCAAGGATCAGGGTCAGCGTCTGGCCGCCGGTATCCGAAACGCGCGTTTTGTCAGCCTCGACACCGCCAACAACACCATGCCCGATTACGACCCCGAATGGCCCAAGGCGCTGCGCGAGATCGAGGATTTTCTCTCCACCATTCCCGACGATCAGGGCACTGGCTGACACCGGAACCGCCAAAGGCACGTGGTGTCATTCCGGGTCAGTCGCCGCCCGATCCGGATCGCCCAGCCGGGCCAGCCGCCATTGCCCTGGCACACCTTTCAAATCCCGGATCCCGATGTCGTCAAAGGCCAACCTGGAACCGGCCATCAGATCGCACATTGTGGAAGAGATCAGCGTCTCTCCGGCCCCGGCCGCCTCCATGATCCGGGCGGCAATCACAACGCCCAGCCCGGTCACATCCGCTTGGCCATGCCGCAGACACTCGCCGGTATGCGCGCCCGCGCGCAGCGTCAGGCCGAGCCGCGCGGCCTCGGCGTGCATGTCCCGGGCGCAGGCGATCGCCCGGCTGGGTCCGGCAAAGGTGGCCATGAAACCGTCTCCGGTGGATTTGACCAGGTGCCCGGCATGATGCCGAACCGCGAGGGCCGCTGCGGCGTCATGCGCCGCCAGCTTGTCGCGCCAGGCGGCATCCCCCAGCCGCGCCGCGATTTCGGTGGACCCCACGATATCGCTCATCAGCACGCTCAGCAAAACGCGATCCTCGCCCCCGGTGCGTTCGTCGTCGATGAAATCGCGGATCCAGCCCAGGCATTCATCCTGGTCTCCTGCCCAGATCGCATGGTCCGCGCCGCCGATCTCGATCAGGCGGCTGTCGGGGATATGCTCGGCCAGATATCGCGTCTGCTCGGCCGGTGTCGTTCGGTCGCCCGGCCTGCGAAAGATCAGCGCGGGGCAGGCGATCGAAGGCAGCACGGCGCGCACGTCCAGCTCGTACCAGATCTTGGCATAGGCGGCGGCCGACGAGGGGCTGGCCGCATGGATCAGCATTCGCGCGTACCATTCCTCCTCCTCCGGAATGCCCGCCAGGCTCGGCGCCTGTTCGCCCAGATGGTCCGGCTTGCCCCAGTTCTCGACAAGATGCGTGGCAAAGGCTTCGAATTCGGCCCGGCGCATTCCCGTCGGCCAGTCGGGTTTCCAGGCATTGCAGGGCCTGCAATCCAGCAGGATGATCGAACGCACCCGTTCCGGATAGCAGGCGGCGAACATTGCCGTCACATGGCCGCCTTCGGAATGCCCAAGGATCGTGGCCCGCTGCGACCCTGCCGCATCCATCACCGCGCGGATATCCTCGGCGCGCTCTTCCAGCGTCGGCGCTCCGGTTTCGCGATCCGACAGCCCGGTGCCCCGCTTGTCGAACAGGATCAGGCGCGAAAAGGAAGCGAGCGTTTCCAGTAACCGGCGATAGGCGGAATGTTCCCAGATGATATCGATGTTGTGCAGCCAGCCGCTGGCATAGACCAGATCGACCGGACCCTCGCCAACCACCTGATAGGCCAGCCAGACATCGCCTGCCTTGGTAAATCGCGTCTTTGGCCGCTGCATGTGCGCCTCTTCCCTTTTTGCATGGCGGGACCGTAAGCGTGAAACAACTGTCGCATGGAACAGTGCACCGGCTCAAGGTGGCAGGCAGCGGCGCCTGATGCCAGTTTCCGACATCAGCCGGTCGTGCCCTCTTGAACCGGAACAAAAACAGACCAAGATCGGGGGCGAAAGGAATCCCCCCGATGCCCTATGCCCATTCCGACAAGTCCGAGGCGCTGATGCATGCCCCCGCGCCCGAGGTAAAGGCGCGCCCCAAGCTCGAAGGCGGCCGCCGCTTTGTCATGCAGACCGAGTTCCAGCCGGCCGGCGACCAGCCCACCGCCATCGCGGAACTCTCGCAGGGCGTCAACGAGGGCGAGCGCAACCAGGTCCTCTTGGGCGCCACCGGTACGGGCAAGACCTTCACCATGGCCAAGGTGATCGAGGAGACCCAGCGCCCCGCCATCATCCTTGCCCCCAACAAGACGCTGGCGGCGCAATTATACGGCGAATTCAAGGGCTTCTTCCCCGATAACGCGGTCGAATACTTCGTCAGCTATTACGACTATTACCAGCCCGAGGCCTATGTGGCGCGCTCGGACACCTACATAGAAAAGGAATCCCAGATCAACGAGCAGATCGACCGCATGCGCCACTCGGCCACGCGCGCTCTGCTCGAACGCGACGATGTGATAATCGTCGCCTCGGTCTCCTGCATCTACGGTATCGGCTCGGTCGAGACCTATGGCGCCATGACCCAGGACCTCAAGGTCGGCGGCAATTACGACCAGCGCCACATCATCGCCGATCTGGTGAGCCAGCAATACCGCCGCAACGATCAGGCGTTCCAGCGCGGCAGCTTCCGGGTGCGCGGCGACAGTCTGGAGATCTGGCCCGCCCACCTCGAAGACCGCGCCTGGAAACTCTCCTTCTTCGGCGAGGAGCTGGAGGCGATCACCGAGTTCGACCCCCTCACTGGCCAGAAAACCGACACGTTCGACCAGATCCGCGTCTACGCCAACTCGCACTACGTCACGCCGAAACCGACGATGCAGCAGGCCATCATCGGCATCAAGAAAGAGCTGCGCCAGCGGCTCGACCAGCTGGTGGGCGAGGGCAAGCTGCTGGAGGCGCAACGCCTCGAACAGCGCACCAATTTCGATCTGGAAATGCTCGAGGCGACCGGCGTCTGCAACGGGATCGAGAACTATTCCCGCTATCTGACAGGGCGCGTTCCGGGTGAACCGCCGCCGACACTGTTCGAATTCATCCCCGACCATGCCATCGTCTTTGCCGACGAATCCCATGTCTCGGTGCCGCAGATCGGCGGCATGTACCGGGGCGACTATCGGCGCAAGTTCACGCTGGCCGAACACGGCTTCCGCCTGCCCAGCTGCATGGACAACCGACCGCTGAAGTTCGAGGAATGGGATGCCATGCGCCCGCAATCGGTCTTTGTCTCGGCCACGCCCGCGTCCTGGGAGATGGAGCAATCCGGCGGCGTCTTTACCGAACAGGTGATCCGCCCCACCGGCCTACTCGACCCGCAGGTCGAAATCCGCCCCGTCAGCATGCAGGTCGACGACCTGCTGGACGAGGTGCGCAAGGTCGCCGGCATGGGCTATCGCACCCTGGTCACCACACTGACCAAACGTATGGCCGAGGACCTGACCGAATACCTGCACGAACAGGGCATCCGCGTCCGCTACATGCATTCCGACATCGACACGATCGAACGGATCGAGATCCTGCGCGACCTGCGCCTGGGCGCCTTTGATGTGCTGGTGGGCATCAACCTGCTGCGCGAGGGGCTGGATATCCCCGAATGCGGCCTCGTCGCCATTCTGGACGCGGACAAGGAGGGGTTCCTGCGCTCGGAAACCTCGCTGATCCAGACCATCGGCCGCGCCGCCCGCAACGCTGATGGCCGCGTCATCATGTATGCCGACCGCATCACCGGCAGCATGGAACGCGCGCTGGCCGAAACCGACCGCCGCCGCGCCAAGCAGATCGCCTATAATCAGGAACACGGGATCACCCCCGCCACGGTGAAAAAGAATGTCGAGGACGTGCTGGCCGGGCTCTACAAGGGCGACACCGACATGTCCCGCGTGACGGCGAAGATCGACAAGCCGCTGCATGGCGGCAACCTGGAGGCCGTGCTGGACGGGTTGCGCGCCGACATGCGCAAGGCCGCCGAGAATCTGGAATTCGAAGAGGCCGCGCGGTTGCGCGACGAGATCAAGCGTCTGGAAGCGGTGGACCTCGCCATCGCCGACGACCCCATGGCCCGGCAATGGGCGGTCGAGAAAGCCTCGGAAGAGGCGGTCCGGCCCAAGGGACGGAGTACGGCGGGCAGGCCGGGCCAGCGGGGCGGGAATGTGAAGAGGCGGGGGAGGTAGTAATATTTGCGTCTGAACGCTGCTCTTCGTGCACCCTACGCCGTTGGGCTACTTCCCTCTATCGCGCGTAGTCGGTTTACCTGAGCCTGTATTCTGGCTTGAGTTGCTTCCTTGGTTTTTGCCGCCACTATAGGTAGATTTAGGGGAAGATGAACTCCGCTTCCCCCCACCACTCGACGATACACTCGGTTTACCTGATGATGGTTTTTTTGACATTCTCTACCCTCTAGACCAAGTTTAACAGCCAAGCTGGAATTTGCGCGCACCCTAGGACTATCGAGCGCCAAAGACAGACACGTGCTTCTGTAATAACTTCTTCGTTTTGATCAAAGTAGTTATCGCAGTCTCTCGCTAACTGCGCTTTAGTCTCCTCAATCGAATACATTCCGGTTTCGCGTCGAAGTATCCAATGCGGTACTAGTTCAAAGTGACATGTTTTCTGAGATAGGCCGACCATAGCAGCGTAGTACAATGACATTGTGAAGGTCAGGAGGACCAGCCAGAATTCCAAGTTTATCGACAAAAACGAGAAATTTTCTCTCCCTACAATGTCGTCTGTCTCGACAATACTTGCAAACATAGTAGCGATCAAACTGGTCATCGTTGCCGCCATGCCCGCTTGATTGCGAGCGTTTCTTAAGTCTTCCTTTTGTGAACGTAGCTGCGCGTATGCAACGTCGAATGCGAGCTGTTTGTGAGACATCTTGTCGATTCACTCATCAGAAAACATTTTTCAGCTTTTGCATGAAAATCAAGTTATCGCAAGCAAGCCCGCGTAGGGTGGGCAGTCCTGCCCACCATCCACCTTCGAATGTTGACTCCACCCGCTGCACGGGTGGGCAAACTGCCCACCCTACGGCGCCGATCAACCATCGCGCCGGTGGGCAAACTGCCCACCCTACGGTGCCACTCAACCACCGCATCGGTGGGCAAACTGCCCACCCTACGTTACTCGCCGAACCTACCTTCGGTCGGGGGACCAACCCATTGCGCATCGACCCGGCCCAACCGGATGTCGCGATGGATCGTTGAAAACGGCCAATCCACCGCCCGCTCCGCAAGGCCGTGTTTGACCGGATTGCCCCAGCAATATTCCACATGGCGCCGGAAATCGTCCTCGTCGCGGATCACGTGCTCCCAGAACCGTCTCTGCCAGATGCCGCATTCCCGTTTTGCGCGCTTGCTGACGGACAGGTTTGTAGGGTGGGCAGTTCTGCCCACCGCCCGCGAGAACCGGTGCTTGATCTTGCGCCAGCGTTCCGAAAACGCGCTGTCGCCCGGCGGCAGGGTCCAGACCGCGTGCAAGTGGTCGGGCAGCACGACGAAGGCTTCGCAGACAATTGGCGCCTCGCGGATTGTCAGAGCATAGGCATGGCGCAGGTCGTCGATCCGCTCGGTCAAGAGTGTGGACGACCGGTCGGCCAGCGCGAGGGTAAAGAAGTAACTGGCTCCGGCGACCCGGGCGCGGCGGTAACTCGGCATGGAGTCAGGATCGGGGAAACCGGTTAACCAGAGGTTGACGCGAACAGGCGGTGGGCAGGACTGCCCACCCTACGCGGGGTCTCGACGGTGTACAAAACGGTCAATTGCCCCTCTGGACCCTGTACAAAACGGTCAATTCGCTAGCGGAATCGCGGTCCGTGCGCCCAGATGGTCAGCGAATGGCGCTCGCCCTTTGTCACCGGCGTCACCCGGTGCAGCAGGTAGCTGGGGAACAGCGTGGCGCTGCCCCGCGCGGTGGCTGCGGTGACGACATTGGCCGAGGGCATCACCTCCAGCCGACCGCCCTCGTAAGCCTCCGGGTCCGAGAGTTGCACCACCATCGTCAGCTTGCGACGGGCCGCAACCGGGCCATCTCCGATATCGGCGTGCCAGGTAAAATGCCCTTGTTTTTCAGCGGTATAGCGGGCGACCTGGGGGCTTTCGGCGAACTCGGTCAGGGCGAAATCATAGGCGTCGCGATTGGCCCGGCGGACCAGATCGATGATCCGGTCCATCACCCAGCCGGTGCCCTCGACCTCGTCCAGCCAGACCAGTTCGGCTCGCCGCAGGTTGTGGTCGGTCGCCTGCCGCACCAGCCCGGCCTCCTGTGCCTCGGTCGTGCTGGCGACAACCAGGATCGCGTCACATTCCGCAGGGCTGAACGCCTCGGAAATCGTATGTATATCAAGCATTTATGTTTTTCGCCCGGAAGTTGCCCCCACCCATAGCACCGACGCGGTGGAGGGGCTGCGCCATGCGCGACGCCGAGGTCGTTTCCAGCCCGCAACACCACCTTGGCAGATCCAGGACAGGCGCGTAACCTGATTTGCATGCAAAAGGCCGTTTACGCCCTGTCCCTGGCTTATGTCTTTCTGTTCGGATGGGCCTGGTATGACACCTCCACCGCATCGATGGACGCGGCCGGCCGGGGCATGGCGCTGGGGTTTCTGACGGTCGGGATTGGCGCAACCGCGATTCTGATAATCCCCGCCCTGATCCTGGCCCTCTCGGGACGCGCCTTGAAATGGGCGCTTGGCCTCGCGCTTGCTCCGGCTGTGTTGCTTTTTCTGGTTGCCACCGCCGGCATCCTCTGACGCGAGACGGTTTTCGTTTTCAGCCGACGGGGCCAGTTTTTCGCTAGATCCTGCCTGATCCCGGCATAATGTCTTTCATATTTCAAAAAAGTGAAAGAAAAAGAAAGCAATGCGAGTGACATGCCGGGATTAGTCTGTATAAGCTCGGATCGACAAGGAGACCCGGTATGGATGCGGAAAGTCGGCAGGACCAAATTCTCAACCAGTTGCGCGCCAGGGCGCGGCTCAGTGTCGAGGAACTGACGGCGCATTTTGGCGTCAGCAGCCAGACCATCCGCGCCGATCTGCGCGAGTTGCATGGCCGCGGTCTGCTCAAGCGAACCCATGGCGGGGCGGTGCATGTCGACACCGCCTCGAGCCGCGAATACGGCGCGCGCCGCATGCTGAACCACCGGCAGAAAGAGGCGATGGGCGAACTGGCCGCCTCGCTGATCCCGGACGAAAGCTCGGTCACGCTGAATATCGGAACATCGACCGAACAGGTTGCCAAGGCGCTGTCCGGGCATAACGGGCTTATGGTATTGTCGAACAATATCAACATCATAAATGCGCTGATCGGAACGCGGTCAAAAGAACTGGTGCTGGTTGGCGGCGCGGTGCGGCAGAGCGACGGCGCCATCGTGGGCGAGGACGCGGTCGAGTTCATCTCGCGCTACAAGGTCGATTTTGCCGTCATCGGCGCCTCGGCCATGGATGCCGATGGGGCGATCCTCGATTTCGATGCGCGCGAGGTTTCGGTCGCCCGCGCGATCCTGCGCAATGCGCGCACCCGGATCCTGGTCTGCGACGGCTCCAAGTTCGACATCACAGCGCCGATCCGGATCTGCGATGTGGCCGAGCTGGACTATGTGGTGACGGACCGGCCTCCGCCGGAACAGTTCGTCGCGCGGGCGCGTCAGGGGCAGACCGAAATTCTTGTCGCGGAACAATCGGATGGCTGAGGTTCAGGGCAAAATCTACGACCTCTTCGTAATCGGCGGCGGCATCAACGGTTGCGGCATCGCGCGCGATGCGGCGGGGCGCGGCCTGGCGGTCGGACTGGCCGAGATGAACGATCTGGCCTCGGCTACCTCTTCGGCCTCGACCAAGCTGTTCCATGGCGGGCTGCGGTATCTGGAGTATTTCGAGTTCCGCCTGGTGCGCGAGGCGCTGATCGAGCGCGAGGTGCTGCTGCGCGCGATGCCGCATATCAGCTGGCCGATGCGTTTTGTCCTGCCTTATCATCGTGATATGCGGTTCGAGAATGACACGCCCACCTCGCGCCTGTTGTCCGCGATCATGCCCTGGATGAAGGGTCGGCGGCCCGCCTGGCTGATCCGTTTGGGACTGTTCATGTACGACCATCTGGGCGGGCGGCGGATCCTGCCGGGGACACGCACGCTGGACCTGTCCAGCGACCCGGCGGGCGCGGCGTTGCAGGACCGGTTCGAGAAGGCTTATGAATACTCGGATTGCTGGATTCAGGATGCGCGCCTTGTGGTCCTGAACGCCCGCGACGCCGAGGCGCGCGGCGCCCGGATCATGACCCGAACCCGGGTGGTGTCGGCTGAACGCGCCAGCGATCACTGGACCGTCAGGCTGGAGGATCGGGTCAGCGGCGACACATTCCAGGTCAAGGCGCGGATGCTGGTCAACGCGGGCGGTCCATGGGTGGGCGACCTGATTCACGGCGCGCTGCGGCTGAATTCCTCTGAAAAGGTCAGGCTGGTGCGCGGCAGTCATATCGTGACCAAGCGGCTGTTCGACCACGACAAATGCTATTTCTTCCAGGGCACCGACGGGCGGATCATCTTCGCCATTCCCTACGAAGAGGATTTCACCCTGATCGGGACCACCGACCAGGAGCACACCGACGCCGACGCGCCGCCGGTCTGCACCGAGGGTGAGCGGGATTACCTGCTGCGCTTCGCTTCGCTGTATTTCAAGCGGCAACTGAGCGCCGAGGATGTCGTCTGGACCTATTCCGGCGTTCGTCCTCTTTATGACGACGGGGCCACCTCGGCCACGGCGGCAACGCGGGACTATGTGCTGAAGGTGGATCGCTCGGGCGGCGCGCCTGTGCTCAACGTCTTTGGCGGCAAGATCACGACATACCGGCGGCTGGCGGAATCGGCGATGGAGAAGATCGCGCCGTTCTTTCCGGGCCTGTCCGGGGACTGGACGGCGGGCAAACCCCTGCCGGGCGGCGATTTTCCGGTCGATGGCGTGGTCGCTTTGCGCGATCGGTTGCGGCAGCAATACCCGTTTCTGACCGAGGTCTGGGCGATGCGCCTGATACGGACCTATGGCACCGAGGCGGCGGCCCTGCTGGGCGACGCGGCCACCGCCAACGATCTGGGCGAAGCATTCGGCGCCACCATCACGGCGTGCGAGCTTGACTGGGCAATGGATCACGAATGGGTGCGTGGGGCCGAGGATTTCCTGTGGCGGCGCACCAAGCTGGGCCTGCGGCTGGAGCCTGGGCAGGTTGCGCGCATCGACGCCTATATCACCGGCCGGCTCGGCCTAGCCGCGTAGTGTCGCGGGCACGCGGGTCGAGATCGAGACACCGCGAATGAATTCCTCGCATTCATCGGGCGCGGTGATCGGCAGCATATGGCCGCGTCCCGGCAGCACCTCGCACCGCAGGCCAAATTTCTTCATCGGCACCCCGTGCTGGGTTGGCAGCAGGATCGGGTCTTCGGCGCCGAACAGGATCGCGCCGGGCACATCCAGCTTGGCATAGCGTTTGGCTTGGGCCACGATTGCTGCGTCTGCGGCGACCACATCCTCGGACGCGGTGATGAAGGCCTGCGGTTTCAGACCCAGCGCGCCCCCGGCTCGGTCCAGGAAATCCTCGGGACAGGCTTCTGGGGCAAACACCTGTTCCAGCGTCTTGTCAGCGGTCCATTTGGCCATCGGCACTGCAATGGTATGGCCGATCAGGCGGCGCAGCCATTCGGTGCGCAGCTCCAGCGGCCGGAATACCGGCGGAGTCGACCCCATGTGATGGGTCAGGGGACAGAGAAGCGCCAGCCCGGCCAGCTTGCGCGGCCGGTCGAGCGCCATGGCCAGCGCCACCGCACCGCCCAGCGAATGACCGATCAGAACCGGGTACTCGACACCCTTGGCATCCAGAAAGGCGCCGATCATCCGCGCCTGTTCGGGCAGGGCGGCAAGCGCGGCACTCTCGCGCGTGGAATAGCCGCAGCCGGGTCGGTCGAGCGCGATCACGTGGTGATCCTGCGCCAGCCGGTCCACCAGGGTATAGGTGAAATGCTGCAACTGGCCAGAGAGGCCATGGATCATCACCAGCGTCTGTTTCGATGGGTCGCCTGCCTCGACATAGTGGATCGCGCCGCCGTCGACCTGTTCAATCTGTCCCGTCTGCGGGACCAGGGCCGCGCCCATCCGCGCGAGCCTGCGTGTCTGGATCCATCCCAGGACAAGCCCGACGGCAATCGCGGCAAGGATCAGGCAGACGAGTAAAAGCAGGGTGGACATGGCGGCCTCGGGATCAGCTATGCGACGGGGGCGAGGTTAGATACTGTTCGATCCCGGCGCCAGCCATGCGTTTGCGATATTCGCCAACCGTGCCGGGCCACAGCGTGGTGTTGCGGCCGCTGCTGTCCTGATACCACGAGGAACAGCCACCCGCTTGCCAGACCGAGTCCGTCAGCCGCTCTTGCATTTCGGCCTCGAAGGCGGCCTGCGCCTGAGGTTTTGGCGAGATCGTGGCCAGATCCTGGTTCTGCATGGCGTCCAGCAGCCGCCCGATATGCTCGACCTGCGCCTCGATCATCAGCACGACGGAGTTGTGGCCCAACCCGGTGTGCGGCCCGAGCAGGACAAAGAAGTTGGGGAAGCCGGCGACCGAAGTCCCCAGATGCGCGGACATGCCACCTGACCAAGCCTCGCGGATGGTCAGCCCGTCAGGTCCGGTGATGTCCAGCCGCTCGGCGGCGTCGGTGACGTGGAACCCGGTGCCCCAGATCAGAACATCGGCGTGAACCCGGGTGCCGTCGGCGGCGATCAGCGTGTCGCCCTCGATCCGCGCCACGCCGTGGGGGATCACCTGGACATTGTCACGGGCCAGGGTCGGGTACCAGTCGTTGGAACTGAGGATGCGCTTGCAGCCGATGCGATAGGGCGGGGTCAGCCTGGCCTGTTCCTCGGGGTCGGGGATGGCATCGGTCAGTGCCTTTTGCCACATGCGCATGGCGAAATCGACGGCCCTCGGCTTGCCGCGAAACACCGCATGGCGGAACTCGAACACCGCATAGATCAGGGCGCGGCGGATACGTGGCAACAGCGGCAGACGAGCATAAAGCCGCCGCACCCAGGGGGCAATTGGCCCATCAGGTCGGGGCAGGACATAGGGTGGTGTGCGCTGAAAGACGCTGACCTGGGCGGCCTTGGGGGCAATCTCGGGCACGAATTGCACTGCCGAGGCGCCGGTGCCGACAACTGCTATCCGCTTGCCTGCCAGCTCGACACCATGATCCCACTGGGCCGAGTGGAAGGCCGGGCCGGGAAAGCTGTCGGCGCCGGGCAGTATGGGGATGTTCGGCACATGCAGCGCACCGATGGCCGAGATCAGGAAGCGCGCCGACCAGTTCTGTCCCTCATTGGTTTCGACCTGCCAGCGTGTGCCGTCCCAGCGGGCCGCGCGCAGGGTCTGACCGAAATGACAGAGGTCGTACAGGTTTTCGTCGCGGGCCACCTTTTGCAGATAGGTCTGTATCTCGCCGCCGCCCGCATAGGCGGTGGACCAGCCCGGGTTCGGGTGGCTTGCCATGGAATAAAGATGCGAGGGGACATCACAGGCCACCCCGGGATAGGTGTTCTCGCGCCAGGTGCCGCCGATATCATCGGCCTTTTCCAGTATGTCGATCCGGGCAAGGCCGCGTTTGCGGGCCTCCATCGCCATGATCAGCCCGGAAAACCCCGCCCCGACAATCAAAATGTCCGTTTCGCGCGTTGTCATCCTGTCCGGCCTCCGGTCGTTGTCTTTGTGAAGCCTAGCGGATTCGCGCCGGATGTGGACAGTCTGCCGTAAGGTCAATCCGCTTGGTTCAGGTCGGCCAGCCGGGGCAGGGGCAATGTGTCGAGCAGGGCAAAGACCTGGTCACGACAGGCGGGACCCATCCATCCGGGGGGCTGGAAAACCGTTGGCAGATCGGGATGCCGCAGCGCCACCCGCCGCCACCGGTGCACCAGCAGCGTGCGCAGCGTCGCGATCTGGAGCGGTGACAGGTGCGGCGGCCGGGCCGACGCATTCAGCACCGCACAATCCTGATGCAGACTGGCACAGGCCGCGCCCAGTTCTGCGGGATAGAGCCGGGTCTGCATCCAATCGGGAATGGCGCGCGCGGTCACGTCGAACCCGGCCAGATCCTCGCAATCCTCCGGTACCGGACCAGATCCCAATGCGACAAGACGGCCAAGGCCGATATAGGTATCGGTCAGCAGCATCTCGTTCAGGGTTTGCGCGCCGCTGCCATCCTCGGCGATCAGGATATGCCATTCCTGCGGCACCTCGGGTGCGCGGGTGTAGATCCGGGGTGTGACCCGGTCAGACTGGGTACGGCCATAATCGGTGAGGAAATGGACCGAGGTGCGCCCTTCGCGGTTGCTTTCGATCCAGCCATCCTTGCGCAGGCGGTGCAGCGCGACGCGGATCGCCTCGGGCTTGATCCCCATGGGCATGATGATGCGGGTCAGCGCGCCGCCGGACAGACGGTCGCCGGGGCGCCGCGCCAGATCGCCGAAGAGCGAAACGATAATGGACCAGACCCTTTGATTCTGGGGATCGGCGAGCCGCAACGCCGCGGTCTCGAACCAGGAAATCTTGTTCGTCATGATTTCAGTCTAAGCCGTTCTCCCGAAGAAGAGAATCGGATTTTGAAGGCCCTGCCGGGGGTCCGGCAGGGCCAGGCGCTCAATAGGCGTTCATGGTCAGCAACTCGTATTCCGCGACCTGCTCGTCATCCTGATTGGTCAGCGTCACGTGCCAGCGCACTTCGCCATATTCATCGGTGCGGCGGGTCTTGGCCTTGACCGAGAGACGGACCTTGATGCTGTCCCCGGCCGAAACCGGCTTCATGAAGCGCAGACCGTCCAGCCCGGTATTGGCCAGAACCGGCCCCTCGTTCGGCTCGACGAACAGACCGGCGGCAAAGCTGAGCAAGAGATAGCCATGTGCCACCCGGCCCGGGAAGAACGGGTTCCGCTTGGCGGCGGCGTCATCCATATGAGCATAGAAGGTGTCGCCGGTGAAATGGGCGAAGTGCTCGATATCGTCCATGGTGACGGTGCGCGACGCGGTGTTCAGCGTCTCGCCAATCGACAGCTCGTTATAGCGCCGGGTAAAGGGATGCGCGGGGCCTGCGACCTCGGTCGCGCCGGGCACCCATTTGCCGCCGATCCGGGCCAGCATCTCGGGCGAGCCCTGAACGGCGGTGCGCTGCATGTAATGCTTCACGCCGCGCACGCCGCCCATTTCCTCGCCACCGCCGGCGCGGCCGGGGCCGCCATGCACCATATGGGGCAGGGGCGAGCCGTGACCGGTCGATTCCTTCATCGAGTCGCGGTTGTTGATGTAGATGCGCCCGTGAAAGGCACCCGCGCCCATCACCACATCGCGCGCCACATCGGCGTCATGGGTGATCAGCGAGGTCACCAGCGAACCGCCGCCGCGATTGGCCAGCGCCACCGCGTGATCCATGTCGCGATAGCCCATGACGGTCGAGACCGGGCCAAAAGCCTCGGTATCGTGCACACGCTGGGCGCGGTCGGGATCGGCGCAGTGGAACAGCATCGGCGGCACGAATGCGCCGTTGGCCAGATCGCCCGACAGGCCGGGGTCCATGGTGAACACCTGCTCGGCCTCTTTTCCGATGATTGCGGCCTTGGCCAGCACATCGGCCTTTTGCCCGCCCGACACCAGCGCGCCCATGCGGGTCGCCTCGTCACGCGGGTCGCCGATCACGGTCTTTGCAAGGCGCGCGCTCAGCGCCTCGATCACCGCCTCGACACGCGGCTGCGGTGCGATGATGCGGCGGATCGCGGTGCATTTCTGCCCCGCCTTGGTGGTCATCTCGCGCGCGACTTCCTTGATGAACAGGTCGAACTCGGGCGTGCCGGGTTCCGCATCGGGGCCAAGGATCGAGGCGTTCAGACTGTCCTGTTCGGCCACGAAACGCACCGAGTTTTGCAGGATCACCGGGTTCGAGCGCAGTTTCAGCGCGGTATCGGCGGAACCGGTAAAGCTGACCACATCCTGACAGCCCAGATGGTCGAGCATGTCGCCCAATCCACCAGACACCAGTTGCAGGGCGCCGGCGGGCAGAATGTCGGCCTCCAGCATGATCCTGACTGCCAGTTCGGTGACATAGCAGCTGTTGGTGGCGGGCTTCACGATCGAGGGGACACCGGCCAACAGGGTGGGGGCGAGCTTCTCCAGCATGCCCCAGACCGGGAAGTTGAAGGCGTTGATATGCACCGCCACCCCTTGCAGCGGGGTGCAGACGTGCTGGCCCAGGAAGGTGCCATTGCGGCTCAGCTGTTCCACCTCGCCATCCAGATAGATCTGCCCGTCCGGCATCTCGCGCCGGCCTTTGGAGGCGAAGACGAACATGGTGCCAATGCCGCCGTCGATGTCGATCAGGTGGTCGGACTGGGTGGCGCCGGTGTCGAAACTGGCGGCGTAAAGCTCTTGCTTGCGGGCAGTCAGCGCCTGACCCAGCGCCTTTATCATGCGGGCGCGGTCATGGAACCCCAGCTTGCGCAGGGCGGGACCGCCCGTGTTGCGGGCATAGTCGAGCATCGCCAGAACGTCGAGCGCGTCATTGCCCGCGCTGGCGATCGGCGCACCGGTGATGGCCGAGGCGATGGTGCGGGCGCCCGCACCGGGCGCGACCCACTGGCCGGCGGCAAAGCTGGAAATCTGTTGAAGGGCCATGGCAGTCTCCTGTTCCTGTCGCCCGCCAGTCTAACCGGTCGGGGGCGTGATTGTGTATGATCGTATTCGTGACCGAACGGTCGGTCAATAAAATTCCGCCATAGTAGGGGGCACAAAAGAAAACCGCCGGACCTTTCGGCCCGGCGGATCAGGGGTCAGTGGCCCATCGCGCCCATCTGTTCTGGCAGATAGAGCACCACCACCGGCACCAGCACGATCAGTGCCAGACGGAAGATGTCGGCGACCCAGAACGGGGTTACGCCGCGAAAGATCGTGCCGGTCGATACATCGCCCACCACGCCCTTGAGGATGAACACATTGAGGCCCACCGGTGGCGTGATCAGGCTGATCTCAGTCACCACCACCACGACGATACCGAACCAGATCGGGTCATAGCCGAGCGACGTGACCAGCGGAAAAAAGATCGGCACCGTGAGCAGCAGCATCGACAGCGATTCGAACACACAGCCCAGGATGATGTAGATGCCAAGGATCATCAGGATCACCACAAACGGCGCCACATCATAAGCGGTGACCATGGCAATCAGCGCCTCGGGCAGGCCGGCGAGGTTGATGAAGTTGGAAAACACCTGCGCCCCGATCAGCACCGAAAAGAGGGACGCGGCGGTAAAGCTGGTCTCTTTCAGCACGTCAAAGGTCGACCCAACCGTCAGCCCGCCCCGAAAGAGAGCGATCAGAAAGGCGCCCGCAGCGCCCATGCCTGCGGCCTCGGTCGGCGAAAAAGTCAGGTTCAGCGGGTGAAAGTCGAAGGCGCCATAAAGTCCACCGATCACCAGGAAGAACAGCAAGAGCACCGCCCAGACCGACCCCAGCGCGCGGAACCGCTGGCCCCAGCCCGCGCGCTCGCCCGCCGGACCCGCCGCAGGGTTGCGCCAGACGGTCCAGCGCACGGCAAAGAGATAGAACAGGATGCCCAGGATACCGGGAATGATCCCCGCCATGAACAGCTTGCCGATCGAGGTTTCGGTCAACAACCCATAGATCACCAGAATGACCGAAGGCGGGATCAGAATGCCCAGCGTGCCGCCCGCCGCGATGGACGCGGTCGACAGCTCGTCGGTGTAACCGTAACGCCGCATTTCCGGCATCGCGACCTTGGACATGGTGGCCGCGGTTGCCAGCGACGAGCCGCAGATGGCCGAGAAGCCACCACAGGCGGCAACCGTCGCCATGGCGATGCCACCCCGGAAATGGCCCATGAAGGCGTTCGACACGGCATAAAGCTCGCGCGCCATGCCGCCCTTGTTGACGAAAAGGCCCATCAGGATGAACAGCGGCACCACGCTCAGGCCGTAATCCTGCGCGGTATCCATCACCTGGCGGCCCACCATGGACATCGCGGCCTTGAGCCCGCGTTCGTCCAGAATCGAGCCGCCGCGCTCATAGGCAAAGCCCAACGTTCCGACGAGGCCCATGGCAAAGACGATGGGCAGGCGCAGCAGCACCAGCACCAGGACAAGTGCAAAACCGATCAGTGCGGCAGTCATTTCAGGGCCTCCGAAAGCAGGCGGGGAGCGAAGAGATGCATGAGGCCGGTCACGATCAGCGCAACCGCGCTGACACCCACCGAAATGGCGATGAACCAACCCACGATATAGGTGGGGATCGCCAGATACTCGGTCACGTCACCATAGTTGCGCGACCGCTCGGCCAGCACCCAGACGCTGCTCATTGGCCAATAGAGCATGATGCCGCTGACCAGATGGATCAGCCCGTCGCGGATCCGGTCCAGGCGCAGGCGGTGAAAGATACCGTCGGTCAGGTCGACGGCGATCTGGCCGTTGTTGACCGAGATGATCGGCAGGACCGAAAACACCAGAACCGCCATCAGGATGCGGGTCAGTTCAGTCGCGGCCTCGATGGGCGCGTTCAGGACGGATCTGAGGATCACGTCGCAGAAGGTCATCACCATAAGGATGAAGAGGGCAAGGCAGGCCACCAACACAGGCGCAAAGCTGGCGTGGCGGGCAAGCCGGATCAGGGACGTCATGGGTTCCTCCGGCGGGCTGGCTTGGGGCGGCGAAAAACGCCGCCCCGGTGAAAAGGCTCAGTTTGCGGCCATTTCCGATTTGATCAGGTCATAGGCGGCCTGGGCGTCGACGCCTGTGGCGGCGACCTCGGCAATCACCTTCTCGCGCACGTCGGCGGCGATGACAGCGAATTTCTCAAGATCGGCTGCCGTGGCGGCGTTGATCGCGTTGCCGGCGGTTGCCTCGGTCTCGGCGCGGCCGATAGCGTCGATCTCGTCCCAGATCTTGCCGATCTCACGGCTCAGGGGCTCGCCGAACACCTTTTCCTCCAGTGCCTGCTGGATGTCCTCGGGCAGGTCGGCAAAGGTGTCCTCGTTCATGATGAAGGCGAAGGAGCCACGATAGAGGCCGCCGGGCATCTCATAGACGTTCTGGGCAACCTCGGTCAGCTTGAAACCCTTGCGCGATTCGAACGGCATCACAACGCCATCAGCGGCTTTGGAGGCGAGCGTTTCATAGACTTTGGGGGCGGGAACCTGGATGCCGGTGGCACCCAGGGCGGTGCCCACATCGCCGCCGACACCGCCGGGGATACGCACCTTGAGACCTGCGATCTGGCTCATTTCGGTTACCGGAGTGGTCGAGTGCAGCTGTGCGGGACCATGGGTGTGCAGGGCGATCAGCTTGACGCCGCGATGCTCGTCGGCCTTGCCGAGATACTGCTCATGGGCGCGCCAATAGGCGACCGAGGCGGCCTCGGCCGAGCCTTCGTAACCCGGCAACTCGATCAGCTTGTAGCCCACGAACCGGCCCGGCTGGTAGCCGTGGAAGACGATCGACAGATCGGCGGCGCCGTCCTGGATCAGGTCCATCTGAGCGGGCGGCGGGGCGATGCCCAGCTTCAGCTCGGCGGTGACCTGGCCGTCGGTGGCGTCTTCGATCATCTCGACGAATTTGGGCCACATCATCGCGTTGATGCCGTGGGTCGGGGGCGCCCAGCTGGAGATGGTCAGCGTGTAATCCGCCGCCATCGCGATGGTGCCGCTGACGGCCATCGCCGCCGAGGCCAGAAGGGTGCTGAGTTTGGTCAGTTTCATGGGTTTTACTCCTCCCTGAAAACGTGAGTCGAGAATGCGTTAATGGTCCTTTTTGTAACCATCAACGGCGGTTAGATTTCTTCTGTTGGGTTTCCCCCTGTCGCCAAGACCCACGATCCGGGGCTTTCGGTGGCAACCAATTCCATGATTTCCATGGTTTTTTTCCAGCCCTGCATCCGGGCCAGATGCATCGGCCCGCCCCGGTGCCGGGGAAAACCGTATCCATGCAGTTGCACCATATCGACATCCTCGGCGCGCTCGGCGATGCCTTCGGAAACGATTCGCGCGCCTTCGTTGGCGAGCACCGCAAGCAGGCGCTGGGCGATCTCTTCGGCGCTGAACGGGCGACGGGTGATGCCCCGTTTGGACGAATAGTCGACGATCAGCGCCTCGATCTCGGGGTCGCGGTCCGGGGAACGCGATCCTTCGGCATAGCGGTACCAGCCCTTGCCGCTGCGCTGGCCCAGCCGGTCCATCTCGCAGAGCGTATCGGCGATGCGCTCATAGCGCTCGGCGGGGTCGCGGATGGCCGCTTGCCGCTTGCGGTTGGCCCAGGCGATTTGCAGCCCGGTCAGGTCCTGCAACTCGAATGGCCCCATCGGCAGACCCTGCGCCCGCATCGCGGCGTCCACCTCATGCGGCAGGGCGCCGTCGGCCAGCAGGTATTCCGCCTCGCGCCGATAGGCGGCCAGCATCCGGTTACCGATGAACCCGTCGCAGATGCCTGACAGGACCGAGACCTTGCGCAGCCGCTTGCCCAGGGCAAAGCCGGTGGCCAGCACCTCGGGCGCGGTATCGGGGGTTTTGACGATTTCGAGCAGCTTCATCACATGCGCCGGGCTGAAGAAATGCAAGCCCAGGCAGCGCGCCGGGTTCGGGATACCGGCAAAGATCAGTTGCGGATCGAGGTAGGAGGTGTTGGTGGCCAGAATGGCGTCGGGGCGCATCACAGCAGCCAGATCGGCAAAGACCGCGCGCTTGACCTCCAGATCCTCGAACACCGCTTCGATGGCCAGATCGGCATCGGATGCACCCGCATAGGTGTCGGTGGTGGCGAGCTGCGCCAGCATGTCGGTCTCGGCACTGGGGCTGATCTTGCCGCGCTTGACGCCCGCCGCGACCAGCCCGGCAACCCGTTCCTGCGCAGCTTGGGCTGCTGCTGTATCACGTTCGATGACGGTAACTGACAGACCGCCGCTGAGACAGGCCATGGCGATCCCGGCGCCCATGAGCCCGCCGCCGACAATGGCAACACGGCTCAGATCGCGCGGGGCGACCCCGGCGATGGCATCGGGTCGGGCGACAAGGCGCTCGGCAAAGAAGGCATAGCGCAGGGCGCGGCTTTCGTCGGACTGGCGCAATTCCAGATGCAGGGCGCGTTCGCGCGGCTGGCCCTGGTCAAAGGGCAGGGCGGCCCATTGCAGCGCGTCGAGATTGTGCAGCGGTGCGGCACGGCCTTTGGCCGCTTTGATCAGGGCGCGTTTGGTCTCGGCAAGTGTCTCGGTGTCCAGTGCCTTTACCTGCCGCAGCCGGGTCTTTTCCGGGCGCGGCGGCAGATCATTGGCAAAAGCCTGTGCGGCGGCCCGCAGATCGCCCTCGGCAATCTGGTCGAGCCCTCCCAGCGCCAGCATCTGTTCGGCGCCCAGCATCTTGCCCGAACAGGCCATGTCGATGGCCGCATGCATCCCGATCAGGCGCGGCGCGCGTTGGGTGCCGCCCGCGCCGGGGATCAGGCCCACATTGACCTCGGGCAGGCCGAATTTGGTGCCGGGCGTGGCGATGCGCCAGGCGCAGGCCAGCGCGATCTCGAACCCGCCGCCCAGAACGGTGCCATGCATTGCCGCGACAAACGGTGTTGCGCTGTCCTCGATCATCTGCACCACGTCGGGCAGATGTGGCTCCTCGGCCGGGCGGTCGAACTCGGTCATGTCGCCGCCCGCGACAAAGGTGCGGCCGGCGCAGGTCAGGATCGCGACCCGCGCGCCCTGCACCTCGGCCACCGCACGGGCCAGCCCCGCACGTACCGGGGTCGAGGTTGCGTTGACCGGCGGGCTGTCGATCTCGACCCAGGCGATATCGCCCTCGCGCCTTACCGACACCACCTCGTTCTTGCCCATCGCTCCGCCTCCACCGGTCGAGAATCAATTGCGAAGAATTTATTGACCAACCGTTCGGTTTATGCAAGATGGTTGTTGAAACATTCGCAAAGCGGGGCGGAGATGAGCGATACGATTCTTGCGCAAGATCATGGGAACTGGGTGGAAATCACGCTGAACCGCCCGGATCGGCTGAACAGCTTCACCGACGAGATGCACCTGGCGCTGCGCGCCGCGCTGGAGGCTGCGCGCGACAATGGCGCCCGTGCGGTGCTGCTCACCGGGGCCGGGCGCGGGTTCTGCGCCGGTCAGGACCTGGGCGACCGCGATCCGTCGAAAATGGATGGCCCACCCGATCTGGGCTATACCGTGCGCACCTTTTATGCGCCTTTGGTGCGGCTCATCCGCTCGCTCGATTTCCCGGTGATCTGCGCCGTCAACGGCGTGGCCGCGGGGGCGGGCGCCAATATCGCGCTGGCCTGCGACATCGTTCTGGCTGGCGAAAGCGCCAAGTTCATCCAGTCCTTTGCCAAGGTCGGGCTGATCCCCGATACCGGCGGCTCGTGGCACCTGCCACGCCTGTTGGGCGAGGCGCGCGCCAAGGGGCTGGCGCTGACCGCACAACCCTTACCCGCGAAACAGGCCGAGGACTGGGGCCTGATCTGGAAGGCGCTGCCTGACGACCAGTTGATGACCGAGGCCCGCGCCATGGCCGAACATTTCGCCAATGGCCCGACGCTGGGCTTTGGCCTGACCAAGCGCTGCATTCAGGCGGCCTGTGTCGACACGCTCGAAGATCATCTTGAACTCGAGGCCGATGCCATGAAAACCTGTGGTGAAAGTGCCGACTATGCCGAGGGCGTCAGTGCCTTTCTGGAAAAGCGCGCGCCAAAGTTTCAGGGTAAGTGAGCATGACACCAAAAGAACGGGCGGAACGGTCGGCTGCGGCCATGTGGTCGGACGACAACGCCTCGAAATGGGCGGGGATGGAGATTACCCGTGTCGACGAGGGGCTGGCCGTGCTCGAGATGACCGTCGCGGCACACCATTGCAACGGGCATGGCATCTGCCACGGCGGCGTGACCTTCATGCTGGCCGACAGCGCCTTTGCCTTTGCCTGCAACAGCCGCAACCAGTCGACCGTCGCCCAGCACAACGTGATCAGCTATATTGCGCCGGGCCAATTGGGCGACCGGCTGACCGCCACTGCGTCTGAGGTCAGCCTGACCGGGCGCAGCGGTATCTACGACGTGAAAGTGACCAACCAGAACGGCCATACCATCGCTGAATTCCGGGGCATGTCCCGGGCGATCAAGGGCCGGCTGTTCGACGAGGATTAAGGCGAGGAGGACGTCATGAAGGACCTGAGCCCCAAGAAAGAAGACCTGGATCCGATCGAGATTGCCTCGATCGACGAGATCCGCGCATTGCAGCTGGACCGCCTGAAATGGTCCTTGCGCCATGCCTATGACAACGTGCCGATGTACAAGAAGCGGTTCGACGAGGCGGGCGTGCACCCCGACGACCTGAACACGCTGGCGGATCTCGCCAAGTTCCCGTTCACCTACAAGAACGACCTGCGCGACAACTATCCGTTTGGCCTCTTTGCCGTGCCGCGCGAGCAGATCATCCGCCTGCATGCCTCTTCGGGCACCACGGGCAAGCCGACGGTGGTGGGTTACACCGCCAATGACATTTCGAACTGGGCCGATCTGGTGGCGCGCTCCTTGCGCGCGGCGGGTCTGCGCAAGGGCGACATGATCCACAACGCCTATGGCTATGGTCTGTTCACCGGGGGCCTTGGCGCCCATTACGGGATCGAGCGGCTGGGCGCCACCGTGGTGCCGATGTCGGGCGGCCAGACCGAGAAACAGGTGGGCCTGATCACCGATTTCAAACCCACCGGCATCATGGTGACCCCGTCCTATATGCTCAACATCCTTGAGCAGTACCACAAGGTCGGCATGGACCCGCGCGAAAGCTCGCTCCAGGTGGGTGTATTCGGTGCCGAACCCTGGACCGACGCCATGCGCAAGGAGGTCGAAGAGGCGTTTGACATGCATGCGGTCGATATCTACGGCCTGTCCGAGATCATGGGGCCGGGTGTCGCCAATGAATGCGTCGAGACCAAGGATGGCCCGGTGATCTGGGAGGATCACTTCCTGCCCGAGATCATCGACCCGGTCACCGGCGAGGTGCTGCCCGATGGCGAGATGGGCGAATTGGTGTTCACCACGCTGACCAAGGAAGGCCTGCCGATGGTGCGCTATCGCACCCGCGACCTGACCCGGCTGCTGCCGGGCACCGCGCGGTCGATGCGGCGGATGGAAAAGATTACCGGTCGCAGCGACGACATGATCATCCTGCGCGGCGTCAATGTCTTTCCCAGCCAGGTCGAGGAACAGGTGATGGCCACCGGCGGCCTTGCGCCGCACTACCAGATCGAGCTGTACAAGGCCGGTCGCATGGACGCGATGCGCGTCTATGTCGAGGCGCTGCCGACCATGACCGACGAGCTCAGCAAGACCGCCGCCGCGCGGATGCTGACCAAGCGGATCAAGGACATTGTTGGCGTTTCGACCGAGATTGTTGTAGGCAATCCCGGAGATGTCGAACGCAGCCAGGGCAAGGCCAAGCGCGTCGTCGACAACCGCGACAAGGAGTAGGGTTTGGCCCGGACGATTGCCAAGGACCACGATCAGAAGCGCGCCCAGATATTGAAGTCTGCGGCGCGCGTCTTCGCGCGCGAAGGGTTCGACCGCGCCTCGATGACCCAGCTTGCGCGCGAATGCGGGATATCGAAGGCCAATATCTATCACTATTACGACAGCAAGGATGCGATCCTGTTCGACATCCTCGAAACCTATCTGCATGACCTGCGCGACCGCATCTGCGGGATCGAAATCGAAGGGCTGAGCGGGCCGCAGCGGTTGCATACCGTGGTGCGAGAGATTCTGCTGGCCTATCAGGGCGTGGATGACGAACACCGGGTGCAGACCAGCGGCATGTCGGCCCTGCCTGCCGAGCAGCAGAAACAGCTGCGCGGCTATCAGCGCGACATGATCGGGTTTCTCAGCAATATCCTGAACGGCATCGCGCCCGAGACCTTTGCCGGCAACCCGGGCAAGCTGCGCGGCGCCACCATGTCGGTCTTTGGCATGCTGAACTGGTATTACATGTGGAATTCCGGCGCCGACACCGCCGCACGCGAGGACTATGCCCGCATGGTCAGCGATTTGACGCTGCACGGCCTCAAGGGGCTTTGACCAGTACATCCCGGTTGCGTTTCAGGTGGTTTCGTTCGCGCATTGGATCATCATGACGCTCGATTGATGGCGCTTCTGACCCCTTCGCACGCCGGACAAGAAAACCGAGGTGCCAGAGCCCCCCGGTTCAGATGGCTCAACCGTGCTAAGCTGGTTTCCCACCAAGGGTCGAAGCCCGATTGACGTGCTGATGCAACCGGCAGGATCTCCCCGCCGGTTGCGCAAGCCTGTATCGGCCCTATCCGTCGGCATATCCCAGCAATTGGGTGATGCGGCGAACGGCGACACGGCGGTTGGCGCGTTCGGCGGCCAGGGTGCTGACGGCCAGATCGCTTTCACCATAGCCTTGGACCACCATGTTTTCAGGCGGAACGTCAAAATACTCGGTGAGGGCGAGCGCCACGGTCTCGGCCCGACGGTCCGACAGCGCGAGGTTATAGGTCGCAGCCCCGACCGCGTCGGTATGGCCTTCGATCAGGAACACCTCGCTTGGATTGCGATCAATCATCTTGCGCAAAGCGTTGCCCAAAGCCGCGAGTTCCTCGGCCTCTTGCGGACGGATCACCGAGGAGCCGGTGTCGAAATTGACCGAATCCACGTTGATCATCGGGGTAAGACGGCGCACCGCGTCGATGTTGCGGATTTGCGCCAGCGAAAAGCGGCGACCCACGGTCTGGGACTGCTGAGCGGCCAGTGCGGCCGCCAGATCCTCGGCCGAAACTTTGTCGGTGCTGGACACCGCGCGCCGGTTCTTCTGCACTTGCGGCAGTTCGTCGACAACGACCTTCTCGGCGACTTGCGTATCGTCGAACAAGACCACGCTACGACCGTCCGGCAAAAGTTTGCTGCGGCGCAGGACACGCCCGTCGGCGGACCGGATGGTTTCCACCTCAACCCCGTTCTCGCGTGCCACAACCGTCCGGGTCGAGCCGTCCTGGAACTTGTAGGTGGTCACGTTCGAACCCGGCTGGCGCAGCAACGCGTCGTCGTCCTTGAGAACGCGATACTGACCGTTCTGTTCGATCACGGCGCGGTCGCCCGAGTTGGACACCACCTTGCCACCATTGTTCAGCAACTGGCCGATGGCCAGCGCGCCGAGGCCGATCAGCGCGTCGCGCTGCCAGTTCGAGTTGTCGCCGCTGCTACCGGAGCTGGTCTGCGGGGCGCTGACGATCGCCTTGGCGCCGGCGTCGGCCCGTGTTTCGAATTCCTCGTCCGAGCTGCGGGCGGTTTCTTCGGTGATCAGTTCCTTGGTCACCTCGGCGTCGCCGTCCGCACCGGTACCAGCGGCCACGGCGGCAGCCGCTGCGACATCGCTTGTGGATTCCGCAAGGGCGTCCGCCTGGGCCTGACTGTCCTGTTCAACCAGTTCGGGGTTGTCGGTCACGCTGCCGGCAGGCTCTTGAGCCTGGGCAAGGTCCTTGGCGATCTCGGCGGCGCTGGTGCCGGGGTCTGCCGAACTGCCGGTTGCAGCCGACTGGTCCGATGTTGCCGTGGCCGCGTCTTCGCTGGCCTCAGCCTGTTCCGCCTGTGTGGTTGCAGTCGCCTCTGTACCGGCGCCGACATCTGCAAGCACGGTTGTCGACCGCATATCTTCGGGCAGGACCTGGTCAAAGACACCGGTCTCGTACGCCATGCAGAACTGGGCGATCTTGCCACTCCCCTCATCGGCGTCCTGATCGGTACCCGGTTTCCTTTGCCGTTTTTCAGCGCGCTTCCAGCAGCGATCAATCAAATCGCCAACGTCTTCATTCGGCATTTGCATCAGCTGCATGAGTTCAATCTGCTTGTTCCCCTTGCCCTGCGACAGGGCTGGCAGCGGCACCACCAGCGAGATCACTACTGCCAGAGCCGTAGATGACTTGAAAATACCCGGTTTCATTTCGGTTCCTTCCTTGTTCGGCATTTGGCCATGGAAGGAGAACTGTCCAGCACGGAAAAAGTTGCGCGCGAAACGGCAGAAACTATGGGCGCAAACGACAAGGGCGGGCTCGATCCGGCGATTTCCCGCCGGTCAACGCCACACGATAAGCGTCGGATCGCTCAAGACTTGATCAAAGGATGTCGCAGGGAAACAAAGGTGCGGAACCGATTATGGGGTGGGGCGGCGGATTTCGTTTGCGTGCGCCTGCACCTGTTGCCTGCCCATCGGGCCGCATCGTGGTCGGTTTCGGGAACGGCCCACAGGGCCGATCCCGTTTTTCCGCAGCGGGGCGTTCGGGACGCCCCGGCGGGATATCAGGGGCGTTTCAGGCCCAGGCTTTCAAGCAGGTTGGCGGCCTCGGCCTCCCAGCGGGTGCGCATTTCGGCATTGCCGGTGCGGCGCAGGCCCATGGCGCGCAGTGCCTCGGTCCGCCCGGCGCTGCCGGTGCCAAAGCTGGCCGCGACGCGCGGCCACCAGTAGTTGGCAGAGGCTTGCAAGGTTTCGGCGCCACCCTCTTCGACCAGCTTTGCCGCGCCTTCCAGCGCCAGCTCGCCATGCCGGGTCTCGATCGGGGCAATGGTGCGGAACGCCTCGGCCAGCGGCTGGTACGAGATCATGGTGAAATCGGCCAGCTGCACCACCACGGCGCGTGCCATCAACAGGTTCATCATCACCGCGTCAGCCCAGCCCTGGATAGGGTAGTTGAACACTGCCAGGCGCATGTCCTGCTCGGTCCGGGCGGCGCCGATATCGGCATCCCGCTCCAGCCGCGCGGTCCACGGGTGATGGTTGGCATAGCGCTGTGTATCGGCCCCGAACTCGCCCATGATCCGCAGCACGCGGTCGGCATTGTCGGTCTTTTCCAGCACGATCTTGGCGGCGGCGATCCGCTCCTTGATGCCCGGACCCTGGTTGATGATGTCGGCAAACCCCGCCGCACCGGCCAGTTCGCTGTCCACGAAGGTGGCCATCAGTTTCATCAGCTCGGCGCGATAGCGCGCGGGCACGTTGGTTGGGTTGGTCAGCATCCCGCCAGCGGCGAGATAGCTGTCGATCGTCATATCTTCGGCCATGTCTCTCTCCTCACTGGTCGTAGTCGACAACGACATTGTCGGTCAGCGGATAGGCCTGACAGCTGAGCACATAGCCCTTCTCGACCTCGTAATCCTCAAGCGCGTGGTTGGCGACCATTTCGACCTCGCCTTCCAGCACCCTACAGCGACATGTTGAACAAACTCCTGCCTTGCAGGCATAGGGCGCATCCAGGCTGTTTTGCAGGGCCGCATCCAGGATCGACATGTCCTTGGGCATGTCAAAGCTCTGGGTCGAGCCGTCCAGCGTGACGGCGGCGCGGGTCTGGTTGGCACCTGTTGCCGCCTCGGTCGAGACCGCCTTGCGCTTGGCCCGGCCCGGCTGGGCACTGGCAAAGAGTTCGAACTTGATCTGCGCATCGTTCAGCCCGTGCGAGCGAAGTGCTGCGGCAATGCCCAGCATCATCGGCTCAGGCCCGCAGATAAACGCGGTGTCGACATGCTGGATGTCGATCCAGTGCTCGAACAGCTGGCCGCATTTCTCTTCGGTCACCAGACCGGTGAACAGCTCGATCTCCTGCGCATCCGTTTCCAGGATATGCAGCACGTTGAACCGGCCCATGTAGAGGTTCTTGAGATCCTCCAGCTCCTCGCGGAACATGATCGTGTTCACGCCCTTGTTGGCATAGACCAGGGTGAACTGCGACCGGGGCTCGCGCGCCAGCGTCGTCTTGATGATCGACAGCACCGGCGTGATGCCCGAGCCGCCGGCAAAGCCCAGATACTGTTTCTCGGCACCGGGATCGAGTGGGGTGTGAAAGCCCCCCATCGGCGGTATCGCCTGAACAGTATCGCCTACCTTCAGCTCTTCGTTGGCCCATGTCGAGAAGGCGCCGCCATCGACGCGCTTGATCCCGATCTGGAGCACACCATCATCCTTGCCCGAACAGATCGAGTAGGAGCGGCGCAGTTCCTCGCCGTCAAACGCGCGGCGAAAGGTCAGGTATTGGCCTTGGGTGAAATCGAATTCGCTGGCCGCGCCATTGGCGGGTTTCAGCGTGACCACGACAGCGTCGCGGATCGTCTTGTGGATGTCGGTGACTTCCAGATCGTGAAAGCGTGCCATCCGGTCCTCCTCAGATACATTTGAAATAGTCGAAGGGTTCCAGGCAGTCGGTACAGCGCCAATGGGCCTTGCACGGGGTCGAGCCGAACTGGCTCACCTTTTCGACCGCCTTGCTGCCGCAGCGCGGACAGCGTTCGGGGCCGCCGGCGGGGCGGGGCGGGGCGATGCCGTATTCCTCCAGCTTCACCTTGCCCTTGTCGCTCAGCCAGTCGGTGGTCCAGGCGGGGGAAATCTGGGTCTTGACCCGGATATCCCGGATACCCCGGTCGCGCAGCGCGGTCTCGATATCCATCGAGATGATCGAGGTCGCGGGGCAGCCCGAATAGGTGGGGGTGACGGTCACGGTCAGTGTCTCCCCCTCCCAGGCGACATCGCGCACGATGCCCAGATCGACGACCGAGATCACGGGGATCTCGGGGTCTGGAACGGCGTCGAGCCAATCCCAGACCTGCTGTTCCGACGGTTGTGCCATGGGCTTACCAGCGTGCGCCGGGATAGGCGCGTTGCAGCCATTGCATGCTGGTCAAGAGATGGCCCAGATGCTCGGTATGCATGCGTCCGTCGCGGCCGCCCTTGTGGGCGAAACCCGATTTCGGGATGCTCAGTGTCGCCTCGGCCATGACCTCGGCCATGATCGCGTCGTAATCGGCGCGCAGGCTGGCCGGATCGGGAGCAATGCCCGCCGCGACCATCTCTGCATCCACCGCGTCGCCGGTGAACAGCTCGCCCACGTAAGGCCAGAGGTAATCCAGCGCCTCTTGCATGCGCGCATGGCTTTCCTCGGTGCCGTCGCCCAGGCCGATCACCGTGTCGCGCGAGCGTTCCACGTGATAGGTGACCTCTTTCACCGCCTTTTCGGCGATGGCGGCGACACGCTCGTCCGAGGACCCCTTGAGCCGCTCAAGCATCAGCTTGTGCCAGCTGTCGAACAGGAACTGGCGCATAAGGGTGCGGCCGAAATCGCCGTTCGGCACCTCGACCAGCAGCGCGTTGCGGAAATCCCAGGCGTCGCGGAGAAAGGCCAGGTCGTCGGCGCTCTTGCCTTCGCCCTGAACTTCGCCGGCGAGGGCCAGCCACATCTGCGTCTGGCCGATCAGGTCCAGCGCGGTGTTGGCCAGCGCGATATCCTCCTCCAGCACCGGTGCGTGACCGCACCACTCGCTGACCCGGTGGCCAAGGACCAGGGTGTTGTCACCCATCCTGAGCAAGAATTGCAGGAATGCTTCGTCGCGGGTCATTACATGGCCCCCACTTCTTCGGGAATGTCGAAGAAGGTCGGGTGACGATAGACCTTGCTCTCGCTGGGCTCGTAGAGCGGGCCCTTGTCGCTGGGCGAGCTGGCGGCGACATGCTGCGCCTCGACCACCCAGATGCTGACGCCTTCGTTGCGGCGGGTATAGACGTCGCGGGCGTTCTTGATCGCCATTGCCGCGTCGGGGGCGTGCAGGCTGCCCACATGGCGGTGGCTCATGCCGTGCTGGCCGCGGATAAAGATTTCCCACAGGGGCCATTCGTTTTTCATCAGTCGATCTCCTCCTGACTGGGCGCGGGGCAAGAACCCGGTGGCAATATCCCGGAGCCGCGCGCTGCGATGCTTTGCGTTTTGTCTTCGGTCTTACTCGGCCGCCATACGGGCGGCAGCTTTCTTGCGGGAATGGGCCAGCAAGCCGTCGCGCACCCATTGGCCGTCGTCCCAGGCCTTGCGGCGGGCCGCCAGGCGGTCGGTGTTGCAGGGGCCGTTGCCCTTGATCACGTTGAAGAATTCCGACCAGTCCGGATCCGAGAAATCGTAGTGGCCGCGCTCTTCGTTCCATTTGATGCCGGGGTCGGGCAGGTCCAGACCCAGATACAGGATCTGCGGCACCGTCTGATCCACGAACTGCTGGCGCAGCTCGTCGTTCGACTTCACCTTGATCTTCCAGGCCATCGACTGTTCCGAGTGGGTCGACTCGCTGTCATTGGGTCCGAACATCATGATCGCCGGGAACCACAGGCGGTTGACGGCGTCCTGTGCCATCTTCTTCTGCTCGGGTGTACCAAAGGCCATCGCCATGATCGCGTGATAACCCTGCCGCGCGTGAAAGCTCTCTTCCTTGCAGATGCGGATCATCGCCCGGCTGTAAGGTCCGTAAGAGGTGCGCTGCAAGGCCACCTGGTTGACGATGGCAGCGCCATCGACCAGCCAGCCCACCGCACCGATATCGGCCCAGTTCAGCGTCGGATAGTTGAAGATCGAGGAATACTTCATCCGACCTTCGTGCAGCAGGTTGATCAGCTCGTCCCGGCTTTCGCCCAGGGTCTCGGCCGCAGAGTAGAGGTAGAGCCCGTGGCCCGCCTCGTCCTGCACCTTGGCCAGCAGGATCGCCTTGCGCTCCAGCGTCGGCGCGCGGGTGATCCAGTTGCCTTCGGGCAGCTGGCCGACAACCTCGGAATGGGCGTGCTGGCCGATCTGGCGGATCAGGGTGCGGCGGTAATCGTCCGGCATCCAGTCCTTGGGTTCGATCTTGATGTCATTGTCGATCTTGTCCTGGAACGCGCGTTCCTCGTCGGACATGTCCTCGCGGGACTTCACACCATCGCTGGCGGTCTTGATCATCTGCGCATACATTCGGGTTCTCCTCCCTTACACACGTTCCAGGATCAGGGCGGCGCCCTGACCAACTCCGACGCACATGGTGCAGAGCGCATAGCGTCCGCCGGTGCGTTTCAACTGATAGGCCGCGGTCATCACCAGACGCGCGCCCGACATGCCCAGCGGGTGGCCGATGGCGATGGCGCCGCCGTTGGGGTTCACATGCGGCGCATCGTCGGCAACCCCCAGCGCCCGCAGGGTGGCAAGTCCCTGCGAAGCGAAGGCTTCGTTCAACTCTATCACATCCATCTGCTCGATGGTGAGCCCCGCGCGCGCAAGTACCTTGCGGCTGGCGGGAACCGGCCCGATGCCCATCACGCGCGGCTCGACGCCTGCGACCGACATACCCACCACGCGGGCGATGGGGGTCAGGCCGTTCTTGGTGGCCGTAGCCTCGTTGGCCATCAGGATTGCAGCGGCACCGTCATTGACGCCCGAGGCATTGCCTGCGGTCACACTCTTGTCGGGGCCGTTCACACCCTTCAGCTTGCCCAACTGCTCGGCGCTGGTGCCGGGGCGGGGGTGTTCGTCTGTATCCACCACGATGGCATCGCCCTTGCGCTGGGGGATGGTCACGGGGGTGATCTCGTCGCCAAAGACGCCAGCCGCATGGGCAGCCGCCCAGCGGGCCTGGCTGCGGGCGGCGAATGCGTCCTGATCGGCGCGCGAGATGTCGTAATCCTCGGCCACGTTGTCGGCGGTCTGCGGCATCGAGTCGGTGCCGTACATCTGGTGCATTTTCTTGTTGATGAAACGCCAGCCGATGGTGGTGTCATAGACCGCGTTATCGCGGGTAAAGGCGCTGGTGGCCTTGGGCATCACGAAAGGGGCCCGGCTCATGCTCTCGACACCGCCGGCAACGACCATGTCGTAGTCGCCGGCCTTGATGGCGCGGGCGGCCATGCCGACCGCGTCCATGCCGCTGGCGCAGAGGCGGTTCACCGTGGTGCCGGGCACGTCGACCGGAAGCCCGGCCAGCAGAGCGGCCATACGCGCAACGTTGCGGTTGCTTTCACCGGCCTGGTTGGCATCGCCATAGATCACATCGTCAAGGCTGGCCCAGTCCACCTGCGGGTTGCGCGCGACCAGGGCGGCCAGCGGCACGGCGGCCAGATCGTCGGTGCGTACCTGGCTCAGGGCGCCACCATAGCGTCCGATCGGGGTGCGCTGCGCGTCGCAGATGAATGCGTCCATGGTCATGTTCTCTCCGTCTCCTCCGCCACCATTAGGTGACCGCTTGGTCGGGTAATACGTGGGAAAATGATTCGCGGCAAGATAAATGTAACGAAAAACCTATCTCTGGGAAAAATCGGTAACATGACTGGGCTTGAAAAGGAAAAGGGCCCGGTGACCGGGCCCTTGCGATGAACGTGTGCCGGATCAGATTTGTCCGGCTTCTTCCAGAACCTTGCGCGCCACCCGGAAACACTCCAGCGCCTGCGGTACCCCGCAGTAGATGCCGACAATATGGATGATGGCCCGGATCTCGTCCTTGCTCACCCCGTTGTTCAGCGCGCCCCGGCAATGGATTTCCCATTCGTGCATCTTGCCGAGAGCGCCGATCATGGCAAGGTTCATCATCGAGCGGGTCTTGGGCTCAATCACATCGTCACCCCAGCCGAACCCCCAGCACCAGGCGGTCATCGCCTCTTGAAACGGGCGGATGAAATCATCGGCGGCGGCAAGATTGCGTTCGACGTAGTCCGCGCCAAGCGTTCCTTTGCGTTGCGCCAGACCTTTGAGGAACAGGTCCTCATCAAAAATCCCGGACATTCAGTTCCTCCAAACGGTATCTATCAAGCGCCGACCCCAAATTTTTCGAAAAATTTGCCCGCTCAACCCTCGACCGCCTCGCGCATCCAGTGTTGCAGCTTGGCGATCGAATGTTCCGACATTACGCCGCAGGCGGGGTCCAGCACCAGCGGGCCAGGCCGGTAGCCACGCGATTTCAGTCCGCGATGCACCGACTCGACCAGCCGGATATCCTCCGCGACCGTGGTCTGCCGGTCCTGTATCGCTAGCCGCCGGATCACCACGTCATCGACGCCGCCGACCGTGTACCAGCCGCGCCAGACAGTGCAGCGGTCCACTTCCGTGGCCCGCCAGTGATAGGTGTTCAGCACATTGCCCGGATAGCATTGGAACGAGAACATCGGCCACAGGAACCACGACCGGTAGTCGCCCGCATGCGGAACGCTCAGGTCGATGGGATAGGTTATCCGGTCCAGGCTCTGGCATTCGGTCACATGGCGCAGGACATAGCCGGTCGGCGAGGGCTGGATGTCATAGGTCTCGGGTTTGACGACACCGGTGGCAAAGGTCGGGTGGTTGGTCGGGCAGTGATAGCATTCCGAGTAGTTCTCGACCGAGACTTTCCAGTTGCAGGCTTCCGGGATCTCGACCCATTCCAGCGGTTCCAGCGCATCCACATGCGGCACAAAATCCGCCAGTTCCGCGCGCACACCGGGATACCATTCGTCCATCGGGGCGGCATCGTCGTCGAGATTGACGAAGATGAACCCGTGGAACAGCTCGGTTCGCACCGGGGTCAGGCAGATCTCGGACCGCTCGAACCCCGGCACCGCCTTGGTGTTCGGCCCGGCGCGCAATTCGCCGGTCAGCTCATAGGTCCAGGCGTGATAGGGGCAGACCACCACGCGGGTATTGCCGCTGCCGGTGACCATCTCATGCGCCCGGTGCTGGCAGACGTTGTAGAATGTCCGCAGCGCGCCGTCGCGCCCGCGAATGCAGAAGAGGTTCTCGCCCGCGATCTCGAAGGCAAAGTAATCTCCAGCGTTCCGAACTTGGCTGACATGACCGGCAAATTGCCACGTCCGCGCCAGAAGCCCCTGCTTCTCCTGAGCATATATCGCCGGGTCGGTATAATAGCGCGCGTCCAGCGAGCGCGTGAGCGGTGCGGTCATTCACGATCCTCTGCATAAAGGCCAAGCCGGTGGCGGCGCAGATGAAACTTCTCGACCCGCTCGACGATCTCGTCGCTTGCCGAAGCGATGACAAAGGACAAGAGCGTCTCGAGCAGGGCGATGGTGGAAACCGATGATGGAAAGAACTGTGGCGTATCAGCGGCCACTACAAAGGGGTGATCGGCCATCATGATGACCGGGCTGGCGCGGCTGTCCGAGATGCCGATGATGGTCAGCCCCTGATCTCGGGCCAGTTTCACCGCCTCGATCACCTCGGTTCGGTAAGGTTTGCAGGTCATCGCGATCAGCACGTCCTGGCCATCAGCCCAGGCCAGATCATCGACCGCGTTCGATCCGGGCTGCGGGATGGCGTGAAACTGCTTCATGCCGGTCGAGGCGAGATAGGTGAAATTGCGCGCATTGGCATTCATGACGCCGACACCCAGGGTAAACACCTGCCGGCTGGTCCAGATCATCTCGGCCGCAGCGCGCAGCGCCTCGGCGTCGATCCCGGCAAAGGTCTCCTCGATATTGCGGATCGCGGAACCTACCATATCGGCATAAAGCCCGCCCAACGCGCCGGATCGGCCGATATCCTGCAACCAGCGCGCCCGGTCGGGAAAGCTTGCCGTGCCCCGCCGGATCGCGTCGCGGAAGGGGGCGCGGAAATCCTCGTACCCGTCAAAGCCCACCTGTCGCGCCATGCGGACAAAAGTGTTGGGCTTCACATTGGCCGCCTCGGCAATCTCGCGCACGGTGGACACCCCCACATCGGCCGGGTTTTCCAGCACATAACGCGCGGCCTTCTGCGCCTCTGGCGTCAGGGCGTCCCATTCTTCGGTCAGGCGGTCCAGAACCGCCGTTGATACATTTGTGTCATTCATGATTGACGATGGTACAAATGTGACATTAGCCTGTCGAGAGAAATCGCGACTCGTGAAGTGGAAAATTTCATGTCCCAGCAGAACCTGCCCACCCATGCGCGTGTGGTCATTGTCGGCGGCGGCGTCATGGGGGTGGGCCTGGCCTATCACCTGGCGCATGAAGGGTGGGGCGGTGATACCGTCCTGCTGGAAAAGGCCGAGCTGACCAGCGGCAGCACCTGGCACGCGGCGGGGCAGATCACCCATTCGACCAGCTCGTTCGGTCTGGGCAAATGCGTCGATTACAACATCGGCCTCTATTCAGGAAAGCTCGAGGCCGAGACCGGGCAGGCGGTCACCTGGCATGGCTGCGGTTCGTTCCGGCTGGCCTACACGCAAAACGAGATGGACTGGCTGCGCCACACGCTGTCAGTGGGCACCGCGCTGGGCTTCAACATCGAGCTGGTCGGGCCGGAGCGGATCGCCGAGCTGCACCCGTTCTACAATCTCGACGGGGTCCTGGGCGCGCTGCACACACCCGATGACGGGCATGTGGACCCGACAAACGTGACCATGGCGATGGCGGCGGGGGCGCGACAAAAGGGCGTGCGCATCTTCCGCCACACCCGCGCCACCAACATCACCCAAGGCGCGAATGGCGAATGGGTGGTCGAGACCGAAAAGGGTGCGATCACCTGCGAACATGTGGTCAACGCGGGTGGCACCTATGCCCGCCAGATGGGCGAATGGTCGGGCCTGCAACTGCCGATGACCTCGATGACGCACCACTATTTTGTGACCGAACCGGTGCCCGAGTTCCAGTCGCTGGACCGCGAATTGCCGGTCATCCGCGATGACCGCAAGGTCTCGGGCTATATCCGGATGGAGCAGAAACGCGGCCTGATCGGCATCTATGAAAAGGCCAATCCCAATGCCGTCTGGATCGACGAATGCCCCTGGGATTACGAAAACTGGCTGTTCGATGCCGATTACGACCGGGTCATGCCCTGGCTCGAGGAAAGCCTCAACCGCATGCCGATCTTTGCCAATCTGGGTATCCAGCGCGAGGTGCATGGCGCCATCAGCCACCCGCCCGATGGCAACCCGCTCATTGGCCCGGCGCCGGGGGTGCGCAACTACTGGTGCTGCTGCGGCACCCAGATCGGCATCGGCTGGGGGCCGGGGCTCAGCCGCGAACTAGCGCGCTGGATCGTGCATGGCGCCGCCGACATCTCGATGCGCGAGTTCGACCCGCGCCGGTTTGGCACCTATGCCACCAAGGACTGGCAGGTGGTGAAGGCCAAGGAGGACTATTGCCTGCGCCACGAGATCCCGTTTCCGCATTTCAACCGCCTTGCCGGGCGCCCGGTGAAACCCTCACCGCTTTATGACCGACTCAAGGCCAAGGGCGCGGTGTACGAAGAGGTTTATGGCCACGAACGCCCGCGCTGGTTCGCGCGCGGGATCGAACAGCGCGATTACTACGGCTTTGGCCGCACGCCAGTGCACGACATGGTCGCGACCGAATGCGCCGCCGTGCGCAGCGCCGCCGGGATCATGGATATCTCGGCCTTTACCAAGGTCGAGGTCTCGGGCCCGGACGCAAGCGCGCTGCTCGACCGCCTCTGCGCCAACCGCCTGCCGCTAAAGGTGGGCGGCATCGCGCTCACCCATATGCTGAACCGGCGGGGCCGGATCGAGCTGGAAACCACCGTGGTGAAGCTGGCCGAAGACCGGTTCTACCTCGTCTGCGCCGCCTTCTTCGAACAACGCCTGCTGGATCACCTGGCCGCGCATCGGGGCACGGCGAATATCGCGGTCCGCAACCTTTCCACCGACTGGGCCGCGCTGGCCCTGAACGGCCCGCGCGCGCGCGATATCCTTGCCGCCTGTACCGATGCCGACCTGTCGAACGCGGGTTTCAAATGGCTGACAGCACGGCAGATCACCGTTGCGGGCCACAGCCTCTGGGCCATGCGCATGTCCTATGCGGGCGAACTGGGGTGGGAACTTCACATCCCCCGCGAACATGCGCTCGCGGTCTATGACGCGCTCTGGGCGGCGGGCGAGGCCCATGGCCTGTCCGACTATGGCAGTTTCGCGATGAATGCGCTCCGCATGGAAAAGGCGTTCAAGGGCGCGGGCGAGCTGACCAACGAGGTGACGCTGGCCGAGGCCGACGTGCTGCGCTTTGCCCGCACAGACAAGGATTATCTGGGCCGGGACAGGACGCTGAACGCGGGCAACCTGCCTTGGGTCTGCGCCTATCTCGAAATCGAACCCGACGGCCGCCACGACGGCAACGGCGGCGAGGCGGTGCGGCTCCACGGCAAGGTGATAGGCTCCACGGCTTCGGTGGCCTACGGTCACACCGTCGGCAAGATCCTGGCCTTCGCCTATGTCAAACCTCATGTGAATGTGCCGGGAACCGAGGTCGAGGTGATCATCGCCGGATCCCCCCGCAAGGGCCGCATCCTCGGCGCGCCCGCCTATGATCCCGACAGCCTGCGCCCCCGGGCCGATCTCCAGACGGAACCGGCGCAATGATCGGGCCTGATCCTTCATCTCGCTGCAAATACTCCCGCCGGAGGCATCCGACCTTACCGCCCGGCGCTCCCCTTGCGCAAAAGCCGCATCATCGCCGTCCAACGCGTATTGCTGCGGATCGCGCAACGTCTCTTTTCCAGCAGATGGCGGCGCTGGGAAAACCTGTGGCGGTGTGCCCATGACACGTATCACCCGCATATCGCTTTGGCATCTGCCGTTGACCAGCCATACGGCCTATTACATGGCCGATGGCAAGACCTGTGACACGGTCGAAACAGTGGTTCTGGCGCTTGATACCGATACCGGCCTGACGGGCTGGGGCGAGGTCTGCCCGATTCCGCATTACCTGCCCGCTTACGCGCGCGGCGTCGCGCCCGCGCTGACCGAACTGGCCCCGGTCCTGCTGGGCGCCGATCCGGTTGGCCCCGAGGCGCTGATGGCAACGGCCGACCGGCACCTGCCGGGGCATCCCTATGCCAAATCGGCCATCGACATCGCACTCTGGGACCTGACCGGGCAGGCTGCAAACCTGCCGCTCCATGCCCTGCTTGGCGGGCGGCAGGCCGAGACCATGCCGCTTTACCACTCGATCACCTGCGTCGCGCCCGAGGAGATGGCCCGGATCGCCCGCGAAGCTCTGGCAGAGGGCATCACCCAGTTCCAGGTCAAACTGGGCGCCGATGGCGATTGGCAGGCTGATGTGGCGCGTCTCAGGCTGGTGCGCGAGGCGGTTGGGCCGGGCCCGCTGGTCTATGGAGACTGGAACTGTGGCGCCACTTCGCTGGAGGCCACCCGTGTGGGTCGCGCGGTGGCGCATCTCGACATCATGCTGGAGCAGCCCTGCGCCACGATCGAGGATTGCGCCCGTGTGCGCGCCGCAACCGGCCTGCCCATGAAACTGGACGAAACCGCCCATGACACCGGCAGCCTGCTCAAAGGGTACGCGCTGGGCTGCATGGACGCGGTGGCGCTGAAGCTGTCCAAGTTCGGCGGGCTTTCGGCCACCCGCCGGGCGCGCGACCTGTGCCTGCATCTGGGCGCGAAGATGTGCATCGAGGATACCTGGGGCAGCGACATCACCACCGCCGCTCTGCTGCATCTGGGGGCCGCCACCGATCCCGCGCGCCTGCTCAATGTCTGCGACCTGTCAGGCTATGTCGCGCCCCGCCTTGCGCCGGATGCGCCGCTGCGCAACGCTGGCCGCATCGCCCCGCCCGACGGTGCGGGACTTGGCATCGCGCCTGACCGCGACCGCCTTGGCGCACCCGACCTAATCCTGGAATAGGAGGCATCCATGCTCACCACGCTCAACCAATCCGATTGGGCCGCCCGCGCCCGCGCCGTCCTGCCCTGCGGCGGTTTTGGCAATTTCGACCCCTCGCTCTTTATTCGCGAGGGCCAGGGCAGCCGGGTTTGGGACGAGGACGGCAAGGAATATGTCGACCTGCTGATCGGTTCCGGTCCCATGCTGCTGGGCCATGGCAACCCCGAGGTGCTGGAGGCCGTGGCCGAACAGTTGCCGCGCGGCATGACCTTCTTTGCCAACAACGCTGCTGGCGTGGAACTGGCCGAGGAAATCTGTCGCGCCGTGCCTTGCGCCGAGCAGATCCGCTATGTCTCCTCGGGCGGCGAGGCCGACATGTACGCCATCCGCCTGGCCCGCGCCTTCACCGGCCGCGACCGGATCGTGAAGTTCGAGGGCGGCTATCACGGGATGAGCGCCGAGGCGCAGATGAGCCTTGCGCCCGCCCGCATGGTGAATTTTCCGCAAGCCGTGCCCGACAGCGCCGGTATCCCCGAAAGCGTCCGCTCCGAGATGCTGATCGCGCCATTCAACGACCCTGACTACATCCGTTCGCTGCTGGCCGAGCATGGGCATCAGGTCGCCGCGATCATTGTCGAGCCGTTGCAGCGGATCATCCCGCCCGAACCGGGGTTCCTGCAATTGTTGCGCGAGGAGGCCGACAGATACGGCATCGTGCTGATCTTTGACGAGATCGTCACCGGGTTCCGCCTTAGCTATGGCGGCGCACAGGAGCTTTATGGCGTGCGTCCTGACATCGCCACGCTGGGCAAGATCATCGGCGGAGGCTTTCCCCTGGCGGCCATCGCCGGACGCGCCGACATCATGGCGCATTTCGACAAGGCGGCGGTAGGCGCCGACAAATGGCTGATGCAACTTGGTACGCTGTCGGGCAATCCGGTGGCGGCGATCGCGGGGCTGAAAACGATGGAAATCCTGCGCCGCGAGGGCCAATACGACCGCCTGCGCGACAATGGCCGACGGCTGATGGCCATGGCTTCGGCCGCGCTGACGTCGCAGGGGGTGGCCCACCGTGTGGTGGGCGATCCTACGCTCTTCGAGGTGGTGTTCACCAAGGGAGAGGTGCGCGACTATCGCGATGTGTTCAGCGCCGATACCGCGCGCGGAGCGCAGTTCAACAAGGTGCTGATGCAGGAGGGGTTGTTCAAGTCGCCGGGCAAGACCTATCCGTCATTGGCCCTGACCGAGGATGACTTTGCCGTGGCCAAGGCCGCCTATGCCAAGGCGGCCGCGGCGATTGCACAAAGCTGAGGGGCGGGTCTGGATCAGACCCACTCACCCATCACACGCCGGATGATGTCCTCGCGGCGCATGCCACGCGCGGCCAGTTCTGCATCGCTGAGCGCGGACAGGGCGTTGATCTGGCGCACCTTGGCGTTAGCCTCGCCAACGCGCACCAACGCGTCGAAGATGCCGGTGAAAATGTCGGCGACCACGCCAGGCAGGGCAGTCAGCGAGCGGGAGTGAGTGGTGGAAACGGCCATGGTGTCCTCGAAACGGAAAGATCTGTGTTGGCCAATATTTATGCTGCGTGTGCAGCATGGACCACCGCCGACAGGGCATAGCTGCCGTGCAGATTCCGCAAATCTGTATTTTGCAGGCCGGTTTTGCCCACTGCTCCTCACCGAATTTGACAGAATGTCGCACCCGTGCCATGCTGATACTCCAAAACCTCGGAAAATCAAGGTTTTGGACATGGTATAGGCCTGACTAAGGGGAGGGAGGCCGGAATGAAATTAATGATACTCGCGGGTATTCTCGCGGCAGCCGCCGGTGTGGCACAGGCCGCGCCAAGCGTTGAGCGGGGGGAATATCTGGTTCAGGGGCCGATGGGCTGCGGCAATTGCCACACGCCACTGGGGCCACAGGGGCTGGACATGAGCATGGATCTTGCGGGGCGCGTCGTCGAGGACAACGAGCATTTCACCGCGATATCCGCCAATATCACACCGGCAGGTCGTGTCTCGGGCTGGAGCGATGCCGAACTTGCCCGCGCCATCCGCGAATGCATCCGGCCGGACGGGTCGCTGATCGGGCCGCCGATGCCCTGCGCCGTCTATCGCGGCATCGGGGACGAGGATCTGGCCTCGGTGGTGATGTATCTGCGCACTGTACCCGGGGTGCAGAACGATCCGGGACAGTCCACCTATAACATCCCGTTGCCACCGGCCTATGGCCCACCCATAGACAGCGTCACTGCGCCCGAGAGGGCGGCGACCGCCGAATACGGTGCCTACCTGGCGGGTCCCATCGCCCATTGCGTCGAATGCCATTCACCGATCGGGCCGCAGGGACCGATGATGGATGCGGCGCATCTTGGCTCGGGCGGCTATGAATTCGTCGGTCCATGGGGCAGTGTCACTGGCCCGAACATCACCAGCCATGCCGACGGGCTGGCCGGTTACACCGATGACGAGATCAAGACCATCGTGACCAAAGGCATGCGGCCCGGCAACGCTCCGATGATGCCGCCGATGCCCTATCCTTATTTCTCGCGGTTCACCGAGACGGATCTGGACGCGCTGGTGGCCTACCTGCGGGTGATGCCGCCGCTGCCGGGTAACTGAGCAAACAACAGGACCGCCGCCCACAGGGCGGCTGTCCCCTCAGGCCTTGAACGCGTCGTCCACCGGCACCTGCAATCCGGTGACGATGCCATTGGTCTGCATCGCCATACCGATCACCGACAGCAACTCGCCATGCTGCGCTTGGGTCATGCCCTTGGCGCGGGCGGCGGCCGTGTGGGAATGCACGCAGTATTCACAGCCATTGGCGGAGGAGACGGCGATATAGATCATCTCCTTGACCAGCGGGTCCAGTGTACCGGGGCCCATCACCACTTTCAGCCGCTCCCACGTGGCCCGCAGCAGCGCCGGATCATGGGCCAGAGCCCGCCAGAAATTGTTGACGTAATCGGTGCCACGGGTGGCGCGGATGTCGTCGAAGACGGCCAGCGCCTCGGCGCTGGCCTCCTCGTCACTCAGCAGAGGGACAGTCGCCACGGATCAGACCATGGCAAAGATGCGGGCGGGCCCGCCCGAGCCGCCGCGATGATTGGGCGCGCCCACGATCAGCGTCGCACCGCTGGCGGGCACCTTGTCGAGATTGGCGAGATTCTCGATGCCATAACGGTTAGTCGGCAGCCAAGCGTAATGAGTGGCGAAATCGGCCGACGGGCCGTGATCGAGCGACAGCGTATCCACCGCCATTGCCACGGCACCGGTTTCCTCGATCAGCATCTGCGCCGCCTCGACATGGAAGCCGGGGAAATGCATCTTGCCATCGCTGTCGGCATTGCGGAAGCCGGGACCGCCGGTCTTGCCGCCCCATCCCGAATGCATCGCCACACAGGCACCATCCGGGATCGGGCCATTAGCGCTGATCCAGGCCTTGAGGTCATCCGGCGTCACCTGGGCATCGGCATCGGCCGCCGCCTTCTCGTGAATATGCACCACACAGAGTGGGCAGATCAGGTTGGCCAGCGGGATCTCGTCCACCGACTGGCCATCGGCCGAGAAATGCAGCGGCGCGTCGACATGGGTACCGGTGTGTTCGTTCACACTGAGCGTGAACAGGTTGAACCCGTGTTCCTTGAAATTGAAATTCTGGGTGGCCTCGATCCCGGGCGCCCCGAAATAGGTTGGAAATTCGGCGTCGTAAATATGGGTCATGTCGACCACGCCGCCATGGCCGGCCGCCATCGCCGCAGGCGCCGTGGCGGTTCCCAGTGCCGCTCCGGCCGCCACGGCGGCGCTGGCCTTGAACAGGTCCCGGCGGGACAGCATCCGCTCCTTGACCGCGTTCATCACGCAAATGTCACACATTATCGTCTCCCTGATTTGCAGTTTCTGCCGCGATAGGTCCTTCCTGCCTGCGGGCAGCGTAACACAGTTGCGTCGAAATCCAGCCATGTCTTTGGTGCGTATCGCAAAACCGGGTCACATCTGCGCGCGCCGTGGCGTTGCGCGGCCCGCAGGCAGCGCGTAACCTGCGGGCCGATGCGGGAGGCATGAGCAATGGCGGGACAGACGGAGCAGGTGATCAACGGGGTGCTCGAGGATATCGAGCACGGACGGCTGGGCCCCGGCGACGTGCTGGAGGAGCCTGCGCTGATCGACCGACACGGCGTGTCGCGCACCCCGGTGCGCGAAGCCTTCATCCAGCTCGAAACCCTGGGCCTCATTCGCCGGTTGCCGCGCAAGGGGGCTGTGGTGTTCAAGCCGACGCTGGAAGAGTTCCTGGCCATTCTCGAAGTCCATGCCCGGCTCGAAGGGCTGGCGGCGGGGCTTGCGGCGCGGCGGATGAACGCCACGCAGGCGGCAGAGCTGGAGGCGGTGGTCGCCGCCTGCGAGGCGCACGCCCGCGACAAGGGTGATGGCGACCCGTTCGGCTATTACCGGCTGAACCTGAAGTTCCACGAAACCGTCGCGCTGGGGTCGGGCAACCCCTATCTGGTCGAGATGATCAAGACCCATGCGCGCAAGCTGCTGGCCTATTACCGGGCGCGCTACAGCTATCCCGGCTCGATCCCCGCCTCGGCCCGCGAGCATCGCCAGATCGCGACGCTGATCTTCGAGCGTCGACGCGAGGAGGCGGAAACCGCGATGGCCCGGCATGTGCAGTTCGACCAGGTCACGGTGATGGATCTGCTGGCGGCGCTGGGGTGACCCCGCCCCGGCCGTTGCGGCGACCGCGAGGGCGGGATTTGAGTATTTTTGACCAGAAAGAAGCAGCAGGGGTGGCGTGCCTCAGGCCGGGCGCGCCTGTTCGAAAAAGCGCGCGATGCTTTCGGCAAAGGCGTCCATGTCCGAGCGTTGGGCGAGCGACGCCACTGCCTGCGCATGCACCGCCGCGCCCATGTCGCCTGCCAGTTCCTCGGTCAGGGCGGTGATGAAGTCGTGCGTCATCTCGGGGTGGTGCTGGGTGGTATAGATGCGATTGCCGAGCGCGAAACCCGAGACCGGGCAATCGGGGCCCTGCATGATCGGGCGCGCGTCCGGGGGCAGGGCGGTCACCTGTTCCACATGACTGCCATAAAGCCTGACCTCATCGGGCAGGTCGCGGGCCCAGTCGGGCCGGTCCAGCATGCGGTTTCGTGTCAGCCCGTGCACCCAGCCGTCCGGGTTGCGCCCGATCTGCCCCCCCAGCGCCAGCGCGATCGCCTGATGCCCGAAACAGGCGCCGAACATCGGGATATGACGCGCATGCAGGTCGCGGATCAGCGCCAGCAGCCGCGCGATCCAAGGCGCCGCCCCCAGTACCGATGACGGACTGCCGGTGATCATCGCGCCGTCGATACCATCGAGCGTCTCTGGGAACTGCTCGTCCTTGACCGCAAAGACCGAAGCCGTCCAACCGGGCCGCACGCGCTGGATCAGGGCAGTGAATTTCTCCCCGTCCTTTGGGTGGGCCTGGGCAAAGGCGCTTTCATCCGTATTGGTCATCAGGATCGCCAAGTGCATGATCTTCCCCAAGAGATTTTCGTTTACATATTTATGACTTCTTATAATATACACATGTTAACGGAGCGAGGAAAGGTAAAATCATGACGGTCTGGACCCCCACGGACGACGGCTATGCCGATCTGACCAGCCATGACGCCTTTGCCGGGGGGGCGCCGCACAACACCTTTTCCCGCCTGCGCCGCGAGGATCCTCTGCACTGGACCGAATATGCCGATGGTCAGGATTTCTGGTCGGTCACCCGCCATGCCGACATTGCCGAGATGAACAAGAACACTGCGGTGTTCTCTTCGGCCCGTGGCATCCGGATGGAGGATCAGAGCTATGAGGAATACCTGGCCCGCCGCACCTTTCAGGAGACCGACCCGCCCGAGCACAGCCAGACCCGGATGAAGCTGATGAAGGCGTTCTCACGCACCACCATGGCGCAGTACGAGGACGACATCCGGGCGATCTGCGTCGATATCCTGGACGAGGTGCTGGACAAGGGCACGTTCGACGCCACCAAGGAGATCGCCCGGCAATTGCCGATGCGGATGCTGGGCCGCATCGTCGGCCTGCCCGATGCCGATCTGCCCTGGCTGGTGGAAAAGGGTGACGCGCTGATTGCCAATACCGATCCCGATTTCACCACTCATGTGCTGGACAAGCTCGATACAGACGAGTTTCGCATGATGCCCTTCAACTCGCCCGCCGGGGCCGAGCTGTACCTCTATGCCAAGGACCTGATGGAGCAGAAGGACAAGGCCGGCGATACCTCGGGCGTGCTGCACATGATTCTGCAACCGTCCAAGGATGGCTCGGTCATCAGCGATACCGAGTTTCGCAACTTCTTTTGCTTGGTGGTGGCGGCGGGCAACGACACCACGCGCTATTCCATCGCCGCCGGGATTCAGGCCATGTGCCACCAGCCCGAGCTGCTGGAACAGATGCGGGCGGGCGGCGACATCTGGGAAACCGCCCCGGACGAGATCATCCGCTGGGCCACGCCCGCTCTCTATTTTCGGCGCACCGCGCTTCAGGATCACGAGATGCATGGCAAGACGATCCGGGCAGGTGACAAGGTGCTCTACTGGTGGGCCTCGGCCAATCGGGACGAGACGGTGCTCGACGATCCGTTCCGGGTGAACCTCTACCGCAATCCGAACCGGCATCTGAGTTTCGGTCAGGGCGGCCCGCATGTCTGCCTTGGCATGTGGCTGGCCCGGCTCGAGGTCAAAGTGCTGTTCCAGGAGCTGGCCAAGCGGTTAAGCTCTATCGAACCGGCCGGACCGCACAAGTTCCTGCGCTCGAACTTCGTGGGCGGGATCAAGGAACTGCCGGTCACCGTCCGCCGCGCCTGACACCGGACCAAACAGGCTCAACAGGGAGGAGCCCCGACATGAAAGACAGATTGCGCGCGATGTTCTGCGACCATCTCAGCGTGATGCGGGGCAAATACCTGCCCAATTCCAAGATCGCCGACAGTTCCACCCGGTTCTGCCGCTCGACCTTTGGCGTGCATTACGACCGCGACCTGCTGGACGCGCCCGGCGCGATGATGAAGCAGGGCCTGCCGGATATGGAGCTGAAATGGGTCCATGACGATATCCGCGACAGCTGGCATACTGGCACCAAGGTGGTGCTGGGCGATCTCTATGACGATCAGGACCAGCCGCTGCCACTCTGCCCGCGCGGGGCGCTGAAACGGGCGGTGGCCGACTGGCAGGCGCGCGGGCTCAACCCCAAGGTGGGGATCGAGCTGGAATGTTTCGCGCTTCAGGCCGACGACAACGGACGGCTGGTGCCCTATGACGCGCCGGGCGGCGTGGTCTATGGCACCGGCCCCTTTGCCGACCCGCTGCGGTTCAACGACCGGATCTGGGCGATGGCCGAGGAGATGGGGTTCTCCCTCGACATGATCACCGCCGAGTTTGACAGCCCGCAGTTCGAATATACGCTGACCTTTGACGATGCGCTCAAGGCGGTGGACGATATCGTGCTGTTCCGCTTGATGGCGCGCGAGATCGCGCTGGAATACGGCATCGTGCTGACCTTCATGCCGAAACCGATCGCCGAGGCGGGCGGCTCGGGCATGCATATCAACTTCTCCTTCCAGGATGCGACCGGCGCCAATGCGCTGTCCTCCGGCCCGCGCGGCGGGCCCGAGCATATGAACGATCTGGCGCGCGGCTGTCTGGCGGGGCTGTTGCACCATCACAAGGGGCTGGCGGGGCTGATCGCGCCAACCGCCAATTCCTACATGCGGCTGCAACCGGGCTCGCTGTCGGGGTACTGGCAGAACTGGGGCGGCGATCACCGCAACGTCACCACCCGTATCAGCTCCGAAGGTGGCGCCAAGGCGCGGCTGGAGCACCGGATGGCCGATGCCTCCTCGAACCCCTATACCGCCGTGGCCGCCGTGTTGCAGGCGGCAAGGCTGGGGGTCGAGAACGGCCATACGCTGCCGCCGATGGAGACCGGCGATGGGTTCGACAGCACCGATGCCAGGGAGGGCACCGCCATCGACCTTGCCGGCGCCGTGCGCGATCTGGAGCGTGACACCGTGCTGGCCCAGGCCGTTGGCGCCGAGCTGGTCGCCAACCATGTGTTCATGAAAGCCAAGGAAGTGCGCAAGACCCGCGATCTCGAAGGCGATGCGCTGCGCGATTTCTATGTCTACTTCATCTGAGGAGCTTGCCATGCGCGTGACCTGGAAACTGGCCGACGGCCGCGAAATCGCGGCCGAGGTCGCCCCCGGCCTGTCGCTGATGGAGGCGGCGCAGGCCAATAACGTGCCCGGCGTGATCGGCGAATGCGGCGGCTGCCTGAGCTGCGCCACCTGCCATGTGGTGGTGGATCCGGCCTGGTCCGACCGGACCGGCGTGCCGGGCGAGTTCGAAGACGCGATGCTGGACATCACCGCCGCCGAGCGCCAGCCGAGGAGCCGCCTCAGCTGTCAGATCGAGGCGCATCCAGATCTGGACGGGCTGGTGCTGCATGTGCCCGAGGTCTGAGGCCAGGTGGTGAGCGCCGGGGGCGCTGCCCCCGGACCCCCAGAGTATTTTCAACCAGAAAGAAGCAGGAGCGCGCCCGGATCAGTCCAACTGCTCCGCGAAATGGTCGAGGAGCTTGTGCTTGAGGATCTTGCCGGTGGGGGCCGCGGGCAGGTCCGTGGCGATGATGATCTGGCTGGGGCGCTTGTACCCCGCCAGCCGTTCGGCGGCAAAGGCGCGCAATTCATCAGGGTCGGGTGCCGCACCGGGCGCGACCTGGACAAAGGCCACCACCTTTTCATCCCCCGCCACCATGCGCCCCACCACGGCCGACTGGATCACCTGCGGATGGTCGTTCAGCGCCGCCTCGACCTCGGGCGGGTAGACGTTGAAACCGCCGTGGATGATCAGCTCCTTGCTGCGCCCGGCGATATGCAGGTTGCCCTCGGCGTCATAGCGACCCAGGTCGCCGGTGCGGAACCAGCCGTCTTGTAACGCGGCCTCGGTCGCCTGCGGGTTGCGGTAATAACCCTTCATCACATGCGGGCCGCGGGTCAGCACCTCGCCCACCCCATCGCCGCCGCCGGGCACAGCCTCGTCCAGCCGTACCTCGACCTGCGGCAGCGGCTTTCCGACCGAGATATCCGGCAGGCCGATCGGGTTGCGTGTGGCCGATACACCGGCGGTGGTCTCGGTCAGGCCATAGCCGTTTTGCAGGGCGACGCCATAAAACGCCTCGGCCTTGCGTTTCCATGCGGGGTCGAGCGGGGCCGCGCCCGAGGAGGTATAGCGCAGCGTGCCGCCCGGAAGGTGGTCATACCCCTGTTCACGCGCATGTTGCATCAACAGCGCGTGCATCTGCGGCACGGCGGAAAACAGTGTCACGCCCGCGGTCAGCGCCGCATAGCTGCGCGCGGCTGTGAAGCGCGCATCGAGCCGCACGGGGGCGCCGATACAGGTGGCCGCCGTCACCACCGAGGCGAGGCCAAACACATGGGTGACCGGCAGAACGCCATAGATCACGTCGTCCGGCGTCATGCCGCGCAACTCGGCCGAGCTGCGGCCGCCGAAGCGCAGGTTGCCATGGGTCAGCATCACCCCCTTGGGCGTGCCGGTGGTGCCGGTGGTGAACAGCATCACCGCCACATCGCTCAGCACCGGATCGGGGTTGCTGGGGCAGGGTGTGGCCAGATGCATCCGGCCAAAGGCGCCCTCGACCGGCTGCGCGTCCAGCCGCGCGGCATGGGCGGCGGCATCCGCCGATATGTCCGAGGCGCAGAGGATCGCGGCGGGCTCGGTATGGGCGATGATCTTGTCGACCTCAGGCCCGGTCTGGCGCGCGTTGATCGGCACCGCGCAGGCCCCCAGCCGCGAGGCGGCAAAGAGCGCGGCCACCACCGCACAGCAATTCTCGGCCAGGATCATCACCCGGTCGTTGGCCTGCACGCCCTGGGCGGCAAGCACATCCACCAGCGCCGAAATGGCGCGGTCCAGATCGCCATAGCTCCAGTCCGCGCCGCCACTGTCGGAAAACGCGGGCGCGTCGGGGCCGCTGGCGATCTGCGCGCCGGGGTAGTCGTGCCATTTTTCCATCGCCTGATCCCCTGTTGCCCGGTCAGAACCGGGGCTTGCGCTTGTCCAGAAAGGCCGCGATCCCTTCGGCGGCCTCGTCCCCGCCCGCCGCGCGGGCCATGGCGTCGCGCTCGGCATCCAGTTGCTGCGCCTCGCTCGCTTCATAAGCCTCCGCCACCAGCCGCCGGATCACGCCTTGCGCGTCGCGCGGTCCCTGCGCCAGCGCATCGGCCAGCGCATGGGCCTGCGTCTCGGCCTCGCCCGGCGCGGCCAATTGATTGACCACCCCCAGTTCGGCCATGCGCGCAGCACTGACAGGTCGGGCCAGCAGGCACATCTCCATCGCGAGTTGCCGGGGCAGCATCCGTGCCAAGGCCGAGGTGAGCCCCGCATCGGGCACCAGCCCGGCCTTGACATAGGCGGCGGTGAATTTCGCACCCTCGGCCGCCACCAACAGATCGCAGGCCAGCGCCAGTGAGGCACCGGCGCCCGCGGCGCCGCCCTCGACCGCTGCGATCACCGGTACCGGGCAGGCGCGGATGGCGCGGATCAGGTCGTGCAACAGATCAACCTTGCCGCGCCGCTCCGGCTCGCTCAGCTTGCGCCGCTCGATCAGCACGTTCAGGTCGCCACCCGCGCAAAAGAACCCGCCTTCCGACGACAGGATCACCGCGCGAATGCGCGGTTCCGCCGCCTTCTCCATTGCTTGCCCGATCGCGGCATACAGATCGGGCGACAAAGCGCCGCGCCGGGCGCTGTTCATGTTGACGACAACCAGCCGGTCGCCCCGGTCATCCACGCGCGCCAGCGTCATGACTTCTTCCTCAGGCTGCCGCGTTTGAACACGCCCGCCGCCGTGGCCAGCAGGCGACCGTCCTCGTCGCGCAACTCGCCGTTCACATAGGCCAGCGTGCGGCCATTGCCCGACGGGATCCCCACCGCCGTCACCCGGCCGCCCCGTGCGGCCGCCACGAACTGCACGTTGAGAGAAACGGTGACCACCGGGATCGGATCCTCGGGCCGGAACATCGCCGATGCGGTCTGGCCACAGGCCACGTCCAGCAGCATCGACACCAGCCCGCCATGCAGGATGCCGTGATAGTTCAGGTGCTGCGGACCAAGGTCCAGGTGACAGGCCCGGCTGACGCCGGTCCGGTCATGGTCCAATTCGTAGCCCACCATCGACTGGCAGCCGGATTTCTCGCGCGTCCAGGATGCGGGCAGGTCAGGCGGCGCTGAGGACAATGAACCGCTCCAGATGGTAATCGGCATCTCCGAACCGGTGATCGGCCATCACAATGCGCTTGGCGATATGGGCCAGTTCGTATTCCTGCGTCATCGCGATGCCACCATGCATCTGGATCGCCTCTTCGGCCACCAGCCGACCCACCCGCGCGATCAGGTTGCGCGCGGCGGCGATCTGGCGGTCGCGGTCGGCGCTGTCCAGATGTCCGCTCGCGTTGATCAGGGCCGAGCGCGCCTGTTCCAGCTCGATCAGCATGTCGGCAAACCGGTGTTGCAGCGCCTGGAACGTGCCGATGGGGCGACCAAACTGCTTGCGCGTCATCAGATAGCTGCGTGTCAGTTCCACCGCGCTTTGCATCGCACCCACGCATTCGGCACAAAGCGCCACATTGGCGGCGGCAATCACGTCCATCAGCGGCGCCAGTCCGGCCCCCGCCGCGCCCAGCCGCGCCGATTGCGGCAGGCGGACATTGTCCAGCATCACCTCGGCGGCGCGTCCTCCGGCCAGCATCGGATAGCCATGCAGCGCCAACCCCGGCGTACCCGCAGGCACAAGGAACAGCGAGATACCATCAAGGTCAAAGATCCCGCCGCTTTCGCGGGCCGAGACGATCAGGTGGCCGGCTGTTTCGGCATTCACCACGACCGCCTTGCGACCATTCAGTACGATCTCGTCGCCGTCAACGCGCGCGGTGGTCTCTACCCGTGTCAGGTCATAGCGGCTGGCGGGTTCGCCATGGGCCAGCGCCAGATGCGCAGCCCCGCCGATGATCTCCTCCAGCAGCCCGCGCTGGGTATCGTCGCCCAGCGCCGCGATCAGCCGCCCGCCCAGAATGGCACTGTCCAGCATCGGCTCGACCACGCCCGCGCGGCCCAGCTCTTCGAACACGGTGGCGATGTCGAAACCAGCGCCGCCAAACCCCCCGTCCTCCTCAGAGAATAGCGCCCCGATCACACCCAGTTCCGCCAGCCCGGCCCAGATCTCGGCGCTCATGCCGCTGTCGCTGTCCAGAATCGTGTTGCGGACGGATGTCGTGTAACGATCTGCCAGATAGCGGCGCAGGGTGTCCTGCAACATCTGGCGTTCTTCGGTCAGGTTGAAATCCATATCCCTCAGCCCCCCATCTTGACCTTGGCGATGATCCCGCGCTGGATCTCGTTCGACCCGCCAAAGATCGACAGTTTGCGGTTGTTGAAATAATGCGCCGCCACCGGCCCGGCATAATCGGGGCCAATGGGCGCGTTGTCGCCCTCGACCGCTTCCGAGGCGAAGGGCATCGCATAAGGCCCCACCGCGCGACGGGTCAGGTCGTTGATCTCCTGCCGGATGATGGTGCCCTTGACCTTGAGCATCGAGCTTTCGACGCCCGGCGCCTGGCCACTGGCGGCCTGGCTGATGATGCGCATATTGGTGGTGGCCATCGCCATCAGGTCAATCTCGACCTGGGCCAGACGGGCCGCGAAATGCGGGTTCTCGATCAAGGGGCGGCCATTGGCGGTCTCGATCCGGGCGATGCGCTTGACCGCGTCCAGCCCCGCCTGGCTGAAACCCACGCCTGCGATATTGGTGCGCTCATGGGTCAGTAGATACTTGGCATAGGTCCAGCCCTTGTTCTCCTCGCCCACCAGGTTTTCCACCGGCACCCGCACGTCGTCAAAGAAGACCTCGTTCACCTCGGGCGTGCCATCCAGCAGCGCGATGGGGCGCACGGTGATGCCCGGCGTGCTCATGTCGATCAGCAGGAAACTGATCCCCTCCTGCTGCTTGGCTTCCGGGTCGGTGCGCACCAGGCAGAATATCCAGTTGGCGTATTGGCCCAGCGTCGTCCATGTCTTCTGCCCGTTGACGACATAGTGGTCACCGTCCCGCACCGCGCGGGTTTTCAGCGAGGCCAGGTCGGACCCGGCGCCGGGCTCGGAATAGCCCTGACACCACCAGTCGTCGCCCGACAGGATGCGCGGCAGGTAATGGTCCTGCTGTTCCTTGGTGCCGAATTTCTGCAACACCGGCGCCAGCATCGACAGGCCAAAGGGGACGATGCGGGGCGCATAGGCGGCGGCGCATTCCTCTTCAAAGATGTGCCGCTGCACCGCGTTCCACTCGGCGCCGCCAAATTCGCGCGGCCAGTTATAGGCCAGCCAACCGCGCGCATTCAGCGTGGCATGCCATTTCTCATGGCCTTCCTTGCCCAGGCTGATGCCGCGCCGCACCTTGTCCGACACCTCCGCCGGCAGGTTCTCGGCTAGAAAGGCGCGCACCTCGGCGCGAAACGCCTTTTCCTCGTCGCTGTAATTCAGGTCCATATCCGCTTTCCTCCCTTGCCGCCGGTCTCCGGCGGCCCAGCCCGGCGCTCTGCGTCGGGCCGCGTCCGGGCGGGCCTCGATGGCCCGCGCGGACGCATTCCCCTGCTCAGAAGATCTCGAACAGCCCGGCCGCACCCATGCCGCCGCCGATGCACATGCTGACCACGCCCAGCTTGGCGCCGCGCCGCTTGCCTTCCAGCATCAGATGCCCGGTCATCCGCGCCCCGGTCATGCCGAACGGATGACCGATTGCGATCGAGCCGCCGTTCACATTGTATTTCTCCGGGTCGATGCCCAGCTTGTCGCGGCTATAGAGACACTGGCTGGCAAAGGCCTCGTTCAGCTCCCACAGGTCGATATCGTCGACCTTCAGCCCGTGCCGCTCCAGCAGGCGCGGCACCGCAAACACAGGCCCGATGCCCATCTCATCCGGTTCGCAACCCGCGACGCAGAACCCCTTGAACGCACCCAGCGGCTCCAGCCCCCGGCGCTCGGCCTCTTTTACCTCCATCAGCACCAGTGCCGCGGCGCCGTCGCTCAGTTGCGAGGCATTGCCCGCAGTGACGAAGTTGCCCGCACCACGCACCGGCTCCAGCCCCGCCAGACCCTCCAGCGTGGTCGAGGGACGGTTACATTCATCGCGGTCCACGGTGACCTCGTGCATCGAGATCTCGCCGCTTTCCTTGTCCTTGACCGCCATCTTGGTTTGCATCGGCACGATCTCGTCGGCGAACTTGCCCTCGGCCTGCGCCGCGGCAATGCGCTGCTGGCTGCGCAGCGAATACTCGTCCTGGTATTCGCGGCTGAGGCCATAGCGCTGCGCCACGATATCCGCCGTCTCGATCATCGCCATGTAGATGGCGGGCTTGTGCTCCTGGATCCAGGCCTCGGGAGCCGGGCGCGTCTTGGGCTGCACCATCGAGATGCTCTCGACCCCGCCCGCCACCATCGGGCCGGAGCCGCCTTCGGTGATCGCCTGCGCCGCCAGGGCAACGGTTTGCAGGCCCGACGAGCAGAACCGGTTCACCGTCATGCCAGAGGCCGTCACCGGCAGGCCTGCGCGAATGGCGATCTGGCGGCCGATATTGCTGCCGGTCTCGCCCTCCGGGAACCCGCAGCCGATGATGCAATCCTCGATCTCCGAGCCATCCAGCCCGGCGCGGGACACCGCCGCCTGAACCGCATGACCCCCCATGGTGGCCCCGTGGGTCACGTTGAACGACCCGCGAAAGGATTTCGCCAGCCCGGTCCGGGCGGTGGATACGATTACGGCTTGTTTCATTACACGGCTTCCTTGTTCAGATCGTCGAAAGAGCGGCCCTCGGCCACCAGTTGTTCCAAAAGCGGCGCGGGTTGCCAGAAATAGGCATCCTCCGCCGCCCAGCGTTTGATATCGGCCAGCAATTCGGGCAAGCCCTGCAAGTCGGCCCATTTCAGCGGCCCGCCGCGATAGCGCGGAAAGCCGTAGCCGTAGAGCAGGGTCACATCCACGTCGAGCGGCCGGCGCGCGATGCCCTCGCCCACCACCTTGGCCGCCTCGTTGACCATCGCCGCCATGTACCGGCGCACGATCTCGTCCTTGCTGAACGCACGCGGGGTAATCCCCTGCGCGGCGCGTTCACCCTCGATCAGCGGCATCACCTCGGGGTTCGGCACTCGTGCCTTGGCGCCTGCGGCATAGTCGTAATAGCCCTTGCCGGTCTTCTGCCCGAAATGCCCCGCCTCGCACAGCTTGTCGGCATAGGCGCTGTCGCGGGCGCGCGGGTCCAGCCCCTCGGCCCGCTTGCGCTTGCGCACCGCCCAACCGATATCCAGCCCCGCCAGGTCGGCCACGGCAAAGGGCCCCATGGCAAATCCGAACTCTTCCAGCGCTTCGTCGATTTCATAGGGCGATGCCCCGTCCAGGATCATGTGATCGGCACAGGTGCGATAGACCGACAGGATGCGGTTGCCGATGAACCCGTCACAAACCCCGGCCCGGACCGAGACCTTGCCCAGCCGCTTGCCAAGCGCAAAACCGGTGGCCGCCACATCGGGCGCGGTCTGGTCGGCAATCACGACCTCCAAAAGCTTCATCACATGCGCGGGCGAGAAGAAATGCAGCCCCAGCACATCCTGCGGACGGCTGGTCACCGCTGCGATCTGGTTGATGTCGAGATACGAGGTGTTCGAGGCCAGCACCGCGCCCGGCTTGCACACGGCGTCAAGCTTGGTGAACACCTGCTTCTTGACCTCCATGTCCTCGAACACCGCCTCGATCACCAGATCGACCTCCGAAAGCGCCGCGTAATCGGTGGCCAGCGTCAGCGCCTTGGTGGTCAGGTTGTCGAACTGCTGCGCCGTCAGCTTGCCGCGTTTCAGCGCGCCCGACAGGTTGCCCTCGATCCGGCCCTTTGCGGCCTCGGCGGCCTCGGGCGTCATCTCCAGCATTGTCACCGTCAGCCCCGACAAGAGCGCGGCGGTGGCGATGCCCGCCCCCATGGTGCCGCCGCCGATGACCCCGATCGCGGCCAGCGGGCGCGCTTCCACGCCCTCAAGCTCGGGCAGCTTGCCCACTGCGCGGTCGGCGAAGAAAGCATGGATCAGCCCCTCGCGCTGGTCCGAGTTCATGAGTTCCATGAATAAGTCACGCTCGCGCTTCAGCCCGGCGGCAAAGCTCTCGGCCTCGCAGGCCGCCTGTACCGCACGCACCGCGGTGGCGGGCGACAACTGGCCACGGCCCTTCTTCAGCACGGCGGCATAGACCGCGTCGAAATCGACCGGCGCGGGCGCGGGCATCTCGCTGACAGGACGGCGCGGCGCGCCTTCGTCCAGGAGCTCGCGCACATAGGCCAGCCCGATCTCGCGCGGATCGCCCTCGACGACCCGGTCGATGACGCCCAGTTTCAGCGCCTCGTCGGCACGCACATGGCGGCCCGTGGTGATCATGTCGAGCGCCGCCTCAACCCCCGCCACACGCGGCAGGCGCTGGGTGCCGCCCGCGCCCGGCAGGATGCCCAGATGCACCTCGGGCAGCCCGACCTTGGCCGAAGGAACGGCGATCCGGTAATGGGTGCCAAGCGCCACCTCCAGCCCGCCACCCAATGCGGTGCCATGAATGGCCGACACGACAAGCAGCGGCGAGGCTTCGATCCGGTTGCACAGTTCGGGCAGGTGCGGCTCTTTCGGCGGTTTGCCGAATTCGCGGATATCGGCTCCGGCGAAATAGGTCCGCCCGGTGCCATAGATCAGGACCGCGCGGGCGCCCTCGGCCTCGGCGCGCGCCATGCCGTCCGCCAACCCCTGCCGCACCGCATGACCCAGCGCGTTGACCGGCGGGTTGTTGGCGGCCAGAATGGCGATATCTCCATGAAGTTCGTAACCGATGGCCTCGGACATGGGTCCTGCCTCCTCCCTGTTTCAACCTGCGGAACGGCATTCCGCGTTGGCCGCAGGGTGATCCGCCAGCCTGTCGAGATCAAGGGGAAAGGCGCAAAGCGACGCAGGGTCCGATTTGGGTTCGCCGCCACCCGAGGGAGAGAGCGGGCGGCAGCGGCCAGGCTTAGAACAGGTCCTTGAACTTGCTCAGGCGTTTTGCGTGGCGGGCCCGGACCCTCTTGAACCGGTCCTTCAGGAAAATCTGCCTGCGCCGTCCCAGCATGTTGCCGAACCGGTGCGACGATTTCTGCACGCCGCGCTCGGCCGCGCGCAGATCGGCCCGCTCGCGGATCACCCGCCGGAAATGCGAGGCCAGCACCAGCAGGATCGCCACGAACAGCAGGAACGCCACCGGACGGTCGATGAAATCGAGCGGCTCCTTCACCCGCGCCATACCGGCACGCAGCTTGACCTCCATGATGCCGCCCAGAACCATACCCAGGATGATCGGGACCGAGGGCAACGACAGGCGCTTGAGGATATAGCCCAATACCCCGAACAGCGCCGCCATCACGCAGTCGGTCGCCGAATTGCGCAGCGAATAGACCCCCACAAAGCTGAGCGTCAGGATGCAAACCCCCAGGAACCGGTTGGGAATGCGCACCACCTGGATCAGCGACTTGGTGGCAAAGAGCAGAAAGATCAGGACCAGAATGTTCAGGATCAGCAGCGCGATATAAAGCGCCACCACAAACGGCATGTCGTTCTGGAACAGGCCGGGGCCGGGCACAACGTTATGCACGTAGAATACGCTCAGCATCATCGCCGTCAGCGCCTCGCCCGGAATACCCAAGGCCAACAGCGGCACCATCGCGGCGGCGGGCACCGCGTTATTTGCGGTCTCGGCAGCGATCAGCCCCTCGGACGAGCCATTGCCGAAGTCCTGCGGCCGTTTTGAGGTGCGTTGCGCATAGGTATAGGACATGAACTGTGCGGTGAACTCGCCCACGCCGGGGATCATCCCCATCATCACGCCGAAACTGGCCGACACGGTGGCCACGCGCGGGTGGCGGCCCAGTTCGCGCAGCCCCTGGAACAGGCCGCCGCGCAGCCGCGTCATGCGGATCTTCTCGTCCTCGGATGTCAGCAGGACAAAGGCCTGGCTCAGCGCGAACAGGCCCAGCACCACCACGATCAGGTTGATGCCGCTCGACAGGAACGGTTGGTCAAAGGTGTAGCGCGAGGTGTATTTCACCGGTTCCAGCCCAATCGACTGGATGAATATGCCAAACGCTGCCAAGGCACCGGCGATCAGCGACTGACCGCGATGGGCTACAATCACCAGGATGATACCCAACAGCGCGGCAAGAAAGATCTCGCGGCTGCCGAACAGCGGCGCCACCTTGGCCAGCACTGGCGCGAACAGGATCAGACAGATGACCGAGAACATGCCGCCAAAGAAACTGGCGGAATAGGCCAGGCTCAGCGCCCGGCGCGGCTCGCCCCGCGCGGTCATCGGATACCCGTCATAGGTGGTCAGCGCGTTCACCGCGGTGCCGGGTGTGTTGATCAGGATCGCCGGTATGGCGCCGCCATACATGGAACTGCCATAGATACCCAAAAGCACGGTCAGCCCCACGATGGGATCCATGGAAAAGGTGGCGGGCAACAGGATGGCGATGGCGACGGCGGGGCCGACGCCGGGAATGGCACCGATCAGCACACCGCCGACCGATCCGGCCAGAAGCGCCAGCGCCACATCCCAGCGCATCAGGATTTCAAGGGCAGATTGAAGCAGGTCCATCAGAGATACAGGATAAAGAAGCTGCGCAGCGCGCCGGGAAGATATTCATAGATCGCGGCACCGGGGATCTTGACGCTCAGGAACCCCTTGAACAGCACCACGACCGCGACGGCAAAGCCCACCGAAAGCCACAGCATCCTGGGTTGCCGATAGCCCATGCGCCAGGTCAAGAGCGGCATGAACGCCATGGTGACAGGCAGGTAGCCGATCAGCGGTACCAGGACGACATAGGCCATGAACCAGACCGCGAATTCCAGCACCTGCGCCCATTTGCGCAGCTCGGTCACGTCATAGCGGGTGATCCGCCGCCAGGGCATCAGGTACAGATGCACGCCCCCCAGCAGCACCATGCCGCCCAGACCCACCGCAGGCCAGAACCGGGGCTGGGCGAACAGCTTGGATTTCTCGACCCATTTCGTCTGGCTGCCGATTTGGCTCAGCAACAGGATCGAGACTGCAACAAAGAACAGGGCAAAGATCAGCTGACCGCGCCGGGGTCCGACGAAGCGGCGTTCGCGTTCTGTGGGCATGGGGAAGGGTTCCGGCGAAAGGGACCGGGGCAGGGCGCCCCGGTCCGGTCACGGTTATTCCAGCAGGCCGCCGATACGGGCCATGGTGGCGATGTCATTCTCGATGCGCGCGGCGCTGTCGCCCGCGTCCTGCCAATAGACCAGCGCGCCGGTCTCCTTGGCGACGGTCTGGGCACGCTCGCTCATCATCGATTCCTTGGCGACGGCGACGATCTTGTCGCGCACGTCCTGCGGCGTGTCCTTGGTCACGAAGAGGCCGTTCCACAGCGCGATGTTCAGATCGGGATCAAGCTCGCCGATGGCGGGCGCATCCGGCACCAGCGGGATACGCTGGTCGGTGATCGAGGTCAGCACCTTGACGCTGTCGAGGCAGGGCAGGATCAGTTGCAGCGTGGTGTTGATCACATCCGCATCGCCCGAGGCCAGCGTGTTGCAGTCGAGCGCGTCAAAGGCCGCGTCCGAACCCCATTCGAAACCGGCATTCTTGGCGAACGCCTTGGTAACCTGCGTCGGCGTCAGCACATCGCCGAAATGGCCCAGCGCCACGTCGTTGGATTTGGCGTATTCGGCCAGCTCCGCCATGCTGCTATAGGGCGCGTCGCCCGAGGTGGCGATGACAAAGGGATAGGTCAGGAAAATCCCCAGCGGATCGAATTTCGCAGGCGTCAGCGGCGCGATGTCGATCTGGTGGCCCATCACCGGCACCCCGATCACGAAAGATCCGATGGTATAGCCGTCGGCAGGGGCATTGGCGACCTCGATGGCGCCCGGGAAGGGGCCGCCGCCACCACCGGGCTTGTTCACCACCGCCGCCGCGACACCGTACTTGTTCTGGAAATCCTCGGCGATCATGCGGGTCAGCACGTCTTCCAGGTCACCCGGCGGCCAGGGCACGATGAAGTTCACCGGCTTCTCGGGATATTCGGCCAGCGCCGCTCCGGCGCTCAGCGCGACGGCCGCAGTGGCCAGCGCGCCTGCAATCTTGGTCTTGATCGTCATGTGGTCCTCCCAGTTCCTATCTTTGTATCTGTCGGTTCATTATGTGAACCTGTGGTTTAAATACAGATTGACAGGCCGGACTACCATCTGTCAACTGTTTCTGCGAAAAGGCGCCCTGAATTTGTGGGGTTGCCCGGATCGCGGGCAGGACAGGGGCGGAAAACGGCGGATGGGTACGGTCACCAAGGCATTGTCACTGTTGGGGTTGTTCAGTCACACCCGGCTCGAAATGGGCCTGAGCGAACTGACCCGCCTGTCCGGCATGAACAAGGCTACCGTCTACCGGATGATGAGTGAATTGCAGGCCGCCGGATTCGTGGAACAGCTCGACGGCGACCGCGCTTACCGTCTGGGATCGGAACTTTTGCGCCTGGCGGCGCTGCGCGAGGCGGCGGTGCCGCTGCTGTCGGTCTCGCGCGAGGTGCTGCGCCACCTTTGCGAGGTGACGGGTGAAACCTCGCATATGTCCTTGCAGCGCGACGGCCGCCTGACCACGCTGACTCACGCCTACAGCTCGCGCCACGGCACCCGCGTGGCGATGGAGGATGCCGAGATCCTGTCATTCCACGCCACCGGTTCGGGCCTGGCCTATCTCGCCTTCGCCGCGCCGGGCTTCGCCGACGAGGTACTGGCCGGTCCGCTGACCCGCCATACGCCCGAGACCGAAACCGATCCCGACCGCCTGCGCGCCGCGCTGGACGAGGCGCGCCGGACCGGTATCGCGGAATCGGTGGGCGGGTTCGAGGCGGACGTGCATTCCCATGCCGCGCCGATATTCGGCCCTGACCAGATCCCGATCGGCGCCCTGGCTGTGGCCGCCCCGGTGTCGCGCATGACGCCCGAGCTGAAAACGCTGATCCGGGCCGAGGTCAAGTCCTCGGCCCTGGCGCTGACCCAGCGTATCGGCGGGTTCTGCCCGGCGGCCTACCCGGCCTGACCGCGCACACAGGTCCAGACGGTGCGGGTCGATTTTTCCTCGACCCGCTGAAATCCCGCCTCGGTCAGGATCGCCTTGCATTCGCGCATCCCCTCGACGCCATAGGCCTCGGGGTGAAACTCCAGCACCACGGCGCGGAACTGGCCCAGGTCGGCATGGCGCAACAGCTCCAGCTCGCCACCTTCGATATCCATGATCAGAACGGTCGCGCCGGTCTCGCCGCAAACGGCGGCGAAATCGGCGGTGGGCACATCGACCACGGTCGAGGGCCGCGCGGCGGGGTTCAGCAGCGACGAGCCCAGATAGCTGCTGCGCACGTGAAACGGCATGCTCTCGGGCCGGTCCGGGGCGCTGATCAGGATCTGGTTGCGCAAGGCGATCCGGCCGCCCAGACCGTTGAGCGCATAAAGCGCCTCGATCTCAGGCACCAGTTCGGGATTGGCCTCGAACGAGGTCACCGCCTGCGGTTTTGCGTTCTGCGCCACCACCGCGCCGACGATGCCAAGACCCGCGCCAATCTCCAGCACCCGGTCCTCGGCGCCGGTGACGTGCAGCGCGCCCGCGATCTCCTGCCCCTCATAGCGGGCGGCATTGATCCGTTCGATCCTTGTGTCGTTGAGAAATCGGGATGCGGGCACCTTGACCCCCAGACATTCAGCGGCGACGGAAACTGTATCGGGCACTGCCTTGCCTCACTTGTTATCTTGTTCAGCCTGTATCCTGAGCAGCGGGCAGCAAAAAGGCAAGGCCCGACCGGCAGCGCCCGCGGCAAGGCCGGACGCCTCCGGCGGGAGTATTTTTGACCAGAAAGAAGCCTGAAGCGGAAAAAAGTGACCGGGAAGGGTGCCTAGCGATAGATCGCGGCATAGCGCGGTGCAAAGAAGCGGACGAAGGTCTTGACCTCGGGCCGGGTCCAGGCCTGGGGCGAGACCAGCAGCAGATGCGGCAGCGATAGCTCCTCGATCGGCCCGAAACAGCGGACATAGGCGGGATCGTCGCCCACCAGGCGCAGGTTGACCAGGCCCAGCCCGTGCCCGGCGCGGATCGCGGCATGGACAAGGTCGATCTCGGAATGGGTCTGCACGATCTGTTCCGGCGCGACATGCCGGGCCAGCCAGTCATGCAGGCGCGGTGGTACCCCCTGCCGTTTGAAGCTGATGAAGCGATGCCCGTGCAGCGCCTCGGGCGATGCGGGCAGACCGTGTTTCTCGGCATAGGAGGGGGCGCCGAACAGACCCCATTGCGCAGTGCTGATCCGGCGGCAGATCAGATCCGGGTCAGGGTCGCTGAGCGCCAGCCGCAGCGCGATATCGGCCTCGCCGGTTTTGAGATCCAGCACGCGGACATCCGGCAGGAATTCAAAGGCGATGTCAGGATGCGCCTGCGCATAGGTGCTGAAGATGGCGTGAACGCGCGGCGACAGGTTGCCGCCATAGGCGGTGATCCGGATCGGGCGCGGATGCGCCAAGGCGGCGGCCTGCTCGGCCAGGGTATCGACCGCCGCCTCGACCGCCTCGGCCAGCGGCAGGAGTCTTTGGGCTGCCTGGGTCGGGTGAAAGCCACGCGTGTCGCGGTCGAACAGGATCAGCCCGGTCTCATGTTCCAGCGCATCTATCCGACGCGCCACCGTCGGCTGCGCCAGGCCCAACTGGCGGGCAGCGGCCAGGGTCGATCCCTGCCGCATGACGGCGAGGAAGACAGGCAGGTTGGACCAGTCGCGCAAACCGCTCTTCATATTTGTAGAACAGCACAAAATCGCGCCGGATACCAGCAGAGGGGCAGGGCGGGCTATCCTGATCCCGTCTTCCGCATCGCAAGGTTCAGGTCTATGATCATCTCCAGCCTTCCCTTCCCCGTTTTCAGAAACCCCCTTTCGGATTGGTTCCGGCGCCCGACGAAAACCGGCTCGTCAAAACCGGACAGCGTTCAGGCGCAGCGGTCCCGCAGGGAGTTTCTTGACGAGATGCTGACCCGGTCGCCGGACTCGTTTTCCAGCGCCTACGATATCGAGGCGGCAATGCTGATGTTCCCCGACCGTTTCTGACGGTTCCGTCCAGGGTGTTCTCCCGCGCCCGCGCAGGCCCGGCTTTGCCGGACCTGCGGGCGGCCTTGGGCCGCGCGCCGCGCGGATGCGCGGCGCCGGGCCCAACGGGAGGAGGTGTTTTCGTCAGAAAACATCGACGACGGGCGGGAGCGCCCGCTGGCCTGAAGGGTCAGGCCCAGACGCCCTCGGCGGCGGCGCGGATTTCGCGGATGTTCTGTCCATAGACGCCCGGATTGTCGACCGAACCGCCCCGGAACACCGCCGATCCCGCCACCAGCACATCGGCCCCGGCCTGCGCCACCAGCGGCGCGGTTTTCGGGTCCACACCGCCGTCGATCTCGATATGCACCGGCCGGTCGCCGATCATCTCGCGCAGGCGCGCGATCTTGGCGGTCATGTCGATGAATTTCTGCCCGCCAAAGCCGGGGTTCACCGTCATCACGCAGATGAGGTCGGTGAGATCCAGCAGATGTGCCACCGCCTCGGCCGGGGTGCCGGGGTTCAGCGCCACGCCCGCCTTCATCCCCGCGCCGCGGATCGCCTGCAAGGTGCGGTGGATATGCGGCCCGGCCTCGACATGCGCGGTCAGCACATCTGCGCCTGCATCGGCATAGGCGTCGATATAGGGATCGACCGGCGCAATCATCAGATGCACGTCCATCACCGTCTTCACATGCGGACGGAACGCCTTGACCGCCATCGGGCCAAAGGTCAGGTTCGGCACGAAATGGCCGTCCATCACGTCCACATGCACCCAGTCGGCGCCCTCGGCCTCGATGGCGCGGATCTCGGCGCCGAAATTGGCGAAATCGGCGGACAGGATCGACGGGGCGATCTTGATCTTGCGGTCAAAGCTCATGGCGGCCTCACGGTGGATTGCAGAGTCGCCCGCCCTATACAGGCTCTGCCCCCCGATGGGTAGGGTCAGGCGCCCAGGGCGGCGCGGGGCGCGTTACAAAACTTTCACCCCCCTGACATATCGGCTTCGTCTGGCAGGCTTAGCAAGCGCCCTCAACAAGACCGGGGGAAAGACGTGCTGCGGATCGACAAACTGACCAAACGGTTCGGCGACAATATCGCGGTGAATGCCGCGACGCTGGATGTGGACAAGCCCTGCATGATCGGCATCATCGGTCGCTCGGGCGCCGGGAAATCGACGCTGTTGCGGATGATCAACCGGCTGAGCGACGCCAGCGACGGCCGCATCCTGTTTCAGGGTCGCGACATCACCCGCCTGCGCGGCGCCGAAAAACGCGCCTGGCAGGCGCAATGCGCGATGATCTTTCAACAGTTCAACCTGGTGCCGCGCATGGATGTGGTCTCGAACGTGCTGCACGGCACGCTCAATCGCCGCTCGACGCTGGCCACCATGTTCAACCTCTACCCGACCGAGGATATCCACCGCGCCATCGACATTCTCGACCGGCTCGGCATCGCCGCCCATGCGGCCAAGCGGGCCGAGGCGCTGTCGGGCGGCCAGCAACAGCGGGTCGCCATCGCCCGCGCCCTGATGCAGGACCCGGCGATCATCCTGGCCGACGAACCCATCGCCTCGCTCGACCCGATGAACGCGCAGGTGGTCATGCAGTCCCTGCGCCGCATCCACGAGGAGGACGGCCGCACCGTCATCGCCAACCTGCATACGCTCGATACCGCGCGCCGCTATTGCGACCGCGTCGTCGGCATGCGCGACGGGCGCATCGTGTTCGACGGCTTGCCCGAACAGCTCACCACCGGCGTCGCGCGCGAGATCTATGGCGCCGATGCCAGCTTTTCCGAGGCCGCGACCTCGACCGAGATCGACACGCTCGATGCGGCGCAGGACGCCCTCTATCGGGCCGAGGCCGCGATCTGACCCTATCCACCGCAATCCCGGCCTTGGGATGGGCCGGACCAACCAACCGGAGAGACCAAAGATGAAAAAGCTTGTTGCCGTCCTGGCGGCCACCACCGCCCTTGCCACCCCGGCGCTGGCGCAGGAGATCACCGAATTCCGCATCGGCATCCTCGGCGGCGAGAACGCCCAGGACCGTCTGAATTCCAACGAATGCTTGCGCGAAAAGGCCGAGGATCTGCTGGGCGTCGAGACCAAGCTGTTCGCCCCCGCCGACTATAACGGCGTCATTCAGGGCCTCTTGGGCGGCACCATCGACATGGCCTGGCTGGGCGCCTCGGGCTATGCCAAGACCTATCTCAGCGACCCCGAAGCGGTCGAGCCGATCCTGGTCAAGGTCAACAATGACGGCGGCTACGGCTATTACTCGATCGGGTTCGCCCGCAAGGACAGCGGCATCACCTCGCTGGCGGACATGAAGGGCAAGGTCTTCGGCTTCGGCGATCCGAACTCGACCAGCGGCTTCCTGATCCCCTCGATCGAGATCCCGCAGGAAACCGGCGCCACCATGACCTCGGGCGATTACTTCGGCGAGGTCAAGTTCACCGGCGGCCACGAACAGACCATCGTCGCGGTCAGCAATGGCGAGGTTGACGGCGGCGTGACCTGGGCCGACGGTCTGGGCGCATGGGAAGACGGGTTCAACTCGGGCGCCCTGCGCAAGGCGGTCGATGCCGGTCTGGTCGACATGAACGACTTGGTGCAGATCTGGCAGTCGAAACCCATCCCCGAAGGCCCGTTTGTCGTCCGCAAGGCGCTGCCTGCCGACGTCAAGGTCAAGATGACCGGCCTCCTGGCCTCGCTCAAGTCGATGGACGAGGAGTGCGCCTATGGCGTGCTCCAGGGCGATGCCAAGGGCTTCATGCCGATCACCCATGACGCCTACGAGGTGATCATCGAGGCGCGCAAGCTCAAGTCGAACTGATCCGGGTTCATTACTTCAGGCGGGGTCCGCGCCAAGCGGACCCCGTTCCTGCATCGGGAGCATTCCATGACAGACCTGACCGCCGGGCAAAGCGACCTGGCACGCATCCGCGAAGACTACACCGCGCTGACCCGGCGCAAACGGGTCTATGGCGGTATCCTCCTGATCCTCTTCGTGTCCTTGATGGCGGCCGGGTTCCGTACCGCCGACGACCGCAACGCCGGCGGGTTCGTCGACGGCTGGCGGCGCATCCTCGATTACCCGGCCGAGGTGCTGTCCGAGGCGCTGGAGAAATCGGCGCAACTGCCCGCCCATCTGGTGCATTTCCTGCCCGCGCTGGTCGAGACGCTGAACATCGCCGCCGCCGCTACCCTGTTGGGCACCCTGGGCGGTACCGTTCTGGCGCTCCTCTCGACACGCGGTCTTGCCTATTGGCCGCGCCTCATCCCGCTCTTTCGCCGCATCGCCGATATCTGCCGCGCGGTGCCCGAGATCGTCATCGCGCTGGTGCTGATCTTCGTCCTTGGCGGCGGCCCGGTGCCCGCGATGATCGCCATCGCCATCCACACCGCCGGGGCGCTGGGCAAGCTTTTCTCCGAGGTTGCCGAGAATGTCTCGCTGAAACCGGTCGAGGGGCTGGAATCCACCGGCGCCAACTGGGCGCAGCGGATGTATCTGGGCGTCATCCCGCAGGTCGGCCCCAATTTCGTCAGCTACGCGCTCCTGCGGTTTGAAATCAACATCCGCGCCTCGGCCATCCTCGGCTTTGTCGGGGCGGGCGGCATCGGCTATGAGCTGCGCAATGCCATGTCCTGGGGGCAGGGACGCTATGACGAGGCGGCGGCGATCTTCCTTCTTCTCTTTGTCACCATCGTCGCGGTGGATCAGCTCTCGGACCGCCTGCGCGCCCGGCTGACCCATGGCGCCCGGGCAGGAGCCACGACATGAGCACCGCCACTACCGATCTGGACCTGATCCACCTGAAACATCAGGCCGACCGTCTTTTCACCCGCAAGCGGCTGCTGGGCTTTGGCCTGCCTGCGCTGGTGCTGGCCTATCTGGCCTATATCGTTTTCGCCTTCGACGTGCTGGGGCTGGCGGCGCGCGCGAACTGGGACAACGGCCGCACGCTGGTTGCCGACAGCTACAGCTACAAGACCCATGTCACCCGCGACAACCGCACGGGCGCGGTGTCCGTCGCGGTCGAGGGCGAGCGCAAGGGCATATGGCCCGAAGGGCAGGCGCCTGACTGGGTCAGGCTGGGCGAGACCACGGTGATCGACCTCACGGGCGGCCATATCGTCCGCTTCGGGCCTGAAACGGTGGAATACGATATCCCCGGCTATGGCACCCTGCGCGCCGCCCCGACCCGAGGGCAGGGCGTGGTCACCGAACTGCCGCCGGGCGATCTGCCCGACTGGATCAACCAGTCGAATAACCGCATCACCGTCACCACCGAGGCCGGGCGCCTGACCGTGACCCGCAACCGGTCCGAAGTCTTCCGCTACTTCGCCGGGTGGGAACTGTTCTGGTTCACCCTCGACAGCCCCTATCACGGTCTGTCCCCCGCCGAGCTGGCCCGCCGCGCGGCACAGGGCGAGGCGGGCGCGATCTGGCACGATTTCTGGAACAATACCATGTGGCGGCACGGCGACGTGGCCTGGGCCATTGGCGAGACCATCCTGATGGCTTTTCTCGGCACATTTGGTGCCACCATCATCGCCCTGCCACTGGCCTTTCTTGCCGCGCGCAACTTCAACTCGCTGGCGCCGGTCCGCTTTGCGGTGCGCCGCGTCTTCGACTTCGTGCGCGGAGTTGACGCGCTGATCTGGACCGTGGTGCTGGCCCGCGCCTTCGGCCCCGGCCCGCTGACCGGCGCGCTGGCGATCCTGGTCACCGACAGCGGCACCTTCGGCAAGATCTTCTCCGAGGCGCTGGAAAACGTCGATGCCAAGCAGATCGAGGGCGTGCAATCCACCGGCGCCAATGCCGCGCAGCGCTACCGCTTTGGCGTGATCCCGCAGATCACCCCGGTGCTGCTCAGCCAGGTGCTCTATTTCCTCGAATCCAACACCCGCAGCGCCACCATCATCGGCGCCATCACCGGCGGCGGCATCGGCCTTCTCCTGACCCAGGCGATCATCACCCAGAAGGACTGGGAAGAGGTCGCCTATTACATCCTGCTCATCGTGCTAATGGTCATGCTGATGGACTGGTTTTCGGGCTGGCTGCGCGCCCGCCTGATCCGGGGCCAGACGGCAAAGCCGCGCAAACCGCGCGGCAATCCTGAACCCGAACCGTTCTTCCTGCCGTGAACCGCCGGAGTGCCCGCAACATAGCCCGTCTCAGCGCCGACACCCCCTATCTGCATCCCGGTTGCCAGATCACCGGCAGCCGCTTTGGCGCCTATGTCGAGATCGGCGCCGATACCCGCCTGACCAACACCACATGGGGCGATTACAGCTATTGCGACCGCACCTGCGACATCGCCAATGCCCGCATCGGCAAGTTCGCCAATATCGCCAGCTTCACCCGCATCGGTGCCACCGATCATCCGATGGAAAAGGCCTCGCTGCACCATTTCCTCTATCGCTCGGCCGATTACTGGGACGATGCCGAGCGCGATGCCGACTGGTTCGCCCATCGCGCCGGTCGCATCGCCACCATCGGCCATGATACCTGGATCGGTCATGCCGCGATCATCAAGCCCGAGGTCACCATCGGCCATGGCGCAGTCGTCGGCTCGGGCAGTGTCGTGACCAGGGATGTGGCGCCCTATACGATTGTCGGCGGCAATTCCGCGCGACTGATCCGCCGCCGTTTCCCCGAGGATGTAACCGAACGAATGATGGCGCTGGCCTGGTGGGACTGGGACCATGCCCGCCTGCGCGCCGCGCTGCCCGATTTCCGCAGCCTGCGGGCCGAGGCATTTCTGGAGAAACACGCCTGATCCGCTGACGCGGGCCGCTCTCACAAACGCGTGACCTGCGCCCGCTATTGCGGCACACTCGGATCAACGCCCCGTGCGGCGCGTCCATCCGGGAGAGACATGCTCAGACCCTTCATCTCGTCGCGCACGCTGCATGGCCTTGACGCAGGGCTGGCGCAGAATATCGGTCGCGCCACCGCCCGGCGCGCACTGGCGGAATGCGACCTGCCCGCCGACGCACTCGACAATCCACGCTTCTATGTCTGCCAACTGAAGGTAATGCGTTACCTCGACCGAATTTCCCGGCTATCCGGCGATGACAATGCGCTGTTTGCGCTGGGACCGTTCGCCAGTGTTGGCAGCTACGGGCTTTTCGGCGACTACGTAACCTCAGCTACCACCTTTGGCGAGGCCCTGCGCCTGACCCGCGATCTGATGCAATATCACGTCTCGCTGGACCGGCTGTCCATGGGGCAAACCTGCGAAGGGTTCCGCATCACCTATCACGCCGCCATCCGAAACGCCGAAAGCTATTGGCACTACGCCCCGCTTGCCTTGGGCGTTGTCCTCAGCATCGCGGCCCCCTACATCGGCAACCGCTACCGCCGGGCCGTGTTGCTGAACCTCCCGAAACCGCGCAAAGTCACGCCTTACGAGGCGTACTTCGGCTGTGATGTTCTGTTCGATCAGCCCGAACTGGTTCTGCTATTGGAGCCCGAGGCCGAATATGCCCGGCGGCCCCGCCCCTTGACCAGCGCCGTTACGCTGGCCGATGTCGCGCGCGACGCCTTTGGCTCGGCGCCACAGACTCTTGTCGAGACGGTCCGGGCGCTGGTGCGTGCGAATCTGACGGATGACCCCGGGATTGACCGGATAGCGCAACAGCTCGACATGTCCACCCGCACGCTTCGCCGCCGTATCGAGGAACAGGGGACCAGTTTCCGCGATCTTGCCCGCGTGGTGAGGGTGGAAATGGCGCAGGATCTGATCCTGGGTTCGGGGCTGGATCTGGCCGAAATCTCGCAACGGGTCGGCTATTCCCACAGCTCCCATCTGGGTCGCGCCTTTCGCCAGGTTACCGGCATGACCCCATCCGAGGCGCGGGCGGTGCGACCTGACGGGTGATCCGATTGAACTTGGCCGGAAATGGTTACCGGTTGAGGCGCTTTGGTGGCTAGTCTTTCGCCAAACGCAAAGGGAGTACGTTCATGCCGTTTTCCAAACTGGCCATCGCCGCTGCACTGACTTGTATCGGGGCCGCAACAGCGGTGTTTGCCGAATCCGTGCCGGTTACCGTCGACAATTTCGCGCGTGCTGAAACCAACGAGATCATGAAATCTTATGTCGATGCAGTCGGCATCGGAGAATGGGCCCACAACCGGGTGCCGACGCCGCTGGATCAACAGCCGGTGGTGCGGATGAACCGTGACACGCTTTACTCCGCTGCGGTGGTCGACATGAGCACCCCGGTCACCATCGTCAAACCCGACAGCGACCGCTTTCAGTCGATGCTGCTGATCAACGAAGACCATTCGATGATGCCGGCCGTGCACGAGGACGGCACCTTCACCATTCCGCCTTCGCTGGTTGGCACCCGCTATCTGATTGTGGTGATCCGGACCTTTGTCAATCCCAACGACCCCGAGGACGTCAAGGCCGCCAACGCGCTCCAGGACCAGTTGCAGATCGTCCAGCCCGACAAGGGATCATTCGAGATCCCCGACTGGGATCCCGAAAGCCTGGCCCGCGTCCGCGACGCGATCAAGGTGCTGGGCAGCACCCGCACCGACACCAACCCCTATTTCGGGCAAAAGAGGCTCTTGAACCCGCTCTATCACCTGATCGGCACCGCTCTCGGCTGGGGCGGCAATCCGCCCGAAGCCGCAGTCTACAAAACGGTCTTCATCGAGCAAAACGACGGAACGCCCTATACCGTTACGGTCAAGGACGTTCCGGTCGACGGCTTCTGGTCGATCACCGTTTATAATGCCGAGGGCTTCATGGAACCCAACGACCTTGGTGTGAACTCCTATAACAACGTCACCGCAACGCCCAACCAGGACGGTGGCTATACGATCAATTTCGGTGGCTGCGAGGACGGGCGCATCAACTGCATCCCGATCATGCCGGGGTGGAACGCGGTAATCCGCCAGTACCAGCCCCGCCCCGAACTCATCGACGGCAGCTGGCAGTTCCCCGATTTCCAGCCTGCGGGCTGATCCGGCGCACCCCGTGGCGCTTGCTTCGGGGTGCCTCATATGCGACGGTTGGAATGGAACGCCATCGCTTCCCCGGAGACGATCATGAAACCACTGCCTTCCACAGCTTTTGCGCTGGCTTTTGCGGCGGCAACGCCGCTCGCGGCCCAACAATCCAACTGGCAATACGAGGCGACGGTCTATCTCTTCACCGCCGAGACCGAGACCGGCGTCACCACGCCCACCGGCACCATCGAGGGCACCCTCAGCTTCAAGGACGCGCTCGACAATCTCGACTTCGCCTTCATGGGCGCGTTCGGCGCCAGCAACGGCCAGTGGAGCTTTCTGGCCGATTACATGCTGACCGACATCTCCTTTGGCAACCCGACGCCGGGCGGTGCCTTTTCGGGCATCAACACGGCGGCCAAGACGCAGGTGCTGAACGCCTATGCCGCCTACCGCGTGCACCAGACGCCCGATCTCGCCGTCGACCTTGCCGCCGGTCTGCGCTGGTTCGACACCCGCACCACGCTGACGGCACTGCCAGGGATCCTGCCGGGGCGTACCGTTGTGGCCAACGACAACTGGGTCGACCCGGTGATCGGCCTGCGCGCCCAGGTCCGGATGTCCGACAAGTGGAGCGGCATCGCCTTCTTCGACTATGGCGGCTTCCAGAGCGACAGCGAAAGCTGGCAGGCGCTGCTCACCGCCGACTACCAGTTGAACGACAACTGGCGGCTGCGGTTCGGTTATCGCCATCTGTCGGTCGATCACACGCTGTCGAACGGCAACGACTACTCGTTCACCCAGTCCGGCCCGGTCTTCGGCGCCACCTACCGGTTCTGACCCGGCTTGGCGCCGCCGCCCGGCTGCCGTAAGAACGGTGTTTTCAGCCGGAGACCGACATGACCAGCGACTGGATTGCCCTCGACTGGACCACCACGCGCCGCCGCCTCTGGGTGATGCGCGGCCGCGACGTGCTAGACGAGGCCGTCGATGACGGCCCGCGCCCCGCCGATGCCGCCTCGATCCTCGCACTTGTGGCCGGACGGCACGCGGGGCAGGGGGTGCCGGTCGTAGCCTGTGGTCCGCTTGGCCCGGTGCGCGACACCGTGCCCTGCATCCCGCTTGCGGGCAGCCTCTGGCAGATCGACCTCGGCGACCCGCGCGTGGCGCTGCATGCGGTGCCGGGGCTGAGACAGGCGCAGCCCGCCGACATGATGCAGGGCGACGAAACCCGCGTTGCCGGGTTCCTGGCGCTGAACCCCGGCTGGGACGGGGTGATCTGCCTGGTGGGCGAAACCAGCCGCTGGGTGCATGTCAGCGCCGGTGAAGTCGTCAGTTTCCGCAGCTTCCTGTTCGGCGCGCTGATCTCGGCGGTGACCGCCGGCACCCAGCTCGGCCGTTGGCTCACCACCTCCGATCTCGACGGCGCCGCCTTTACCGACGCGGTCGCCGATGGCCTCTCGCGTCCCGAACAGGTGCTGGCGCGACTCTGGTCCGCCCATGCCGACGCCACGCTCAGCGCCCTGCCGCCCGAGGTGGCGCGGGCGCGGATCCTCGGCGGCCTGATCGGGGCCGAGCTGGCGGCGACGCGCCCCTTCTGGCTGGGTCAGCAACTGGCGGTGCTGGGCGAAGGCGAGATGCCGCGCCTGCATGTCGACGCGCTGGCCGCCCAGGGGGCGCCCGCTACCCTAGGCGACGCCCCCCGCATGACCCGCGAAGGGCTGATTGCCGCATGGAAGTCGCTGGCGTCTTGAGCCCCGGCAGCGATAGGGGCAAGAGAGACAGATAACCGTCACAAAGGGCGACAGATGAGCTTTACCACCGAAATCGAAGTCCGGTTCAAGCATTGCGATCCGGCCGGCATCGTGTTCTTCCCACGCTATTTCGAAATGATAAACGACGTGGTCGAAGACTGGTTCGCCACCGATCTGGACCTGCCGTTTCACGAGTTGGTCAAGGAAAACGGCGCTCCCACGGCGCAGATCCAGGCCACTTTCACCGCGCCCTCGCTGCATGGTGATGTGCTCACCTTTCGGCTGACGCCCACCCGGATCGGCAATTCAAGCCTCGATTACGAGCTGACCGCTCATTGCGGCGACGAGTTGCGCCTGCGGGCCAACGCCACGCTGGTGCATGTGGCCCGGCTGGGCCGCTCGCTGGCCTGGCCCCAGGCCATCCGCGAGCGGGTCTCGGCTCAGATCGCCAGCGCCTGAGCGACCAGTCCCGGCAGGTCGGCAAAGGCGTCAAAGGCGGCCCGGTGCGGCAGCGCTGAGACCGGGCTCTTGCGATAGCCTTCGGTGTAGAGCAGGAACGGCACGCCCGCATTCTGCGCGGTCTCGGCATCCACCTCGCTGTCGCCGACATAAAGGCGCGGCAGATCCGGCAGGGCGGCAAAACTGGCGTGGAGCATGCCCGGTTCCGGCTTGCGCGTCGGTAGGCTGTCACCGCCGATCACCACGTCAAAGAACCGCGCCAGCCCCAGATCGGCCAGCACCTGTCGCGCCGGTCCTTCGGGTTTGTTGGTGCAGATCCCCAGCGCCGCGCCGTCCCCGGCAAGCCGTTCCAGCGCCGCGACCACCCCGGGATAGGGCACGGTCAGGCTGGAGTTCGAGCGATTGTACTCCTCCAGCGTCGCCGCCGTCAGTTCCGCATGCCGCCCCATGTCGAGCCCGACACGCCCGATCACCTGCGCCACCAGGTTCGGCAACCCCTTGCCGACGAAAGAGGTCACCGTCGCCAGGTCGAGTGGCCCGTGCCCCTCGGCCGCCAGCATCCGGTTGACGGCGGCGGTGATGTCCGGGGCGCTGTCGATCAGCGTGCCGTCCAGGTCGAAAACGATGGCTGCGGTCATGGCATTCTCCGGTTGCGATTGCCGATCCCTGCCTGCTTGGTCCGCGTTGCGCAACCCCTATGTGCGACCCTCGCGGGCCGCACATGCCTCCGGCGGGAGTACTTTGGACCAGAAAGAAGCCACAAGCCGTTACTGCTTCTTTCTGGTGGAAAACACTCCGGGGGGTCTGGGGGGCTGGCCCCCCAGCGGTCAGTGCGGGATCAGCGGGTGCCTAGCAGGCGGGCCGCCTCGGCTCTCGCGCGCTGGGCCGAGGCGATGCGCACGGGGCCGTAGCCGCGGATCTCGTCGGCGGATTCGAGTGCCGCAAGCGCCGTTTCGGGGTCTGTACAAAACGGCACATTCGCCATCAGATCGCTGTACCAAACGGTCAATTCGCGGTGCAATCTGGCCTCGGCGTGATAGCCGAACGGATTGAACCGCGACCCGCGCAGTCCCTTCATCCGCGCAAGTCCCCGCAAGACAGGCGTCATCCAAGGACCAAACGCACGCTTTGCCGGCCGCCCGCGCGCATCGGTTTTCCGGCTCAGAAGCGGCGGCGCCATGTGGTATTTCACCGTGAAATCGCCGTCGAATTTGTCGGCCAGTTCGCGGGTAAACAGATCGGCGGTCATCAGCCGGGCCACTTCGAATTCATCCTTGTAAGCCAACAGCTTGAAGAGGTTTCTTGCGGCCGCGTGCAGCATCTCCTCGCTGGCCTGCGGCATCGCCGCGCGAAAGCTTTGCAACTGGTCGGTGTAGCGCTTGGCATAGGCCGCGTCCTGATACTCGGCCAGAAACGCGGCCCGGCGGGCAACCATTTGATCATAAGTCTCTTTTTCCGACTCAGCCTCGCCGTATCCGTCCAGTCGCGTTGGGTCCGAGGCCATCGCCCGACCCACCGCAAAAGCCAGGCGGTTCTTTTCCACCGCCACGCCATTGAGCAGGATCGCCTGACCCAGAGCGGTCAGGCTGACGGGCACCAACCCCTGCTGCCAGGCGTAGCCCAGCATCATGACATTGGCGAAAACCGCGTCGCCCAGGAGTGTTTCCGCTGCCTCGTTGGCATTGAAACCATTGACATTTTCTGACCCGACCACGGCGGAAATTGCCGTCTCGCGCGTGTCGATCTTCAATTGTGCGTCGCGATGCAGCACCAGATCGCCGGTCGGCATCTCGGCCCGGTTCAGCACAATCTTTGTGCCGTTGCGGTAATGCGCCGAGGCCTTGGGCGCGGAGCTGACCACCATGTCACAGCCGATCACCGCATCCGCGCCACCGGTGTCGATACGCACCTGATTGAGCGCGTCCGGGCGGGCGCCCAGACGTATGTAACTGAGAACAGTGCCGAATTTCTGCGCAAACCCGGTGAAATCCAGCACAGATGCGCCCAGCCCTTCGAGATGGGCGGCCATGGTGATCAGCGCGCCCACGGTAACAACGCCGGTGCCGCCGACCCCGGTGACCAGCAGGTCAAAAGGGTCGGACAGCGCGGGCAGGGTGGGCATGGGCAGGCCGCTTTCCAACTGCTCCAGATCCAGTTTGACCGCGCGCTTGCGCCGGGTGGCGCCCTCGACGGTGACGAAGCTGGGGCAGAATCCGTTCAGGCAGGAGAAATCCTTGTTGCAGGAGCTGAGGTTGATCTTGCGCTTGCGGCCCAGCGGGGTCTCGCGTGGCTCGACGCTGAGACAGTTCGAAGCGACCGAGCAGTCGCCGCAGCCCTCGCAGACCAGATCGTTGATCCAGGCAAAGCGCTTGGGGTCTTCGATCTTGCCACGCTTGCGGCGGCGGCGCTTTTCGGTGGCACAGGTCTGTTCGTAGATCAGCACGGTGACGCCCTTGATCTCGCGCAGCTCTTTTTGCACCGGCATCAGCTCGGCCCGGTCGTGGAACGTGGTGCCGGCGGGGAAATCGGCGCGCGAGAATTTCTCGATGTCGTCCGAGACCAGCGCGATGCGCGCGACCCCCTCGGCGCGGCAGGTCTGGGCGATGCCCGAGACGCTGACCGGCCCGTCGACCGGCTGGCCGCCGGTCATCGCAACCGCATCGTTATAGAGGATCTTGTAGGTGATGTTGGTGCCTGCCGCGACAGCCTGCCGGATCGCGAGCGAGCCGGAGTGATACCAGGTGCCTTCGCCCAGGTTCTGGAAAATATGCTTGCCGCCGTTGAACTTGGACGCCACCACATGCGGCACACCCTCGCCGCCCATCTGGGCGTATCCGTCGGTGTCGCGGTTCATCCAACTGGCCATCACGTGACAGCCGATGCCGCTGTTGGCGCGCGAGCCTTCGGGCACCTTGGTCGAGGTATTGTGCGGACATCCCGAGCAGAAATAGGGGGTGCGGGTGGCACCCGGCACCGCGATCACGGGGGGCGGCGTTTCGGTCAGCGCGCGGGCGCGGGAGGGCAGGTTCTCCTCAGGGAAGAACGCATCCAGACGCGCGGCCACCACGGGGGCCAGCATCAGCGGGCTCAGCTCGCCGGTCCAGGGGATCAGCGGCTCGCCTTGTTCGTCGTATTTGCCGACCATCCGGTGCGGTTTGTCGCCCGGCCAGTCATAGAAATACTCCTTGAACTGGCTCTCGATGATGCCGCGCTTTTCCTCGACCACCAGCACCTCCTGCTTGCCGCGCACAAAGCGCAGGGCGTTGCGGCGGGCCAGCGGCCAGACCATGCCGACCTTGTAGATGTCGATGCCAAGCGCGCGGCATTTGGCCTCTTCCAGACCCAAGAGGCGCAGCGCCTCCATCAGGTCGAGATGCCCCTTGCCGGTGGTGACAAAGCCGAAGCGGGCGTTGGGAAGGTCATAGATGCGCCGGTCGATCGGGTTTTCCTCGGCAAAGGCGCGCACGGCGCGCAGCTTGGCTTGGATGCGGATCTCGATCTCGGGGCTGGGCAGGTCGGCGCGTCGGACGTGCAGGCCACCGGCGGGTAGGTCGATCTGCGGCAGGGTGAACTGACGATCCGGGCGCAGCTCGACCGAGCGGCCGCTTTCCACTGTTTCGCTGATCGCCTTGAACCCGACCCAGGTGCCCGAGAAGCGCGACAGCGCCAGGCCATATTCGCCGAATTCCAGGTATTCCTCGACTGAGGCGGGGTTCAGCGTTGGCATGAACCAGGCCATGAAAGCCACGTCGGACTGGTGTGGCATCGAGCTGGAGACGCAGCCGTGGTCGTCGCCCGCCACCACCAGCACACCGCCCTTGGGTGCGCTGCCATAGGCGTTGCCGTGTTTCAGCGCATCGCCCGAGCGGTCCACCCCCGGCCCCTTGCCGTACCACATCGAGAAGATGCCCTCGTGCTGGCAATCGGGGTCCAGCACCGCCTGTTGTGCCCCCAGAACGGCGGTGGCGCCCAGATCCTCGTTCACCGCGGGCATGAAGGTGATGCGATCCTGCTCCAGCCGTGCCTTGGCGCGCCACATTTCCAGATCCAGTCCGCCCAGCGGCGAGCCCCGGTATCCCGAGACGAAGCCCGCGGTGTTCAGCCCGGCGGCGCGGTCGCGGCGGGCCTGATCCATCATGATCCGCACCAGCGCCTGGGTTCCGGTCAAAAACACCCGGCCGGTGATCTGGTCGTAACGGTCCTCCAGCGCATAGCTGCGCAGGGCGGGGGCGGGATGGGTCATCGCGAAATCCTGAAAGAGAGAGGCAAGCGGTAGAATAAGCCCGTCATTTTGAAAATTCTTGCCAGAATGAACTGCATACTCTCGACATGATGGTTATTTTTTCCGATTATTAGCTGAAAATCGAAGGGAATAACCAATTTTGCATCTGGATGACCGGGATCGCCGCATTCTGACCCTGTTGCAACAGGACAGCCGAATCTCGAATTCCGACCTTGCCGAAGCGGTCGGCATGTCAGCCTCGGCGCTTTGGCGCAGGGTTCGCGCATTGGAAGATACGGGGGTGATCGAACGTTATGGCGCGGTGGTGAACACGGCCGAAATGGGGTTGACCTTTGAGGCGATTGTTCACGTTCACCTGACCCGTCACGACCCGGACCGCATCGTAGAGTTCATCCGCGCGATAGACACCTGTCCAGAGGTACAGGATTGTTATGCCACGACGGGGCAGGCCGACTATCACCTGCGGGTCCTGTGCCGTGATCTTGCGGCCTATAACGTGTTTCTCGAAGGGTTTCTGTTCCGGTTGTCTGCGGTGGCGAGCGCGCAGACGAATGTCGTCTTGAGGACCGTCAAACGGAACCGGCCGGTCGCCGTCTGAAACGTTTATCGTTTCTAATCTCACAACAGATTTTGGAATCCGAATGAATTGAGGTACTATAGACGTATATTTTTTGAAAACTTTGAGCAGGGGTCGATTTTTGCTTGAGTGACGAGGGGGTCCGATCCGAGCATAGTTAACGACGCCTGAACAAAAGGCTCCGCGAGGGGGCGGACAAGGAATGGCACAGACCCGATTATCGGCGCGTCTCACAGTGGGAATGCGGCGGATTATCATCGGTATTGTTTTGATGATGCCAACGGCCGTGGTTTCGGCAACTCAGACCGATGCGCTCGACGCACCGATGGAAATCGTGACTTTTGGTCCCGATGACACCATTCGTGGCGTGGTCGAAAAATATCTGCGCGATCCGGACCTTTGGCCGACCATTCTGGCCCTGAACGGCATTGCGTCGCCCGCCGACCTGCGCCCGGGCGCCAAGTTGCAGCTGCCGGTGCGCCAGGTGTTCGCGGCGGACGAAGCGCTTTTGGGGTCGCTTCAGGCGATTCAAAAGGCAAACTCCGAAGGCGCACGCATTTTTGCCCCCGTCGAGATCGGCGAGGCGATCCGCAACCGGGATGAGGCGGTGCAGCAGCGCGAGGTCGGCGAATGGCGCCAGGTCGTCAGCTTTGCCGACGTTGCCACAGTCATTGCCCTGGAGGCGCTGGATATTTCCATCGCCCAACGGGATCGCTCGGCCGAAGCGGTCGTGTCGGATGTTCAGGGTGATGTCGAAGGGCGTGCGCCGATCGAACCAAGCTGGTCGGATCGTGAACTGAACGACGTGCTGGTCGAATTCGAGCGGGTCAGAACCCTGTCGTCGAGCACGACGCAGATCACGTTTCGCGACCTGAGCCGTCTGCGTCTGAACCCGAATTCCAACGCCACGATCCAGCGGATGCGTTCCGATCCCCTGACCGGGGGCGAGGTGACCAAGGTGTCGCTGGCAGAGGGCGATTTCTATGCGCTCCTGAACCAGCTGTCCGAAAAGACCACATTCGAAATCGAGGTTCCGGGGATCGCGACCAAGACGAACTCGGCCGATTTCTGGATCAAGAACGACCAGTCGGGGGCGCGGTTCGTGAACTACGATCAACCCGGGCTGGAGATCGAGGAGAACGGACGCAAGATCGACGTCGGTCAGGGAGAGGGTGTGGTGATCACCGGGGCGGGCGCGCAGCGGGCAACAGTGCTCAACAGCCCGCGGCTAAGCACGCCGGACCTGGGGGCGATCCTCTACACCCGAACCGCCGATCTGGACTGGGACAGTTTTGATGGGGCCGAGGCCTATTGGCTTGAGATCGCCGCCGATCCCGGTTTCAACCAGATGCAGGTGTCCGAATGGGGCATTCGCGATACCGCGTTTCAGGTCGAGCTTGCGCCTGCCCGGTACCATTGGCGCGTTGCGGCCCTGGATCGGCTGGGGTTGCCGGGGGCCTGGAGCACGCCGCGCGATTTCACCGTGCGTCTGGACGATACACCGCCTTTCCTTACGCTGCTGTCACCCGCGCCCGATGCAATGGTGACGGAACCCAAGATCGAGGTTCTTGGTGCGACCGAGCTTGATGCTGCGCTGATCCTGAACGGAAAGCCGTTGCAACAGGCGGCGGATGGCAGCTTTGTCCTCCAGGTATCGCTGGTACCGGGGCGCAATACGCTGAGCGTCTTTGCGACCGATCCGGCAGGGAACACCAGCACCCGTAGCCAGACCGTGATCTATCGGCCGGCCGCATCCGTCGAAATCACTCTGGCCGAGGATATCCCCCGGGTCGGCGCGGCGCTGGCGACGCGGTCGGATCAGCTGTCGGTCAATGCGCGCACGACAGCCGAACCGGGGGCGCCGGTCGCGGTACGCGACGCCGAGAGCAACGAGATTCTGCGGACCGGTGTCGAACCCGGAGGGCGGATCAGCTTTACCGTTCCGGTCGGGGCGCAGGAGACAGCCTTTCGTATCGAGATTCTGGCACCGGATGGCTCGGTCGAGGGCTCGACCGAGTTCGCGGCGCTGCGCGACCAGGTGCCGCCAGAGCTTGCCCTGGACGTTCCACCACCGCGTGCAACGGCCGAAACGCTGATGGATCTGACCGGCGACGCCGGGGATGCGCAGTCGCTGACCTTCAACGGTACCGCCGTGCCCCTCACCGAGGGCCGGTTTGATCTGTCGGTCACGCTGACTCCTGGGGTAAACGCGTTCGAACTGGTTGCGGCCGATGCCGTGGGCAACGTTACGGTCCGGCGGCTCGAGACGCTTCTGGACATCGAGCCGCCGGTGATCCTGGAGGTTGCCGTCACCCGGCCGCAGGGCGAGGACGGACCGATCACAATCGAAGCTCGGGCCGAGGATGCGTCAGGCTTGCGTCAGGCCGCGCCTTTCGTGCTGCGGGTCGATGCGGACGAGATCGAAGGGTTCTTGAGATGCGACGCGGCGACCGGTGTCTGCCGGACATCCCTGCCGCCTCAGGCAGGTGAGTTGGACCTGATCGAACTGATGATCGAAGACTACGCTGGCAACGCCGCGTTTCAATGAAATACGGCCGGTTTGGGGGCGCCGGATCGGCTATGGAGGGAAGGAACATGGGAGTGGTACGGAACGGAGCAGCGGTGACGCTGGCAGTTGTCTTGTCGGCCATTTCAACGAGCGTTCCCGCGCAGGTTGAGACCACCGAGGGGCTGCTTGTGGTCTATGGCCCCCAGGCCCCAAGCCGGGAGGGGGACACCGATCGCCGCGAGCAGGTGTTCTTTTCCTTGCCTGCGGGGCTGAAGGACCGGGTCTACGTTCGGGTCTTCGATCCCGAGACCGGCGGATCGGGCGATTTCACCTATGGTGGCGCGGGCGACTCGGAAACCACGTTTCGCCTGTTTGGAGGCGAGGGCGCCTTTAGCCGCGCCGACCGCCCGGAACCCATCAGCGACGGCGCGCGCGAACCGCGCCTGATCCCTTATGACCCGGTGACGCAACCGGGAACGATCATCCGCGAGGAGACCTGGGGCAGCGACAAGTCCACCGATGGCCGCTGGGTTTCGCTGGCGGCGGTTCGGGCCAATCAGGGCGAGGTCGTCGGCGACCGCGCCTATTTCCGGATCGACGTGCAGGGCAGCCGGGGTAACGACGGCAATAGCTTCTCCCTTGGGGTCAGCCTGGCCCGGGATCGGGACCGGGCGCCCGAGGGGCTGGAGATGTTCTCGTATCGCCCGACCGTCCGGTGGTCGGCTGGCAGCCCGGCCACACAGGTCTGGTTCCAGGCCCCGGCGCCGGGGGCATTGACAGTGCAGACATTCGACGGCGCCAATGGCGAGCTGGCGCTTGTGACCGACTATCGCGATCTGCCCTTGCGCATATCGGGACAGGATTTCTGGACCTCGGACGAGGTGGAGACCGATGAAACCAACCTGGCTGTCAGCCTGCTGGGCGGGTTCGAGACGCCAAACGACGTGACCCTGGCCGTTTTCGACGCCGAAGGCCGGCCTTTGCCGCTGTCGATGCCGCCGACACGCGCTCCGGAACCGCCACGTCCGACCGCGGTCGGAACCGGCCAGCCGCTGGCCGATTGCCGCTCGGTCGCTTTCGACGCCAGCGCCTCGACCGGGCTCACTCCGCTTGCCTATCTGTGGGACTTTGGCGACGGTAACCGCTCGACCGAACCGGTGATCGCGCATCGCTATGCCAATCCGGGGCGTTACGTGGCGCGGCTGAGCCTGTTGGAGCCGGGCAACCGGCCCGGGCGCGGCGACCGGATCGAGGTGCCGGTTCATGTGCGCAACGCCCCCGCAGCGGTTCCCGGCAGCGATATCGTGGTTGCGCCGGGACAGGTGGTGGAGTTCGACGGATCTGCCTCGCAACCCTCGGACAGCCCGATCACCGCGTTCCGCTGGACCTTTGGGGATGGCGGCGTGGCACAGGGGCCGCGCGCGCAGCATGTGTATGCGCAACCGGGCCAGTATCGCGCGGTTTTGCGGGTTCAGGACGAGGCGCAGCATCCCTGCAACTTTGGCACTGCCGTGCGTCGGGTTGTGGTCAACTTCCCCCCGGTCGCCGAGGCGGGCACGGATCAGACCGCGATCATCGGCCAGTCGGTGACCCTGTCGGGTGCGGCCAGCTATGACGTGGATGGCGCCATCGTGAATTATCGCTGGAGCATGGGGGACGGCACCGTGCTGGAGGGCGAAACGGTCACCCACCGCTACACCAGTTCGGGCAGCTATCAGGTTCTGCTGACGGTGACCGATGACAGCGGGGTGATCAACAAGATCGCCACCGATGGCATGCGGGTCGAGGTCAACGCCCCGCCCGAGCCGAGTTTCTCGATCCCCTCCCGTCCGGTGTCGGTGTCCGAGGTCGCGGTACTTGACGCCTCCGCCTCGATCGACGCGGACGGTCAGATCCTCAGCTATATCTGGGACTTTGGCGATGGGGCGATGGGCGAAGGTCCCATCGCCAGCTATGCCTGGACCCGGTCGGGCGAGTTTTCCGTCACGCTGACGGTCGAGGATGACAGCGGCACCGCCTCGGCGCTGCAATCGGTCACCCGGATCGTGCGGGTCGACGCCGCCCCGGTCGCGGATGCGGGGCCGGACCAGTACGTCACCGCAAGCGATGTGCGCTTCGACGGCGGCGGATCGGTCGATCCGGATGGCAAGGTGACGGAATGGCTGTGGGAGTTTGGCGATGGTGCGACGGCCAGCGGTCAGGGCGTGAGCCATGCCTATCTGCGACCGGGCCGGTACGAGGTCGCGCTTACAGTGCGGGACAACAGCGGTGCGCCGCTGAATACACATCGCGACACGATGTGGTTGACCATCAACACAACACCCATCGCGGATGCGGGACCGACCCAGACGGTGGCGCCGGGCGAGGAGTTTGTTCTGTCCGGGCGCGCCTCTGTCGATCCCGATGGCGAGATTTCCGACTATGTCTGGAGCTTCCCGGATGGCCAGCAGAAGCCCGGTCAGCGGGTTGCGCATGTGTTCGACGCACCCGGTCTTTATCCTGTCCGCCTGACGGTGGCCGACAATTTTGTCGGCGGCCCGGCCCAGGACGAGGCCGAAGTCCTGATTACCGTCAACGAGGCCCCGGTGGCCGTTGCCGGGCGTGATCTGCTGGTCGCCCCGGGTGAAACGGTGGTGTTCGATGCCGGGCAGAGCTTTGACCCCGACGGGCGGTTGACCTCGTTCCGGTGGGAGTTCGAAGACCTCGGCGCACCGCTGGAGGCCAGGATGGTCGAGCGTGCCTATGACTCGCCTGGTGTCTGGAGCGCCCAGTTGGTGGTTGCCGATGACAGCGGCGTGCTGAATTCCACGGCGACCGACGATCTGACGATCCGGGTGAACCATGCACCGGTCGCCGAGGCGGGACAGCCTGTGGTCACGGATCAGCTGTATGTGACCTTTGACGGATCGGGGTCTAGCGATGGCGACGGCGATCCGCTGGTGCATCGCTGGGATTTTGGCGATGGCTCGCCCCCGGTTCTGGGTGAAACCGTGACCCATGTTTATGCGCGTCCGGGGATTTTCCCCGTCACGCTCCGGGTCGATGATGGGACCGGCCTGTCCAACGCCCGTTCGATCGATGCCACCACGGTCACCATCAAATCGCGTCCGCTGGCCGTGGCCGGTGGCAACCGCGAGGTCTGCTCGGGCGAGCCGATCCTGTTTGACGCGTCGGGCAGTTCCGATCCCGACGGCGGGTTGCTGGCCTATGAGTGGAGTTTCGGCGACGGGTCGGAATCCGACCTGATCAACCCGACCAAGACCTATGAGTTCCCGGGCGTTTATCCGGTGACGCTGAGAGTACGCAACGAGACAGGCACCGAATATGGCACCGCCGTCGATCGAATTGCCGCGCTGGTGCGCGAAGGTCCGATCGCCGATGCCGGACCGGACCGGACGGTTTGTTCCAACAGCCAGGTTCGGTTCGACGGGTCCGGCTCGACCGACGCGGATGGCGCGGTCAACGCCTTTGCCTGGACCTTCGGCGATGGCGGCAACGGCAGCGGTGCGACACCGCAGCACGTATTCAAGACGCCGGGGACATATTCGGTCACTCTGACGATCACCGGTGATGCACGTGGCGCATGTAGCCCCCTGGATACGGACACTGCGGAAATCACGGTGGTCGCTGCGCCGGAACTGAGCATTCTGGGCAAGGGTCGCGCCGCGGCCGGTATGCCCGCGACCTTCTCGGCCGGTCTCGACAAGCTGGGTGGCGCCGAAGCCACCGGATTTTCGTGGTCGACGTCGGATGGCGGCAGCTATGAAGGCCGGGACATCTCGCATGTGTTTGCGGAGCCGGGAGATTATCTGGTGACGCTGCGGACCAGCCTGTCCGGCGGAACTGAGGCGTGCCGCGAATTGGAAGTTCAACGCAGGATCATCGTGAACGCGGCACCCGACCCCAAGATTCAGGCACCTGAACGGGTGTCGGTCGGACAATCCGTGCGCTTTGATGGGGGCGAGACAGCCGATAGCGACGGTGCGATCTCGGACTTCAGCTGGGATTTCGGCGATGGTGGCCGCGCACAGGGGGTGCAATCGGTTCACATCTTCGAAACCCCCGGAAGCTTTGACGTGACGCTGACGGTGACCGATGACGCAGGTGTTGGCAACAGCGTGCAGACAGCGGTTCACCGGGTTCTGGTTGCCCCATCCCCGGTTGCGGGACTTGAAGCGCGCGGCGCGGTCTGTCCCGGTGTCACCTTGCCTTGGGCGGTTGGGCCGGGGGCCGAGACGGCGGTCGCCTGGGCTTTTGGCGACGGCACGGTGATGGAGGGAGAAGAGGTTCAGCACGGGTTCGCGAAACCGGGCCTGATGCCGGTGCAGGTCACGCTCGACGACGGGCTCGGGCTGCCGGGCAGCCGCCGCGCCGAGGAAATCTATGTGCGGGTGAACGCGCAGCCGACAGCGCTGGCCGGGCCGGATCGGGTGGTGTGCCCGGGCGAGACCGTCTTGTTCGATGCCGGTGGGTCCGGGGACTTGGACGGCGACCTGACCAAGTGGATCTGGAAGTTCTCGGATGGAGTCACGCTTGAAGGCGCGCGGGTTGAACGGGCCTTTGACGGGGCTGCCGACCTAACCGTGGAGCTGAGCGTGCAGGACAACAGCGGTGCGCAGGGGTGTGACGTTGGGACCGACACCGCGCGGGTGCTGGTGAATGGCACACCGGTTGTGGACGCGGGGCCGGACCTGGAGGTGCCGGTTGGGGCGGCGCATGACGTGGTGCGGTTCGATGCAACCGGCGCAACCGACCCGGACGGGCACGGGCTGCGGCTGAGCTGGTCATTTGGTGATGGCGCCGAGGCGACCGGCGCCATTGCTCGCCACCGCTTTGCCAATCCCGGTACCTATACCGTGACCGTGCGGGCGCAGGACAGCACCGGGCTGGTTTGCGGCATAGGCCGCGACACGGCAACCATCACCGCCGTGCCGCGAGAGTGAGCGCGGTGCGCCCCGGAAAACGTCCGGGGCGTACCGCTGCCTGATTTGGCGCGACTGTTAACAGGTATTGCGATAGGCTGCGCAAAATGAGATTCCCGCTGCGCCTGAAATTCTTTGTGTTTGCAGTCCTGCTGGCCGTGGGTCCGCTGGCCTTGGTGGGGCAGAACCTCACCCAACTCAGCCGCGATGAACTCAAAAGCGCCGCCAACGAGGATTTGACAACGGTCGCGGCCGAGTTGCGCGGAACCTTCGACAATACGTTTCAGGGCCGGTGGTTGACGCCGCTGATGGTGATCCGCAACGCGGTCGACAGTGCTGAACTGGGCGTGCCGCAGAAGATTTCGCTGCTGACGCTGGGTTTGCAGGAACTCGGCCAGGTGGCGGCCCTGCAATTGTCGGTCGAAGGGTCCGACCTGCCGATCATGGTAACCAATGAGGGGTTTGCGAACAAACTGGTGGTGGCCGGGCTGGACCCGGTACAGGTGCTGGCCACGCCACCCGATCTGATCAAGGCGATCGCTGAGACCGGGCAATTCGGCCGCCCGGTCATCTCGCGACTGGAGGCCACAGGTGATTGGATGGCCACCCTGGCTCTGCCGCTCAACAGCAAGATCGCTGGCCGTCAGGTCACGATGGCCGCCAAGATCGACCTGTCTCTGCTGTCTGAGACCGTTCAAAGACATCCCTTCGCACAGCGCGGCGAGATCACGGTGGTGGATCAGGCCGGGCGCAGGGTTCTGACCGATACGCCTGAGCTTTTGATCCAGCGCGGGATCGTTGCTTCGACCCTTCCGCTGATCGTCGCCGGGGCACGGGCGGATGCGCTGGAACCCTATGTGCGTCCTGATGGAACCGCGATGCTGGGGGCCTATGCCTTTCCCGACTGGTTCCCCTGGGCCGTGATCACCGAACTGAGCGAAGACAATGCCTATGCTGTCGTCAATGCGATTACCCGCCAGATCCTGATGGTGGGCCTGATCGGTTTCGCGGCCGCGACCGCTGGTGCGCTGATCTTTGCCCGTCGGCTGAGCCGGCCGATCCTGCGGATCGGGCAGGTGGCACAAAAGGTCGGCGAAGGCGATTTCGGCGCCCGGGTCGAGGATGTGCGGTCGCGCGACGAGATCGGGGACCTTGCCCAGCGGTTCAACCGGATGATCGCACATCTGGGCGAACGGGTCGAATTGATGAAGTTCGTCTCTCACAGCACCATGTCAGCCATCCAGAGCGCCGAGCGGACAGGCATGGAGCGTGGCGGTCGCCGCCGTCGCGTATCGGTGATCTTTACCGATATCCGGGGCTATACCGAATTCTCCGAGCGGGTGCCGCCAGAGACGGTGATCGAAGTGTTGAACAGCTATTTCGATGTGCAGACCGAGCTTGTCGAACGTTTCAAGGGCGATGTCGACAAGTTCGTGGGAGATGCCCTGGTCGCCGTGTTCGAAGGCGAGGGGATGGAAGGTCGCGCGGTGGAATGCTCGGTCGGTATCGCCGAAGCCATGGTGCAGTTGCTGGAACAGCATCCCGAACACGGTTTGCATGTGGGGATCGGGGTCGCCTCGGGCGAGGTCGTCATGGGGGCGATGGGCGCCCGAGACCGGATGGATTTCACGGTGCTGGGGTCGACGGTCAACCTGTCGGCACGGCTGTGTTCCAAGGCGGCGCCGGATCAGGTGCTGGTCGATCGCGAAACCCGGGACGCCGCCGGGCTGGACGGTTTTGTCTATGATCCGCTGGAGCCGATTGCACTGAAAGGCTATGCCGCCCCTGTGCCGGCCTTTGCCGCGCGGCGGATTGCGGTTCTGGCTGAGGCGACTGCAAACCCAACGCCCGCCCAAATCGACTGAAGACTTTCTTGAGGTGCAGTGTGGCGCGAGGGCAGGTTGAACCCGAGCGGGTTACATTCCACGGTTGCCCGGTCGTTGGGCGCTGAACTATCCGGATGCCGGTTGAGCGATCCAATTCATGGCGCAGGGTCAATACGCGAAACTGGTCCAGGCCCAAGCCATGAAGATATAGGTCAACTGGTGCAGGAACTGGTCAAATCCCATCGCATGCCAGTATTTTGCCTGATTGGGCTGCAACGCTTTTCGGTCTGAATAGAAGCCCTTACCGAAATCAATATGGAAATGCGCAATCCACTCCAGGGCGACAATCACCCCGATGAAACCCAGCGGCGCCCCCATGATGACAAAAACGATAATTGATCCCAGCGCATGCACCGATGCGTGTTGTGCCCGGCCCATATGCCAGTAGCTGCACCGCCCGGCCAGCATCTTGGGCGTTTGCAGGAAGAAGTCGGCGAACATGTGCTTTACCTGCAAAAGGCAAAGCAACAGCAAAACAGTGCCGATCATTACTGGCAACAGACCTTCCTCCTTTTCATCCCCGGGGAGAAGCTTAGCGCAATATTCCCGCGCTGCAAAATGAACTCGTTCACATTCCAAGCTGCTTTTTTCGCCGTGAAATCCGTTGCAAGTCGATGAGCGGGCGCGCTAGCCTTGGGAACGCTCGCGGCGGCCGCGCACTGCCGAGACAAATTTTTTGCGACGCTTTCTGGGGGGCGGAGCCATAGAACGTACATTGTTTCAATTTATCTGGAAGCACTCGAAGCGCGACCAACTGATTCTGTTGGCCGTGACATCGACCTTGTTTCCACTTTTGTATCTGACGCTGGAACTGCCCAAACGGATCATCAACGATGCCATTGGCGCGGCGTCTTCGACGATCGAGGTCTGGGGCTATACCTTCGATCAGGTTACCTATCTGGCCATCCTCTGCGCGGCATTCCTGATATCGGTGTTGGCCCACGGGCTGATGAAGATGAAGATCAACACGATGAAAGGCGTGATGTCCGAACGGATGCTGCGCCGTTTCCGGTATCTGTTGATCACACGGATTCTAAGGTTCCCTCAGCCCTATTTCGAACGTGTCAGTCAGGGTGAACTGGTGTCGATGGTCACCGCCGAGAGCGAGCCAATGGGCGGGTTGATGGGGGATATGATCAGCCAGCCGGTCCTTCAGGCCGGCCAGATGATCACCATTTTGTCGTTCCTCTTCCTGCAAAGCTTCTGGTTCGGGTTGGCGGCCGTTGCGCTGATCCCGTTGCAGGCCTGGCTGATTCCGCGCATGCAACGACAGATCAACCTGCTCAACAAGAAACGCATACAAGAGGTCCGGATCCTGGCCGCCCAGATCGGTGAAAACGCCTCGGGTGCCGCAACGCTCCGGGCCAATGCCGGTTGGCCGTGGCGGATGAGCATGCTCAGCTATCAGCTGGGTCGTCTCTATCTGATCCGCTTCGATATTTACCAAAAGAAGTTCTTCATGAAGTTCGTGAACAACTTCATTGGCCAACTCACGCCGTTCTTCTTCTATTCGATCGGCGGCTTTCTTGTTCTCCAGGGGCAAGTGTCGCTTGGGGCTCTCGTCGCCGCGCTGGCCGCTTACAAGGATCTTTCGAGCCCGTGGAAGGAATTGCTGGCCTATTACAATCAGGCGCAGGACATGTCCTTGCGCTGGGATGTCATCCTGGATCGGTTTGCCCCGCCGGGAATGGTGGACGAAGACAAGTTCACCGGCTTTCCCGAAGAGCGCCCGCGCCTGACGGGGGATATCGTGCTCGACAAGGTTTCCGTTCGCGATGGGGACGGGAACCTTGTGCTCGACGATCTGGATGTCACCTTGCCGGGGGGCAAGGTCATCGGGATCGCGGCGCCCAGCGAACAGGACCGGCGGGCTTTGTCGGAATTGCTGACCCGTGAAGTTCTACCGGCAAGCGGCAAGGTCCTGATCGGCGAAAACAACCTGTCCGATCTTCACCAGATGGTGGTCGCATCGCGCATCGGGCATGCCACGTCGCGTCCGATCCTGTTTCAGGGAACCTTTGGTGACAATGTTATGATGCCCATGCGGGTGCGGCCGCAGAACGACTCCCAGGATCCTCAGTTCCATGACGAAACCCTGCGGGCAGGCAACAGCCCTGATGCCTATCACAGCGAATGGCTGGAGCCCGGGCTTGCAGGTTTTGACGATGCCGCAAGATTGCGGGACTGGTGGCTGAAACTCGTCGAAGGTCTTGGATCGGGGGCCGCGCTGTTCCGGCGCGGGGCCGAGCAGATATTCTTGGAGAAAGATCATCCAGATCTCGCGGCCCGACTGGTTGCGCTGCGTCCGATCGTGCAAGAGGCCGTCGAAAGGGCGGGATTGGGCGGGCAAGCCTATCTTTTCGATCCCGAGCAGTACAACCCGGCCCTGCCGGTGGCTGAGAACCTGCTGTTTGCCACGCCGCGTGAACCCTTCACGCCCGAGGTTCTGGCGGGGCAGACGGATTTTCTGGCCCAGATCAGGGATCTGGGTCTGGACGAGACACTTGTCGGTCTGACCCAGGATGTCATCGACATGCTGCGTCAGATCTTTGGCATCGACGGGACCGACCACCCGCTGTTTCGCAAGTTGAACCTTGAGGCCCGCACCTATGAGACAGCCCTGACCCTGGTGGAAAAGACGCGGTCCGAGGGCGCCAAGGCGTTGGACGATTCCCAGCTGGCCAGCTTGCTTGCGGTGCCGTTCCGGATATCTGCCGATCAGATCGGCCCGGCATTTTCGGACGAGATCAAGTTGCGTATTCTCGAACTTCGCAAGAGCCATTCCGCCCAGCTGATGAACAGTCTTGACGACGTGTTTTCACCACTGGACCCGGACAGTTTCGCGCCGGGCCTGAACGCGCTGGAAAACGCCCTGTTCGGCAAGGTCAGCGAAGTCGGGGGCGCACGGGCGGATGAGTTGCGCAAACTGATCGCGGACGTGTTGGCCGACCATGGCGTGCAGCCGCTGGTGATCCAGTTGATCTATGATGTCCCGGTGGCCCTGGGCGGGCAGAATGTTCCGGCGATCTTTGCAGAGCCGCTTGCGTTTACCCGCGCGACGATCAAGCGGCCGGATATCCTGGTGCTGGATCAGGCCTTGGCCAGTTACGACATGCAGACCCAGATCGCCGTCTATCGCAACCTGCGCGCGCTCTTGCCGGAAACGACGATCATCTATCTGAACGACGGATTCCAGAACCCTGCGGTCTTTGATTTTTTCGTAGAAGTGCAGCGGGGCAGGATCGTGACGGAAGAAGTTCCGCAGAAGCAGGAAGAAGACAGTGTCGCCTCGGCCGACCTGGCTCGGAAGCTGCGGGCGCTGGAACAGACGCCGCTGTTCTCAGGTCTCGACCGGCGGCAGCTGCGGCTGCTGGCCTTTGGTGCGCGCTGGTACAGCGCCAAGGCGGGCGAGGTGGTGTTTCTGAAGGACGACGAACCGACCGATGGCGCATATATGATGATCGAGGGTGAGGCCGGTCTTTATCTGCCGCGCGAGGGGGAGGAGGATCAGCTGATCGCCACTGTCGGGCCGGGCCGACTGGTGGGTGAACTGGGTCTGATCCGCAAGGTGCCGCGCGCGCTGAGCATGGTGGCTGAAACCGACATAACCTGTCTGCGCATCGGCGAGGAAGAGTTCCTGGCCGTGGTCGAGAATGACGCCGCGACCGCGTTCAAGCTGTTGCAGGTGGTCGCGGGCTACGTATCGAATTAAGGGCCGAAGAGGCGAGGCTATTGTCCCGCCAGCCCCATTTGACGAACGGCGAGGTCCCGCATGATCTCTTCGGAACCACCGCCGATCGCCATCACCTTGACCTCGCGCCAGACCCGTTCCACCGGGTTGCCCACCAGATAACCGGCGCCACCGAAGATCTGCATGCCCTCCGAGGCCACGAATTCCAGAGCCTTGGTCGATTGTACCTTGGCCTTGGCGATTTCGGCACTGGGCATCAGGCCCTGATTGATCGCCCAGCAGATGCGTTCCAGATAGGCCTCGGTCATGTCGATGCGCGCCGACATCTCGGCAAATTTGTGGGCGATCACCTGGTGTTCGATCAGCCGCTTGCCAAAGGTCTTGCGTTCGCGCGCCCAATCCAGAGCGGCGTCATAGCAGACCCGCATCATGCCCAAGCCACCGGCGATCATGGCAAGGCGTTCATAGTTGAAGTTGTTCATGATGGCGATGAAGCCCTTGTTCTCGGGGCCGATCAGCGCATCGGCGGGAACGCGGCAATCGTCGAAATGCAGCGTGGCCTGCGTCGAACAGTGCCAGCCCATCTTGCCGCCCAGCGGGGTGCGGGTAAAACCGGGCGTGTCCGCCTCGATCAGGAACAGCGAGATGCCGGCAAGGCCCGGCCCCCCGGTGCGGGCGCCGACCACGAACCACTGGGCGTCCATGCCCCCGGTGATATAGGCCTTGGCCCCGTTCAATACCCATCCATCTGCCACCCGTTCGGCCCGCGTGGTGAGGCTGGCCACGTCCGAGCCGCCTCCCGGTTCGGTGATCGCCAGCGCCGAGTTCATCCGCCCCTGCACGATCTCGGGCAGGATGGTACGGCGGAATTCTTCGGGGGCGAACCGGACCATCGGTCCGATCGAGATCGACCGCCCGCCCACCGCCGCCGCAACGCCAGAGGCGCCACAGCCAAAGGCCAGTTCGGCATAGTCGGCCCGCATGAAGGCGTCATCGAATCCCAATCCGCCATATTCCTCTGGGACGCCAAAGCCAAAGACCCCCATCTCGCCAAGCTTCTGGTGTAGGTCCCAGGGGACGGCCTGCGCGGCTTCCCAGTCCTCGACATGGGGTTTCACTTCGGCATCGAAGAAGCGCTTGAGCGTGCTGCGATAGGCCTCGCGTTCGGGGGTCATGAAGGGAGAGGGGCAGGTCATGGCATGTCCTTTGCGGGCAGGGGGATCAGCTGGGTTTCCATCAGGTCGGCAAAACGGGCGACCATGCGCGCTAGATAGGCGGGGTCCGAGACGAACTTGTCATGCAGAACCAGCCCGCGCAGGAAATTGCGTGTCATGCTCCACAAAAGCTCTGCATCGTCCGGATCAGCGCCCGATCCGCGATAGGCCCGGGTGATCGAGGTGCGGCTTTGTGCGTCCCAGTCATGCAGGCGTTGCTCAAGCAGATGAAAAAGCTCCTTGTCGGTACGGCAGGCCACAAGGATTTCAACCATCGCGCGCCCTCCGGCGGAGTTCACCACCTGACCCCAGGCGCGGGTGATGAGCGCGCGCACCGGTTCGGGTTGATCGGCGCTGGCGGCGCGGCGTTCGACCGGTCCCAGCGCGTTGGCCAAGAGCTCCATTGCGGTCGCCGCGACCAGCGCCTGCCGGGTCGGAAAGTGGTGGGTGATCGCCCCGCGCGACACGCCCGCCTTGGCCTGGATGCGGGCAAAGGTGGTTTCGGCGTAGCCGAGCCGGTCGAGACAGGTGATCGTGGCGCGCACGATCCGGGCCTGCATCGCCTTCGAGCGTTGATCTTGGGGGGTGGGTTTGTCGCTGTCGCTCATGTTCCGTCACGTCACGGGTTTTTCCGTTGACCAAGGCTTCGGTCGCAGGCAGCTTAAAAACAGAACGGGCGGTCTGTAAAGTGCCCATTGGGATGACGGGGAAAGGACGTGGCGTGACAGGTGTGTTGAGGATCGGCGGGGCCAGCGGGTTTTGGGGGGAGGCGCCTCATGCCACGGCGCAACTTCTCGATGCCGGGGTTGATGTGCTGGTCTACGACTATCTGGCCGAGATCACCATGTCGATCATGGCGCGGGCGCGGATGAAGGACCCCGCGCAGGGATACGCCAGTGATTTCGTGACCGAGGCGATGGGCCGGAACCTGCACTCTATCGCCGCACTAGGCGTGCGGGTTCTGTCGAATGCCGGTGGCGTCAACCCGGCTGCCTGTGCTGCGGCCCTGAGGGAGAAGATCTCTGCGGCTGGGTTGTCGCTCAAGGTGGCGGTGGTCGAGGGCGACGATCTGATGTCGCGTCAGGCCGAGTTTTCCGACTGTACCGAGATGTTCAACGGTGCGGCGATGCCGCCCGCGGATCGCATCGCCTCGATGAATGCCTATATCGGCGCGGGACCGGTGGTGGCCGCTCTACGGGCCGGGGCCGATATCGTCATCACAGGGCGTTGCGCCGACAGTGCGCTGACGTTGGCGGCCTGTATTCATCACTTTGGTTGGGACACGCGCGCCCACGACCTGTTGGCGGCGGGCTCGCTTGCCGGGCACTTGCTGGAATGCGGTCCGCAGTCCACTGGCGGCAACTTTACCGATTGGGAAGCTGCGGGGGGTATTGCGCGGATCGGCTATCCGATAGCCGAGGTTTCGGCGGACGGCGGCTTTGTCGTGACCAAGCCGGACGGAACGACCGGAATCGTTTCGCCAGCATCGGTGGGCGAACAGATGCTCTATGAAATCGGCGATCCGCGCGCTTACCTGCTGCCGGATGTGGTTTGCGATTTCACCGGCGTGACGCTTGCGCAGGATGGGACCGACCGGGTACGAGTCTCGGGCGCGCGGGGGCAGGCCCCGACCGGGCGGCTCAAGGTCTCGGTGACCTGGGCCGACGGATATCGCGGCGGCATGGTGTTCCAGATGACCGGGCGTGCCGCGCGTGAAAAGGCGCGCGCTTTCGCACAGGCCGGGCTGGACCGCGCGCGGGCGCGATTGAATGCGCTAGGCGCACCAGACTACCGCGAGGTCTGTTTCGAGGCTTTCGGTGGGGTGTCAGAGCATGCCGGTGCCGAAGAAATCGCGTTCAAGGCCGCCGTTCGGCATGACGATGCGCGGGCGGTTGGGCTATTTCTCAAGGAACTGGTCGGGGCGGCTCTGGCCACGCCGCCGGGACTTCATTTCTTTACTGGGGGCGGGCGCCCGAAACCGTCGCCGGTGGTCGCGCTGTTCTCCTGCCTGATCCCTGCGGCGGCGCTCACCTACAAGATCACAGTGGAGGGGGTTGAGGTGGTGTATGATGCGCCGGATCTGCCGCTGCGGGATATTGCCTTGGGGGCTCTGCAAGAGCCGGAGCCTGCCGAAGACGGGGTGGAGATGGTTTCGCGCCCGCTGGAGGACCTGGCCTGGGCGCGATCAGGCGACAAGGGAGACAGCGCCAATATCGGCGTGATCGCCCGCAACCCGGCGTATATGCCCTATATCTGGGCGGCCCTTGCACCCCAGGCGGTGCAGAGATTTTTCGCCGAAAAATCTCCGGCGGATGTCAGCCGTTATTACTTGCCCGGAACCCATTCGATGAACATCGTGATGACTGCGGTTCTGGGCGGCGGAGGCGTTGCCAGCCTGCGAAATGACCCACAGGGCAAGGCATTTGCCCAGGAACTCCTGTCCCTGCCGGTTGCCATCCCGGCCGGGTTGATCCCGAACGAATAAAGCGGAGAAACCAATGGGCTTTGTCAGTCAGGTTGTGAAAGACAGCGAAACCTATGCCCGCAACCGCGCCGACATGCTGGCGCTGGTCGACCAGTTGCGTGCGCTCGAGGCGCGCCCCGTGGGCCTGTCCGAAGAGCGGCGCGAGCGGATGGAGGCGCGCGGCCAGATCACTCCGCGCGACCGGCTGGCGCGCCTGCTCGACCCCGGGTTGCCGTTTTTGCAACTGCACAGCCTTGCGGGCTACATGGTCGACACCTCCAACCCCGAAAAATCGGTGCCTGGCGCCTCAATCATCGTCGGCATCGGTTTCATTGCCGGGGTGCGCTGCATGATCGTGGTCGACGATAGCGGTATCAAGGCAGGTGCCATGGTCGAAATGTCCGGCGCGGCGTTTCTGAGCGCGCAGGAGATCGCGCTGAAGCAAAAGCTGCCCTTTGTCCATCTGGTCGAAAGCGCGGGCGCCAACCTGATGGAATACCGGGTGGAGTTCTGGGCCAATGGTGGCAAGCTCTTTCGCAATCTTGCCCGGTTGTCTGCTGCGGGCATCCCGAACCTCGCCGTGCTGCACGGGCCGTCAACGGCGGGCGGTGCCTATATGCCGGGGCTGGCCGATTATGTGGTCGGTGTAAAGAAAAACGGCATGGCCGCGCTTGCCGGTGCCGCATTGGTGCACGCGGCGACGGGCGAGGTGGCGAACGACCGTGAGCTGGGCGGGTCTGAGATGCATGCCCAGACCAGCGGTCTGGTCGAATACCTGGCCGAGGACGATGCCCACGGGGTCGAGATGGCCCGCGAGGTGATTGCCGCGATTGACTGGAACAAGACGCTGCCGCCACGCCCCCAGCGTGCATTCGCCGCCCCCCGCTATGATATCGAGGATATCGCGGGGCTGGTGCCGACCGACTATCGCCAGCCCTATGACGTGCGCGAGGTGGTGGCGCGGATTGTGGACGGGTCCGAGTTCCGGGATTTCAAACCGCGCTACGGTGTCTCGAGCGTGTGTTTGCAGGCGGCAATCAACGGGATCGCCGTGGGGATCATCGGCAACAACGGGCCAATCGACCCGGCGGGCGCCACCAAGGCGGCGCAGTTCATCCAGCTGTGCGGACAATCCGACACGCCGCTCATTTTTCTCAACAACACAACGGGTTACATGGTGGGCACCGCCTATGAACAGGCGGGCATGATCAAACACGGCGCCAAGATGATCCAGGCGGTGACCTCGGTCGATGTGCCGCGCATCACGCTCTATATCGGGGCGAGCTTCGGGGCGGGCAATTATGGGATGTCGGGCTATGCCTATGAACCCGATTTCCTGTTCGCCTGGCCCAATGCGACCACAGGCGTCATGGGGGGCGAGCAGGCGGCGGGCACCATGGCGATGGTGGCGCGCGCAGGCGCCAAACGCAAAGGCGAGGAGATCGACGAAGATCGTCTGGCCAAGCAATCGGCGCTGATCGCGGCGCATTTCGACCGGCAGGCGGGCGCGTTCCATACCTCGGGCCGGTGCCTGGACCATGGGGTGATCGACCCGCGCGATACACGGCGGGTGCTCGGCTTTTGCCTTGAAACAGTGCGCGAGGCGCGGGCGCGCCGGGTCAAGCCGGGCAGCTATGGCGTGGCGAGGTTCTGATGCTTCCTGTGTCAAATCACTACGAGTTGGAGCAGACGGAATCCTGGCTGACCGTCTGGCTGAACGAACCGCAGGCGCGCAACCCGCTGACGGCGGCGCGGGTAAGTGACCTGCTGACCCTGTGTGCGGCGTTGCAGGGCAGCGACCTGCGCGGCGTAGTTTTCCGCGGACGCGGCGGTGTGTTTTGCGCGGGGGGTGACCTAAAGGCGTTCCAGGCTGTGATGCAGGGCAAGGCCGGCCATGCCGATGTGGTCGCGCTTAGTCTGCAAGCGGCGGACCTGTTCGATGCCGTGTCCGGGTTGCCTCAGTTCACCGTCATGGCGGTCGAAGGCGCGGCGATGGCGGGCGGCCTGGGCCTTGCCTGTTGCGGCGACATGGTACTGGCGGAGGAAACCGCACGCTTTGCCCTGTCCGAGGTGCGGCTGGGGCTGACACCTGCACAGATTGCACCGTTTGTGGTGGCCCGGCTGGGGATGCGGGCGGCACGGCGGCTGATGCTGTCGGGCGAAAGCGTCAGCGGCGCGACCGCGCGCGAGATCGGGCTGGTTGACCGGCTGCTAGCGGTTGGCGGCATGGATGCCGCCCTGTCAGACTTGCCGAGAGCGCTGGCCCCGGCTGCGCCCTGTGCGCTGGCCGCGATCAAGAGACAGCTCTCTGAGCTGCCGTTCCAATCGCGCGACGAACAACGCGCCGTTGCGGCTGAGAGCTTTGCGACGGCGCTGCTCTCGGCAGAGGCGCGCGAGGGCATCGGTGCGTACCTCGAAAAACGTAAACCCCTTTGGGCGGAGGGCTGAGACCATGGCATTCGACACGATACTGGTCGCCAACCGGGGCGAGATCGCGGCGCGGGTGATCCGCACGGCGCGCGCGATGGGGTTGCGCACGGTGGCCGTCTACACCAGTGCAGACGCCAGTTCGCCGCATGTGTTCCTGGCCGACGAAAGTGTCTGGATCGGAGAAGGCCCGGTCGTGGACAGCTATCTTGATGCGGGGCGCATTCTCGACGCGGCCCGACGGTCTGGCGCGGGCGCCATCCACCCGGGTTATGGCTTTCTGTCCGAAAACGCGGATTTTGCACAGGCGGTGGCCGAGGCCGGGATGGTCTTTATCGGGCCCGATGCCCGTGCCATCGCGGCGATGGGCAACAAGGCCGGGGCCAAGCGGATGATGATCGCAGCCGGTGTGCCCTGCGTCCCGGGTTACGAGGGAGCGGACCAGTCCGACAGCACGATGACCCGTGCGGCCGGGCAAATCGGGTTCCCCCTGATGGTCAAGGCGGCGGCGGGCGGCGGCGGCCGTGGCATGCGTCTTGTCGAAGGCCCCGATGCGCTGGCGCAGGCGCTGGCGCGCGCCCGGTCCGAGGCGCTGGGCGCCTTTGGGTCCGACGAGTTAATCCTTGAAAAGGCCATCATCGAGCCGCGCCATGTCGAGATTCAGGTGTTTGCAGATGCGCAGGGCAACGTGATCCACCTGGGCGAGCGGGATTGCTCGGTCCAGCGCCGCCACCAGAAAGTGGTCGAAGAGGCGCCTTGCCCGGTGATGACGCCAGAGTTGCGAGCTGAAATGGGGGCGGCGGCTGTGGCCGCCGCGCGCGCGGTCGACTATCGCGGGGCTGGCACGGTCGAGTTCCTGCTCGACGCCTCGGGCGGGTTCTACTTCCTCGAGATGAACACCCGGCTCCAGGTCGAACATCCGGTGACCGAGATGGTGACTGGTCTTGATCTGGTGGAATGGCAGATTCGCGTGGCGCAGGGCGAGGCGCTGCCGCTTGGGCAGGACGATGTGCGGCTCGACGGGTACGCGATCGAAGTGCGGCTCTATGCCGAGGATCCGGCCAACGGCTATTTGCCCGCGACAGGCCCGGTGCTGCGCTGGCAACCGGCGACAGGGGCCGGTGTTCGGGTCGATGCGGGGATCAATGAGGGGCAGGACATCTCGCCCCATTACGACCCGATGCTGGCCAAGATCATCGCCCACGGTCCCACGCGCGAGGTGGCACGCACCCGGCTGATCCGAGCTGTGAAAGAGACCGTTTTGCTGGGCACCGCAACCAACAGCGCCTTTCTGGCCGATGTTCTGGCGCTGCCGGAGTTCGCAGAGGGTAAGGCCACAACCGGACTTTTGGCACGTGCGTGGCCGGAGGGCTATGCCGGGGCGGCACACGATCCGGCGATGGTGGCGCTGGCGGTGGCCGTTTTGATGCAACATGACCGTGACGCTGCCCTTGCGCTGGCTGGCCACGTCGCCGCCGACCAGCTGGGTTGGTCGAGCGCGCCGGTGTTGCCGCGCGGACTGATGCTTGCGGTTGCAGACGATGTCATCTCTTGCTCTGCTGGCGCCTTTGTCGGGGGCTGGCGGATCGGCGTTGCAGGGGAAACGTTCGACGTTTCGCTGACCGCCATGGGCGCCCGGTTGCGTGCCCGGGTTGGCGAGGCGACCCATGACGTGATGGCCCATGTCGAGGGGGATGCCGTGTTCCTCGCGGCTGGCGCTCTGCGGTTTTCCGGGCGCCGCCTGCGCCCCGGCGCCCGGGAGGAAAGCGCACAGGCTGGCGGGAGAGTCACCGCGCCCATGCCCGGGTTGGTACAGTCGGTTGCGGTCGAACCCGACACACGGGTCGGCAAGGGCGAGACGCTGGCCGTGCTGGAGGCGATGAAGATGCAGCACCAGATCGCTGCCCCTGTCGCGGGCCGTATCAGGGCCGTGCATGTCAAGACAGGCCAGAGCCTTGCCGCCGGTGACATCATGATCGAGATCGAGGAAGAGGATACCGCCGAATGAACTCCGCACTTTGCCGCGAACTGGGGATTGATTTCCCTCTCTTCGCCTTCAGCCATTGCCGCGACGTGGTTGCCGCCGTCAGCCGGACCGGGGGTATGGGCGTGTTCGGGGCGGTGATGTACACGCCCGAGCAGCTCAGGACGGAACTGGAGTGGATCGACGCCAATTGTGGCGGCAAACCCTATGGCGTCGACCTGATCGTACCAACCTCGATCCAGCGACGGGGTGCCAGCCTGACCGACGACCAGCTGCTTGCCGGGTTGCCGGACGAACATCTGACCTTTGTAAAGGCAACATTGGCCCATGCCGGAGTTGGCAGCGACGATCTGGACGAACGACGCCGCGCGATGCTGCATTTCTCGCACAATCTCGACAGCGGCGGGGCCGAGGAGATGCTGGATGTCGCGTTCTCCTTTCCGATCCGCCTGATCGCCAACGCATTGGGCACGCCACCGCAGATCATGCTGGATCGGGCACGTGCCGCAGGCGTGCCGGTGGCGGCGCTGGTCGGATCGAAGAAGCACGCCGAGCGGCAGGTGGCCGCCGGTGTCGACATCCTGGTGGCCGCGGGCGGCGAGGCCGGGGGCCACTGCGGCGAAATCTCAACCATGGTGCTGGTGCCCGAGGTGGTTTCGGTCGCGGGCGACACCCCGGTGCTGGCGGCGGGCGGCATCGTCACCGGCCGTCAGATGGCGGCGGCCATGGCCATGGGGGCTTCTGGGGCCTGGTGCGGCTCGGTCTGGCTGACCACGGCTGAGGGAGAGCCAAGTCAGGTGGTCAAGGACAAGATGCTGGCGGCCACGTCGTCCGACACGGTGCGGTCACGCTCGCGTACCGGCAAGACCTCGCGCCAGTTGAAATCGGCCTGGACCGAGGCATGGGAAGCGCAAGGCCCCAGCCCGCTGCCGATGCCGTTCCAGTCGCTGATCTCGGAACCGGCGCTGGCCCGGATCGAGAAGCTGGCGCAGGGCGGGCACCAGGGCGCGGCGGAGCTCGCCACCTATTGGGTCGGGCAAGGGGTCGGGTTGATGAACCAGATGACCTCGGCCGCCGAGGTGGTGCAAGAGTTCAAGCGCGACTACCTTGAGGCCGCCGAGCGGCTGATGGCGACATTGGAGGAATAGGAATGGAACAGGCAGGCGATTTCCTGGCCGAAAGCGAAGCGCTGGATGCGGTACTGGCGGATGTCAACGGCTCACAGTGGGAGGTGGAGACCCAGTTCAAGGGCTGGACCCTGAACGACGTGCTGGTGCATCTGCATTTCTGGAACCAGATGGCGGACCTGTCGCTGACCGACGAGGCCGCGTTTCAGGCCCGATTGGCGGAAACCTTTGCCGGTATTGGCAAGAACGGTTTCCGCGCCACCGAAAACACGATGATCACTGAGCGCGGTGCAGACCTGCGCACCGCCTGGTGCGCGCTCTACACCGACATGGGCCGACGCTGGGCGGATCTCGACCCCAAACGCCGGGTGAAATGGGCAGGCCCCGAGATGTCGGTGCGCTCGTCGATCACCGCTCGGCAGATGGAGACCTGGGCGCATGGCCAGGAAGTCTTTGATATCCTGGGCGTCCAACGGCAGGAAGCGGACCGGGTCAAGAACATCGTGATCCTCGGCGTCAATACTTTCGGGTGGTCCTACAAGGTGCATGGCCGGGCCGTGCCGGAAACCATGCCCCGGCTGGACCTCACCGCGCCGTCCGGCGCGGTGTGGAGTTTCGGCGAACCGGGCGAGAACCGGATTTCCGGCCCTGCCGTGGAGTTTGCCCAGGTCGTGGCCCAGACCCGCAACATCGCGGATACGTCCTTGTTGGTCGAGGGGCCCGTTGCGGCCGAGTGGATGTCGATCGCGCAATGCTTCGCCGGTGGCGCTGAAACGCCCCCTTCCAAGGGCGCGCGTCACCAGGTGACGCGCTGACGCAAAAGGACGTTGCGTTGCATTCCCGGAACGCCGCGTCACCCCGATTGGCTTGAATCAGGTGTCAGCTTAGCCTGAGCGCAAATTCAGATCGGAGAATGATATGTCCCTTTTTTCCAGCACGGCGGCCTGGGTCACAGACGAACACCGCATGTTCGCCGAAGCGGCGGGCCGGTTCCTCGATGACGAACTGGTCCCCAATATCGAAACCTGGGTCGACAATGGCGTGGTCGATCGCGACTTCTGGCGCAAGGCAGGCGAGACCGGGCTGATGGCGGGCGCCATTCCCGAGGAGTTCGGCGGTGTCGGCGGCGGCATGGGCTTTGACGCGGTCACCATCTATGAACAGACCTCGCGCGGGGATGCGGGCTGGGGCTATGGCATCCAGTCGATCGTGACCCACTACATCACCGCCTATGGCAGCGAGGAGCAAAAGGCCAAATGGCTGCCTAAACTCGCCTCGGGCGAGATGGTGGGTGCCATCGCGATGACCGAACCGGGCACGGGCTCGGACCTTCAGGCGGTGCGCACCACCGCCGAGAAGGACGGCAATTCCTATCGCATAAACGGCTCCAAGATCTTCATCACCAACGGGCAGACCGCCGATCTGATCATCGTGGTGGCCAAGACCGACAAGACGCTGGGGTCCAAGGGCGTGTCGCTGATCGCGCTCGAAACCGAAGGCGCCGAAGGGTTCCGCCGGGGCCGCAACCTCAAGAAACTGGGGATGAAGGCCAACGACACCGCCGAGCTGTTCTTCGAGGACGTCAAGGTGCCGATGACCAACCTGATCGGACCGGAAGAGGGGCACGGGTTCTACCAGCTGATGAAGCAGCTGCCCTGGGAACGTCTGACCATCGGCATCATGGCGCTGGGCGCCATCGACTTTGCCATCGCCGAGACAGTGAAATACGTGCAGGAGCGCAAGGCCTTTGGTCAGCGGGTGATGGATTTCCAGAACACGCGTTTCAAGCTGGCCGAATGCAAGACCAAGGCTGAGGTGCTGCGCAGTTTCGTCAATGACTGCATCGGTCGGCTGGAGGCCGGGCAGCTCGATGCCGCCACCGCCTCGATGGTGAAATATTACGGCTCCGAGGTGCAGAACGAGATCATGCATGAATGCCTGCAACTCTTCGGCGGTTACGGCTTCATGATGGAATACCCGATCGCGCGGCTTTATGCCGATGCGCGGGTGCAGATGATCTATGGCGGTACCAACGAGGTGATGAAGGAACTCATCGCCCGGTCGATGGACGTCTGATCCGTTCGCAACCGAATCGTGCGCCTGCGGCGCGCACGATTCTTTGTTGAGGGACGCTGTCCCTCAAACTCCCTGGAGTATTTGTAACCAGAAAGAAACCAGAGCCGGATTTGCGCTTCTTTCTGGTCGGAAATACTCCGGGGTGAATTGCCCGCAGGGCAAGAGTGGCAGCGCCCCTGCTTTTATGCAAATGCCTCTTGCAGCCAGGCCCGGAACGAGGCGAGCGGCGGCGCGCTCATGCGTTCCTTTGGCCAGACCAGATAATAGCTCCCCAGGCTTACAGCGGGCCCGTCACAGGCAGTGACAAGTCTGCCCCGGGCCAGATCATCCGTGATCAGATAGCTGGGCAGCAGCGCTACGCCCAGCCCGTTGGCAACTGCCGGGATCATGGTCGAGAACTGATCGAACAGCATGCCGCGCAGCCCCGGCGCCGCAAGGTCTTGGGCCGCGAACCAGCGTTCCCAGGCATCCGGGCGGGTGTCGAGATGCAGGAGCGGCGCGGTGAGCAGCCAGGTGGGGTCGTTCGTCTTCTGCCTCAGTTCAGGGGCACAGACCGGCAGCACCTTCTCGCGCATGATCTTGAGGTAATCGACCCCGGCCCAGTCGCGCCGCCCGAAGTGGATGGCGGCATCGAAGGGTTCGCTGGCAAAGTCGAAGGGTTTCAGCCGGGTGCTGAGATTGACCGACACCTCCGGGTGGCGTCGTGCAAAATCCTGTAGCCGGGGCGCCAGCCAGTGCATGCCGAAGGCAGGCAGGATCGACAGGCTGAGCGTGCCACCGGTCGGGTTGGCCTTGAGCTTCAGTGAGGCCTGCGCCAGCTGGGTCAATGCGGCGCGAGCGGTCTGTACATATTCCTGTGCCGCAGGCGTCAGGTGCAGCCGCACCCGGTCGCGTTGGACCAGCTCGACTCCCAGTTGCTCCTCCATCGTTTTCAGCTGCCGGCTGATGGCACTTTGGGTCAGCGCCAGTTCTTCGGCAGCGGCCGAAGCGCTGCCCAGTCGGTCGACCGCCTCCAGTGCCAGTAGCGAGGAGATCGAGGGGAGAAAGCGGCGGGGGGCAATCACTTGATTTTTCCTCATACCTTTTGACCGGAATATCACTGGTTTTTTGCATGATCCAGCGCGATCTAGTGCGGGAAACTCCTGAGTGTGGGGCAAGGCTGTGAACATATCCGGCGAAATCGGTTTTCGGCGCGCGGGCAGGCTCGACGGGATCGAGCTGTCCGAGATCGTGCAGATCTCGGAACGGGCGTCGCAATTGCGGACCGCTGGCGCTGATATCGTCGCGCTCAGTACCGGCGAGCCGGATTTTCCGACCCCGGATCATGTAATTGAGGCCGCCCATCAGGCGGCGCTGGCAGGGCAAACCCGTTATCCTGCCACTGCGGGTACCCCGGCACTGCGCGCGGCCATCGCCACCGAGGCCGGGGTGGAACCTGCCCATGTGATCGTTTCGACCGGAGCCAAGCAGGTGCTGGCGGGCGCATTCCTCGCCACGCTCGACCCGGGCGACGAGGTGATCACGACTGCGCCGTTCTGGACCAGCTATGCCGATATGGTGCGGCTGTCGGGGGGCGTGCCGATGGTACTGGACTGTCCGGGTGAACAAGGGTTCAAGCTGACGCCCGCGCAGCTGGAGGCGGCGATCACCCCCCGCACCCGCTGGCTCTTGCTCAACACGCCATCGAACCCCACCGGTGCGATCTATTCGCAGGCCGAGTTGCAGGCGCTGGGGGCGGTGCTGGAACGTCATCCGCATGTCTGGGTGATCTCGGACGAGATCTACCAGCATCTGGCCTATGTTCCCTTTATCCCCTTTGTGCAGGCGGTACCGGCGCTGACCGATCGCACCCTGATCGTGAACGGCGTGTCCAAGGCCTATTCGATGACCGGCTGGCGGATCGGTTGGGGTATCGGCCCGGCACCGCTGATCAAAGCGATGGTGGCAGTACAGGGGCAGATCACCTCGGGCGCCTGTTCCATCGCGCAGGCGGCGGCGCTGGCGGCACTGACCGGGCCGCAGGACCTGCTGGCCGAGCGGCGGGTCGAGATGCTGGCGCGGCGCGATCTGGTGGTATCCGGGTTGAACGCGGCGGGGCTTGAGTGTGCGTCGCCCGATGGCGCGTTCTATGTGTTCCCGAAGACGCCCGCGCAGATGCCGGTCGATCATGAATTCTGCCACTATCTGCTGGACAAGGCCGGGGTGGCGCTGGTGCCGGGGCGGGCCTTTGGCATGCCGGGGCATTTGCGCCTCTCCTTCGCTTATGCGAGGCAGAGTCTTGAAGAAGGGCTTGCCCGTATCGCCCGCACTGTCGCAGCGTTGTAACCAGGGGGATCGCCCCCAAGCATAACAGAAGGCCGAGCCATGGACCGCGCCCAGATCGTACATGAGAACTTCCTCAGCCGGGTTGCCGCGGGCGACCTGCCCACGGGCGAGCCGCCGCGGCCGGGTTTGTCGCGAGAGCAGGCGGTGTCTCTTTACCGCTCGCAGGTGCTCAGCCGGGCGCTCGACCGGACCAGCCGGGCGATGCAGAAAGCAGGGCAGGGGTTTTACACCATTGGTTCCTCGGGCCATGAGGGGATGGCGGCGGTGGCTCAGGCCCTGCGCCCGACCGACATCGCGTTCCTGCATTACCGCGACGCGGCGTTCCAGATCGCGCGGGCCGAGCAGGTCCCGGGCCAGCAGATCGCCTGGGACATGCTGCTCAGCTTTGCCTGTTCCAAGGAGGACCCGTCCTCGGGAGGGCGGCACAAGGTGCTGGGGTCCAAGGCGCTGATGATCCCGCCGCAGACCTCGACCATTGCCAGCCACCTGCCCAAGGCCGTGGGCGCGGCCTATAGCCTGGGTGCGGCGCGGCGGCACCCCCCCGAACACCGGCAATTACCCGAGGACGGGATTGCCATGTGTTCCTTTGGCGATGCCTCGGCCAACCATTCCACGGCGCAGGGCGCGATCAACACCGCCGGCTGGACCAGCGTGCAGTCGATCCCGCTGCCGCTTCTCTTTGTCTGCGAGGATAACGGGATCGGCATTTCGACCAAGACGCCCCGGGGCTGGATTCAGGCCTCGATGGAGCATCGGCCCGGCATCCGCTATTTCCAGGCCAACGGGCTGGACATTTACGAGACCTATGCCGTGGCGCAAGAGGCCGCCGATTATGTCCGCACCCGCCGCAAGCCCGCCTTCCTGCATCTGAAAACCGTGCGGCTCTATGGCCATGCCGGGGCGGATGTGCCGACCACCTATCTGACCCGCGCCGAGGTCGAGGCCGAGGAGGCCATGGACCCGCTGCTGCACAGCGTGCGGCTGCTCGCCGAGGACGGCGCACTGTCGCCTTCGGAGGCGCTGGCGATCTATGAACAGACCTGCGCCCGCACCGACCGCATCGCGGCCGAGGCCGCGACCCGCCCGCATCTGGCCAATGTAGCCGAGGTGGCGGCCAGCCTGATCCCGCCGAAGCGGGACTGCAAACCCACCAATGGCCCCAGCGCCGAGGTGCGGGCCGCCACTTTTGCTGGCGACATGCGCGCCCTGGACGAGCCGCAGCCAATGAGCCGCCTGATCAACTGGGCGCTGACCGATTTGATGCTGGAACATGGCGAGATCGTGTGCATGGGCGAGGATGTGGGCCGCAAGGGCGGTGTCTATGGCGTGACCCAGAAGCTGCAACAACGCTTTGGCCCCGACCGGATGATCGACACGCTTCTGGACGAACAGTCCATCTTGGGGCTGGCCATTGGCATGGGGCACAATGGGTTCCTGCCGATCCCCGAGATCCAGTTCCTCGCCTATTTGCACAATGCCGAGGATCAGATCCGGGGTGAGGCCGCGACGCTGCCGTTCTTTTCGAACGGGCAGTTCACCAATCCGATGGTGCTGCGCATCGCGGGGCTCGGGTATCAAAAGGGGTTCGGCGGGCATTTCCACAATGATAACTCATTGGCGGTGCTGCGCGACATTCCCGGCGTGATCATCGCCTGCCCCTCGACCGGGGCGGATGCGGCGCAGATGCTGCGCGAATGTGTTCGGCTGGCGCGCGAGGAGCAGCGGGTGGTGGTGTTCCTTGAGCCCATCGCGCTTTACCCGATGCGCGATCTGCACGGGGCGCAGGACGGCGGCTGGATGACCACCTATCCTTCGCCCGACCGGCGCATCGCCTTGGGAGAGGTCGGGGTGCATGGGGACGGCACCGATCTGGCCATCGTCACCTATGGCAATAGTCATTACCTGTCCAAACAGGCGCTGCCCGAGATCGAGGCGGCAGGGGTCAAGGCGCGGATCATCGACCTGCGCTGGCTGGCGCCGCTGCCCGCTGAGGCGCTGCGCGCGGCCACGCGGGAGTGCAAACACGTGCTGATCGTCGACGAATGCCGCCGCACCGGCAGCCAGTCCGAGGCGCTGATGACTTTCTTCTGCGAAGAAAGTCGCGCCCCTGCGACCGCCCGCGTGGTGGCCGAGGATTGCTTCATTGCCACCGGCCCGGCCTATGCCGCCCCGCTGCCGTCAAAGGACGGCATCGTGGCCGCCGCGCTCTCGCTCACCGGAGTTGCAAAATGACACGTACCGCTGTCGTGATCTGCCCCGGCCGGGGCACCTACAATAAACCGGAACTGGGCTATCTGCACCGCCACCACGGCGCCCGGATGCAGATGTTCCACGCCTTTGACGCCATCCGGGCCGAAGCGGGGCAGGAGGCGGTGACCACGCTGGACGGGGCCGAGCGGTTTACGGTCGGCAAATACTCGCGCGGAGATGTGGCCTCGCCGCTGATCTATGCCGCCGCGTTGGCCGATGCGCAGGCGCTGGCCGAGGATATCGAGGTGGTTGCCGTCACCGGCAATTCGATGGGCTGGTATATCGCGCTGGCCGCCGCCGGGGCGCTGAGCCCGGAAAACGGGTTCCGGGTGGTCAACACTATGGGCACGCTGATGCAGGAACAGCTGATCGGCGGGCAGCTGGTCTATCCTTTCACCGGCGAGGATTGGGCGGACGATCCCGCGCGCAAGGCGGCGCTGCTGGCGGATGTGGCCCGGATCGACGCCATGCCGGGACATGACCTGGCCCTGTCCATCGAACTGGGCGGCATGCTGGTTTTGGCCGGAAACGAGGCAGGTCTGTCGGCCTTCGAGGCGGCGCAGCCGGTGGCCCAGGAACGCTTTCCGATGCGGCTGGCCAATCACGCCGCCTTTCACACCCGGTTGCAGACGCCTGTTGCCGCTGAGGGGCGGCAACGGCTGGGCGTCGATCTGTTTACCCAGCCCAACCGCCCGATGATCGACGGGCGCGGCAAGATCTGGTGGCCGGGCGCCACCGACACCGGGGCGCTGTGGGACTACACCTTGGGCCATCAGGTGACCGAACCTTATGATTTCACCCGCGCCGTGCAGACCGCCGCGCGCGAGTTTGCCCCTGACCTCTTCATCGTCACCGGCCCCGGCGCCACGTTGGGCGGTGCTGTGGCGCAGTCACTGGTCCTGGCCAATTGGCGCGGCATGGGTGACAAGGCGGCGTTTCAGGCGCGTCAGTCCGAAGCACCATTTCTGGTTGCCATGGGGCGTGAGGACCAGCGCGGGCTGGTTTGCGCGGGCTGAGATTTCAAGACCAACATCCCGACGTGTCGGGAAACACGCGGTGAAGCATGGCGAAGGTTTCGGAAAACGACAGCAACCTCTGGCACAAGACCTGCTTCGAACAGGTCTCGGCGCCTCCGCTGGATCTCGATACGGCGGTCGATCTGGTCATTGTCGGGGGTGGGTTCACCGGCCTGTCGGCGGCCCTGCATGCGGCAGAGGCCGGGGCCAGCGTTTGCCTGCTTGAGGCGCAAGAGATCGGATTTGGTGGCTCTGGCCGCAATGTCGGGTTGGCCAATGCCGGGCTATGGCTGCCGCCGGATGACATCCGGGCCCATCTGGGGCAGCAGGCCGGCGACCGGCTGATCGCTTTGCTGGCCGGAGCGCCGGCCTATGTCTATGACCTGATCGCGCGATATGACATCGCTTGTGAACCGGTCCGCAATGGAACCCTGCACTGTGCCCATTCCGCTGCCGGTCTGGCCGACTTGCGCAAACGGCATGCGCAGCTTGCCGCGACGGGCGCACCGGTCGCGTTGCTTTCGGCTGGGGAAACCGCGAAGCGCACCGGGTCGGATGCGTTCCACGGCGCGCTTTTCGATCCCCGGGCCGGAACCATCCAGCCCTTGGGTTATGTCCGGGGAGTGGCGCGCGCGGCTCAGGCGGCTGGCGCACGGATCCACGGCAATAGTTCGGTTGTGGAACTCAGCCATCAAAACGGTACCTGGTCAGCGCGAACTCAGGGGGGCACGGTTCGGGCGCGGGCATTGATCCAGGCCACGAATGCCTATCATCAGGGATTGAACACCCAGGTACCGGCCTATGTGCCGGTCCACTACTTCCAGTACGCCACCGCGCCCTTGCCTGACAAGTTGCGGGCAACCATCCTGCCGGGCGGCGAGGGGTGCTGGGATACAGCTCTGGTCATGTCTTCGTTCCGGATGGACGCGGCGGGGCGCATGATCATCGGGGCCATGGGCGATCTGGGGCACGCTGCGAGTGGCATTCATACCGCCTGGGTGCGCCGCAAGCTGGCGCAGCTGTTCCCGGTGCTGGCGGATCAGCCGTTACAGATGGGCTGGCACGGGCGGATCGCCATGACCTCGGACCATATCCCCAAGATTACGCGTCCGGGCCCCAATGCGCTGGCGGCGCATGGCTATTCCGGCCGGGGCATTGGCCCCGGAACGCTGTTTGGCAAGGGCATGGCCGAGGCCTTGATCAGCGGTGACGAAGGCAAATTGCCCCTCGCCGCCATCGGAGGCCATGCCGAGCGTATGACGGGCTTGCAGCAGGCATACTTTGAGACCGGCGCTACGCTGATGCATCTGATCAAGGCGCGGATCGGGTATTGACCGAAGCGTCAGACCGAACGGGTTATGCCGCCATCGACGCGGATGTTCTGCCCGGTGATGTACCCGCCGCCCTCTGATGCCAGCAAGGCGATGACCGAGGCGATCTCGTCATAGCTGCGGCCGTAGCGCCCCATCGGGATGCGGCTGCGGAACTCTTCCTTTTCCGGCAGGCTGTCGATGAAGCCGGGCAGGATATTGTTCATGCGGATGTTCTGGGCGGCATATCGGTCGGCGTAAAGCTTGCAGAATGCGGCCAGACCGGCCCTGAACACGCCCGAGGTGGGAAAGACCGGATCGGGTTCGAACGCGGCGAAGGTCGAGATATTGATGATCGAGCCGCCCCCCTGCGCCTGCATGATCGGGGTAACCAGCCGGGTCGGGCGCACGGCGTTGAGGAAATAGACCTCCATCCCCCGGTGCCAGTCTTCGTCCGAGAGATCCAGAATGGGTGCGCGGGGCCCGTGTCCGGCCGAGTTCACCAGAACGTCTATCCTGCCCCAGCGTTCCATCGCCGCGTCGACCAGCCGCTGCAAATCGTCGTTCGACTGGTTGGAACCGGTCACGCCCAGCCCCCCCAGGTCGGCCGCCAAGGCCTCACCCTTGCCGGACGAGGACAGGATGCCGACGTGGAAACCGTCGGCGGCCAATCGGCGTGCGGCGTCCGCGCCCATGCCGCTGCCGCCGGCGGTGATTAACGCAACTTTGTCTGTCATACCCAAACTCCATTTGGACGATGATCCAGCATAGCCAGTTGGGCCCCAATGGGCCAAGACTGTTCCGGGTTCCGGCGTCGTGCCATCTAGCTCTGAAGCCGTGCCGCGATTTCCTCGACCCGGGCGCGTAGCCAAAGGTGCGCCGGATCCGAGGCCGAGCGCTGGTGCCAGACCATGTAGATCGACACCGGCGGGCACTGAAACGGCAGCGGGGCGCAGTCCAGGGTCGCCAACGGCCCGCGCTTCATCAGCGCGGTGTCGGTTGAGATCAGGGTGCTGCCTTTGACAAAGGCCGGGATGGCATTGAAATGCGGCAGGATGACTGTTGGGGGGCGGATCTGACTCTGGTCCACACCCTGCATGACCGCGCGCGCGTTGCGTCCGTCGGGAAAGCGCACCTCGACATGGTCTGCGGCACAGTACTCTTCCCAACTCCTGGGCGGTTGCCCTTGGGCGGCGTCGTGGAACACCATGAGCGGGCTTGAAAACAGCCGTTTCTGAAAGATGTCAGGCCCGTCCGGCGGCAGGGGCGTCAGCATCAGTTGACAGCGGTCGCTGCGCAACAGATCGGGCCCCGGAACGCCCGAGGGCAGGAAACCCAGCCTGAGTTGTACCCCCTCGGTGCGGGCGACCCTGAACAAGTGGGGAAAGATCAACTCGCGCTGCAAGTCATTGACAGCAATATGAAACTCCATCTCCTCGGACATTGGGTCGAATGGACGACCATCGGTCAGCCCGCGCATGCCGTCGAGAACCCTTTGCACCGGCTCCCGCAGCGCCAGCGCGCGTTCGGTCGGGGTCAGCCCCTGACCGGAGCGGACGAACAGCGGATCCCCCAGCACCGCACGCAGTTTCGCCAGTGTGTGGCTGACTGCGGATTGCGTCACACCCAACCGGTCGGCGGCACGCGAGACCGAACTTTCTTCGAGTATGGTCAAAAAGGCGCGCAGCACCTTGCCGTCGAGATCAGTAAAATCGATTTCCTTCATGAAGTCTATGATTAGGCATGAATGGTTTTTGTGTCCATTCGGAGATAGGGCAGAGGAAAGATGGGAGGCGCGCGATGGGTATTCGTTTCATTTCGGACAAGAGACGTCCGGTGCATTTGGGTCCCTATCCGCTGGAACGGCTGGCCCGGCGTGAGCGGACGCCGGACCTGACGAACGTGCCAGGGATGCCCGCGCTCAGCTTTCACCGGCCGGAGCGGCCGGAAAGCATCGTCAACGCGATGGGCGAGTTTCAGGCGATGCTCGATGCGATCCGTGACGGGATTGTCAATCCGGCGCGGGCGGACATCCCAGCCGATCCACAAGAGCGCGCCAACCATCTGAAAGCATTCGGGTATTTCAACGACGCTTCAATGATCGGCTGCGGCCCGCTCCCGGCCGAGGCGCTGTTGCCGGTGCCCCGGCGCAACACCGATATCGACCGGCTGGCCGAGGCGCTTCGGACGCGCCAGACCAAGACGCTGGCCTCGGGTATCGACGTGATCATGGCGGACCTGAAAGAGAGCATGGAGGCAGATCCCACCGGTATCGACAGCCACCGCCATGCCATCGTTTTTCTCTATGAACACAACCGCGATCCTGCGCCGGAGGAGCCGGGAAGCGATTGGATCCTTGATGCGCAGGATCATCGCGCCTGTTTGCTGGCCACCGAGAATGCGGTGGTAATTGCAAATTATATCAGACTGTTAGGGTTCGATGCGCGAGCGCATTCGATGACCTCTACGGATGTGGATCTTGGTCGGCTGGCGGTGGCGGCGGGGTTGGTGACAGCCGAGGAAGGTCAGTTGGTCGCGCCCTGGCTGGGGACTCGTTTCGGTCTGGCGGCGGTGACAACCGAAATGGAGATCACCCACGATGTGGCCCTTGCGCCGATGGGTGCACAACCCTGGTTCAAAACCCAGGGTCCGGCCTGGTGGCTGGGCGCCGGATTCTCAAAAAACGCAATGAACCGAGATGTTTATGCGAAACGGCGCTATGTCGACGGGGCGCATCCTTTCGAAAAGCTGAAGCGCGCCGAAACTCCGACGACCTATATCGACGAGGCCAATGTTGCCCGTGTCCCAAAGCGCGCGGATATGTTCGCGCGGGCGCAATTCGGCGACATGGGCAAGGCGTTGCAAGAGGGGGCGAAGGGCGGCCATTATGTGCGCAAGGCAGCGCCCAGTTTTGCCCAAAGACGCGCACTTGGCGCTTTTGTACTGCTTCAGGATGGCGAAAGTGCTGTTTTGTACAAACAGGAAAGCGCCGCCCGCAACGCCGCCAACCTGAAAGCGGCGAGTTATTTCCTGGGGGTCGATGCGGTTGGGCTCAGCCGCTGCCCGGAGTGGGCGTGGTACAGCCATGACGCTACTGGCGAGGTGATCACCCCGCCGCATGATCAGGCGGTCAGCATGATCATCGACCAGGGATACGAGACGATGGAGGGGTCGAGTGGCGACGACTGGATCGCGGTGGCGCAATCCATGCGCGCCTATCTGCGTTTCTCGCTGCTGGGCGGCGTGATCGCGCAGCAGATCCGCAACCTTGGCTACAAGGCCAAGGCGCATACGGTGATGGATGGCGAGGTGTTGCAGCCGCCCCTTCTACTGCTTTCTGGCCTAGGCGAGGTCAGCCGTATCGGCGAGGTGATCCTGAACCCCTACCTTGGCCCGCGCCTGAAATCCGGCGTGGTGACGACCGACATGCCGATCACCCACGACAAACCCATCGACTTTGGTCTGCAAAAGTTCTGCGAGAGCTGCAACAAATGCGCCCGCGAATGCCCGTCGGGCGCGATCACCGCCGGGCCGAAGCTGATGTTCAACGGCTACGAGATCTGGAAATCCGACAGCCAGAAATGCGCCACCTACCGCATCACCACCCAGGGCGGCGCGATGTGTGGGCGCTGCATGAAGACCTGTCCCTGGAATCTGGAGGGGATATTCGCCGAACGCCCGTTCCGCTGGGCGGCGATGACCATTCCGGCGGCGGCCCCTGCGCTGGCGCGGCTGGACGATGCGGTGGGCCATGGCGGCCTGAATGACGTCAAGAAATGGTGGTGGGATATCGAGTTGCAGGCGGACGGGGCCTATCGGTCCTCGGCCCATCCGCTGAACAGGCGCGGCCTGCAAAAGGATCTGGACCTGAAATACGAGGATCAGACGCTGGCCGTCTATCCCGCGCCGCTGGCGCCGCATCCCTGGCCTTATCCGTTTCCGATGGATCGCGAGGCGGGGATTGCCGCCTATGAGGCGATGGTGACGGCAGACGAATACAGGTCGCGCATGTCGGCAGGGGATATGTCGGTGGTGCACCGCTATTCCGTGCCGGATGCCGAGAGCGCCCCGGTGATCCGCGTGGCGGTCAAGCGGGCCGAGAAGATGACCGGCGATGTGACGAAATACGAGTTCTCGGCGCTCGATGGTGCGCCCTTGCCGGAATGGACGGCAGGGGCGCATCTGGACGTGCTGGTCGCGCCCGAGTTCCTGCGGCAATATTCGATGTCGGGCGATCCGGCTGACCGGACGAAGTATCAGATCGGTGTCTTGCGCGAGGATGAGGGGCGCGGCGGGTCTAAGTTGATGCACCGGATCTTTGCCGAAGGGCGCAAGGTTTTCATCTCTAAACCGATCAACCATTTCGAGCTGGAGGAGGGCGCGACGCGCACCTTCCTGATGGGCGGCGGCATCGGCATCACGCCGATGATCGCCTTTGCCCATCGGTTGCACGCGCTGGGCGCGGAGTTCGAGCTGCATTATTCCGCCTCGACCCGGGCGGGGGCGGGATATCTGGCGGACCTTGCCGACATGCCGTGGGCCGGCCGGGTGCATCTGCATTTCTCGGACGAGGGCACGCGCGCCGATCTCGACACGGTGTTATCAGGCTATCAGCCCGGCTGGCATGTCTATACCTGCGGGCCGGATCGCTACATGGACGGGGTGATGCAGGCCGCCGAGCGGCAGGGGTTCCCCGAAGAGGCGCGGCATCTGGAGTATTTCTCGGTCCCCGAGCAGCCGGATTATGAGAACCATCCCTTTACCCTGAAACTTGCCCGGTCCGGTCGGGTGCTGGAGGTGCCGGCGGACAAGGACGCGGCGCAGGTGCTGAACGAGAGCGGGTTCCATGTCGACGTGAAATGTTCCGACGGGATCTGTGGCGTTTGCAAATGCGGGCTGGTCGCGGGCGAGGTGGAGCATCGCGATTTTGTGCTGTCGAAGAAACAGCGCGAGAGCGCGATCATCCTGTGCCAGTCGCGCGCGGCGAAACCAGATGGGGTGGTCGAAATCGACCTCTGAGGCTCAGGCCGGGTCCGCGATCTTATCGATGAGGTCGAGAAGGTCGGGCGCCGCGGGCCAGTCTAGCAGGGTATCGGCGAGGCCTGCGAGGCGTGGCGCGATATTGGCGTCCAGTTTGGCCTTGATCCGGTCCGCTGCAAGTGGGTTCTGCGGTGCACCAAGCGGATAGGTGCAGGTCGAGGTGAGGACCTTCCCGTCATCCAGTGTCACCACGGCCCGGTCGGGTTCCTCAGGGTCGAAGTTGAGTTCTGGCCGCCGGGGATGGAACGGGTGCACATGGGTGCGGCGGATCAGGGTGACGATCTGGGGATCGGTCCAGGCTTCGCGCGCGGTATCGGCCAGCGTCAGGTCGCCGTGAACCAGGGCCATGGCGCATGCGAAGGGCAGGCTGAACAGCGCCTCGCCATGGTCGCGGGGCTGGTGAAACGGTAGGATCGCGGCATGCACATCGGGCAGGTGCAGGTCGATGCGGGCGATGCTTTCGGGCCGCAGACCGTCGCGCAGGCCCAGTAAGGTGGTCATCAGGCGGTGGGTGTAGCTGCAATTTGGCCAGGGCTTGAGCGCGATCCCATGTTCGCTCAGCGCCAGCGGCTGGCCAAGCCGGTCGAGCGCGTCGCGCAGGCGCTGCGGATTGGCACCGCCGGTCAGCGCGGCAAAGCCGCCCGCGTGGTCGAGCGCATGCAACTGGCCTTCGGCCCCGGCCGCAGCCAGATAGGCGCATTCCACGGCGGCTTGCGCTGCGAAACCGGCCTGCAACGGTTTGGCGTTGCTGCCGAACTGGCAGGTGTATCCGGTGGCGCGGCTGATCGCCAGCGCCATCGCATGGGCGCTGTGTCGGGCGTCGAGCCGCATCAGGCGGGCGACGGCTGCCGTCGCCCCCAGAGTGCCCAGCGTTGCGGTTGAGTGCCAACCGGCCCCGTAATGTTCAAGGTTCAGCGCTTCGCCAAGCCGGGCGATCACCTCGAACCCGGCAAGGTAGGGCGCGATCAGGTCGGCGCCTGCCGTCCCGGGGCGTGTGCAGGCGAGCAGCGCGGGCAGGATCACCACTGTCGGATGGGTGTTGCCGGGGGCTTCCCAATCGTCGAAGTCGAGTGCGTGGCCGGCGGTCGCGTTCAGGAAGGCCGCTTGCGCAGGTGCCGTGCGCTGTCCCGTGCCCAGAACCGCTGCGGTGCCGCCGATGCCCATGGCGCGAACCGCGGCGCGGGCCTTGGCAGAGACCGGCATGCCGACGCCTGCGAGAATGCAGCCGAGGCAGTCGGCCACCGCGGCGCGTAACTGATCATGCGAGAGGTCGTCAGCCGTCAGCGCTGCCTCGGCGACAAAGGTGCCGAGGCGTGTGAGGGCGGGAGTTGACGCATCATTCATGAGCAGCCCCGGTCAGCGATGTGATCTGAGGCTAGGCGCTTTGCCTCTTGCGGGGAACGCAGAAAAAGGGAATGCCGATCATTCGTTTTCGGAATGGCCGGCGTTCTCTTTCACTCGGTGCAGGCGGCCATCAGGCGATAGACGATCTGGGCTGTGGTGAAATCCCAGGCGGCATTGCCGTCGGGCGCCAGTTCAACCACGTCGAGCCCGACACATTTGCGGCCCTTGAGTGCGTGCTCGACCAGGTGCAGCGCCTGATAGTAACCGAGGCCGCCGGGCACTGGCGTGCCGGTTGCGGGCATCTGGGCCGGGTCCAGACCGTCGACATCAAAGCTGACATAAACCAGCTCGGGGAAATCCTCGGGCAGGTCGATGGCTTGGATGTTGCCTGTGACCAGTTCCTCGGCATCCTTGTAGAACACGCCGTGTCTGGCGCGCTCGTCCATTTCCTGCTGGCAAAGGGCGCGGACGCCGAATTGCGCGAGGTGAATACCCTCTTCGGTGAGCAGGTGCATGACCGAGGCATGGCTGTGTTTCTCGCCCTGATAGGCGATGCGCAGGTCGGCATGGGCGTCGATTTGCACCAGTCCCAGCGGCTGACCCAGGGCGCGGGCCACGCCCATTACCGCGCCATAACTCAGCGAATGTTCGCCCCCCAGCGTGACCGGTACGCGGCCCGCGCGGATGGCGGCCTCGGTCCGTTGGGCGAGGCGCTCCATCACCTCGGGCATGGGGCCGTCGCAGTCGAGCGGCGGTTCGGTGAAGATACCCTGCGCGCAGGGTTCGGCGCCGTTGGTGATGCGTTCAAGCTCGTTTGACGCCTCGAGGATCGCCGCCGGACCGGCGGCGGTGCCCGAGCCATAAGAGACGGTGCGCTCAAGTGGAACCGGGATGATGCGGAAACGGGCGTCTTCGCCGCGCTCGGTCGCGGTCAGTTCGCTGTCGAGGAAGATGCTCATGAGAGACGGTCCTTGAAGTCGGAATAGTCGAATTGGCGGATGATGCGCAGCGCGTCGGTGTCGCTGTTCCACAGCGCGATCGTGGGCAGAGGCACGCCGTTGAAGGTGTTGGTCTTGACCATCGAATAATGCGCCTGGTCGAGAAAGGCGAAGCGTTGGCCGATGGTCAGCGGCTGGTCCCAGGTGTAATCCCCGATCACGTCACCGGCGAGGCAGGAAGGGCCGCCCAGACGGTAGGTGTGGCCGCTCTCGGCCTCGTCCATCAGGGCAGGGCGATAGGGCGCCTCGATCACGTCGGGCATGTGGCAAGTGGCCGAGATATCGGTGATGGCGAGGTCCATGCCATTGGTCGGCAGGTCGAGGATTTCGCCGACGAGGATACCGGCATCCAGCGCCACCGCCTCGCCGGGTTCGAGATAGACGTCCAGCCCGTGTTTTTCCCGGATGCCCTTGATGAATTCCACCAGCGCGTCGCGGTCGTAATCGGCGCGGGTGATGTGATGACCGCCGCCGAAGTTGAGCCATTTGAGGCCGGGCAGATAGGGGGCGAGCTTCGCCTCTACCGCAGTCCAGGTGCGCTGCAAGGGCTCGAACCCCTGCTCGCAGAGCGTGTGCATGTGCAGCCCGTCGACGCCTTTCAGGGCCTCAGGCGTCAACTGGCTGACCGGGGTGCCAAGGCGGGAGCAGGGCGCGCAGGGGTCGTATTTGGCGATCTCGCCCTCGGAATGTTCGGGGTTGATCCTGAGACCCACCTGCACACCCGCCGCCTGGGCGCGGGAGAGAAAGCGGTCCTTTTGCGCCGGGCTGTTGAAGATGACGTGGTCGCTGAGCGAGAGGATCTCGTCGATATCCTGCTCCTTGTAGCCAGCGCAGAACGTGGCGACTTCGCCGCCGTATTCCTCGCGCCCCAACCGCGCTTCGTAGATGCCGCTGGCGCAGGTGCCGCCGAGATATTGTCGCACCAGCGGGGCGAGGGCGAACATGGAAAATGCCTTGAGCGCCGACAGCACATGCGCGCCGGAGCGGTCGGAAATGTCGCGCAGGATCTTGAGGTTCCGCTCGATGGCGACCTCGTCCACCACGAAACAGGGCGTGGGCACGCGGGACAGGTCGAAGGCGCGGAAGGCGCCGGCATCACCGGCCTGAGTTTGCATCATGTCGGACATTGGGGTGCTCCAAGTGACGAGGGCAGCGCCCGAACCGGGGCGGAAGCGTAGCGCCCGCCCATGGGGCGGGTCGGGCGCTGCCCGGCGTTGCCGCCGGGCAATGTTTCAGAACTCGACCGGGCCGTCGAGTTCATGGACCTGCCAGGGCAGGCCGTGATTGTTCAGCATGTCCATGTAGTCATCGGGGTCGAGCTGTTCCATGTTCCACACGCCCGGTTCCACCCAGTTGCCCTTGAGCACCTGCGCCGCGCCGATCATCGCCGGCACGCCGGTGGTGTAGGAAACCGCCTGGCTGCCGACTTCGCGGAAGCATTCCTCGTGGTCGCAGATATTGTAGATGTAATAGGTCTTCTCTCCCGATCCGTCCTTGGCCTGACCCGTGGCGATATCGCCGATGCAGGCCTTGCCCTTGGTTTCCTCGGCCAGCGTGCCGGGATCGGGCAGCAGGGTTTTGAGGAACTGGATCGGGATGATTTCCTTGCCGTCATGCATGACCGGGTCGATGCGGGTCATGCCGACATTTTCCAGCACCTTGGCATGCATGATGTACGCGTCGCCGAATGTCATCCAGAAGCGGGCGCGCTCGATCTCGGGGAAGTGGGTCGAGAGGCTCTCCAGTTCCTCGTGATACATCAGGTACATGTTCTTGGGCCCGATGCCGGGGAAATCGAACTCGACCTTGTGAGTCATGGCGGGCGTGACCTGCCAGGCGCCATTTTCCCAGTGCCGCGCCTCGGCCAGAACCTCGCGCAGGTTAATCTCGGGGTTGAAATTGGTGGCGAATGCCTGATCGTTCGAGCCGCCATTGGCATCCAGCACGTCGATCTGCCGGATGGTCGAAAGCTTGTGTTTTTTGAGCCAGGTGGCAAAGACCGAGGTCACGCCCGGATCGAATCCCGAGCCGAGGATCGCGGTCAGGCCGGCGGCCTTGAACTTGTCCTGATAGGCCCATTGCCAGTGGTATTCGAACTTGGCCACATCCTCGGGCTCATAGTTCGCGGTATCAAGGTAGTGGCAGCCAGCCTCGAGGCAGGCATCCATCAGCTTGAGATCCTGGTAGGGCAGGGCGAGATTGACGAGGATTTCGGCGCCGGTCTCCTTGATGAGCGCAACGGTGGCGGCCACGTCCATCGCATCGAGCGCGGCGGTCTTGATCGTTACGCCGGTGCGCTCCTTGACCGAGGCGGCGATGGCGTCGCATTTCGCCTTGGTCCGGCTGGCCAGAGTGATCTCGGTGAAGATGTCGGAATTCATGGCCATCTTGTGAACGGCGGCGTGGCTGACGCCACCTGCGCCGACAACGAGTGTTTTGCCCATGGGAAAGTCTCCTCTGGCTGGTGGGTTATTCGTAATAGGTATAGCCGTTGATGCTGTCGCGATAGGCGCCGATGATCAGCTTGCGTTCGCTGGCCTTGAGGCAGCCGTTGGAAATGGCGCCATCGACCAGCTTTCGGAAGGCGGCGACGCAATCGGCCGGGTCGTATTCGACGTAAGACAGCACCTCGGAAATGGTATCGCCCTCCTGCTCGTGCAGCAGGTCGAACCCGCCATCGGCGCGCAGGTCGATGGTGACCACGTTGGTGTCGCCAAACAGGTTGTGCAGATCGCCCAGCGTTTCCTGGTAGGCGCCGACGAAGAAGACGCCGAGATAGTACTCCTGATCCTCGGGCAGCGAATGCACCGGCAGTGAGGGCGACACGCCATCGGCGAGGATGAAGCGGTCGACCTTGCCGTCGCTGTCGCAGGTGATGTCGGACAGGACCGCGCGGCGGTCGGGCGTCTGGTTCAGCATCTGAAGCGGCACGATCGGGTGCAGCTGGTCGATGGCCCAGACATCGGGCAACGACTGGAACAGTGAAAAGTTGCAGTGGTAGATATCGGCGATCTTTTCCATCTGCGCGTCGAGATCGGTCTCGGCCTCGACCTCGGCCACCATGGTCTTGATCCGGGCCATCAGCGACAGATAGATGCGTTCGGCCCGGGCCATCTGACGCAGGTCCACATAGCCGCGGCGGAAGAGGGCCCGCAATTCGTTGCGATAGAAGGTGGCGTCGTTCCAGCATTCCTGAAGCCGCGCGGGTGTCAGATAGCCGTTCACCGCAGCCAGATCGGCCACCAGATGGTGATCGTCGGGTTCCACACCAGGCGCGGTGGGCGCGTCGTACAGCGTGCTTTCGAGCACGTTGAACACCAGCAATGACGAGGTCGCCACCACTGCTCGGCCGCTTTCGGTGACGATGGTGGGATGCGCGATACCGGCCTCGTCCATCGCATAGGCGACGGTTTCCACCACGTTGGCGCAGTACTCCTCGACCGTGTAGTTGATCGAGTTTTCGGTGGCGCGTTTTTCGCCGGTGTAATCGACACCCATACCACCGCCCAGGTCCAGGTGGCTGAGCGGCACGCCTTCGGCGCTGAGTTCGGTGAAGTAGCGGCAGGCCTCGCCCACGGCGCGGCGCACGTCGTTGACGTCGGGCACCTGGCTGCCCAGATGCGAGTGTTGCAGTTTCAGGCAATGGATCAGACCGGCATCGCGCAGCTTGTCCACCACGCGCACCAGCTGGTCGGTATTCATGCCAAACGAGGAGCGGTCGCCCGAGCTTTCCTCCCATTTGCCGCTGATCTGGTTGGTGAGCTTCACGCGGACGCCCAGCAGGGGTTCGATCCCGAGCTCGTTATAGACCTCGATGACGGTATCGGCCTCTTTCGGGCTTTCCAGCACGATGACGGTGTTGAAACCCAGTTTGCGGCTGAGAATGGCAAGCCGGACAAACTCGGCATCCTTGACCCCGTTGCAGACGATCAGCGCCTCGGGCGCCAGCTTGTGCGCCAGCGCGATCACCAGTTCGGGTTTCGAGCCGGCCTCGAGCCCGTAATTGTAGCGGTGGCCAAACTCGACAATGCGGTCGATCACCTGCGCCTGCTGGTTGACCTTGATCGGGAACACGCCGCGATAGGCCCCCTTGTAACCCGAGCGGGCGATGGCGTCGGCAAAGCTGTCGTTGATATGGCAGATCTCGTTTTCGAGATAGGAACTGATCCGCAGCAGCATCGGCGCGCGGATACCGCGCTGTTCGAGGTCGCGCAGAATGTCGGGGAGGCTGACAGTAGCGGCCTCGGGCCGGAGTGGATTGCGGAGCCCGATTTCGCCCTCTTCTGTCACCACAATCAGGCCCTTGCCCCATTTGTCCACGCCATAGATGGAATGCGGTGCGTCAAGAAGATGTTTCAAGCGGTTCGGCCTTTCTTGCGGCTGGGGTCCGGTAACGGGTCGCCGTTTAACGGCGGGGTTCGATTCGTCCAAGGCCAAACTTGCGGTTGCCGCACAGGGGGCGCGAAATGCACTTTGGGCCGTTTGCTTCCAACGCCTTGGTCGGTTGTCGGGTCAGCATAGACAAGGATCGCAACAACTTGAAACCGTTTGTGGTGATTTTCCGGCAATCGGATTCTTGCGGTTTGCGGGCTTACCGGCTGCCTGCTCCCATATGTTCGGCCAGCGAGTCCCGGGCGCCCCGGATATGCTCGGCGGTCAGGCTGGCGGCGCGTTCGGCTTCCCCCTTGGCGCAGGCGTCGAGAATGACCAGATGCTCGCGCCGGGCGCGGTCCATGCCATCGCTCAGCACCAGTTGCGCGCGCAGATAGCGGTCGATCCGGTCCATCGCGTTTTCAATGACCCCCAGGTGATAGGGCAGGGCCGAGGCGCGGTAGAGCGTTTCGTGAAACTCGCGGTTCAGATCTCCATATTGCATCGGGTCGCTGCCGGCGGCGAAGCGTTCCAGGCAGGCGCGGGCGGTGTCCAGCACCTCGGTCGTCATGTTGGGTACGGACCGGCGCATCACCTCGGCCTCGACCAGCGCTCGGAAATCGAAGATCTCGGTCGCCTCGGCCATCGACAGGCCCGCCACCACGGCGCCCTTGTAGCGTTCGGTTTTCACCAGCCCCTGCTGCTCCAGCATGGTCAGCGCCTCGCGCACCGGGATGCGGCTGGTGTTGAAGCTGCGGGCGATCTCGTCCTGCCTGAGCGGTTCACCATCGGCCAGGTCGCCCTCGACAATGGCGCGGCGCAGGGCGGCAAAGATGATGCTGGCCGCCGAGGCCGAGCGCCCGATGTCAACGGTTTGAAATTTCGCCATTTTCCACGCTGTCAGCTACCGCTTTTCCCGCAGGCTAACGCAACACGGCGGGGATGTAAAAATTTTATATTGAATATTGGATCCAATATCCGATACCAAGAGAATATCTCGACTCAGGGCGGGTCCGGTGATCCGCGACGAAAGGACATTCCATGACCCAAACCGTTTTCTCCGGCACGATGCCGGCGCTGATGACCCCCTGCACCCCCGACCGCCGCCCCGATTTCGACGCGCTGGTGCGCAAGGGGCGCGAGATGATTGCCGCGGGCATGTCGGCGGTGGTCTATTGCGGCTCTATGGGGGACTGGCCGCTGTTGACCGATGCCGAGCGGATGGAGGGTGTCGCGCGCCTGACTGCCGCCGGGGTGCCGGTGATCGTTGGCACCGGCGCGGTCAACACCGCCTCTGCCGTTGCCCATGCCCGCCACGCGGCCGAGGTGGGTGCGCGCGGTCTGATGGTGATCCCGCGCGTGTTGTCGCGCGGCAGTTCGATGGCGGCGCAGCGCGCCCATTTCGCGGCGATCCTGTCGGCGGCGCCTGACCTGCCCGCCGTGATCTACAACAGCCCATATTATGGCTTTGCCACCCGTGCCGATCTGTTCTTTGACCTGCGCCGGGCGCATCCCAACCTGATCGGATTCAAGGAGTTCGGCGGCAAGGCCGACCTGCGTTACGCGGCTGAGGCGATCACCTCGCAGGACGATGGCGTGACGCTGATGGTGGGGGTCGATACCGCCGTCTATCATGGCTTTGTCAATTGCGGGGCCGAAGGGGCGATCACCGGCATCGGCAATGCGCTGCCGCGCGAGGTGCTGCATCTGGTGGCGCTCTGCCGCCGTGCGGCAGCGGGTGATCCGGTGGCGCGGCAGCGCGCGCAGGAGCTGGAAGAGGCGCTGGGGGTATTGTCGTCCTTTGACGAGGGGCCGGACCTGGTCCTTTACTACAAGCACCTGATGGTGCTGAACGGCCAGCCGGAATACAGCCTGCATTTCAACGAGACCGATGCGCTGAGCGACAGCCAGCGCGGCTATGTCGAACGGCAGTACGCCCTGTTCCGCACCTGGTATGCCGACTGGTCGCGGCAGATGGACCTAGCGGCCTGAGGCGACGGGGATGGAGTATCGCAATCTCATCGGCGGCGACTGGGTCGCCTGCGGCACGGCCCGCGCCAATGTGAATCCTTCGGATGTGGCCGACATCATCGGTCACGCGGCGCAGGCCGGAGAGGAGGAGTTGGACGCCGCCATTGCCGCCGCCCATGCAGCGGCGCCGATCTGGGCCGCATCGACCCCGCAACAGCGCTTTGATGCGCTTGATTTCACTGGCGCCGAGCTGTTGGCGCGCAAGGAGGAGTTGGGGCGGCTCTTGTCGCGGGAAGAGGGCAAGACGCTGGCCGAAGGGATCGGCGAGGTGGCGCGCGCTGGGCAGATCTTCAAGTTCTTTGCTGGTGAGGCGCTGCGCCAGACCGGTGATCGGCTGGCCTCGGTCCGGCCCGGGGTCGAGATCGAGGTCACCCGCACGCCGGTGGGCGTGGTGGGCCTGATCACGCCCTGGAACTTTCCCATCGCCATCCCGGCCTGGAAAATCGCCCCGGCGCTGGCGCATGGCAACGCAGTGGTGCTGAAGCCCGCCGACCTGGTGCCGGGTTGCGCCTATGCGTTGGTCGAGATCCTGTCGCGCGCGGGCTTGCCCGCAGGCGTGGTGAACCTTGTGATGGGGCGCGGATCCGAACTTGGGCCGCGTCTGGTATCGGATGCGCGGGTGAACGCGATTTCCTTCACCGGGTCGGTGCCCACCGGGCGCGGTATCGCGGCGGCCTGCGGCGCGGCGATGAAGAAGGTGCAGCTGGAGATGGGCGGCAAGAACCCGATGGTGGTTCTGGACGATGCCGATCTGGATCTGGCGGTGGCCGCCTGTCTCAATGGCGCGTTCTTTACCACCGGCCAGCGCTGCACCGCCTCTTCGCGGTTGATCGTGACCGAGGGCGTGCATGACCGCTTTGTGGCGGCGCTGACGGCGGCGATGCGCGGTCTGCGGGTGGGCGATGCGCTGGACCCGGCAACCCAGATGGGGCCGGTGGTGGATGCGCGGCAGTTGGAGCAGAACCTGGATTATGTGGAGATCGCGCGAAGTGAAGGCGGCGCTGTCACCGGCGGCGAGCGGTTGGCTCTGGACAAGGACGGGTTCTATATGACCCCGGCGCTGATAACCGAAACCACGCCCGACATGCGCATCAATCGCGAAGAGGTGTTCGGCCCCGTCGCCTCGGTCCTCCGCGTGCGGGACTATGACGAGGCGCTGGCGGTGGCAAATGACACCGAATTCGGCCTGTCGGCGGGGATCTGCACCACCTCGCTGAAACATGCGAGCCATTTCAAGGCCAATGCGCGCGTGGGCATGGTGATGGTCAACCTGCCCACCGCTGGGGTGGACTATCATGTGCCCTTTGGCGGCACCAAGGGGTCGAGCCACGGTGCGCGCGAACAGGGCGCCTATGCCGCCGAGTTCTATACCACCGTCAAGACCGCCTATACCCTGCCATGACGCGCGGTGCGGAGGTCATCGTCATCGGGGCTGGCGTGGTCGGCATCACCTGCGCGCTGGCCCTGCAAGGGGCCGGGTGTGCGGTCACGGTGCTGGACCGCAAGGGGGTCGCGGCCGAGGCGTCGGCGGGCAATGCCGGGGCTTTTGCCTTTGCCGATGTGATCCCGCTGGCGACGCCGGGGATCATGCACAAGGCGCCGAAATGGCTGCTCGATCCGCTGGGGCCGCTGTCGGTTCCGCCGGGTTACGCCGCGCAGATTGCCCCCTGGATGGTCCGGTTCTGGTGGGCCAGTTGGCGCGACCGCTATGACCGTGCGTTGGCGGCGCAGGCGGCGCTGATGCGACTGAGCGCCGAGGCGCTGGACACGCTGATTGCCGAGACCGGCGCGCGGGCGCTGGTCCGCGACGAGGGGCAGTTGCAGCTCTACGAAGGGCAGCGCGCCTATGAGGCGAGCCTGCCCGGCTGGGAGACCCGCGCCGCCCATGGGATCGCCTTCCGCCTGCTCGACCGGCCCGAGGCGATTGCCGAGATCCAGCCCGGCCTGTCGCCGCGCTTCACCCATGCCGGGTTCACTCCCGGCTGGCGCAATGTGACCGATCCGACGCAATGGGTCGCGCATCTGGCGGATGTGTTCCGGGCGCGGGGCGGTCGGATCGAGATCGCCGAGGTCCGCGCGCTGCGTCAGGATGGCGAGACGGTGGTGCTCGACTGTGCTGATGGCAACCGCCGGGCGGACCGGGCGGTGATCTGCGCCGGGGCATGGTCGCATCACCTGGCGCGGACGCTGGGCGACCGTATCCCGCTGGAAACCGAGCGTGGGTATAACACCACGCTGCCTGCGGGCGCCTTCGATCTGCGCACGCATCTCACCTTTCCCGATCATGGTTTTGTGGTCTCGCGCATCGGGCAGGGGGTGCGTGTCGGCGGCGCGGTCGAGCTGGGCGGATTGAAACGCCCACCCAACTGGCGCCGGGCCGTGGTGCTGCTGGACAAGGCGCGCGGTTTCCTGCCCGGTCTGCGGACCGAGGGTGGCACGCAGTGGATGGGGTTTCGCCCCTCGCTGCCCGACAGCCTGCCGGTGATCGGCCCGGCCCCGTGCGCGGATCGAGTCACCTATGCCTTTGGTCACGGCCATCTGGGCCTGACCCAATCGGCGGGCACGGCGGCGCTCGTCGCCGCGCTTGTCTCCGGGGCCGTTCCCCGGATCGACCTTTCCCCCTACGCTGCAACCCGTTTCTGAGGCACCATGACCCAGTTCACCTTTTCCTGTATCGACGGCCATACCTGCGGCAATCCGGTGCGCGTGGTCACCGGCGGCGCGCCGCGTCTGGACGGCGCCACCATGCTGGAGCGCCGGGCGCATTTCCAGGCCGAGTTCGACTGGATCCGCACCGGCCTGATGTTCGAGCCGCGCGGACATGACCAGATGTCGGGCAGCATCCTCTATCCGCCGACCCGCGAGGATTGCGACGTGGGGGTTCTCTATATCGAGACCTCGGGCTGCCTGCCGATGTGCGGGCATGGCACCATCGGCACGGTGACCACCGCCATCGAACACGGGCTGGTCACGCCCCGTGTGTCGGGTGTGCTGCGTCTGGATACGCCCGCCGGGCTGGTGGTGGCGGAATACCGGCAAGAGGGGCGGTTCGTCGAAGAGGTGCGGCTGACCAATGTGCCCGCCTATCTGCATGCCACCGATCTGAGCGCCTATGTCGAGGGGCTGGGCGAGGTCACGGTCGATGTGGCCTATGGCGGCAATTTCTATGCCATTGTCGAGCCGCAAGAGATGTTTCGAGACATTGCCGATCACCGGGCGCTGGATCTGGTTGGGTGGAGCCCGCGCTTGCGCGCGGCGCTGAACGCGAAATACGAGTTCATCCACCCCGAGAAGCCCGAGATCCGGGGCCTTTCGCATATCCTCTGGACCGGGCAACCGACCCAGCCCGGCGCCGATGCGCGCAACGCGGTGTTCTATGGCGAAAAGGCGATTGACCGGTCGCCCTGTGGCACCGGAACCTCGGCCCGGATGGCGCAGCTGGCGGCGCGGGGTGCGCTGCGTGCGGGCGACGATTTTGTGCACGAGTCCATCATTGGCTCGCTGTTTCATGGCCGGGTCGAGGCCACGGCAGAGGTAGGTGGCAGGCCGGGCATCATCCCCTCGATTGGTGGCTGGGCACGGGTGACCGGGTTCAACACCATCTTCATTGACGCGCGCGACCCCTATGCCCATGGTTTCGTCGTGGCCTGAACAGGGAGGCGGGATGGCACACTGCATCGTGGCGGCCGAGGCGTCGGGGCCGGTTCTGGTCTTTGACGAGGGGCTGAGTTTCTGGGGCGGGGTCGATCCCGAGACGGGCCAGGTGATCGACGCGCATCACCCGCAACACGGCGCCGCATTGGCCGGGGCTGTGGTGATGATGCCGACCAGCCGGGGGTCATGCTCGGGCAGTGGCGTGCTGTTGGCGCTGGCGCTGAACGGTCATGCCCCGGCGGCGCTGGTGTTCCGCGAGGGTGAGGATATCCTGACACTCGGTGCCTTAGTCGCGGCCTGGATGTATGATCGTCCTGTCGCGGTGCTGCGCCTGTCGGCGTCGGAGTATGACGCGCTGGCGAAGGAGCCTTTGGCCGAAATGACGCCCGAGCGCCTGACGGCAGGGGCGCTGTCGCTCAAGCTGGAACCGCTCTCGGGCGAAGCGCTGGACCTGAGCGATGCGGATCGCGCCATGCTCTCCGAGGCGGCCGCGCCGCCGGTGCGGCTGGCCATGCGGATCATCTGCGCCATGGCGGCGGCACAGGGGGCCGAGCGGCTGACCGATGTCAGCCGCGCCCATATCGACGGCTGTATCTATCATAGTGAGGCCAATCTGCGCTTTGCCGAGGATATGGCCGCGATGGACGGGCGGGTCTGTATTCCCACCACGATGAACGCGATTTCGGTCGATCATGTAAACTGGCGGGCGCAGGGCGTGCCGCCAGCGTTCGGCGGACCGGCCAGCCGGCTGGCCGATGCCTATCTGCGTATGGGCGCGCGGCCCAGTTTCACCTGCGCGCCCTATCTGCTGGAGGACATACCACAGGCGGGCGAGGCCATCGCCTGGGCTGAGTCGAACGCGGTTGTATACGCCAACAGCGTTCTGGCCGCGCGCAGCGTCAAACATCCCGATTACCTCGACCTGTGCATGGCGCTGACCGGACGCGCGCCGCTGGCGGGGGTCTATCTGGATGCCAATCGCAAGGCGCCGGTAGAAATCTGGGTGGAGCGGCCCGAGGGGGCAGACGACGCGTTCTGGCCGCTCTTGGGCTATCTGGCCGGGCGGCTGGCGCCGGACCGCATCCCTCTCCTGACCGGGCTGGAGGACAGCGCGCCGTCCGAGGATGACCTGAAGGCGCTCTGTGCGGCCTTCGGCACCACTTCGGCTGCGGCGATGCTGCATGTGGCGGGTGTCACGCCCGAAGCTGACGGAGCCCTAGCCGAAGGTGCTGCGCGCGTGGCCATTGCGCGGGGCGACTTCGCCCGTGCCTGGGCGCAGTTCAACCCCGGACCCGAGCGGGTGGAACTGGTCGCCATTGGCAGCCCGCATGCCTCGGCCAAAGAATGCCGGATATTGGCGGACTTGCTGGACGGGCGCCGGATCGCCAAGGGAACCGCCGCCATCGTCACAATCGGCCGGGGCGAGCGTGACAAGTTGGAAGGCGACGGGGTACTGGCGCGCCTGCAAGCCTCGGGTGTGCAGGTGATCCCGGACCTCTGCTGGTGTTCGGTGACCGAGCCGGTACTGCCACCCGCCACCCGCACCATCATGACCAATTCGGGCAAATACGCCCATTACGGGCCGGGCCTGTCGGGCCGCGCCATGCGGTTCGGCAGCCTCGCCCAATGCGCCGAAGCGGCCTTGACGGGGCGTGCGCCGGGCCGGCCCGGCTGGATCAACGGACAGGGCAGGGCATAATGCGCAGCAGCAAGACCATCCATGTGATCTCGGCCCATGCCGAGGGCGAGGTGGGCGATGTCATCGTGGGCGGTGTCGCGCCGCCGCCGGGCGAGACCCTGTGGGAGCAGCGCAGTTGGATCGCGCGCGACGGGCGGCTCAGGAACTTCGTGCTGAACGAGCCGCGCGGCGGCGTGTTCCGGCATGTCAACCTGCTGGTGCCGCCCAAGGATCCGCGCGCCGATGCGGCATTCATCATCATGGAGCCCGAGGACACGCCGCCGATGTCGGGGTCGAACTCGATCTGCGTGGCAACCGTGCTGCTCGACAGTGGGCTGGTCGAAATGGTCGAGCCGGTGACTGAACTGGTTCTCGAAGCCCCCGGCGGGCTGGTGCATGTGCGGGCCGAATGCCGGGGTGGCAAGGCCGAGCGCATCTTTGTGCGCAACCTGCCGTCATTTGTGGCTGAACTCGACGTCTCGCTGGATGTGCCGGGGGTGGGGCAGGTGAGGGTCGACACGGCCTTTGGCGGGGACAGTTTCGTCGTGGTTCGGCCCGAGGATGTCGGGATCGAAATCGCCCGCGATCGGGCGCGCGACCTGGCCGAGTTGGGCATTGCCATCACCAATGCGGCCAATGCGCAGCTGGGCTTTCACCACCCGGAAAACCCGGAGTGGCGGCATATCTCCTTTTGCCTCTTTGCAGGCGAGATCGAACGGCGGGACGGGGTCTTGCGCGCCGCCTCAGCTGTGGCGATCCAGCCCGGAAAGATCGACCGTTCGCCCACCGGCACCGCCGTGTCGGCGCGTATGGCGATCCTGCATGCGCGGGGCGAGATGGCGGAAGGGGAGCGGTTTATCGCGACCTCGATCATCGGGTCCGAGTTCACTGGCCGCATTGCCGGGTTGGCCACCGTGGGAGGCTGCCCAGCGATCCTTCCCGAGATTTCGGGCCGGGGCTGGATCACCGGGATTCACCAGCACATGCTGGACCCCGGCGACCCCTGGCCCGAAGGGTACCGCTTGCGGGATACCTGGGGTGTGTGATCCTTGTTTTCGTTTTGATTTCTGAAATGTCATTTAAAATCAATATGAAGAAAGATACTAAAAAATTAGTTTGACAAAATGCGCGCCCATGTGAAAGCTAAATGACAGTCAGGTGCCGCAGAGCATTTCTGGCATTGCAGACATCAGGGAGGAAAAGATGCGCAGGTATCTTTTGTCCGCAGCCGCGGTTTGCGCCGTGGTCGCGGGACAGGCAGCCTATGCCGATGAGGCCGCTGCCAAGAAATGGATTGACGAAGAGTTTCAACCCTCGGTCCTGTCCAAGGACGAGCAAATGGCCGAGATGCAATGGTTCATCAAGGCGGCCGAGCCCTATAAGGGCATGGAGATCAACGTGCTGTCCGAGGGAATTCCCACGCACAGCTACGAATCCGAAGTGCTGACCAAGGCCTTTGAGGAAATCACCGGCATCAAGGTGAACCACCAGATCCTGGGCGAGGGCGAGGTCGTTCAGGCCGTGCAGACCCAGATGCAGACCAAGCGGAACCTGTATGACGCCTATGTCAACGATTCTGACCTGATCGGCACCCATTCGCGCCTGCAACTGGCCTATAACCTGACCGACATGATGGCGGGTGATTTCAAGGACGTGACCAACCCCGGTCTCGACCTGGCCGATTTCATGGGCACCCAGTTCACCACCGGTCCCGATGGTGACCTGTACCAGCTGCCCGATCAGCAGTTCGCCAACCTCTACTGGTTCCGCAAGGACTGGTTCGACCGCGAGGATCTTAAGGCAGCGTTCAAGGCCAAATACGGCTATGAACTGGGCGTGCCGGTCAACTGGTCGGCCTACGAGGATATCGCCGAGTTCTTCAGCGAGGATGTCAAGGAAATCGACGGCACCGCGATCTATGGCCACATGGATTACGGCAAGCGCGCACCCGACCTGGGTTGGCGGATGACCGACGCCTGGCTGTCGATGGCCGGCGCCGGATCCAAGGGCGAGCCGAACGGTATCCCGATCGACGAATGGGGCATCCGCATGGAAGCGGGTTCCTGCAACCCGGCGGGCGCCAGCGTGACCCGTGGTGGTGCCGCCAACGGCCCGGCGGCGGTCTATGCGATCCGCAAGTGGGATGAATGGCTGCGCAAATATGCACCCCCGGGTGCCGCGTCCTATGACTTCTACCAGTCGCTGCCGGCGCTGGCCCAAGGCAACGTGGCCCAGCAGATCTTCTGGTACACCGCCTTTACCGCCGACATGGTCAAGCCGCAGTCCGAAGGCAACAACACCGTGGATGGCGATGGCAACCCGCTGTGGCGGATGGCACCCAGCCCGCATGGCCCCTATTGGGAAGACGGCCAGAAGGTGGGCTATCAGGACGTGGGGTCGTGGACCATCCTCAACTCCACCCCGCTGGATCGTGCACAGGCGGCATGGCTCTATGCCCAGTTCGTGGTCTCCAAGACCGTAGACGTGAAGAAAAGCCATGTTGGCCTGACCTTCATCCGCGACAGCTCGGTCAATCACGAGAGCTTTTCGGAACGCGCGTCGAAACTGGGTGGTCTGGTGGAATTCTACCGCTCGCCCGACCGGGTGCGCTGGTCGCCCACCGGCATCAACGTGCCGGATTACCCCAAGCTGGCCCAGATCTGGTGGCAGCAGATCGGCGACGTGAACTCTGGTGCCTTTACCCCGCAAGAGGCGATGGACCGTCTGGCGTTCGAAATGGACACCGTGATGGCCCGGATGCAGGCAGCGGACGAGGCAGCGAATGTCTATGGCGGCTGCGGCCCGCGCCTGAACGAAGAGAAGGACGCCGAATGGTGGTTCGCCAATGGCGGTGCCAAGCCCAAGCTGGACAACGAAAAGCCGCAGGGCGAGACCGTCAACTATGACGAACTGGTCGCGCGCTGGGCCAAGAACTGATCTGGCTTCCTGATGGGCGGGGTCGTGAGTGAACCTGCCCTTCCAGCCCCGGGGAACCTTCCGGTCTCCGGGGCCTCACTGACCAAAAGAACCGGCCGAAAGCTTTGGGACGATGGCACTCGAACTCAGAAACGTAACCAAGCGCGTCGGCGCCGACCTGCATATCAAGGAGACCTCGCTGGTCCTTGAGACGGGTCACTTCAATGTCCTGCTTGGCGCGACCGGCGCGGGCAAGACCTCGCTGATCAAGATGATGGCCGGGCTCGACCCGGTGGCCAGCGGCCAGATCCTGATGGATGGTCAGGACGTGACCGGGCAGAGCACCCAGAAACGCAACATCAGCCTGGTGCACCAGTTTTTCATCAACTATCCGCATATGACGGTGTTCGACAACATCGCCTCGCCGCTCAAGGTGGCGGGCCTGCCGAAATCCGAGATTCAGGGCCGGGTCGAACATGCCGCCGATATCCTGAAGCTGCGCCCGATGCTGCACCGGCGCCCGCACGAATTGTCGGGCGGTCAGCAGCAACGCACCGCGCTGGCCCGCGCCATAGCCAAGAAAAGCCGCGCGGTGTTCCTGGACGAGCCGCTGGCCAATCTCGACTATAAATTGCGCGAGGAGTTGCGCGACCAGCTGCCCGACCTGTTTGCGGGCCGGGGCGCGGTGGTGGTCTATGCCACCTCGGAACCCGAAGAGGCGCTCTTGTTGGGCGGGCAGACCGCGCTGATGGAGGACGGTCGGGTGACCCAGTTCGGCCCTACCGCTACGATCTATCGCGACCCGTCCAATGTACTGGCCGCGCAGGTCTTTTCGGACCCGCCGATCAACACGGCCGAGATCGTCAAGCAGGGCGACACCGCCCGCATGGGCACCGATGTCAGCTGGACGCTCTCGGGCGCGGCTGCCGGTCTGGCGGATGGCCCTTATGTGATCGCGATCCGGCCCCATCACGTGTCGCCTGTCGCCTCGTCCGAGGCCACCGTGACCCTGTCGGGCCGGGTGCAGGTGACCGAGCTGTCCGGCTCGGAAAGCTCGGCACATTTCGACATGGGCAGCGGCAGCTGGGTGTCGCTTGCTCCGGGTGTTCATCCCTACCGGGTGGGCGAAATGCATGAATTTTATATGGATCCATCGGCGGCCTATGTGTTCGCGCCCGATGGCTCCCGCGTGGCGTGAGGCGCAGATGGCGAAAATTACCCTCTCCAAGCTGCGACACAGCTATTACCCGAACCCGAAAACGCTCGATGACTATGCGTTGAAGGAGATCGACCTGGACTGGACCGATGGCGGCGCCTATGCGCTGCTTGGTCCATCGGGCTGTGGCAAGTCCACGCTTCTCAACATCATTTCGGGCCTGCTGGTCCCGTCCGAGGGGCGGATCCTGTTCGACGGGCAGGACGTGACCGAACTGCCCCCCGACAAGCGCAACATCGCGCAGGTGTTCCAGTTTCCGGTGATCTACGACACGATGACTGTCTACGACAACCTCGCCTTTCCCCTTCGCAACCGGGGCCGGGATGAGGCCACGGTGCGCGAGCGGGTCACTGCGATTGCCGAGATGCTGGAACTGTCCGACCTGCTCGACCGCAAGGCCGCGCATCTGAGCCCGGATAACAAGCAGAAGATCTCTATGGGGCGCGGGCTGGTGCGGCAGGACGTCAATGTAGTGATGTTCGACGAACCGCTCACCGTGATCGACCCGCATCTGAAATGGAAACTGCGCTCCAAGCTCAAGGAACTGCACCAGCGGGTCCGCGCAACGATGATCTATGTCACCCATGACCAGACCGAGGCGCTGACATTCGCCGATCAGGTGGTGGTAATGCAAGAGGGCGAGGTGGTGCAGATCGGCACCCCGGTCGAACTGTTCGACCGGCCCGCGCATACCTTTGTCGGCCATTTCATCGGCTCGCCCGGCATGAACATCCTGCCCGCCGAAGTGTCGGACGGCGTGGCGCGGTTCGCCGGTCAGGCGATCCCGCTCGAAGGGCCGATTACCGCCGCACCCGGCGCCCGGACCGAGATCGGCATCCGCCCGGAATTCGTGTCACTGGGCCAGTTCGGCTTGCCCGCCACCGTCACCAAGGTCTCGGATGTGGGGCGCCATACGGTGGTGGAATGCGAGGTCGCGGGCAGCCGCGTCAACGCCATCGTCAGCGGACCCGGCCCCAAAAAGGGTGCAATCGTGCAACTGGAATTCCGTCGCGACCAGACCCGGCTTTATGCCGATGGCTGGCTGGCGAGTGAGGCCGCGGAGGGCGCCGCATGAAGACCGAAAATCAAAAGGCCTGGTTCTTTGTCCTGCCGGTTTTGCTGCTGGTGGCCTTCAATGCGCTGATCCCGATGATGACGGTGGTCAACTATTCGGTGCAGGAGACCTTTGGCGACAACGTTTTCTTCTGGCAGGGGCTCGACTGGTTTGAACAAATTCTGAGGTCAGACCGGTTCCACGCTGCGCTTGGACGGCAGTTTCTGTTCACTTTCCTGATATTGATCATCGAAGTGCCCCTTGGTATTGCGATTGCGCTGTCGATGCCGCGCAAGGGGATCTGGGTGCCGGTCTGCCTGGTGCTGATGGCCCTGCCGATGCTGATCCCGTGGAACGTGGTGGGCGCGATGTGGAACATTTTCACACTGCCCGATATCGGCCTCTTGGGCTATTTCCTGAACCATGTCATGGGAATAGACTATGACATGACGCAGGATCCGCTGGCGGCCTGGATCACCATCGTCACCATGGATGTCTGGCACTGGACCTCGCTGGTGGTTCTGCTGAGCTACGCGGGCCTCGTCTCGATCCCGGACGCATATTACCAGGCGGCAAAGATCGACGGCGCGTCGAACTGGGCAGTGTTCCGTTTTATCCAGCTGCCCAAGATGAAGACGGTGCTGACCATTGCCATCCTGCTGCGGTTCATGGACAGCTTCAACATCTATACCGAACCCTTTGTTATGACGGGGGGCGGTCCCGGCAATTCGACCACGCTTTTGTCGATCGACCTGGTCAAGATCGCACTGGGGCAGTTCGATCTGGGTCCGGCGGCCGCGATGAGCCTGATCTATTTCGCCATCACCCTGCTGGTCAGCTGGCTGTTCTATACGCTGATGACCAAGGACGACCTGAACTGAGGACGACAGATATGCAGAAAAGAACCATCGTCCCCATCGTCTACATCCTGTTCCTGATGCTGCCGATCTATTGGCTGGTGGCGATGAGCTTTAAAACGACGAACGAGATCCTGGCGGGATTCTCGTTGTTCCCGCAGACCTTTACGCTGGAGAATTACCAGACCATCTTCACCGATCCCACCTGGTATTGGGGATACATCAACTCGATCCTCTATGTCACGATGAACACGGTGATTTCGGTCGCGGTGTCGCTGCCGGCGGCCTATGCGTTCAGCCGGTATCGGTTCCTGGGCGACAAACAGCTGTTCTTCTGGCTGCTTACCAACCGGATGGCGCCGGCGGCGGTGTTCGCGTTGCCGTTCTTCCAGCTCTATTCGGCGGTGGGCCTGTTTGACACCCATCTGGCGGTGGCACTGGCGCATTGCCTGTTCAACATCCCGCTGGCGGTCTGGATCCTCGAAGGCTTCATGCGGGGAATTCCCAAGGAGCTGGACGAGACCGCCTTTGTCGACGGCTATTCCTTTCCCCGCTTCTTTGCCACCATCTTTGTCCCCTCGATCAAGGCGGGCGTGGGGGTGGCGGCGTTCTTCTGCTTCATGTTCTCCTGGGTCGAGATGCTGCTGGCCAAGACGCTGACCGCGGTCGACGCGAAACCCATTGCCGCCACCATGACCAAGACCGCATCAAGCGCGGGCTATGAACTGGGGCTGTTGGCGGCGGCGGGGACATTGACGATCATTCCGGGCGCGATCGTGATCTGGTTCGTCCGCAACTACATTGCCAAGGGCTTTGCGATGGGGAGGGTGTGATGTTTTCATGGATGGCCTGGACCTGGCCCACAGCCCTGTTGTTCATCGGCATCTTCAGCGCCATCGGGGTGTTGGTGGTGTTGGAAATCCGGCACCCGGGCGGCGCGATGCGCAAGGGTGTACTGGGTCTGACCACGACCCGGGGCGACCGGCTGTTCATCAGCCTCTTGGGGACCTCCTACATCTTTCTGGCCTGGCTGGGGCTGTTCGGCCTGCCGCTGTGGGGGCCGCTGGCGCTGTCGATCTGCTGGGGCGTGTTCTGCTTCTGGAAGGTGTGACGGGTCTCTTAAAAAAGTAGTTTTCAACGGCTCCGTCTGTCCCTAGCATGGATCGGAATTCAAGGATGAAGCGGACAACCCACCCGATGGCGCGCAAACAGGAACGTTCCCTGCTGACCGAGGTCGAACTGGAATTCATGACCGTGGTCTGGGACATCGGCGGCGGCACCGTACGTGACATCCTGGCCGAGCTGAACAAGGCGCAGACCCGCGCCTATACCTCGGTTGCAACCGTGCTGAAGATAATGGAGCAAAAGGGTTTTCTGACCTCCGAGCGGCATGACCGCTCGCTGGTCTATCGCCCCGCCGTTCCCAAGGAAGAGTACCAACGAACAACACTCAAGGACCTTTCGAGCAAACTTTTCGATGGCGCACCGGCGGCTCTGGTTGCCCGCCTGGTGGACGACGAAGAGGTGACGGACGACATGCTCGAAAGCATGCGGGCCTTGCTGAATGAAAGGTTGGGAGACAATGGACGGTGAAGCGCTTCTGAATGCCTATCTCGATCTGAACCTTCTGTTTGTGGCCGGGGTCGCGATCTGGTCCCTGCTGCGATGGGGCTTGGCACATGGCCGGTTGGGCCGCGCCTATCGCCCGCAACTGCGGCTCTTGAACGGTCTGACGGTTCTGCTGGTCGCCTCGCCCCTGCTGGCGCTGGGGCTGACCACCTGGGTCGTTGCGCAGCCGCCCAATATTCCGGACATGCTGGTGCGTCAGTATCTCTACGGCAATGTCGGGCTGTCGGCGACCCAGTTCGAGGCCCTGTTGGGCCTGCGCGAGGATCTGGTGCGCGACCTGATGGCCCAGCGCGAGGTCTGGGCGCAGGTTGTCGCCGTGACCTTTGCCGCGGGCTTTCTGGCCTGTGTTCTCCACGTGCTGTTGTCAGTGCTGCGGTTGAAACGCAGCCTGTCGAATGCCTTTGCCTGGAAACGCATCGGCCGGGTTCACATCCTGCTCAGCGACACGGCGCGTGTCGCCTATTCGACCCGAGGATTGCGCAACCGCTACGTGGTGCTGCCGCTGGCGCTGCTGGATCATCCGCAGGATCTGAAGATGACCGTCGCGCATGAGGTGCAGCATTTCCGCCAGGCCGATATCGAATGCGAATTCCTGCTGGAACTGCTGCGTCCGCTGGTGTTCTGGAATCCGGCCTTTTTCCTATGGCGCCGTCAGGTCCGGATGCTGCGGGAGTATGCCTGTGATCAGGCCTTGATCGGGCGGCCGCATTTCGATGTCCGCGCCTATTGCGAATGCCTGATCCGCGCCTGTGCCGCAGCGGCCCAGAACCGGACCTTCTTTGCCCGTACGACACCGACCGTGGCGCTGGTCGACCGGCGTGAAACACGCCGCCCCTCTAGCCTGAGGAACCGGATTGTCGCGGTGACCGCCAATGGCGAAGCACAAGCCGGTGCAGCGGCCTGGATGATGATCTCGGGCCTGCTGGTGGCGGCCGTGCTGGCCACGATGCTGATCATGCAGCGGTCGGGAGACTGGAGCCATGACCGCATCATGTTGTCGACCATCGTCAATCTCGAACGGATGGCGCAGCGCAACGCAAACGTGGCCAGCCCGTTCCAGGGCGGTTTCGTCAGCGCCTCCCGCTGATCGTCCAAGCACCTGCGGCTTAGGCATTGCCGAAGCAATGCGTAATCAAATCGTATTTCCAGCATTTCGAATGCGTCATTACTGTCGGCCCAACGCAAACGCGATTGGTCCAACCGTGACCAGCGCAGAAGAAGGGGCAGGGGACGATGGGCGAACGCATAGATACGCTGGTGGTCGGCGCAGGTCAGGCCGGGATCGCGATGAGCGAACATCTCGGCAAGCAGGGCGTGCCTCATCTGGTGCTGGAGAAAAACCGCGTGGCCGAAGCCTGGCGTTCGGGCCGCTGGGATGCGCTGGTGGCCAATGGTCCGGCCTGGCACGACCGGTTCCCGAACCTTGAACATGAGAGCTGCGGGCCGGATGCCTTTCCGACCAAGGAGAAAGTGGCCGACTACCTCTGTGCCTATGCCGAGATGGTGAATGCCCCGATCCGCACCGGTGTTGAGGTTCGCCGCGCCAGCCGGTTGCCCGGTCGGTCTGGTTTTCGGGTGGAAACCTCGGATGGCGTGATCGAGGCGCAGCGGATCGTTGCCGCAACTGGTGCGTTTCAGCACCCTGTGGTGCCAAGGCTGGTACCCGAAGACAGCGGCGTGACGCAGATGCATTCCTTTGACTATCGCAACCCCGGTCAGTTGCCCGAGGGCGCGGTGCTGGTTGTGGGCGGCGGGTCCTCCGGCGCGCAGATCGCCGACGAATTGAACCGCGCCGGGCGCAAGGTATTCCTGTCGATAGGCGCGCATGACCGGCCGCCGCGCGCCTATCGCGGGCGTGATTATTGCTGGTGGCTGGGGGTTCTGGGCCTTTGGGATCAGGCGGCGCTGGAACCCGGACGCGAACATGTCGCCATCGCGGTCAGCGGCGCCTATGGCGGGGCCACGATGGATTTCCGGCGGCTGGCGAGCGAGGGCGTCACCCTGATGGGTGTGACGAAGTCCTATGGCAATGGAGCCCTGCATTTCGCCGATGATCTTGCCGCCAACATCGCCGATGGTGACGCCAACTACCTGTCGGTGCTGGATGCCGCAGACGCCTATGCCGAACGCATGGGGCTCGACCTGCCCGAAGAGCCCGAGGCGCGCGCCGCCTGGCCCGATCCGGCCTGCCTGACCCATCCGATCCTGGACCTAAATCTGGCACAGGAAGGAGTGTCCACCATCATCTGGGCCACCGGGTTCCGGCAGGATTTCGGCTGGCTGGAGGTGGATGCCTTTGACGAGGCAGGCAGACCCGTTCACCAGCGCGGCGTCTCACAAGAGCCGGGGGTCTATTTCCTGGGGTTGCCGTGGCAGTCACGACGCGGCTCGACATTCATCTGGGGTGTCTGGCACGATGCCAAGCACGTGGCCGACCAGATCGCGATCCAGCGCAACTACGAAGCCTACAGCCCCGCCGGGGCGCAAGCCTGACCATCTGACGACCGCAAGGAAAGAGACGCATCATGGCAAAAGACCAGATCGACCCGGTAAAGGCGCTGAGCGAGAATGTCGCGCAACCTTTCGAGAGTGCCCGCGCGATGCCGCCCGAGGTCTACACCTCGCAGGCGTTCCTGAACGAGGAGCTTGAGCATATCTTCCGCAAGGATTGGTATTGCATCGGCCGCGCCGATGCACTGGCGAAGCCGGGCGACTATGCCACCTGCGACCTGGCGGGCCAGCCGATCGCTGTCTTGCGTGACAAGGACGGCGCGCTGCGCGCAGTCAGCAACGTCTGCCTGCATCGGATGTCGACCTTGCTGCACGGGCGCGGTAATACCCGCGCCATAGTCTGCCCCTATCACGCCTGGACCTATAACCTGGACGGCTCGCTGCGCGGCGCCCCGGCAATGACCCTGAACCAGGGGTTCTGCAAGGAGGATTACACACTGCCCGCCATCCGCTGCGAGGAATGGCTGGGTTGGGTCTTTGTCACCCTGAACCCCGATGCGGCGCCGGTCGCGGAGACCTTGCACGAGGTGGCGGCCATGGTCGCAGGCTATGACATGACCAACTATACCGAGGCCTTCTATGAGGAGCATGTCTGGGACACCAACTGGAAGGTGCTGGCCGAGAACTTCATGGAAAGCTACCATCTGCCGGTCTGCCATGCGGGCACCATCGGTGGCCTGTCCAAGCTGGAAGAGATGGTCTGTCCGCCGGGCCTGCCGGCGTTCAACTATCATACCATCCTCAAGGACGACTCGCTGCGTATCGCCATGGCGCATCCGTCGAACGACCGGCTGCATGGCGTCGAGCGGCGCACGACCTTTCTGCTGGCCCTCTATCCCAGCCTGCTGATCACCCTGACGCCGGGCTATTTCTGGTATCTGTCGCTGCACCCCAAGGGGCCGGGGCAGGTCCATATCCGCTTTGGCGGTGGCATGTCGGACGACTACAAGGACGATGCCGATGCGCAGCAGAACTTTGCCGATCTCAAGGAGCTGCTCGACCGGGTGAACGTCGAGGATCGCGGCTGCACCGAAAAGGTGTTCCGCGGGCTGTCGTCGGGTTTGGCCCGACCCGGACATCTGTCACATCTGGAGCGGCCCAATTACGATTTCGCCACCTATCTCTCCTCGCGGGTCTCGCAGTGAGCGCCTTTGCCTTGTCCGGCGGGGCCGGGCGGTTGCAAGGGCTTCTCGACGGTTTGAAAAAGACGGCATCCTTGCCCGCTGACCGTCCAATGGGGCTGCATGGGGCGTATTACACCTCGCCCGATCTGTTCGAGATGGAAAAGGCAACAGTTCTGCGCGCCGGCTGGCATTGCCTTGGCCGCGCAGATGAAATTCCACAGGCGGGCGACTATTTCGCGGCCCGGCTTCTGGACGAGCCGCTGATCGTGATCCGGGGCGATGACGCGATGATCCGGGTGTTCGCCAACGTCTGCCGCCACCGGGGCATGCTGCTGGCCGAGGGGCGCGGTAACGTCAAGCGGCTGGTCTGTTCCTATCACGCCTGGAGCTATGGGCGTGATGGTACCCTGTTGCGGGTGGCACATATGGAGAATGCCGGCTTTGATCAGGCCAATTGCAGGCTCGCCGGGTTCGCCTGCGAGATCTGGCAGGGGTTCATCTATGTCAACCTTGCCGAAAACCCCGAACCGCTTGCCGCGGCGCTGGCACCGCTGGCCGAGGTGCTGGCGCCTTACGAGACCGGCAGTTTCCGCATCGTCCATTCGGCCGAGGAAGACTGGCACTGCAACTGGAAATGTCTCGTCGAGAATTTCATGGAAGGCTATCACCTGTCGGTCGTGCACCCGAAGACCCTGCGCGGCTATACCCCGACCGAGCTTTGCACCAAGGGGCCGTCGGCGGCGGCCTTCACCAGCTACAACGCCAATTACCCAGATGGCATCCCCAGCCGGGGCAAAGGCGCACCGGGTCTGGATGCGGGGCAGCGGCAACGCTCGTTCCTGTTCAACGTCTTTCCAACCCAGGTCGCCAGTCAGGCCGCGAGCCTTCTGGCCTCACTCAGCCTGCAACCGGTCAGCGTGGGGTGCGTTTACGTCCGCTGGACGCTGTCGGTCTATGGCGAGGATCTGGACGACGAGACCATTGCGCAGCGCATCGCGCTCTGGACCGAGGTCAATCGCGAGGATCGGGAGAAGCTGGAGAAGCTGCAACTGGCGCTGGCGTCGTCCCGCGCCGATGCGGGGCCGCTGGCTGCGGAGAACTTCGAAGGAACAATCCGCGACTTTCACCTTTATCTTGCCGGGGCGCTGGCCCCGGTTGCGGCGGTCTGACCGCGACCCATCCGACCTGACAAGGAGCCCTCCATGGCGCATTACCGCCACCGCCCGTTCAACACCAAGGACACTTATCCCGAGCAGAAGCTGGACAATGACCTGGCGCAGGCCGTCGTGACACGCGGCGGGCGCACCGTCTGGATGCGCGGCCAGTGCCCGCAGAACCTGGATGATGCGAAGAACATCGACAGCCACGATCCGGTCGAGCAGACCCACAAGGTGATGCAGAACATCCGCCAGCTGATCGAGGAATGCGGCGGCCAGATGGAACATCTGGTCAAGGTCGTGGTCTATATCACCGACGTGCGCCACCGCGAGGCGGTCTATCGCACAATGGGCGAGTATATCCGGGGCGTGCATCCGGTTTCGACCGGCCTGGTGGTGTCGGCGCTGGCGCGGCCCGAGTGGCTGGTGGAGATCGACGCCACCGCCGTCATCCCCGATTGAGAATGCGGGAGCGAGGGGGCTGTCTGCCCCCTCGCGCTCCCCCGAGAGTATTTTCGACCAGAAAGAAACAGGAGATTGTCATGACCTTTTCGCTGGTGGCGCACTGCGCGCAAACGGGCATGTTCGGGGTGGCGATCTCGTCCTCTTCCCCGGCGGTGGCGGCACGTTGCAGCCATGCACGGGCCGGGGTGGGGGCGGTTGCAACCCAGAACGTGACCGATCCCACGCTCGGGCCTCTGGCGCTCGACCTGATGGCAGGCGGTTTGACGGCTGTCGAAGCCATCGCCGAGGTGCAGCGGCGGGGGCGGTTCATCGAGTATCGGCAGGTGCTTGCCGTCGACGGGCAGGGGCGCACGGCGATCCATTCCGGCGCCAATGCGCTGGGCATCTGGACGCAGGCGCAGGCGCAGGACGTAGCCGCAGGCGGCAACCTGCTGGCCAATGACGGTGTGCCGCAGGCGATGGTCGATGCCTTTCTGGCAAGCAGCGGTCATCTGGGCGACCGGCTGATCAGGGCGCTGCGGGCCGGGTTGGCGGCGGGCGGCGAGGCGGGGCCGGTGCATTCGGCGGGCATGATGCTGGTGGACAAGGTCAGCTGGCCGGTGGCCGATCTGCGCTGTGACTGGACCGAAGATTGCCCCATCGAGGCGGTGGTCACCGCATGGGAGGTCTACAAGCCACAGCTCGACGCCTATATCCAGCGGGCGCTCGACCCGCGGGTGGCGCCATCTTATGGTGTCCCTGGCGACGAGTAGGCCGGAGTTGACCTTGCTCCGGGCGCGGCATTCTGTTTCGGTCTGACTGCTGCCTTTGCCGGAGGACCGCCGTGCCAACCCGATACACGCTGCGCCAGCTGGAATACTTCGTCGCCGTGGGAGAGGCGGGGTCCATCGCGCTGGCCTCGGCCCGGGTGAATGTCTCCTCGCCCTCGATTTCGGCCTCGATCTCGCAGCTGGAGCGGGAGTTCGGCGTGCCGCTGTTTGTGCGCCAGCATGCACAGGGCCTGTCGCTGACGCAGGCGGGGCGCGTGATGCTGGAACAGGCGCGGGTGGTCCTGCGCGAGGCTGACCGCCTGACCGATCTGGCGGGTGATATCACCGGGCAGGTGCGCGGGCCGCTTGCCATCGGGTGCCTCCTGACTTTTGCGCAGATCGTGCTGCCGACGGTGCGGCGCAGTTTCGAGGCAGCCTATCCCGAGGTGCAGATCCGGCAGGTCGAGATGAACCAGGCCGAGATCTATAGTGGCTTGCGGCGCGCGGATATCGACATCGCGCTGACCTATGATCTGGATATTCCCACCGATCTGCGGTTCGTCACGCTGGCAGAGTTGCCACCCTATGTGATGCTGGGCGAGGGGCATCCGCTGGCAGGCCGCGACGGTGTCAGTGTCGAGGACCTGACGGGATTGCCGATGGTGCTGCTCGACCTGCCGTTCAGCTCCGACTATTTCCTGTCCTTCTTCCAGCGCCAAGGAACCAAGCCGCTGATCGCGGAGCGGACTCGCGACATGGCGGTAATGCGCAGCCTGGTGGCAAACGGCTATGGTTACGCGATTGCCAATATCCGGCCGCAGCATGACCGCGCCCCGGATGGCAAGCCGTTGATCATCGTGCCGCTCAGAGGTGAGGTACGACCGATGCGTCTGGGTCTGCTCATGGCGCAGGACGGCGAAGGCGCCAGCACCCTCCGCGCCTTTATCGACCATTGCACGACATTGGTCCGGACGCAGGTGCTGCCCGGGATCGGGCGCTGAACGCGGCGGCTTAGCGGCAGGCTAAGCGGTGGTTAAGCTCGGCCAACTTTTCCGCCCGGCGAAATTCTGTATCGTCGGTGTAGATTTGACCGATGGAGACGGCCTTGCGCGACCCACGTTATGACATCCTGTTCGAACCGGTGCAGATCGGTCCCTTGACTGCCAAGAACCGGTTCTATCAGGTGCCGCATTGCAATGGCGGCGGGTATCGCGACCCTTCGGCGGCTGCCGCGATGCGCGGGATCAAGGCCGAGGGCGGCTGGGGTGTGATCTTTACCGAACAGTGCGAGATGCATCACACGAGCGAGATCACCCCTTTCATCGAGCTGCGCCTGTGGGAGGACAAGGACATCCCGCAATTGCGCCGGATGTCGGAGCGGATGAAGGAACACGGCGCGCTGGCGGGCATTCAGCTGGCCTATTCAGGGATCAACGGGCCGAACCTTTACACCAAGGAGGTGCCGCTGGCCCCGACAGCGCTACCGATCCGGACCTTTACCAACGATCCAGTGCAGGCGCGGGCACTGTCGAAATCCGACATTCGTGACCTCAGGCGCTGGTTCGTGACCGCCGCCAAGCGGTCGCGCGCGGCGGGGTTTGACCTGATCTGCCTTTACGGCGCGCACGGGTTCGGGATCTTCCAGCATTTCCTGAGCCGGGCCACCAACCAACGGTCGGATGAATATGGCGGTTCGCTGGAGAACCGGGCGCGGTTCAGTCAGGAGGTCATTGCCGATATCCGCGAGGCGGTGGGCGACAGCATGGCCATCACCCTGCGGGTCAGCCTGGATGAAAGCATTGGTGCGCTTGGTTTTTCCAATGCCGAACTGCGCGACTATATCGAGATGAACCGCAACCTGCCCGATCTCTGGGATCTGGCGCAGGGCACGTGGGAGGACTGCTCCGGCCCGTCGCGGTTCAAGGAGGAGGCGGCGCAGGAACAGCTGGTGCGCGGTATCCGCGAACTGACCGATCGGCCGGTGGTGGGCGTGGGCCGCTTCACCTCGCCTGATATTATGGTGCGGATGGTGAAATCGGGGACACTCGATTTCATCGGCTGCGCACGGCCATCGATTGCCGATCCGTTCTTGCCGAAGAAGGTCGAAGAGGGTCGGATCGAGGATATCCGCGAATGCATCGGCTGCAACATCTGCATCACCGGTGACATGACCATGTCGATCAGCCGCTGCACCCAGAACCCGACCTTTATGGAGGAATGGCGCAAGGGCTGGCATCCGGAGCGGATGAACCCCAAGGGCGACAGCTCCAACGTACTGGTTGTGGGGTCCGGTCCGGCGGGGCTCGAGGCCGCCTGGGCGCTCTGCCGGCGCGGCTATGACGTGGCGATTGCCGAGGCGCGCGAGGTTATCGGTGGGCGGGTGACGCGGGAACGCGCCTTGCCGGGGTTGTCCGCTTGGGGCCGCGTGGTGGATTACCGCGCGTACCAGCTGGGGCAACGTCCAAATGTAGAGATCTATCGGCAAAGCGAACTGGATGCCGCGGCGATCCTGGAGTTCGGGTTTCAGAACATCTGTATCGCCACCGGATCCACCTGGCGGCGCGACGGGGTCGCACGGCAGCATGTGGTGCCAATGCCCATCGCGCCGGGCGCGCAGGTGTTCACGCCCGACGATCTGATGGAGGGCAGGTTGCCCAAGGGCCGCGTGGTGATCTTTGACGACGATCACTACTATATGGGCGGGGTTCTGGCGGAGCTTCTGGCCAAAAGCGGCGCACAGGTGACGCTGGTCACGCCCGCGCCCTTCGTCAGCGACTGGACCCGCAACACGCTGGAGCAGGGGGCCATTCATGCCCGGCTGGTTGAGGCCGGCGTGGAGATCGTGCTGAACCGGGGCGTGACCGCGATCTGTTCCGACCATGTGGTTACGAATTGCGTCTATACAGGCAGAACCCGGTCGATGGAGATGGACTCGGTGGTTGTTGTCGCTGCGCGGCTTGGCAATGACCAATTATATCAGGACCTGGTGGGGCGAGAGGCGGATTGGGCCGATGCGGGCATCCGCTCGGTCCGGCTGATCGGCGATGCCAACGCGCCGGGGCCGATTGCCTGGGCCACCTATGCCGGGCATCGTTATGCCCGCGAACTGGACGCGCCAGACACAGGTGACGCGCCGCCCTTCCGCCGGGAGATCACCGAATTGGCGGCGGATTGGCGCGGATGAGTACCACACTGGACATTCTCGACCGGCTCATTGGGTTCGACACCGTCAGTTCCCGGTCGAACCTTGAACTGGTCGAGTATGCCGAGGCGCATCTGAACGCCTGCGGCTTCCGGGTGCGGCGGCTGCCGGACCCGGATGGGGGCAAGGCCGGGCTTTATGCCGAGATCGGGCCGCCGGGGGCGGGGGTATTGCTGTCGGGCCATACCGATGTGGTACCCGTTGAAGGCCAGGTCTGGAGCCGAGACCCCTTCCGGCTGACGCTGGAGGGCAACCGCGCCTATGGTCGTGGCACAACGGATATGAAAGGTTTCGTCGCCTCAGCGTTGGCACTGGCGCAGCGGGCCGCAGCCATCGAACTGGCAGAGCCTTTGAAAATCGTGCTGTCCTATGACGAAGAGGTCGGCTGTGTTGGCATCGCCCGCATGCTGGACCGTCTGGCGCCGATGCTGGGCGCGCCGCGCGCCTGCATCGTGGGCGAGCCAACCCGGATGCAGGTGGCGACGGGTCACAAGGGCAAGGTGGCGCTGCGGGCGATCTGCACCGGGCAGGCAGGCCATTCCGCGCTGGCCCCGCGGTTTGTCAACGCGCTGCATCTGGCGGCCGATTTCGTGACCGCCCTGCGCGGGGTACAGAACGAGCTTGCCACCGCCGGCGCACAGGATCCGGCCTATGACGTGCCCTGTTCAACGGTGCATGTTGGCACGCTGCATGGGGGACGTGCGCTCAACATCGTGCCGGACCGGGCCGAAATGATGCTGGAGTTCCGACACCTTGCCGCCGACTGGGCCAACGATCTGATGGCGCGCATCCGAACAGAGGCGCACCGGATCGGCAGAGCCTATGGCGACGCCGGAGGTATCTCGGTCGAGCAGATCAACGCCTATCCCGGACTGGATGTCGATCCAGCCGATCCGGTCGTGGCATACGTGCGTAAACTGTCCGGGCAGCCACACACGACCAAGGTCGCCTTCGGCACCGAAGCGGGGTTCTTTCACGGCCTGGGTATCCCGACCGTTGTCTGCGGCCCCGGCTCGATGGAGGGGCAGGGCCACAAGCCCGACGAATATGTCACGCTGGACCAACTGGCCGCCTGCGACGCGATGATGGACCGGCTGCTTGACGACCTGCGGGCCTGATCCCGGTCATTGCAGCGCGTCGGGCAGGTAAAGCGCGATCTGCGGAAAGGCGATCAACGCCACCACCATCGCCAGCATCGCTGCGATATAGGGCAGGGTGCCCAGCATCACCTCGCTCATCGTGCCGGATTTGCGCGCGCCTTGCACCACGTAAAGGTTCAGCCCCACAGGCGGTGTGATCAGCGCCATCTCGATCAGGACGATCATCAGGATGCCGAACCAGATCGGGTCATACCCCTGTTCGATCACCAGCGGCACGATGATCGGGATGGTCACCACCATCAGTGACAGGGTCTCGATGAAGAAGCCAAGCACGATATAGATCACCACGATCACCATCATGAAGGCCAGCGGCGAAAGGCCGAGCCCGCCCAGGAAGTCTTGTAGCTCGCGCCCGATCCCGGCCGAAGCGAGGGTGAAGTTCAGAAACGAGGCGCCGATCACCACCAGCATGATCATCGAGGTGATCTTGACCGTGCCCAGGATCGCCTCGCCCAGCATCGAAAAGCTGATCCCGCCAAAGATGGCCGCAATCACCAGCGCACCGGCAACGCCGACGGCAGCGGCCTCGGTCGGGGTGGCCCAGCCTTTGTAGATGGTGCCGATGATCATCGTGAAGAGCAGGATGATCGGGATCAGCTCGGCCAGCGCGCGGATCATCTCGGAGAGGGTGAACACCCGGCGCTGGCCACCCAAACTGGGGCGGATCGCGCAGATCAGCGCCGTGACCAGAACGAAGCCCAGCGCCAGCGCGATACCGGGCAGCAGACCCGCCAGGAACAGGCGCGGGATCGAAGTCTGCGTCAGGAAGCCATAGACGATCAGGTTGATCGAGGGCGGGATCATGATGCCCAGCGTGCCGCCCGCAGCGATCGCGCCCGAGAACAGCTTGGGGTCGTATCCCAGCTTCTCAGCCTGCGGCATCGCAACGGTGGCCACGGTGGCGGCGGTCGCGACCGACGAACCGGAAGTGGCCGAGAACATGGTCGAGGTTGCGATGTTTGCATGGACGAGACCACCGGGCAGCCAGCTGACCCAGCGATCGAGCGCGGCATAGGTTCGGGTGGCCAGCCCGGACCGGACAAGGATTTCTCCCAGCAGCACAAAGAACGGAATGGCGATCAGGGTCGCGTTGTTCGAGGTCGACCAGACCAGGTTGCCCAATCCCCTGGTCAGGGGAAACGGGCTGAAGAACGCGTCGATCCCGAAGCCAAGCAGGAACAGGACGATACCGACGGGGATCGACAGGCTCAGAAGACCCAGAAGGCCCAGTGTCAGATATCCGATCATTTCAGCGCATCCAGTTCGCCAAAGGTACCGATCGCCGCCTCGGAGGCGGCGAAATCGCGGCGCGCGATCAATGTCAGCGCGGCAACGAAGGTCAGCCAGGACACCAGCGCAAACCAGATCCAACCTGCCAGCCACGGCGCCTGAACCAGCGCCAGCGGTGTTTCCAGCGGCGTGTTCGCGCGCGAGGAATTGGCAAGCGACCGCGACAGTACCGGCCAGCCGCGCACCGCGATCAGCGTCACGGTGACGGCCAGCGCCAGCATCGCGGTCAGGTCGAACAGGGCACGGACGCCCCCGGTGGCGCGCCCGCGCAGGATGTCGATGCGAACATGGCCCAGCTCGATCAGGGTAAAGGCCATGCCCCAGGACGTTGCGATGGCCATTACATAGCCGCTGATTTCATCCGTCCCCCCCAGCGAGGACCCCATTTGCCGCAGCACGATATCTGCCAGCACAAAGACCACGCAGGCCAAGAGCAAAACGCCGACCAGGATCGCGATCGTGCGGTTGAGCCGTCTAAGACCTGAAAGCAGGGTCAGTGCCATGAGGGGGTCCTCCTCTGGGTTCGGGTCAGCCGCCGATCTTCACGCCGACGGTCTCACCGACCGATGCGTTCCAGCGCGCGGCCCAGTCGCCGCCTGCGCGTTCGGCCCAGTCCGGCAGGACCTTGGACACCAGCACCTCGCGCGCCTTGGCGAAATCGGCATCCGATACCTCTACCAGAGTCATGCCGCGTTTGTCGCCCGAGGCGCATTCGCCATTGCCGGTCAGGCAGGCGATGTCATTGTCTAGCGCGCCCTGCGCATCAGCCCAGGCCGGCGCCTCGAACTCGCTGGCGACCTGTGCTGCGATCAGCTCCTGCATGTCGGCGCCCAGGCTGTTCCACTTGTCGAGGTTGATCGCGGTCACGACGCTGTCCCAGCCCCCCAGCGGGATCGGCAGCAGATGGGTCGAGACCTCCCACCATCCGGCGGAGTAGCCTGACCCGGCGCCGGTAATTGCGCAGTCGACGACACCTTTCTGCAAGGCACCGGGCACTTCGGAGAAGCTGACGTTCACCCCTTCGGCGCCAAGTGCCTCAAGGAACAGGGTGGTCATCCGGCCCGATCCGCGCACCTTCTTGCCCTTGAGATCGTCCAGACCGTTGATCTCGGCGTTGCAGAACACCACCTGCGGTGGATAGGGCGCGATGGCCAGGACATGGCTGTTGAAGCGGGCGTTATAGATGTCCTCGACCATCGGGCGCGCGGCATCGACCATGGCGCGCGCCTCGTCGGCCGTCAACGCCAGCAGCGGCACATCCAGCCCTTCCAGTTCCGGCGCGTCCGCCACGGCGTAGTCGGCCACGGTCATCGCCACGTCATAGACACCATCGCCCAGCAGGCGGAACACGTCGCCGACGCCCAGGTTCATCTGGTTATGGGTGGTCAGAGCCACATTGATCTTTCCGCCGGACGCGGCGGGCAGCGTCTCGTTCCAGAATGGCGCCTCGAACTGCTTGTGCAGTGGCAGGCCGGACCAGCTGCCGACAACCGAAAGATCCTCGGCCAGGGCGGGTGCCGCCAGCATCGTGGTTGCGGCCAGGAATGTGAGTGTCTTTTTCATCAGTGTCTCCATGTTGTTCTTGGTTATCATCGGTTTTAGCTCAAGAGGTTGGACGAAGTACCGGAACCTCGGCATCTTCCGGAATGTCGGTGATCAGCATGTGGCCGGGTTTGTGCGTGATACAGAGCGGTATGGCGGCCTTCTCGATCGCGACCTGGGGGGTGACCCCGCAAGCCCAGAACACAGGCACCTGCCCCTCGCCAATAGGGGCCGGGCCGCCCCAATCGGGCCGCGCGACGTCCGATATGCCGATCGCGCCCGGGTCTCCGACATGAACCGGTGCGCCATGCGCCAACGGATAGCGGCTCGAGATTTCGATGGCGTCGGTGACCCTGTCGGCGGCTATGCCGCGCATGCTGACCACCATCTTGCCGCTGAACGGACCGGCGGGAACCGTGTCGATGTTCGAGCGGAACATCGGCACGGTCCTGTCATTGTCGATATGCCAGACCGGGATTCCCGCCTCGATGAGCGCCCGTTCGAAGGTAAAGGAACAGCCGAGCGCAAAGGCCACCATGTCCGTGCGCCAGATGTCTTCGATGCTCGGTGTGCTGTGATCCAGACGACCCTCGCGGTAGATGTTATAGGCAGGCACGTCGGTGCGGATGTCGATATCGCGCCCCAACGTAAACATCAGCGGGTTGCCGGTGTCCGAGACACCGACAAGCGGGCAAGGTTTGGGATTGCGTTGGCAGTAGCGCATGAAATCCAAGGCAAACGCCGCAGGCAGAATGGCGAGGTTGGTTTGCAGAAATCCCAGCCCTAGCCCGGCCGTATGGGCGCGATAGCGGCCTGTGCGGATCTCGCCCCTCACCTCGGATATGTCTGCGCGTCGCAGTCTTTCGTGGTCTGTGGTCACCGTGCCGCCTCCCTTTGTCAAAGGGTGGCAAATCTCGCCCATAGCGGCAAATTCAAAATTTTGGCCAAAAAGAATAAAAAAAATTTATGCAAAGGCGAAGCGCTCTGCCACCTCTTGTGCCAATCTGGCAGCTGTTTCGACCATGTTGCTTTTGGGCTCGGCCAGGTAAGAGGCGGTAAACCGCAAGGGCGGCGGCACCCAGCCGGGATTGAATTCGCGGATGCGGCCTGTCTCGACATATTCGCGCCCCAACGCCCGGGGCAGGGCGGCAACGCCCAGGTTGTCCTCGACCAGCCGGAAACAGGTGGAGAGTGACGACGAGGGGAACATCGACACGTCCGGACCGATCCTTTCGAACAGCATCTCGCGCAGCTCGCGGAACGGGCGGGTGTGGCGGGCATAGGCCAGGATCGGGCGGCGCAGATACAGCGAAGGATCGTCGCAATGTTCGGCCTTGCTGGACACGTACCAGGCCAGGTCGAAACCCGGCAACTCGACATTCTCGACCGAGTATTCGGAGACCGGCCCCAGCAGGATCGCCAGATCGAGCGCGTGGTTCAGAAGCGCATTGCGCAGATTGATCGAGATGTCGACGTTGAACTCGATTTCCAGCCGGGGATAGACCGCGTGCAGCCGGGCGACCAGTTCGGCAAGCCAGCATTGCGCAACCGTTTCCGAGACACCCAGCCTCAGCCGCCCCTCGATGCTCTCGGGCGCGATGACGTCGCGCTCCAGCAGGCCATAGAGGTGCTCGAACCGCTCGGCATGGCTGACCAGCATCTCGCCGCGCTTGGTCAGTCGCAAGCCGCCGCCGGTCCGGTCGAACAATTCGGCCCCCACCGCCTGTTCAAGGTTGCGGATCCGCGCGGTCACGGCGGGTTGCGTCAGGTTCATGCCCTCGGCCGCCTTGCCGACGCCACCCAATCGCACGACCTGAAGGAAGGCACGGATCTGTTCGAGGCTGATTCTGCTCATGCAAAATGGTTGCACATCACCGCCGCGACGTCAGGCGGGTTTCGCGTGAACTACCGCTCACATGACCGAAACGTCTGGCTGGGGCGTTCGGTCAAGTCGGGCCGCCAGCCGGATCACTTCTTTCGACTTCCACCAGATAATCAGGTTTCTCGCCTCCAGCAGACGCCTGTCCGACTTGCGCTCAAACGTGCGAAGCCCGGTTTCCACCAGCGACCTGGCCAGCCTCACCGGACCACGCCTGGGGCGGCGGCCGATCCGGGTTGCCAGGCGCGCGATCTCCTCCGTTTTCCATCCGATCAACATGTCCTTGGCTGCGTGGATGTCGAGGTCGAGCTTGTCTCTCACGGCGTGCAATCCGCTCCGCACCGCGTCTCTTGTCGCGGTGTCGATCCCTTCATACCCTGCCAGGTCCAGGATTTCATGGATGAGCGCCTGATAGTCCCGAGGAATGTTGTCGCTCTGCTCGATACATTCGAACCTGCGGCGGATCATGTTCGTCGCAAACAACAGCTGCGCTGCCGCCGCAGAGTCGCGCCGCATCAGGGCAGACCTGGCCCTGTCGATGCTGTGCAGGGTGTCGTGGAAGTTCGACAGGTAATCCGATATCCGCAGTTTCACGCCGGTGTCGGCCTTGGGAATATCGGCAAGGGCAAAGACCTTCGAGGATTTCAGGCCAAGCTGGGTATTGATAAACAACAGCTCCTGAACCCCTGCTTCCGCAGCCAGTTGCTGGGCCCTGATCAACTGCTCGGGGCTGTTGTTGCAGTCGAACAGGATGTATTTCCAAATGGTCCTGATCGGCCGGCCCTCGGCAATGACGCCTTGGCAAAAGGACTTCATGAACTCATAGGCCCGGTCGAATTTCCCCCGCACGCGGTAAGTTTCGAAACTCTGCTGGTCGACTCCGTCGATGGCGAACATGACCTCATCTATACCCGAATGCACCTGTGTGGGATCGTATATCCCGTGACCGTTCGTGCACATCGAGATATTGGCATCCGGGAAGTAGGATTTCGCCAGGCCCGCCATCTTCCAGACATTGCGGTTGAGCAGGGGTTCACCATGCCCTTGAAAGTCAATCGTCCGGATCGAAACCCCGTCCGCCTTGAAATCGGCCAGGTACTTTTCAAAGATCGCAATATCGAGGTGCCCGGCGCGGCCGTGACGCACTCGTCGTTCGGCAAAGGTCATGCAACCGGGGCATTCGAGCGTACAGGCGATGGACGGCTCCACCTGAAAGATCAGCAACTCCTTGCGGTTTTGCCATTCGGGGTTGAAACAGGCGCCGCTGGCCAGGATCAGGCAATCGCGGCAATAGTCCGGAGATGGCATTTCCTCTCGGGCGAGTTTGGTCCGAATGTCATTGAAAACGGGGCCAAAAACAACATCCCTGGAACAGTCCGTGTCAGGGTCGAAGGGTTTGAGTGTCAGCCTGCTTCCAGCATCATCCCAACAGGCCAACGACCCGTCAGCACGCAGAAAAACGCTGTGGTTCGAATGGCAATCCATGCAACGGCCCCTCTTCCAACCCGGTTACAAATTGACCCATGGAGCCTTTGCGAGTCAAACCTTGTGACTTGTTTCGGCCGTTGAATGGATCGCTGCCCGGACTGGAGTATCGTGGTCGAGGCTTCTGAAGTCATGCTCAACAGACTTTTTGCTCAGACATGCGTGGGTCAGTTTGAAAACCCTGGCCGGGCGTGGGGCAAGCAAATCGTCGTCGACAAGTATCAGCCAGTTCGCCCTGTGCGAGGACGCTCTCTCACCCCCTCCCACGTCTGGAACCGATCCAGGGCAAACCGCTTCTGGCTTGGCGCGGTGGAAAAAGCAGTTAGACTGGACAAAGTCGCGCTTGCACCCCCGGCAGGTACATTGCCCCATGATGATTTCACGAACATTCGACCGCGCGGCCGCGGGGTTGCTGGTCTTTCTGACGCTCGCCTTCGGTCTTCGTGAATGGGGGGCGGATGTGCCGCCGCTGCTGATCGAGGGCCTCGCATTTGTCATCCTGCTTCTGCTCGGTCTGCGTGTGCGCGCAGCGCGCAAGGCCTTTCTCGTCGCTGGGATGGCGCTTTCGGTGTGGCTTGCGGCCGCTGGCGAGGATTGGCTGAGTCTGTCGCTCGATGGTCTGGACAAGGCGGCGTTCATCGCGGCATTTTTCACGGCGCTGTCCACTTTGCGAAACGTGGCTGAAACCTCTCCTTCACTGCAAAGGACGGGCAAGTTCCTTGCCAGCCAACCACCCGGCCGCAGATACGCCGCGCTGACGGTAGGCGGTCACCTGTTCGCGTTGCTGATCAACTACGGATCCATCTCCCTTCTTGGCAGTCTCGCCTCGCAATCCGCGCGATCAGAGACCGACCTGCTGATCCGGTCGCTTCGGTCGCGTCGGATGCTGCTTGCGATCCAGCGCGGGTTCATCTCTTCGCTGCCCTGGTCACCTTTGGCCTTTGCGATGGCAATTACGACAGCGGTCGTTCCCGGCGCTTCGTGGGCGGGGTCCGTGTTGCCGGGTCTGGGGTCTGCCGCGATCATCCTTTTGACGGGTTGGGCAATGGACAGCATCTTCAAGCCAAGGCTTGCAAATCCGCCCCGACGCATGCCTGTCGAAGGATCCTGGGCGCTTCTTTCGCCATTGTTCGTTCTGCTTGTATTGCTTGCGATGACGGTATTGGGGTTCCATTTCTGGCTGGATATCCGCGTTGTTGGTGTGGTGATGCTCGTCGTTCCCGCAATCGCGATCGTTTGGGCGATCCTCCAGCACTCCGGCTCGGGCGCCGAGACCTCTTTGCCCCTACGCGTACGGCGTTTTCTTGGCGAGGAACTGCCCGCCTACCGGGGAGAGCTCGTTCTGCTGATGATGGCGGGTTACATCGGAACAGTCGGAGCGCCCTTGCTGCAACCGATTGTGATGGCCGCCGGGTTTGATGCGGAGGCGTTGCCACCGTGGCTCGTGCTGGCGTCGCTGGTGTGGATCATACCGCTTTTCGGGCAGATCGGCATGAACCCCATACTTGCGGTTACGCTGATCGCCCCGCTCCTCCCGGCGCCCGAAACCCTTGGAATAGCGCCATCCGCACTGGTGATCGCCATTGCGTCCGGCTGGGCGCTGAGCGGGGCAACGTCACCCTTTACCGCGACAACCCTTTTGATCGGGGCTTTCGGAAACGTCAGCGCACTGCATGTCGGGTTGAAGTGGAATGGAGGATATTTCATTGTCACCGCCTGTCTGCTGACTGTCTGGGTCCTGGTCTACGGCCTCGTTCTCTAGGTCAAAGAGCGGCAAAGGTGCGACAGGGTGAACACCCGTTGCGGGACGCGTTTCGCCTCACAGGGGGTGTTGCGGAAGACACGCGTGCATTCCCTGATCGTAAAGAAACCCGGTCCACCCCGTCCGATCCGCCCCAGGCAGCGCCCCGCATGATGAGCTTCTCTGCGACCGCCCTGTACCTTGGGTGTCGGTGAGAGGTTGTTGGTCGATGACACCCGTTGAGGCCCTGATCGGGATACCGGTCGCATCGGGGATGACCCTCGGCTTTGGTACATTCGGGCAGAGGTCTGGGACAGGACAAGCATCGAGACCGACCGACCGAACGAGCCGTCTCTGATTCGATCCGGTCAGTGGGCACAGGCGGTTTCAACCGCAATCTGGTTCCAAACGGCGGTGAAACCGAAGGAACCTCTTTCGTTCAATTCTTTAAACATTCCCTACAGTTGCCTCGGCTCGTGCCGGACGTTGCCTTTTGATCCGAGCGTCGGCTCGCAAAACTTCTTGACCTGACGTGAGCTTCGAATTTAGTTTCATATAACGGAACAAAAGTTCCATAAAATGGAACAAATATCAATGACGATTTTGAACAATGCAGCCGATGTCCTGAGACTTTTTGCGGCGGGCCACACCGACCTGACCGTTTCAGAGGTCACGACACAACTGTCGATCCCAAAGGCGAACGCCTCGAGATTGCTGAAGGCGATGCGGGATGCGGGGATGCTGGAAACTGTTGGCAATACCCGGCGCCACCGCCCCGGGCGGCTGATGCTCGATGTAGCGGCGGCCCTAAAGCATGCCTCGGGCCTGATCCGCCGCGCGTCAGAGGTCGTGGCCGAGGTTTCAGCACGCTATGGGCACACCGGCTATGTCTCGCTTCGCGAAGGGCGCGAGGTGACCGGGATCGCCGATTTCCCCGGCACGAACACGCTGCGCGTGATGGGGGCAGTCGGCCGCCGGCTGAAGGCCGAGGAAAGTGCCACCGGGCGTTCCTTGCTGGCGCGGCTGGCGGATGAAGAGGTGGCCGAGCTTTACGCAGGCCATGACGGGCTGGCCCACCTGTTGCGGCGGCTCGCAGTCATCCGCGAACAGGGGTTTGCCTATTCCAGCCAGGAGGCCACGCCGGGGGTCGATGCAATTGCCATCGCCGTCGCCAACCCGACGACCGCCGAAGCGGTCAGCTTGTGCATCGTTTATCCCCACGCGGTTGTCGAAAATGCGGACCGCGACGACATGCTTGCCGCGCTGGCAAAGGGCGCCGCCCGGATCGCGGCCGAATTGGGTGACACCGGATTCACATACCCGCTGGCACCAGAGAAAGGATTCATCGCATGACCCATCCCAAATCACGCTGGCGCGTCGGCTTCGATATCGGGGGGACGTTCACCGATTTTGTTCTTTACGATGCCGAGACCTCCTCGGTCACGCTGCACAAACGTCTGACAACGCCACATGACCCGTCCGAGGCGGCGCTGAAGGGGTTGGACGAGTTGCTGGCGCTGCGGTCGATCGGACATGCGGATGTCTCCGAGATCGTGCACGGAACCACCCTGGTCACCAATGCGGTGATCGAGCGCAAGGGCGCGCCTGTGGGGCTGATCACTACGCGCGGATTCCGCGATATCCTCGAAATGGGAACCGAGCAGCGGTACGACATCTACGACTTGTTCGTGGCCTTTCCCGATCCCATCGTCAGCCGCGATCTGCGGCTTGAGGTCGATGAGCGCATGACCGCTGACGGCAAGGTTGCCACCCCGCTGGACGAGGCCGCCGTGCGCCAGGCGGCCGAACAGCTTGCCTCGCAGGGGTGCGAGGCGATTGCCATCGTCTTTCTGCATTCCTATGCCAACCCCGATCACGAACAGCGCGCGGCCGGGATCGTCCGCGCCGCATTCCCCGATCTGGCGGTGTCGGTATCCTCGGACGTGGTGGCCGAGATGGGTGAGTATCAGCGCAACGTGACCACCTGTGCCAACGCCTTTGTTCAGCCGCTGATGCACCGCTACCTGACCAGGCTGGAACAGGAGTTGCGGGGCAGGGGGTTCGCAGGTCCGCTGCGACTGATGCATTCGGCGGGCGGGCTCGTATCGCTGGAAACCGCCCGTGATTTCCCGATCCGCCTGCTGGAGAGCGGACCGGCAGGCGGCGGCCTGGCCACCGCGCTGTTCGGCGAAAAGGCAGGGCTTAAGGATGTGATTTCCTTCGACATGGGCGGTACGACGGCCAAGGCCTGCATGATCGAAGATGGTCGCGCCGAGGTGGCCCCGATGATGGAGGCCGCGCGGGTGCATCGTTTTACCAAGGGGTCGGGCCTGCCAATCAAGGCACCGGTGATCGAGATGATCGAGATCGGCGCGGGCGGCGGATCGATCGCCGCGATTGAAGAGGTGGGCTTGCTCAAGGTTGGGCCGCATTCGGCAGGGTCTGATCCCGGGCCTGCCTGTTATGGTCGGGGCGGGGTACAGCCTACGGTGACCGATGCCAATCTCGTGTTGGGATATAAGGATCCGCGCGACTATGCGATGGTTGGGTTCGGCGGGGCCGGCCCGGCCCATGCGGTCGACGTGGCGCGGGTCATGGGGATTTCCTCGGTCCTGATCCCGCCCGCCTCTGGCGCGGCCGCGGCGCTTGGCTTCCTCGTGGCGCCGCTGTCGTTCGAGGATGTGCGATCAATGCGGGTCGAGTTGTCGGCGGGGTTCGATGCCGATGCCGTAAACTCCTTGCTGCAATCGCTCGAAGACGAAGGGCTGCGCCATCTCGACCGTGCCGGGGTTGCGCGCGCCGAAGCTGTGATCGAACGCAGCGCCGACATGCGGCTGGTGGGGCAGATGCATGACATCTCGGTCCCACTGCCCGGCCACGCGCTGCAAGAGGGCGATCTGCCCGCGATCCGCGAGGCGTTCCGCCGCGCCTATGCCGCGCGCTATGCCGAACCGTTCGAAGGCGCCAGGTTCGAAGCGGTGAACTTTCGTGTCCGCGTTGCCGGTCCGACCTCGGATCTGGAACTGACCGGGGCCGCCGATGGCGGTGACGCCGACAGCAAGGTCAAGGGCAGCCGTCATTGCTGGTTCGACGAGGGCGATTTCGAGACCACGGTCTATGACCGCTACGCCCTGCGGGCAGGCGACCGGATCGACGGGCCTGCGATCATCGAGGAACGCGAGTCGACGACGATCATCGGCCCGTCCGACCGGATAGAGATCGACGCGGGCCTGAACCTCTGTGTCACGCTCGGGGCCAGCCGGGCGGCCGAGGCCATCGTGACGCCGGAAATGTCGCGCGCCGAGGCGGTGGCGCGGATCGAGGCCGACCCGATCGGGCTGGAGATTATGTGGTCGCGTATGGCCATCGTGACGCCGGAAATGTCGCGCGCCGAGGCGGTGGCGCGGATCGAGGTCGACCCGATCGGGCTGGAGATTATGTGGTCGCGTATGGTCAACGTGGTCGAGGAGATGTAGCTGACCGTCTGCCGCACCGCATTTTCGCTGGTGATCGCCGAGGCACAGGATTTCGCCTGCGAGCTTCTGGACAAGGATGGCGAGACGCTGGCTCACAGCCCGCGCGCCATGCCGGTATTCAACCTGACGCTGCCCCGCGCGGTCAAGGCGCTGCTGCGGGCCTATCCGGCCGAGACGCTGAGACCGGGCGATGTTCTGATCACCAACGATCCATGGCTCTGCGCCGGACATCTGTTTGACATCGCCATCGTCACCCCGGCGTTTCGCGACGGTCGGCTGGTCGGGCTGATGGGCACAGTGGGCCATGTGTCCGACATCGGCGGTACCAAGGATTCGCTGCATGCGCGCGAGATCTACGAAGAGGGGCTGCAAATCCCGCCGATGAAGCTGTTTGACGCGGGCAGACCCAACGAAACGCTGATCCAACTGATCCGCCAGAACGTGCGCAACGGCGACCAGGTCCTGGGCGACATCTTCTCCTTCGTCGCGGCCAACAAGCTGGGGGCGGAGCGGCTTGACGCCTTCATGGCGGACTACGGGATGCACGATCTGGGGGCGCTGGCCGAAGTGGTGCAGGGCCTGTCGGAAAAGGCGATGCGCGACGCGGTGCGGGCCATACCCGATGGCGAATACCGCTCGACCATCACCAACAACCCGCTGGGCGAAAAGATCTCTTATCCAGTGCTGGTGAAAGTCGAGGGCGATGCGATTACCGTGGATTTCGACGGCGCGCCGCCGCAACTGCCGCAGGGCGGGCTGAACTCGACGCTGAACTACACGGCGGCGCATGCAACCTATCCGCTGAAATGTATGCTGACACCCTCGGTGCGCGGCAATGCCGGGTGCTATCGTCCGTTCACGGTAAAGGCGCCCGAGGGCTCGATCCTGAACCCGACCTATCCGGCGGCGGTGAACCTGCGGACGCGGACGGGCTGGTACCTTGCGCCGAACATCTTCGCCGCCCTCTCAGGTGCCGCGGCGGACAAGGTGCAGTCCTTCACCGGTCTCGCCGTGGCGGCCAACATCTATGGCAAGGACGATCAGGGCACGTTCTATTCCGACATGCTGTTCGTGGGCGGCGGACAGGGCGGCGCCGCGCGCAAGGATGGGCATTCCTCGCTGCTTTGGCCGACCTCGGCGGCCAACACCTCGATCGAGCTGATGGAAAGCCGGGTTCCGGTTCTGGTGCTAGAAAAATCCTTCCTGGCCGACTCGGGGGGCGCGGGAAAGCAGCGCGGCGGGCTGGGGCAGATCGTGCGCTTCCGCAAGCGCGAGGATGACGGGCATGAGATGCTGGTCTCGGTCTATCCCGAAGGCGTCGACAACCCGATCCCGGGTCTCTTCGGCGGGCATCCGGGGGGCGGCGCGCGAGGCCTGGTTCAAGGCACCGACGGGCGGCTCCTGCGCGACTGCGGCACCGGCGCGCTGGTTTCCCTGAAGTCCACCGGTGAAATCGTCGAGTTGGTGCTGGGTGGCGGGGCCGGATTCGGCGATCCGGCAGAACGCAGCGCCGACGCGGTGGCCCGCGATCTGGCGCTGGGATTCATCACACCGGAACACGCCGCGCAGTTCTATCGGCAACCGACGGTTCCGTCCGGCACCGAGGCCGAGAAGCAGCCCAGCCAGGCCTGGGCCTGAACGCCAAGACCGCGTGCCGGTCCGGCACGTGACTTTCGACCAAAAAAGACAGACCCAACAAGGAGTGATCACATGAAAACCTCGTCTCATCTGACAATCTCCCGGCGCGGCCTCCTGGCCATGGCGGGTGCTGGACTTGCGACCGCAACCTTGCCTGGTGCGCTGTTCGCGCAAGGCAGCGGCAATATCCTGGTCATCGCATCCGGTCAGGACATTCCGAATTTCGACCCGCATACCGCGACCGGCTATTCCGCGTCGTTCTTCATGCGCAATGTCTACGATCCGCTCGTGCGTGTGGCGGGCAATCCGCCCGAGGCGGTCCCGGCCCTGGCCGAAAGCTGGGAGGTGTCCGAAGATGGCAAGACCTATGTCTTCAAGCTGAACGGCAATGCCCGGTTCCATTCCGGTGCCCCTGTCACCTCCGAAGACGTGGTCTATTCGTTCCAGCGGGCCCTCAGCCTGGCCAAGGGCAATTCCTGGATGATCCGTGATATCGTGACGGCGGAAGGCGTCAAGGCGCTGGATGCCACCACGGTGGAGTTCACGCTGGCGACTCCTTTTGCCGCCTTTCTGCAAGTGCTGCCCTGGATTTTCATCGTCGAGAAAGCCGTGGTCGAGGCCAATCTGGGCGCGGATATGGGGCAGACTTGGCTGCTTACCAACACTGCCGGATCGGGACCGTTTCAGGTCGCCCGGGTCGAGGTCGGAACGCTGTATCACCTCGCCCGTGTGGCCGATGCCTGGCAACCGGGGGGCGGCAACCTTGGCGGGGTGATCTGGCAGATCGTGCGCGAAACCGCGACGCAGCGTCTGCTGCTTCAGCGCGGCGAGGCGCATATCGCCGTCGACCTGACCAGCGAGGACATGGACAGCCTGGCCGATGCGCCGGGCGTGGTGCGGGTGCTGGAGCCGGAATACCGCACCTTCTCGATCAAGATGAATACAAAGAACGGCCCCCTGACGGACCCGAACATGCGCAAGGCGATTTCCCATGCGACCAACTATCAGGCCATCGTCGACGCGGCGGGCTATGCCAACCTGATGACCGGGCCGCTGCCCGACGGCATTCTGGGGCATAACCCGGATCTTGGGGTCTATCGTATGGATCTGGACAAGGCCAAGGAATACCTGGCCAAGACCGCTACCCCCGAAGGGGGCATCACGCTCAAGATGGTGCATGTGTCGGGACTGGAACAACAGCGACGCTGGGCGCTGATCATGCTGGACAGCCTCAAGCAGATCAACATCGACCTGGAAATCCAGCCGTTGAAATGGCCGGATATGGTGGCCGCCTGCGCTTCGCCGGAAACCTTCCCTGACCTCTTCCCGGTCTACCAGACCGCGAACTATGGCGATCCAGACAACATCGCCTTTGCCGCCTATCATTCCTCGCGCAATGGCGGCTGGCAGAACGCGGTTTACAGCAATCCCGAGGTCGATGCCCTGATCGAGGCAGGCCGGGCCGAGATCGACCCGGAAAAGCGCAAGGCGATCTATCAGGCGTTCCAGGAAATGGTCGTCGCGGATGCGCCCGATATCTTCGGAGTGCTGGAAAAGCGCCGGCTTGGTCTGCGGGACAGCGTGAAGAACTACAACTTCACCCCGGTTGCGTCGAACGCGATCGAAGCCTGGCCGCTGTCGCTGAGCTGAATCGACACCGTCGGGCGGCGAGATGCCGCCCGACCGTTTCTCGACGGTAGAGGCGCCCCAGATGCTCTATTTCATCCTGCGACGGATCGTGCTGCTTTTTCCCGTCGTCATCGGTCTGACGGTCATCATGTTCGCCATCGCGCGGCTGCTTCCCGGCGATCCGGTGGCGCTGGCTGCCGGGCCGAACGCAACCCAGGCCGAGATCGAGGCGCTGGCCCGTGAGTTTGGCCTGGATCAGCCGATCTGGACGCAATACGCCAATTATGTGGCCGGACTTGTCCAGGGCGATCTGGGGACCTCGCTGTTGACCCGTCGACCGGTGGCCGCCGACATCGCGGCCTATCTGCCGGCGACGCTGGAACTGGTCTTTGCGGCGATGTTCATCGCCGTGATCGTGGGGATCCCGCTGGGCCTTGTCACCGCCGTCTGGCGCAATCGCTGGCCGGATTACCTGAGCCAGATCCTGGCGATCGGCGCGATTTCGATGCCGCGCTTCTTTCTGGGTCTCCTGCTGCAACTCTGCTTTGCCATGTGGCTCATGTGGCTGCCCCTGGGAGGGCGATTTCCCATCATCCTGATTCCGCCGCCCACCGTGACCGGTTTCCTGACCATCGACTCGCTGCTGGCCGGAGACATGAACGCCTTTGCCACCGCGCTGCGGCATCTGGCGATGCCTGCCATCGCCATGTCGCTGTCACCTCTGGCCACCATCATGCGGATGATGCGTGCCTCGACCATCGAAGTGATGAGCCAGGATTACGTGACCACCGCGCGCGCGCTTGGCCTGCCAAAGGCCAAGATCATCCTGAAATACGTCGCACGCAATGCGGTCTCGGCCACGCTGACGGTGACCGGTCTCTATTTCGGCTGGCTGCTGGGCGGTACGGTGTTGGTCGAGACAGTGTTCGACTGGCCCGGGCTCGGTCTTTACGCCACCAAGGCCATCATCTCGCAGGATATGCTGCCGGTGATCGGTGTGGCGCTGGTGATCGGGTTGCTGTTCGTTCTGGCGAACCTTGCCATCGACCTGCTCTACGGCGTGATCAACCCGAAGGTGCGCTACTCATGACCCAGATCACCGATCCCATCCCGGCCGATACCGCCAGACCACGCGGTGACGGGTTGCGCCGCGCGATGTTCCGCTTTCGCCAGTCCAGGCTGTCGATGATCGGCGCGGGCATGGTTGCGGTTGTACTGTTCTTCACGCTCTTCGGCGGTCTGCTGGCCCCGTTCCCCGAGCATGTCGCGGGCGGTGTCGATACCGCCAACCGGTTCGACGCGCCGTCCTTGGCGCACCCGTTCGGGACCAATGAACTGGGTCAGGATGTGCTGTCGCTGGTCATGGCGGGAACCACCGTGTCGGTGCTGGCCGGGTTCGGCGTTGTCCTGATCGGATCGGCGATCGGTACGCTGGTGGGGGCAATAGCCGGTTTTGTTGGCGGCTGGACCGATGAGATCCTGATGCGGTTGACCGACCTGACGCTGACCATTCCGGGGCTGATCCTGGCCATGGCCGTGGCGGCGGCGCTGGGGCCGGGCTTTGCCAATATGGTCATCGCGATTTCCCTGTCCTGGTGGCCGGGATACGCGCGGCTGGTCCGGGGCGAGGTGCTGGCCGCGCGAGAAGAGGTCTATGTGACCGCGGCGCGCGCCATTGGCGCGGGGCCGGGCCGCATCCTGTTCCGCCACATCCTGCCCAACGTCCTTTCGCCTATCATCGTGAAGATGTCGCTGGACATGGGTTTTGCCATCCTGACCGTCGCCGCCCTGGGCTTTATCGGCATCGGGGTGCGCACGCCGACGCCGGAATGGGGCACGCTGCTGTCGCTGTCGCGATCCTATATGCCCGATTACTGGTGGACGGCGATGGCGCCCGGCATGGCGATGTTCCTCGCGGTCTTTGGCTTCAACCTGCTTGGCGATGGCCTGCGCGACATTCTTGATCCGAAAGCGAGGCGCTGACATGGCCGGGGCGCTTCTGTCGATCCGCGATCTGCACCTGACGATGAAAAGCTTTGATGGCGAGGCGCATGTGCTCAATGGCATCGACCTCGAGGTCCGGCGCGGCGAGATCTGGGGGCTGGTCGGTGAATCCGGCTGTGGCAAGTCGCTGACCGGTCTGTCGATCTCGCGCCTCGTGCCGTCACCGCCGGCCCGCTATGCCCGGGGCGAGATCCTGTTCGAAGGCAGCGATATCCTCACCCTGCCGATGCGCGACGTCGAAGCCCTGCGCGGCAAGCGGATCGGCATGATCTTTCAGGACCCGACCACCAATCTCAACCCAGTCTACCGAGTTGGCGAGCAGCTGGTCGACGTAGCGCTTGCTGCTGCCAGTCACGATCCGTCTGTGCTGGACTGCGCCGCAAACGCCGGGCGCCGCGAGCGCCGGCGGGCCGCACGGCGGCTGGCGGCCGAGATGCTCGGGCGGGTGGGTATTCCCGATGCCAAGACCCGGCTCGACAATTACCCGCATGAATTCTCGGGTGGGATGCGCCAGCGCGTGCTGATCGCCATGGCGCTGATCGGGCGGCCCGATCTGCTGATTGCCGACGAACCGAAAACCGCGCTTGACGTATCGGTGCAGGCGCAGATCCTGAAGCTGCTCAAGGGCACGGTGGCCGATCATGACATCGGCGTGATCCTGATCACGCATAATCTGGGCGTGGTGGCCCAGACCTGCACTCATGTTGCCGTGATGTATGCCGGGAACGTCGTGGAAAGCGGCCCGGTCGCCCGGGTCATCGAAGATCCGGCCCATCCCTACACCCGGGCCCTGATGGCGGCGATCCCCACCAAGGAGTCGCGCCGAGGATCGCTCAACGGGTTGGGGGGCAGGGTACCCAACCTGATCGCCCCGCCACCGGGATGCCGATTTTCGCCGCGCTGCCCGCTGGCGCAGCCCGACTGTACTCGCGCGGTGCCGCCCTCGGTGGCTGTCGGGCGCGACCATTGGACAGCCTGCCTCCGGGCAAAGGAAATCGAAGGGGTCGCCCATGTCTGAGCCCATCTTGCGGATCGAGAATGTCTCGAAAATCTATGGCGCAAGGCGCAGCTTGTTCGGCCACACCTCAGAGGTGCAGGCGCTCAAGGATGTGTCGATCGCGGTCAACAAGGGCGAAAGCTTTGGTCTGGTGGGCGAAAGCGGATCCGGCAAGACGACGCTGACCCGCTCGATCCTGCATCTGGAAACCCCGACATCCGGGCGCATCCTTTTCGAAGGGCGCAACCTGGCGGAAATGTCGGCGGTCGAGCTGCGCCGCCTGCGGGCGCGGGTTCAGATCGTGTTCCAGGACCCTTACGCCTCGCTCAACCCGCGCATGTCGGTGCAGGATATCGTGACCGAGCCGATGCTGGTGCATCACAGAACCCTGGGCCTCGACCGCCGCCAGCGCCGGGATCGCGCCGCCGAATTGCTGTCGCTGGTCGGCCTGGGCACGCAACACCTGACCCGCTATCCGCACGAATTCTCGGGCGGCCAGCGGCAGCGCATCTGCATTGCGCGCGCGCTGGCCTCGGGGCCGGACCTTCTGCTGCTGGATGAACCCACCTCGGCGCTGGACGTGTCGGTACAGGCGCAGGTTCTGAACCTGCTTTGCGATCTTCAGGACCGTCTTGGGCTGACATATTTCTTCATCAGCCACGATCTGGCCGTCGTTCGCTATCTCTGCGACCGCGTGGCGCTGATCTATCGTGGCGAGCTGGTCGAAGAGGGGGACACGGACGACATTTTCGACGCCCCCAACAGCGACTACGCCAGAATGCTGATCGGCGCGATGCCCGAGGTCAGGGTGCCGAGCACAGCGACCTGACGAGCATTTGGCTTCCTGCCGCTTTCAATACGTGACGCGCACCTGTCAGTAAACGCGACACGCTATTGCAAACGCTGTCCATCGCGGTCAAACGCATAGGTGTTTTCCGGCTTGAACCCCAGGCGCAGGCTTTCGCCCTCGGCCACCTGATGCTGGCCAAAAAGCCGTGCGGTGATCTGATGGTCGTCGAGACGGGCGATGACATTCGTATCGCCGCCCAGATGCTCGACATGGCGGACCCGCACAGAAAGCGGACCATCATCGGCGATGAACAGATCTTCGGGCCGGATACCCATCGTGCGGCCTTCGCCCGCACCCAAAAGCTCGGCGGGAAAGAAGTTCATCGACGGCGAGCCGAGGAAGCCTGCGACAAACTGATTGGCGGGATTGTTGTAGAGCTCCATCGGGCTGCCGATCTGCTCGACCCGGCCATCGCGCAGAACAACGATCTTGTCGGCCAGCGTCATCGCCTCGGTCTGGTCATGGGTGACATAGATCATCGAGGCGCCAAGCTGGCTGTGCAGGTTCGCGATCTCGATCCGCGTGTTCATGCGCAACGCCGCATCGAGGTTCGACAGCGGTTCGTCGAACAGAAACAGCTTGGGCTCGCGCACGATGGCCCGGCCGATGGCCACCCGCTGACGCTGACCGCCGCTCAGTTCGGACGGGTACCGGTCGAGATAGGGACCCAGATCCAGCATGTTCGCGGCTTTCTGTACCCGCTCCTCGATGACCGCTTTCGACTGACCCTCCTGTTTCAGGGCCAGTGTCATGTTGCCCCGCACGTTGAGATGCGGGTAGAGCGCATAGCTCTGGAACACCATGGCGATGCCGCGCTTGGACGGTGGCGTCAGGTTGACCTGATTGCCCGCGATGTGGATCTCGCCCGAGGTCGCATCCTCCAGCCCCGCGATCACCCGCAACAGCGTGGACTTGCCGCAGCCCGATGGCCCGACAAAGACGACGAACTCGCCTTCTTCCACTTCGATGTTGATATCCTTCAGGACATGGATATCCCCAAAGGACTTGTTCACGTTCTTCAGCGACAAGGCGGTCATTTCAGGATCTCCTCAAGCGAAATGGTCTGGCCGCTGCGGATGCTTTCGTCGGCGGCCAGGCAAATGGCGAGCGAGTTTACGGCGTCGCTCATGTGGCGGGTCAGGTCGATGTCTTCGGCAATGGCGCGCAGCATGAAGGCCTGCTCGGCATCGCAAAGCTGTTGATGAACCGGTTCATCGGGCATCTCGATGGTGCGGTCGCCGGCCGGCGTATGGACAAGGATGCCGCCGACCTTGGTGTGGCCATCAATATCGGCGGAGGCGCCCTTGTTGCCATCCGTGATCGAGACCGCGCCGCGCGGGCTGATGATATCCTTCACAAAAAACGCGGTTTCCGACATCATCGGGCCCCAACCGGCCTCGTACCAGCCGACAGAGCCGTCGGCGAATGTCACCTGGAACTGGCCGTAGTTGTACATGTCCGGGGCAATCTCTTCGGACAGGCGCAGGCCGATGCCATGCACCCGCACCGGCGCGGCATCGGTGATCTGGCACATGACATCGACATAATGCACGCCGCAATCGACGATGGGCGAGGTGGTTTGCATCAATGCCTTGTGGGTCTCCCATTCGGGGCCGGTCGATTGCTGGTTCAGGTTCAGGCGAAACACATAAGGCCCGCCAAGACCGCGCGCCTCTTCGATCAGGCGAACCCAGGACGGGTGATGCCGCAGGATATAGCCGACGACCAGTTTGCGGTCGGTCCGCTGTGCACACTCGACCACCCGGCTTGCCTCGGCCACCGTCATGGCCAGCGGCTTTTCCACGAATACGTGGCACCCCGCCTCCATCGCGGCAATGGCGTAATCGGCGTGGGTGTCTGTATAGGTGGCGATCACGGCCAGATCAGGCGCGGTTTCGGCCAGCGCCGTCGAGAAATCGTCAAAGACCGGATAGGAACCCAGATCGGGATGATCGACCCGCCCGCTGCGATTGACCAGCGCCACGATCTCGGCATCCGGGTGGGCATGATGCGCCAGCGCATGGCTCAGCCCCATGTTGCCCAGACCTGCAATCAGCACGCGTGTCATTTCACCGCTCCCGATGTGATGCCCCGGATCAGTTGGCGCGAGAATATCACATAGAGGATCAGCACCGGCAGGATCGCCATCGACAGAGCCGACAGCACCGCGTTCCAATCGGTCACAAACTGGCCGATGAACACCTGGCTGCCCAGCGTCAGCGTCTTGGTTTCCTCGGCCGGGGCCAGGATCAGCGGGAACCACAGGTCGTTCCAGATCGGGATCATGTTGAAGACAGCGACCGTCGCCATCGCCGGGCGGACCAGCGGCAGCACGAGCCGGAAGAAAATCGTGTATTCGCTCAACCCGTCGATCCGTCCCGCGTTCTTCAGATCGTCCGAGACCTGCCGCATGAACTCGCTCAGGATGAAAACCGCCAGCGGCAGACCCTGTGCCGTGTAGACCAGGATCAGGGCCCAGAGCGTGTTCACCAGCCCGGTGGCCACCATCATTTCAAGGATCGCAACCGTCCCGATCCGGATCGGGATCATGATGCCAAGCGCCAGGTAAAGCCCCATCAGCATGTTGCCGCGAAAGCGGTATTCGCTGAGCGCATAGGCCGCCATCGCGCCGAAAAGCAGCACAAAGAACAGCGAGGCCACCGTGACGACCATCGAGTTCTGGAAGTAGAGGAAGAAATCCCCCTGCTTCATCACTGTCTCATAGCCGATGGTCGAAAAACTGTCCGCATCCGGCAGTGCAAGCGGCTCGCGAAAGATCGCCTTTCGGGTCTTGAAGCTGTTGATCAGGATCACAAAGACGGGGAACAGCGCGATCAGAGTGTAGAGGATGAGCGCCCCGTGCATCATCACCGTATTGAGCGGATTTGAGCGTGCCTTGTTCATGTCCGGGTCCTCAAAGCTGATAGCGGCGCATCCGCGTCTGGATGCCGAAGAGATAGATGCACACCCCCAAAAGAATGATCGCGAACATGGCGCCTGCGATGGCCGACCCCATATGCGGATCGCCAAGCTGAAGCTGGAAGCCAAAGAACGTGCGATACATGAAGGTGCCCAGAATATCGGTCGAGAAATCGGGACCCGCCAGCGCCCCTTGGGCCGCATAGATCAGGTCGAAAGCGTTGAAGTTCCCCACAAATGTCAGGATCGAGATGATCCCGATCGAGGGCAGGATCAGCGGCAGCTTGATCTTCCAGAAAGCCGGCATGCCAGTGATGCCGTCGACCTCACCCGCCTCCAGGATCTCCTCGGGGATGGTCAGAAGCGCGGCATAGATCAGCATCATCGGAATGCCCACGAACTGCCAGACCGAGATCAGCGCCAGCGTCGTCAGCGCATATTCCTCCTTGCCCAACCAGGGTGCAAAAAGCGATTTCAGCCCCACCGCGTCCAACATCGAGGGCGCGATGCCCCAGATCGGCGACAGGATCAGCTTCCAGGCAAAGCCGACGATCACAAAAGACAGGATCGTGGGAATGAAGATGGCCGAGCGGTAGAGCGCGGCAAAGCGCAGGCGCGGGTGGCTCAGGAGTGCGGCCAGAGCGATCCCGATAGGGTTCTGCACCAGCATGTGGACCAGGAAGAACCAGAAGTTGTTGCCCAACGCATTCCAGAACTGCTCGGCCCAAATCGGGTCAAAGAACAGCGTGCGGAAATTGTCGAGCCCGGCAAAGACCCGCTCCTGCTCGATCCGCGTGTAAAGCGCCAGGCGCAGCGTGTTGAACAGCGGAAAGATCATCACGGCTGTATAGACGAGGACGGCTGGCGCAAGGAACACGAGGATATGCCAGCGGATGCGGGCCTTGTTCATGGGTCAATCTCCGGCTAGGCGTCCCGGGCGGACAATTGCGCCCGGGACAAATTGCAGCATCGGGAGGTTACTGCTGCGGTTCGTACCAGCTCGCCAGCCCGGCCTGAAGCTTCTGGCCCAGCTCTTCGGGCGTTGCCGTGCCCTTGATGGCGGCGACCGATGCGCCCCAGGTGTCGTTCTCAAGGTTCGGCGTGCCGCGCGACAGGATCTGGTAGGTCGACCGGATCGTGCTCTCGCACTGGTCGCGCCAGCTCACGAACTCCTTGGCAAGCGGGTCTTCCAGCGCGACCGGCGTTTTTGACAGCGGGAAGAAGCCGGGCAGGGCGTTGCCAAAGATCTCGGCGAACGCAGGGCTTGCGACCCAGGCCAGGAACGTCCGTGCCGCCTCGGGATTGCTGGAAGCGGCGTTCATGCCGATGCCGATATCGGTATGGTCCGAGATATAGCAGGTGTCACCGGCATTCTGGACCGGCGGCTTGAAGGCGCCCATCTCGAACGTCGCCTGGGTGTTGAAGCCCGAAATCTCCCAGGATCCGGCGGGATAGATCGCGGCACGGCCAAGGGTAAAGATGTTCTGGCTGTCGGGATAAGTCTGTGCCTCGTACCCGTCGCCAAGATAGGCGCCCCAGCGTGCCAGGGTGGCATAGGGCGCAACCCAGGCTTCGTCGGTCAGTTTCTGCTCGCCCTTGATCAGCGCCAGACGCCCCTCTTCGCCCTTCCAGTAGTTCGGGCCGATGTTGTTGTATCCCATGGTCGCGGCTTCCCACTGGTCGTTGGTGCCCATGGCCATCGGGATATAGCTGCCGTCTTCCTTGATCTTGTCGAGCGCGGCAAAGAACTGGGCCTCGGTGGTCGGCACTTCGATGCCGAGTTCTTCAAAGGCGTCCTTGTTGTAGATGAACCCGTGGATCACGGACGCCATCGGCACGCAGAACGTGGCCGAGCCATCATCGGTCTGCCAGGCGGACTTGGCCACGTCCGAGAAGTTCGACATGGCGTCCAGATCGCTGAGATCCGACAGATGCCCGGCCTGATACAGCGCCAGCGAGGCGTCGAACGGACGGCAGGTGATCAGATCGCCGGCCGACCCTGCATCGAGTTTCGAGTTCAGCACGGCATTGTATTCCGCCGGTGCCGACGGCGTGAACTTCACCTTGATGCCGGGGTGCTCGGCCTCAAAGGCGGGAATGATCTTGTCCTGCCACAAGGTCAGGTCATCGTTGCGCCAGCTTTCGATGATCAGCGTGGCGTCCTGCGCATGGGCCATTCCCGCCACGAGCGTCGTGGACAAGAGGGCCAGTTTCAGTGTGCTGCGGTTCATGTCTTCCTCCCTATGAGTCTTTGTGTTCGAGCCGCGCCAGGGCGGCGCGAAGGTTTCCTTCGGTTTCGCGAAGAATGGCTTGGGCGGTCTCGGGCGTTTGCCCTTTCGAGACCAGAACGGCGGGTTTCACATGGCCGTGCGTCGCGTCCAGCGCGGCGCAGGCGGCCGCTTCGTCGACACCGGCGATGCGGGACACCATGCCAGCGGCGCGCAGGCGCAGCTTGGCATTGTCCGCCCTCAGGTTGACCATCATGCCGTCATGGACATGGCCCAACTGGATCGCCATGAGGGTGGACAGCATGTTGAGTGCAATCTTTTGCGCGGTGCCCGCTCCCATCCGGGTGGACCCGGACAGGACTTCGGGCGGGGTGGCCAGAAGGATGGGGTGATCCGCCATGTCGAGAAGGGCGGAGCCTGCGTTATTGGCAATTCCCACGACCGTCGCGCCGGCGGCACGGGACAGCCGCGCGGCTTCCAGCGTGTAGGGCGTTGTTCCGCTGGCCGAAACGGCAATCACCGTGTCTCGCACTGAAAGTGCCGAAAACGTCTCGTCAAGGCCGGACAGATCGTCCTCGGTTTCGCCGGGCATCTCGACGCCCGAAGGCAATCCGCCCGCCATATGAATGCGAAGCTGAGTGTTCAGGATCGAAAACGTCCCGCCAAGCTCCAGCGCATCGGCAGCAGCCATCAGGCCGGATGATCCGGCAGCGACATAGTGGATGACGCCACCCGCACGGATCGTTTTTGCCAGGGTGCCCGCTGCCGCTGTGATCGCGGGAGCGGCGGTGCGCAGAACGGCCGCCGCGGCGATCTGACCCTCTGCCAGGATCATCGCGGCATTGGCCAGGGGAAGGGTGTCGAGCCCCTTTGCCTGGTCATGCAGCCCTTCTGTGCCCAATGCGGTCATGTGATTCACCCCAGATATTCCGGACAAGATACCATTATAATACCTTTTGTCCAGAAATTATTTTTTGGAGGGTTTTGGTATTAAAAATATTGCGGAGGCGCTCGATAGGCAGTATTTTGGTACCTGCGCGGCCTTTCAAATGGCCAATAGGTATTATAAAGGTATCTACATGACGGAATCGCAGCATACCAGGGTCATGGCCATCGACGGTGGCGGCACGCGCTGCCGCCTCGCGCTTTGGACTGGCCGCGATGTGGTCTCGGTCGAAACCGGCTCCGCCAATGTATCCACCGATTTTGCGGGCGGCGTGCGCCAGATCATCGAAGGGATCGGTGCCCTTGCCGCGAAGACCGGGGAAAGCGTCGACGCGCTCAAGGCTCTGCCTACATTTGTTGGTCTTGCGGGCGTCACGGGGGCCGAGATCGCGGACCGTTTGCGCCAGGCGCTGCCCTTCGCGCATCTGCGGATCGAAGATGACCGCCCTGCCGCGCTGCGCGGCGCGCTGGGCGACCGTGACGGGGTTATCGCGCATTGCGGCACTGGGTCCTTCTTTGGGTCACGCATCGCGGGCGCGATGCGGTTCTCCGGCGGCTGGGGGCCGGTGCTGGGCGATGAGGCGTCGGCGCAATGGATCGGGCGGGCGGCGTTGAAAGTCACACTCAGGGCGGTCGACGGGCGGCTGAAGCCGTCCGGGCTGTCACAGATGCTGCTTGACAGGTTTGGTGGCGCGGCGGGGATTGTTCGGTTCGGCGGCACGGCGCGCCCGTCGGAATTTGGGGCACTTGCCCCCCATGTCACCGAGCATGCGGCGGCGGGCGACGCGCTGGGCCGCCGTATCATGGGGGATGCGGCCTCCGATATCGCGCAGAGCCTGCCCGCGATCGGCTGGGTTCCCGGCATGACAATCTGTCTGACCGGTGGCATCGGCCCGCATTTCGAACCCTATCTGCCCGCCGCGATGCAGGCTGACGTCTCAGCTTCGGTAGGCGAACCGCTGGCCGGTGCTCTATCGCTTGCCAAGGATTTTGCCATGGAGGCCGCCCGATGAGCGTGATCGAGTTTCTGCGGCCCGAGGGTTGGCTGGGCGAGACGGGCGGCCCCCGCTATGTGCAATTGCGTCAGCGGCTGGAAAGCGGCATCGAGAGCGGCGTTCTGCCACCCAATTCCTCACTGCCGCCCGAACGCGAGATCGCCGAGATTACCGAGCTTTCAAGGGTCACCGTCAGAAAGGCGATCCAGGAGTTGGTACGCGAAGGGTTGATCGAGCAACGCCAGGGATCCGGCTCCTTTGTCCGCGAACCGATGAGCCGGATGGAGCAATCCCTGTCGCACCTGACCTCGTTCACCGAGGATATGGCACAGCGCGGCATGGAGACGACATCGCGCTGGCTGGAACGCGGCGTCTTTCTGGCAACCCGTGGCGAGATCGACGCGCTCGATCTTGACGCCGGGGCCGAAGTCGCCCGGATCTACCGCCTGCGCGAGGCCGGCGGGCGCCCCATGGCGCTTGAACGCGCCTCTCTACCGCTCGACATTCTGCCCAACCCGCTGGAAGTGACCACCTCGCTTTACGAGGTTCTCGAACGGCGCGGACTGCGTCCGGTCCGGGCGCTCCAGAAGATCTCTGCCATCAACCTCGAACCGCGCGAAGCCGATCTGTTGAACGTACCCGAAGGCGCGGCGGGGCTTTCCATCGAACGCACCTCATATCTGGCCAGCGGGAGGGTCGCAGAACTCACCCGCTCGCTCTATCGCGGCGACGCCTACGATTTCGTGGCCGAGCTGCGCCTCTGACCGAAAGGCTGAACGACATGTCACCCGAACTGACCCTGATGCACCGGGAAGTGCGCGAAATCCCATCAGCCGTCGAACGGCTGCTGAGCCAGGGCGGCGAGGCGATCCGCACCGCCGCGGCGGCGGCCCGCGCTGCCGACCCGCGTTATTTCATCTCGGTCGCCCGCGGGTCTTCCGATCACGCCGCCTCCTACCTCAAATATGCCAGCGAGCTTGTGTTGCGCCGCCCGATGGCCTCGGTCGGTCCGTCGGTAAACTCGATCTACGGTGTGCAACTGGATGCGCGCGGTGCGGTCGGCATTTCCGTCTCGCAATCGGGCCAGAGCCCGGACATCGTGCGCTTGACCGAGGCGCTGCGCGCCAATGGCGCGCTGACCGTCGCCATCACCAATGACGCGGGCTCGCGCCTGGCCGGGGTGGCCGATGCCACGCTGCCGATCCATGCCGGGCCCGAGTTGAGCGTTGCGGCCACCAAGACCTTCGTCACCTCGCTGGTGGCGGGGCTGTGGTTCCTGGCCGAGATGCAGCAGGATGCCGATCTCGTCGCCGCCATTCATGCGCTGCCCGCACAGCTGGACGAGGCCTCGCGCTGCGACTGGTCGGCGGCGGCGATGGCCATGGACGGCCGCTCGCTCTTCACCATCGGTCGCGGCCCGTCCTGGGCGATCTCCAACGAAGCGGCGCTCAAGTTCAAGGAAACCTGCCTCATCCATGCCGAAAGCTACTCTTCGGCCGAAGTGCTCCATGGCCCGGTCTCGATCGTGGACAGCGACTTTCCCGTGATCGCCTTTGCCGCCCGGGACAAGGCAGAGGCAAGCGTTGCCGAAACCGCCGACGCGCTGGCGGCCAAGGGCGCCAGAGTATTCGCGGTGACCGACAAGACATCGCAGGCAATCACATTGCCCCATGTGCGTACCGGTCACTGGCTCTGCGATCCGATCCCGGCCATTGTGTCCTTTTACGCGATGGTTGAAACAGTGGCTCTGGCGCGCGGGATCAACCCCGACAAGCCCCGCCACCTCAACAAGGTGACCGAAACGGTATGAGCAGCGCTGCCATCACATTCAGGAACGGCCGGATCTTCGACGGGACACAGCTTCTCGATGGGCACGCCGCCCGTTTCGAGGACGCGCAAATCGCCTTTCTCGGACCCCAGTCACAGGCCCCCCGCACCGGTCAGGACGTAGACCTTGGCGGCGACATCCTGTTTCCCGGTTACGTGGATCTTCAGGTCAACGGCGGTGACGGCATCCTGTTCAACGCCGATCCCTCGGTGGAGACGCTCCGCCGCATGGCCAAGGCGCATCGCAGCCTGGGCGTCACCGCGCTGCTGCCGACGCTCATCACCGATACGGCCGAGATCACCCGTGCCGCCATCGCCGCCGCCCGCGCGGCCATCGCCGAGCGCGTGTCGGGAATCGTCGGCCTCCACCTCGAAGGGCCGCATCTGTCAGTTGCGCGCAAGGGGGCGCATGATGCCGCCCTGATCCGGCCGATGGAAGCGCATGACATGCAGATGCTGCTCGAGGCCGCGCAGGCGCTTCCCGTTCTCAAGATCACCGTCGCGCCCGAGTCCGTCACCGAGGATCAGGTGGCCACCCTCACCAAGGCCGGGGTTCTGGTCTCTCTGGGTCACAGCGACGCGGATTTCGAGACCTGCCAGCGGTACTTTGCGGCGGGCGCGCGCTGCGTCACGCATCTCTTCAACGCCATGAGCCAGTTGGGCAACCGCGAGCCGGGCTTGGTCGGCGCCACCCTGGCCAACGGCGCCGTGTCGGCCGGCCTCATCGCCGACGCCGTCCACGTCCACCCCGCGACGATTCGTGCGGCCTGGCAGGCAAAAACAGGGCCGGGCCGGATCTTCCTTGTCAGCGACGCCATGGCCGTCGCTGGCTCCGACGCGGTCGAGTTCGAACTGGGCGGGCGCCTGATCCGGCGCCGGAACGGGATCCTGACGCTCGAGGACGGAACCCTCGCAGGGGCGGATTTGGATCTCACCACAGCGGTGCGGACAATGGTGCAAAGCGTGGGCATACCGGTCGCGGACGCACTTCGGGCGGCCACACGCACCCCCGCAGACATGATCGGCCTTGGCTATGGCTTCGGCCCGCTGTCTGGCGCCGTCCGGATAGCAAACGACCTCTCCCGCCTCGCACCGGTCGGATCTGGGCCAGCGCTCCGCGACGCTGGGGGTATCGAAGCAGATCGTTCCGCCTCATAGAGCTGGATATCCGCGGCACAAACAGTTCAACGTCTTACTTCGTCTCATCCACGACGCTCGCGGCGATAGCTGGAAGGCAGTACAGATCGAATTGAAGGGTAGCGCGTTGTCCGGCTCTAAGTATGATCGCATAGAGTTTATTACTGATACGCTGGTCGGCCTCATCGTCGCTCAGCGTGAGGCGTCAACCGAAGATGTCTATGTGACTGCGTTTCTCGGTGGTCATCATGATTTGAGGTGTACTTCCAAGGGGCTTGTTTCACTAAGTAAGAGGTAATGGAAGAAGAACCGTCCACCCTTCGACCTTCCTTCCTCTCCATTCCCCTCTTTCCCATTACTTATCCCTATTCCCCCGGGTTCCACCGAACGCTTTCCCCTACTAACCCCTGTTCCCCGTCCACTTCCGGGAGGCAGTATGAGATTGGGCTGCCGACGCTCTCGGCGGGAGACCCGGTTTCGAGTGGTCGAAACGACAAGGTCTAGCACGAAGCCCGACCGGTACTTGGCAGGTGTGGAGACCTTTCCCCGTCACCGAACTGGGGCACCCGTCGGGGCACTTCAACCCGAACGGCATCCCGCGCGGGTCTTCGGTTCAAGGAGCGGAGAGAGATGGCTGGGGTGGTAGGAGACCGTCAAAGGCCAAGAAGCTCATGCGAAACCTCCCCCGACGTACCGAAACGGGGCACTACCCGGGGGCAAAAACGGAGAGGAAGGGTCCGACGGGTGCCTCCCGACAGGAACCCCACGGGGCTGTCCCGCGCGCCCCGGATCGCCACCCCTACGACGAAGCCGACGACCACCCCGCGCGAGAGGACTCGGACGCGGTGGCAGGGGAAACCGCGCGGGCGGAGACGGGAGGGGCGGGTGACCGTCTCGCGGCCTTATTCAGTTAACCAACGATAAAGTTCTCGGCTTCGCTCGACACTTCCGTCCCAGCCATCCTGTACGCCTGTGACAGCCGCGTTCCAAAGGGCAAGCAGATCACCCCAGGACGGCAGGTCAATGTCTCGAATATCTTCAAGCGTCGGAATCGCTGCCTTCGAGTACTCCCACGCCGCACCCGGTGCGGAGAGTGTCGCGGCCCACAACTCTTCACGGGAGGGCACAGTCATCGAGCAGACGGTTAGTTCTTCTTCCGAAGGTTCAAGGTCGGGATCAAACGCGCGCTTCAGGGAATTCATGTCCCTGATAGTCTGGCATGTTGATTTCCACCCAGAAGTGAGCCGGGTTTTTCATCGAGAAGTGAGCCACCTCTGTTTATGGATTTCGGGTTATG
>NZ_JAAGOX010000057.1 GCF_010500245.1 Ruegeria sp. PrR005
TGGAACCATCGTCCAGATGGACCAGAGGCCACTAATGCACTAACAATCAAACCGGACCAGTCAGATCAGGCCACCCAACATTGAAACAATCCGGAATCTAGGCAATGCGGCGTGTTCCTTGAGCCCATTGCTGTCCGCCAACGACCCCTATCTAAATGATTTTTGGAACAATGTTTGCAATAGCGCCTTCGGGGCGTCCTCATCGTTCACGTTCTGGCGCCGCTGGTACCAAGGTTTCCTCGACGGCAAACCCCTCGAGTGGGAACTTCAACGCCGGGTCGCCCTGATCGACGATGCCATCTGGGAGGCTGGCCCGGAGGCGGTGGCGCAAGAGATCGAACGGATCGAGCGGCTCTTCGATCTTGAACGGGAAATCGCTGCTCTGAAGGACATGTTGCCGCTCCGTTCGGCGCTGTCCTCGACGGGTCTGATCGGCGACAATGGCGGGCCACCTCTGGACGATGGGGTTCAGCGGGCCGTGCGTGGCGATTTCGTGCTGGTTTGGGACCAGATCGAGGACCTGGAATCGGAGATTGCCAAACCCGAGCCATCACCCGGCAGGCTCAAGGCCATCGCCAAGACACTGTGGGACGTATCGCTCAGGATCGCGGCCTATTGTGGCGGAAAGATCGACCTGGCCTTGACCGAGGCCTCCAAGGAGGCGGGAAAGGCCGTGGTCAAATTGGGGGCGCCCATTGCAGCCGCGTCACTGGCCTCGCAGAACGAGAGCATCCAACAGGTTGCCAAGGCAATCTGGGCTTTTGTCAAAACCCTGCCACCCGGGTGATGACACTTTCCCGTCGCCCGATCCGTGCGCGTTCTTCAATCCGAGTTTCGGGCGTCTTCTGACCAACCCCCGTAGGGTGGGCAGTTTGCCCACCATTGCCTGTCATGTCGGGTGCGGTGGGCAGGACTGCCCACCCTACGCCTGTGGCGCCGCCCCTGCCCGGCGCCGACTCTGCTACTCGGATTTTTTTGGCAGAGTATCGCGGATGGCAATGATACGGGACGACGCGAAGAAGCTGACCCGCAAGGGGGCGAAGGCCTTTGACAGTGATCTCGTGAAGACGGTGCGGCTCGCGGGGCTGACCATCTCTGTCGCGGGGGGCGTTGGCGGATTGCTCTATACCCTCGTCCAGATCGGCCTGCGCATTTTCGGTGTCTTCTGATCCAGCGCCCGTAGGGTGGGCAGTTTGCCCACCGTTTCCTGACATGTCGGGTGCGGTGGGCAGGACTGCCCACCCTACGGGCGTGGCGCTCGACCCACCTTCGCTCCGTTCATTGGGGCGGGCGGTGGGCAGGACTGCCCACCCTACGCGTGGCGCGGGGCTTGGCCGATCACTTTTCTGCCAGCCATACATTCCGATTGTCGCACCCGATTGATCCGAGCGGGTTCTTTTGCCATAGTATGCGCCGAAAGACGGGGCGGCAGACCCCGCGGACAGAGCAAGAGGCCAGGAACGTGAGACGGATTTTGACGGGGGCGGTCTGTGCCGCTCTGATAGGATTGACGGTGCCGGCGCAGGGATTCGCGGCGACCGGCGTGATCAACGATGCCTGCCGCCAGAGCGGCCGGTCCGAGGCGACGCCGCAGCGCTGCGGCTGTATCCAGCAGGCGGCCAACAAGGCGCTGACCCGGTCGGACCGGCGCAAGGTCGCCAAGTGGTTCAAGGATCCGCATCAGGCGCAGGAAGTGCGAATGTCGGACAAGAGCAGCGACGAGGCGCTGTGGCAGCGCTACAAGGCCTTTGGCGAGCTGGCGCAGGCGATCTGCCAGTAATCGAAGACGGCGGGCCAAGGGCCCGCCTTTTCGTTTGTTCAGCCGTTGCCGACCTGCCTGAGCGCGGGGCGCAGTTTGTCGAGCCGGATATCGGCGGTGCGGGCGTGCCCCTCCATCCCCTCGGCGCGCGAGATGGCGGCGGTGGCGCGAGCCAGATCGGGCAGCGCCTGCGGCTCGACCTGCTGCCAGGTCACGGTTTTCAGGAACTTGTGCACGCTGAGCCCGCCGGTATAGCGGGCCGCGCCCGAGGTGGGCAGCACGTGGTTGGGGCCGCTGGCCTTGTCGCCGAAGGCCACGGTGGTGAACTCGCCCAGAAACAGCGAGCCATAGGCCGAGAGGCGACTGCGCCACCAGTCCAGATCGGCGGCCTGCACATGCAGGTGCTCGGGCGCGTAGCGGTCGGCGGTGGCGGCCATCTCCTCGCGGTCTTGGCACAGGATGACCTCGCCCAAGGCATCCCAGGCGGCCTGAGCGCTGGAACGGTTGGGTTCGGGCAGGTCGGCGATGCAGCCGGGGATAAGGGCCAGGACCGCCTCGGCCAGCGTCCGGTCGTCGGTGACCAGCCAGACCGGCGAGTTGTAGCCATGCTCGGCCTGTCCGACCAGATCCCAGGCCACCGTCAGCGGATCGGCGGTGACGTCGGCGATCACCAGGCTGTCGGTGGGACCGGCGAACATGTCGATGCCCACGGGACCGAACAGCTGACGCTTGGCCTCGGCCACGAACTGGTTGCCCGGACCCACCAGGATATCGGCAGGCGGCGCGCCGAAAAGGCCGAAGGCCAGCGCCGCCACCCCCTGCACGCCGCCCAGCGCCAGGATGCGGTCGGCCCCCGCCAGCGACATGGCATAGAGGATCGCGGGGTGGATACCCCGCCCCGCCTGCGGCGGCGAGACGGCGGTGATCTGCGGTACGCCTGCGGCGCGGGCGGTGGTGATCGTCATCAGCGCCGACGCGATATGGGCATAACGGCCGCCCGGCACATAGGCCCCGGCGGCGGACAGCGGGATCTGTTTCTGCCCGGCGATCAGGCCCGGGCGCAGCTCGGTCTGGAAATCCAGCGCCGAGGCGCGCTGAGCCTCGGCAAAGCGGCGGATGTTGTCATGGGCATACCGGATCTGGGTCTTGAGCTCGTCGGGCACCTGCTCGCAGGCGCGCGCGATCTGGTCCGGGCTGACCAGGATGTCGCCGGTCCAGCCATCAAGCCTTGCGGCATAGTCGCGGGCGGCTGTCTCGCCTTCCACCCTGAGACGCGCCAGCATCACCTGCACGACGTCCGAGGCATCGCCCTGCGTGGCGGCGGGCAGCCCGGGGGCGGATTTCAGAATGACGATACTCATACGCGATCCTTGTCATATTTGCTTGACGCAAGGTCAAACTTGATTAAGAAAAAGCAAAACTGTCGGGAGCGACCGGAATGCTCATGAAAGGCGTGACCCTGCGGGGACTGGAAGTGTTCGAGGCGCTGGCGCGCACTGGGTCGGTGGCGCAGGCCAGCGAGCTGACCGGGTTGAGCCAGCCGGCGGTCAGCCAGCAATTGAAGAACCTTGAACAGGCGCTGGGCAGCGATCTGGTCGACCATGGCCGCCGGCCCATGCTGCTGACCCCGGCCGGGCGCGCGTTCCTGCCGCGGGCCGAGACGGTGCTGAGCGAACTCAGGCTGGCGCAGAGCGAGCTGACGGTGATGGACCTGACCCATCTGAGCACGCTTAGCATGGGGTTGATCGACGATTTCGACAATGACCTGACACCGCGGCTGGCGGTGCTGCTGGCCGACAGCCTGACCAAGTGCCGGTTCAAGCTGATCACGGCCCCCAGCCACGAGATCACCGAGGCGATGAAGGCGCGACGGCTGCATATCGCGGTGGCCGCGACCTCGGGCGAGATGCATGAGGGCGTGGTCGAATACCCGCTGGTGCGCGATCCGTTCATGATCGTGGCTCCGCGCGGAACACTTACCGAGGGCGGCGATACCATGGCGGTGCTGCGCACCATGCCGCTGTTGCGCTATGCGCGCGAGCAACTGATCAGCCGCCAGATCGAGACGCAACTGGCGCGGCACAAGCTGGAATTCGAGGAGCGGTTCGAGATCGGCTCGCATCTGGCGCTGATCGCCATGGTGGCGCGGCGCGTGGGCTGGGCGGTGACAACCCCGCTGGGATACATGCGCGCGGCCCGGTTCCATGACGAGATCGACGCCTTTCCCCTGCCCTTTGCCGCCTTTGCTCGCACCATCTCGCTGTTTGCCGGATCCGACTGGGCCGACCGGGTGCCGCGCGATGTGGCGCAGACCATGCGCCGCCTGGTGCAAAGCCAGATGATCGACCCGGCGGTGGCCCGGCTGCCCTGGCTGAGCGGGCAGATGCGGGTGATCGACGATCAGTGATCGCGCCTGTGCCGGGGCGGGCGCCTTGGCTGAAACTCGGGTCGGGGTCATCGGCAGAGCCTGTCGGAACGGTCAATGCCGGACATTGAGCGCAGGCACCCCCTGCCCGGCAAGGGGCGCGACCGAGATTGCACAACAGGAACGGGCAGTTTTGGAAAAGCTGAATTTGGCCGGGAAACCGGAGGCCAAAAGCGTGATTTCGGGATCAGCGCATGGCTGTGGTATACTGACTGTATTCTACCCACAGTTATTTTGGAGATTGCCATGACTTCCGATCTGGAAACCAATGAATTCCTGACAATGACGGGGACCGCGATGGCACCCGAAGCCGTCCCCGGCGGCATGCCGCAGGCGGTTTTTCACGAATATGGGCGGCTGGCGATCGCCGAGGCCGGGTTTGGCGGACCCGGCGAACTCGAATCGCCCTTTGCCGCACCCGAGCTTGAGGGAGCGCCCAGCCTGACCGAGGAATTGGGCAGGCTGGCCTTTGACTATCGCAACATGCCTGCCCAGAGGGCGGCGAAACTGGATCGCGCCTATCAGGGGGAATCCTGGGAGGGCGCCGGTGCCGGTGGCCCGGGGCCGATCCATCCGCCGGGAGACGAGCTGGTTCTGGACGCGGGAACAGAACAGGCGGGCGGACCCGAGGCCGGGGCCGAACCGCCGCTGTCGGCGCGGCTGAAAGGCCGGGTGGCGGTTGGGCTGGTGATTGTCGAGGGGCCGCAGCAACATCTGAAATTCAGCGCGCAGGACCAGACACTTGTGGTGTCCGAAGTGCAGAACGGCCTGTCCTATCTGGCCAGCGAAGCCCCGAACCGGGACGTGACCTTTGTGCACGAGATCTCGGTCTTGTCGGTGAATGCCGCAGAAGTTGTGAACGGCACGACATATGAGCAGTTCGAAGCGCCCTGGCGGGATGCGGCGCTGAAGCAATTGGGCATGCCCAAGGGGCTGGCCGGTGCCGAGCGCTATGCAAGGTCGCTGCGCCAGAAGCTGGCCACCGACTGGGCCTATGTCGCGTTTTTCACCAAGTACCGGCTGAAACATTTCGCCTATGCGAATTTGCGGGGGCCGCGGCTGGTCATGCATTTCGACAATGACGGCTGGGGGTCCAACCAGATCGACCGGGTGTTTGCGCATGAGACCGGGCATATCTTTCAGGCGCCTGACGAATATGCCGGGGCCAATTGCAATTGCGGCGGCTCCTGGGGCATCTTTGGCGCGCCCAACAGCAATTGCGCGCTGTGCGCACCTAACGGCGGGGTAAAATGCATCATGAAATCGAACGACTGGCAGATGTGCGACGCCACGCGAAAGCACCTGGGCTATAGCGAGGCCCCGGGCGGAGCGCAGTCCGTGCTGTCATGACAGACGAGATCCTGGTTTTTGTCGCCAAGGGAACCGGGATCAAAGCTCAGGCGCGCGCGGCGCTGCGCGGCGCGCGCCTGTCCTGTGGCGAGCAGTTGTTTGTGCTGGCCGGGCCGCCGCCGCCCGGAGTCACACTTGTGGATCGCGCGGACCGGCTGGCCGCCATCGCGCCGCGCCTGACCCCTGCCGAGCTGCTGTTTGCCCGCGCCTGGCTGAGCGGGCGGGCCGAGACGCCCCGCACCGGCGAGGGCGCGGATTGGGACACCCCGGGATATGAGGCACCCTGAACCGGGTGTGACGGGGCTCAGCCCAGGTCGAGCCGGAACACGGTGTTGAGATATCCTTGGTCGCCGATGCGGAAATGGGTTTCGCCCACCGGTTCGAATCCTTGCGCCTGATAGAACCCGATAGCGGGCGTGTTCTCGGCATTGGTGGCCAGCCAGACCGAAGGCGCACCTCGCGCGCGGCAGATGGCGAGCAGCGCTTGCAGCAGGTCGCGGCCGATCCCCCTGCCGTGATGGCGGGGCTGCACATAGAGGGTCGAGATTTCCCAGTCGGAACAACCCGGCACCGGGGCGGCGCTGTTCTGCGTCAGGCAGGCAAAGCCGTCGATGCCCTGGATATTGTCCGATACGATGACATGGTTGCGTGGATCACCCAGGCGGTGTTCGATCTTGGGCGTGGTGAATTCGGACAATGCGAAATCGGCGAAGAAGGCGTTGATGCCCGATTTCAGGTAGGTGCCGATCCAGACCTCGATGGAAAGGGCGGCGATGCTGGAGGCATCCGATAGTGTGGCCGGGCGCAGGGTCATGTCGCGGTGCGGGCGGTCATTGCGCCAGATGCCGTGCCAGACCGGCCGAGGCGGCCTCAATCAGGTCGAGCGCGCCGTCGAAGTCGCGGGTGTAATAGGGGTCGGGCACATGGGTTGCGCCGGTTTCCGGCGCGAATTCGGTGAAAAGCCGCACGGGGGTTGTATTGCCTGCGGGGCGCAGTGCCTCGATCTCGGCGAGGTTTTCTGCGTCCATGCCCAGGATCAGGTCGAAGCGGGTGAAATCGCCCGCGCTGAACTGGCGCGCACGCAGATCCGACAGGTCGATGCCGCGCGCCGCTGCCGCCGTCTGCATCGGGCCATAGGGCGGTTTGCCCACATGCCAGCCCGCGGTTCCGGCGCTGTCGGTCCGGGCCTCGGGCATCAGCGCGCGGAACACCCCCTCGGCGGCGGGCGAGCGGCAGATATTGCCAAGGCAGACGAAGAGGATACGGTGGGACATGCGGGGCTCCGGTTTTGTCCCGATCCTTACGCGAAAGGCCGGGCATGGAAAAGATCGTCATACTGACCGGGGCGGGGATATCGGCCGAAAGCGGGCTGGGCACGTTCCGCGACAAGGGCGGGATCTGGACGAAATACCCGCTGGAGGACGTGGCCACGCCCGAGGGGTTTGCCCGCGATCCGGTGCTGGTGCACGAGTTCTACAACGCGCGCCGGGTGCAGGCCGCCGCCGCGCAGCCCAATGCCGCCCATCAGGCACTGGCGCGGTTGCAGCGGGACTGGCCGGGCGAGGTGGTGATCGTGACCCAGAACGTGGATGCCCTGCACGAGGCGGGCGGCGCGCGGGAGGTGATCCATATGCATGGCACGCTGGCGGGCGCGCTATGCGGGGCCTGCGGCCATCGCTGGCAGGCACCCGAGGTGATGAGCCCCAAGACCCCCTGCCCCGCCTGTACCCGCCCTGCGGCGCGGCCCGACGTGGTCTGGTTCGGCGAGATGCCTTACTTCATGGATGCGATCTACGACCATCTGGCGGGCTGTTCCGTATTCGCGGCCATCGGCACTTCGGGGCAGGTCTATCCGGCGGCGGCCTTTGTACACGAGGCGATCGCGGCGGGGGCGCGGACGGTGGAGATGAACCTGGAACCCTCGGCGGTGGTATCGAGTTTCGACGAGACCCGGTTCGGTCCGGCGAGCCGGATCGTACCCGACTGGGTGAACCGCCTTCTGGAGGGACGGGCATGAGCGGGTTCCTGATCCTGTCGGATGTCGAACTGGCCGGGCTTGGGATCACCACGGCCGAGGTACTGACGGCGCTGGAAGAGGCGATTGCGGCGCAGGCGCGCGGCGCGGTGCAGGTGGCGCCGAAATCGGCGGTGCTGCCGGGCGACGGGCGCTATGTGATGACGACGCTGGCCACGGGCGACGCGCCGGATCTGACGGTGGTCAAGTCGGTGATGGTCAGCCCGCGCAACCCGTCACGCGGGTTGCCGGGGGTCGAGGGCGTGGTGCTGGTGCAGGACAGCGAGACGGGAGAGATGCTGGCGCTGATGCAGGCGGGCTGGCTGACCGGCGTGCGTACCGCCGGGCTGAGCGCGGTGGCGGCGCGGCGGCTGGCCGACCCGGCGGCCGAGACGATCACCTTTGTCGGCACCGGGGCGCAGGCGCGCAGCCACCTGGCGGCGTTCTGCGACCTCTTCCCGCTGCGGCGCGCGGTGCTTGTGGGGCGCGGCGCGGGCAATCTGGAGCGCCTGGGCGCGCTGGCCCGGGCGCGGGGGCTGGAGGTGGAGATCGCCAGCACGCCGCAGGCGGCGCTGGCGGCGGCGGATATCGTGGTCTCCTCGGTGACGCTGGCCTATGGGATGGAACCGTTTCTGGACGCCCGCTGGCTGAAACCCGGCGCCTTTGCCGCGATCACCGATGCGGGCGTGCCCTGGCGGGCCAAAGGGATGGCGGCACTGGCGCCGCTCTACATCGACGATCAGGCGCAGGAGGCGGAGAACTCCCGCCCGATGGTCGAACCGGCTTTGGTAAGCGGCGATCTGGCGTCGCTGGTGACCGGACCGGCCCTTGCGCGCGACCCGGCGGCACGCGCCGGTTTCGTATTTCGCGGTATGGCGATCGGCGATTTTGCGATAGCGGCCCTGGCGCTGGACCGCGCCCGCGAGGCCCGGGTGGGAACCCTGGCGGACTGGCGCCCCAGGCCGGGTTCAGACCCGGCCTGACGCATGGATGAGGGCTGCAACGCAGCCTGAAGACAGGCGTGCCCGCCCCTTAGTTGCTTTTCTTTTTCATGTGGCCGTGGCCGCCATCCTGGCGCTCCAGATCGACGGGGATCTCCACCACGATCTCGCCGGCCTTTTCGAACACCAGCGTCACCGGCACCAACGCGCCCTGTTCAAAAGGTGCCTTGATGCCCATGAACATCACGTGATCACCGCCGCGCGCCAGCGCGTGCATGCCACCGGCGGGGATCACGAAGCCTTCGGGCACATGCATCATCTGCGCGACGCCCTGGTCGTTGATCTTGTGGGTGTGCAGTTCCACCCGGGCCGACACGTCCGAGCGGGCGTCGATCAGCCGGTCGTCGGTGTCACCGGCATTGTGGATCATCATGAAGGCGGCGCCCGCCTTGGCATTGGCGCCCGCCGAACGGGCATAGGCTTCGTTGATGGTGATGTCTCCGGCCAGCGCGGTGGTGGCAAGGGTCAGGGTTGCGGCAGCGGCCAGCAGTGCGGATTTGAACGACATGGGTCTCTCTCCTTGGTCATGTCCTGATTGGTCTGATTTGGGTCGGATCAGGCCGGGACAGGCGGCGCGCGGGCCGGAACGGCAGAGAGGGTCGCGGAAATTAGGCTGGCACGGGTGCCATCCGGCTGCGCGGCGGCGCCCTCGGGCACGACTGGCAGGGCTATGACGTCAGGCGTCAGCGCGCCCAACAGGGCCAATGCAAAGTCGGGGCAGTAGTGCGGCGGGGCCGCCGGTTGCCCGTCCTCGTCCATGTAGAGGATCACCGGGCCGGTGCCGGTGCAGATCTCCATCTGCCCCACCGCGGCGTTCATGCCGCGGGAATTGGCCAGCCCCTGCCCGGTCAGCGCCAGCAGCGCGGCCAGGGTCACGGCAAGGGTTATGCGCAGACGGATCAACATGCGCGTTCAGCTACCGCGTTCGCGCGGGGGAGTGCAAGACGGCATCGGGCCGCTGCGACAGGCGGACGCTTTGCCCGCGCTCCACACGCGGAAAACCCCGCACCGGTTGGCGCGGGGTTTTCTGCAATCCAGTGACCTGGGGTCGATCAGGCCGAGGCTTGTGCCTTGGCGATCTCTTTCTTGACCTTCAGGGCGTTATCGGACAGTTCCTCGTCCTTGGCCTTGGCCAGGAAGGCGTCCAGACCGCCACGGTGGTCGACCGAGCGCAGGGCAGCCGCCGAGATGCGCAGCTTGACGCCGCGACCCAGGGTTTCCGACTGCAACGTCACGTCGTTCAGGTTGGGCAGAAAACGACGGCGGGTCTTGTTGTTTGCATGGCTGACATTGTTGCCAGTCATCGGGCCTTTTCCGGTCAGTTCGCAACGGCGCGACATGGTCTCTTCCTTCGTATCTGGTGGCAGGTAAGGGATACCGGCCAAATCACAAGGGGCGCAACCCGAAGTCGCGCCCGAAAACTGGTTGGATGCGTGTAGTGGGAATCGGCCGGGGGGTCAAGACGGATGGCGCGGATTCTTTGCCCTGCCGTCCTGTTCATCAGGATCGCCGAAATGGCCCGCTGCGGGCCATGCCTCCGGCGGGGATATTTTTGGCAAGAGGAAGCCATCAGTTCGCCTTGAGATAGGCCAGCATCTGCTCGGCGGCGCTGGCCGGGGTCAGGTCTCCGTCGGCCGCAGCTTTGGCCAGACGATCCATTTCGGTCCGCGCCTGGGGGCTTTCCAACCCGGCCAGCAGGGCGTGGCGCACCTCCTGGCCGAACCAGTAGCGGGCTTGTGCCGCGCGGTTGCGGGCCCAGTGACCTTGCGCCTTGCGCCATTGGGTGAGCGTTTGCATCTCGGCCCAGGCCTCGGCCAGCCCGTGTTCCTCGACCGCCGAAACGGTCAGCGCCTTGGGGAAATGTTCGGGATCCTGCGGCCGCTTGCGCAAGAGGCGCAGCGCACCGGCATAATCGGCACAGGTCCGGGTCGCGACCGGTTTCAGCGGGCCGTCGGCCTTGTTGACCAGAATCATGTCGGCCATCTCCATGATGCCGCGCTTGACGCCTTGCAACTCGTCACCGCCCGCGGGCGCCAGCAGCAGCAGGAACAGGTCCGACAGTTCCGAGACCACGGTTTCGGACTGACCGACGCCGACGGTCTCGATCAGCACCACGTCAAACCCCGCCGCCTCGCACAGCGCGACCGCCTCGCGGGTACGCCGCGCCACGCCGCCCAGATGGCTCTGGCTGGGCGACGGGCGGATAAAGGCATTGGGCTCGCGCGACAGGCGCTCCATCCGGGTCTTGTCGCCCAGGATCGAACCGCCCGAACGGGCCGAGCTGGGATCGACCGCCAGCACCGCGACGCGCAGCCCCTGCCCAACCAGCATCATGCCGAAGCTTTCGATGAAGGTGGACTTGCCGACGCCCGGCGTGCCCGAAAGCCCGATCCTGAGCGCCTGCCGCTCGGACCGGGCCAGCCGGTCGAGCAGTGCCGTCGCCTCGGCCCGGTGATCGGCGCGGCGGCTTTCCACCAGCGTGATCGCCCGCGCCAGCGCCCGGCGGTCGCCCGAGAGTATCCTGTCACCAAGCTGTGTGATATCCATGCCGGTCCTCGCGAGTTTTGACCTGAATGGCGGAGCAGGCCCCGGTTTGTCCAGAGCCGACCCACGGGATGCGCCGGATTGTCCCTGTGCAGCGCGCCCGACTACCAGCGCTGGTGGTGCTGCTTCTTTCTGGTCTCAAATACTCAAATCCGCTACCGCGCGTCACAGGGAGCCGCCGAATGGGACTGGACCTGCCCCCGCTGCTCTGGCGATAAGGCGGCATGACACGCCTGCCCATCGACGACGCCCTGCCCGACCTGATCACTGCCCTGCAAAAGCAGGGCCGGGCCGTGTTGCAGGCGCCGCCGGGCGCGGGCAAGACCACGCGGGTGCCGCTGGCCATGCTGGAGGCCGGGCTGACGCAGGGGCGGATCGTGATGCTCGAGCCGCGCAGGCTCGCGGCGCGCGCCGCCGCCGAGCGCATGGCCGAGACGCTAGGCGAGGCTGCGGGGCAGACCGTGGGCTATCGCATCCGGGGCGAGGCCAAGGTGTCCAAGGCGACCCGGATCGAGGTCGTGACCGAGGGCATCCTGACCCGGATGCTGCAATCGGACCCTGACCTGCCCGGGGTGGGCGCGGTGATCTTTGACGAGTTTCACGAACGCTCGCTCAATGCCGATCTGGGACTTGCGCTCTGCCTTGAAGTGGCGGGCGCGCTGCGCGACGACCTGATCCTCTTGGCAATGTCAGCGACGCTCGACGCAGGCCCGGTGGCCAAGCTGATGGCGGCGCCGCTGGTCACGTCCGAGGGACGCGCCTTTCCGGTCGAGACGCGCTGGCTGGACCGGCCGCTGGGCCCGCAGGCGCGGCGGGTGGAGGCGCTGGTCGATCTCGTCGTTCGGGCCGAGGCCGAGACCCGCGACAGCGGCGGCGGCCTGTTGGTCTTTCTGCCCGGCGAAGGTGAAATCCGGCGCGCCGAGGCGCTGTTGTCCAAACGCCTGTCGGGCGATTGCGCGGTCAGGCCGCTCTTCGGGGCGATGCCCTTTGCCGCGCAGCGGGCGGCGCTGGCCCCCGCGCCGGAAGGGCGCAAGGTGGTGCTGGCGACCTCGATCGCGGAAACCTCGCTGACCATTCCCGATATCCGGGTGGTGGTGGACATGGGACAAGCCCGCCGGGCGCGGTTCGACCCCGGTTCCGGCATGTCGCGGCTGGTCACCGAGCGGGTGACGCGGGCCGAGGCGACCCAGCGCGCCGGCCGCGCAGGGCGCGTGGCCGAAGGCGTCTGCTATCGCCTCTGGACCCGGGGCGAGGAAGGCGCGCTTGCGGCATTTCCCCCGGCCGAGATCGAGGCGGCGGATCTGGCGGGCCTCGCGCTGGAGCTGGCACTCTGGGGGGCAGAGCCCGGGGACTTGCCATTCCTGACGCAGCCACCCGAGGGCGCGCTTGCCGAAGCCCGGGCGCTGCTCGCCATGCTGGGCGCGCTCGACGGGCAAGGGCGGATCACCGATCACGGCCGGGCACTGGCGGCTTTGCCGCTGCATCCGCGTCTGGGCCATATGCTGGCCGTGGCCGGGCGGCAGGCAGCCCCGCTGGCGGCGCTGATGGCCGAACGCGACCCGCTGCGCGGCGCGCCCGCCGATCTGGAACTGCGGCTGGAGGTCTTGCGGGATACGGCGCGGTTCCGGCGCGCGCGGCCCTATGAAGTGAACATGGGCGTGATCGACCGCATCCGGGGTGAGGTGAAGCGGCTGGAGCGGCAGGCCACCCCATCGGCAGAGGCGATGAGCCCGGCGGCGATGGCAGCGCTCGCCTATCCCGACCGGATCGGCCAACGCCGCAAAGGCGAGGCGCCGCGCTTTGTCCTGTCGGGCGGCAAGGGCGCGGCGCTGGAGTCGGGCGAGGCGCTGGCCGCCGCGCCCTATCTGGTGGCGATCGACACCGATGGCGACCCGCGCGAGGCGCGCATTCGCATGGCCGCGCGGATCACCGAAGGTGAGCTGCGCGACCTGTTCGGAGGTCAGATCGCCACCGTCGACACCTGCGAATGGTCGCGGCGCGACCGCCGGGTGGCCGCACGGCAGCAGGAGCGGCTGGGCGCGATCACCCTGAGCGACCGGATCTGGAAGGACGTGCCGCCCGAGGCCGTGGCCCGCGCCATGCTGGAGGGCGTGCGCGACCTTGGCCTGCGGCTGGAGGGTGCCGCCGCCCGGCTGGCACGGCGGGTGGAACTGGTGCGCGCCGAGGGCGCCGAGTTGCCGGATTTCTCCGAAGCCGGGCTGTTGGAGAGCCTCAAGGATTGGCTGTTGCCGATGCTCTCGGGCGTGCGTAGCGCCGAGGACTGGAAACGCTTTGACCCGCTGCCAGCGCTGAAGGCACGGCTCGACTGGGGCCAGAGCCAGGAGCTGGAGACCCGCGCGCCCGGTGCCTTTGTCACACCGCTGGGACGCAAGGTGCCTATCGACTATGCCCATGAAGTACCGGAAATCTCGGTCCGGCTGCAAGAGATGTTCGGGGTCACGGCGCATCCGGTGGTGGCGGGCGTGCCGCTGAAAATCACGCTTTTGTCACCCGCCCAGCGCCCGATCCAGATCACCCGCGACCTGCCCGGGTTCTGGGACGGATCCTACTCGGATGTGCGCAAGGACATGCGCGCGCAATACCCCAGGCATCCCTGGCCCGAGGACCCGCGCGCCGCCGATCCGACGCTGAGGGCCAAGCCGCGCGGCGGCACCCGGTAGCCCGGCGCCCGGTCAGTACCGACCGGAAAGCCCGATCATTGTCTCGTGCAGGCCGGTATCGGTGGAGAAGGCCTCGGGGCAGAGTTCGAACATGTCCTGCACGAAGGCGCGGCGTGCGCGGTCGTCCTCGACCCGGGCCTCTGGGGTGGTCTGGATGTGGCGCCGGGGCAGCGGCAGCGCAAGCAGCGCGCGCCACATTCCACCAATGATTGGAAAGCTGTCCTGCATTGTCATCTCGGTCTCCCCTGCCTGAGCATCACACAAAGAATTCTAGGTGGCGCATGAGCGGCATGGTATAGACAACGGTGTTGCGCGGTTCTTCGGAAATGAAGAGGTGGTCGTTGAACTGGTCGGACATTCGCGTCTTTCTGGCAGTCTACCGCGAGGGATCGACACTGGCCGCATCGCGAGTGCTGGGGGTGTCGCAGCCGACCGTCGCCCGCCAGATCGAGACGCTGGAGCACCAGTTGGGGCTGACGCTGTTCGAGCGTGATACCCGCGGGTTCCGCCCGACCCTGGTGGCGCGGGACCTGCTGCCGCAGGCGGAGATGCTGGAAGCCTCGGCCAGAAACCTGGAAGAGGCCGCGACCAAGGCGCGCAAGTCCAACGCCCGACCGATCCGGATTACCGCCCCCAACCGGAATTTCTCGCCGATTTTCACCAAGATCCTGTCAGATTTCCGTGACGAGCACCCCGAGATCCGTTTCGAACTGATCTCGACCTATGACATCCTCGATCTGGCGGCGGGAGAGGCCGACATCGCCATCCGTATCACGCCCCAGATCACCGACGAGCGGCTGATCTGTTCAAAGCTCACCGACGTCAAATCGGCCCTTTACGCATCGCGCGACTATGCCGCGCGTCATGGAGTACCGACGGGGCCCGATGATTTCGCCGGTCATACCTTTGTCATCTACGACCCCATGCCGGGGGCAATGCGGCTGAACCGCTGGCTGGTGGAGCGGATCTTGCCCGAACAGATCGTGGCGCGCTGCGGCGAGCCGGAATCGGTCACCGCCAGTATCGAGGCGGGACTGGGTATCGGCCCGGTGACGATTTCGTTTGCCGCCGATTATCCTTCGCTGGTGCGGTGCTTCGATCCGGTTCCGGGCACCGACACGACCTCGTGGCTGGTGATCGGCCCGGATGCCTATCGCCGCCCCGAAGTCCGTGCCTTTGCCGCGTTCTTTGCGCCCCGGTTTCGCGAGGCCTATGTGGCGCAGCGCGAGCAGGCGATGATCGCGCAGGCCTATCGGCCGGAGTGCTGAAGGAAGTGATTATGCAGGGGGCGCTGCCCCCTCGGCCCTGGCGGGCCACACCCCCGGAGTATTTCGGACCAGAAAGAAGCAGGGGCCGGCACTAGGATGCGCGGATCATGTCGGCGGCTTTTTCGGCGATCATGATGACGGGCGAGGCGGTATTGCCGCTAACGATCTTTGGCATGATCGAGGCGTCGATCACCCTCAGGCCCGACAGCCCGTGCACGCACAGATCGGGAGCGACCACCGCCATCGGGTCGCCACCCATCTTGCAGGTGCCCACCGGGTGAAAGATCGTGGTGGCGATATTGCCCGCCTCGCGCAAGAGGTCTGCATCGCTGGCGACCTGCGGGCCGGGCAGGAATTCTTGCGGTGCGTAGGGGGCGAGCGCCCTCGCGGTCATGATCCGGCGGGCCTGTTTCACGGCGGCGACAGCGACCTGTTGGTCGCGCGGGGCGCTGAGGTAGTTGAGGCGGATATGCGGCTGCGGGCCGGTTTCGGCGCTGGTGATGTGGCAGTCGCCCACGCTTTCGGGCCGCAGGTTGCAGACCGAGACGGTGATGGCCGGGAAGGGGTGCAACGGGTCGCCCAGCCGGTCGGTCGACAGCGGTTGCACGTGGTATTCCAGGTCCGGGGTTTCCAGCGCAGGGTCGGATTTGGTGAACATGCCGAACTGGCTGGGCGCCATGCTGAGCGGGCCTGAGCGGGTCAGTGCATATTTCAGCGCGATGCCGATGCGACCGGTCAGCGAATTGGCCGTCTCGTTCAGGGTGGGCGTGTTCGAGACCTTGAACACGGTACGGATCTGCAAGTGATCTTGCAGGTTCTCGCCCACGCCGGGCAGGTCATGCACCGGGGTGATGCCCAGCGCCGAGAGGCGGTCGGGCTGTCCGATACCGCTGAGTTCCATAAGCTTGGGCGAGTTGATGGCACCGGCGGCCAGTAGCACCTCGGCCTGCGCCGTGGCCGTATGATCGGCCCCGTTGTGGCGGAAGACAACGCCGGTGACCCGCTTGCCGTCGAGGGTCAGCCGCTGCGTCTCGGCCCGGGTCAGGACGCGCAGGTTGGGGCGGTTCATCGCCGGGCGCAGGAAGGCCTTGGTGGTATTCCAGCGCACGCCGTTTCTCTGGTTGACCTCGAAGAAGCCCGAGCCCTCGTTGGTGCCGCTGTTGAAATCCTCGGTGGGTTCGTAACCGAACTCGCGCGCGCCCTGTTGAAAGGCGCGCAGGATCTCCCAGCTGAGGCGCTGGGTGGTGACTTTCCACTCGCCCCCGGCCCCGTGCAACTCGGTCTCGCCCTTGTGGTGATCCTCGGAGCGGCGGAAATAGGGTAGCACATCGTCCCAGCCCCAGCCGGTATTGCCCATCTGCCGCCAGCCGTCATAGTCGGCAGCCTGGCCGCGCATGTAGATCATGCCGTTGATCGAGGTGCAGCCGCCCAGCACCTTGCCGCGCGGATAGACCAGGCTGCGGCCGTTGAGGCCGGGTTCGGCGGCGGTCTTCATCATCCAGTCGACGCGCGGATTGCCGATGCAATAAAGGTAACCCACCGGGATATGGACCCAGTGATAATGGCCCTTGCCGCCTGCTTCGAGCAGCAGAACGCGGGTTTTCGGGTCGGCGCTGAGCCGATTGGCCAGCACGCATCCGGCGGTGCCTCCACCTACGATGATATAGTCGTAATCGCCTGCAAGCTGCTCGGTCATTTTAGTCTCCCTCGTCTGCCAGCTTGCCGATTGAGACGGGGGATGCAATGGGGCAGTCTCCGTCGCGCGACCCGCGTTCGGCGGGTACCAACCGCGTCATGGCAAACGCCGGACACCAAGGGGACAGAAATGCGGATACTCGGGCAGAAGAACTCGATCAACGTGCGCAAGGTTCTCTGGACATGTGCCGAGGTGGGGCTATCGGTGGACCGGGTGGACTGGGGCGGACAGACGCGGCCCACGTCTGACCCCAGCTTTCTTGTCCTCAACCCGAAAGGGTTGGTGCCGGTGCTGGTGGATGGTGATCTGGTGTTGACGGAGTCGAACACGATCTGCCGCTACGTCGCCAGCCGCCAGCGACGTGGCGACCTGCTTCCCGAAGAGGCCGCCGGGCGGGCAAGTGTCGAAGCCTGGATGGATTGGCAGATTGCCGAATTGAACACCGCGTGGCGTGCGGCGTTCATGGGATTGGTGCGCAAGGATCCGAGGTTTGCCGATCAAGACGCGCAGAAGGCCAGTGTCCGGGACTGGAATGCCGCGATGACACTTTTGGATCGGCGCCTGTCCGAGACAGGCGCCTTTGTCTGTGGTGAGAATTTCACCCTGGCCGATATTGTCCTCGCCCTGTCGACCAACCGCTGGGAAAGCACGCCGATGGAGCGTCCAGATTTGCCCGCAGTGGCAGACTGGATGGGACGTATGTCCGACCGGGGCGGATTCCACTCCTATTGCCGGAATGGCCAGGCCTGACCGGAGCGCGCTGGTTCCGGTCGCCGGCCCCGTCCGGAGCCGGCCCGTATTATGCGTGATCAGTCCGCGTCGTCGCCCGCGATGACCTTCCACAGGATCGCGCCCAGGGCGCCGCCGATCAGCGGTGCCACCCAGAACAGCCAGAGCTGCGCCAGCGCCGGGCCATCGGCAAACAGCGCCACGCCGGTCGAGCGGGCGGGGTTGACCGAGGTGTTCGTCACCGGGATCGACACCAGATGGATGAGCGTCAGGCCAAGGCCGATGGCGATTGGCGCGAAACCGGCCGGGGCGCCCTTGGACGTGGCGCCGAGGATGATGATCAGGAAGAAGGCGGTCAGCACGACCTCGGTCACCAGGCCGGACATCATCGAATAGCCCTGTGGCGAGGCCTCGCCATAACCGTTGGAGGCAAAACCGCCGACACCGGAAAAGCCCGCGCCGCCTGATACGATGATGTAAAGCACAAGCGCGGCCAGAACGGCACCGATCACCTGAGCGGCCCAGTAGGGCAGCAGCAGTTTGCCGTCGAAGCGCCCCGCCACCATCAGGCCCAGCGACACCGCCGGGTTGAAATGGCCGCCCGAAATCTGCCCGACCGCATAGGCCATGGTCAGAACCGTGAGGCCGAAGGCCAGGCTGACGCCCGCCCAGCCGATCCCGACATCTGCAACACCGGCTGCCAGCACAGCGCTGCCACAGCCGCCGAGCACCAGCCAGAAGGTTCCGAAGACTTCAGCAAGTAGTTTGTTGGTCATAGAGTTCTCCCTCAGGGAAACCGGCACGAAAATCACCGACCGCGAAGAGACGTTCCGCCAGAGACAAGGGCGAAAAGCGCTTGCGGATCAGGTAGTAAGTCCCAAGAAATATTCTTGTGTCAACTTTCTTGATCTTGGTCGCAGGTGTTGGCGGGCGATGCCGGGTCGGGCCCGGACAGGGTTACCAGTCGAAATGCGCGGGCCCCGGCCTGTCGGTGCGTTCGAAACCATGACGGCCAAAGGCGTCGCGCTGGGCCTGGATCAGGTTCGCGGTGCCGCGCTGTTGCGCCAGGCTGTCGACCCAGGTAAGTGCGGCGGACAGCGCCGGAACCGGCAAGGCCGAGGCCACCGCCTGTGCCACCATTTCGCGCAGGGCGGACAGATCGGCGGACAACATTTCTGCGATACCCGGAGCCAGGTGCAGGGGGGCGTCTCCGGCATTGCGCCAGATCGGCGCGAGACGGTCGAGCAGGTCCGAGCGGATGATGCAACCCGCGCGCCAGATCTCGGCAATACGGGCCAGATCGAGGGGCCAGTCATACTCGGCGGCAGCGGCGCGCAGGATGGCGAAGCCTTGCAGATGGGCGATCAGGCGCCCGGCCTGCAAGGCGCTGGCCAGCCGGTCTGAATCTACCGGAATCGGCTGGGTGGACGTCGCTGAGGGCAGGCGCGCCAGGCCGGACCAGGCGCGCGCGGCCACCGCCGCCTCGATCGCCGAGGCGGATTGGCCGAGGTGCAGCGCCTCTATCACGGTCCAGCGGCCGGTGCCCTTTTGTCCTGCGGTATCGCGGATCATGTCCACCATCGGCTGCCCGGTTTCGGGGTCGGTGGCGGCCAGGACACGGGCCGTGGTCTCCACCAGGAACGATCTGAGCGGTCCCTTGTCCCATTCGGCGAACTGGGCGCCGATCCGGGGGGCCTGCCAACCGGCGCCATCGCGCAAGAGGCCATAGACCTCGGCGATCATCTGCATATCGGCATATTCGATACCATTGTGCACGGTCTTGACGAAATGCCCCGCCCCGTCCGGCCCGACATGCGCGACGCACGGATCACCCCGAAACTGTGCGGCAATCGGTTCGAGCAGAGGGCGCAGGCGCGCCCAGGCATCGGGCGGGCCGCCCAGCATCATCGACGGCCCGTGGCGCGCGCCCTGGTCGCCGCCCGAGACCCCGAGACCGACAAGCGCGATGCCGCGTCCGGCCAGCACCGCCGCGCGCCTGCGGGTGTCGTGGAAATCGGAATTGCCCGCGTCGATCAGCGTGTCGCCCGGCGCGAGCAGCGGCAAGAAGGTGTCGATCATCGCGTCGACCGCCGCGCCCGAGGGGATCATCAGCAGGATCAGCCGGGGCGCGGGCAGCGCCCGCACCAGCGCGGCCGGGTCCGGGCAGCCGGTGATCCTGCTGGCCAGCGGCCCCGCCCGGTCGAGGAAGGGCGCGACCCAGTCGGCCTCGCGGTTGGCGACGGCGATGTCGATGCCGTGGCTGGCGAAATTAAGCGCCAGCGCGCTGCCCATGGTTCCCAATCCGTAAATCCCGATCCGTGGGTGCGCCATCATGCCTCCGGTCAAGCTGTGCCTGCGAAGCGCAGGATGCGCGATGCCCGTTTCACGTGCAAGCAGGCAGGCAATATCGGCCAAAAAACGGGATTTCTGTTGATTTTTGGCGAGAAAGGTACAAATATCGGTCAGATTTCCACACGAAATAAAAAACTTCAATCACTGTAGAGGTGGAGAGCATGAAGTCGAAAGTTGCCAAAGCGTGGTCCGAACTGGTTCGCCCGATGTTGCAGCGCCCCAAGCGCGCGCAGGTCGCGGCCTTGTGCCTGCGGCCATCGGACCGGGGGCCTGAGGTTCTGTTGATCACCAGCCTGGACACGGGACGCTGGATCGTCCCCAAGGGCTGGCCCATCGTCGGAAAGAGTGGCCCGGAAACCGCGCTGTACGAGGCCTGGGAAGAGGCGGGCGTCGCGCGGGCCGAGGTGGCCGAAGAGCCGGTCGGCATCTTTGGCTATGGCAAGCGGCGCAAGAACGGCACGGTCGAGCCGGTGGAGACCTATGTCTACCGTCTGGATGTCGAGGAACAGACCGACGAGTTCCCCGAGGCGGGACAGCGCACCCTGCGCTGGGTCGCCCCGCAGGAGGCCGCGAACATGGTCCAGGAACCGCAGTTGCAGGACCTGCTGAGGCAATTGTAACGGCGAACCAACAATTTCATGACGGTTTGGTTGCTTTGACGCCGCAGGCGGTCTATTGGCACGTCGCGAATTCCACAGCGGGACAACGAAAATGACCGAACCCAGCGCAAAACCCCAATGGGGCCGGCTGGACGCCGACCTGAACCGGATCTCCCGGATCGAGGTTGCCGCGAATTACGTTTCCCGTCCGCTTGTCGGCCCCGGCATCGCGCTGGCCTTCATCGTGGTGGCCGCCCTGGCGGCCATGGTGGCCTTTGGCCATGCGCCGGGCGGGTTCGTGGTGGTCGCGGCCGCCGCGTTCGGCGCCTATATGGCGATCAACATCGGCGCCAACGACGTGGCCAACAACATGGGCCCGGCGGTTGGCGCAGGCGCGCTGAAGATGGGCGCGGCAATCGCGATTGCCGCCGTGGCCGAAACCGCCGGTGCGCTGCTGGCGGGGGGTGACGTGGTGTCGACCATCTCCAAGGGGATCATCGACCCGCATTCGGTCGAGGATGCCCAGGTGTTCGTCTGGGCGATGATGGCGGCGCTGATCTCCTCGGCCTTGTGGGTCAATCTGGCCACATGGATCGGCGCCCCGGTTTCGACCACCCATTCGGTGGTGGGCGGCGTGATGGGCGCCGGGGTCGCGGCGGCGGGTCTGTCGGCGGTGGACTGGTCCACCATGGGCGCGATCGTGGCAAGCTGGATCGTCTCGCCGGTGCTGGGCGGCGGTATTGCCGCGCTGTTCCTGGCGCTGATCAAGCATCGCATCCAGTACCAACCCGACAAGATCGCGGCGGCGCGCAAATGGGTGCCGATCCTGGTTGCGATCATGGCGGGCACCTTTGCCACCTATCTGGCGGTCAAGGGGATCAAGAAGCTGGTCAAGATCGACCTTGAGATGGCCTTGCTGATCGGGCTGGGCACCGCGATTGTCGTCTGGGCGGTCACCGTGCCGCTGGTGAAACGCAAATCCGCCGGGATGGAGAACCGCACCCGCTCGGTCAAGGCGCTGTTCGGCCTGCCGCTGGTTCTGTCGGCGGCATTGCTGAGCTTTGCCCATGGGGCAAATGACGTGGCCAACGCGGTCGGGCCGCTGGCCGCCATCGTGCATGTGACCTCGGCCGGCAGTTTTGCCGCCAAGGTGGCGATCCCCGCCTGGGTGATGGTGATCGGCGCCTTTGGCCTGTCGTTCGGGCTGTTCCTGTTCGGGCCCAAGCTGATCCGCATGGTCGGCAGCCAGATCACCAAGCTGAACCCGATGCGGGCCTATTGCGTGGCGCTGTCGGCGGCCATCACCGTGATCGTGGCCAGCTGGCTGGGCCTGCCGGTCAGTTCGACCCATATCGCCGTGGGCGGTGTGTTCGGGGTCGGGTTCTACCGCGAATGGCACTCGGAAAAGCGGCTGCGCGCCCTGCGGGACCGCCGCCCGGTGGAAAGCCGCCTGCCGCAGGAGGAGCGGCGCCGCCGCAAGCTGGTACGGCGCTCGCATTTCATGACCATCGTCGCGGCCTGGGTGATCACCGTCCCGGCGGCGGCGCTGATGTCGGCGGTGATTTTCCTGTTACTCAATCAGTTCGTCTAAAGCCGAAGGGCTCAGCCCCGGATATCCTGCGGACTGAGGTCGGGCAGTCCGGGACCCGACATCTCGGCCTGGCGGATCAGGTCGGCCACCCGCGCGGCGAGGGGCGCGGGCCGGTCATGCGCCCGCGCCAGGCGCAGGATTTCCCCCTGTAGACTATCGATCTCGGTCAGCGCGCCCGCCAACAGGTCATAGGCCATCGAGGTGCGGGCGGTGGGATCGACCGTCAGCATCTGGGCCGCGATGCGCCGGAACAGCGGCGTCGGCAGGCGCAGGATAAGCGGGCTGGTCCAGGCGGGGAGCGGCGTGGTCGAGGCCACGGCGATACCCGCCGCGCGCAGCACGCCCAGCGCCTCGGCCATCTGGTCGGCCATCAGGCGGCGCCAGTCGCGGTCGGCCAGTTGCTCGACCAGCGTCAGACCTGACAGCGCGTTGAGCGCGTTGTTCAGGTTGACCAGCAGCTTGCCCCATTGCACCGCCTCGATCCGGGAACTTTCGGTGACCGGCAGGCCCGGAACCGAGAGCCTGCGACCCAGATCACCGGGTCCCGCCGCGATCACGATGCCGCCGGAACTGGCGCGATGCCAAACCCCCTCGCCCGCGGGCACCACGTTGAACGGCACCATCCCCGCCCGCAGGTCGCGCCCCGGCAGGGCCGCGCCCAGGATACGGGCGTTCTCGACCCCGTTCTGCCAGGACAGGATCGGCGCCCGAGAGGGCGCCCCCGCCGCGATATCAGCCGCGATCCGGGCGGTGGCCGAGGTCTTGACTGTGACGATCACCGCCTCTGCCGCAGCCAGGCAAGCGGGATCCTCGGCCAGCGTCAGGCTATCGGCGGCGACGTGGCGTTCCAGCCCCGAGTAATCCGTCACCGTCAGCCCATGGGCCCGCACCTGATCCAGCACGCGGGCGCGGCCCCACAGGGTGACATCATGCCCACCGGCGGCCAGAAGTCCGCCACAGAAACACCCGATGCTGCCCGCCCCGGCAATGACGATCCGCATGATTTTCCCTCTTCCCCTCTGCGATCATGCGCCGGGTCGATGGAAAAAACAACGCTCAGCCTGCCCGCCTTTGGCGGCGCGCCTTCAGGCGGTCATGGGCCTCGGGCGTGCCATCGTGGAACGAGCCGAACCACTTGTCCCAGGGCATTTCGAGGTTGCCGTAATTCACCTCGAAATAGCGGTGGTGCATCTGGTGGTGGAAGGTTCCCAGCGCAAGCGATTTGCGGTCCTTGATCAGCAGGCTCTCGTAACCGGTATGAGAGGTGGCGGCGGTCAGGCCCTGATGTTGCAGGTGGAACAGGAGGTGCAGCGGGTGTGCCGGAACCAGGAGATGGATCAGGATCGAGGAAAAGAAGAAAAACGCCTCGACTGGGTGCATCGACAGGCCGGACCAGGGGCCGACGTTGACGTTGCGATGATGCAGCGCATGGGCGATCCGGTAAAGCGGGCCCCAATGCAACGCCCGGTGTATCCAGTAGAAGTGGAACGAAATCCAGACCGGTGTCAGCAGGAATAGCAGCACGAACAGGACCGGGTGTTCGGACGGGATCAGGGCAGGCACCCAACCGCGCGCCATGCCATGGAACATGACAACCTCGAACAGGGTCCAGCAGCCGACACCGCTGGTCAGGGTCCAGAACATGTTGTCATGTACCTGGTTGGCAAAGGTGAACTGCCTGCCCTTTGCTGCCAGCGGCCGCGCATCATAGCGGAGCCGGTCGCCCTGTCGGCGGGCCCGAAAGAAGAACAGGTGCAGCCCGCCCGCGACAAGGGACATCAGGGCGAGGTTGCGCAGCCAGACCAACACGACCCAATCCAGCGACAGGGTCGCCATCCGATCCAACCCAGGGGTCAGCCAGGTCCAACTGACCCAGGCGAGTAAGAGGACCAGCACGTTCTTGGCCAGGGTCAGCCAGCGGGTGGCCAGCCAGCGGAGCATACGAACCGGATCCGGTGGCCAGCTGAAAAACGGGGAGACCGCGATCGGGACGTCAGGGATATGGGCCCAGCCAGGCAAGCGGGACGGTTGCGTCATGTTTGACCCTCGATGGAACAGCGAAAAGGCATTGACCGAGAGTGGCACGGTTCCATAAATCTAAAAAACAGAAAGAAGTTGGAAATTACCTCTGAAAATATGAGTTTTGCGGATGGATGACCTACGCCTGTCCTTGCGGCTCTTGCGCGCCTTCATGGTCGCGGTCGACAGCGGGTCGATCACCGGGGCGGCAACAATGTTGAACGTTGCGCCCTCGGCGGTGGCGGCGGCCATCGACCGGGTCGAAGCCGAATTCGGCGCCGCGCTGGTGGTGCGCGCCCGGGCGCGCGGGATCACCGCGACCCCGGCCGGACGGGCGTTGGCCGCACGGATCAGACCGCTGATCGAGGACTATTCAAGTGTGATGAAAGAGGGTTATGCCTTGGGTCTGGGTTTGCAGGGAACCTTGCACATCGGGTATTATGCACCAGTTGCACCGGCATTTTTGCCACGCATCTTGCAGGAAATGGCGAATGATAATCCAGATTTGCGTTTCAATTTGCGTGAATGCGACAATATCACGGCGCAATCGGGGCTTTTGGATGGCGCGCTTGATGTCGCTCTGTTCGCCGGGGACGAGGTGCTTGCCGGTGTCGAGACGCGGCCCTTGCTGGATCTGCCACCCTATGTGCTGGCGCCGCGGGGGCATGCCATCTGTCAGCGGGAGCGACCCGAGATCAGCGACCTGAAGGACGTCCCGCTGGTGCTGCTGGACCTGCCTGTCGCCGGGGCCTATGTGCGGGGGCTGTTGCGGACGGCGGGAATCGTGCCGCACATTGTCGCCACCGCGAGCAGTGTCGAGATGGTGCGATCGCTGGTTGGGGCCGGTATGGGTCTTGCGGTACTGAACATGCGGCCCCGGACCTCGGTCAGCTATGGCGGCGATCCGCTGGTCGCGGTGCCGCTGGCAGCCGGCACACCTCTGCATCTTGTCTCGGGACGCGCCGAAGGCGCGCCACGCCGGCTGGTCCAGGCGTTCCAGGACCGGCTGCACGGCTGGTTCGGGCTGGCAGAGGCGCAGGATCTGATCACACGCTAGCCTTGGCCTTGTCCTCGGGCTCCCAACCCAGAATCAGGTTGTCGGAGGGCCAGAGCGGGCCCTTGTCCCGGCGCTCGGCCAGCACCTGTCCGCCCTGCCCGGTGTAGAACGCCACTGCGGGCGTGTTCTCGCGCACCACGGCCAGGACCAGACCGCGCCCGTCTTGCGCCCCGGCCATGGCCCGGGCGATGGTGAGCAGCCGACGCCCCAGCCCGGTGCCCCGAACCTCAGACGCCACATAGAGGTGGCCCAGTTCCATCGCGTCCCCGAACCCGTCCAGATCGCTGGCGGGCGACAGGGCGGCAAGGGCCACGGCCTCCCCCGCCCGTTCGGCGATGACGGTCGCGCCGTCCTGCCCCAGCCGGTCCCGCCAATAGGCAAGGCGGCGGGCCTTGGTCAGCGCCAGCCGCACCTCGGGCGGAGCGATCCGGGCATAGGTTTCCTGCCAGACGCGGAAATGCAGGCAGGCCAGCGCCTCGGCGTCGTCTGGACCGGCCAGACGCAGGGTGACGCCGCCCCTGGACACGCGATGCCCGGCGGCCAGCCAGGCGGCCTCGGCCCGGGCGATCCGGGCCGCCCGCACCAGCAGGTAATCGCGATCATGGGTCGAGGTGACGAAGATGCCGAGTCCGGCGCGGGTGACCGGCTCCACGGCGGCCAGAACCACGCCGGGCTGATCGAGCGGGGCGCAGGTATCCACCTGCACCGCCTGCCAGCCTCGGGCCGAGACCTGTTTGGCCGGGACCCGGTCGGCAAGGCACAGGATCGAAACCTCATCGGGGGCCTGAGTAACGCTCAGCAGTCCCGGCCCGGCGAGCCAATCGGGCAAACCTTCTCCGGGCGCGCGGCGGGTGACGGCATAGTCACCCTCCAGCGCGGTCAGCGCGAGATGTACGGTCATTTTGCTTTGTTCCCGTTGCCTGCGCCGGTCAGAGACCGAGGCTCTCGTCGAGGCCGAGCATGATGTTGAGGTTCTGCACCGCCGCGCCCGAGGCGCCCTTGCCCAGGTTGTCAAGGAGCGCAATCAGCACCGCTCCGCCGGTGTCGGGATTGCCATGCACCGACAGCTCCAGCCGGTTGGTGCCATTGAGGCGACGCGGGTCGATCCGGGCGCCGTAATGGTCCGGCGCGACAACCGAGACAAAGGCGCTGCCGGCGTAATGCTCGGCCAGGGCGGAATGAAGCGCGGCGCTTTCGCCCGGCTCCAGGTGCGGCAGCGGCACCTGCACGATCATCCCCTGTTCATAGGGGCCGACCGAGGGCACGAAAACCGGCCGCCGCGACAGGCCCACATGCGCGATGATCTCGGGCAGGTGCTTGTGCCGCTGGTCGGTGGCATAGACGAAGGGGCCGTCGGTCTGACCGCTTTCGAACTCGGCGATCATCGACTTGCCGCCGCCGGAATAGCCGCTGATGGCGTTGATGCTGAGCGCCGCATCGGCGGCGATCAGACCGCGCTGGACCAGCGGGTGCAAGAGCGCGATGGCACCGGTGGAGTAACAGCCGGGGTTCGACACGAACTGACCGCTGGCGATCCGGTCGCGCAGGCCGCTCTCCATCTCGGGGAAGCCGAAGACCCAGTCGGGATCGACCCGGTGGGCGGTACTGGCGTCGATCAGCCGGGTGCCGGTGCCCGCCAGTTCGGCCACGATCTCGATCGCGGCAGCATCAGGCAGGCAGAGAATGCCGACATCGGCTTCGGCAAAGGCGGCCAACCGGGCATCGGTATTCTTGCGATCGGCCTCGCCCAGGGTGACGAGACGGATATCGTCCCGCCCTTCGAGCCGGGCGCGGATCTGGAGGCCGGTGGTTCCGACCTCGCCATCGATGAAGACCTTGTGTGTCATGTTCAGTCCCCCATGTTGAGGCGTGGGTAGTCGAGGATCTGGCCGGGAACCGGCCATCTTGTTTGTCCAGGCGTGGCGCGTGCCGGGGTCAAGCCCCCAGGCACCAGCGCATGATCGCTTTTTGCGCGTGCAGCCGGTTTTCCGCCTCATCGAAGATGACCGAGTTCGGGCCGTCCATCACTTCGGAGGTGGCTTCCTCCTCGCGGTGGGCGGGCAGGCAATGCATGAAGAGCGCGTCGGGCTTGGCGTGGCGCATCAGCTCGGCGTTGACCTGATAGGGCCGCAGCAGGTTGTGGCGGCGTTCCTTGGCCGATTGCGCGTCATGCATCGACACCCAGGTATCGGCGACCACCAGATCGGCGCCCTCGACCGCCTTGAACGGGTCGCGCTCGATCACGACCTTGGAACCCTTGCGCCGGGCAAATCCCATGTATTCTTCTTCCGGGTCGAACTGAGCCGGGCCGGTGAAGGTAAGGTCAAAGCCGAACTGCCCGGCGGCATGCAGGAAGGACGAGCAGACATTGTTGCCGTCACCGGTCCAGACCACCTTCTTGCCCGCGATCGGGCCGCGATGCTCCTCAAAGGTCAGCACGTCGGCCATGATCTGGCAGGGATGGCTGCGGTCGGTCAGGCCGTTGATCACCGGCACATCGGCATATTCGGCCATCTCGGTCAGCACGGTTTCGTCGAAGGTCCGGATCATGATCATGTCGACATAACGGCTGAGCACGCGGGCGGTGTCGGCGATGGTCTCGCCATGGCCAAGCTGCATGTCATTGCCCGAGAGCACCATGGTCTGCCCGCCCATCTGTCGCACGCCGACGTCAAAGGACACGCGCGTCCGGGTCGAGGGCTTTTCGAAGATCAGGGCGACCATCCGGTCCTTGAGCGGTTGCGTGTCATCGGGCGCGGCCTTGGGCCGGCCAAGACGCGCCCGTTTCATCGCGCCTGCCTGGTCGATCATGGACCGCAGGTCGGCGGCGTCGGTCTTGTGAATATCGAGAAAGTGATTCATGTCTTTTGTCTTTCCTTGGCCGGGGATGGGGGCGCTGCCCCCGCCGCCTGACGGCGAGCCCCCCGGAGTATTTTCAGCGAAATGAAGTTCAGACGGCTTCGACCTGGCTGGCGGCGGCATCCAGGCGGGTGAACGCCTCGGCGATGTCATCCTCGGTCAAGGTGAGCGGCGGCAGAAGGCGGATGACGTTGTCTGCGGCGGGGACGGTAATGACCAGGTTGTCATAGCCTGCCTTGACCACGTCGAGATTGGGCGCCTTGCATTTCAGCCCCAGCATCAGGCCGGAGCCGCGCACCTCTTCGAATACGTCAGGATGTGCTGCGACCAGCCCTTCGAGCCGCTGGCGGAGCAATGCGGCCTTTCGGTTAACCTCGGCCAGAAAGGTCGGGTCGGCGATATGATCCATCACCGCGCAGCCCACGGCGCAGCCTAGCGGGTTGCCACCATAGGTGGAGCCATGGGTGCCTGCGGTCATGCCGCTTGCCGCCTCTTCGGTGGCCAGCACCGCGCCCAGCGGGAAGCCGCCGCCGATGCCCTTGGCCACCATCATGATGTCGGGCGTGATGCCCGCCCATTCATGGGCAAAGAGCCGCCCTGTCCGGCCCATGCCGCATTGCACCTCGTCCAGGATCAGCAACAGGCCATGGTCGTCGCAAATCTGCCGCAGCGCCTTCAGTTCGACATCGGGGACAGGGCGGATACCGCCCTCGCCCTGCACCGGCTCGATCAGGATCGCGGCGGTTTTTTCCGTGATCGCGTTGGTGACCCCATCCAGATCGCCGAAGGTGAGATGCACGAAACCGGGCAGCAGTGGGCCGAACCCCTTGACCATCTTTTCCGACCCCGCAGCGGCGATACCGGCCGAGGAGCGGCCATGGAAGGAGCCGTCGAAGGTGAGGATCTCGACCCGCTCGGGCTGACCCTTGTCGTAGAAATACTTGCGCGCCATCTTGACCGCCAGTTCGCAGGCCTCGGTCCCCGAGTTGGTGAAGAAGACGGTATCGGCGAATGTATGCTCCACCAGCTTGTCGGCCAGCGCCTGCTGTTGCGGAATGTGGTAGAGGTTGGACACATGCCACAGGTTTTGCGCCTGATCGGTCAGCGCCTTGACCAGGGCGGGATGGGCATGGCCCAGCGCGTTCACCGCGATCCCCGAACCAAGGTCAAGGAAGCGTCGGCCATCCGCCTCGGTCAGCCAGGCGCCTTCGCCTTTCACGAAGTGAAGCGGCGCGCGGTTATAGGTCGGCAGGACGGACGGAATCATGGGATCATCCTTGTCTGAGGGTTGTCCCCGATGCAGGGCATAGCGGGGCGGTCAGGTCAATGTCTGGAACAGGCGTTGCGCGGGAAAATCGGGCGCGCATGAATCAAACGGCCGCTTAGGCGGCTGCGCGTCGGCGTCGGAGAGACGGGATATGAGCGTGTTTGATCATGGCGCGTTCCATAACGGAGGATTCGCGCAAAGAAAACCCCTTTTGGAAGGGGAAATGCAACAAAGTGGAAGTCAGGCTGCGCGCCAGCGGTCCAGCCGCTTCATCCCGCGTGTAAAGGCCCAGGCCAGTATGCGCGGCATGCCCTTGGCGACCAGCGCTTCCACACAATGGGCCTGAAACTCTTCATAGGTCGCGTCCGGGTGCCGGAAGGCGCCGTTTTCATAGCAAAGCGAACACCATTTGGTGCTGCGCGCGCCGTCCGCCTCGCTGCCGCCGCCCGCCGGGTCCTTGCTCAGCGGCATGCCGCAGCTTTGACAGGTCTGTCCCATGATCCGCGCCCTTGAATCGGTCCATTGGTCGTCATAGGATCAAAACCATGGAGTTGAGTCAACGGTTTTGAAGGGCGAGTCATGCGGATCGGGGAACTGTCGCGACGCAGCGGGCTGAGCCGAGACACGTTGCGCTTTTACGAAAGACAGGGGCTGATCCACTCGGAACCGGGGGCAGAGGCGACCAACAGCTATCGCGACTATCCCGAAGAGGCGCTGATCACGCTGGACCAGATCGCCGACGCGCAGGCGGCAGGGATGAGCATTGCCGATCTGGCCATGTTGATGGGCCAACTCCAGGCCGCCGATCCCGACGGGTTCGATGGCGAGGCGTTTCTGGACGCACGCATTGCCGAGGTCGAGGCGCGCATCGCCCGGGCCGAACGGTTCCTGGAAAGCCTGCACCAGGCGCGCGCGGCGCTGGCGGCACCGCCGGTTCTGCTCTGAGCGAAGCGTTGCCTCTTGCCAATTACGCGGCACTCGGTCACCGCTGGCGCATGTTCGAGGCGAAACCGCAAAACCCCGCACTGGCCGCGGCACTGATCTTTGCCGCCACCGCGTTTATCGCGGGCACCACGCTGTTGGCCAAAGCGCTGGGAACCGGCGCGTTGGGGCCGGCGCTGCCGGCGTTTCAGGTCAGCCATGGCCGCTTCCTGTTCGCCTTCATCGCCATTGGCGGCGCGGTGGCGGTGATGCGCCCCCGTCTGGCGCGCCCGCACTGGCGGCTGCACCTGGGGCGCACCACCTTTGGCTGGGGCGGGGTGACGTTGATGTTCGCCGCCGTGGCCCATATCCCGATGGCCGATGCGACAGCGATCGCCTTTCTGAACCCAGTCTTTGCCATGGTTCTTGCGATTCCGCTGCTGGGCGAACGGGTCGGGCCTTGGCGCTGGGGCGCCGCTGTCGTTGCTCTTCTGGGCGCGATGATCCTCTTGCGGCCGACCCCCGGCAGCTTCCAGCCCGCCGCCCTGCTGGCGTTGGCGGCCGCAGCGGTAATGGGGATGGAGCTCATCTTCATCAAGAAGCTTTCGGGCCGGGAACGGCCGATCCAGATCCTCCTGGTCAACAACGCGATGGGGCTGGTCATTGCCACCGCCGCAGTCTGGCCGGTCTGGCAATCGCCGCTGCCCGCCCAATGGGCGGCGCTGGCGGGGATCGGGGGGCTGATGGCCTGTGCGCAGGCCTGTTTCGTCAATGGCATGGCGCGGGCGGATGCCTCTTTTGTGGCGCCGTTCAGCTATGCCACGCTGATCTTTGCCGCGCTCTATGACATGGCGGTGTTCGGTGTGATCCCCGATGCGATCAGCCTGGGCGGCGCCGCCATCATCCTGACCGGCGCCCTGATCCTGGCCTGGCGCGAAGGACGCGCCGTGCGGCGCTGACTGCGGCTTCTTTCTGGTCAGAAATACTCCGGGGGAGCGTCGCCCAAAGGGCGGCGCGGGGGCAGAGCCCCCTTGGCTCACGCCGATTGGTTTTTTCGTCACACTGGCCTTTGAGCGACCGAGTCTGTCGCAAATCTTCGCGACCGGCCTGCCCGTCCTGTCGATGGTGGCCTCGTTTTGTAACAAAGGTTGCCGCTATGCATGAACGCCGGATTCCCGAATGGGTGCGCCATTCCCCCGCCCCCTCGGTGCGGGATTTCGGGTTCATCGCCGGGCTCGAGGCGGTGGTGCGCGGCATCCTGATCTCGGTCTTTCCGCTGGCCATGTATCGCGCGCTTGGCAGTGCCGAATCCGTGTCCCTGGCCTATTTCCTGATCGGAATCCTGTCGCTGGTGGCCGGGCTGATGGTGCCTTTCCTGATCCGTTTCGTGCCGCGCCGCTGGGCCTATACCGGCGGCGCGCTCTTGTTCGTGATCGGCGCCGCACTCGCGGTTCAGGGCACGCCCGGAGCGGTGGTCGCGGCCCTTGCCTGCAATGCGGTGGCTGCCGTGGTCTGCTTCATCTGCTTCAACGCCTATGTGCTGGATTATATCGAGCGGGTGGACCTGGGCCGGTGCGAGACCAGCCGGATGTTTTACAGCGCGATGGGCTGGACGGCGGGGCCGATGGCGGGCGTGCTGCTGATGGAGCTCTGGGCCCCTGCCCCGTTCGTGATCAGCGGCATTGCCGCGTTGCTCATGCTGGCGGTGTTCTGGATCCTGCGGCTGGGCAATGGCAAGATGATCGTCCGGGCGCGCGGCCCGGCGCGCAACCCGCTGGCCTTTCTGCCGCGCTTCTTCGCCCAACCCCGGCTGGTGTCGGGATATCTCTTTGCCATGATCCGGTCCTGCGGCTGGTGGGTCTATGTGGTCTATCTGCCGATTTTCTCGATCGAATCGGGCATGGGCGACAAGGTGGGCGGCATCCTGCTGTCGATCACCAATGGCATGCTGTTTCTGGCGCCGTTGATCCTGCGCTGGGTGCAGGCGCGGTCGCTGCGCAGCGCGGTGCGTACCGGATTTGCGGGTGCCGGGCTCTGCTTTGCGGCGGCCGGGTTCCTGTCCGGCTGGCCGCCGCTGGCCGCACTTGTGCTGATGCTGGGCTCGTTCTGGCTGATCGTGTTGGATATCTGCGCCGGACTGCCGTTCCTGATGGCGGTCAAGCCTTCGGAACGGACCGAGATGTCAGCGATCTATTCCAGCTATCGTGACGTTTCGGGCATCATGACGCCGGGCGCGGCCTGGCTGGTGCTGATGGTGGCACCGGTGGCCGGCATCTTTGTTGCCGGGGGCACGGCGCTGTTTGGCGCCTTTGCCATCGCGGCGCGGTTGCATCCCCGGTTGGGACGGCCACGCCTGCCGCTGGAACCGGGCTCTCTGGCCGATGCCTGAAGGCCAGACCTTAGGCCTTGAGCCTGTACCCTGTCCTGAGCATCGACCAGGCCAGCAGGCAGACTGCGAAGGTGGCCGCAAGGCAGACCGCCGCGCCCAGGGCGGGCGGGCTGTCCGAAGCGCCGATCACTGCGAAACGCAACCCGTCGATCAGGTAGAAGACCGGATTGGCATGGGTCAGCGCCCGCAGGGCGGGCGGCAAGACCTCGACCGAATAAAATGTACCCGACAGGAACGCGAGCGGCGTGACGATGAAATTGGTGATTGCCGCCATCTGGTCGAACTTGTTGGCGAAGATCCCGGCGACCAGGCCCAGCGCGCCCATAAAGGCCGCCCCCAACGCGGCATAGAACAAGGCCAGGACCGGATGTTGCGGCACCAGCCCCAGCACCAGCGCAAGCGCCACGGCAATGGCCAGCGCCACGATCACGCCGCGCGCCACCGCGCCCGCAAGATAGCCCAGCAGGATCTCGAACGGCGACAGAGGCGGCATCAGCGTATCGACGATATTGCCCTGCACCTTGGAGATCACCACCGAGGAGGAGGTATTGGCAAAGGCGTTCTGGATCACCGTCATCATCAGGATGCCGGGCGCCAGGAAATGCAGAAACGGCACCCCCATCACCGCGCCCCGGCCTGACCCGACCGCGAGCGTGAAGATCATCAGGAACAGCCCCGCGGTCACCAGCGGCGCCAGCAGGGTCTGGGTCCAGACCACGAGAAAGCGCATCACCTCGCGCGCCGCCAGAGTATAGAGCCCCAGCCAGTTTATGCGCCCGAAGCGGCGCACACCGGGTTCGACTGTCCTGCCGTCCATGCCATTCTCCTGTCGTGATCCGATTCGAAGTGCCTTGTAACTCGGGCAACAGTGACTAGAATAGGGCGCTAAGACGAATTCCGGAGGCGGCCGCAGCGCATGGGGCCGCTTTCCCGCTTTTGAGAGGCTGACATGTCCTGGACTGACGAGCGCGTTGAACTGCTCAAGAAAATGTGGAGCGATGGCCAGTCGGCCAGCCAGATCGCCAAGGAACTGGGCGGTGTGACCCGCAATGCGGTGATCGGCAAGGTCCACCGTCTGGGCCTGTCGAACCGGACCGCAGGCGCGGCCCCGGCACCGGCCCCGGGCAAACCCGAGGCCAAGGACAAACCGGCCGCATCGGCCCCCAAGGTCGAGGCAAAGCCAAAGCCCGCGCCCCGGACAGAACCGGCCCGGCCCGCCGCAGCGGCCCCCGCCACCGAAGCGCAACCCGCCGAGGCAAAACCGATTCCGCCGCGCAAGCAGATCATTCCGGCTGGCCAGCCGCTGCCGCCGCAACCTTCGGCCAACGAGATCAGCCCCGAGGCGCTGGCCAAGGTCAACGAGATCGAGAAGAAGGCCAAGAAGCTGTCGCTGATGGAACTGACCGAGCGGACCTGCAAATGGCCCGTCGGCGATCCGGCGACCGAGGATTTCTGGTTCTGCGGCCTGCCGGTGCAGCAGGGCAAACCCTATTGCGAGGCGCATGTGGGCGTGGCCTTTCAGCCGATGAGCGCGCGCCGCGACCGGCGCCGTTGAGCAAAGGCCGGTGCCGGGCGCAGACGATCCGCTGGAAACCGTCTGGCTGGACAGGGCCAAGAGACTGCTGGCGCTGGCCCAGACGGGCCAGCATTTCACCCGCGACCCTTACGACAGCGAACGGTATGAAGAGATAGCGGGCCTGGCCCGCGCCATGCTGGCGGACCTGGGACGCGTGCCGCTGAACCGGATCACGGATTTGATGCCGCCGCATGCCGCCGGTTACGCCTCGCCCGGGATCGACGTGCGTGCGGCGGTGATCCGCCCCGACGAGGGCATCCTGCTGGTACGTGAGAAGACTGACGACAAATGGGCCTTGCCAGGGGGCTTTGCCGATATCGGCTTTTCCCCGGCCGAAAATGTCGAGAAGGAAGTGCTGGAGGAAACCGGCCTCAGTGTCGAGGCACGGCATCTCTATGCCCTGCGCCACAAGGCGCGGCATCCCTATCCCGCCGATGTCCGGGATTTCTACAAGCTGTTCTTTCTGTGCCGCGAAACCGGCCCCGCCAAACAAGCGCCCTGTGCGGGTTACGAGACCAGCGAGGCGCGTTTCTTTGCCCCGACGGAACTGCCCGAATTGTCGCTGGGGCGGGTCTTGCCACAGGATATCCGGGCAGCGCTGGACGCCTATGGCGCCGATATGCCGCGAACCCTGTTCGACTGAGGTCGCAATACTGAGATCGAGGCGAGTATTCAAACCTGGCCCGGGACAGGTGTCCCGGACCGTCACTCGTCACACAAACACATTTCGCGCCGTCAGTTCTTGACCGGTGCCGCCGAGGTGAAATCGGGGATCACGCTGGTCGAGGCCGCCTTGGTCTCGATCCCAGGCCAATTGCCATCCGCCTTGTTGATGTTGCCGGGAATGTCCTCTTCCCAGAAGCCGACAACATTCTTGGTGATGTTCAGGTAGAGCTTGTCATCGACGATGCGCCACAGGTTCGGGTTGCCAGGCACCTTGCCCCCCTTGGACACCCCATAAGCGCAGTGGCCATCGAACTGGGGCGCGTAAAAAGCCGGGTTGGCCAGGAACGTGTCGCGGTTCTCTTCGGTCGCAAAGGCCCAGGTCGCACCGTTCCAGTCGGCGGTGATCGAGGCCTTGCCCTGGACGCCCTGCGGCTGGCTGTGACCGATCGCCGATTGAGCCAGTCCGCGATAGGCGACGACGTCATAGCCCGACACCGCGTATCCGGTGCCGTCGACATATTGCTCGCCCGCAAAGACAGGCAAGGCCAGCGCGGTGACGGCGGCCGTGGCGAGGGCAAAAACGAAACGTTTCATCAACGGGTCCTTCCGTATGTGTCATGGCCGCAAGTCGCGGCCTCGTCCCAGAGATTATCCCCGCCCCAACGGTTTCGCAGCGGGCCTCGCGCGGGTGTGAGCGAGGACGAGATTTCGTGATTGCCAGCCAGGGGAATGTTTCAATTCCGCGTGACATCCCGACGTCAGAACACTCGTCCCTTGTGTCTTTGCCGGGGTTGGACTTTGTTGGCCGAAACATTAGCTGATTGGCGTCAGGGGCCCGGCCCCGTCGCAAGCGAGGAAGGTCTCTCATGAGTGAACCATCAAACTATACGCCACCGAAGGTCTGGACCTGGGACAAGGAAAGCGGTGGACAGTTCGCCAATATCAACCGTCCCGTTGCCGGCCCGACCCATGACAAGGAGCTGCCAGTCGGCAAGCATCCGTTCCAGCTTTATTCGCTGGCGACGCCCAATGGAGTGAAGGTCACGGTGATGTTCGAGGAGTTGCTGGCCGCCGGACATGCGGACGCCGAATACGACGCCTGGCTGATCAACATCGGCGATGGTGAGCAATTCGGCTCTGGCTTTGTCGACATCAACCCGAATTCCAAGATTCCGGCGCTGTTGGATCGTTCCGGCGCCGAGCCGGTCCGGGTTTTCGAAAGCGCCTCGATCCTGTTTCACCTGGCCGAGAAATTCGGTGCCTTTCTGCCCGCAGGCGGCGCGGCCCGGACCGAGGTGATGAACTGGGTGTTCTGGCAGATGGGCAGCGCGCCCTATCTGGGCGGCGGGTTTGGCCATTTCTACGCCTATGCGCCCGAGAAATGGGAATACCCGATCAACCGCTTCGCGATGGAGGTCAAACGTCAGATGGACGTGCTGGACCGGGAACTGGCGAACCGGAGCTATATCGTGGGCGAAGACTATACCATCGCCGATATCGCGATCTGGCCGTGGTACGGGCAGCTGGCGCTTGGGCGGCTTTACAGCGCCGGAGAGTTCCTGAACGTGGAAAGCTATGAGCATGTGCAGCGCTGGGCCAAGGCGATCGATGCGCGTCCTGCGGTCAGCCGGGGCCGCATGGTCAACCGGTCCTCGGGCGAGCCGAAATTCCAGCTTCGTGAACGCCACGACGCCAGCGATTTCGACACCCGTACCCAGGACAAGCTGGAAGCGGCGGAATAACCGCCGCCCCTTGCGGGCGGGCCAGCCGCCCGCGGTCATTTCAAACGCGGCGGGCGATCAGGGTCCATGCCCGGAGCAGACGGTGCGCTTGCCGGGGTCGCAGGTTGTGGCAGCTCAAACCGCAACCCCATCCGGGCCAGCGCGGCCGCCATCGGATCGGTGGCGGCAAAGAACCCGACATCCATCGCCCCGGCCTCGACCCCCGAAAAGGTGAGCGCCTCGGCCGCAGCCTTGGCCAGGGCCGGTTCGGCCCCGGCAACCGTATCGACAAAGCCCAGAAGATGGCCGCGTGCGCCGTCATCATAGACAACCCCGGCCAGATAGGCCCCCTGTGCCAGACCGGCAGCGGTGACAAGCTTGGCATCGAGGGCCGAGAGCAGTGCCTCGGGCAGACCGCGGGGCGGTGTGAGTTCGGAAATTCGCGCCTCCACCTCGTCCGGGCGGTTGCCCAGGGTCTCGGCCAGCCAGGCAAGCGCCTCGGCCGGGATCATCGTGGCTGACGGCGCCACCTCGAGGTTGAGGCCAAGCCCCACCCCCTGCCCGGCCAGCATCGCCGCCAGCACCCGGCCCGACAGGGCCGCGTAGGGCGCGGGTCGGCCGACAAAGGCGGCCAGCCGATCCTCGCGATCAAAGGCCAGCACGAAACGGCCATCGGCCAGGTCGAAGAGTTCAGGCGACAGGTTTTCGTCGCGCGCCTCTTCGGTCAGGAGAAGGAACAACTCGGCGTCGCCCAACCGCTCGAAGAAGCGCAGGCGGGCGGTGTCGCTGTTCTCCATCTCGGCATGGGCGCGATCAATCGGTGTTTCCGGGGTCATTCAGCACCTCCTTGACCCGCGCTTGCAGGACCGGCAGCAGGTCGGTCTCGAACCACGGGTTCTTCTTCAGCCATCCCGTATTGCGCCAGGACGGATGAGGCAAGGCAAAGACGCGCGGCGCATGGTCCCGCCAGGCGGCGACGGTTTGGGTCACGGGACCGCGCGCGCCGAGGTGGTAGCGATGCGCATGCCCGCCCACCAGAACGGTCAGCGGCATGTCTGCCAGTTCAGCCATCACCCGATTGTGCCAAGTGCGTCCACAAACCGGCGGCGGCGGCAAGTCGGACCCCTTATTGTCGTAGCCCGGGAAACAAAAGGCCATCGGAACCACCGCCACGCGGGACAGGTCATAGAATGTGGTCTTGTCGATCCCCAGCCAGTCCCGCAGCCGGTCACCCGACGGATCGGTAAAGGGGCGGCCCGACTCGTGAACGCGCGCGCCCGGCGCCTGTCCGGCGATCAACAGCCGCGCGCCGGGCCGGAACCAGATCACCGGGCGCGGCACATGCGCGGTGGCCGTTGCCGCAAAGCGCGCGGCGCACAGGCGGCAGGCTCGGATCTCGGTGGCCAGCGCCGTTTCGGCCGGGGTCTGCGCGGTGTCCTGCATCGTGCCTCACTGAGGTTGGTTGCATTGCTACCAGATAGGGCTGGCGCGCCGGGGTCCAACAGACCAGGCGGCTGACAATCCGTTTACCGGGTCAAGCCCCGTCGCCCTTGTCATCGGTTTTCCGGTCAACAATGCCGAATGCGCATTGAAGTTTTGTTTCATATTTCGACATAATGTAGCCCAAATCCCCCGGTATTCGGTCAAGTGCCTCTTTCCAGTGGGGCCGGGCCTGTGCCGAGCGGCGCAGAGACCTGCAAGACCAAAAAACGATGGGCCGCAGCAGATAGCAGATGCTTGAATTCGAGAACGTCAGCAAATCCTTCTGGACCGGATCGCAGCGCAAGGTGATCCTGGACCGGGTGTCGTTCCGGGTCGAGCTGGGCAAGTCGCTGGGGGTTCTGGCGCCGAACGGCACCGGCAAGACCACCCTGATCAACATGATGGCGGGGCTGGAGAAGCCCGACGAAGGGGTGATCCGCCGCAGCTGCAACATCTCGTTCCCGCTGGGGTTCATGGGTGGTGTCGTGGGCCGGTTGTCGGCGATGGAGAATGCGCGTTACATTGCCCGCCTCTATGGCATGGACCCCGATTATATCGAGGCCTATTGCCGGTGGCTCTGCGGTCTGGGCGAGTATTTCGACCAGCCGCTGGGAACCTATTCCTCGGGCATGCGGGCGCGGTTTTCCTTTGCCCTGATGCTGGCGCTGGATTTCGACATGTACCTGATCGACGAGGGCATGCCCGCCTCGACCGATGTGGAATTCAACAAGAAGGCAGGCGCCATCCTGGAAGAACGCCTGCGCACCACGACAATCGTGATCGTCTCGCACCAGCCCGCCACGCTGGAAAAGTTTGCCCGCCAGGCCGCTGTTCTAATGCACGGTCAGTTGCATATGTTTGACTCGTTGGAAGAAGCGAAACAGCTCTATGATTACCAAACCCAAGGCTAAGAAGTTCCGCATCCGCCGCGCCGGCGGTGTGCCGGACGGCGCCCGCCCCGCCCCTGCCGCCACGGGTTCCGCAGCCCAGCCCAGCAATGTTGCGCCCCTGCGGCCGCAACCCGCAGCCCCGCGCCCGGCCGCGCCACCGGCCGCAGAAGACAAGCCCCGCACCGAGCCGGCCAATTCGCGGGTCCAGCCCGCCGCCGCTGAAACCGACAGCCGCCCCGCCGCGATGCAGGGCCAGGTGTCCTCTGCCGCGGAAACAGCAGCCGAGACCGAAATCGACGCGATCAAACGCGAAGGCCTGACCGGCCGCCAGTTGCGCATGGCGCGCCGGCTAGCGCAGAAACATAACCTGCCCGTCACCTCGGATTACGATGCCGTCCGGCAGTTGCGTGCAAACGGGATCGATCCGCTGGAGCGCGGCAACATGCTGGACCTGGTCGTGCAGCGCCCGGAAAAGCAGCCGGAGAAGCCCGAGCCCAAGGTGCAGCTGCCGCAAACCGTGCAACCGCGCCAGACCCTGCCCTCGACCGAGATCAGCCCGACCCAGCGCCGCGAGCAGGAGATCGGAAAGATCCAGCAGGACATCATGCGTCGTCGCCGGCGCAAGCTGATGCAACTGCTGACCCGGTTGGCAATCTTTGTCGGGCTGCCGACGCTGATCGCAGGCTATTATTTCTACGCTGTCGCCACCCCGATGTATGCCAGCAAGTCAGAATTCGTGATCCTGCAAGCGGACGGGTCCTTGAGCGGATTGGGCGGTTTCTTTGCCGGAACCCAGTTTGCCACCAGCCAGGATTCGATTTCCGTCCAATCCTTCCTCGAATCGAAAGAGGCGATGCTGCAACTGGACCGCGACCGTGGGTTCAAGGCGCAGTTCCAGCAACCCTGGATCGACCCGATCCAGCGACTGGCGCCTGATGCCACCAACGAGGAAGCCTACAAGATCTACAGCCGTATCGTGAAGATCGGCTATGACCCGACCGAAGGCGTGATCCGTATGGAGGTAGCCGCGCCCGATCCGAAAGTGGCGACGGAGTTTTCGGAAAGCCTTTTGACCTATGCCGAGGACCGGGTGAACAATCTGTCCGGCCAGAAACGCGACGACCAGATGCGCGAGGCGCGCCAGAGCTTCGAGGACGCCCAGGCCGAACGCCGCAAAGCACAGGAAGCGCTTGTCGAGTTGCAGCAGAAGGGCGCGCTGCTCGATCCCGAAGGCGTGATCGCCAGCCTGCGCGGCCGCATCGACCAGGTCGAAGTGCAGATCCAGGAAAAAGAGCTGCAACTGGCGGCCCTGCTGGACAACGCCCGGCCGAGCAAGGCCAAGGTTGACGGCGCCCGGGCCGATATCGCGCGGCTGAACGATCTGCTGGACGATCTGAACGCTGAAATGCTCGACACATCGCGCGGCGAGAACTCGCTGGCGCGCCTGAGCGTGCGCATCCAGATGGCGCAGGCCGACCTGGCTACGCGGGACATGATGCTGCAATCGGCGCTGCAACAGATGGAAACCACCCGAATGGAGGCGAACCGGCAGGTGCGCTATCTGACCGTGTCGGTCAATCCGGTGCCCAGCGAGGAACCGAGCTATCCACGCAGCTTTGAAAATACGATTTTGGCATTCCTGCTCTTTGCTGGTATCTACCTGATGATCTCGCTCACCGCGTCGATCCTCAGAGAACAGGTATCCTCATAGTCCCATGAAACACGTCAAAATCGCCGGCCTCACCGTTGGCAACGATCAACCGTTGACCATTATCGCCGGACCCTGCCAGCTGGAATCCGCCGATCATGCGCAAATGATCGCCGGCACCCTCAAGGAAGCCTGCGACGCCGTCGGCGCGCAGTATGTCTTCAAGGGGTCGTACGACAAGGCCAACAGAACCTCGGTCAATGCCGCGCCCGCGCTGGGGCTGGATAAGGGGCTGGCGGTTCTGCAATCGGTCAAGGATACGATCGGCGTGCCGGTTCTGACCGATGTGCATGAAAAAGAGCAATGTGCCCCGGTCGCCGAGGTCTGCGATATCTTGCAGATCCCGGCCTTTCTGTGCCGCCAGACCGCGCTACTGAAAGCAGCCGGTGCGACGGGCGCGGTCGTCAATGTCAAGAAAGGCCAGTTCCTGGCGCCCTGGGACATGCCCAATGTCGCGGCCAAGATCGAAAGCACCGGCAACAGCAACATTCTGCTCACCGAGCGCGGGGTCAGCTTTGGCTATAACCGGTTGGTGGTCGACATGCAGTCGCTGCCGGAAATGGCGCGCACCGGCTATCCGGTGATCATGGATGCCACCCATACGGTGGCCCAGCCCGGCGGGCTTGGCGGGGCATCCGGCGGTCAGCGCGAATTTGCGCCGGTCATGGCGCGTGCCGCGGTGGCGGTGGGTGTCGCGGGCGTGTTCATGGAAACCCATCAGGACCCCGACAATGCCCCCTGCGACGGGCCGAACATGATCTATCTGGATCAGATGTCGGACCTGATTGCCACCTTGATGCGCTTCGATGCCCTTGCTAAGGCAGAGCCCATTCGCATCTGAAAAGAACAGAGAATTTGACATGACCAAACCCCTTCCCGAGGTGACCCCGAACACCTGGAGCTTTCTGCGTGACGCGATGATCCGGCCCACCGGGTTCCGCGAATATGACGCGCGCTGGAAATACCCCGAAGAGATCAACCTGCCGGGCATGACCGCGCTGGGCCTGGGCCTGGGCACCCAGATGCACCGTCGCGGCATCGCGCCGGTGATCGCGGTAGGCAACGACTATCGCGACTATTCGCTGGCGATAAAAAACGCGCTGATCCTGGGCCTGATGCAGGCCGGCATTCAGGTCAAGGACATTGGCCCCGCCCTGTCACCGATGGCCTATTTCGCCCAGTTCCACCTGGATGTGCCCGCCGTGGCGATGGTGACCGCCAGCCACAACCCCAATGGCTGGACCGGGGTCAAGATGGGCTTTGACCGGCCGCTGACCCATGGCCCCGACGAGATGGCCGAACTGCGCGACATCGTGCTGAACGGTGAAGGCGTGGCGCGCCCGGGCGGGTCCTATGAATTCGTGGACGGTGTCAAGGAAGCCTATATCGACGATCTGGTCGGCGATTTCCGCATGTCGCGCCCGCTCAAGGTGGTCTGCGCCACCGGCAACGGCACGGCCTCGTCCTTTGCGCCCGAGATCTTCGCCCGCATGGGGGTCGAGATCGTGCCGAGCCACAACGAGCTGGACTATACTTTCCCGCACTACAACCCGAACCCAGAAGCCATGGAAATGCTGCATGACATGGCCGACACGGTCAAAGCCAGCGGCGCCGATTTTGCGCTGGGTTTTGACGGCGATGGCGACCGCTGCGGCGTGGTGGATGACGAGGGCGAGGAGATCTTTGCCGACAAGGTGGGCGTGATCATGGCGCGGGACCTGTCGAAACTCTATCCCGGCTCGACGTTCGTGGCGGATGTGAAATCGACCGGCCTGTTTGCCGCCGATCCCGAGTTGCGCAAACATGGCGCCAAGGCCGATTACTGGAAGACCGGCCACAGCCACATGAAACGCCGGGTCAAGGAGATTGGCGCGCTGGCAGGGTTCGAGAAATCCGGTCACTACTTTCTGGCCGAACCGATCGGGCGCGGCTATGACTGCGGCATGCGGGTGGCGGTCGAGATCTGCAAGCTGATGGACCGTAACCCGGACATGTCCATGTCGGACCTGCGCAAGGCGCTGCCGCGCACCTGGTCGACGCCCACCATGTCGCCCTATGCCTCCGACACCGAGAAATACGCGATCCTGGAGCGGCTGGTGGAAAAACTGGTGGCAAAACACGCCGCTGGCGACAGCTTTGCCGGTCGCGCGATCAAGGAAGTGGTCACCGTCAACGGCGCCCGTGTCATCCTCGACAACGGCTCCTGGGGGCTGGTGCGCGCCTCGTCGAACACGCCGAACCTGGTGGTGGTCTGCGAAAGCAGCGAAAGCGAAGCCGAGATGCGCGCCATCTTTGCCGAGATCGACGCGGTGATCCGCACCGAGCCGGGCGTGGGCGACTACGACCAGACGATCTGACTCACAGGCAGGGGGCGCTCCCGCCCCCTCGCCCCTCTCTGACGAGAGGTCCGAGGCGTTGGGCCGGGCCGCGCCTGCGGCGCGGTGATCTTTTGCGAGGCGCTGCCTCGCGCTCCGGAGTATTTGCAACCAGAAAGAAGCCGCGACCGGTTCTGCCTTTCGGTCCCCCCAAATCTTCGGTGTGCCGCAGTTTACGGGCGGAGCCTGTCTAGTTCTTACCCAGGAGCTTGAGCAAACCTTTGGTTGCCTCCTGTTGCAGCCGGTCCTTGATCAGGTCTTCGACATCCTGCCCCGGCTGGATCTCGGTATCGAGTTCCTCTCCAAGCTTGCGCCGCAGCTCATCCTTGGCCTTTTCTTCGACCTGCTCCGCATTGACGCCCGTGGCCTTTTCGATGACCTGGGTCAGATCGGGGCGTATGGCCGGGTTTGCCCAAGGCCCGACGATCCGCACTGGCACCGCCAGCCCCTGGCCCGCGTTGGCACGCAGCGCGACCGGGGTGAAGAGATAGTCGATGTCCCGGGCACCGAGGCCCACCCGGCCCTCGCCATTGGCCTTGTAATTATCGAGCAACATCAGCAGGTCACCGTTGAACAGGTTGCCCTTTTCGATCTTGTAGCTGGCGGTAAGGCTGTTGAACACCGTCGTGCCGCCGCCGCCCGCGCCGCGCCCCATCAGGTTGTCGAGATCGATGCCCGAGATTACGCCCTGCCCCATTTGCAGACCGCCCTCGCCGGACAAGGAGCGCATCAGCGCATCCTCGCTGTTGCCGACGGCCAGAAACTTGAGCGTGCCCGATGCCGGCCCCGCGAGCCGCTGAACACCGGCGAGGGTGGACAGCGCGTCGCGCATCTCGACCGCATCGGCGCGAATGTCTCCCGCTACCGACAGTCCGTTGCGGTTGTTGGCGACCAGCTGTCCGGTGATCTGGCCGGAGAACAAGGAGACCGGCTGCATCGCCAGCACGGCTCGGCGCTGATCCAGCGAAACAGTCAGATCGCTTGGTCCCAGGTTCAGCCCCGGAAGCGCAATCGACTGTGCAACCAGCCTGACCGAACCGTTGGCCAGAGCCAGCGGCGAGGCGTCGATGGGAACCGTGGACCATCCGCCTGCACCGGATGCCGCGCCGCTGCTGGCCCCGGTCGTGGAAAGGCCGGTGAGGTCCAGAGCGCCCGCCGCAAGCTTTGCGGTCACCTGCGGCGGATTGGCCACGGTAATGTCCGCAGCGCCAGTCAGGCGGTTGCCGTCGATATCCATTGCCAATTCTCGCAGCGCAAGCTGACCGTTGGCGGTATAGGTGATCTGGGCGCTGACATCGGCCTTTTGCCCCAACCCACGCGGCAGGGTGATCCCGGACTGGCCGAAGGCCGCCAGCATTTGGGCGCTGTCCGTTGTGGACAGGCTGGCCTTGCCCGACATGTCGCCGCTGAGTGCGGCGTGACCGTCAAAGGCGATCTGGGTACCGGGGGCGCTCATCTGCATCTGCAAGGCGGCGACACGGCCCGCGGAGAAGGCCGGCAGATCCGGCAAGGTGAGATCGACGTCAATCGCATCGACGCCAAGCGGCAGCCTCGCCTGCAACCGCAGCGGCGCATCGGGAGAAGGCCAGGCGGCGGTGATGTCCACATTGGCAAAGTCGAGCCTGGTTTGGGCCTCTTCGATCAGAATCAGGCGGGCGTTTTTCAGCTCCAGCCTGTCGAGAGTGATCAGCCGCGCTTTCTGGGCTGGCAGGGCGGTTCCGGTCTGGGGCGGCTGGTCGCCTTCAGGGGTAAAGGCCCAGTTGACCCTGCCCTGAGAGCTTTCGAGCCGCAACAGCGGGTCCTCGGCCACGATTCCGGTGATGCGGACATCTCCGGCCAGCAGCGCCGGTGCGTTCACGCCGATGGCCAGGCTGCTTGCCGTCAGCATCGGTTGATCGCCGGCCCAGGGCGCATTTCCCAGCACGACAGGCCCGGTTTCAACCCCCAAAACCGGCCAGAATGTGAGGCGGACATCACCGCTGAAGCTGAGTTCCCGGCCTGTTTGTGCCCTGATCTGATCTGCCGCGAGACGCGCAAGCTTGTCCCCCGGCAGCAAGAGGATAGCCCCGACCAGCGCGACCGCTGCCAGGATCAGTGTGATGGCAATGCGCACCAGCCACTTCATGTGCCTGCTCCCGTATTCATCTGTGCCTCGATATGGCAAACGGACCCCGGTTGGACAATATTTGCAAGGAGAAGAGTTCCCCTCTATATGCGCGCCATGAGCACAAACCCACCGAACCTGCGGCCCGACCTGGCGCCTGCCGCCCGCCTTACCGATACGACCCGTCCCGGCCAGCCGACAATCGGCATGGTCTCGTTGGGTTGCCCCAAGGCATTGGTCGACAGCGAGCGTATCCTGACCCGACTTAGGGCCGAAGGATATGGCATTTCTCCGGACTATGCGGGTGCGGATGCCGTGATTGTGAATACCTGCGGGTTTCTGGACAGCGCCAAGGCCGAAAGCCTGGAAGCGATCGGCGAGGCGCTGAAAGAAAACGGCAAGGTGATCGTGACCGGCTGCCTGGGCGCCGAGCCGGAATACATCACGGGCGTACATCCCAAGGTTCTGGCCGTCACCGGGCCGCATCAATACGAACAGGTGCTGGACGCGGTGCACGGGGCGGTGCCGCCCGATCCTGATCCGTTTGTCGACCTTCTGCCGACCTCGGGCATCAAGCTGACACCCCGGCACTATAGCTATGTAAAGATTTCAGAGGGCTGCAATCACAAGTGCAAGTTCTGCATCATCCCGGACATGCGCGGGAAACTTGCAAGCCGGCCGGCACACGCGGTACTTCGAGAGGCGGAAAAACTTGTGGATAACGGTGTGCGTGAACTCCTGATTATCTCACAGGACACAAGTGCTTATGGGCTCGACCGAAAGTATGATGTGAACCTGTGGAAAAACCAGGAGGTGCGCAGCCATATCACCGATCTAGCACGCGAGTTGGGGCAACTCGACGCGTGGGTGCGGCTGCATTACGTCTATCCCTATCCCCATGTGCGGGACCTGATTCCCTTAATGGCCGAATCAGCCTCCAACCTGTTGCCATACCTCGATATTCCGTTCCAGCACGCGCATCCTGACACGCTGCGGCGCATGTCCCGCCCCGCCGCCGCCGCAAGGACACTGGACGAGATCGCAGCCTGGCGGGCCGTCTGCCCCGATATCACCCTGCGGTCCACATTTATCGTCGGCTATCCCGGTGAAACCGAAGAGGAATTCCAGACACTGCTGGATTGGATGGACGAGGCACAACTCGATCGCGTGGGATGCTTCCAATACGAAAACGTGGCCGGTGCCCGCTCGAACGACCTGCCCGATCACGTGCCCGAAGAGGTCAAGCAGGACCGCTGGGACAGGTTCATGGAAAAAGCGCAGGCAATTTCCGAGGCCAAGCTGGCGGCCAAGGTCGGCCGGACCATGCAGGTGATCGTGGACGAGGTCGACGACGAGGCCGCCACCTGCCGCACCCAGGCGGATGCGCCCGAGATCGACGGAAACCTGTTCATCGACGAAGATTTCGAAGGGCTGAAACCCGGCGACATCGTAACCGTGGAAGTTGAAGAAGCCGGAGAATACGACCTGTGGGGGCGGCTGACCGTTTGAGCGGCCGCTGCATCGGTTCGGCAAAAGGCAATCACTGCCCTTTTCACGGCCGCAGGACGCGCTAAGCTGTCAGCGGATCGCAGCCAACAGGAGAGCCAGATGTCCGACGCGCCGCATATTGCGCAAAAAGCCCCCTTTCCGGTCGAAGTGACAGAGGGAAAGACCTATTTCTGGTGTGCCTGCGGCAAGTCGCAAAAGCAGCCGTTCTGCGACGGGTCACACAAGGGGTCCGAGTTCTCGCCGGTGAAATACACCGCCGAGGCCGACAAAAAGGTGTTCTTTTGCGGATGCAAGCATTCGGACAAGGCCCCGCTGTGCGACGGCAGCCACAAAAGCCTGTAATCAGCGCAGGCGGTTCAGCAGGTCGGCATTGACGCAGAATTCAGGCGCGGTCCGCGCACTGCAATTCTGCGTGGCCAGCCAGTGCTGGCATTTCTCGCTGCAATCGGCGGCACGGCACCGGGTCACAACCTCGGCATAGTCGTTTTCCGTTACCTTGCCCTGCACCATGGCCTCAGTGAAACTGATGCCCATTGACCGCGCAACCGAGCGGGTCAACCAGAAATGTCGTTCGATATCGCCCAGGGGTATTTGTGGCATCGGAGGCTCCCTCAACGATGGGTTATGGCTGCAACCGGCCAAGCAGGTCGCGGTTGCGGCAGTATTCGGGTGTCTGCAAGGCCCGTTCGCGCGAGGCCAGCCAGCCGGTGCAGTGTTCCGGATTACTGCATTGGGTGCAGGACAGGACCGCGTCGGTGATCTGGTCGATGCTCAGCTTTCCCTGAATCGCGGCCTCTTGCAGGTCATGCCCCAAGGTACTGGCCATGCTATCGAATAGCTGGGCGTGGTGCTTCAGGATTTCACGGTCGGCCATGTCAACCTCGACAGTTCGGGCGTTTCAATAAAACGACCCTAACTTGGGAAACGGCAGGCATGCCTTGACTCAGGTCAAGATGCGATTCCGAGGTGATCGAGATAGGCCCGGGTTGCGTCCTGGACCCTGCGGAAGCGGTCGCCGCCCAGTTTCTTGCCACCGTACCAGCGGGTTACAACGATCACATGATCCGTCAACCCGGCCCGTTCCATCATCCGCAGAATGACCATGGCCGCGCCGGTTTCACCGTCGTCGGCCTTGAGCGCCCCTGTGGGCAGCATGGCCGCCCAGGTGTTATGGGTGGCCTTGGCATAGGCCCGGTCCGATTTCAGCGCCGCCAGAACGGTGTCGACCTCTTCCCGGCTGTGAACGGGTGCGCCGCTGACCGCGTATTTCGATCCTCGATCGGTCAGCACCACACCCAGCCGGGTCGGGTCACTCATTGGACAAGACCCAGATTGGCCGCCGTCCGCTGCACCACCTGGATGCGCGAGGCATTCGGCGGATGCGTTCCAAGGAAGCGGTCGCCCGGATCGGGAATACGCGAGAAGAAATGTGCCCCGATCAAGGGGTTATACCCCGCACGATAGGTAATCAGCGTGCCCAGCTCATCGGCTTCCAGCTCGTAATCCTTGGAATAGGTGCGCGATCCGACCAGGGCGCCGACCTGGGTCGCGGCGTCGATGGCCGAGGCATTGCCACCGGTCAGACCGGCCAACCCGGCAAACACGATGGCCCCAGCGGCCGCGTTCGCCTGTTGCCGGGCCAGGTGACCGCGAATGTGATGGGCCGCCTCGTGCCCCATGACAAAGGCCAGCTCGTCCGGATTGCGGGCGCTGTTGATCATGGCGCGGGTAAAGATGATCACCGGGCGGCCATCCTTGTCCACGGTCTGATAGGCGTTCACCGGCGCGCGCGGGTTGGGATCGACCTCGATCTGGAAATCGCAGCGCATACCACTGGTGCGGCGCTGGCATTCGTTCACCGCCACCGGTCGCAGGCTGGCGCTGACCCGCGAAAACGCCGCCTGTGCGCTGGCGGGGCTCATCGCCGGGCCGCTGGGCACAGGGGCCAGGGGAACCGGTGCCGACGTTGGGGCCGGCGCGTCGCAAGCCGACAGAACCAAAGCAATCAAAAGCAGGAGCCGACGCATGTACAACCTCGTTAAAGTCCGTCAGGGACAGATTTAAACCTTGTCGCGCGAAGCTTCCAGCCTTGCCGCTGCTGACCGCTTGCAATGGCGGCAGTCCGCCGCCACTCTGGCCTTATGTTTACCATCGAACACGAATTCGACTCGACCGTGATCACCCTTGTCGACGAGGGTGAAACGCCCTTGCTTGAGGACGTCGTGATCAACTCCTTTGCGGAATGCGTCACGCTGGAACAATACGACCCGCGCACCGATGCTATGCAAAAGATCACCCTGTCGCCCGAACAATTGCGCGATCTGGCCGCCGCACTGGACCTGCCCGAGGGGGTCTATCAATTGCGCGAGGTTCCCCCGGGCGGCTAAGCCCTTGTAAATACAAATGTCTTGTCCCGTGCAGTATGACCGCGGCGAAGCTGTAAGCGGCTCGGCGCCACGCCCATGGCGCGCGCCAGTAACTGTCGCACGGCCTCGTTGGCCTTGCCGTTTTCGGGCGGCGCCGTGACCGTGATCCGCAAACCGCCATCATCCTCGGTCAAGCTGTCCCGCGCCGCCTTGGGCGTGACGCGCACGGTGATCTCAGCGTTCTCTTGCGCGAGATGGGACAGGTCCGGCAGGGATTTGACTTTGGGTTTGGCCATACCCGGTTCTTACACCGTCTGGCTAAAAACCCCAAAGCCGGGAACGCATCAGAACCACTCTTCGCCCCGCGGTCCCAGATAGTAGGCTTTAGAAGCCGCTCTTGCCGTGCTGTCCCTTGGGGCGACTGGCGGGGCGAGGTTGCCCGGAAGCGGTTCAATCGTCTGGGGCGCCCCGGCGGGGGGATTTGGCGCGATTGTACAGGTAACCAGACTGCCCAATGTCAACAAGATCGGAACAAGCGGTTTCATAAGAGCCTCCTGCGATTACAGCCATCATGTTAACACCCCGTCGCGACAGAACACCGCCGAATGCGGGACTTCACGCAGGATTTACCCTTGAAACTCGGGCTTCGGTGTCCGAGATACGAAAGGGTCAATATGTGAAAAGGATTTACATATGCCGCCGCGCAACGACGCCGCCCTCGATTTCCTGCTGAACCGCCGGTCCCGCCCGGCCAAGACCTTGACCGCGCCGGGGCCCTCTCGCACCGAACTATTGCCGATCCTGACCGCCGCGGCGCGCAGCCCCGACCATGGCAAGCTGGAACCTTGGCGGTTTATCGTTCTGGAACAAGGCGCTATGCTGCGCTTGGCCGAGCTGGCCGAACGACGCGGCCGGGACCTGGCGAAGTCTGACGAGGACGTGGTCAAGGGGCGGGCGCAGTTCGATCAGGGCGTCCTTGCTGTGGCCGTGATCGAGGTGCAGAAGGACAGCCCCAAGATCCCGGCGCTGGAGCAGACCTATTCCACAGGGGCCGTGTGCCTTGCCTTGTTGAACGCGGCGCTGGCTTCGGGCTGGGGTGCCAACTGGCTCACCGGCTGGGTGGCGCATGACCCGGTGTTCTGTACCGAAGGTCTGGGGCTGGTCGAGCATGAGCGGGTGGCGGGGTTCATTCACATCGCGACCGAAACCAGCGCTCCGCCAGACCGGCCGCGCCCCGATCTGGACGCTATCACAAGCTGGGTTTCGGAATGATCATCCTCAATTCCTTTTTGCTGGCCCTGGGCCAGATCGGTGATACGCGCTTTCGCAAGGTTCTGATGCTTGGCGTCGGCTTGACCTTTGCCCTTCTGGTCGCCGTCTATGCCGGTTTTTTATGGCTTATCAATGCCTTGGTCGGCCCCGAGGTGACCTTGCCCGTGCTGGGCGAGGTCACTTGGGTGGGCGGCTTGCTGAGCGTTTCATCGCTGATCTTCATGATGGTCCTGTCGGTGTTCCTGATGGTTCCTGTGGCCTCGGCGATTACCTCGATGTTTTTGGACGAGGTGGCGCAAGCTGTTGAAGACAAACACTATCCCGGACTGCCGCCGGTGGCCAAAGTGCCGTTTGGCGATGCGCTGAAGGACACGGTCAACTTTCTGGGCGTGCTGATCACGGCGAACCTGCTGGCCTTTATCCTCTATGCGTTCCTGGCGCCCTTTGCGCTCTTCATCTTCTGGGGTCTGAACGGATTTCTGCTGGGACGAGAATACTTTACCCTGGCCGCGATGCGCCGGGTCGGGCGTGAGGGCGCACGCAAGCTCCGCTCGCAGCACATGGTGACGATCTGGGCGGCAGGCATTCTGATGGCAGTGCCCTTGTCGGTTCCATTGGTGAACCTGCTCATCCCGATCCTGGGGGCGGCCACGTTTACGCATATCTTTCACGCGGTGACAGCCGAGCGCTGACCAAACCGCCCGGTCCGGTCAGTACGTCGAATTGACCGTTTTGTACCGGCTCGGACCGGGGGATTGACCGTTTTGTACAGCCGCCCGGGCCGATGTCGAGGGGCGCCAAGGGTGCGCCAGCACCCGCCCCCCGACCCCAATCCGGCCCGGATGATCAGGCCAGCAGGTCGAACACATCCGACCCGATCTGAAGGTTAATCGAGGACTGCCCCGCGCCATCCACCAGCGCCCACATGATCTGGCCTGTCGGGCGATAGATCACAAACGCCTCCTGCACCGCGTCGTCACCCGCACGCTCGCCTGCCGCATTGGCGGTGTGGTTGAAATTGACCTGGAACTGCGCGCGCGTGGCCGAGGCATTGCCGAACAAGAGGACGTCCCCCTCGGCGGCGTTGTAATCCTGCACCCAGTCCGAGCCGTGACCGCTGGCGCCCACATGGAAGAATTTGTCGGCACCCGTGCCGCCGTTGATCCGGTCATGGCCGAACCCGCCGTTGACGAAGTCGTCTCCCGCGCCGCCGAACACGAGGTCCGAGAAGGCCGAGCCGGTGATAACATCGTCGCCGTCCTGGCCTTGCAGCTCGTCCACACCGAAACCACCGGCGATGGTGTCATTGCCGCCCTGGCCAAAGACCTGGTCATTGCCGGCGCCTGCATCGACCGAGTCGTTGCCTTCGCCCGCGAAAATCACGTCGCGCAGGTCGCCCTCGCCCGGCCCGCCGATGATCACGTCATCGCCATCGCCTCCGTTCAACGTATCAGCCCCGATGCCGCCGTCGAGCGTATCCGCACCGCCCTCGCCCAACAGGCGGTCGTTGCCCTCGAACCCGTCGAGCCGGTCGTTACCCGCGGTGCCGGTCAGCACATCGTCGCCGGGCGTACCGCCGGGGCGGTCGCCCCCGGCGAAGTCGGTCATCTCCGCAAGGCTGAGCAGGCGGTCGTTGAAATGGAACCGTTCCACCCCCGTGACCCGGTCGGTGCCTTCGGGCGAGATAATGGTGAACACGCCCCCCGAAAGCATGGCGGTCGTATCAGTGATGTTGGAGAAGAACAGCGCCTCGTCCCCGGCCCCGGCGCCGCCATCCATCGTGTCGTTGCCATTGCCGCCTTCGAGCGTGTCATCGCCCGCGCCGCCATTGAGCACGTCGTTGCCGCCGCCCGCACGCAGGAAGTTGGCCACCTGATTGCCGGTGAGACTGTCGTTGCCGGTCCCGGTCTGGACGTTTTCGATCAGCGAGCGCAGGTCGCCCTGATACAGGTTGGGGTTGCCGATATTGCCACGGGCAAAGTTGGCCGGCCCCGCCTTGCCCAGGCTGAGATTGGCCAGTTGCGCGGTGGAGAAGGTCGAGAATGCCCCGGGCCGCAGATCGATGGTCTGGTCATTGGCGAAATTGGCGAAGTTGAACAGGTCGATACCGCCGCCGTCCCAGATGGTGAGCAGGATCTTGGCGTTGTAGGAGGCCCCGAAGCTGAAGCCGTTGATGGTCATCGCGCCGGTGGACGGATCAAAGTTGTAGACGGTGTCGGTTTCGTTGGTGCCGACCCCGAAATTGGCGCCATACATGTGCTGGAGCGCCGCCACGTCATTGATCATGTAGGTCCAGGGATATTCCTCTTGCCCCGATGCGCCCTGGGACAGGTCGGCGCCCACATGGCTGCGATAGGTCATCACCGAGTATTCCTGGGAATCCTGGCCCGAGGGCAGCGCCGGATAGACCAGGCCCGGCTGTGACGGATCCATCGAGTTCTGGGTCGTATGACCGTGTTTCAGCCCCAGCGCATGACCCACCTCGTGCAGGAGACCCGCGGCATATTGGAAGCTGCCGAGAACCGGCTCGGTATAGGCGCCGAGGGTGAACCAGTTGTCGCCCATCGTGTGTTCGCCCGAGAAGAACGGATCGGGCGGGTTGGCTTCGGCCGAGCCGCGTCCGCCGGGAAAGTGCAACCCGGTGTTCACATGGTTGGGGCCATAGTCGACGCGCGTCGCCTGGGCAAAGCGCAGGTTGCCGAAGTTCTCGACCCCCGAAAAGCTGAGCCCGCTGAAAACCCCAAGGTTGTTCAGGCCGAAATTGATGATCTGGTTGGCCTGGAAGTTGGTGAAGGGCTGAAAGTTTTCGACAAACGCATAGCCGAATTCAGTGTATTCACGCACATCCTGGGGAAAGGAGACCGTCAGATTGGGGCTATCCCATTTCCAGCCCCAAAGAAGACCATCGATGCTGGGATTACCGGTCAGTGCAACTGGTGTAGGCATAACGAACACCCCTAATGGAATAAAATGAATTCCTTTAAGGTAGACGATCGGCCTGCGGTCGTCATCAATTTCTTCTCAAACACCGGTTGCGGGACAGGGGAGACACCCCTCTCCCGGTTGGGTCCGGCATATCAGAGGCGGGAAACGTGTCACGCCTGCCCGCGGATGGAACGGGGGTTGCGGCGCCGGTCAGTCCAGCGGCGGCATCACCTTGAGCAGGTTGATGTCATCGACCGAGATCCAGCCCGACAGGATGATCCCGGCGATCACGCACCAGAGCACCACCGATATCCCGGTGGTGATCCAGGCCTTGCGCTTGAGATAGTGGTGTTCAGGGGCGCCGGCATGGGTTCCGGGCACGATTTCGCCCAGATCGCCCTGGGTCCTGACCCGGATCGGCAGCACGATCAGGAAGGTCATGAACCAGATGACGGAAAACAGCACCAAGGCTGATGTGATCGACATATGCGCCCCCTTGTTGGTTTACCCGAATATGGGTCAGACCTGCTCCAGTTCCACCAGGCAGCCGTTGAAATCCTTGGGATGCAGGAACAGGACCGGCTTGCCATGGGCGCCGATCTTGGGCTCGCCTGTGCCCAGCACGCGGGCGCCGGTGGATTTCAGGTGGTCGCGGGCGGCCAGGATATCCTCGACCTCGTAGCAGACATGGTGGATGCCGCCCGAGGGGTTCTTGTCGAGAAAGCCCTGGATCGGGCTGTTCTCGCCCAGCGGATAGAGCAGTTCGATCTTAGTGTTGGGGAGTTCGATGAACACCACGGTGACGCCATGGTCGGGCTCGTCCTGCGGTGCGCCGACCTTGGCGCCCAGCGCGCTGCGGTATTGTTCGGACGCGGCTTCGAGATCTGGCACGGCAATGGCGACATGGTTCAAACGGCCGATCATGATCATCCTCCAGGCTGTATCGGGTTGGCTGTCTTATGCGGGTTGCGCGCCTGTGGAGCAAGTGCGCCATATTGCCCATTAACCTGCCGTTAGCCCTCGTGACCTAGCGTTGAGCGTGTCTGCTGAAGGAATACGCTCATGGATGATTCTGATCCCTTTGCCACCGCGCACCGCCTGCCGACCAGCACCCGGCCCCTGTTGGGCCTGACGATCCTGGTTGTCGAGGACAGCCGTTTTGCCTGCGAGGCGATGCGGCTCTTGTGTCTGCGCAGCGGCGCCCGGATCCGCCGGGCCGATTGCCTGAAATCCGCCCGGCGGCACCTGCAAATCTATCGCCCTTCGGCCATCGTGGTGGATATGGGCCTGCCGGACGGGTCCGGCGCCGACCTGATCGAGGAACTGACCCAGGCCAGCCCGCGGATCGGCGTGATCCTGGGGACATCGGGCGATCTGGACGGCGAAGAGATCGCCATGGAGGCGGGTGCGGACGGTTTCCTGCCGAAACCGGTTTCCTCGCTGGCAGCTTTTCAGGCCGCGATCCTGACCCGGCTGCCGGCCGACCGTCAGCCTCTGGGTCCACGGCTGCTCTTTGACGAGGAGATCCGGCCGGACCGGCTGGCCTATCAGGACGACATGGCCCATGTGGCCGACATGCTGAGCGAGCGCAACGACGGGCGAACGCTGGACTATGTCGCGCAGTTCCTGCTGGGCGTCGCCCGCAGTGGCGAGGATCATGTGCTGGTGTCGGCGGCACAGTCGCTGGCGCGCACCCGGGCGCGCGGGGCGCCGGTGACGGCGGAAACCGCGCGGGTTGCGGGGCTGGTCCAGGAGCGGTTGCGACAGAGGCAGGCCATCTGAGCCTCGGGGCAACGGCACCGGACCCGGGGGCGGCGGGACCCACCAAGGTCCGGCGTCGGGGCGGTGGCAGGTGTGCGGCGCTGTCGTGCCCCCGGCACGGTCGCCAGCGGGCCGCCCGGTGACCTGTGCGGCCTTTGCCAGCGCTCTGTTTGACCTGCATGTGTTTGGGCTGTGCGGCACCCGGAGCGGAACGCCTTTGCTTCGGGTGTTCCCGGGGCTTGTACGCGGCTGCCACGGGTGCCTTTTGGGATCGTGCCTGGCTGGCGTGGGTGCCCTTCCGGGATCGTGCGGGGCTGGTATGGACGCCCTTCAGGTCCGCGTCCCTGGTGTGGGAAAGAGCTTGATCTGCCTGGGTCCGGCAGAAACAGCGCATGGCGGAACGGATATTGGTGGCGCCGCGCAGGAGGCGCAGGGCGGCGGTGGCGATCAGAGCAGCAGGCCGGGGTTCTGTCCCATCTCCAGACCCGGAAAGACCCGTTGTTCGATAACCGGTTGCGGCAGGCCCGTCGCGCCGTAGAGCACCCAGCCAGCGGCGGCGCGGACATCCGAGGTCGGCATCAGGTCGCGGCGGTCGAACAGGTCGGCCTCGGCCAGTCCGGGCCAGCGGCCCAGTACTCTGCCGCCGCGCAGGGCGCCGCCGGCAAGCAGCAGGGTTCCACCGGTGCCGTGATCGGTGCCCGCGGTGCCGTTTTCGCGCACGGTGCGGCCGAACTCGGTCATCGCCATGACCACGGTCTTGCCCCAGACCTCGGGGCCGGTTCCGGCGCGCAGCGTGAGGATCGTCTCTGCCAGCCGATCCAGCGCCCGCGGCAAGGCCACGCCCTGGCGGTTATGCGTGTCCCAGCCGGTCATGGAAAAGGCCACCAGCCGGGTGTCATGCCGCAGGGCCTCGGCCGCGAAATCGGCCACCCGGACATGCGCGCGCCCGTTGGGTGGTTGCAGCATCTGCATGGCCGGTTCAGTGTCATCCGGCGCTGCGGCAGCCATCGACGGCAGCCCGTCGGAAAGCTCCAGCGCCTCGGAAAGCGAGGCGTGGAACAGTGGATCGCCCTCCATCACGATCTCGGCCAGGCGCCGCGCCTGCGGGCTGATGGCAAGGCGCACGTCAGGCGACCAGTCGGACACCGGCGCCGCCCCGTCCAAGAGGCGCAGCTCGCCCGCGCCGATGGCGAAGGCGGTGCGCGTCTCGACCCCGCCTAGGTTCTGCAAGGAGCGGTTGAGCCAACCGTCGCGGGCGCCCAGCAGGGTCTCGGTCCCTGCTTCCAGCAGGTCCTGGCCGTCGAAATGGCTGCGCTTGTTGCGATAGGGCGTGGCCACCGCATTGACAAAACCCAGCTCGCCCCCCTGCCACAGGGGCAGGAGCGGACCAAGCGCCGGATGCAGGGCAAAGAAGCCGTCGAGGTCATGCGCGCCGGTCTCTGGGCCGCCCGCCAGTGTCGGGCGGAGACCGGCATACTCACGGTCGCCATAGGGCTGGAGCACATCCAGCGCGTCCATGCCGCCGCGCAGGATGATCACGACCAGACGGGTGTCCCAGGGGGCCGCGGCCAGGCTGACCGGGGTGATCAGCGGGTTGGCCGCGAGGCAACATCCCAGGGCCCCTGATCTGAGCAGGAAACGCCGGCGGTCGATCTGATCTGGCATGGGCGGTCTCCTATCTGCGCTGAAAGGCCGGTGAGGCCAGCACCAGGCCGATCCCCTCGGCCCGCGTTTCGGCGGCGCGGGCGGCAAAGCGCACCGGCTCGGCCAGGACCGGGCCCAGGGTGCGCTCGGCAAAGGGGGCGGGATCGGGCAACGTGCCCAACAGCCGCTGTGGCATCTCCAGCGCCCAGACCAACCGGACGGCCAGGCCCTGCGGCGTAATCCAGGCGGCGTCCTGTTCGGGCCAGCCGTCGGGCCCCGGTGGCCGGGTCCAGGGCTGGCCCATCAGGGCCATCGGGTCGAGGAACATCCTGCGGATTTCCCTGGGGGTCTGGAAGGTCACTTCCAGGTCCGGCGGCGCCAGGGCGCGACAGGCCGAGACCATGAAATCGGCGGGCGGCTTGACGTTGCCGACCTCGGCCTGCCAGCTGAACGGGTGTTCGAGCAGGGCGGCATAGACCTCGGCCAGATGGCCGCCGGTGTCGCGGTAACGGGCGGCGACGTGTTCGACCAGGGCCGGGTCGGGCTGATCCGAGACAAAATGCGTGGCCAGTTTGCGGGCGATATGCGCCGCCGTGGCGGGGTGAAGGGCCAGATCGTCGAGCAGCCGGTCGAGACCCGCGACCCCGCCGCGCCCGCCATAGCGCCGACCCAGCACGGTTTCCGGCCCCGGTTCGGCCATCCTGTCGCGAAAGGTGAAGCCTTGTTGCAGGTTGAAGGTCATCCCCGTGAACAGCTCGGCCAGCTGGCGAACATCGGTCTGGTCATAGGGGCCGCCGACGCCCAGCGTGTGCAGTTCAAGGACCTCGCGGGCCAGGTTCTCGTTCAGCCCGCCGGGACCGTCTTTGTCCCGGGCCGCCACGCTGTTGGGGCCGATCGAGTATCGCTGGTCGAGAAAATGCAGCATCAGCGGGCTTTTGACCGCGGATTTCAGCAGGTCGGCGAAGCGTCCGGCCACATGCGGGCGGATCGCCTCTTCGACATAGGGTAGTGCGGCGGGCAGGAACAGGTTGGTCTTGCCCTTGGCGGTGAAGTGATCGGCCCAGAACCAGACCAGCCGCTCGCGGAACGCGTCCCGGGTACGGATCGCGCGCAGGAAGGTCTGGCCGCTCCAGCGGACATGGTCGGCATTGGCCGCGCGTAGCAGCGTCTTGGCCTCTTCGGTCAGGCGGGTGCGTTCGGCCTGATCCTCGGTCTTGCGGGCGGCGCGGCGCAGCAGGAATTGCTCGCGGATCCGGGGCAGGAACGCGGCCAGCGGCGCGATGGGATAGGCATCGGCCATAAGGTCAGGTCCCGCCAGGCGGGCCAGCATGTCCGGGAGCGTATCCGGCGGCGATATCTCGGGCGCCAGCCCGAAACCGAACCGTATCTCTGCAAGAGCGGGAGAGAATCGCACCAGTCCAACACCTCGACACGTCATCGGATGCAGTCTAGCACCGTTTGGGCCAGCAAGGATCCCGCCGCGACAGCGGCGGCCCCGCCGACCGGTTCCGCCTTTGGGCATGAAAAAGGGGACGAAATTCGCCCCCTTTAGTTCCGGTCTGGTTGCTGACGCCTCAATCGCGCGGGATGACGCGCAGGCCCAGTTCCATCAGCTGGTCCGAGGTCGGATCGGAGGGCGCGGCCATCATCAGGTCCTCGGCGCGCTGGTTCATCGGGAACATGATGACCTCGCGGATATTGGCGGTATCGGCCAGCAGCATCACGATGCGGTCGATGCCCGCGGCACAGCCGCCGTGCGGCGGCGCGCCGTAGTGGAAGGCGTTGAACAGCGCGCCAAAGCGGGCCTTGACCTCGTCCGCGCCGTATCCGGCCAGCTCGAACGCCTTGAGCATGATCTCGGGCTTGTGGTTGCGGATCGCGCCCGACACCAGTTCATAGCCGTTGCAGGCGAGGTCGTACTGGAAGCCGCGCACCGCCATCGGATCGCCGTTCAGCGCCTCCATCCCGCCCTGCGGCATCGAGAAGGGGTTGTGTTCAAAGTCGATCTCGCCGGTTTCCTCGTCGCGTTCGTAGATCGGGAAATCGACGATCCAGGCGAATGCGAAACGGTCGGTCTCGGTCAGGCCCAGCTCGGCGCCGATCACGTCGCGCGCCTTGCCCGCGACCTTTTCAAACGACTTGGGCTTGCCGCCGAGGAAGAAGGCGGCATCGCCCACGCCCAGGCCCAATTGCTGGCGGATCGCCTCGGTACGTTCGGGCCCGATGTTCTTGGCGAGCGGGCCTGCGGCCTCCATCCCATCACCCTGATCGCGCCAGAAGATATAGCCCATCCCCGGCAAGCCCTCTTTCTGGGCGAAGGCGTTCATCCGGTCACAGAACTTGCGGCTGCCGCCGGTGGGGGCGGGAATGGCGCGGATCTCGGTGCCTTCCTGCTCCAAAAGCTTGGCGAAGATGGCAAAGCCCGAACCGCGGAAATGCTCGGAACAATCCTGCATCTTGATCGGGTTGCGCAGGTCGGGCTTGTCGGTGCCGTACCATTTGGCGGCATCGGCATAGGCGATCTGCGGCCAGTCCTGCGGCGCGTCCACCTTGCGGCCGCCGCCGAATTCCTCGAACACGCCCGCCAGCACCGGCGCGATGGTGTCGAACACATCCTGCTGGGTGACAAAGCTCATTTCCAGGTCGAGCTGGTAGAAATCGGTGGGCGAACGGTCGGCGCGCGGGTCCTCGTCGCGGAAACAGGGGGCGATCTGGAAATACTTGTCAAAGCCCGAGACCATGATCAGCTGCTTGAACTGCTGCGGCGCCTGCGGCAGCGCGTAGAAGCGGCCCGGATGCAGGCGCGAGGGCACCAGGAAGTCGCGCGCGCCCTCGGGCGAGGAGGCGGTGATGATCGGCGTCTGGTATTCGCGGAACCCCTGCCCCCACATGCGACGGCGCATCGAGGCGACCACGTCCGAGCGCAGCGTCATGTTGCGCTGCATCGCCTCGCGGCGCAGGTCGAGGTAGCGATAGCGCAGGCGGGTTTCTTCGGGGTATTCCTGATCGCCAAAAACCATCAGCGGCAGTTCGCCTGCGCGGCCCAGCACCTCGAGATCGCGGATGAAGACCTCGACCTCGCCGGTGGGCAGGTTCGGGTTGACCAGGCTGGCGTCCCGGGCCAGCACCTCGCCGTCGATGCGGATGCACCATTCCGAGCGGACCTTTTCCAGCTCGGCAAAGACCGGGCTGTCGCCGTCGGCGATCACCTGGGTGATGCCGTAATGGTCGCGCAGGTCGATGAACAGCACGCCGCCATGATCGCGCACCCGGTGGACCCAACCGGACAGGCGGACGGTCTCGCCGACATTGGCGGCGGTCAGGGCGGCGCAGGTGTGGCTGCGATAGGCGTGCATCGGTGATATCCCTTCGGGCGGAGAATTGGTCGCGCCGATACACCGCGATAGGCGGGGGAAGTCAAGGCCGCGCCGCGCGCAAGCTTGGTTTGTGGCGTATTCGCCCGGATTTTACGGGTCGGCGGGGCGCTCCCGCCCGTCGTTGACCTGTCCTTGCGGACAAGTCGCCGCCCGTTGGGCCGGGCAGCGCGGCCGCGGGCCGCGCTGCGGGTGCCACGGCGCGCGCGCCCGGGGCGCGGGCATGGCCCGCGCCCCGGGCGCGCCGGGCCCAACGGCCGCAGGGGTATCCGAAGGATGCACCGAGGCGGGCGGGAGCGCCCCCCGCTCAGGTCAGCGTGTGGCCACGGTCGCCGGTCGCCTCGCGCCAGTGCTTGCGGCAGAGCGAGACATAGGTTTCGTTGCCGCCGATCTGCACCTGTGCGCCTTCGGTGATCGCCCGGCCCTCGGCGTCCTGGCGGATCACCATCGTCGCCTTGCGGCCGCATTTGCAGATCGTGCGCACCTCGCGCATTTCGTCGGCCAGGGCCAGAAGCGTGGCCGAGCCCGGAAACAGCTTGCCCCGGAAATCGACGCGCAGGCCAAAGGTCAGCACCGGGATATCCAGGTCGTCGACGACCCGGGCCAGTTGCCAGACCTGTTCGGGGCTGAGGAACTGCGCCTCGTCCACGAAGACACAGGCGATGGGCCCCTGCCCTATCCTGGTTGCGATCATGGCAAAGACGTCGTCTTCTGGGGTGAAGATATCGGCTTCGGCCTCGATCCCGATCCGGCTGGCGATACGGCCATGTCCGGCGCGCCCGTCGATCGCGGCGGTCAGCAGATAGGTGTGCATGCCGCGCTCGCGGTAATTGTGCGACGCCTGGAGCAGCACGGTCGATTTGCCGGCGTTCATGGTCGAGAAATTGAAGTACAGTTTTGCCATGCACGCGGTTTATTCCGTCGGGAAAGACAGGGCAAGATATCTGGTCGGCACCGCCCCCGCCCTGGTCCTGTCCGAGGATACACCTCTGGGGATGGACCACGAACCAGAGACGGAAACGGTGCCTTCTGCCACCAGGGCAGACCGTACGGACGCCGAGGCTGATCCGAAACCACTCACTACAGGCGAGAAACGTTCGCCACTCGTAGACATCCCAACTATCCTTTGGGATAGAAAAAAAATGGCATTTCCGTATTAAGAAGGTTATGGGAAATTTCCCTGTGGTTTCCCCCAGATGCCACGGCGGGACAAAAACAGGACGGAAAGGGCGAGGATGGCGGACATAGGGGCGTATCTGAAGAAGCATACCGAAGCCTTGGTCAAGGATGTCGGGATCGAGGCGGCCTGTGTCCTGACCGGCAAGTCCAAGGCGACCCTTGGGCGGTATTACTCGGACAATGCCGAGCATTCGGACCGTTTCATGCCGGTCGATGCCGTGGCCCAGCTTGAGGCCGCCGCCGGCTATCCGCATGTCACCTCGGCGCTGGCCGAATTGCGCAACATCACGCTCAGCTATTCAGGCCGGAACGACAACGACACGCGGCGGGGCGGGGTCAATGCCGATGTCATCGCGCTGAGCCAAAGATTCGCCATGCTTATGAGCGAATACCAATCCGCGATCGAGGACGGGATCATCACGGTGAACGAGGCCAAGCGGCTGTTGAAGGAAACGGTGCAGTTGCAGCAGGTGCTGATCGACATGAAGCTGCATCTGGAAGAGGAAAGCACCAGCTGAGGCCGGGGGCCTCACCCGCAGCCCAAGCGGCGCTTGCAGAGCGATATCTGCGGTTTGCCCGGGTCGAGGCGGAGGGGCATTCGCCGCTTTACACCGACTGGGCATGCCACGTGGCGGGATCGGCGCGGGCGCTTGCGTTTCTCGGGGACCTGCCGCCCGACCGGCGTCAACCCAACCTCTTCTTTGCAGCGCTGCGCCTGGTGGGCGGGTTGCCCCGGACCGAGGCCGCATTTGACGATATTCTGACGCGCGAAGGCGATGCCATCGCGGCGGTGATGCGGGCGCGCCGGACCCAGACCAACGAGCCGGGGCGCTGTGCCTGTCTGCTGCCGCTCTTGGCGCGGCTCGACGGGCCGCTGGCCTTGATCGAGGTCGGCGCCTCGGCCGGGCTCTGCTTGCTGCCCGATCACTATGGCTATGACTGGGGCCGTACCCGGCTTGACCCGCCGGGCGGGACCGGGGCGCCGGTGTTTCCCTGCCGGGTGAATGATCGTGCGCCCCTGCCCGACAGGCATCCGCAGATCGTCTGGCGGGCGGGGCTGGACCTGGCGCCGCCCGATCTGAGGGACGCCGGGGATGTGGCCTGGCTTGAGGCGCTGGTCTGGCCGGAACAGACCGACCGGCTGGCACGGCTGCGTCAGGCTGTTGCGGTGGCCCGGCAGGCGCCGCCACCGGTGGTGGCGGGTGACCTGACCCGGGATCTGGAGGCGCTGTTGGCACAGGCACCCGCCGATGCGCGGTTGGTGGTGATGCATTCTGCGGTGCTGACCTATGTCAGTGACCCTGACGCCCGGGCAGATTTTACCCGGCTGATGCGGTCGCGCGATCTGCACTGGATCAGCAACGAGGCGCCCGGCGTCTTTCCCAACCACGCGAAGGGGCTGACCCCGCGCGCGGGCAAGTTCCTGATGGCACTGGACGGTCACCCCGTCGCCTGGACCGGTCCGCATGGACAAAGCCTGGATTGGCTTTAGAGGCTCGTGTGGGGGACCGGATTGAGCGCGCAGCCCCCAGGAACCGGGCCTGAGTGCTGGCGCTCAGATCGCTTCTTCAGGACATATGCCGTCGCAGGATCACCGAACCCACCGAATAGCCCGCGCCGAAGGAGCAGATCAGGCCCAGATCGCCTTCGGCCAGATCGTCGGAGTTCTGCGAGAAGGCGATGATCGACCCGGCCGAGGAGGTGTTGGCGTAGTCTTGCAGTATGTTGGGCTGTTCGCCCGGTTCCGGCTCGCGGCCCAGAACCTTTTTGCCGATGAAATCGTTCATCGTCTTGTTGGCCTGATGCAGCCAGAGCCGTTTCAGATCGGTATTGGCCACGCCCTCGGCGGCCATGTGATCGGCGATATGCTGGCTGACCATCGGCAGCACTTCCTTGAACACCTTGCGGCCGTTCTGCATGAACTGCATGTCGCGGCGGTCTTTCAACCCGTCGGGACGCGAACGGCGCAGGAACCCGTTGTTGTTGCGGATGTTGTTGGAGAACTGGGTGGCGCAGCGGGTCGAGAGGATCTCGAAATGCGGGCCCTTGGCGTCCTCGATGCGTTCGATCAGGGTGGCGGTGGCCACATCACCAAAGATGAAGTGGCAATCGCGGTCGCGCCATTCCAGATGGGCCGAGCAGATCTCGGGGTTGACCACCAGCGCCGAGCGGATGGATCCTGCGCGGATCATGTCGGCGGCGGCCTGGATGCCGAAGGTGGCCGAGGAGCAGGCGACGTTCATGTCAAAGGCAAAGCCCTGAATGCCCAGCGCCTGCTGGATCTCGATCGCGACCGCCGGATAGGCGCGTTCCAGGTTCGAGGCGGCGCAGATCACCGCGTCGACATCGGCGGCCGTCTTGCCCGCCTGCGCCAGCGCCTTTTTCGCCGCATCCACCGCCATCTCGGTCATGATGCCCGGCTCGTCATCGTCGCGCTGACGCAAGAGCGGGTGCATGACCGCAGGATCGAGCACACCGGTCTTGTCCATCACATAGCGGTTCTCGATCCCGCTGGCCTTGACGATGAACTCTTCCGAGGAGTGCTGCATCGGTTCCATCTCGCCTGCGGCGATGGCCCCGGCATTCTCGGCATTCATCCGGTCGGCATAGGCGTTGAAGGCCGTGACCAGCTCGGCATTGGTGATGACGTTCGGTGGCGTGAACACACCGGTGCCGGTGATCGCAGGTCTGAACATGTGAAAGTCCTCGAAAAAGGGGTTTGCCCAAAATGCAGGCGAAACCCGTTGCAATCAAGTGGATTGCCCCAAGGGAAACCGGGCCAAACGGGCGATATTTCAGTTCTGATATTGAATGTTTCATTTTTTGAAGCACATCGCAGGGCGAAACAGGGGGCTGCCCGATGACCGACCACGCTTCTCCTCCACCAAAGACCTACCCGCCCGAGATCGAGGCGATGATGGGTGTCTATGCGCTGTACTGGAAACTGGAAGAGGTGATTGCCAGCGAGGTGGACGAGACCGGCCTCAGCCGTCCCGAGGCGCATATGCTGATCAAACTCGGCACACCGATGCGCATGGGGGTGCTGGCGCGCGAGATGCTGGCGCTGCCCTCGACCATCACCGCCACGGCGGATTCGCTGGAAAAAGCGGGGTATCTGACCCGCAGCCGCGACCCCGACGACCGCCGCGCCTGGCTGTTGGAGCTGACGCCCGAGGGCCGGGCGCTGCGCGCCGAGTTTGTCGCTGATGCGGGCGCGCTGTTTCACGAGGTGTCGGGGCTGGATGCCTGCGAGACCGAGGAATTTGCGCAGCTGGCGCGCAAGATCCGCCTGACCATCCTGGAAACCGGACTATCCGAAGGGTTCAAGACATGAGATTTCTTTTTGCGTTGGGGGCTGTGCTGAGCCTTGCCGCGGCCCCCTTGGCGGCGGACACGCCCGCCAAGCCGGTCAAGCTGATGGTGGTGAGCGAGGCCGCGCCCGGGTTTTCACGCCAGTTCTTTGGACAGGTGGCGGCGCGGCGCACGGTCGATCTGGCCTTTCAGGTGGCGGGGCAGATCGTCGAATTTCCGGTGAACGAGGGCGTATTACTGCCCAAGGGCAGCCTGATCGCGCGGTTGGATCTGGAGCATTTCGAGCTGCAACTGGATCGCGCCCGGCTGCAAAAGGAACAGGCCGACCGCACGGTGGCGCGGCTGAGCCGGCTCCAGGGGACCACGGTCAGCCAGGTGTCGCTGGACGACGCGGAAACCAATGCGCAACTGGCCGCCATTGCGCTGCGTGATGCAGAATATGCGCTGGAACATGCGACGCTGACCGCGCCCTTTGACGCGCTGATCTCGCGCCGCAACGTGGCGGCCTTTACCACAGTAGAGGCGGGGACGCCGGTGGCGCGGATCCATGACATGTCGGAGCTGCGGATTGAGGTGGACGTGCCAGAGATCCTGTTCCAGCGCGCGGGCGAGCCCGAGGATGTGCGCATTACAGCGAAGTTTCCGGCCTCGGACCAGGAGTTTCTGTTGCAGATCCGCGAGTTCGATGCCGAGACATCAAGCGTCGGCCAGACCTTCCGCATCAATTTCGGCTTTACCCCGCCGCCCGATCTGAACGTGTTTCCCGGCTCATCGGTGACGGTGAATGTGCGGGTTCGGGATGGCGAACCGGGCATCGCGGTGCCGCCCTCGGCGATTGTCACCGATGCGGGCGGCGGTCCTGGCGTGATGATCTTTGAGCCCACCGGCGCCGATACCGGAACGGTGCGGCGGCAGGCCGTCGAGATCGCACCGCTGCCGGATGGGTCGGTGCGGGTACTGTCGGGCCTGGCCGAGGGCGACGAGATCGTCAGTGTCGGCGGTGCCAGCCTGAACGACGGGCAATCGGTGCGCCGGTTCACCGGCTTTGGCAACTGAAGGGCCGGGTCATGAACATCGCGCGCCTGTCGATTGAAAAGCCGCTTTATACCTGGCTCATCATCCTGATTTCGCTGGTTGGCGGCATCTGGGGCTTTGCCACGCTGGGCCGCCTGGAAGACCCGGCCTTTACCATCAAGGAGGCGGTTGTCATTACCCGCTATCCCGGTGCCACCGCCGAACAGGTAGCGCTGGAGGTTTCCGAGCCGCTGGAATCGGCGATCCAAAAGATGGACGAGGTGGAGACGATCACCTCGGTCAACCAGCCGGGGCAGTCGCTGATCTCGGTCGAGATCAAGTCGACCTATGACGGGGGCGAGTTGCCCGCGATCTGGACCAAGCTGCGCGCCCGTGTGGGCGATGCTGCCCGCGCCCTGCCCGATGGGGTCGGCGCGCCTTTTGTCGATGACAGTTTCGGCGATGTCTATGGCCTGTTCTATGCGGTGACCGCGCCCGGATACAGCGATGCCGAGCTGCACGAACTGGCCACATGGCTGCGGCGCGAACTGTTGGCGGTGAGCGGTGTGGCGGGGGTTGAGGTGGCCGGTCTGCCGGACGAGGCGATATTCGTCGAGCCCGATCTGGCGCTGTCGGTGAACCAGAACGTGCCGGTACAGGCCATCGCCAACGCCATTGCCACCGCCGATTCCGTGCGCGACGCGGGCACCCTGCGCAACGGGGACGGCAAGACCGCGATCCTGCGGCCCGAAGGCTCGGACAGTGTGGACGCCATCGCGGGCCTGTCGGTGGGCACGCAAGGCAAGGTGATCAACCTGTTCGACATGGCGCAGGTGCATCGGGGGCGTCAGGCTGACCCCGACCTGATCATCCGCCATAACGGGGGTGAGGCGTTCACGCTGGGCATAGCGGGGCTGGCGACCGAGAATATTGTCGAGGTGGGCCAACGGGTGGATGCAAGGCTGGCGGAACTGGACGGCGATATCCCGGCCGGTGTGACGCTGGAACCGATCTATCAGCAGCATGTGGTGGTCGAGGAGGCGAGCAACGCCTTCCTCGTCAACCTGGCCATGTCGGTGGCCATCGTGGTGTCGGTGCTGGCGCTGTTCATGGGCTGGCGCGCGGCGGTTGTAGTGGGGGCGACCCTGCTGCTGACCGTGGTGGGCACGCTTCTCTTCATGGCGCTGTTTTCCATCGAGATGGAGCGCATTTCGCTGGGGGCGCTGATCATCGCCATGGGGATGCTGGTGGACAATGCCATCGTGGTGGCCGAGGGGATGCAGATCGCCATGCTGCGCGGCAAGCCCTCGCGCGCGGCCGCCGACGAGGCGGCGGGCAAGACGCAGATCCCGCTGTTGGGCGCCACCGTGATCGGGATCATGGCCTTTGCCGGGATCGGCCTCAGCCCAGATGCGACGGGTGAGTTTCTGTTCTCGCTCTTTGCCGTGATCGGTATTTCGCTGCTTTTGAGTTGGGTGCTGGCGCTGACGGTGACGCCGCTTTTGGGGCATTACTTCTTCAAGCAAGGGCATGCGGATGCCGCCGATGCCTATGGCGGGCCGCTGTTCCGGGCCTATGCCGCCACTTTGCGCGGCGCGCTGCGGTTGCGCTGGCTGGTGATGGTGGGGCTGGTCGCGGTGACGGCGGCCTGTTTCGCGGGGTTTGGCCTGATGAAGCAGCAGTTCTTTCCCAATTCGAACACCCCGCTGTTCTTCGTGCATTACAAGCTGCCGCAGGGCACGCCGATCGAGACCACCGCAGGCGATCTGGCCCGGGTCGAAGCCTGGCTGGCCGAACGCCAGGATGTGGTGGCTTACACCACATTTGCCGGGCAAGGCGCGACGCGCTTCATGCTGACCTATGCGGCGGAAAAGCCGAACCCGTCTTACGGGCATATGATCGTGCGAACGGCGAGCATCGAGGATATCCCCGCGCTTCAGGCCGATCTGGAGGCGTTTGGCACCGCAGCCTTCCCCGAGGGCGAGTTCCGCACCAGGCGGCTGGTCTTTGGCCCCGGCGGCGGCGACCCGATCCAGGTGCGGTTCTCAGGACCCGATCCGGCTGTGCTGCGGCAACTGGCCGAAACGGCGATGGGCGAGATGCGCGCGGCCTCGGGCGATATCACCGGTGTGCGGTCTAACTGGTACGAGCAGGAACTGGCGCTGCGCCCCATCTATGCCACCGAGCGGGCGCAGATCGCGGGCGTCAGTCGCGACGATATCGCCGACATGCTGCGGTTTTCCACCGATGGCATCACCAGCGGGGTACTGCGCGAGCGGGACCGGCTGATCCCGATCATCGTTCGCCGCCCTGCCGATGGCCCCTATTCCATCGTCGATCAGGTGGTTTATTCACCGCTGTCCGAGAAATTCGTGCCGGTCGAACAGATGGTGGACGGGTTCGAATACGAGGCGGTCAACACGCTGGTGCATCGGCGCGACCGACTGCTGACGGTGACCGTGGGTGCCGACATTCCCGCCGATCTGACCGCGGCACAGGTGCATGCAGAGGTCCGCCCGGCGATCGAGGCCATCCCGCTGCCGCCGGGCTATCGGATGGAATGGGGCGGTGAGTTCGAGGATTCGGCCAAGGCGCAGGAGAGCCTGGGCAAACAATTGCCGCTGAGCCTGTTGATCATGGTGCTGATCTCGATCCTGCTGTTCAACGCGATCCGCCAGCCGGTGATCATCTGGCTGTTGGTGCCGATGTCGGTGAACGGGGTGGTGATTGGCCTGTTGGGGACCGGGTTGCCGTTCACCTTTACCGCGCTTCTTGGGCTCTTGAGCCTGTCGGGGATGCTGATCAAGAACGGCATCGTGCTGGTCGAGGAGATCGACCTGGTCCGGGCCGAGGGCAAGCCGCTGCGGGATGCCATTGTCGAGGCCTCGGTGTCGCGGATCCGGCCGGTGATGCTGGCGGCCGTCACCACCATTCTGGGCATGGCGCCGCTGTTGTGGGATGCGTTCTTTGTCTCGATGGCGGTGACGATCATGGGCGGGCTGGCCTTTGCCACGGTGCTGACCCTGATCGCGGCGCCGGTGTTCTATGACCTGTTCTTTACCCGCGAGGCGCGGGCCGAGGGCTGAGCGGTTCGGGCGCGGGCGTCAGGCGCCCGCGTCCTCTGCCGCGTCGTAGTGGTAGAAAAAGCAGGAGATCTTGTTGCCATCCGGGTCGCGCAGATAGGCCACGTAGAAATCCGGTGTGTAATAGGGCCGGGTGCCGGGCGCGCCCGCATCCGTGCCGCCATGGGCGAGGCCGGCGGCATGAAAGGCGCGCACCTGCGCCGCGTCGCGGGCGGGGAAACCCACCATGGTGCCATTACCGGTGCTGGCGGGTGAACCGTCAAACGGCGCGCAAACCCAGAAGCCGGTGCCATTGTCATAGTCCTGGCCCCAACCGGCCCAGCCTTCGGGCCAATCCGGCAGGCGGGGCTGATCCAGCACGGCAAAGACCGCGTCATAGAACCGGACCGCGCGGGCCAGGTCGTTGGTTCCGAAGGTGGTGTAGATGTTCATGGGGGCCTCCACGAATGGTTAGCCGCATTCTGCGAGACGGAAGAGACGGATGCAATTCCCCCCACGATCAAACAACCCGCTCTTTCTAATTGGTTAAATGTCCGTTGGTGAAGTATTGCTTGGGGTTTGGTTGCGAAAAACACAATTCTATAACTATACTTGGAGTAATTTTTTGGGGGGCGAATATGAGGGCATTCATCTGTTTTCTTGCAATTTCAGTAATTTCTTTGACCTCAGGTTGCGTTAACCGAAGCCAGTTGGCAGAAAAGGAAGGAAACAATGCCGCCACGTATTTCTCGGCGACGACAAACGCCGAGTTGCTTGAGGCAGGACTGACGGTCGCCAACGAATACTTGTCGCTCTCGGATTCCGTTGCGACACAGCAGGATGGGCTTACGGTCTTCAACATCCTGCTGGCCGCCGGGGCGGCAGCCGGTGTGGTCAACGGGATGAGCGCCGACAGTCTGGCACGGATAGGGATCGGCGGCCTGGCCATCAACCAGACCAGTTCCTATTTCGATCCCACAACGACCAGAAATGCGCTGACCACCGCGGCCAAACGGCAATACTGTATCGTAAATGCGGGAAAAACCTATGCTCCGGAAGATGAGGTCGCCCGGGCGGAAATCAGGGAAGCCTTTCTGAATGTACGGTTTCAGTTGCGCGAGGACCTAAACAGAAACCCCGAGTATTATGCGGATTTGTTCAAACAGTATCAGGAAAGAGGGGCTGTGAACGAAAGAGCCCCGCTGGATCACCGCACAATGGAAAGCCTGCATGCCGAGATCCTGAAATGCCTTGCCACACAGGAATGAGCGCAGTTCGGCGGCGCCCGGAGTGAGATGCACCGCCAGCGCTCAGGAATACTCCGGACAATAGCATTGACGCGGTACCCTCGGAAGGCTGCCCCGTAATCGCCCCTTCGGCCTGGGCCTCTCGGTATGTCATCATCGGCAGGTGGACGCGCGGTCGGTGGGCGTTGCCTCAGATAAAAGGGATCAGGGGAATGCCGTTGCAGGCGCTGAGCGCCAGCAGGCTGGCGAGAAAGAGGGTCAGGCGCATTGTCGCGCTCCTTGTGCTGCTGCGATGAGGGTAGCCTGCGGGGCAATCCCTTGCAGGTCAACAGCGCGGGGGGACTTCGGTCGGGGACTGCGGCCCGGAGGGCGCACCCACGCAGATTGCCGGGGGACGCCGTCCCCCGGCCCCCCCTGGGAGTATTTTTCACCAGAAAGAAGCAGGAGAGACCGGGTTTTCGCCGGTTTCTCCTGAATTTAGGGTGTCAGCCCTGAAGGCTGCGCACCTCGATATCCCCTTCGGCCTGCGCCTTGATCGCCAGGGCGGCGGCGTTGCTGCCCGCGGCGGTGGTGAAATAGGGGATCTTGTCGTAGAGCGCGATGGAGCGGATGGCCTTGCTGTCGCTGACGGCCTGGGCGCCCTCGGTGGTGTTCATCACCAGATGCACCTGCCCGTCCTTCAGCATGTCGACCACGTCGGGGCGGCCTTCATAGACCTTGTTCACCACCTCGCAGGGTACGCCGTGACCGGCGAGCCAGCTTTGGGTGCCGCGGGTTGCGACCAGGGTAAAACCCTGATCCACCAGCACCTGCGCGGCCTCGAGCATGGCGGCGCCCTTGTCGGCGTCCTTGATCGAGATGAAGGCGCGGCCTTCGCTGGGCAGCACCATGCCCGCGCCCATCTGCGCCTTGAGGAAGGCGCGTGCAAAGGAGCGGTCCCAGCCCATCACCTCGCCGGTGGAGCGCATTTCCGGGCCGAGGATGGTGTCGACCCCGGGGAAGCGGGCGAAGGGCAGCACCGCCTCCTTGACCGAGAACCAGGGCATGTTGGGATCGGCCAGCGTCATCTGGTCGGCGATCTTGGTATCTTCGCCCTCTTTGTAGGGGGGGCGCATCGGGAAGGCGCTGAGTTTCTCACCCGCCATGACACGCGCGGCGATGGAGGCGATGGCTGAGTCCGTGGCCTTGGCCACGAAGGGCACCGTGCGGCTGGCGCGGGGGTTGACCTCGATCAGGTAGATCTCGTCCACGCCCTGCTCATTGGCCTTGATCGCAAATTGCACGTTCATCAGGCCGACCACGTTGAGGGCGCGGGCCAGCTTGTTGGTCTGATCCTTGATCTGCTCGATGATCTCGGGCGAGAGCGAATAGGGCGGCAGTGAACAGGCGCTATCGCCGGAGTGCACCCCCGCCTCTTCGATATGTTGCATGATGCCCGCCACATGCACCGCCTCGCCATCGCAGAGCGCGTCGACGTCGAGTTCCACCGCGCCGCTGAGATAGCTGTCGAGCAGCACCGGGCTGTCGCCCGAGACCACCACCGCCTCGGCGATGTAGCGGCGCAGCTGATCCATGTCGCGCACGATTTCCATGGCGCGCCCCCCCAGCACGTAGGAGGGGCGGATCACCAGCGGGAAGCCGATAGTCTCGGCAATCGCCAGTGCCTGGGCATCGGTCGAGGCGATGCCGTTCTTGGGCTGTTTCAGGCCCAGACGGTTGACCAGATCCTGGAACCGCTCGCGGTCCTCGGCCAGGTCGATGGCGTCGGGCGTGGTGCCCAGGATCGGGATACCGGCCTGTTCCAGCGCATTGGCGAGTTTCAGCGGGGTCTGGCCGCCGAACTGCACGATGACGCCGTGCAGGGTGCCGTTCTGCTGCTCGACCCGCAGGATTTCCATCACATGTTCGAATGTCAGCGGTTCGAAATAGAGCCGGTCCGAGGTGTCATAGTCGGTCGACACGGTTTCGGGGTTGCAGTTGACCATGATGGTTTCATAGCCGACATCGGTCAGCGCGAAACAGGCGTGACAGCAACAATAGTCGAATTCGATCCCCTGGCCGATCCGGTTGGGGCCGCCACCCAGAATGACCACCTTCTTGCGGTCGGAGGGGCGTGCCTCGCATTCCACCTCGCCCATCATCGGCGCCTCGTAGGTGGAATACATATATGGGGTCTGCGCCTCGAACTCGGCGGCGCAGGTGTCGATCCGCTTGAACACGGCGGTGACGCCCAGGTTGTGGCGGGCGCGGCGCACGTTGTCCTCGTCGCGGCCGGTGAGCTTGCCCAGACGCGCATCGGTGAAGCCCAGCATCTTGAGCGCGCGCAGGCCTTCCTCGGTGGTGGGCAGGCCGGTCTTGCGCAGGACGCGTTCCTCTTCGACGATCTCGCGGATGCGGGCCAGGAACCAGGGATCGAATTTGGTGACGCCAAAGATCTCGTCATCCGACAGGCCGTGCCGCATCGCCTGGGCGATGGTGCGCAGCCGGTCGGGGGTCTGGCGGCTGATCGCCTTGATCACATGCGCCTTGTCATCCGCACCCTCGACCGCGTCCCAGAGGCCGACGGAGAGGCCGGCAATGGTGACCTCGTCAAAGCCGGTCAGGCCCGATTCCATCGAGGCCAGCGCCTTTTGCATCGATTCGTGGATGGTGCGGCCGATCGACATCGCCTCGCCTACCGATTTCATCGCGGTGGTTAGGTAAGGCTCGGAGCCGGGGAATTTCTCGAAGGCGAATTTCGGGATCTTGGTGACGACATAGTCGATGGTCGGCTCAAAGCTGGCCGGTGTAACCTTGGTGATGTCATTGTCCAGCTCATCCAGCGTATAACCCACCGCCAGCTTGGCCGCGATTTTGGCAATCGGGAAGCCGGTGGCCTTGGAGGCCAGCGCGGAGGAGCGCGACACCCGCGGGTTCATTTCGATCACCACCATGCGGCCGTCAGCCGGGTTCACCGCCCATTGCACGTTCGAGCCGCCGGTTTCGACCCCGATCTCGCGCAGCACGGCGATCGAGCCGTTGCGCATGATCTGGTATTCCTTGTCGGTCAGCGTCAGCGCCGGGGCCACGGTGATCGAGTCGCCGGTATGCACGCCCATCGGATCGACGTTTTCGATGGAACAGACGATGATCGCGTTGTCCGCCTTGTCGCGGACGACTTCCATCTCGTATTCCTTCCAGCCCAAGAGGCTTTCGTCGATCAGGATCTGCGCCACGGGCGAAGCTTCAAGCCCCGAGCGGCAGAAATGCTCGTAATCGTCGCGGTTATAGGCCACGCCGCCGCCAGTGCCGCCAAGGGTAAAGGCAGGGCGGATGATCGCGGGCAGGCCGATTTCCTCGAGCGCGTCCATCGCCTGGGCCAGGCCCGCGCGGATGTCGTATTTGCCTTTGTCGGTCTTGGGGGCCGACACGATGGTCGCCTTGGGGTTTTCCAGCCCGATCCGGTCCATCGCCTCGCGAAACAGTTTGCGATCCTCGGCCATTTCGATGGCATGGCGCTTGGCGCCGATCATCTCGACCCCGAATTTCTCAAGCACGCCCATTTCTTCGAGCGCCAGCGAGGTGTTGAGGCCGGTCTGCCCGCCCATGGTGGGCAGCAGTGCGTCGGGGCGCTCTTTCTCGATGATCTTGGCGACCACCTCGGGCGTGATCGGTTCGATATAGGTGGCGTCGGCCAGGCCCGGATCGGTCATGATCGTGGCCGGGTTCGAGTTCACCAGGATCACCCTGTAGCCCTCTTCGCGCAGCGCCTTGCAGGCTTGCGCGCCGGAATAGTCGAATTCACAGGCCTGCCCGATGACAATTGGCCCGGCTCCAATGATCATGATCGACTGGATGTCGGTTCTCTTCGGCATGGCTGGCCCCTTTGATTTTCATGCGAGTCACGAGCGCCCGCCCAGCGCTCAAATTGTCGTGCGTTATAGGCGCCTCGGGGAAAGGTGCAAGAGGGATCGGAAAGCGGCGTGAATTTGCCGCTTTCGACTCTTTCGCCCGGGCGCGAAATCTCTATACCGCCTGCTCACGCCAAATGGCAGTGCAGACGGAGACCGGCAGTGCAGTTTCGCTTTGATCATGGGCCGTGCGGGCCGGGAACCGGATTCGCCAACCCGCAGGACGTGATCCGGGCGGATAGCGCCGATCAGGTGCCCGATGCGCTGGCTGCGCTGGACCGCGCGCGTGCGTCGGGGGCATGGCTGGCGGGCTATGCCAGTTACGAGCTGGGTTATGCGCTGGAGCCGCGCCTTTTGGCGCGTATGCCCGGGGGCCGGCGCCTGCCGCTTCTGTGCTTTGGCCTTTATGACGCGCCCCAGGCACTGCCGCTGGCCGACCCGTCCGGTGGCATCGCCGATTTCGCCCCGCGCTGGTCCGAGCCGCGCTATACCCGCGCGTTCGACAAAGTGAAGCAGGCGATCGGGGCGGGCGACATCTATCAGGCGAACCTGACCTTTCCGGTCGATCTGCGCGTGGCGGGTGACAGTGCCGCGCTTTATGCCGCCCTGGCCGCACATCAGCCGGTGGGCCACGGGGTGCTGGTGACGCAACGGGGTCTGCCCGATATCCTCTGCCGCTCGCCCGAGCTGTTCTTTCGCACCGATGCGGCGGGGCGGATCGAGACACGCCCGATGAAGGGCACCCAGCCGCGCAGCGACGATCCGGCCGAGGATGCGCGCCGCCGCGCCTGGCTGGCGCGTGACGAAAAGAACCGGGCCGAGAACCTGATGATCGTCGATCTCCTGCGCAACGATATCAGCCGGGTGGCCCTGCCCGGATCGGTGCATGTGCCCGAGCTGTTCCAAGTCGAGACCTATGCCACCGTGCATCAGATGGTGTCGCGGGTGGCCGCGCGGTTGCGGCCCGATGTGACTCTCTCGGATATCCTGCGGGCGCTGTTTCCCTGCGGCTCGATCATCGGCGCGCCCAAGATCCGCGCGATGGAGATCCTGGCCGATCTGGAACCCTGGCCGCGCGACATCTATTGCGGCAGCATCGGCTGGGCCGCGCCCGACGGTCGGTCGGAATTCAACGTGGCGATCCGCACCTTGCTGGTCGATGAGGGCGGCGCCACGCTCAATCTTGGCGGTGGTGTCGTCTGGGACAGCACCGCCACATCGGAATACGAGGAGGCGCTGTGGAAAGCCCGCTTTGCCCGCCAGCTGACCCTGGCTTTCGCCTGATCGAGACGCTGGGCTGGCACCCGGACGAGGGGCCGCGCCGGGGCGCGTTGCATCTGGCGCGCATGGGGCGGTCCGCCGCTGCGCTGGGGATGCGGTTCGACCGGACAGAGGCCGAGCGCCTGCTGACCGGGATCACCAGCGCCTTACCGCTGCGCTGCCGCCTGACGCTTGATGCGGGCGGAACCCTGGCGCTGGAGACCGCGCCGCTGGCCCCGGGGGCGCCACACTGGCGTGTGGCGATCCTGCCGGACCGGCTGGAGGCGCGCGATCCCTGGCTGCGGCACAAGACAACCCAGCGCGCGCTTTACGACCGCGCCCGCGCCGCCTTGCCTGCGTGCATCGACGAAGGGCTGTTTCTGAACACGGCGGGCGCGCTTTGCGAGGGCAGCATCACCAATGTTTTTGTCGATACCGGAGACGGCCTGCTGACCCCGCCCCTGTCTGCCGGCCTGTTGCCGGGTGTGCTGCGCGCCGAATTGCTGGCCACCGGTCAGGCGCGCGAGGCCAGCCTGACGCCCGAAGATCTGCATCAGGCCCACGCGATCTATTGCGGCAATTCCCTGCGTGGGCTGATCCGCGCCACGCTCGTCGCCAGCGCGTAACCCGCTCTTTCCTCTTGCTGAAAATATCCCGGGGGTGAATTGGCCAAAGGCCAAGAGGGGGCAGCGCCCCTGCCCCGCTCAAGCTACCGGGTTCGGCAGATCGCGCCCCGCGACAAAGGCCGCCACATTATCCATCGCCATGTGACCCATGCCGGTGCGCACCTCCTCGGTGGCGGTGCCCAGATGCGGCAGCAGCGTCACCTGTTCCATCGCGCGCAACGCCTCGGGCACCTTGGGTTCGAACTCGTAAACGTCAAGCCCTGCCCCAGCGATCTGGCCCTCTGACAACGCGGCAATCAGGGCCGCCTCGTCCACCACTTCGCCACGCGCGATGTTGACCAGAATGCCCGAAGGTTTCATCGCGGCCAGAACCTGCGCGTCGATCAGATGCCGGGTCTCGGCCCCGCCGGGCACGGCGACCACCAGGAAATCGACCGCTCCGGCCAGGACCGCGAGGCTGTCCATCCGCGTTGCCGGGAAATCCACGTCCTTGTCGCTGCGTGCCACATAGGACACCTGCATGCCGAACCCGAAATGGCAGCGCCGGGCGATGGCCTGGCCGATCCGGCCCAGACCAACGATGCCCACATGTTTGCCGGTCACATGGTGGCCCAGCATCTGGGTCGGGTGCCAGCCTTCCCAGCGGCCCGAGCGGACCAGCCGCTCGCCTTCGCCCGCTCGGCGCGCGGTCATCAGCAGCAGCGTCATCGCGATATCCGCCGTGGCATCGGTCACCGCGCCGGGCGTATTGCTCACCGCCACCCCTGCGCCGCGCGCCGCCGCCACGTCGATATGATTGTACCCCACGCCGAAATTGGCCAGCAGCCGACAGCGTGGCTCTGGCACCTGGGCAAAGACGCCTGCGCTGAACATGTCGCCCAAAGTGGGCATGACGATGTCGAACTCGCTCAGGGCGCGCAGCATCTCGGCCTCGGTCATCGGTGCAGTGCTAGTGCGGATCTCGGTGTCGAACTCGGCCCGGGCGCGGGCTTCGACTGCGGCGGTCATCGGCCGTGCGATCAAGAGTTTCATCAATGCATCCTCCCGCCCAGCGGCACCTTGCCATCGGGGCCGATCAACACGATTTCGCCGTTCTCGTCAGGCAGGCCGAGCACCAGCACCTCGGACATGAATTTGCCGATCTGGCGTGGCGGGAAGTTGACCACCGCCATCACCTGTTTGCCCACCAATGCCATCGGATCGTAATGCGCGGTGATCTGGGCCGAGGTCTTGCGCTCGCCGATCTCGGGGCCAAAGTCGATCCACATCTTGATGGCGGGCTTGTGGGCCTCGGGGAAGGGTTCGGCGCGGATCACCTCGCCGACGCGGATATCGACCTTGAGAAAGTCGTCAAAGGAAATCTCAGCCATGGGACAGCTCCCTGGATCGGTTGGTTGCGGCGGCGACGGCGCGGTTGAGCAGGCCCGGGAAGCCGGTCTCGGGCTCCATCAGCACCTCAAGCGCCGCCTGGGTGGTGCCATTGGGCGAGGTCACGTTGACGCGCAACTGCGCGGGGTCCTCGTCGGCCGCCTCGGCCAGGGCGCCTGCGCCCGCCACGGTGGCCTTGGCCAGCTGCATCGCCAGTTCGGCGGGCAGGCCCTGGGCGGTGCCAGCGGCGGCCAGCGTCTCGATCAGGTGGAACACATAGGCCGGGCCCGAGCCGCTGACGCCGGTGACGGCGTCCATCTGATCCTCGCGTTCCAGGCGCACGGTCTGGCCCACCGCCTTGAGCAGCGCCTCGGCCAGGTCGAGATCAGCGGCAGACGCGCGGGCGTTGCCGATGAGCGCTGTGATGCCGCGCCCGATGGCGGCGGGCGTGTTGGGCATGGCGCGCACGATGGGCGTGTCGCCCCCGAGGATCTGTTCGTAGGTGGCGATCGAGGTTCCGGCGGCGACCGAGACAAAGAGGGTCGTGCCGTTGCCCAGCGCCTGCATCTGCGGCAGCGCGGCGCCCATCATCTGCGGCTTGACCGCGATCAGCGCGATGGCCGGATCGGCGGGCAGCTCGGCGTTCACATGCACGCCCTGTGCCTTGACCCAGTCCGACGGATAGGGGTCGATCACCCAGACCGAGCCTGCGGGCAGCCCGCCGTCGAGCCAGCCGGCGAGCATCGCCGACCCCATCTTGCCACAGCCCAGCAACACCAGCCCGCGGCGCGCGATATCAGACATGTCCACGATATGCCCCTCTCCTGTTATCCGGTTCGGGGCACAGGTTTAAGCCCGGCCATAAGCCTCTGCAATGGCGACCTGCATTGCGTCGGACGGGCTGCGGTTACCCCAGACCATCAGCTGGATCGCGGGATAATAGCGCTCGGCGCTCAGGACGGCCGCATTGATCATCGTGTCGATCTGCTCGGGGCTGGCGACCTGACCGCCGGCCAGCACGAGGCCATAGCGATAGACCATCAGGTTCTGCGCCGCCCAATAGGTGAAGGAGCCCGCCCAGCATTGGTCGTTCATCGCATTGATCAGCTCGTAAAGCTGCGGCAGTTTTTCGGCCGGCGGCTCCATCTCGAAGGTGCAGATCAGGCGCAGCGTCTCGTCATAGCCAGACCAGGCCAGTGTCAGCGAGTAGGTCCGCCACTGACCCTCGACCGCCATGGCGATCTGATCGTCGCCGATCCGGTCGAAATCCCACTCGTGATGCTCGGCCAGATGCTCGACGATGTCGATCGGATGGATGTCTTCTTCCAAATAATGTTCGGACAGGGCCATGGTGCCACCTCACTGATCTCTAGCGGTGCGGGGCGGGTAGCGCCCCCAGCGCTAGGTGCCTGCTCAACAGTCCGCGAGTTTTCTCGCCGCCTGTACTAGATATGGTGATACTCAATCCGTTGTCTGGCAACCCTTTATTTGGGGATAAGCGCAATAAGTTGTGGATGGGATGAATGTTGGCCCGAAATAACGGCAGCCGCCACTGTGGATCAATGGACGTAGTTGCGTCGCAGGATCGGCGAAAACAGGATTGAAACGGAGGACATATCGCGCCGATCGAATGGCGCGGAAGAGGGGTGAGCCGGTCTGGCCGGCTCGCCTTGCAGAATGGGTTCTTGGCAATTTGGAAAGCGGGCGGGTGCAGTCCACGTCATGCAAACAGGACGTGACAGCCAGTCCCCGTGGGGCGGGTCACTCGCCCTGCTTTGCCTCGAGCGCGGCGACGCGGGCGGCCAGCGCCTCGTTCTCTTCGCGCGCCTTCTGGGCCATGGCGCGCACGGCGTCGAATTCCTCGCGGGTGACGAAATCGCGGTCGGCCAGCCAGCGGTCCATCAGCGATTTCATCGCCGTTTCGGCCTCGTCCCGCGCGCCCTGGGCCACGCCCATCGCATTGGTCATCAGTTGCGAGATATCGTCCAGAAACTTGTTGCGGGTCTGCATCGGTCTTCTCCGTGTCGAAGTTGACCTCTATATGGGCAACAATGGCGCCGGGCTCAAGGTTGACTTGTGCCGCAGGCCAAAGGCAATGAGGCACATATGCAGGCAGTACTACGTTTTCCCGAGATATCTCCCGAAATTTTCGCAATATCTCTTTTCGGGATGGAGTTCGCGCTGCGCTGGTATGCGCTGGCCTATATTGCCGGGATCCTGATTGCATGGCGGCTGGCGGTCGCCGCCGTCCGGCGTCCGCAGTTGTGGCCCGGCGATGCCGCCCCGATGACCGCGCAACAGGTCGAGGATCTGCTGACCTGGATCATCCTTGGTGTGATCCTGGGCGGGCGGCTGGGCTTCGTGCTGTTCTATCAGCCTGCCTATTACCTGGCCAATCCGGCGGAAATCCTGATGGTTTGGCAGGGCGGCATGGCCTTTCACGGCGGCTTGCTGGGCGTGGTTGCGGCCGCCTGGATCTATGCGGCGCGGCACGGCATCGGGCGGCTTCAGATGGCCGATCTGGTGGCGCATACGGTGCCGCCCGGGCTGCTTTTGGGGCGGCTTGCGAATTTCATCAACGCGGAACTTTGGGGGCGCCCGTCGGACCTGCCCTGGGCAGTGATCTTTCCGGGTGCGGCGGCGCAGGACTGTCCCGATGTTGTAGGGCTCTGCGCGCGCCATCCCTCACAGCTTTACGAGGCGGCGCTGGAGGGGGTGCTGCTGGGTGCCCTGGTTCTGTGGCTGGTTTGGCGGCGCGGGGCGCTGAAACGGCCGGGCATGGTGACCGGCGTCTTTCTGGCCGGATACGGGCTGGCCCGGTTCATCGTCGAGTTCTTTCGCCAGCCGGACGCGCAATTTGTCAGCCTCGGCAATCCGCTGGGGCTCGCCTGGCAGATCAATGGCTATGGCCTCACTATGGGGCAGGCGCTTTCACTGCCGATGATCGCACTGGGTCTGTGGCTGATCCTGCGGGCAAGGCAGGCGGCGGCATGAGCCTGCGCGCGCGGCTGCTGGAACGGATCGCCACTCAGGGGCCGATGAGCCTGGCCGATTACATGTCGGAATGCCTGTTGAACCCCGACTACGGCTATTACGCGACGCGCGACCCGCTGGGCCGGGGCGGCGATTTCACCACCGCGCCGGAAATCAGCCAGATGTTCGGGGAACTGGTGGGGCTGGCGCTGGCGCAGGCCTGGATGGATCAGGGCAACCCGGCCCCGTTCGTGCTGGCCGAATTGGGCCCGGGCCGGGGCACCCTGATGGCCGATGCCCTGCGCGCGACGCGCGCGGTGCCGGGATTTCACGCGGCCGCGCGCCTGCATCTGGTCGAGGCCTCGCCCGTTCTGAGGGCCGAACAGGCCAAGTTGCTGGCCCCCTATGCGCCGGTATGGCTGGATGATGTGCAGTCGCTGCCGCAACTGCCGCTGTTCCTGATCGGCAACGAGTTCTTTGACGCCCTGCCGATTCGTCAGTTCGTGCGGGACGGGGAGCTGTGGCGCGAACGTCTGGTGGGCGCGCGTGCCCAGACCATCTGTCTGGGAAAGGGGGCGGCCGTGGCGCAACCGGCGCTGAACCACCGGCTGGAGGATACGCGCGACGGCGATCTGGTAGAGCTGTGCCCATCGGCACCGGCCATCGTGGCCCCGATCGCCGAGCGGATCGCGACACAGGGGGGCGCCGCGCTGATCGTCGACTATGGCGACTGGCGGTCGCTGGGGGATACGTTTCAGGCGTTGCAAAACCACCAAGCCACCGACCCGTTTGCCGACCCCGGTCAGGCCGATCTGACGGCGCATGTCGATTTCGAAGCGCTGGCGCTGGCCGCCAGCGGCGGCGGATGCGCCCATACAAGGCTGACACCGCAGGGCGTGTTCCTGGAAAGGCTGGGGATCACGCCGCGCGCGCAACAACTGGCGGACCGTTTGACGGGTACGGAACGTGACCTGCTTGTTTCCGCACATCGCAGGTTGACGCACCCCGATGAAATGGGAAACTTGTTCAAGGTGCTGGGACTGTTTCCCACTTCGGCCAATCCGCCTCCGGGACTGGAAAGATGACGCTCGAAATACTGACCGCTGACAGCCTGTCCTTTGTTCGCCACGGCTTCTTTACGCGCCGGGGGGGCGCCTCGTCGGGCGTGTTCTCGGGGTTGAATTGCGGCACCGGCTCGTCGGATCAGACCGATGTCGTTGCCCTGAACCGGGCGCGGGTCGCCGATGCCATGGGTTTGAACGGCACCCCTCTGCAAGCGGTGCATCAGGTGCATTCGAACACGGTGGTCACGGTCACCGAACCCCTGCAAGAGAAACTGCGCGCCGATGCGATGGTGACCAACGTGCCCGGTCTGGCGCTGTCCGTTCTGACCGCCGATTGCCAGCCGGTGCTGTTTGCGGATCGCGACGCAGGCGTCGTCGGTGCCGCCCATGCCGGGTGGCGCGGCACGCTGGATGGCGTGCTGGAAGCCACGCTGGACGCGATGGAGGATCTGGGCGCCGAGCGGGGGAACGTGGTGGCCGTCATCGGCCCGTCGATCTCGCAGCGGGCCTATGAGGTGGGACCCGAGTTCTTCGAGACGTTCTTTGACGAAGACGCTGAAAACGCAAGGTTCTTTGCCAATGGTCCTGGCGACAGGATGATGTTCGACCTGCCCGCCTATGGGCTGTCGCGGTTGCGCGACGCCGGTGTCGGAGAGGCGGAGTGGACCCGCCATTGCACTTATTCTGACGCCGATCGCTTCTATTCCTACCGGCGCTCGACCCATGCTGGTGAGGCCGACTATGGCCGCCTGATCTCGGTCATCCGTCTCTGAGGCAAAGGCAAGCGCGGCGTGTGGCCACCGCTGCCACATTGTTGCCCCGCTTTGCCGCGGCCGTCGACGGCCACAGGATTTTCCCCAAAGGGAATTCACCTTGTTTTTCAAGGCCGGAAATCAAAACATCACTTGATCGCGCAACTTTTCCCCGGCTTGTCCCTGTCGTCTAATTTTCAAGGAACGGCCCCAGACCTGCCTCAAACCTCTGTCAGTTTACGGGCAAGCAAGTTCGAAACCGCAACGGCGGCGCCACGCAGGAGAATACACATGGCCAAAACACGCTTCGTCAAATCCGTGATCGCCTCGGCGGCCAAGACCGAAGTCCAGATGCCCTGGTCGCGTGGTGCGCGCAGAGCGGCGATGATCGCGCGCAGAAAGACCCCTGAAGCATTGCCCCAGGCCCGTTCGGCCTGAGCATGGGACAATCCGGAGGGCCGTTGCTTGCCCCTCCGAGGACCCGGGACCGGACGCTGCCCCTGACCGGCCCGGCACAAGAGCCCGCCTCGCCAGATTTGGCGGGGCGGGTCTGGGGCAAAGGTAGTGAGTTCGGGCAATAACCCGCCCAGTTGGAAACAGTTTTGCAGGGAATCACGTATTGGCCACGGGAACACGCCTGATCTGACGGTTTTTTTGACAATTTGAACCGTCATACGGCATGTTCTAGCCGATCAGATAAGGACAACTCGTCCGTCTGACGTCGTCGGTGGGGGCCGATGCAGATGCGACCCGAAATGGAAAGGGCCGAATAGCCATGACGATCCCCCACTCGCTTGCGCGTGCCGCACGCAATGCTTTGCATACAAGTCCGCTTTTGCAGGATCCGGCTGCCCTGCGGGCGCCGCAGCGCCCCCAGATGCGCCGGTACGAGGTCAGCACGCTGCTCGGCAAGGGGAACGTCGTTCAGACCCGTCATATCGCCCCGGCCCTGCCCTTGTTCGAGGATGCCTTTTGCGCGTTTTCGCGGGGGTCGCTGGTCGATACCGATTGCGGGCCCATGGCGATCGAAGACCTGCTGCCGGGCGACCGGGTAATCACCCAGGACGGATCAGCGCAGGAGATCCTGTGGAAAGGCTCTACCGTGATCGTGCCTGGCCGTGTTTCGGCGACCGGCCGCGAGTACAAGCTGACCCGAATCATGTCGGATGCCTTTGGCATGCAGCGCCCGCTGTCGGGTGTGGTCGCGGGACCGTCCGCCCGGCTGCTTGCAACACCCGGGCATCTGCGCGCCCTGGCAGGAGATCAGCCGATGCTGACCCCGATCCAGCATTTCGTGGATGGCATGGGGATCATCGAAACTGCGCCGCCGACGCCGGTCGAGGTGTTCCACATCTGCCTGCGCCGCCATGCGGTGATCCGGGTGGATGGGTTGCAGTTCGAGACATACCATCCCGGGGTTCAGGCGGTTCGCGTTCTGAGCCACGCCATCCGGTCGCTTTACCTGAACCTGTTTCACCATATCGACCAGTTGACCGATTTTGGTCCGCAGGCCTTCCCGCGCGCGGGCGATGGTGAAATCGACGCAATCTCGGCGTGAGAGGGGACAATGGGTTTATTGATTAACTGGTTGCTTTGTACGATTGCCGCCCTGGCCCTGCCGCCCATTGCGGGCAGACAGAGCAAGGCTTCGGCCCTCACGCCGAACGGCTCAGGCGCTCCTCGAGAACATCGAATGGAACGCCGGGTTCGTCCTTCGCACCGCGAATGACCAGCGAGGTCTTGACGCTGGCGACGTTGGGGGTCGACAGAAGCTGACCGGTCAGAAAACTCTGAAAGCTGCTGAGGTCGGGCGCCACGCATTTGAGCATGAAGTCCACCTCGCCGTTCAACATGTGGCATTCCCGAACCAGCGGCCAGTTGCGGCATCTCTCTTCGAAGGCGTTGAGTTCAACCTCGGCCTGGCTTTCCAGCCCGACCATCGCGAAGACCTGCACCTCGAACCCCAGTTCGCGCGCGTTCACCTCGGCGTGATAACCGCGGATCAACCCCTGTTCTTCGAGCGCGCGCACCCGCCGCAAGCAGGGTGGCGCCGAGATTCCCACCCGCTTTGCCAGCTCGACGTTGGTCATCCGACCATCGGCCTGTAGTTCTGCCAGAATCTTGCGGTCTATTTCGTCCAGTCGATGAGCGACCATGAACAACTCCCGTATTTTTGCAGTTCTTATAGCAGCAGGCTGCGGCTGCGCAATATTATTTCGCGGTTGCGCAATTTTCTGATTTCAACTGCTTTTGCGTCGCCCCGGGAACGCGATGCCCCTGTTGCGGGCAAAGCGATACACGAGCATGTGCAAAGGGGTTTAAGACCGCGCCCCGGACCGTTATATGCGATCCTCGACAGGCGGCATGCCGCCAAGCCAATTGAATGGGGATATCATGGCCGAGACACGCCACACCAGGGTTCTGATCATCGGGTCCGGGCCTGCCGGATATACCGCCGGCGTCTATGCCAGCCGCGCCATGCTGCAACCGATCCTGGTGCAGGGGATCGAGCCGGGCGGCCAGCTGACCACCACCACCGAGGTCGAGAACTGGCCCGGCGATACCGAGGTGCAGGGTCCCGACCTGATGGTACGGATGGAGGCCCATGCGAAGGCGATGGGCTGTGAGATCATCGGCGATATCATCACCTCGCTCGACACCTCGGCGCGCCCCTTTGTCGCCAAGGGCGACAGCGGCACCACCTATACCGCCGACGCGGTGATCCTGGCCACCGGCGCCCGCGCCAAATGGCTGGGGATGGAGAGCGAGGAGAAGTTCAAGGGCTTTGGCGTTTCGGCCTGCGCCACCTGCGACGGGTTCTTTTATCGCGGACAAGAGATCGTGGTGATCGGTGGCGGCAATACCGCTGTCGAAGAGGCGCTGTTTCTGACCAATTTCGCCTCCAAGGTGACGCTGATCCACCGTCGCGACGAGCTGCGCGCCGAGAAGATCCTGCAAGACCGCCTGTTCAAGAACGAAAAGATCGTGCCGCTCTGGTTCCACCAGCTGGAAGAGGTCTATGGCACCGACGCCCCGCTGGGCGTCGAGGGGGTCAAGGTGCGTAACGTCAAGACCGGTGAGATCACCGATATCCCCTGCAAGGGCGTGTTCGTGGCCATCGGCCATGCGCCCGCGAACGAGTTGGTCAAGGATGTGCTGGAGCTGCACAATGGTGGTTATGTCACGGTCAAACCCGGAACGACCGAGACCTCGATCCCCGGCATCTTTGCCGCCGGCGACCTGACCGACCACAAGTACCGCCAGGCGGTGACCAGCGCCGGCATGGGCTGCATGGCGGCGCTCGATGCGGAACGGTTCCTGGCGGAGCAGGAGTGATCCGGTGATCCCCTTCTCCGGCACCGTCTGGAGAATAGTGTTCGCCGATCAGGCCGGGGCGCCCACCGCCCCGGCGCGTGCGCCCGAGGGGCGATTTCACCATTCCGGCCAATCGGCGCTTTATGCCTCACTGACGCCCGAGGGCGCGGGCGTGGCGATCCGGCGCTATGTGGGTCCACAGGACCCGCCTCGTGTGATCCTGCCACTTCTGGTGACCGGTGTCCGTCTGGCCGACCTGCGCGGCCGCAGCGACGCCTCGATCATATGGCAGGATATCCACGAAGCCGGTGCCCCCTCGCCCACCTGGGCATTCTCCGACGCCGCCCGGGTGGAGGGCGCGCAGGGCCTGCTCTATTCCTCGCGGTCGCGTCCGGACCTGACCCATATCGTTCTGTTCGATCTACGCGCGCCTTTGGTCTGTCAGGCCGGAGACGCCAGCCCCTGGCTTGCGGTCACCTGACCCGGCTGTGACTTGACCAAAGCCGGACCACCACCCAGACTTTGCACAAGAGAGCGCAAAGCGAGGGCAAGGTGGCAAGCGTACTTTGGCGGGGCAGTTTGGCGACACGTCTCAGGATCGCGAGCGGACTGGTCCTGTTCACCTATGCCTTTTTCCATTTCATCAATGTTGGCCTTGGCCTGATCGACCCCGTCTGGATGGAGGAATTTCAGGATGCCAGACAGATCTTCTCCCGCAGCCTGATCGGCACGGTCATTCTATATACCGCGCTTTTGCTGCATGCCGGTCTGGCGATGGTCACGCTGGCGCGGCGGCAGACCCTGCGGATGACCCGCGCCGAGGCGGCACAGGTTGTCCTGGGCCTGCTCATCCCGCTGCAACTGATCGCGCATGTGGTTCACACGCGGTATGCCCACGAGGTCTACGGCGTACAGGATGAGATGAGTTATCTCATCATCCTGATGTGGCCCAATATCTCGGTCTGGCAGCAAAGCGCCCTGCTGCTGGTGGTCTGGACCCATGGCTGTATCGGACTGCATTTCTGGCTGCGTCTCACTTCATGGTGGAAGGCCTGGGTGCCCTGGATGATCGGCGTGGCGGTTCTGGTGCCCTCTTTCGCCCTGGCCGGGTTGCTGACCGAGGGACGGCGCATGTTCGCCATATTCAGCGATGACGCGCTGCGACCCGGGTACATGGAGGCGTACAACTGGCCCGATCTGGCCACGTTCGGTGCGCTGTTCGATGTCAAGGATGCGGGCCTTGCGATATTCTGGGGGCTGCTGGCGCTGACGGCGGCGACCTATGCGGGGCGCAAGCTGCTGCGGCGGCGCAACGCGGTGCGCATCCGCTATGTGGACGGGCCAGAAATCGTGTCCGAGCGGGGCCTCACCCTGCTTCAGATGTCGCGCCTGCATGGCATCCCGCACACCGCGCTTTGCGGTGGCAAGGGGCGCTGCACCACCTGCCGGGTGGTGATAGAGGAAGGTTCCGACTTGCTGCATCCGCCGTCTGAGGTGGAACTGGCCAGCCTACGCGCGGTGAAGGCGCCGCCGAACACGCGCCTGGCCTGCCAGATTCGCCCGACCGACCCGGCCACCGTTTTTCGGGTTTTCCGGCCCGAAGGTGGCCGGAACAGGGCGCATGCCAGCCAGGGGCAGGAAGGGCAGCTTGCGGTGCTGTTTCTGGACATGCGCGGGTTCACCGCGCGCACCACCGGGCAGTTACCCTATGACGTGGTGTTCCTGTTGAACCGGTTCTTTGACGCGATCGTGCCCTCGGTCATCGGGGCGGGTGGTACGGTGGACAAATACCTGGGCGACGGGTTTCTGGCGGTGTTCGAAGCTCGGGACGCCGCGACTTCGGCCCGGGCCGGATTGGAAGCGGCGCGCAGCATTGGCGCGGCGCTGAAGCTGTTCAATCGGACGCTTGTGGCCGAAGGCGCCGCACCGGTGCGGATCGGCATGGGCCTGCATCTGGGCAATCTGGTGCTGGGCGAGATCGGGGCGGGCGGCCATGCCCCCCGCACCATCATCGGCGATACCGTAAATGCCGCCAGCCGGCTTGAGGCCGAGACCAAGGGCTTGGTTGTAGAACTGTTGATCTCGGAGGCTGTGTTGCAGGCGGCCGGGGTCGATACAGCAACGCTCGATCTCCAGGAATTCTCGCTGCGGGGGGTACCGGAACCCGTTCTTGCCCTGCCCGTCCCGGATGCCGCGACCCTCTTCTTGCCGCAAACAGCGACGGAACAGAGTTCTGATTGATTTCGGTTCTGGCCTCAAAGCCCTGAAAAAGTTTGCATCCCGGACGCCAGAACGGCACCCTGTTCCCGTTTTTTGGCCAAATGCCACAATTTACCCTTTGTTCGCCCAGAGGCCTAGACATTCAGAGGCAACAGGGACTATTGCATGGCCCGAATCCGCCCACGAAACCGATCTCAAGTATCAGAGTATTCCCATGACCATGTTGAGTAATCTCGCTCCCATTCCGGAGCTGTATGTTTCCTACGAGTCCGCGCAAAAGCTGAAGCTGGAAGCAGCCGACCTGCAAAGCCACGATCTGACGCCGCGCCAGATCTGCGATCTCGAACTGCTGATGAACGGTGGTTTCAATCCGTTGAAAGGGTTCCTGAGCGAAGCCGATTACGACGGTGTTGTCGAGAACATGCGCCTGACCGACGGTACGCTGTGGCCGATGCCCATTACCCTGGATGTCAAGGAAGAGTTTGCTGACAAGATCGAGATCGGCCAGGACATCGCGCTGCGCGACCAGGAAGGCGTGATCCTCGCCACCATGACCGTGACCGACAAATGGGTGCCGAACAAAGCGCGCGAAGCCGAGATGGTCTTTGGCGCTGACGATCTGGCGCATCCGGCTGTCAACTACCTGCATCACACCGCAGGCAAGGTCTATCTGGGCGGCCCGGTCACCGGGATCCAGCAGCCGGTGCATTACGATTTCCGCGCCCGCCGCGACACGCCTAACGAGCTGCGCGCATTTTTCCGCAAGCTGGGCTGGCGCCGTATCGTCGCCTTCCAGACCCGCAACCCGCTGCACCGCGCGCATCAGGAACTGACCTTCCGCGCCGCCAAGGAAGCGCAGGCCAACCTGCTGATCCACCCGGTTGTCGGCATGACCAAGCCGGGCGACGTCGATCATTTCACCCGCGTGCGCTGTTACGAGGCGGTGCTGGACAAATATCCGGCGGCCACCACCACCATGTCGCTGTTGAATCTGGCGATGCGGATGGCAGGCCCGCGCGAGGCGGTCTGGCACGGGATCATCCGCCGCAACCACGGGTGCACCCATTTCATCGTCGGCCGCGACCATGCCGGCCCCGGCAAGAACAGTCAGGGTCAGGATTTCTATGGTCCCTACGACGCGCAGGAACTGTTCAAGAAGCATCAGGACGAGATCGGCCTGGAAATGGTGGACTTCAAGCACATGGTCTATGTGCAGGAGAAGGCCCAGTATTATCCGGTTTCCGAGGTTCCCGAAGGGTCGACCGTGCTCGACATCTCGGGCACAGAACTGCGCCGCCGCCTGCGCGAAGGGCTGGAGATCCCCGAGTGGTTCTCGTTCCCCGAAGTGGTCAAGGAACTGCGCCGCACCTCGCCGCCGCGGTCGAAACAGGGCTTTACCGTGTTCTTCACCGGTTTCTCGGGCTCGGGCAAATCGACCATCGCCAACGCGCTGATGGTCAAGCTGATGGAAATGGGCGGTCGCCCGGTCACCCTGCTGGATGGCGACGTGGTGCGTAAGCATCTGTCAAGCGAGCTGGGCTTCTCGAAAGAGCACCGCGACATCAACATCAAGCGCATCGGCTATGTCGCAAGCGAGATCACCAAGAATGGTGGCATCGCCATCTGCGCCCCGATCGCGCCTTATGCCGCCACTCGCCGCGCCGTGCGCGAGATGGTCGAAGCCTATGGCGCCTTCTGCGAAGTGCATGTCGCCACCACGATCGAGGAATGCGAACGCCGCGACCGCAAGGGGCTCTACAAGCTGGCCCGCGAAGGCAAGATCAAGGAGTTCACCGGTATTTCGGACCCCTATGACGTACCGGAGAACCCCGAGCTGCGCGTCGAGACCGAGAATGTGGATGTCGACAACTGCGCGCATCAGGTTCTGCTGATGCTGGAAAGCATGGGCCTGATCACAGGCTGAATTCAAACGGCCCGGGAGAGAACCTCCCGGGCCTTTTTCTTTGGTGCGCTGTAAAACTGCGGGAGTCAGCCGCCGATCTCATTCCGAATCATGCGCGCGGCCCGCAATTCATGATCGGCAAACGGCGCAAGCTGTTCCCTCAGGGCCCGCAGGGCGGGTAGGCGCGCAGCGTAATCTTCTGGACCAACCTGAAGCACGGCGGCGCGAACCTCTTCCTCTGTCTCGCACAGGATCATCGCCGCAGGATCGACGAAATCGTCGATATTCGGGCAGCCCCAATAGATCGGCACCGTTTCACAAAACACCGCGTCGAGAAGTTTTTCGGAAAAGTAGTTCCGTTCCCGCACATTTTCGATCACGACGGAATAGCGGTAAGGTGCGAGACCGTCGGCCTTGGTCTCGAACGGCTGATAGCCGCGACCCAGAACATCCATCGCCTGCCCCGTTGCACGCGCCCAGTCCACGACGGCATGGCGCAGCTTGTGACCCTCGCTGTCGCGCTTGGCAGAGGCGATCAGGGAGCAGTTTTTCGTTTTCGACGGGGTCAGGCCGCGCCATTCGGGAACCCAGGTCGTGCCGAAGGGCACAAGCCGTGCGTTAGGCAGGCGGCCGAGTGCCTCCTGGTTGAAGGTCAGAACCCGAAAGAACCGCCGCCAGGTCAGGCGCAACAGCGCATAGTGCTTGCCATGGATCACCGCCGGTTCGGCCATGATCAGCGAAATCTGCGCCCGGGTTCCCCGTTGCAGGCGGAAATGCGTATCCGTCCGGGGGTAGACGATCAGGTGATCATCCGGCCCAAGGTCGCCGACAGTGGCCCCGGAGAGGCGCGCCGGACAGCCCAGCGGCCAACTGAGCCGATCCACCGGCATCCGGGCTAGATCCGGCCCTAGACGCTGGCCGTAGGGGAGGATGGCAATGGCGGTATCGCGGGCCGGTGTCATTGGGGTAAACAGACCTGTCCACGCATCAGGACAAAGCCCTGACCGGCAACCTTGACCCCTGTCATCGCCTGCGCCGGACCAACGCGCGTGACGCGCGCCTGCCCCGGCCGCCCCATGCCGTGCCCCTGCTCGGCGGTGAAGGTCTCCTTGTCCATCAGACCATGTTTCCAAAGATAGGCGGCCATGGCGCCGGTGGCCGAACCGGTAAAGGGATCCTCGGGCGGGCTGGGCGGCGCGATCAGCAGGCGGGCATAGGTGTCGCCCGCCAGGGTCGCGCCGGACAGCGTGACCATGAAGGGTTCGAGCATGTCGGAGCCCTTGTACCCCTGGCTGGCGGCCAGGTCACGCAAGGCGTCGACATTCAGCACCGCCGCATCAAGCGCGGCGCGGTCCCGCAAGACGGTGATGCAGAACGGCAGGCCGGTCGAGACCATCTGCGGCGGCGAGACGATAGCGTCGGCGGGCAAGCCGATGACGCGCGCCACCAGATCCACCGGGATCTGCGCCCCGAACCGGGGCGCGATCTGGGTCATTTCGATATCGTCCCCCCGGATGCGGATCGGTACCAGTCCCGCCCCGGTTTCCAGCACCAGGTCATCCTTTTCGAGGAATCCGCGCGCGCGCATGGCCGCGACTGTGGCGATGGTGGGGTGACCGGCAAAGGGAATCTCGCGGCTGGCCAGGAAATAGCGTACCCGCACGTCGGCCACGTCGGAGGGGCCGGTAAACGTGCATTCCACCAGAGAGGTTTCGCGCACAAAGGCCATGCACGTCTCGACCGACAGATGCGAACCGCCATGCACCACAGCACAGCCGTTGCCGCCAAAGGGCCGCGCTGAGAAGGCATCCACCCAGTCGAAATCGTGCCAATCCATGGTGCTGTTCCTGGTTCATGTCACAGGACTGCATGTTTCGGCGGTTTTGGTCCCGTTGTCACGCGGGAAACGCCGGGCACCATAACGCTATACGGGGATCAGTGCACCGTGACCGGCGACAGGTCGTTCTGGCGGGCCAGGACAAAGGCCATCTTGCGGTCGGCAACCAGGGCCAGCCGCTCTCCTTGCGCGTTGTGAACCGCATAGAGATGGTCGCGATCCCCGGCCTGCTGGCGCACCTCGTCCGGCAGATCGGCGACATCCACCGCCTTCACATAGACGATCCGGTCGCCGTCATCCTTGAAATCATAGGGAGTGTGCATTTCTTACCCTTTCCTGATGTTGATCGTCTGCACCACCGATTGCGGCACAGCCCGGGTCAGGTCGACATGCAGCAGACCGTTTTCCATCACGGCCTCGCCCACTTCGACCCCGTCAGCCAGCACGAACATGCGCTGGAACTGTCGCGCGGCAATGCCACGATGCAGGAAGATCCGCCCTTCGCTGTCGTCGCGCTGACGTCCCCGGATCACCAGCTGCCGGTCTTCGACAGTGATCACCAGATCGTCTTCGGCAAATCCCGCGACGGCCAGGGTGATGCGATAGGAGTGATCTGAGGTCTGCTCGATGTTGTACGGCGGGTAACCCTCGTTTCCGGATTTGGCCGACCGTTCCAGCAAGCGTTCCAGTTGCTCGAAACCCAGCATGTGAGGGTAAGAGTTCAGAGTAAGTTTCGACACGTGTATCTCGTCCTTATCAGAAAAGCGACGTTCTGGCGCGACCCCGACAACGGCAGCCGCATGTAAGGAATATGGGAAGAAAAGGCGCGCATCACAAGGTCTGGCCGAAAACTGTGTGAATGCGTATCCTTACGGACACCTCTGGCACCGTCTTGCGAGTCGCTTCATGAATGCACCCAGCGATCTTTCGATGAAATCCGATGACGTGCTGCGCGTGGAACTGGAAGTGTTCCGCCGCCAGCATCGCGACCTGGACGAGGCGATTTCCGCGCTCGAGGAAAAAGGCACGGCGGATCAGTTGACCATCAAGCGGCTGAAAAAGCAGAAATTGCGCCTGAAGGACATGATCGCCCTGATCGAGGACCGACTGACCCCGGATATCATTGCCTGACGCCCTTGCCGCATTGCCAGCCGGTGCGATTTGGCTATAGTGCGCGCTCCTTTCAAAGCGAGCGGAGCGCATGGCCGGGGTCAAGGTAGGGATCATCATGGGCAGCCAGTCGGACTGGCCCACCATGAAGCAGGCAGCAGAAATTCTGGATGAACTGGGCGTGGCTTACGAGGCGCGGATCGTCTCGGCGCATCGCACCCCGGACCGGTTGTGGGACTATGGCCGCGCCGCTGCCGGGCGTGGCTTGCAGGTGATCATCGCCGGAGCCGGCGGGGCGGCGCATCTGCCGGGGATGATGGCCTCCAAGACGCGGGTGCCGGTGATTGGCGTGCCGGTGCAGACCCGGGCGCTGTCGGGGGTCGATTCGCTTTATTCCATCGTGCAGATGCCCAAGGGCTATCCGGTCGCCACCATGGCGATCGGGGCGGCGGGGGCTGCCAATGCGGGGCTGATGGCGGCCGGCATCCTCGCCTTGCAGGACGCGGATCTGGCCGAACGGCTGGACGCCTGGCGCGCGGCACTTTCGGCCTCGATCCCCGAGGAGCCGGTCGATGAGTGAGGCGCTGAAACCGGGGGCGCGGATCGGTATTCTGGGCGGCGGCCAGTTGGGCCGGATGCTGTCGGTTGCCGCCGCGCGACTGGGTTTTGTCACCCACATCTACGAGCCGGGTGCCAACCCGCCCGCCGGTCAGGTGGCCGACCGCGTCACCACCGCAGGCTATGACGATGCCGAAGCGCTGGCACAGTTCGCCGCCGCGGTCGACGTGATCACCTACGAGTTCGAGAACATCCCGACCGAAGCCCTGGATATCCTCGAGGCGCACCGCCCGATCCGGCCCGGACGCGAGGCGCTGCGGGTGAGCCAGGACCGGTTGACCGAAAAGAGCTTTCTGCGCGATCTGGGCCTGATGACGGCGCCTTTTGCCGATGTCACCGATCTGGCGAGCCTCGAGGCCGCGATTGGTGAGATCGGCACGCCAGCGATCCTCAAGACCCGGCGCTTTGGCTATGACGGCAAGGGGCAGGCGCGGCTGAAGTCACCCGGGGATGCGGCGGCGGCGCTGGCCGATATGGCCGGTGCGCCCGCGATCCTGGAAGGGTTCGTGGAGTTCAGCCACGAGGTCTCGGTCATTGCCGCGCGCGGGCTCGACGGGCAGGTTGCCTGTTTCGATCCCGGCGAGAATGTGCATCGCGACGGTATCCTGCACACCACCAGCGTGCCCGCACGGCTAAGTGCGGCGCAGCGCACCGACGCGGTGCTGCTGGCGGCGCGGATCCTGAATGCGCTCGATTATGTGGGCGTGATGGGGGTGGAACTGTTCGTGACGCCGGCCGGGCTGATCGTGAACGAGATCGCGCCCCGGGTGCATAACTCAGGCCACTGGACCCAGAACGGCTGCGCCGTGGATCAGTTCGAGCAGCATATCCGCGCGGTGGCGGGATGGCCGCTGGGCGACGGGCAGCGCCATGCCGATGTGGTCATGGAGAACCTGATCGGCGCCGACATGGAGCGTGTGCCGGAGCTGGTGGCCGAGCGCGATCTGGCGTTGCATCTTTACGGCAAAGCCGAGGTGAAACCCGGCCGCAAGATGGGCCATGTCAACCGGATCAAGCGCAAAGGCTGAAACAGGCTGCGAAATCCGTCCCGGATTTCGCGCGCGACGCCGATGGCCCGCCGGGCCTGAGGCGGGGCGCAGCCCCTGTCGCGCTGTGCGCGATGCCTCCGGCGGGAGTATTTCCCGGCAAGGTGAAAGCGCTTAGCTCAGGAAGCGGGTCGCCACATCGCCGGACAAATAGCTGACGCGGCCACCGGCAAAAGTCGCAGCGACCCTATGGTTCTGCGCATCGAGGATCACCAGATCTGCACGTTTGCCGGGCGCCAGCTCTCCCCGGTCGCTCAGCCCGAGGATCTTTGCGGGGCCGGAACTCACCAATGCCCAGGCCGCTGGCAGGTCGAGAACGCCGGTGCGGGCCAGCATCAAGGCGGCCCGGCGCGGGCTGGGGTAGTGATAGTCCGAGGCCAGCGCATCGCAATAGCCCATGGCGATCAGTTCCACCGCGCTGGCATTGCCCTTGTGCGAGCCGCCGCGCACCACGTTGGGCGAGCCGAGGATGACATGCCCGCCTGCCGCACGCCTGGCCTCGGCCGCTTCGGCGGTTTCCGGAAACTCCGAGATGCGCAGGCCACGCGCTTGCCAGGCGGCACAATCGGCCGCACTGTGGTCGTCATGGCTGGCCATGATCACCCCCCTGCCCTGTAGCTCCAGGCAGAGCGCATCGAGCGCGGCGGGCACTCTGTCACCGTTGGCATGCAGCGCCATGAGCATCTCCAGATGCGCCTCGGGGCTGCGGCCCGCCTTCAGGGCCTGCCCAGCCAGTCGCGGCGGCTTGCGCCCTTCTGCCAAGCGGTCATGCGGCAGGTGATCGTTGAACACCAGATAAGGAACCTGCCATTCCTCCAGAAGGTCCGGCAACGCCTCATAGTCATCGAGCATATGGGTCTCGAACCGGAGTTGAGGGATCAAGTCCGTCACCAGCTGTTCGCGCACTTGCTGAATCGCCCGGAACACTCCGGCCGCGAACTCGGGGCTGCGCAAGCCGCCCTCCCAGCTCCAGAACTGCGCCATGACGGCGGTGGTGATGCCGTTGGCGGCCAGTTCGGCCTCGGCCGCGACGACGCCCTCGGCCATCTCTTTCATGGCGCCGCGCCGTGGCGCCATGTGCCGTTCGAAACCGTCGCCGTGCAGGTCGACAATCCCCGGCAGCACCAGATATCCCGCAAGGTCGATCCTGCGGCCGGTTGCCGAGGACACAAAGCAGCCATCGGCGAGGCTCAGATCGGCCCGTTCCAGTCCGCTCGGAAGCAGGACCTGCGCGCCGGTGAGTGTCAGTTCAAGAGAGGTCATCGGCCACGGGTCCCCGATCCATTCGCGCAGTTTGCGCCCAGGCATCCCTTGTCGAACGCGCCGAACACGGAATCGATCCAGGTCAGCTCGGGATCGAAACGGCCGTTTTCGAGAAAGAAGAGGGTCTGGGCGATCACACGCGGGTTGTTCATCATGAATGTATGCGTGACAGGCAAGACGATGTGGTCCGTCATGCCGGCAACCTTGGTCGAGGCGACCGAAACCTTGCCATCGTCGGGCCCGGGAATGATCGACGAAAAGACCGGGTTCAGCGTGTTGTCCCCGGCGATCACGCCCAGCGGAAAATCCACCGGCGGTAGTTTGCGCGGCACGCTGTCCGGCCCGGTTCCCAGCGCCAGCCCGGCCGGGCCGTTCAGACGGCCGAACACCTCCCAGGCGCCCAGTTCGTCAACCAGTTCGCTGCCCTGGTTCGGCGGCCCCAGCATCACAACGCGGCCAAGCCCGGCGGGGCGATTTGTCAGCAGCCACTGGCGGATCAGGATGCCGCCCATCGAATGCGCCACCATGTGGATCGTTTCGCCCGAACATTGCGCCACCGCCGCAGGCAGAGTGTCTTGTGCCAGTTCGGGGATCGGCAGGTCCGTCGAGGGGTAGCCCGGACGCACAACGCGCAAACCCCGCGCCTCGAACACCTCGTCCATCAGGGTAAAGGACGCCTCGGTGCGTGCCAGCCCATGCAACATCACGACGCAATCCGCCCAAAGCGGCGCAGGCAGAAGCAACAGAAACAGGGACAATACCAGACGCATAGGCGGGAGATACTGCGATTTACCGGCGTGCGAAACCCTCAACGCGCGGGCGTGCGACGGATGGAAAGCGCGATACCGCCCAGCAACAGCACGCCCCCGAGGAGCAGCCGGAGCGGGAGATCCTCTCCCAGCAGAAGCACGCCAGCCAGGACGGCGATGGCAGGGGCGGAAAGCTGCACCGTTGCGGCGCGCGCGGATCCGAGGCGCGGCACCAGACGGTACCAGAGCGCATAGCCCAATCCAGACGTCACCGCGCCAGAGATCACGGCCAAGGCGGCCCCTTCCCAGGTCAAGGCAAGAGATGTGCCCAGCATCAGGATCGCGGCAGCCGAAACCGGCAAGGCCATGACAAAGTTCGCGCTGGTCGCCGACAACGCATCCGTTTCAAGACGCCCGGCAAGCGTGTATGCGGCCCATCCCAGACCTGCCAGCCCCATCAGACCGGCGCCAACCAGATCAACGCGCACGCCACCGGCTGGCCATAGAATCCAGGTCAGGCCGGAAAAAGCGACCACAGCCCCGATGATCTGACGGACCGTAGGCGGGATACCCGACACGGCGGTCCAGCCGAACATGGTGATCTGCACAACGCCAAACAGGATCAGCGCGCCCAGACCCGCATCCAGGCTGAGGTAAGCGAGTGAAAACGCGACCATGTACAATGATAAGGCCCCGGCGCCCACTATTCTCTTGCGATGGAAAAGCGGCAGCGGCTTGTGTTGCCAGAGGACCAGACACACCAGCATGGCAGCGCCCGCGAACAAGCGCAGCAGTGCAAACGCCCCTGGGTCCGCCAGATTTCCGGCCACGGCAAAACGATTCAGAATGGAATTGGCGGCAAAGGCCACCATGGTCAGGGTTGTGAGCAAAAACAACTGCATGAGGGCCCCTTGGATCGCTCTACCGGGACGTTGGTCCCGCTTCCGCCCATCTGTTTGGTCGAAACCGGCGGCAGAAAGCAACTCTTTCTACATCACGACTACGATGGATGGCCGGAAGAGAACCTGCCTTCATGCCTCTCCGAAGGCAATGGGGTAGATCAGCCGCGACGCCGGTGCGTTCTGGCCTGGTCCGGCCAGCAACAGATGTTCGACCGGATAGGGGGCGGTCAGGTTGGCTGCCCGCTTGGAGGAAAAACCGCGCTTGCCGTAGTAATCCCGATCCCCAAGCACAACGATGGTGAGATCGCGTTCCTTTGCCCAGGCAATTGCCAGTTTCAGGACCTTGGACCCGATGCCGCGGTTCTGATGTTCCGGCGACACGGCGACAGGCGCCAGGCACAGCCACCCATCCGGCGCCCGCATCCAGGACAGGGCGGCATAGCCCAGCAACTGGCCGAATTCCTGATAGACGATCTCGGTCGCCAGATCCCGGTCGGCCCGCAACGCGCGCACCAGTTCCGCCTCTGCCTCACCCTCAAAAGCCGCGCGCAACAGGGCGTCGACCATGTCAGGGAATACTGCGGGGGGAAGCGGGTTCATGTCTGGATCTGCTCGGGATATGCGGTGCTGCGCTTTCTTGCATGAAACAAACTGTGATTACAGGCCGCACACGCAGAATTCACGGGTTCCCAAGTGCTTTTGTTCCCCATTAACCGGAAATGAATAAGGGGCCGCCCGAAAGCGACCCCTTGTTTTCCGATCGGCTCGGACGTGCTTACATCATGCCGCCCATGCCGCCCATGTCGGGCATGCCGCCTGCGGGGGCATCTTTTTGCGGCTTGTCGGCCACCATCGCTTCAGTGGTGATCAGCAGGCCAGCAACCGAGGACGCGTCTTCCAGAGCGGTGCGGACAACCTTGGCCGGGTCGATCACGCCGAACTTGAACATGTCGCCATATTCTTCGGTCTGCGCGTTGAAGCCAAAGGCCGGATCGCCCGATTCACGCACCTTGCCGGCAACCACGGCGCCGTCGACGCCTGCGTTCTCGGCGATCTGGCGCAGCGGTGCTTCGATGGCCTTGCGCACAATGTTGATACCGGCGGTCTGGTCGGCATTTGCGCCTTCCAGGTCGGCCAGAACCTTGCCCGCCTGAACCAGAGCGACACCGCCGCCCACAACGACACCTTCCTGCACGGCAGCGCGGGTGGCGTTCAGGGCGTCATCGACGCGGTCCTTGCGCTCTTTCACTTCGACTTCGGTCATGCCGCCGACGCGGATCACGGCAACACCGCCGGCCAGCTTGGCCACGCGCTCTTGCAGTTTCTCACGGTCGTAGTCGCTGGTGGTCTCTTCGATCTGGGTGCGGATCTGGGCCACACGTGCTTCGATCTCGGCCTTCTCGCCTGCGCCATCAACGATGGTGGTCTCGTCCTTGGTGATCGAGATTTTCTTGGCGGTGCCCAGCATGTCCATGGTCACGGACTCGAGTTTCATGCCCAGGTCTTCGCTGATCACCTGACCGCCGGTCAGGATGGCGATGTCCTGAAGCATGGCCTTGCGGCGGTCGCCGAAGCCCGGTGCCTTGACGGCTGCGATCTTCAGGCCGCCGCGCAGCTTGTTGACCACCAGGGTTGCCAGGGCTTCGCCCTCGACATCCTCAGCAATGATCAGAAGCGGTTTTTGCGACTGGATCACCTGCTCGAGCAGCGGAACCATCGGCTGGAGCGAGGACAGTTTCTTTTCGTGCAGCAGGATCATGCAGTCTTCGAGTTCTGCGATCATCTTGTCTGCGTTGGTGACGAAATAGGGCGACAGGTAGCCACGGTCGAACTGCATGCCCTCGACCACGTCGGTCTCGGTTTCCAGACCCTTGTTCTCTTCGACGGTGATGACACCCTCGTTGCCGACCTTCTGCATGGCTTCGGCGATCTGGCGGCCGATTTCGGTTTCGCCGTTGGCCGAGATGGTGCCGACCTGCGCCACTTCGGCGCTGTCGTTGACGGGGCGCGAGGCGGCCTTGATGGCCTCGACAACCTTGGCGGTGGCCAGGTCGATACCACGTTTGAGATCCATCGGGTTCATGCCGGCGGCAACCGATTTCATGCCTTCCTTGACGATGGCCTGGGCCAGAACCGTCGCGGTGGTGGTGCCGTCGCCGGCCTCGTCATTGGTGCGGCTGGCGACTTCTTTCACCATCTGCGCGCCCATGTTCTCGAACTTGTCTTCCAGTTCGATTTCCTTGGCGACCGACACACCGTCCTTGGTGATGCGGGGCGCGCCGAAGCTCTTGTCCAGAACCACGTTGCGGCCTTTGGGGCCCAGGGTCACCTTGACCGCGTCGGCCAGGATGTTGACGCCCTTGAGCATCTTGTTGCGGGCTTCGGTGTTGAACTTGACGTCCTTAGCAGCCATGTTCTTTCTCCTTGAGAAATTTGATTGGAATGTTGCGACCAGAGATCAGAGAAGCGCGCGGCTTACTCGATGATCCCCATGATGTCGCTTTCCTTCATCATCAGCAGTTCTTCGCCATCGACGGTGACTTCGGTGCCCGACCATTTGCCGAACAGAACCCGGTCGCCCGACTTGACGGCCATCGCGATCAGCTCGCCGCTATCCTTGCGGGCGCCTTCGCCACAGGCGACAACCACGCCTTCGCTGGGCTTTTCCTTAGCGCTATCGGGGATGATCAGGCCGCCAGCTGTTTTCTCTTCGCTTTCGGTACGGCGAACCAGCACGCGGTCATGAAGCGGTTTCAATGCCATCTTTGCAGCTCCTTGAGGCTCAAAGTTTGTTTCCCTCCCCCTGCTCTGTGTCAGAGGCATTAGCACTCTCTCTTGCTGAGTGCTAACGGCGCATAGCTAGGGACATGAAATGCCTGAGTCAACATCTTTGCCCGGAAAAAAATCACCCGGTTTTGTCGGGACGGAGACGGTTTACAACCGGGTGCCCCCGAAGCAGAGTGCATGCCGTATGACAGACGCGGGACAATCGACATGCAGATCAAGGCAAACGGCATTCGGATCGAGGTCGAGGAGCACGGACCGTCGGACGGCGTACCGCTGATCCTTATCCGGGGGCAAGGCAGCCAGCTGGCGCATTGGCCGACCGAGCTGTATGACGGTTTTGCCAAGGCCGGATACCGGGTGATCCTGTTTGACAATCGCGACGTCGGCCTGACCCAGCGCTGCCCGGCAGAGGGCGTGCCGGGGGATGCCGACAGAATTCTCGACCTGCTACGCGGCGGCGCGGATATTCCCAAACCCTACGGGATCGAGGACATGGTCGGCGATATCACTGGCCTGATGGATGCGCTGGGGATCGAACGCGCGCATATGTTCGGCATCTCGATGGGAGGGGCAGTGCTGCAACAGCTGTGCATCGACCACCCCGGCCGCATTCTGTCAGCGACCATTGTGATGACCGCTTGCAGCCCGTTCACCGAGCGGGCGCCCGACGATCATGCGAAAATGCTGGCGCTGGTTGAAAGCCTGTTAGTGCGCGACGTGACGCGCGCAGAGTATCTGGATGCGCAGGTTGCTGAACATGGGTTGTGGGGAAGTCCCGGTTATCCGATGCCCGAGGCGGAGATCCGCGCCATGGCCGCACGCGCCTGGGATCGAGGGGTCGATGCGGCCGGAAAGAACCGCCAGGTACTGGCCATCCTGCACGCCCCCGACCGGCGGCCGGACTTGCGCAAAGTCACCCTGCCCTGCCTGGTGATCCACGGCACCGACGATACGCTGATCCCACTGGCGATGGGTGAAGAGATCGCCGAGACGATTCCCGGTTCCGAATTTCACGCTGTGAAAGGCATGGGCCATATCATCACCCCCGCGCTCGCCCCGGTCATGGTTGACATGGTGACCGACTTCATCGCGCGGCGGGCCTAGGTCCAGCTATAGGCCCAATGGACCAATCCGGCGCGGCCTTCATCCGTAATGCCATAGATCCCCTTCTCGACCCGTAGAAACCAGCCATAGTGGTTTTCGCGCATCAAGCGGGTTGCCGTGGTAACGCCCGTGGCGCGGGCGACCTCGCTGCCTTTGCTCTGCCCGTTCTCCGCCAGATGCGCGGCACAGCGCAACGCATCCTGGCGATAGGCGGTGACAATGCCATGCCGGGTCGAACCACCCGCGTTTGGATCGCCAGTCAGGCGGTCGAATTCTCGGAGCAACTTGTCCGTCCGCGCCCTGGACTTGCGCGGCTGGTAGGGCCCGGGGTCGCACAGCACCTCGACCCGCCCATCGGCGCGCACTGTGATCAGGCCCAGCCCCAACCGCCGGCACAGCGCGAGATTGTCGCGTAATGCCCGCCGGGCCGTTTTTCCCTTGGGCCGCAGGACCGCCATATAGACGGTATCGGTCAAGGCCAGACGCGCCACGGCCTGATGAAACAGCGAAAGGGAGAACCGCAGTTTCAATTCCACCACTACCGGCGGCTCATCGCCCCGCCGCGCGACAATGTCGGCGGCGCCGACCTCACCCTTGACGGTGTAGCCCTGCCGTTCCAGCATCTGTTTGATTGGTGGGTATAGATCCTGCTCTCGCTGCATGGTTGCAGGCTAGGCACATTGGAGGGGCAATACAATCGCGCACCCAAGCGTGACTTGCCCCGGGCCAATGTGAACCTTAGCTGTTGATTCAGTTCGCGATTGAAGGAGGCCCCATGCTGCGCGCCCTGATACTCTGCCTGGGCCTGCTGGCCGCAACCGGGGTCGAGGCCCGCTGTACCGGCACCGATCTGCGGACACGGTTGACGCCCGAGGGCGAGGCGCTGCTGGCGCGCGAGATAAAGAAGGTCCCGTTTGCCTATGGCAACCACTGGATCGCGACAAAAGGGTCGCAACGTATCCATCTGATCGGAACCCAGCACACAGGGGACAGCCGTATGCGGGCGGTGATGCGAAAGCTCACGCCGGTGATCCAGACCGCCGATGCCGTGCTGTTGGAAGTCACCGCCAAGCAGCTTGCCACGCTCGAAGACACGTTGCGCAAGACGCCCTCGATCCTGACGATACCCAAGGGCTCTCCGGGACTGGACAAGCTGATGGAACCGGAAGAGTGGCAGATGCTGAGCCTTCAGATGCGGGTGCAGGGGGTCGATGAAAGAGTTCTGGCCCGTATGCAGCCCTGGTTCATCTCGATGAACTTGTCCCGCTCGGGCTGCGGCGGGCGCGGGCTGTTTGCCTATCGCGGCCTGGATGACCGGATCGAGCTGTTGGCGGCGCGGGCCGGTGTGCCGGTTGGGTCGCTGGAAGCGGTGGGAACCGGCATGAGCTCGTTATCCGCCATCCCGATCCGCGACCAGGTCAAGCTACTTGTGCTGGACATGAAGAGCGAGCTCAATTTCGACGATCAGGTCGTGACCCTTTCGAACGCCTATTTCGAAGAGAGGTTGGCCGAGGCAATGCTGATCGAGGACTGGACGCTCTATCGCGACCTGGACGTTTCGCGCAAGGAAGTGTCCCGCCTGCTGCGCCAGTTCGATACGCATATCCTGGACAAGCGCAACCGGGCCTGGATGCCGGTCATCCAGCGGACCAAGGCGCAGACTCTGGTCGTGGCGGTCGGGGCCGCGCATCTGCCGGGAAAGGCCGGCCTGCTGAACCTGTTGAAACAACGCGGCTACAGCCTGAGCCGTGCGGAATTTTAAAGAGTGCGAATGACATCCATGCGATTTCTGGCCGTTTTCCTGTTTCTGACAATGCCAATGGCGGCCTTTGCCGCCTGCGAAGGGCGCGACCTGCGGGACGACTTGCCGAACGACGTCCGCGCCGAGATGGAACAGGCCGCTGCCGCGACCCCCTATCCCGAGGGCAACCATTGGGTCGCGACCCGGGGCATAACCGTGCTGCACCTGATTGGCACCCTGCATGTCAACGATCCCCGAATGGGGCCTGCCGCCGACAGGCTGGAACCGCTGATCGAGCGGGCGAATTCTGTCTGGTTCGAGCTGAACGCCGCCGACCTTGCCGCGTTCGAGCGCGAGGTCATGAGCAACCCGAAGGTGGCACTGATCACCGAAGGCCCGACTCTGATCGAACTGATGAGCGAAGAGGGATGGAACCGCGTCGCCCAGGCCCTGGCCGAGCGCAATGTCCCGGCCTGGATGGGGGCAAAGATGCAGCCCTGGGTGTTGGGATCCGTCCTGTCGCTGCCGCCCTGCCTGATGCGCGATCCCGAGGCAAAGCGCGGCATGGACAAGCGACTGTCGGTTCTGGCGGACATGCATGACGTGCCGCAGCATTCGCTGGAGACCGGGGCGGAGTTGCTGGCGCTGTTCACCGCCACCCCGATCGAAGAGCAGGCGCGCGAGTTGGAGATGTTCTCGGGCAGTCTGGGGGCCGATGCCGACCAGTTGGCGACATTGAGCGAGATCTACTTTGAAGAGCGCCATGCCGAGTTCATCGAATTCTCGCGCCGTGACGCGCTGGCGCGCACCGGTTTGTCGCCCGAGTCGTTCGATCCGCTCTGGGAAAGTTTCATGTTGGACCTCGTAGAGGGGCGCAACCGCAACTGGATGCGCCATATTCTGGATATCCGCGACAAGACTGCGGTAATCGCCGTTGGCGCGGGCCACCTGCACGGCGAAAGTGGATTGCTGAACCTCCTGGCGCTGGAGGGGTATACGTTGGAACGCGCCGCGTTCTAAGGCGGAAACCTGACCAAGGGTCGCAGCCTGCGCGGCCCCCCGTGACAATGCCGATCCGCGCCCCTATAAGGCGCGCAAATTTGACCTTGCGCAGGATAGACACATGACCATTCAGGTATTTGGCCACAAATCCCCCGACACCGATTCCACCGGCTCGCCCATCGTCTGGGCCTGGTATCTGAACGAGGTAAAGGGCGAGGCCGCCAAACCGGTGCTGCTGGGCGAACCCAACACCGAAGCGGCCTTCATGCTGAGCCGCTGGGGTTTCGACAAGCCCGAGATCATCTCGGACGTGGACGCAGGCGCCCCGGTAGTGATCGTGGACACCAACAACCCCGCCGAACTGCCCGCCAGCGTCAATGACGCCGATATCCGCCAGATCATCGACCACCACGCGCTGATCGGCGGGCTGAAAACCAAGGGCCCGATCGACATCACCGTGCGCCCGCTGGCCTGCACCGCCACCATCATGGTCGACCTGATGGGCGACGATGCCGCGCGCATGCCCGAGGCGATCAAGGGCGCGGCGCTGACCTGCATCCTCAGCGACACGCTGGAGTTCCGCTCGCCCACCACCACCGATCATGACCGCGCCGTGGCCGAGAAGCTGGCCGCCGATCTGGGAATCGACATCCCCTCCTATGCCGCCGAGATGTTCGCAGCCAAGTCGGACGTGTCCTCGTTCTCGGATGCCGAACTGCTGCGGATGGACTCGAAAGAGTACAATGTCGACGGCAAGGAATTCCGGGTCTCGGTTCTGGAAACCACAGCGCCCAAGGTGCTGCTGGACCGCAAGGACAGCCTGATGGCCTCGATGATCGACGTGGCCAAAGAAGACGGCGCCGATCAAGTGCTGCTGTTCGTGATCGACATCCTGAACGAGGAAGCCACCCTGCTGGTGCCCAACGATCTGGTCAAGACAGTGGCCGAAAAGAGCTTTGGCGCCTCGGTCTCGGGCGATACGGTTGTCCTGCCCGGCATCATGAGCCGCAAGAAGCAGATCATCCCGAACCTGAAGGTCTGACGACACCAGGATCGAAACCCGACAAACGGGTTGGAAAGGGCGCGGATACGCGCCCTTTTTTTGTGGCCACGATAATGAGACACTTCGGTCAACGACCCCGGGAATCGGGTCGTTCCATTATTACGCCGCAGGCAGGGCTCTGCGTCCTGCCCGGCCAAACTGATAAAAACAAAATCTCACCAACCGGAGGTACTGACATGCCGCTTCTCCTAGACCGCCGTTCCTTTATCGGCGCAACCGCTGGCTTTATCGCGCTGCATCCGTTCTCGGCGCGGGCATCCGGGATGCAGGCCCATTTGCGGATCATGGAGACGACAGACCTTCATGTGCATGTCTACCCCTATGATTACTACGCCGACAAACCGATCGACACCGTCGGCCTGTCGCGCACAGCAGCGCTGATCCAGTCGATCCGGGACGAAAGCACCAACTCGCTGCTGATCGACAACGGCGATTTTCTGCAAGGTAACCCGATGGGCGATTACATCGCCTATGAACGCGGTATGGCCGAGGGCGACAACCACCCGATCATCACCGCGATGAACACGCTGGGGTTTGACGGATCGACCTTGGGCAATCACGAGTTCAACTATGGGCTGGATTTCCTGACAAAGTCTCTGGCGGGTGCGAATTTCCCGGTTGTGTGCGCCAATATCGCCCGCGAGGCGGGCAGTTCCCCGCGCGAGGACAAGACGCTGTTGCCGCCCTATGTCATTCTGGATCGCGAGGTCATCGACGGCGACGGGACACCCCATCCGATCCGGATCGGTCTGATCGGTTTTGTCCCGCCACAGGTGATGAGCTGGGATCGGCGGCATCTGGAGAACAACGTGGTCGCGCGCGACATCGTGGACACCGCCCGGGCCTATGTGCCGCAAATGAAGGAGCAAGGCGCAGACATCATCATCGCCCTCTGCCATTCCGGCATTGGCGAGGCCAATCACGTGGACGGACAGGAGAACGCCGCAATTCCACTGGCGGCCGTCGACGGTATCGACGCGATACTGACCGGCCATCATCACCGCGTCTTCCCCGGCCCGCAATATGAGGGAACCGCAGGCGTCGACTCGACCGCCGGGACCATCATGGGCAAACCTGCGACCATGGGCGGTTTCTGGGGCTCTCACATGGGGCTGATCGACCTGATGCTGGAACGCGACGGCGGGGCATGGCGCGTGGTGGCCCATACCGCCGAGGCGCGCGCCATCTCGAAGCGCAACGAAGACCGCTCGATCACGCCGCTGGTCGAAAGTGTCGCCAAGGTCGAAGAGGCGGCCAGCGCCGAACACGAGGCGACGCTTGCCTATGTCCGCCGTCCGGTGGGCAAGACCGACGCGGCGCTGCACAGCTACTTCGCTTTGGTGGCCGACGATCCCTCGGTGCAGATCGTGTCGATTGCCCAGACCTGGTACATCGGCGAGATGATGAAGGGCACCGAGCATGAAGGTCTGCCGATCCTCTCGGCCGCAGCGCCGTTCAAGGCGGGCGGGCGCGGCGGGCCGCAGTACTATACCGATGTCCCGGTGGGCGACGTGGCGATCCGCAACGTTGCTGACCTATACTTGTACCCCAACACGGTGCGCGCCGTGCGCGTGAACGGGGCGCAGCTGCGGGGCTGGCTGGAACGGTCTGCCGGGATCTTCAACCAGATCACGCCAGGCGAGGCCGATCAGGTTCTGCTGAACCCCGATTTCCCGTCTTACAATTTCGACGTGATCGACGGGGTGACCTATCAGATCGACCTCAGCCAGCCGTCCCGCTTTAGCGCCAAGGGCGAGATGGCCAATCCCGAGGCCCAGCGGATCGTCAACCTGTCCTTCAATGGCAAGCCGGTGACGGATGACATGGAATTCGTGATCGCAACGAATAACTACCGGGCCAGCGGCGGCGGAAACTTCCCGGGCGCCTCGCCGGATACGGTGATTTTCGAGGGACCTGACACCAACCGGGACGTGATCGTGCGCTACATTGTCGAACAAGGCACGATCAATCCCAGCGCCGACGCGAACTGGTCGTTTGCGCCCCTGCCCGGCACCTCGGTCCTGTTCGACACCGGGCCAGCCGCCGCGCAATATGCCGAAGGTCTGAAGGGCGTAAAGATCGAGGCCGCGGGCGATGGGCCGGACGGCTTCGCCCGGTTCCGCATCGCGCTGTGATCTGAGCCGGCGGGATAGCTCCCTGCTACGCGGGGGGCAACCCGTCAAAGGCGTGTACGCCTTCGGGAATGTTGTGAAAGGCCTGTTTCTCGGCGGCAAAGACCGCCGCTTTGGGGCCCTTGAACAACGCGGGGTCGTCCAGCGTGCCGATCTTGAGGATCACCGCCGGCAGGCCGGGCCGGTGCGAGGCGACCCCGGTGCCGCAGGTGGCGCAGAAATCGCGGGTCACGCGGTCGGGGCGGTCCTCCAGCCTAAAACTCTTGGGCGTGCCTTTGACATAGCGAAAGCCAGCGGCGGGCATCACCATGAACAGGTTCGGCGCGCCGCCGGAGTAGGTTTGGCAGGCGCGGCAGTGGCATTGTGCCTTGAGCATAGGCGCGCCTTCGGCCTCGTAGCGCAGCGCGCCGCAGTAACATCCGCCAGTAAGAGTCATTCCGGGTCTCCTGTTTCGGTTTCTCGGGCGAGGATGGACGCAGGGGGCACAGGCCGCTAGTGTCACAAATGACATTATCCAGATCAAAATGGACAACACCCCTTGGACGTTCTCCTGCTGCATCCCACCCCCTGTCAACGCTCCAGCCTGGCCATCGCCGAGGACATGCTGGACAGCGCCAACCGGGTGGCCGCGTTGCGCGGCGAGACGGCGCCGTTTTGCTGGCGCACCCTGCACCCCGAGGCGGTCTGCCCGGATACACCGGCGCCGGGGCTGGTGGTGCTGCCGGGGATGGGGCTTGCCTCGGCCGAGGAGTTGCGGGCGGCGATGGACAGTCCTGCCTTTTTTGCGCTGACCGCGGCGCTGCGCCACTTCGTCCAGCCCGGTACCCGCATTGCCAGCGCCTGCTCTGGCGTCTTTGCGCTGGCGGCGGCGGGGCTTCTGGATGGGCGCTGTGCCACCACAACCTGGTGGCTGGCGCCGCTGTTGCGGGGCTGGTTCCCCAAGGTCCGGGTCGAGATGGGCGAGGTGCTGTGCAGCGATGGAGCGCTGGTGACGGCGGGGGCGTCCTTTGCCCAAATCGACCTGATGCTGCACCTGATCGAAACCCAGGCAGGGTTTGCCCTGGCCGAGGATTGCCGCCGCTTTCTGCTGGCTGACAGCCGACCCAGCCAGCTGCCCTATCTGTCGGTGGCGATCCTGGTGGCGGGCGATCCGGCGCTGCAACGGGCCGAGCTGCATTTACGCCGCCATATCGCCCGTCAGGTGCCGCTGGCCGAACTGGCCGATGCCGCCGGTCTGGGCGCGCGCACCTTTGCCCGCCGTCTGTCCCGGGTCGCGGGCATGACCCCGGGTGAGTTTGCCCAGACCCTGCGGGTGACCGAAGCGATCCGGCTTTACCGGGCGGGCGGGCTGAGCCTGGAACAGATCGCGCATCGGGTGGGATATGGCGATGCCACCGCGCTCCGCCGTGTAATGACCCGCCGCACCGGGCGACGGCTGGAAAGTTTTCGCAGCTGAGCGCCAGCCCTTTCCCATGGCCATTGTCCAACGCATGCGGCATACAAGCCTTTGCGACAATACCCAAACCGGACCCAGACATGACCCAGATCATAAACGCCCTCTCCGACATCTCCGACCGTTATCGCGCGCTGTTCGTCGATCTGTGGGGATGTGTGCACAATGGGGTTACCGCATATCCAGATGCGATCTCTGCGCTGAGAGCCTATCGTGCCCAGGGCGGCAAGGTCGTGCTGGTGACGAACTCTCCGAAACCGCGCGCCGGGGTTGCGACCCAATTGGTCCAGTTCAACGTGCCCGAGGACGCCTATGACACCATCGCCACCAGTGGCGACAGCGCGCGCTCTGCCATGTTTCGGGGCGCGGTGGGGCAAAAGGTCTTCTTCATGGGCGAGTGGCAACGCGACGCCGGGTTCTTCGAACCGCTCAAACTGCTCGACAACCCGGTCGAGATTACCCGCGTGCCGCTGCAAGAGGCCGAGGGCATCGTTTGTTGCGGCCCCTTCGACCCGATGGCCGACCCGGCGGTGAACCGGCCCGAGTTCCTCTATGCCAAGACCAAGGGGATGAAGCTGCTCTGCGCCAATCCCGATATCGTGGTGGACCGGGGCGAGGTGCGCGAATGGTGCGCCGGCGCGCTGGCGCGGCTTTACACCGAGATGGGGGGCGAGAGCCTGTACTTCGGCAAGCCACACCCGCCGATCTACGATCTGGCCCGCCGCCGTCTGCTGGAATTGAGGGCGGATATTCCCGATTCCGAGATCCTGGCGATCGGCGACGGCATCCAGACGGACATCGCCGGTGGTCAAGGCGAAGGCATCGATTCCCTGTTCATCTCGGGCGGTCTGGCCGCATCGGAAACCAAAACTGGCATCAACCCGGATCCGGTTGCGCTAACTGCATATCTGGAAAGAGAAAACAGGAGCCCAACCTATACTATTGGACAACTGCGCTGAGCAGAAAGGGCTTGATTTTCTGCACCTGCAAAGTAATAAAGTTGCCAAAGTCAGGTGGAGACTTGCTCAAAGTTGCTCCGCCACCTGGATAGAGAGGGTGACATGTTGGACAATCTGCCGCGCGGAACGATCTGTATCGAAGATATCGAGATGGGCATGACCCGGTACCTGCGCAAACAGGTCACCGACGAGGATATCGAGATGTTCGCCCAGGTCTCGACCGACCGCAACCCGGTGCATCTGGACGACGAGTATGCCCGCGACACGATCTTTGAAGGCCGTATCGCCCATGGCATGCTGACCGCCGGGCTGATCTCGGCGGTGATTGGCGAGCAGCTGCCGGGCCATGGCACGGTCTATATGGGCCAGTCGCTGAAATTTCTGGCGCCGGTGCGCCCGGGCGACACGGTCTATGCCGAGGTCAAGGTGATCGACATCGATTTTGCCAAGCGCCGAGTCAAGCTGGACTGCCATTGCGCCGTCGATGGCAAGAAGGTGTTGGTGGGCGAGGCGATGGTGCTGGCCCCCTCGCGCAAGTTCGACTGATCAGAGGTAGGCGCCCACGAAGCGTGCTGGCATGCACTTCCAGCCAGCGCGAATCGTGTGATCGTACTCGTCCGGTGTGCCAAGGCGGACCAGCAGAAACCGCGTTTTGAGCGACCGGTCTGCGCTTCGAGACACGAAGATGTGATCTGCCTATCCAGGCACGACCTTAACCTCCGAACCCTGCTTTCCTGCACCATATCAACGAATTGTACGCTGGTGCCGATACAAGCGGCGCCCGTGCGCCTCTGGCACAAAACGGCTGACAACCGGCCCGGGCTTGTTATCGTCTGAAGAGATGACGCTTAACTTGTTCACGAAGGAGGGCGGGATGCGGGCAATCATCATCGGCGCAGGCATGGGAGGGTTGATGGCGGCCCTGGCGCTCCGGCAATCCGGGGTCTTTTCCGCGATAGAGGTTTACGAGCAGACCAGACACCCCAGCACAGCCGGGGCCGGGCTCAACATTCCACCCAATGGGGCGCGGATCTGCCGCTGGCTGGGGGTCGATCTGGATGGCGGTGACCCAAAGGGGCCGGATGGCGCGATTGATGGCGGTCGGGCCGCGATCCTGAAATCGACCCGGCAGTTCAACACCGATGGCAGCGTGACCGAAAGGCCATTCGACCATGTCACCGCAGCGGGCGATGCTGCCGGGTTCCATCACATGCACAGGCTGGACCTGCTGATGTGCCTTTACAAACGGGTGTTCGAGTTCGGCCCCGACAGCGGCGCGCCTTGCCCGATCTCGGTGCATATGGACTGTCGGCTCGACCGGTTGCACCAGACGGACGAGGGCGTGACAGCGGTCTTTGCCAACGGACAGAGGGCAACCGGCGACATTCTGGTTGGCGCCGATGGGATCAACTCGGCCACGTTGATGCTGGCATGGCCCAACCCGCGCCCCAAGCGCTGGACCGAGGTCACCTGTTTTCGCGGCCTCATTCCCCGCGCAACCGTGGCCGCGCTGCGCAAGCCTGATGGCCGTCCGCTGGACCACAATCCAATCCACTCTTTCAGCATGGACCGCCACAAGACGGAACGCAGCGGCGCCACCACCTATTGGGTACGCGGCGGCGAGTTGCTGAATGTCTGGATCGCCCGGTATGAACCCGACTCAACCGCCTTTGAACAGGAAGAGGGCGACTGGTTTCCCATCAGTCAGGAGGAGATCACCCGCGACGTCAGCGTGGCCTTTGCCGAGCTTCCCAATTGCGATGACTTAGTCGCCCTGGCCGGGGCGATGGTGCGTCCGACCAAATGGGGGCTTTATGACCGCGACGCGCTGGAGACCTGGGTGCAGGGGCGCATCTGCCTGTTGGGCGACGCGGCGCATCCGATGCTGCCCACGTTCGGCCAGGGGGCGGCGCAGGCATTCGAAGACGCCGCCGCGCTTGGCCGCGCCTTTGCCTTGCACCGCGGCGACGTGCCTTCGGCCCTGTCGCATTACGAACGGGTGCGGCACTATCGCGCCACCCGGTTTCAACTGGGGTCGAAGTTTGCCTTCGACCATCTGCGGCCCAAGGATACGGAGGCGCAAAAGGCACTGCTCGAAGGGCTGGATGAACGCGTCACGCCAGCGTTTTCACACGACAAGCGGGGCGGCGAGAATGACGCCTGGATCTATGCCTTTGACGCCCGCAATATCGGACTGGCCCTGCCCGCCAAGAAATGGGGGCCGTGGGATTACCGCGAGGCGTCGAAAGAGGACCATGCAAAGGCGATGCAAAGCCTCTGGCGGCCAGAGATCCCGGCCAATGGCGCCCGTCGCGTGACCCGCGCCGAGGTCGCCCGGCACAACACCCGCGACGATTGCTGGATCATCGTTTCGGGCAATGTCTATGACATCACGGCCTGGGCGCCCCATCACCCCGGCGGCGCGGGCATTGCCCGGATTTATGCGGGCAAGGATGCGACCGCCGAGTTCGGCGATTATCACAGCACGCAAGCGATCGCGCATATGGCGCATTTCTGTATCGGTGAACTGGTCGAGACAACGGAGGGGGCAGAGCCCTCGGCATGACCCGAGTGACCCAAACAGTCTCTGCCCGGTGACCGAAACGCCCCTGCTCCATCAAGTCGCGCTTGAACCCGGGGCGACCTGCGTTTACCCAACCTGCATGCGTATCATCCGCGACTACAGATTTCTTGAACCCGCAGACCGGGGCGCCAGCGTCGCCATCGGGAATTTCGACGGCGTGCATATCGGCCACCGGTCGGTGATCGAACTGGCGCGGCAGGCGGCGCCCGAGGCGCCACTGGGGGTGATGACCTTCGAGCCGCATCCGCGCGAGTATTTCGCCCCCGACAGCCCGCCCTTTCGCCTGATGCGCGGCCCGGCTCGCGCGCACCGGCTGGAAAAGCTGGGCGTCGAGCGGCTGTATGAGCTGCCCTTCAACGCCGCGCTGGCCGGGTTGACGCCCGAAGAGTTCGCGCGCCGCGTCATCTGCGACGGTCTCGGCCTGGCGCATGTGGTAATCGGTGCCGATTTCTGTTTCGGCAAGGGCCGCAGCGGCAACGCCGCCGACATGGTGCGGTTCGGTCAGCAGATGGGGTACGGTGTCACCATTGCGCCGCTTTTGGAGCAGACCGAGCGCGTGATCTCCTCGACCGCGATCCGCTCCGCGCTAAGCGAGGGCCGCCCGCGTGACGCCGCCGCAATGCTGGGCCATTGGCATCGGATCGAGGGGCCGGTAATCGGCGGCGAGCAGCGCGGGCGCGAATTGGGCTTTCCCACCGCCAATATGTCCATTGACGGGCTGCACCCGCCCCGGTTTGGCGTCTATGCGGTGCTGGTCGATGTGCTGGATGGGCCACACAAGGGCAGCTATCATGGCGCCGCTTCGGTCGGTGTGCGACCGATGTTCAAAGGCGAGCAGCCCAATATCGAAACCTTCCTGTTTGATTTTTCCGGCGATCTTTATGGCGCGACGTTGAGCGTCGGGTTGGTTGAGTATCTTCGTCCCGAAATGACCTTTGACGGGCTGGACGCCCTTATCGCGCAAATGGACGCCGATTGCGCCCGCGCCTGCGACATCCTGGCCGCCCTATGAAAGATCCGATCGACCGCAACGGGCTGCGCCCGCGTTTTTGGGAGCGCAAGCCGCTGGCGCGGCTGAGCAAGACCGAGTGGGAGGCATTGTGCGACGGCTGCGGCAAATGCTGCCTGAACAAGCTCGAGGACGAGGATACAGGCGAGGTCGAACTGACCCGGGTCGCCTGTCGGCTGCTGGATGACGAGAGCTGCCATTGCACACAATACCCGATCCGTCACCAGTTTGTGCCCGATTGCATCGTGCTGACACCTGACAATCTGGACAGCCACGCCTATTGGATGCCCCGCACCTGCGCCTATCGGCTGCTGTGGGAGGGCAAGCCGCTTTTTGACTGGCACCCGCTGATCTCGGGCGATGCCGAAAGCGTGCACCGGGCGGGCGTGTCGGTGCGCGGCATCACCGTATCCGAATTCGAAACCCCCGAAGAAGACTGGGAAGACCATATCATCGAGGAGCCCATCTGATGTTCTTTGCCTCTGACAATTCCGGCCCTGTCCACCCCGAGGTTCTGACTGCCCTGGCCGAGGCCAACCAGGGCTATGCCATGGCCTATGGGGCGGATGCGCAGATGCAGGCGGTGCGCGAGAAAATCCGTCACATTTTCGAGGCGCCCGAGGCGGCGGTTTATCTGGTTGCAACCGGAACGGCGGCCAACTCGCTGGCGTTGGCCACCCTGTCGCAGCCGTGGCAGACGATCTTCTGCTCGCCCGTGGCCCATATCCACGAGGACGAATGCAACGCACCCGAATTCTATTCGGGCGGCGCCAAGTTGACCCTGGTGTCCGGCGGCGACCGGATGACGCCCGAAGCGCTGCGCGCCTCGATCACGGGCGAAGAGACCCGTGGCGTGCACGGGCCGCAGCGCGGCCCGGTTTCGATCACCCAGGTGACCGAACGCGGTGGCGTCTATTCCATCGGCGAGTTGCAGGTTCTGTGCGCCGTGGCCAAGGAGTACGGTCTGCCGGTACATCTGGATGGCGCACGCTTTGCCAATGCGCTGGTCGCCCTCAACGCCTCGCCGGCCGAGATGACTTGGAAGGCGGGCGTTGACGCGGTCAGCTTTGGCGGCACCAAGAATGGCTGCATGGGGGTTGAGGCGGTGATCTTCTTCGACCCGAAACATTCCTGGGAGTTTGAGCTGCGCCGCAAGCGCGGCGCGCATCTCTTTTCAAAACACCGCTATCTGTCGGCGCAGATGGATGCCTATCTGACGGGTGACCTCTGGCTGCGCTCGGCACGGCGGGCCAATGACAATTGCGCCCGACTGGTCGAGGGGCTGCGGACGGCGGGGGCCACGTTCCTGCACGAACCGCAGGCCAATATCGTCTTTGCCAGCTTCCCGCGTGCCACGCACCGGCGGCTGATGGACGCGGGCGCGTCCTATCACCTGTGGGGTGCGGAACTGGAGGGAGAGGACGAGAGCGAGATTCTGGCCTGCCGCATGGTCTGCGACTGGTCGATCGGGACGGATCAGATCGACCGCTTCCTGTCCCTGCTCTAAGCGCGTGGGGGGCGCTGCCCCCCGCGCCGTTCGGCGCTCCCCCCGGAGTATTTTCAGCGAAATGAAGAGGCTGACCGTCAGCCGGCTCGCGACCAGAGCGCGCGGATGTACGCCGCCGTCTCTGCCGGGTGGCTGATGGGCAGCATGTGACCGGCCCCTGCTATGACCTCTTCGGTTGCATCGGGCAGACGCCGCACGAGACCTTTTGAGATCGCCTCCATCACCGGATGGGTCAACCCGCCGCGCAAGAGCAGGACCGGCATCGTGGCGCGGTCGAGCCGCCCGGGCGCCAGCAGCCCGGCCGTGTCATTGAACAGCGCCTCATCCACAGTTGGCACGATGTGAATGCCCCGGATCATTGCCGCGCGGGTCGCTTCGGGCAGGTCCGGCCAACGCGGGCTGTCGGCGGTGCTCCACATCCGGTTGAACAGACGGGCGGCCAGCGCCTTGTCGCCGCTTTTCAGGGCCGAGATATAGGGTTGTGCGTCCTGACCATGCTGTTCGATCAGGTCAGGCGCGTCCCGGCAGGCCACGGCGAAGAACACCGGCTCGATGAGCGTCAGGCTGCGCACGAGGTCCGGGTGTTCGACCGCCAGCCGCAAGGCGACGGTGGCGCCGAAGGAATGGCCGATCACATCCATAGGAGTGTCGAGACAGGCCTGCGCGTTTTCCAGGATGCGATCCTGATAGCCCCCCTGCCCGTCCCAATCCGGGCTGCGGCCGTGGCTGAGCATGTCGGGCGCTGTGAACCGGGCCTCGGCCCCCAGAGCGCGTGCCAGACCCTTCCACGCCCCGGAATGGGCAATGGTGCAATGCAGTGCCAGCACCTTCCGCGGCCCATGGCCGAAATGGCTGACGTGGACGGGTTGGGGCAAAGAGGATGTATCCCTCAACCCTTCATCTCCGACAGATGCGCGTCGAGATCGTCCAGCCGGTCCTGTCCCCAGAACCTCTGGCCATCCGAAGTGATGTAGAACGGGGCGCCAAAGACACCGCGATCGACCGCCTCCTCCAGGTTGGAGGCATAGGTTTCCGCCCCAACCAGCAGGCCGCTGTTTGCCAGATCCGGATCGAAACCGGCGCGGTCCAGGCAATCGCGGATCACCTCGTCCTGCGCGATGTCCGTGTCTTCGGCCCAGCAGGCCCGCAAGATCGAATGACACAGCGCACCGACATCGCCGCTGCCGTCCCGGATCGCTGCAATGATCGCGTAAGAGGAGGGCGCGGCATTCGTCGGCCAATGTGCGGGCTTGAGGTTGAACGGCAAACCGGTCTTCCTGGCCTGACGCTGCAACTCCTGGGCCCGGTATTCGATGCGCGAGGGGTGCCGGTCCTTCGGGGGCACGCCGCCGGTCCGGCCGAAAAGCGCCAGGATATCCACCGGCTTGTAGGCGATGCTGGCCCCGTGCTTTGCGGCCACCTCCTCCAGTCGCATCCCGGCCAGATAGGAAAAGGGCGAGAGTGTCGCAAAAAAGTAGTCGATATCGGCCATGTTCACTTTCTCCGCAGCGTTACCTTTGCTGGACCGTAAGCCCATGCTAAGCGGTGTCAACATCACGAATCTGTCACAACAGACAGTGCTGCCTGGGGATATCCGTCATGCCGTCACTCACCGAACCCAAGCTCATCTCTGGGAACGCCAATCTGCCGTTGGCCCAGTCGATAGCGCGCCGTATGAGCCTGTATCGAGGTGTCGACCAGGGTCTGGTCAACGCCCGTGTCGAACGGTTCAACGATGGCGAGATCTTTGTCGAGGTGTTCGAAAATGTCCGCGGCGAGGACATGTTCATCATCCAGCCGACATCGAACCCCGCCAATGACAATCTGATGGAGCTGCTGATCATCGCAGATGCGCTGCGGCGGTCGTCAGCGGCGCGGATCACGGCGGTAATCCCGTATTTCGGCTATGCCCGGCAGGACCGGCGGACCAAGGCGCGTACGCCTATCAGCGCGAAGCTGGTGGCGAACATGCTGACCGGCGCTGGGATCGAGCGGATCCTGACCATGGACCTGCACGCGGCCCAGATTCAGGGTTTCTTCGATATTCCGGTCGACAACCTCTATGCTTCACCGATTTTCGCCCTGGATGTTCGAACCCATTTCAAGGACCGGATGGGCGACCTGATGGTCGTCTCGCCAGACGTGGGCGGCGTGGCGCGCGCACGCGAACTGGCCAAGCGGATCAACGCGCCGCTGTCGATCGTGGATAAGCGCCGTGAAAAGCCGGGCGAAGTCGCCGAGATGACGGTGATCGGCGATGTGACCGACAAGATCTGCCTGATCGTCGACGACATCTGCGACACGGCCGGAACTCTGTGCAAGGCGGCGCAGGTGCTGCTCGATAATGGCGCGCGCGAGGTCCACTCGTATATCTCGCACGGTGTGATGAGCGGGCCGGCGGTCGAACGGGTGAGCAACTCGGTGATGAAATCGCTGGTGATCACGGATTCGATCCAGCCGACACCGGAAATCCTGGCCGCGCCGAATATCCGTGTGGTCCCAACCGCGCCGATTTTTACCCAGGCGATCCTCAATATCTGGAACGGCACCTCTGTCTCGTCCCTGTTCGAGGACAAGACCCTGCGGCCGATCTACGAGTCGCTCTATCATATGGACTGACGCACCGGTTGCCCGAACCGGGATGGAAATGGCGGCTTCCGGCAACGGTGGCCGCCATCCCTTTTTTTGTTGCATTGGAAATGCATCGCCCGGTCGCGATGGATGATTTCAGTAAAATTTTGTACACTTCATTGGAGCAGTCAGAGACCACCATCGGAAACCGGTAGGCTTTCGGGCGAGGAGCAGACGTCGGAGCGCATATGTCGGATGTGACCATGATTGGCCTTGGCGCGATGGGATCCGCGCTGGCGCTGGCGTACTTGCGAAACGGGCATGGTGTCTCGGTCTGGAACAGAACCACAGCGCGTATGACCTCTGTCGGGAACGAAGGCGCCGTGCCTTGTGAGACCGCTTGGCAAGCCGTCCGCGCCAGCCCGGTCACGGTCATCTGTTTGGACAACTATGACGCGACCTGAGCCCTGATCGACTCCGAGGGTCTTTTGGAAGCGCTGGCCGGTCGCACTCTGGTGCAGTTGAGCACGGGGACACCGGCCGAAGCCTGGCAGCTCGCGCGGTGGCGAAACTCGAACGGCATTGTTGTCCTTGACGGTGCCATCATGCCCTATCCGGAGGGCATCGGCGCCGATTATGCCTGAATCCTGTTTTCGGGGCCTGATGATGATTGCTCCCGGCATCAGCGATTTCCGGCGCCTTGGAAGAAGAATTGCGATACGTCGGCGCAGAAACCGGTGGTGCGGCAGTACTGGACATGGCCTTGTTGAGCCACCAACTCGCCTACTATCTTGGCGTCTGGCACGGGGCGCGGGTCTGTGAGAGCGAAGGGCTCGGCATTGATCTGTTTGCATCGTTGTTGCCGCCCCAGGACCCGGCGGCGCATTTGGCACGGCGCATTTCCGAGCACGACTATGACCAACCCGGAGCGACCCTGGAAGTCTGGAACGCCGCCTTGGACCGGATTCTGGAACAGGCCCAGACAAACAAGATCAATCAGGAGATTCCGGAGCTGATTTCAAGCCTCTTTCGGCGGGCCATCGCGCTGGGTCACGGCCATCGGGATATTGCGACTGTGATAGAAGTGCTTCGAGGGTCCCTCGGCACCTGAAGCTGGCAGCGCCCTCCCAAAGCACCTTGATCGTTCGGCAGCCATCTTTCGCCGATCTGGTTTAGACGTTTTGGTGCCCTACTCGACATCCCAATCGTCTTCGTTGGATACTTCACCGATCGCCGTCCATCCAATGCGAAGCCGGGCGACACGTGTATCGGCCCATGTGCGAAACACGATGTCGAACCCGTCCGGGGTGACGTCATCCGCCTTTACTTCGGCCCGAACTGCCGCTCCGGTATCGACATCCCAAAGTGAGATCCCAACCACAATGGCCGGAGCCGAGCGGAATGCCTGCTTGAAGCGGACGGTATGTCTGCGTTCGCGGTTTCCCGATCCGGTCCACATATCCCCTCCGTTCTCGTAGTCCGAGAACATCGCAACATCGCCTTGCTGAATGGCCATACGGTGGGCGGAGAAAACTTTCATGGGTCACGATCCAAGACGACGACAGGCGGGTGAGAAATATCACAGGCCAATCAGGCCAAAAATTGACGCAAAAAGGGCCAGCCCGTTGCCCGGCTGGCCCCATGTTCTTGCTGCGAAAGCCAGAAGCTTAGAGCCCCATATGGGTGCCCAGGGCCTCCATATCGGCCAGAAGCTTCGCCGCATCGTCCACGATGCTGTGATGCTCCTGTGCCTTGGCCGCGTCATGCGACGCACGCGCTTCGGCGATCAGCTCGTCCAGATGCGCGCGGGTGACTTCCGTTACCGGGATCGCCTTTTCGGCCAGCACCGACAGGGTGTCGGCACCGATCTGGGCGAACCCGCCGGTCACCAGATATTCGCTGGATCCTTCGGGTCCTTCGACCTTGAGGATCCCTGGACGCAGCGTGGTGATGGTGGGGGCATGATCGGGCATTGCCGTCATGTCCCCGTCCGCACCGGGAATCTGGACCGCAGTCACCTGGAGCGACGCAAGGCGGCGCTCCGGGCTGACGAGGTCGAATTGCATTGTATTTGCCATCAGGGATACTCCTTAGGCAGCTGCGGCGGCCATACGCTCGGCTTTGGCGATCACTTCATCGATGCCGCCAACCATATAGAAGGCCGCTTCGGGCAGGTGGTCGTATTCACCGGCCACAACTGCCTTGAACGACGAGATCGTGTCTTCCAGCGGAACCTGCACACCGTCCGAGCCGGTGAACACTTTCGCAACGTCGAAGGGCTGGCTGAGAAAACGCTGGATCTTCCGGGCGCGGGCGACGGTCAGCTTGTCCTCTTCGCTCAGTTCGTCCATGCCAAGGATGGCGATGATGTCCTGGAGCGACTTGTAGCGCTGGAGGATACCCTGAACGTCACGGGCAACCTGATAGTGCTCTTCACCGACAACCTGCGGGTCGAGGATCCGCGACGAGGAGTCGAGCGGGTCAACGGCCGGGTAGATACCCAGTTCCGAGATCGCACGCGACAGAACGGTGGTTGCGTCAAGGTGCGCAAAGGTGGTTGCAGGCGCGGGGTCGGTAAGGTCGTCCGCGGGAACGTAGACGGCCTGGATCGAGGTGATCGAGCCTGCCTTGGTCGAGGTGATGCGTTCCTGCATCGCACCCATGTCGGTGGCCAGCGTCGGCTGGTAACCCACGGCCGAAGGGATACGGCCGAGCAGAGCGGACACTTCGGAACCGGCCTGGGTAAAGCGGAAGATGTTGTCCACGAAGAACAGAACGTCGGTACCGGACTGGTCGCGGAACTGCTCGGCCAGGGTCAGACCGGTCAGTGCGACGCGAGCACGGGCTCCCGGAGGCTCGTTCATCTGGCCGTAGACCAGGGCCACCTGCGACTCTTCGAGGTTATCCGGCTTGATAACGTTGGATTCGATCATCTCGTGGTAGAGGTCGTTGCCCTCACGGGTCCGTTCACCCACACCCGCGAACACCGAGAAACCCGAGTGCACTTTTGCGATGTTGTTGATCAGTTCCATGATGAGAACGGTCTTGCCCACGCCTGCACCGCCGAACAGGCCGATCTTACCACCCTTGGAATAGGGGGCCAGCAGGTCGATGACCTTGATGCCGGTGACCAGGATGTCGGTCGCGGTCGACTGTTCTTCGAACTCGGGTGCGGGCTGGTGGATGGCGCGGGTCTCGGTCGCGTTGACCGGGCCCTTTTCGTCCACCGGCTCGCCGATCACGTTCAGGATGCGGCCCAGGGTGGCATTGCCGACCGGCACCGAGATCGGGCCGCCGGTGTCGGTCACCACGGCGCCACGAACCAGACCTTCGGTCGCGTCCATTGCAATGGTGCGGACAGTGTTTTCGCCCAGGTGCTGAGCCACTTCGAGAACGAGGCGTTTGCCGTTGTTCTCGGTTTCCAGCGCGTTCAGAATTTCAGGCAGTGCGTCATCGAACTGGACGTCGACGACGGCCCCGATGATCTGCGTGACTTTGCCTTTTGCATTCGCCATGTTTCGTCTCCGGATAGTCTTACAGCGCCTCGGCGCCGGAAATGATTTCGATCAGCTCGTTGGTGATGACGGCCTGACGCGAGCGGTTGAACTGGATTGTCAGCTTGTCGATCATCTCGCCCGCGTTGCGGGTCGCGTTGTCCATCGCCGACATCCGGGCGCCCTGTTCCGAGGCCCCGTTTTCGAGCAGTGCCGAGAAGATCTGCGTTGCAACACCACGCGGCAGCAAGTCGGCCAGGATGGCCTCTTCGCTGGGCTCGTAGTCAAACAGCGCAACCTCATCGCCCGCGCCATCGGTCTCGAAGGCCGCCGGGATGATCTGTTGCGCGGTCGGCACCTGGGTCACGACGTTTTCGAACTTCGAGTAGAAGATCGTCGCAACGTCGAACTCCCCGGCATCGAACCGGCCGAGAATGTCGCGGGCGATGTCCTGCGCGTTGGCATAGCCAAGCGATTTGACACCGCTCAGATCCACGTGCCCCACCATATTGGCGGCAAAGTCACGCTTGATCGCATCGCGGCCTTTCTTGCCGACCGTCAGGATCTTGACCGTCTTGCCCTTGGCCAAAAGTTCATTGGCGCGGTTGCGGGCCAGCTTGGCGATGTTCGAGTTGAACCCGCCGCACAGGCCGCGCTCGGCCGTCATGACGACCAGAAGATGGACCTGGTCGCTGCCGGTTCCGCTGAGCAGCTTGGGCGCACTGTCGCTGCCGCCGACCGAGGCCGCCAGCCCCGCCATCACGGCATTGAACCGCTCGGCATAGGGACGGGCTGCTTCGGCAGCGTCCTGGGCGCGGCGGAGCTTTGCCGCCGCGACCATCTGCATGGCTTTGGTGATCTTGCGGGTCGATTTGACCGACTCGATCCTGTTTTTAAGGTCCTTGAGAGAAGGCATGTCCCAACTCTCTCCTTATGCGAACGTGGCGGCGTATTCGTCGATCGCTGCCTTGAGTTTGTTCTCGGCGTCGCCCTTGATCTTCGGATCTTCCTTGGTGATCCACTCAAGGATATCGGCGCGCTTGCCACGCATGTGAGCGATCAGGCCTGCTTCCCAGCGGCCGACGTCCTTCAGGGCGACCTTGTCGAGGTAGCCGTTGGTGCCAGCGAAGATGACGCAGACGATTTCCGCGTTGGTCAGCGGCGAATACTGCGGCTGCTTCATCAGCTCGGTCAGACGCGCACCGCGGTTCAGCAGCTGCTGGGTTGCGGCGTCGAGGTCGGAACCAAACTGGGCAAAGGCCGCCATCTCGCGATACTGGGCCAGCGACAGTTTCACCGGGCCTGCAACGGTCTTCATCGCGTTGGTCTGGGCCGAAGAGCCCACGCGCGACACCGACAGACCGGTGTTCACGGCGGGGCGGATGCCCTGGTAGAACAGTTCGGTTTCCAGGAAGATCTGGCCGTCGGTGATCGAGATCACGTTGGTCGGGATAAAGGCCGACACGTCGCCGCCCTGGGTTTCGATGACCGGCAGAGCAGTCAAGGAACCGGCGCCGAAGTCTTCGTTCAGCTTTGCCGAACGCTCCAGCAGGCGCGAGTGGAGATAGAAAACGTCGCCCGGATAGGCTTCACGTCCCGGCGGACGGCGCAGCAGCAGCGACATCTGGCGATAGGCCACGGCCTGTTTCGACAGGTCATCATAGATGATCAGCGCATGGCGGCCGTTGTCGCGGAAGTATTCGGCCATCGCGGTTGCGGCATAGGGCGCCAGGAACTGCATCGGCGCCGGGTCGGACGCGGTTGCGGCCACGACGATCGAGTATTTCAGCGCGTCGGCTTCTTCCAGCTTCTTGACCAGCTGGGCAACGGTCGAACGCTTCTGACCCACGGCCACGTAAACGCAGTAGAGCTTCTTGCTCTCGTCGTCGCCAGCGGCTTCGTTATAGGACTTCTGGTTCAGGATGGTGTCGAGTGCGATCGCGGTCTTGCCGGTCTGACGGTCGCCGATGATCAGCTCGCGCTGGCCACGGCCGATCGGGATCATCGAGTCAACAGCCTTGAGGCCGGTCGCCATCGGCTCGTGCACCGATTTACGCGGGATGATGCCGGGCGCCTTGACGTCGGCAACGCCGCGCTGCTTGGCGTTGATCGGGCCTTTGCCGTCGATCGGGTTGCCCAGACCGTCAACAACGCGTCCCAGCAGCTCGTCACCCTGCGGCACGTCCACGATGGAGTTGGTGCGCTTGACAGTGTCGCCTTCCTTGATGTCCCGGTCCGAGCCGAAGATCACGACGCCGACGTTGTCGCTTTCCAGGTTCAGCGCCATGCCCATGATGCCGCCCGGGAACTCGACCATTTCACCAGCCTGAACATTGTCGAGGCCGTAAACGCGGGCGATACCGTCGCCGACGCTCAGCACGCGACCGATTTCGGCCACTTCTGCTTCCTGACCAAAATTCTTGATCTGGTCCTTCAGGATTGCAGAAATCTCTGCAGCTTGGATACCCATTTATCCGACCTCTTTCATTGCATTCTGGAGGGAGTTGAGCTTGGAGCGGATCGAGCTGTCGATCATCTTCGAGCCAACTTTGACGACAAGACCGCCGATGAGGGCTTCATCCACGGTCGCATTGATGGTGACAGACTTGCCGACGCGCTCGCTGAGCGTCTTGGTCAGCTTGTCGATCTGGGTCTTGGTCAGGGCCTTGGCCGATGTGACCTCGGCGGTCACTTCACCGCGTTCTTCGGCCAGCGCGTCCTGAAGTGCCTTGAGCAACTGCGGCAGAACAAACAAGCGGCGCTTTTGTGCCATAAGACCCAGCGAATTGGTCAGCACGGCGCCAAGCTTCATTTTCTTGGCAATCGCAGTGATCGCGGCTTCCTGTTCTGTGCGGGACACCAGCGGCGACGCGATCAGACCACGCAGGTCGGCGCTTTCGGCCAGGGCGGCAGCCAGATCATTGATGCCGGTTTCCAGACCTTTCAGGTCATTATTCTCTTTCGCGATCTCGAAAATCGCGGTGGCATAGCGCGCGGCAATGCCTGCGGAAATCGAAGCTGGTTCGGACACGTCCACCCTTCCGATATTATTGGCCCCGAACGCGCCGTTTGCGCGACCCCGGGGGCGTGAAGAAACCCCGCCGTGACGGCGGGGCATCGAAATCACCGGGGATGTAGCAGAGCGTTCCTTATGTCGCAATATAGTATAGCGATAACGGCCTTGCACCCAAATCGTGTGTTTTCAATGTCTTAACGAAACTGCGACCCTTTGGACCCCCATGACTGCTTGAAAAATGTTACCCGATTGCAGGTTTTCGCGATTCCTGTGATGCAAAACGGCATGCGCACACGGGCAGATGCCGCCAAGGGCACGCAGGACCGCTGTTGCCGGGATCAGCTCTGCAAGCCGCCCTGACAGCTGCCCCTGATGCATCGACATACGGTGCCCCGCGTCCTGTTACTTGACAAGAGCGGATCAACTGACGCGATATAGAGTCAGGTGATTTTTCCGAGGAGTGTTTTCGAATGGGTTTTCTTTCAGCTTTGCTGGGCCTCGGCGCACTTGCCGCGTTGAGTGGTTTGTTCGACTCATCGGACGACGGGGAAAGCGAAACACCGGGCGAACCGGACGAAACGCCGGAAACCCCCGAAGAAGAGGGCGCGCAGGACACCGGTGCAACGGTTACCACGCTCGAAGACGGCACGGTTGAGGTTGAACTGGGTGAGCACGAAACCGGTGGCCTTGTATCCCTGATCTATCTGGATTCCGAGGACACCGGCGAGAGTTCCGATTTCTACACCAAGTTCGAAACCCGGATCTATCTAGCGCCGGAAGGAACCGATTTATCGCAAAACGCTTCTGAATCATCGTCCGGGATTCCCGGATATGACGCGTTCGTAGCAGGCAATGGGACCGGAGCGTATGATCTGGAAGCTCTGGAAGAAACGCTTGGTCTGGAACTGCTCCATACCATTGACCTGATGCCGTCAATGCCTGACGGACAACCCACCTTCCCTGCCCTGATTGATCTGGGTCTGGACGCTCTTGATCAGGTCGAGGCGAACGCTCCAATCAAATCCTACTTTCTTGAGGCTGTGACAGATGGTGACGACCTGTCGCTCTTCCTGCCCGAAGATTACGTCCCGACCTACAACGGCGTCGCCGCGACCGCTGTGACCGACAACGTAACTGGGGGAGATGAAACCGACTGGTTTGCCGTGGAAGAAGGCGCGCCGACAGGGCTTGTCGTCGACACACAGGGTGGCGACGATTTGGTAACGACCAAAGTCGATGACACCGAAATTCGTGCGGGCGACGGCGATGACCTAGTCATTGCATACAGTAACGGTAACTCTGTCAGCGGTGGCGCAGGCAACGATACAATCAACGCCAGCGGTCATGATCTGGTGATCACAGGCGATGCCGGTGCCGACCAAATCCACACCTACGGGAGCGGCCAGGTGATGGGTGGCGAGGGCAATGACACACTCTACGCCGGAAATGATCAAGACCATTCCAGCTTGTCAAGCCGTTGGAATCCCTTCGAAATCGCACTGGAAACGGGATTGCCACTTGAAGTTGATGGTGGCGCAGGAAGCGACAATATCATTGTCAGCGGCGTCAACACCACAGGCTATGGTGGAGAGGGCGACGATTTCCTGTCCGTCGAGAACGGTGCCATGGGCTATGGCGGCGACGGCAATGATCATCTTCAGTTGAGCGCGGGCAGCACGGTTTTTGGTGAGGACGGCGACGATCTGTTCACAATGAACGAGTTTCAAAATGCCCCGGACAGCGCCGTTGCGACCGGTGGCGATGGCGCTGATACCTACCGCCTGGCGATACGCGGAGCAAATGCCCCGGATCCCGAACCCTATTTGAGGATCACCGATTTCGATCCCTCCGAAGATGCTCTCGAGGTTGCCCTGTGGAACCGCGATTCGGAGACCATCGAGTCGGTCACCCTGAGCGAGGCCTCGGACGGCAGCCATACGGATGTGCTGGTCAATGTGTCCAACATCTACGGGCAACCGCCCGCCTCTGTAATCATCCGGCTGGATGGTGTGACCGGAATGTCGCCGGACGCGGTGGTGATCCAAGCCTGACCCATGAGCCAGCTCGCCCGGGACGGCGGGCGGGGCGCCTTTTGGCGGCAGCCAAAACAGCGCCGTGCGCCGTTACACCGGTTCGGCCTTGCCGTTCGGCTGCGGATTCAGCACGCCCAGCGGGTTGAGCACGCGCACCTTGTCCTGCACTCCCTTCCGGCGTGGGGGATGAACCCGCTTGGAAGCTTCGACCATGAACACACCGCCCGCCATGATCGTCGGCAGTCGCGTTCCGGTTCTTTCCAGCAAGGCACCGGATTTCAGCCAGAACCGCCTCGAGGACGGAGGCTGGTACAGCGCAGAGCAGTGGAATTCGGGCAGGAACTGATGCTTGCGTAACTGGGTTTCCAGTTGCCCCAGAGTATAGGGGCGGCCAAAGCCGAATGGCGTCTTGTCGGACCGCGACCACAGTCCGGCACGGTTCGGAACGACAAAGATCGCCTTGCCCCCCGGTCCCAGCACGCGCCAGCATTCATCCAGAACGGCCGACGGGTGTTCCGAGGTTTCCAGCCCATGCATCACCACCAGCCGGTCTACATGACCTGTCTCGATGGGCCACAACGTTTCCTCGCACAGGACCGAGACATTGGGTAGCCCTGCGGGCCAGGGCATCACGCCCTGTGGCCCCGGCATCAGGCCGATGACCCGACGCGCGTCCTTCAGATAGGGGCGCAACAGCGGCACCGCAAAACCGTATCCGGCAACCGTCTGTCCCTTGGCCTCGGGCCAGATACCCAGAAGACGCCCCCGCACGGCCGCCTGCGCTGCCCGCCCCAGCGTGCTGCGATAATAGAAATTCCTCAGGTCCTGCACGTCCAGATGCATTGCAGCCGCTCGCCCGATCTGTTTGGCTGGGGCAGTCTAACAACGAAAAGGCAAAAGGCCATGCCTCTTGAAATCGTCACCATCCCCTGTCTCAGCGACAATTACGCGTATCTCGCCCATGATCCGGCCAGCGGAGAGACCGCGCTGGTGGACGCCCCCGAGGCCGGTCCCATCCTGGCCGAGCTGGCGGCGCGCGCCTGGCGGCTGAGCCATGTGCTGCTGACGCATCATCATTGGGACCATGTCGACGCCCTGCCCGAGATTCTGGCTTCCCATCCCGCACGGGTCATCGGTGCCGCAGCCGATGCGCATCGGCTGCCGCCCCTGGACATGGCGGTGGCCGAGGGGGACCGGTTCGACATTGGCGGTGAACCGGTCGAGGTACTGGATGTCTCCGGTCATACCGTCGGGCATCTGGCTTTTTACCTGCCGGAAAGTAACGCGGTTTTCACCGCTGACAGCCTTATGGCGCTGGGGTGTGGCCGCCTCTTCGAGGGAACGCCCGAGCAGATGTGGACCTCGCTGTCCAAACTGACCGCCCTGCCCGACGATACGGTTGTGTGCAGCGGACATGAATACACGCAATCGAATGCGCGCTTCGCCCTGACGATCGACATCGGCAACGACGCCTTGAAAAAGCGGGCGGCGGAAATAGATCATGCCAGAGCAGCAGGACGCCCGACCGTTCCCAGCATGCTGGGGTTGGAAAAGGCGACAAACCCGTTTCTGCGGGCTGCCGACCCGGACATTCAGGCGCATCTGGGCCTGCCCGGCGCCGACCCGGCTAAGGTCTTTGCCGAAATTCGCGGCCGCAAGGACAGGTTCTGATGCCGCAAATGCAACATTCACGCCACCAGTCACGACAAATGTGAGCGGTAAAGAAAAGAAAACCCTTGAAGCGCCGCTAACATCAACCAAACTCTAATAGTATGAGCACATGGTTGGCAGAGGGGTCCGACCGCAACTCGACCCCCTCCCGACCCAAGACAGAGGAGCACGCCTGTGCCTTCATTCTCGAGCACACTTGAGCAGGCCATTCACGCAGCCCTGGCGGCGGCAAACGAACGGCGACACGAATTCGCAACGCTGGAACATCTGTTGCTGGCGCTGCTCGACGAACCCGACGCAGTACGGGTGATGAAGGCATGCAGTGTTGATCTGAGCGAATTGCGCAGCACCCTGGTCGAGTTCATCGACGAGGATCTTGCCAATCTGGTCACCGACATTGACGGGTCCGAGGCGGTTCCCACCGCTGCGTTCCAGCGCGTGATCCAGCGCGCCGCGATCCATGTCCAAAGCTCGGGCCGCACCGAGGTGACTGGCGCCAACGTGCTGGTGGCGATCTTTGCCGAAAGGGAGTCGAACGCGGCCTACTTCCTGCAAGAACAGGATATGACCCGCTATGACGCGGTGAATTTCATCGCCCATGGCGTGGCCAAGGACCCGGCTTATGGTGAAAACCGGCCCGTTACCGGGGCCGAGCGCAGCGAAGAAGAAAACCGCGCCACGTCGTCGGGTGAAGGCGAGCAGAAGGAAAGCGCACTGTCCAAATATTGCGTGAACCTCAATGCCAAGTCGCGCGCCGGCGATATCGACCCGCTGATCGGCCGCGACCAGGAGGTCGAGCGCTGCATCCAGGTGCTGTGCCGCCGCCGCAAGAACAACCCGCTCTTGGTGGGTGACCCCGGCGTAGGCAAGACCGCCATCGCCGAGGGGCTGGCGCGCAAGATCGTGGCCGGTGAAATTCCCGAGGTGCTGTCGAACACCACCATCTATTCGCTCGACATGGGCGCGCTGCTGGCCGGTACGCGGTACCGCGGCGATTTTGAGGAACGGCTCAAGTCGGTCGTGAACGAGTTGGAAGAGCATCCCGACGCGGTTCTGTTTATCGACGAGATCCACACCGTGATCGGGGCCGGCGCCACTTCGGGTGGGGCGATGGACGCCTCGAACCTGCTCAAGCCCGCGTTGCAAGGCGGCAAGCTGCGCACCATGGGCTCGACCACCTACAAGGAGTTCCGCCAGCACTTCGAGAAGGACCGCGCGCTGAGCCGCCGGTTCCAGAAGATCGACGTGAACGAACCCTCGGTCGAGGACAGCGTGAAGATCCTCAAGGGCCTGAAGCCCTATTTCGAAGAACATCACGACGTGCGCTACACAGCCGACGCGATCAAGTCGGCGGTGGAACTGTCGGCGCGCTATATCAACGACCGCAAACTGCCGGACAAGGCCATCGACGTGATCGACGAGGCGGGTGCAGCGCAGCATCTGGTGGCCGAGAGCAAGCGGCGCAAGACCATCGGCGTCAAGGAGATCGAGGCTGTCGTGGCCAAGATCGCCCGCATCCCGCCCAAGAACGTCACCAAGGACGATGCCGAGGTGCTGAAAGACCTCGAAGCCAGCCTGAAACGGGTGGTCTTTGGCCAGGACAAGGCGATCGAAGCCTTGTCGAGCGCCATCAAACTGGCCCGCGCAGGTCTGCGCGAGCCGGAAAAACCCATCGGAAACTACTTGTTCGCCGGTCCCACCGGTGTCGGCAAGACCGAGGTCGCCAAGCAACTGGCCGATACACTGGGCGTGGAGCTGCTACGCTTCGACATGTCTGAATACATGGAGAAACACGCAGTCAGCCGCCTGATCGGCGCGCCGCCGGGCTATGTCGGCTTTGACCAGGGCGGGCTGTTGACCGACGGGGTCGACCAGCATCCCCATTGCGTGCTGCTGCTGGACGAGATCGAAAAGGCGCACCCGGATGTCTACAACATCCTGTTGCAGGTGATGGATCACGGCCAGCTGACTGACCATAACGGCCGCACAGTCAACTTCCGCAACGTGGTGCTGATCATGACCTCGAACGCGGGCGCCGCCGAACAGGCGAAAGCCGCCATCGGGTTTGGGCGCGACCGGCGCGAGGGCGAGGACACCGCCGCCATCGAGCGAACCTTTACGCCCGAGTTCCGCAACCGTCTGGATGCCGTGATCTCGTTTGCCCCCTTGCCCAAGGAGGTGATCCTTCAGGTGGTCGAGAAGTTCGTGCTGCAACTCGAAGCACAGCTGATGGACCGCCATGTCCATATCGAGCTGACCCGGCAGGCCGCCGAATGGCTGGCCGACAAGGGTTATGACGACAAGATGGGTGCCCGGCCGCTGGCGCGTGTAATCCAGGAAAACATCAAGAAGCCTCTGGCCGAGGAATTGCTGTTCGGCAAACTCGCCAAGGGCGGTGTTGTCCGCGTCAGCGTCAAGAAGGGCGAGTTGGTCTTGCAGGTCGATGGCCCGGACCGGCCACGTATTTCGGGTGACAAGCCGCCCCTGCTGACGGCCGACTGATGCGCACAGGCCTTTGGGCTTTTTTGTTGCTCGCCGCGTATCCCGCGGCGAGCAACCCCATTCTGGGCCTGCCCATCGACTGCACATTGGGCGAAACCTGTTACATCCAGCAATATGTCGATCGCGACCCCGGAGAAGGCGTGAGAGATTTCACCTGCGGCAAGCTCAGCTATGACGGGCACAAGGGCACCGACTTCGCGGTGCCGACGCTCGAGGCCATGCGTGCCGGTGTCAACGTGATTGCTTCGGCCGCCGGTGTCGTGCGGGGCGTGCGCGACGGGGTCGAGGACCGTGTCTACGGCCCCGACAATGCCGAGGCGGTCAAGGGTCGCGAATGCGGCAATGGCGTGGTTCTGGTGCATGAGGACGGGTGGGAAACACAATACTGCCACATGAAACAGGGGTCGGTCCGGGTGCGCAGCGGCGAACGGGTCGAGCGGGGCGATATCCTGGGTCAGGTGGGGATCAGCGGCAAGGCGCAGTTTCCCCATGTCCATCTGTCGGTTCGCCGTGACGGTGCGGTTGTGGATCCTTTTGATACCGGATCTGATGCCACTTGTGATCAAGTCGAATCCAGCCTTTGGCAAGAGCCAATCACCTACGCCGCAGGGGGCCTGATCGACGCCGGATTTACGGATCATGTCCCGGAGTTTGACGCGGTCCAGGAGGGCACGGCGGCGGCCGGACACCTGCCGTCCGATGCCGCTGCAATCGTGCTCTTCGTTCTGGCCTATGGCGGGCGCGCGGATGATACGCTGCGCCTGACTATCGACGGCCCCACCGGTCGCTTCGTGGCGCAGGACATGAAACTGGACAGAGATCAGGCGCGGCTTTTTCGTGCATCGGGGCGCAGGGCCGGAAGCGGTGATTGGCCTGAAGGCACCTATTCCGGCGAAATCATACTCTTGCGTGAAGGTCAGGAGATCGACCGGATCACTACAAGGATCACGGTGAAATGACCCTCATTTCTCGGTCAGTTTAAGCTCGATCCGGCGGTTCTGTGCCCGGGCCTCGGGCGTGTCCGCCGGGTTGATCGGCTGGTATTCGCCAAACCCGTTGGCCGACAGCCGATCTGGCGCGATGCCCAGGAAGTCAACCATGTACCGCACGACCGAGAGGGCCCGGCCCTGGCTGAGTTCCCAGTTGTCGGCGAACCGCCCGGTCCCCGACAGAGGAACGTTGTCGGTGTGCCCGTCTACCCGGATCACCCAATCGATCTCGGGCGGAATTTCGGCCGCCACCCCACGCAGAATGCGCGCGACCTTGGCGATTTCAAATTGCCCCTCGGGCGACAGATCGGCGCTACCGGGGTCGAACAGAACCTCGGACGAGAACACGAACCGGTCGCCCTCGATACGGACACCTTCCTGGTCCCCCAACAGGCCACGCAGCCGGCCAAAGAATTCCGAGCGATATTGTTCCAGGTCCTTGGCCTGAGCCTCAAGCGCTTTGGCTTCTTCGGCCAGTCGGATGGCCTCGGCCTCCAGTCGCTTGCGTTCGGCTTCTTCCAGGATGCGGCGCTTGCGCTCCTCGGATGCCGCCCGCGCCAGGGCCGCGTTCAGATCCTGACCCAAGGTCTGCACCTGCACTTGCGCCGCCTCATTCCGGCTTTTGTAATCGTCAAGCAGGGCCTGCAAGCTGCCAAGCTGGGACCGCAGCGCAGCCACCTGCTGGTTCAAGAGCGCGGTCTGGCGCTGAGCCTCAGCCGAAATCACCTGTTCCTCGCCCAGTGCCGCGCGCGCCTGCGCCAGCAGGTCGGCGCGTTGCTCGGCCAGGGTGCGCTGCTCGGCCGCGCTGGCCTCGGCTTCGGTTTGGGCGTTCAGGGCGGCCAGCAGCCGCTGTTGCAGGACCTCCTGATCCGAGGCGGCGGCCTGCGCCCGCTCCAGCGTTTCAAGCGCAGCAAGCAGGCGCGCCTCTACCGAGGCGCGATCCTCTTCCGTCGAAACGGCCGCGTTTTGCGCCGCCGCCAAATCCGCACGCGCGCGTGCCAACTCGGCCTCCAGCGCCGCCTTGGTGCCGGCTGCGTCCTCTTCGCTCTGCGCCAACCGTTCTTCGAGTGCCGTCCGTGTTGCATCCGCCAGGGCGCGCAATTCGGCCATTTCCCCTTCCAGCGCGGTGCGGGCAGCGGCGTATTCGGACTGGAGCCGCTCCAGTTCAACCTGGTACTGCGACCGGGTGGCAACCGTGGCGGCCCGCTGTTCCGCCAGTGCGGCCTCAAGCGCGCCTTGCGTATCGGCGGCACGAGCGCGGGCGGCGGCCAGGTCTGTCCGGGTCTGCTCGCCTTCGGCACGAATACGATCCAGCTCTGCCGACAAGGCATTCACCCGCGCCTGACTTTCGGATTGCGCCACCTCCATCTGGGCCAGGACCCGCGTCAGACGTTCGGCCAGTTCGTCACGCTCGTGCAGCTGCGCCCGTGCGGCTTCGATCTCGGCCAGCACCTCGGAAAGCCTTTCATCCAGCTGCGCCTTGGCGGCATCGGCTGCCGCCAGCAAGGTCAACGTGTCTTCGGCCTGTTTTCGCTGCGCCTCGAGCGCCAGGGTCATCGCCGTCAACTCGGCATCGGCGTTCTTGAGCTTGTCACGCAAGGCCTCGGCTGCCGCCGCTTCGGCCAGCCGTGCGGCTTCTTCCGCGCTCAGCTGTTGCTCCAGCGTCCCGATCCGGGCGGCGCTCCGGTCCCCTTCGCGTTCCAGATCGGCGATCATGGCTTCCAGCGCCTCGCGCCGGGCCGCAGCCAGGCGGGCGGCCTCGGCCCGGTCGTCGATTTCGCTGCGGGCTTGTGCCAGGGCCAGGTTCAGTGCCTCCTGCTCCGACAAGAGCGTGGCGCGCTGTTCCTCAAGCGCTGCCACAGTGCCCAGCGTCTGCTCGCGATCCGAGAGCAGCGCGGCGACCTGCGCCTCGAACGCCGTGATCCGGGTGGCTGCGTCGTCCAGGGCCGCGCGCTGCTGGTCGCGTTCGACGGTAAGCGATGCGATCAAGGCTTGCGCCTGGGTCAGATCGTCCTGAGCGTCGTTCAAGGTCGCGTTCAGCGCCCCCAGCCGGGCCTGCAATTGGTTGTTGGTGCGCTCTTCCAGACCAAGCGCCTGCGCCAGCCTGCCAACTTCATCAGCCAGCGCGTCCAGTTCGTGCTCTTGTCCGGAAATCGTTTCGCGGAGCACAAATTGTACCACCATGAAAATGGTTAGCACAAAGGTCAGCACCATCAACAGACCGGTCATCGCGTCGACGAAGCCCGGCCAGACCGATCCCTGGAACCTGTGGCCGGTGCGCCGCGACAGGGACATGATTTACACCTCGTCCCGGGTGGAGCCACGCAACGGCCTGCGTCCACCGGACAGCGCCTTGGCCAGCAACTCGATGTCCGTTCGCAACTCAGCCATGCTTTCTTGGCGTCCGGCGGAAATCTCTTCGAGAATGCGCAGCATCTGAACGTCAATGGAGCGCAGCCGCATCCGGCTTTCGGCGTCCATCCCCTCGTGCAGCCCATGGGTGCGCAAGTGGTCCAGCAGCGCCTCCTGCCCAGAGGCGACCCGATCGAGCGAAGCGGTAATGCTCTCCGTTTCGGCATCGCGCATGTTCATCTCGGAAATGGCGTCGGCCAGTTGCCCGAGGCGACCGGTGATCTCGCTTCGCCCCTCTTCGGAGGCTGCAAACATGGCCTTCAACGCATCCATCTGCTCGGCCATGGTATCCAGCACAGCCACGATCACACCGCTTTCCGAATGGCCATCCTCGCCCGACGAGAAACTGACCCGGGTGATGGTCGACAACCATTCTTCAAGCTCGCGGTAGAACCGGTTCTGGCCATGCCCCGCGAACAGTTCCAGCAGCCCGACGATCAACGACCCCGCCAGACCCAGCAGGGACGAGCCGAAAGCCGTGCCCATGCCGCCCAACTGCGCCTCGAGCCCGGTCATCAGCCGGTTGAAGACGGCAAGCCCCTCTTCGCCCTCCTGCGGGTTGAGGCTGCGGATCGTGTCGACCACGGCCGGGATCGTCGTCGCCAAGCCAAAGAAGGTGCCCAGAAGACCCAGATAGATCAGCACGTTGGTGATATAGCGTGTGATCTCGCGCTCTTCCTCGATCCTCTCGGCCACCGAGTCGAGGATCGACCGGGTCGAAGTCGACGAAATCTGCATCCGGGCCGCGCGCGACCGCAACAGCGAGGCCAGTGGCGCCAGCAAGGACGGCGCCGGCGTGCCGTCGCGCTCCATCCCGGCGGCAAAATCCTCGATCCAGCGCACCGAGCCGATAAGCTGGATCACCTGCCAGAAACAGGTCACCACGCCGATGAAAAAGACCATCAGGATGAACCCGTTCAGGTACGGGTTCGCCTCGAACACCGGCAGCACCCGCGGCATCGCAACAAACGTGCCAAAACCGGACAGTCCAATGACGATCAGCATCATCAGGATCTGACGGAACGGTTGCGAGAATTGCGGTCTCGCTTCTCGGTCTGGCTGCGCCATGCGCGGACTTCCTGAACCTGTCACTGCTCTTGTTTCGAACCTATCGAAAAGTTGTTCGCAACGCCAAGGGTTTATGCCGTGATTTGCCGCACACGGGCCGAAAGCCAATCAAGATCCGGGTCATTGAGCCCGATTTCGGCCAGATGGGCGGCAGTGTTGTAAAGATACTCGGTGTTGGGGCCTCGCCCGCCCACGGCATTGGCGATGATCAGCGCCTGTTCTTCCAATGGCATGCCGCCGCAATACTGCTCATGATGCGGGTCGATCACATAGGTCACGGCGGTTACCTGTTCGCCCCGATCCAGCTGCACATCCAGCAGACGTTCCAGATAGGCCGAGGAGATCAGTTCGCGCTCGCGCAACTCGTCCAGCGTGCGATCTTCGTGCCCGGCTTCGACCGCAAAGGCGATGCCACGGCACTGCGCGCCATGATGCTCGTCCAGGGCCAGAACCAGGCCCGGTTTCTCAACGCTCCCTCGATGATGGATCGAACTCATGCAAAAGGACCGCGACCAGCCATGCAGGGTTGCCAATTCGCGCCGGACCACCGGGAAACCGGGGTTCCACATCAGCGATCCGTATCCGAATACCCACATCGTCATCGTACTGGTCCTTGCCCGTTTCGGCCTATAAACAGGAAAACGAGAGCAGACAAAAGGGGCAGGCGATGTTGAACCTTGTACGGGTTGTGCTTCTGGCGGCGGTGCTGTGGTCTGGCTACTGGGCCATTGCAGGTTTCGGTTTGCGCAGCTCGGTCACAAACTGGTTCGCGGTACAGGCCGAACGCGGCTGGCAGGCGGAGCATTCCGAGATCAGCCTTTCCGGTTTCCCGCTGCGGCACCGGATCACCATCGACGGCCCGGCGCTGGCCGATCCCACGACCGGAACCGCCTGGCGCGCCGACTGGCTGGCGCTGGAAAGCCCGGCAATCTGGCCTGGCCGACAAACGCTGTACTTTCCCGAAACCCAGCAGCGTCTGTCCTATTACGACCAGACACTGGTGATCGAAGCCGCAGCGATGCACGCCGATCTGGACCTGGCGCCGGGAAATGCGCTGACACTCAGGTCCATGGCCCTGACCGCCGGCGAATGGTCCGTGTCCCGCGGAGACGAAGTATGGGCGGATGCAGACGCCCTTTCCATCTCGATGCAACAGCAGGAAAAACCGGAAACCTATCGCATCCATGCCGAAGCCTCGGACCTTGCACCGGGCAAGGACATTCGCCGCTTGCTTGGCGGGGCCGAAGAGTTGCCGCGCAGTTTCGACCGGCTGGAACTCGACCTTGACGTTGATTTCGACAAATCCTGGGACCGGACCGCGCTGGAGGAAAGCCGCCCGCAACCCCGCCTGATCAACCTGAAACTGGCCGAAGCCGCATGGGGCGAGCTGCGCCTGTTCGCGGCTGGAAAGGTTTCTGTTGATGACTATGGCGTTCCCACGGGCGAGGTAGCGCTCAAGGCAGAGAACTGGCGCGAGATGGTAGCGATGGCGCAGCAATCGGGCGCGCTGCCTGTTCGGGCGGCGGAACCGCTGACAAAAGTGCTGAACATGCTGGCAGGGCTCGGCGGAAACCCCGAGGCGCTGGATCTGGAACTTGGGTTCCGGGGTGGCTACGTGACGTTGGGCCCGATCCCTCTGGGACCGGCGCCGCGCCTGTTCCTGCGATAGGCGACCGCTTTACCGACAATAAGGCCCGCCCCGATGGCGGGCAGTGTCCAGGTGCAGGTGGTTCCAGTGATATCTGTCCGCCTCCGGTCCCAGAACAGTACCAAACGGGCCGCAAGCCTCTTTCCAGACCTGCCGAAGCATCTTGCGGGTCGCGCCCCGTTTCCAGCCTTCGGCGACGGTGATCACTTCGCCGTCGTTCATGGTAAAGGCTGAAATGTCGATGGCTCGGCCACGGCCATGTTCCGAGATCTTGGCGCCGCGCTGGTTGTTGCGCGTGCGACAGGCATAGTGGGCAGCCACATTCAGTTCCACAACGGGCCCGCGCCGGCGAAACGTGGGCTTGACGCTGCTATCGACCCACCGGTTCAGCGATTCCGCAGTGGTACAGTCCATGGTCGCGGGCACACTGAGCCGTACCCCCGATACTGCGGTCACCCGCACCGCATCCTTGAGCCCGCAGCCCTTGATCTTGCCCGGCACCTTGCCCACCGGTTCGCCTTGAATGTCAGGATTGCCGCAGACCGAGCCCTTGAGCCGTTTCTTGCGCCCGAAAAGCGCGCGTTCCTCCACCTCTTTGGGGCGTGCTTCGGGGCGGCTGGAGTGCTCGGGTCCCGCATCTTGTGGCACGGGCATCCGCGCCGCAGCCAGTATCTCTTGCTCCGATGCCGGACGAACGGTTGGCCGCAAGCGGGACACGGCGACCGATGCCGAGGCATCGGCGGCCGCCAATCGCACAGCCGCCTCTACGACCGGATCACCCGGTTTGCCCGGACGCTCGACCGGGCGCAGCGAAGTGGAAGGCGCATTCGCGGCGACAGGAAAGGCCCAAAGGGCCAGCCCCAAAACCCCGATGAGCGCCCCCCGTCCGATCATGGCTTGGCCTTGCTGCGGCCGAAATCCGGTGCGGCGGTATCCTGGCCGGCCTGGATGATGCCGCGCCGGATCGCACGCGTGCGGGTAAAGTAGTCGAACAGGTATTTTTCGTCGCCCATGCGGATTGCCCTCTGCAACACGAACAATTCCTCGGCAAAACGGCCCAGGATGTCCAGCGTTGCCTCCCTGTTCGTCAGAAAGACGTCACGCCACATGGTCGGGTCCGAGGCCGCAATCCGGGTGAAGTCGCGAAAGCCTGCCGCCGAATACTTGATGACCTCGCTTTCGGTCACCCGTCGCAGGTGATCGGCCACGCCAACCATCGTATAGGCGATGGCGTGGGGCACGTGGCTGGTGACAGCCAGAACCAGATCGTGGTGATCGGCCTCCATCTCGTCCACGTTCGAGCCGATACCCTCCCAAAAGCTTCGCATACGGGCCACGGCGGTGGGGTCGCTGCCCTCGACGGGAACCAGCAGGCACCAGCGGTTGTCAAAGAGTTCGGCGAACCCGGATTCCGGGCCCGAATGCTCGGTACCCGCCAACGGGTGGGCCGGAACGAAATGCACACCTTCGGGGATATGCGGCGAAACGGCGTCGATCACATGGCGTTTGACCGAACCGACGTCCGACACCGTAGCACCCTGTTTCAGCACCGGGCCGATTTCGGCAGCAACCGCAGCCATCGCGCCAACCGGGACACAGAGTACCACCAGATCGGCGCCTTCGGCCGCCTCGGCGGCGCTGTCGCAGACCCGGTCACACAGACCGATCCGGCGCGCGGTGTCGCGGGTCGCCTTGGAGCGGGCATAGCCCGTCACCTCGCCCGCCAGCCCGGCCCGTTTGATCGCCCAGTACATCGACGATGCGATCAGACCCAGGCCGATCAAGGCGACGCGATCATAGATCTGGCTCATGCGGCATGCTCCTTGAAGGCGCGAACCGCATCGATGACGGCACGGCATCCGGCCTCATCGCCCACCGTGATCCTGAGCGCCTGCGGCAGGTTATACCCCGCCACCCGGCGCACAATCACACCGCGCGATTGCAGGAACAGGTCACAGGCCTCGGCTTCGGCCCGGTCGGCAAAACGCGCAAGAATGAAATTGGCGCAGGACACGTCCGAAGCTACGCCAAGTTCGGCAAGCCGTTCCGCCATCCAGCTGCGCCATTTGGCATTTTCGAACCGGCAACGGACGACCCAGTCCCGATCACGCACCGCCGCCTCGGCGGCGGCCAGTTGCATGGTCGAAAGGTTGAAGGGCTGGCGGATGCGGTTCAGCACGTCGATGATTTCGCGCGGCGCATAACCCCAGCCGATCCGCAGCCCGCCCAATCCATAAATCTTCGAAAATGTACGGGTCATGATGACATTGTCACGGGCCGAGACCAGCGCGGCGCCACCATCGAACCCTTCGACAAACTCGGCATAGGCCCCGTCGAGCACCAGCAGCACATTGCCTGGCAGGCCGTCGGCCAGCCGGATCACCTCCGCTTCGGAAAGCATGGTACCGGTGGGGTTGGCCGGGTTGGCGAGGAACACGAGCCGGGTGCGGTCATTGACGGCAGCCAGGATCGCATCGACATCAACCACCCGTTGACGCTCGGGCACCTGAACCGGGCTCGCCCCCGCCATCCGCGCCAGGATCGGGTACATGGAAAACCCGTGCTCGGTATAGATCACCTCGTCCCCCGGCCCGGTATAGGCCTGGGTCACGAATTGCAGTACCTCGTCGCTGCCCACGCCACAGATGATGCGGTCGGGGTCGAGCCCGTGCACCTCACCAACAGCCGCACGCAGTTCGGCATGGACGGTGCTGGGATAACGATGCGCTTGCCCCGCCGTGGCCCGGATCGCTTCGACCGCTGCCGGGCAGGGGCCAAGCGGATTCTCGTTCGAACTCAGCTTGATGACGTTGGCCACACCTTCGACATGGGCCTTTCCGCCCTGATACAAGGCGATGTCCATGATGCCGGGCTGCGGGGTGAACTGGTTCATGCGGGGCGCTCCTGAAGATTAGCCCCTCATACCGGTCTCATTCGGCTGAGAAAAGCCGCAATTCCCTCATGCGGCCTTGAAACGCGCGGTCGCCGGATCGGCCTGATAGAGCGGCACATAGTCCTCGGTCCGGCGCGACAGGTCGTTGACGGCCTCGATGATGAAGCGAACCGTCTCCTCGCTCATCAGATACGAGAAATTGAGGCGCACCCAACCGGGTTTGCGCATTTCGCGGCCCGCTGCCAGATCGTCATGCAGCGCCTCGGAGGCCGCCCGATCTATCCCCAGCAGGCGGTGCGCATACGGCCCCGCGCAGGCACAGCCGCCCCGGGCCTGAATGCCATGGATATCGCTCAGCATCCGGGTGAAAAGCTGTTGATGCACGGGCTGCCCTGCCCGGTCCCGCACCAGAAAGGAAAAGATCGGCAAGCGATGCGTCTTGTCGGTGCCCAACAGGGTCAGATGCGAATTGTCCCCCCACCCCTCCAGCGCCATCGCGTTGAACTGTGCCTCGCGCCGGGCGATCTCGTCCGTGCCCACCGCGTCCTTGACGATAAAGGCAAGCGCGGCGCGGATATCGCCGATCACGTTCGGGGTTCCGGCCTCTTCCCGCGCGGACAGGTTGGCGCTGTAGTCATGCCGCCAGGGCGACACGAAACTGACGGTGCCGCCCCCCGGCCAGCTGGGCGCCTTGCGGCGCACGGCCTGCTTGTTCACGACCAGCACCCCGGAGGAGCCCGGGCCACCCGGGAACTTGTGCGGCGAGACGACAATCGCGTCCTTGCGAATGCCTCCTTCGCCCATGTCGATGGCCAGATAGGGACCGCCGCCGGCATAATCCCAGACCGACAGCGCGCCATGCGCCTTGAGCAGCCGGGTCACCGGCACCGTGTCGGTGACAATCCCGGTCACATTGGATGCGGCGGAAAACGCGCCCACCTTCAGATCGCTGTCGGCATGGGCCAGAAGCGCCGCTTCGAGCGCCACAAGATCCGGACCGCCCTCGGGCGCCTCGGGGATCTCGACCACCTTTGCCCGGCTCTCGCGCCAGGGCAGGATATTGGAGTGATGTTCATATGGTCCGATAAAGACAACCGGCCGGTCAGCCTCCCCAATCCCAAACAGGCTGACCAGCCGGTTCAACCCGGCGGTGGCACCCGACCCGGCGAAAATCACCGCGTCGTCTTCCGTGGCGCTCACGCACCGGGCAATCTCGTCCCGCGCCTCCCTGCGCAGACGAGTCATGTACGATCCGCAATAGGATGCCTCGGTATGGCTGTTGGCATAGAACGGCAGCACCTGCTCGGCCACGAACGCCTCAACCTGCCTGAGCGCGCGGCCCGAGGCGACGTAGTCGGCATAGACCAGCGGCACGTCGCCATTCAGCCCCGGGATCATCACATTCTCTCCGATCAGACCCGCAGACAGGCGTCCTGCGGCAACATCTGCTTTGATCGATTGGCGGAACTGGGAAAGGGTCATGTTCTGGCTCCTGTTTGCAGAACCAATATGATCTTTCGAACTCGGGAGAACTCACCCTTTCTTTGCTTGAAATTCGCAATCTTTGTGTCATTTGATAGATGTTATGGGAAAAATAGATCACATTGACACGAACATTCTGAAGGCGTTGCAACGCGATGCCTCGCTCAGCCAGCGTGAACTGGCCGAACAGGTGGGGTTGTCGCAAAACGCCTGCTGGCGACGGTTGAAGGCGTTGACGGATGACGGAGTGCTCAAAGGCTCCACCGCTCGCGTCACGCGCGAGAAACTGGGGCTCGATCTGGTGGTCTTTGTCATGCTGCGCACCCGGCACCATTCGGTGGAATGGCTGCAAAAGTTCCGCACCCACGTTCTGACGATCCCCGAAGTGGTGGATTTCCACCGCATCGGGGGCGATTACGACTATCAGCTCAAGGTCGTGACGCGCGACATGGCCAGCTATGACAAGGTCTATCAGCGGCTGATCGAAAAGGTCGAACTGGACAGCGTCACCAGCTATTTTGCGATGGAGGCGATTGCCGAGGGGCGGCCGTTGCCGCTTTAGCCCTCGGGCGTTTCGATCATGTCCACGCGGGTTGCGTGACGGCCGCCTTCGAATTCCGCTGACAGAAACGCATCGACGATATCCAGCGCCAGCCCCTCGCCCACCACGCGCGCGCCCAGCGACAACATGTTGGCGTCGTTGTGCATGCGGATCATCCGGGCCGAGAACGTGTCGGAACAGACGCCGCAGCGGATGCCCGCGACTTTGTTGGCGGCCATCATGATGCCCTGCCCGGTGCCGCAGAGAATGATTCCCAACCGGCAATCGCCCGAGGCGACCCGCTCTGCCGCAGCGCGGCCATGTTTGGGGTAGTGGGTGCTTTCGGTGGTTTGCGGGCCGATGTCGACCACCTCCCAGCCTTGGGCCGAGATATGCTCGGCAACCGCGCGTCGCAGATCGATGGCGGCGTGGTCGCTGGACAGGACGATACGTTTGCTGGCGGTCATGCGGCAGGCTCCGGTTGCGCAAATGCTTTGGCGGCGCGATATCCACAGCGACCGACAGGGTCAACCCGGACAAAAGAAAGCCGCGCAGAATCTGCGCGGCTCTCGGAATTCGTAAGCGCTGAACGGATCAGTTCTTGGCGTAGTATTCGACGACCAGGTTCGGTTCCATCACCACCGCGTAGGGCACGTCGCCCAAGCCCGGGGTGCGGACGAAAGTGGCCGTCATCTTCGAGTGGTCAACTTCCAGGTAATCCGGCACGTCGCGCTCGGCCAGCGACACGGCTTCGAGAACCGAGGCCAGTTGCTTGGAGCGGTCACGCACTTCGATCACGTCACCCTCTTTCACGCGGTAGGAGGGGATGTTGACGCGCTTGCCGTTGACCAGAACGTGACCGTGGTTCACGAACTGACGGGCGGCAAAGACGGTCGGCACGAACTTGGCGCGGTAGACGACGGCGTCCAGACGGCGCTCGAGCAGGCCGATCAGGTTTTCACCGGTGTCGCCCTTCACACGCTCGGCTTCGCCGTAGATGCGGCGGAACTGCTTTTCGGTCAGGTCGCCGTAATAGCCTTTCAGCTTCTGCTTTGCGCGCAGCTGGAGGCCGAAGTCGGACATCTTGCCCTTGCGGCGCTGGCCGTGCTGGCCGGGGCCGTATTCGCGACGGTTGACCGGGGATTTCGGACGACCCCAGATGTTTTCACCCATCCGGCGGTCGATTTTGTACTTGGCAGACGTGCGTTTGGTCACGGCTGATCTCCTTCGTTATGGTCGAGGCCCACAAGGGCCACTATGAAGGGCGTTGTCCTCTTGCCTTGCGGCATGACAGGCGATCCCTTGCGGGAGCCACCAACACCAATGAAGCCGCGCTTATATACGTCCGCCGGCCCGAGTCAACACGTGATGTTCAGGGCTTTTGCGCTTTTGTGACAGGTCCGCCAAACCGTGCTAGGGTGCGGCTACGTGCCATGCCCGCAAACAGGAATTCCACCTGTGTCCGGGCGGCACGATCCAGATATGTGAACCGGAGCGATCTTGGCAACCTCATCCGACTGGTCCCGCGGATATCAGGCGCGGGCGGCATATTTCGACACCGCGCAACCCAATGCGGCGCCGGTCATGATAGATCTTTCGTTGACCGTCGCGGGCTACAGACCACCGCGTAACGGCGACCGGTTCCGCTATGTCGAGTTCGGATGCGGTTCGGCCTTTAACCTGATCCTTCTGGCGGCCCTGCACCCCGAGGCAAAGTTTCTGGGCGTGGATTTCATGCCCGAACATGTCGCGACCGCACGCGCGCTGATCGAGGACGCGGGCCTGGACAATATCACCATCCGCGAGGCCGCGTTCAGCGACCTGCTCGACGAGGGTGATCCGGAACCCTTCGACTATGCCGCCCTGCATGGCGTGTGGACATGGGTTGCCCCCGAGGTTCAGGCAGAGTTGGTTGCGCTGCTGGGTCGGTGGTTGAAACCCGGAGGGGTTGCCTATTTCGGATATGCCGCCGCCGCAGGCTGGGCCGCGCCGGAACCGATACGACACCTGTTTCGCTCGATACCCAAGCTGGCGGGCGCGGCCGGATACGATGCGGCCCGCAATGCCGTGACGCACTGGCTCGAGGCGGTCGAGCCCCCGGGCGTGACCAAGATGTGGGACCTGTTGTCCTCTTTGCCGGATCTCTACCTTGCACATGATCTTGGGGCGGAATTCGGTCGCCCTGTCTGGCTGTCGGATCTACAGACGGCCCTCGCCCCGGCCAAACTGACCTTTGCCGCGCCCTGCGATCTGGCCGAACAATTCGACATCCTGCGATTTCGCGACAAGGTGCTGACCTTTGTCACCGAGGCGGCCAAGGCCGGCTGGGGAGAAACCGCCCGCGATCTGGCATCCAAGCGCAGCTTCCGGGCCGACCTGTTCGTGCGCGGAGCGCCACGGCTCAGCGGGGCCGAACGTAACAGGCGCCTCAAGGCGATGACAGTCGCCCTGTGGCCGCCCCTGCTCGACGAAGAGCACGACGTGGCGCAAACCCGAGACGCCTTTCCGTTGACAGCCGATATCAACCGCGAGGTGAATGACATTCTAGCGGAAGGGCCTTTGACGCTTGGTGACTTCGTTGCCAGTTCAAGTTTTGACACCCGCAAGGCCCTGCAAGCCGTCTTGCTGAGCATGGCACTGGAGCAGGTACGGACGATCACCCCGCAGCACAGTAAAGCAGAGCAGTCCGTCGCCCGGTTGCACCAAGTGCTCAGGGCCCGACATGGCGATGGCATGCGGCTTCCGGGTATCGCATCACCCAGGCTGGGCTGTCCGGTCTGCCTGAAACCATCGGACATACGCGCCTTTGCCGACCCCCAGAATGCCAGTGCGGCGCATCAGACGGGTCTGGAGCGGCTTGGGCTTTGACACGCGCGGCGGCCGTGTGATCAGGCCGCCTCGTACATCATCAATGCCGCCTCGGTCGGTGTCAGGTTTCGGCGGGCGAAACCGCCATATCCATAGGGATCGGCTTCGAGCCCCGGCATCTGGTGGAGCAATCGGCGCCTGTCGGACTCGGTCAGCGCAGACAGGGCGGCATTGGCCGGATGAAAGCTTTCCGTCTCGATCCCGTTTGCCCACAGGATCTGATGGCTGGGCAACAGCAAATGGATATAGGTCACTTCGCGCGACATCAGATCCACGGTGATGGTCGACTCGTTGACCAGATCCCGGGCCGGAACCAGCACTTCGGTGGTGTTGAAAAGTGCCTGAGCCACCGGACCCCGCAACAGCATCCTGTGTTCCGGCGAAACAAGAAGCTCGGCGTCCGGCCGGTCGATGCCCAACGCGCCCACACGCAAGCGGATCGGTCGCAAATGCGGCATCACGAACAGCCGCGCCCCTGTCATTCGCCGCTGCCCGATCCACTCGATGGGTTGCGGACCACTGTCGCGGGTCTGCACCTTGTCCCCTTCGCGCAATTCCTCGATCAGCCTTGGACCGGTCGGCGTCGCGATCCTGGTGCCCGGGGTAAAACAGATCACACCACCCGCCGGTCGCTCCACCAATTTGGGTTCACCACCACTCAGGCCACAATGTACAACCCAAAGGTCGGTGTTTCTGGGCGGAATGTCATCGACGAACATCAGCAACGGCAAAGACCCGTTTCCGGTTTCGATCAGCGTGACGGTATAGCTGCGCGCGCCATTCGTGACGACAAAGCTTTGATCCATCAATGGATCGTCCACTTCGATCGCATCCACATCGGTTCGGTTCTGAACCGCCGCGCCGACCAGTCGCCTCACCTTGCGCGCCGCACGTCTGCGCAGCGCCTCATCTCCGTCCGCCCGGTCCAGCCGCAACAGCCCATTGGGTCCATCGACCTGAACAGTCTCGCCACGCCACGACCAGACCGCCCCAGCGGTCAGCGCGTCGAGAGGAGCCCCCTCAAGTCCATCTAGATCTGTTTGCGACCAGGAAATGACGAACGTGCCACGAAAGCCCGTTTTCATTTACCGACTGCCTGCCTCATTTTTTTTATTGACGCACGAGTAACAAATTTTCGGACTCAGGGGAAGAACTATGTTTCCAATCCCTTAAAGCGTGTTCTTCAAGTCTCACCAAAGAAATCGGCCTGCTCGGTTCTCGTTCTTCTCCGGTCATCTAGGCCCAGAACGGCCGTCGTTGCGCCAACCTTGCCCGAACTTCAAAATTGGTCTGTTCATTTTATTCACTTCTGGCGGTTTTCCAGCAATCCTCTTTGATTGACAAAGGAGCCACCCCTTTCAATCGACAGAAACCCAAAAGACAACCGAACCCAGGACCGCCAACTTGATGAAACTTCCTTCTGTTTGCCCATTGGATTGCCCCGACACGTGCAGCCTGTCGGTCACCGTCGAAAACACCCGCATAACAAAGGTCGCAGGAAGCGATGCAAATCCCTTCACCGCCAATGTCATCTGCAACAAGGTCGCGCGCTATTATCCCGACTTCGTACATGGAAAGGCCCGTCTGACCCGCCCGCTCCGGCGGATCGGGCCACGCGGGTCGGGCAGGTTCGAGCCGATCGACTGGAACACGGCCCTTGACCTGGTCCATGCCGGGTTTTCCCGCGCGATTGCCGAGCATGGACCGCAATCCGTTCTGCCCTTCAACTATGCCGGCCCGCATGGCGAACTGGCCGGCGGCTCGATGGACCGGCGGTTCTTTTATCGGCTGGGTGCAACAATGCTGGACCGAGGGCCGCTGTGCGGAGGCGTGCGCGGCACAGCATATTCAAGTCTTTTTGGCCCTGCTCCCGGCATGCCCCCGGAACAGGCCGTGCATTCCGATCTGGTTCTTGTCTGGGGCAACAATGTCACCGTCTCCAATCTCCATCTGATGCGGGTCCTGAAACAGGTCCGGGCGGCAGGCGGTCGGGTCGTGGTGATCGATCCAAAGCGGATCAAGCTGGCCGAGCAGTGCGATCTGTTCCTCCAGATCCAGCCGGGGACGGACGTGGTGCTGGCACTGGCACTGGCGACCGAGCTTGAGCGCCGTCAGGTACTGGATACGGCCTTCATCGACCAATGGGTGGCCGGGGCCGCCCCCTATCTGGAGCAAGCGCGCCGCTTCGGCGTTACCGATGTCGAACAGGCCTGCGGACTGACCGCGGTTCAGTTTCACATGCTGGCGGATTGGATCGCCGGGGCGCGAAACATGGCGACTTCGCTGGGCAACGGGATCGAGCGCGGCTGTTCCGGCGGCTCGGGCCTGCGCGCCGCGATGGCGATCAACGCGCTCATGGGCCAGCACGGGCGGCAGGGCGCGGGCGTGATCGCCAAGCCGGGCTCGGCCTTTCCTCGCACCACCACGCGCCTGCATGGCGACCATCTGAAGCGGCCCGGGACACGGGTCTTCAACATCGTGGATGTCGCCGAAAAACTTCTCGACGACACGCTGGACCCGCCGGTCAAGGCGTTGATGATCTACAATCACAACCCGGTTGCCACCCACCCCGATCAGACCGCTCTCTTGCGCGGGCTAGAGCGCGAGGAGCTGTTCAGTGTTGGCGCGGATGTGGTGATGACCGACAGCATGGCCTTTTGCGATGTTGTCCTGCCTGCGGCGAGCCATTTCGAATATGCCGATATCTACGGCGCTTATGGCCAGACCTGGCTGCAACGGGCAGACCCCGTTATTCCGCCTGTGGGCGACAGTCTTCCCAATACCGAGATTTTCCGCCGTCTGGCCGCGCGGTTCGGATATGACGAGCCAGAGTTCCGGGACACGGACCAAGACTTGATGGATCAGGCGATGAATGGTGCCGACCCGCGGCTAGAGGGCATCGCCCCCAGCGCCCTGCCCACCGACCGGGCGCTGGATATGGGGCGCCGTGACGGCGCGCCGCTCATCATGTGCGACACCGTTCTTCCGGCCACGCCCTCGGGTAGGATCGAGCTGTTCAGCCAGGACCTGGAACAGCGGTTCGGATGCGGTGTCCCGGTCTATCGGCCCGCCAAACCCGATCTGCCCTTTACCCTGATTTCCCCCAGTTCGGCAAAACGAACCAACGCGACCTTTGGCGGTCACGCTGACAGCCTTGGCCCCGAACAGGTCGAGATACACCCCGAGGATGCCGAGCGGCTGGGGCTGTCGGATGGAGAGCGTGTGCGTGTCAGCAATGCCCGGGGCGCCGTTGAGCTGGTTCTCTCGGTAACCGACGCAACCCGGCCCGGTGTGCTCTATAGCCCCAAGGGAACCTGGCGGCAAAGCTCTGCCACCGGGCTTACCGTGAATGCGCTGATCCCGGCCGACCTGCGTGCCGACATAGAGCGGGGCGCGGTGTACAATGAAACCTTTGTCGAGGTGCGCCGGGCCTAGGCCCGGCATGCCGCCAGACCATACCGTTGTCTTCCCTCGGCATCGAAGTTCTCCGGCAAAAGCCAGGTTTCAAAACCCCGTTTCACCTTAGGCCAGTCCCGGTCGAGGATCGAAAACCAGGCGGTATCGCGATTGCGCCCCTTATAGACAACCGCCTGCTCGAACAGGCCGTCATAGCGGAAGCCCAAACGCGACGCGGCCCGGCGCGATGCCGCATTGAGCGCGTCGCACTTCCATTCATAGCGGCGATAGCCGAGATCATCAAAGGCATGTGCCATCATCAGGAACATGGCCTCGGTCGCGGCGGGCGTCCTTTGCAGAATGGGCGCAAAGGCGATGCCACCCACCTCGATCACCCCATGCTCGGGTTGAACGCGCATGAAACTTGCAATCCCAGAGGCGCGTCCGCTCGCAAGGTCCAGAATGGAATAATAAACGGGATCGTCGCCCTGGCTCATCGTCGCAAGAAACGCGGCGAACGCGGCCTGCCCGCCGAAAGGGCCAAAGGGCATATAGGTCCAAGAACGGCCTTCGACGTCCGCTGCAAAGGCGTGCCACAGGTCCTCCGCATGCCGGGCCACATCGAGCGGTTCCAGCCGTGCGAACCGTCCCTCCAACACGCGCCGATCCGGGCGCGAACGCGGCTGCCACTCAGGCAGGGCAAATCCGATGGGCTGACCCAGAAGATTTATCTCGTGATCCATGATCCACTCTCTAACTTGTTTCAGCCTGTTTGCAGGCAAACCGGTGCGCCGTTAATATCCAACATCAAATCAAATCAGCAGACCAATTCCATGCCGCAAACCTCCTGGCCCGCCATATCCATCGACCGGCAGGACCCCTTGCCGGTCTTCGAGCAGATCTGTGCCGCGATCCGGTCGCGCGCGATTTCGGGCGAATTACCCGCCGGCAGCCGGATGCCGCCGACACGGGCTTTGGCCACCGAACTGGGTGTGTCGCGGTCGACCGTTGTCACCGCCTATGATCAGTTGGTGGCCGAAGGGTACCTGAAGGCGCGGCAAGGCTCCGGTTTTCTGGTCTGCACGATGGGCGAGGTCGAACTGTCGGCGCGGCCAGATGCCCGTACCGCGTCCGCGCCACCTGCCTCGCCGGGCCCACGCCCGTTTGTCGCCGGGACACCGGACATGCGGTTGTTTCCCTACAGACAATGGGCAAAGACGGTGGCCCGGCTCTGCCGCTCGAACCCGCAGGCTATGTTCAGCGCCGGGGACCAGTTTGGAAACCCCGCCTTGCGCGAGGCCATAGCCGCGCATCTGCGGGACTGGCGCGGCATCGACGTAGCTCCAGATCAGGTGATCGTGACCGCCGGGGCCACCGATGCACTGGAATTGTGCATGCGAACCCTTGCCGAACCGGGCGATTCCATCGCGCTTGAATCTCCCGGATATCCGCCGCTTTTCGCCTTTTCCGCGGCGCAGGGGTTGCAGCCCGTTTTTTTGCCGATCGATGCCGAGGGGGCCTCTTTGCCCGGCCCCGCAACCCAGGCCCGGCTCGCAATTCTCACGCCCTCGCATCAGTACCCCCTCGGCGGGGCGATGTCGCCCAGCCGACGCCGCGCCTTTGTCAACTGGGCACAATCATCCGGCGGTTGGATCATCGAGGACGACTACGACAGCGAATTCCGTTACTCCGGTCGGCCGATCCCTGCGATGGCGGGGGGCGACACGCTGGGCCGCACGATCTATGTGGGCTCGTTTTCCAAGATCTTCTCGAACGCATTGCGCCTTGGTTATCTGGTAACCCCCGAGATACTCACCGACCGGTTTCGCGCCACGCTCCGCCGATTTGGCCTGCACGCAAGTTCGATGCCCCAGCAAGTTCTGGCCGAGTTCATGTCAAGCGGCGAGTTCTACCGGCATCTGCGCCGCGTGCGCCGGATCTATGGCGAGCGTCGGCGCTTTCTGTTGGACCGGCTGGCGCGGGATTTCGCCCGTTACGGTACAGCCGCCGACCATCAGGCCGGAATGCAGACGGTGCTACACCTGCGGCCAGGGCTGGACGATGCCGCACTGGCCGAGCGCGCCCGCGCATCGGGGCTGACCGTCTCCGCCCTCTCAGGCTATTGCGCGGTACCGGGGCGCGGCAATGGTCTGGTCCTGGGGTTCTGCGCCTTTTCCGAGGTCGAGATGGCTCCGGCCCTCGACACCCTGCGCGACCTGCTGGCGACCGCATGATCCGAATGCGAAACGGGCCCGCACCGTTACGGCACAGGCCCGTCTGCTTGGGTCGCGGCCGGGCAGAGAACCGCCCGGCAGATCGGCTCATTCCGCCGGCTTGCCCACGATCAGGCCCAGCTTTTCACGCTTGCCATCGCGATATAGCGCTTTGGCCAGCGAGATGCACATCAGACCCATCACCACGGTGAAGGGCAACGCACCGATGATCATTGCGCTCTTCAGCGCCTCCATCGGGTCGGCACCGCCATTGGTCTTGCCCGCGATCAGCAGTGTGCCGATCACGGCGGTCAGGATCAGGCCCCAGACGATCTTGTGCTTGTTGCCGACCTCCTGATCGCCGCCCGACATGATCGTGTTCATCACCAGGATGCCCGAGTCAGCAGAGGTGACCAGGAAGGTCATGATCAGCACGACGCACATCACCGTGATCGCCGACAGGAATCCGCCCGACAGCATCTGACCCAGGGTCACGAACAGCTTTGCGGTGTTGGACGCGCCGATGATGGCACCATTGGCACCGCCGGTCAGTTCCAGATCGATGGCCGTACCGCCCAGGATGGTCATCCAGGCAAAGCAGACCAGCGCCGGGGCGAACAGGCAGCCGACGATGAACTCACGCACCGTGCGACCGCGCGAGATACGCGCCAGGAACAGACCCACGAAGGGCGAGAAGGCAATCCACCAGGCCCAGTAGAAGGTGGTCCAGCCTGCCTGCCAGCCGAACTGACGTCCCGGCTCGCCTGCGGCATAGGCTGCGGCAAGAACCTCGTCGGAAAGGGCTGCCGCCTCGCCTTCGAGACTGGACTTGAACCCTTCGAACGAACCCCAGGCATTGGTCGCCCCGCCGCGCAGCGCATCGGCATAGGGGGCGGCCTCGGCCGGCAGTGCGGCCACAAAATCGGCCGGATCCTGCGGACCATAGGCGCCGAAGCTGATCGAGAGGAAATTCAGCAGGTAATCCATCAGGGCCGAGGCGTAGGTCGTCATGGCGAACAGGAACGAGCCAAACAGCACAAAGGTGAAGAGCAGGACCAGCGACAGAACCAGGTTGAGGTTGGACAGGTATTTCACACCCCGGCCCACACCCGAAACCGCCGAGATGATCGACAGACCCATGATCACCACCAGACCGGCGATCAGGCCGACGGTGCCCGGAGCAGGCGCCTCGCCGGTCATGTCCATCATCCATTCCATGCCGGTGATCGCGTACATGCCGTCGATGAATTGCGAGACACCAAAGCCGATGGTCACCGACACACCCAGGATGGTGGCCAGCACGCCCAGCACGTCGACCACATGGCCCAGGAACCCGTTCATCAGCGACCCGAACAGCGGTGTCAGCGCCGAACGGATGGTCAGCGGCATGTCACGGGTATAGGCGTAATAGGCCAACGCCAGACCCGTCACTACATAGATCGCCCAGGCGTGAAAGCCGTAATGGGCAAAGGTATAGCGATAGGCCGATTGCAGCGCCTCCTCGGTATTGCCGACAACCGCGCCCGATACCACGACCGGATTCGATCCCCACAGGCCCAGCGGTTCAGCGGTGGCGAACACCATCAGGCCGACACCCAGACCGGCGCCGAACATCATCGAGAACCAGGAGAAGTTGGAAAACTCGGTGCCCTCCCCCGGTCGACCCATGATCCGCTTGCCGGTCTGCGGCAAGGCCGCCAGCACGAACAGGAAGACGGCAAAGAAACCGACGATGACAATGTAGAAGACGTTGAAATCCTCCAGCAGCCGCCAGTTCAGGCTGCCCAGCACGCCGTTTGCGTTGGCAGGCCAGACAAGGGCCCAAAGGACAAGGCCGACCATGATCGCCTTGGAGAATAGCGCGATTTCGACGCTATGCCCTTGGTAGAAACCGGACGCGGCCCTTTTGACCTCGATCTCGGTGAATGGTGGTTTGATAGACATGCGATCCCTCCCTGACACAAGAATTTGGTTGTCTTAGCGGTCCCGCAGCGGTCAGAGCGACACAGGACCGGTGGTCTTTGACTTATTAGCGACGTCCGAAATGCCGCTTATCCGGCGATGATCTTCTCGATCCGCTCCAGTGTGGCGCAACTGACGGCGACTCCCGCCTCACGTGCATGAAGGCGGCGTGCCCGGCGCCCATCGCCAGGCAAGCGCGCGTTGTCCTGATCGTGGACCGCAGCGGTCAGCCGTGCGATCAACGGTGCGAACCGGTCGCCCGAGGTCGCGCCCGGGTCGATCGCAAGAAAGAACTGGCCGGTGCGGGGCGGCCCGCCCGCCGTGCCGGAAAACGGCGAGGCATCGATCCCCAGCGTGGCGCCGGTCAGCGCCGCGGCCATGGTCTCGACCAGCAGGGCAACCCCCACCCCCTTGTAGCCGCCCGACGGCGCCATCGAACCTTTCAGTCCGACCTCGGGGTCGGTGGTCGGGTTGCCTTCGGCATCCAGCGCCCAGCCGACCGGGATCGGCTTGCCCTCGCGGGCACGCTTCATCACTTCGCTCTTGGCAATGGTGCTGGCGCTCTGATCGATCAGGAACGCCGGTTCGCCATTCTCGCCCGGCACCGCCAGCGAGAACGGGTTGGTGCCGACCACCGGTTTCGATCCTCCCGAGGGCGCGATTGAGGCGGGCGCGTTGGTAAAGCCCAGACCTACCAGCCCTTCACGGGCCAGACGGGCGGTGTGATAGCCCAGCACGCCGCAGTTATAGCTGTTGCGGATCGCCAGCGCGGCTACGCCTTGACTGCGTGCCAGCGGTATCAGTTGATCAAAGCCAAGGTCGATGGCGGCATGGGCAAACCCGGTCGCCGCATCCGCGGTCAGCACCGATGGCGCGGGACGGTCGAGCCGGGGTTCGGCCCGCCCGTCGACCTTGCCGCATTGCACATGCTCGCAATAGATCGGGATGTAGAGCAACCCGTGGCTGGCGATACCGTCGGCCTCGGTCGCGGCGGTGGCCACGGCCAATGGCCGGGCATTGGCCTCGGAGGTGCCAGCGGCCACCAATGCGCGAAAGCTCAGATCTTCGATCTCGTCCAGGCTCAGGGTGCGGGTTTCGGTCATGGCGTCCTCGCTTCAGTCATTGTCGGAAAGCCCCGCGCCCGCGCCCTTTAACCGGGATTCCTCGGTTGCGGGGGCATAGGTGCGATGGGCAAGGCGGTTCAGGGTGGCCCAGGCCTCGGGTGCAGGCTGGGCGCGGCTGCGGATCGGCGTTGCAGAGCCGATCTCGCCGCCTGGTGTCACCTCGACCAGAGGCGCAAGCTCCGGCGCCGTGCCGGAAAGGTCGAGCGCCGCGCCATCGGTGACGGCACCGCCGCCCTCCCAGCGCAGGGTGACCGGGCGGCCGATCTGTTGCGCGATCAGCGCGGCAAAGGGCATCAGCAGCGCGGGCCGGGCCACTTGTTGCAGCCGGAACCCTGCATCGGACAGCTCTGCCGCGCGGTCAGACAGCGCCGCGCCAGCCGCCAGCGGGCAGAGCATTCCGCCCGACGCGACCCAGGTCGCGCCGTTAGTGTCAGGAGAAAGATCGGCAAGCGACACCCTGTCGATCCGGGTCAGCAGCCCGGCCAGCTCGGCACAGGCATCCAGATCATGGGCGGCGAGCCAGCGGGTCGCCTTGGCCGCCTCTTCCGCAAGGCCCCAGGGATAGCCCGCGCCGCGCGCAGCACGCTTGGCGGTGGCCTCGATCTCGTTGAGGGAAAAGCTCATGCCGGCACCTCCGGGTAAACCCAGTCATCCGCCGTCTCGGGCGAGAGTTCCTCGGGGTATGGCGCACCCGCATACATGCAGATCCGCACCCAGCGGTCCGAACGGGGATCGAAATGGATGGCGCCAAAGAAGGCCAACTTTGCCCGCAACATGTCGATGGGCAGCACCGAGGCGCTGATCGTGTTGTCGTGGATCTCGCCATAAGGGGCCAATCGGCTCATCTGGGCACGGCGCACGGTGTGGCGGTGTTCGGGATGGGCCAGCAGGAACTCGGCCACCGGACGGGAGCCCTCCCAACTGGCCAGCGCGGCATGTGCCGCCGCCGCATCGCGGGCCGGGGCCAGCGGCTGTTCGTACTCGGCAATCGGCTCGTCGAACCGCTCGCCCAGACGCGGCTCCAGCTTCTCCTCGGAGACATACCAGGCGCGGGCGCAGTTTTCGGGCGCCGTCCAGTTCAGGTCAAAGGCCCAGGCGTAGCTGGCGGCGATCAGCGCGCGCAGCTCCGAAATCGGCATCGCTCCGTCGATACGAAACGCACCCGGATTGCCATCAGCCATGCAGCTGGCCAGACCGTCCACCAGATCGGGATAGGGTTCGAGGATCAGCGAGGCGACCAGTTCCTGCCCCTCCTCGCTGAGCGCGCCCTCGGCCCAGCGCATCAGCCGATCCCAGGGGTGATCGTTCAGCTGGTCGTCGCCCGCCACATGGCGCGAGAGCACCTCCATGTCGCGGCGCAGATCGGCCAGCTTGGCCTGTTGAATCGGGTGCTCCGAGCGCCACTGGCCCAGCGACACCTCGCTGCGCCGAAGCATCTGGCGAAATTGCGCGGCCGCGTCGGGGCTGGCGGTAGCGACACTGCGCACGCGGGCAATCGCCTCTTCCCGGGCCATGACCCAGTTATTGAACAGGACCGGGTGGTTGACGATATAGGGCGCCATGCCCAGACCGGTGGAGTTGCCGATGCCCATCCGCCGGGCCAGCGCCGGGTCCAGATCGACCGCGCCTTCGCCACCCTTGGCCCGCGCCATGTGCTGCACCAGATCACGCACGAAAACACGGGTCAGATAGACCGACAGCATCTCGGCCTGGAACGGCACCTGCATCTCGGGGCGGTCGGCAATCTGCTCACGATCCGCCGCCCCCAGTTTGCCCGAACCATAGACGGCGGTGGTGCGCATCAGATAGCCCACCTTGTCGATTTCGGCGCGGTCGGGCTGTTGCCCGCTGGCCAGCGCGTCGACCACATGCGCCCAGAGCCGCACCGACCGGTTAGCCCTGCTGACCGATATCTCGCTTTCGCTGACCCGGCCCGCCTCTTGCAGCGGCACGTTCTGCGACAGCCGCGCGATATCATCCTCGGTCGGGATGCCGTCGAACAGGGTGAATGTCGCATCCCAGGCGGTGGCGATCACCCGGTCCGAACGCATCTCGGGCGGCAGGTCATGGGCAAAGGCCACCAGTGAATAGGCACGGTCGGGCCCCTGCGCGGTATAGACCGCATGCCCCACGCCCGCCGCGTCGATGCCGAACACGGGGCGCGAAAAGCTCCAGTTCTCGCGCGCCATGCGCCGGGTCAGGATGCGCATGAAGCTGAGGCGGCATTGATGCAGCGAACCCAGCCGTGACAGCCGCATGACTGTTGCCGGATCCCTGCGCTGGATTTGCCTGTTCGGGGCGGTGTCCATCTCTCTATCCTTGCGGGACGAAGTTCTGGGCAAAGAACCTGTACCAGTTCCCGCCCATGATCCCGGCCACTTCGTCCTTGTTCAGGCCGGTCGCGCGTAACCCGTTCTCGATATTTCCAAAATCGCGATTGTCCTGGAACCAGTGCGGCATCGGGGGAAAGCCCGGCGCGCTGGCGGAACCTTCGCCAAAGTCGATCTCCTTGGACCAGCGCCCGGTGCGCATCCATTCCACCACGCTGTCGGGCTGGTCCTGGCACAGGTCGGTGCCGATCCCCAGATGCTCGACGCCATACCGCTCGGCAGTGCGCGCGATCATCTCGCAGAAGCTTTCCAGCGTGCAGCCGGACTTGTCCTTCAGGTGATGGGGATAGACCGAAAAGCCCAGCATGCCGCCGTTTTCGGTCACCGCCCGGATCACGTCGTCCTTCTTGTTTCGCAGGGCCGGGGCCCAATCATGCGGGTTGGCATGAGTGATGGCGATGGGACGCTCCGAGATCTCGGCGGCCTCGATGGTCGAGCGGTCGGCAGAGTGGCTCATATCCACCACCAGCCCCACCCGGTTCATCTCTTTGATGACCTGACGGCCCATGCGGGTGATACCCGCATCCTCGGCCTCGTAGCAACCGGTCGCCAGCAGCGACTGGTTGTTATAGGTCAGCTGCATGAAGCGCGCGCCCAGCGTGTGCAGGATCTCGACCAGCCCGATGTCGTCCTCGATCGGGCTGGGGTTCTGAAATCCGAAAAAGATCGCGGTGCGCCCGGTCTCGCGCGCGATGTCGATATCGCCGGCCCATTGCCCCTTCATGATCAGATCGGGGTATTGCTCGAACCAGCGGTTCCATTTCTCGAAATTCAGGACCGTCTCACGAAAGCTCTCGTGATAAGCGATGGTGACATGCACCGCATCGACATTGCCCGCGCGCAGCTGGCGAAAAATCTTTTCCGACCAGTTGGCATATTGCAGGCCGTCGATGCGATAGCTCATTGTGGCGCCCCCGCGCTGATATACGCCGTCTTGACCGTGGTATAGAACTCGGCCGCCGCCTTGCCCTGTTCACGCGGCCCGTAAGAGCTGTCGCCGCGCCCCCCGAAAGGCACATGGTAATCAGTGCCCGCGGTCGGCAGGTTCACCGTCACCACCCCGGTACGCGCGTTACGCCGGAAATGGGTGGCGCGCGCCAGCGACTGGGTCACGATGCCCGAGGTCAGGCCGAAATTGGTGTCGTTCACCACGCTCAGCGCCTCGTCATAGCTGCCGACCTTGATCACGCTGGTCAGCGGCGCGAACATCTCTTCGCGGTTGATGCGCATGGTGTTAGTGGTGTTCAGGAACACGCCGGGCGACATGTAATACCCGTCCTGCGGCATCTCCAGCCGCTGCCCGCCGCAGGCAAGTTCGGCGCCCTCGGACTTGCCCAGATCGACATAGGCGAGATTCTCGGCCAGTTGCTGGGCGCTGACCACCGGGCCCATCTGGGTGCCCTCGGCCAGCGCATGGCCCACCTTCATGGCCTGTGTGCCTGCCACCAGCTTCTCGACAAAGGCGTCGTGGATGGCGGCATGGACCACCAGCCGCGAGCTTGCGGTGCATTTCTGCCCGGTGCCGCCAAAGGCGCCACCCAGCGCCAGCGTCACCGCCAGATCCAGATCGGCATCATCCATCACCGCCAGCGCGTTCTTGGACCCCATTTCCATCTGCACCTTGGTCAGGTTCTGGATCGCGGCCGAGGCGATGCCCTTGCCCACCGGCACCGAGCCGGTGAAGGAAATCGCGTTGACCAGCGGGCTTTCCACCAGCCGTTGACCAATGCTGCGTCCCGACCCCATGACCAGACTGAACAGGCCCTTGGGAATGTCCTGGCGCGCGATGATCTCGGTCAGCGCCACGGCGCTGGCCGGGGTGATATTGGCCGGTTTCCAAACCACCGCATTGCCATAGCAAAGCGCGGGCGCGATCTTCCACGAGGCGGTGGCGGTGGGAAAGTTCCACGGGCTGATCACCGCAACGACGCCCACCGCCTCGCGGCGCACGTCGATCTCGACGCCCGGGCGCACGCTGTCGGCATTTTCGCCCAGTTGGCGCAGGCATTCGGCGGCGTAATAGGTAAAGAACTGACCGGCGCGATAGACCTCGCCCTTGCCCTCGGCAAGCGGTTTGCCCTCTTCGCGGCTGAGCAGCGTGCCCAACTCCTCGGCCCGGGCCATCAGTTCGGTGCCGATGGACATCAACACCGCCTGCTTGCGCTCCATCCCATAGGCCGCCCATTCCGCCTGTGCGCGCCGGGCCTGTTGCAGCGTCGCATCAAGCTGATCGGCGCTGGCCTGTGCGAACATGCCAACCAGATCGCTCAGGTCCGACGGGTTGCGGTTTTCGATTTCGGCTTCGCCCGCCAGCCATTCGCCCGCGATAAGATTGAGTTTTGTGTCCGACATGCCTCTGGCCCAGTTCCTCGAATGAATTGGGGCATGGTGGACTTTGGTCATGACATCGGTCAAACTTAAATTTCTTAAAGAAATTTCAGGATTTCTGAAATCATGATCAAGATCGAGATGCTACGCTGTTTCAGCACGGTCGCGCAGACCGGCAACCTGGCCGATGCCGCGATGCGCATGGGTCGGACCCAGTCCGCCCTGTCGATGACCCTGAAACAGTTTGAGGAACATCTGGGCCAGCGCCTGTTCGAGAGCGAGCGCAAGAACCGCCTGACCCCGCTGGGGCAAGAAGTGTTCCGCTTTGCCCAACAGCAGTTGCGCCAATTCGATGACACCGTGCAGGCGATCGAGGCGGCGGCGCGGGCGCCACAGGGGCTGCTGCGGGTGGCCTCGATCCCTTCGGCCTCGGGCCTGGCGCTGCCAGCCGCGATCGAGACGATGATGCAACGCCATCCCGCGCTCGAGTTGGAGCTGCGCGACATGGACAGCGGCCGGGTGGTTGACGCGATGCTGCAAGGGCAAGCCGATCTGGGCATTGTCTCCGGTCGGCCGGTTCTGAACGGGGTCGCAAGCGAGATCCTGTTCGAGGATGCCTTTGGCCTGCTCTGCGCACCCGGTCACCCGCTGGCGCAACAGCCGCAGCCGCCCGATATCGAAGCTATCCTTACCTCGGGCTTCATCCGCAACAACCTGTGCGCATTGATCGAGGCGCCCGAGATAAGCGCCGCCCTGCCCCGCGCCCGGATCACCGTGCACAACACCCATTCGTTGCTGGCGATGGTGCGCACGGGGAAATGGGTGACGATCCTGCCGCGCTCGGTCGCGCAGGTGCAGCCGAAAGAGCTGGCGTTCCGCCCCATCGCCGGGCTGGAGGAGCAGCGCAGCGTGTCACTCTTGATCCACACCCGGACCCAGTTTCCGCAGCTGGTCGAGGAATTCGCCGAAATCCTGCGCCACAGCCCCTGGACAGGCTGAGGCTCAGATCACCCCGATCTCGGCCAAGGCCCGGTTCAGATCCTCGGGCAACGCATCGTCCTGCGCGCGCCCCTTGGGCAGATCGGGCGGCGTGTCTGCGGGGTTCAGATAGCGCCAGCCCTGAAACGGGCGTTTCTGGGTGCTGTGGGTGCGGTGCATTTCGGGGTCGAGCACCAGCGCACAATGTCGGGTGCCATCCTGTCCGGTGACCTCGTCCATCCGTAACACCCGCTGGCGGCACTGGATCAACCCCTTGATCACCCAATAGATCGACCCGCCCGCCAGGATCTCGGCCTCGCGTTTCGGCCACATGCGGGTGACATGGCGCGGCAACCCGTCCGGCGTCTGAGCCCGCCGCGTCGCCTGCCATTCGGCCAGGCTGTCGACGCTTTCCGAACCGACGCTGAGCTTGATCAAGTTGACGTAGTTATCCACAGCTTTCCCACAGAGTCGTCCCAAGGCCACCTTGATATTGTAGCTCACCCCGCTCCGGCATCAAGCTGTTGTGGCGCACCTCACATTTGGTTTAAGCTGGATACCTCTTCCAGCACGAGGGAATCATCCGATGAGCCGTTTCGCCGCCCCCATCGCCGAGCAGATTTGGGACATGAAATACCGTTTCAAACAGGCGGACGGCACCCCGATCGACCAGACGGTCGAGGACAGCTGGCGCCGGATCGCCCGCGCTCTGGCGCAGGTCGAGAAGGATCCCCGGCACTGGGAACAGGAATTCTATACCGCGCTGGAGGATTTCAAATATCTCCCCGCCGGGCGCATCACCGCCGGAGCGGGCACCGCGCGTCGGGTGACGCTGTTCAACTGCTTTGTCATGGGCACGATCCCCGACAGCATGGGCGGCATCTTCGAGATGCTGAAAGAGGCGGCGCTGACCATGCAGCAGGGCGGTGGCATCGGATACGACTTCTCGACCATCCGCCCGCGCGGCGCCGATGTCAAAGGCGTGGCCGCCGATGCCTCGGGGCCGCTTAGCTTCATGGATGTCTGGGATGCCATGTGCCGCACCATCATGTCCGCCGGTTCCCGCCGCGGCGCGATGATGGCGACCATGCGCTGCGACCATCCCGATATCGAACAGTTCATCGCCGCCAAATCCGACCCCGCCCGCCTGCGCATGTTCAACATGTCGGTGCTGGTCACCGATGCCTTCATGGAGGCGGTCAAGGCCGATGGCTCGTGGGAGCTGCAATTCGACGGCAAGATCTATCACACGGTCGAGGCGCGCGCCCTGTGGAACAAGATCATGCAGGCCACCTATGATTATGCCGAACCGGGCGTGATCTTCATCGACCGCATCAACGCGGCCAACAACCTGAACTATGTCGAGACCATCGCCGCCACCAACCCCTGTGGTGAACAGCCCCTGCCCCCCTATGGCGCCTGCCTGTTGGGTTCGATCAACCTGGCGCGGCTGGTCAAGGCCCCGTTCGAGGCCGAGGCAGCGCTGGACCCCGAGGCGCTGCAAGAGCTGGTCGCCACCGCCGTACGGATGATGGACAACGTGGTCGATGCCTCGAAATTCCCGCTGCCCGAACAGGCCGCCGAAGCGCAGAACAAGCGCCGGATCGGTTTGGGCGTGACCGGACTGGCCGATGCGCTCTTGATGCTGGGCCTGCGCTATGGCAGCGACGAGGCGGCCAAGCAGACCGAGGACTGGCTGCACGCCATCGCCCGCGCCGCCTATCTCGCCTCCGTCGAGCTGGCCAAGGAAAAAGGCGCCTTCCCCCTGTTTGACGCCGAGAAATACCTGGCCTCGGGCACCATGCGAGCCATGGACGAGGATGTGCGCGCTGCGATCCGCACCCATGGCATCCGCAACGCGCTTCTGACCTCGATCGCGCCCACCGGAACAATCTCGCTTTATGCCGGCAACGTGTCGTCGGGGATCGAACCGGTCTTTGCCTATGCCTATACCCGCAAGGTGCTGCAAAAGGACGGCAGCCGGACCGAGGAAGAGGTGGTCGATTACGCCGTGCAGATGTGGCGCGACAAGTTCGGCGACACACCCCTGCCCGACTATTTCGTCAACGCCCAGACGCTGGCGCCCGCCGATCACGTGCGGATGCAGGCGGCGGCGCAGAAATGGATCGACAGCTCGATCTCCAAAACCATCAACTGCCCCGAGGACATCTCGTTCGACGATTTCAAGGATGTCTACATGCAGGCCTGGGATCTGGGCTGCAAGGGCTGCACCACCTATCGGCCCAACGATGTGACGGGGAGTGTGTTGAGTGTGGCTGAGAACTCCGAAAAGTACTCCAGTTTTGGAGTTGCCCTGAAAAACCGCATGGAAGCCAGCGGCAAGAAGATCTCAGAGGTTTCAAAGTTGTCAGGCGTTTCGCGCGACGTTCTAAACAAGTTGCTTGGGAGAGAGAGTTCTTCGACAAGCGCTGAAAATGCTGTCGCGATAGCGAAAGTGTTTGGTCTAGGCGTAGACGAATTCTTGCTGAAGAAAGCCGCCCCCACCGTCGTTGCCAAATCCGATGCCGAACCGATGACACCCCATGGCGACGTCATCTATATGTCCGAGCCGCTGGACCGGCCCGAACATCTCGAAGGCAACACCTACAAGATCAAGTGGCCCGACAGCGAGCATGCGCTCTACATCACCATCAACGACATCATCATCAACGGCCACCGCCGCCCGTTCGAGGTGTTCATAAATTCCAAGAACATGGAGCATTTCGCCTGGACCGTGGCACTGACCCGGATGATTTCGGCGGTGTTCCGGCGCGGCGGCGATATCAGCTTTGTTGTCGAAGAGCTGAAGGCCGTCTTCGACCCGCGCGGCGGTGCCTGGGTCAAGGGCAAATACATCCCCTCGATCCTGGCGGCCATCGGAGGGGTGATCGAACAGCACCTGATCGCCATCGGCTTTCTCGAAGGCGAGGGCATGGGCCTGAAATCGGACCCGCAGGCGCAGGTCGTGAACGGCGATGCTCCGCGTGGCAAGGCCTGCCCCAGCTGCGGCCAGTTCGACATGCAGATGGTCGAAGGCTGCATGACCTGCCGCAGCTGCGGCCATTCCAAGTGCGGCTAGGATGTCATCCGGCATGCCGGAGTATTTGTGACCAGAAAGAAGCCTGATCGCGCGCGCTTCTTTCTGGTTGAATACGCTCCGGGGCAGCGCCCCCTATTGCGACAAACGCTGCAAAAACTGATCCAGAGCGCTCTTTTCAACCGCATCCATCGGCGCCACCCGGCTGCGCCAGAGCGTCGCCTGACTGCGCAGGATCAGCCCGTCACTGAGAATCTTCAAATGATTGGCGCGCAGGGTCTCGCCGGTCGAGGTGATATCGGCAATCGCCTCGGCGGTCTCGTTCTTGACCGTGCCCTCGGTCGCGCCCTGGCTGTCGACCAGCGTATAATCGGCCACCCCCGCGCCGGTCAGGAATTCGCGCACCAGCCGGTGATACTTGGTGGCGATGCGCAGGCGGTGCCCATGCCGCGCCCGGAACCCCGCGGCCGCCGCGTCGAGATCATCGAGCGTGTCCACATCCGCCCAGCAGGCGGGTACCGCGATGATCAGGTCGGCCTGGCCAAACCCCAGCGGCGCCACCTCCTCCAGTTGCTGATCCCAGAGCGGCAGTTTCTCATGCACCAGATCGGTGCCGGTAACGCCCAGATGGATGCGCCCCGCCGCCAGTTCACGTGGGATTTCCCCCGCCGAGAGCAGCACCAGCGACACGCCCTCGATCCCATCGACGCGACCGGCATATTCGCGGTCCGACCCGGTGCGGCTGAGCGTGATGCCGCGCTTGTCGAACCAGGCAAAGGTCTTTTCCATCAGCCGCCCCTTGGACGGCACCCCAAGCTTCAGGCTCATGTCTCGGCCTCCGCAAGCAGCAGCATCAGGCCCGGGCGCAGCACGCCGCCCACGGCGGGGATCTCGGCGCCGTTGCCCAGCCGACGGGTCAGCGCGTCATAGCGCCCACCGGTCGCGATGGGCGGCAGGTCGGGCCGCCGCTCGGCATAGAAACCAAAGACGAAGCCGTCGTAATATTCCATCGAGGTGCGCCCATAGGAGGCCTCGAAATCGAGCCGGTCCACGTCGATCCCGCGCGCCCGCAGGGCGGCGATGCGCGCCTCCAGCCGGTCGAGCGCCGGGGTGATCTGCGGCAGGTCCACCGCGATATCGCGCAGATGCTCCAGCGCATAGGGCATCGTCTCGCGCACCGATAACAGCGCGTCGAGCCCGGCCATTTCATTGTCCGAAATGGGTGCGGCGGCGGCATCCGCACGCAGCACGGCGATCCGCGCCTCGACATCGGCGCGGTCGCGCTTGCCGATCTCGGGGGCGCCGCCGGCCAGCGGATCAGCGGCCTTGAGCAGCGCGGCACGCGCGGGTGGCACCGGCGCGCGACCAGCGTAGCGGTCGAGCAGCGCCCGAAACCGGCGCGGGCGCCAGATATGACGCATCAACGCCGCCTTGCGAGGTTCGGTGGTCTTCAGCCCGGCCACGGCGGCCATCAGGATACCAATATCGCCGGTGGCCGCGCGCAGCGCCAGACCGTCGAGCGCCTGGGCGATCAGGGCGAACACCTCGGCATCGGCGGCGGCGGGGTTGGTGCGGTCGAATACCTCGTATCCCACCTGAATGTACTCATTGGCGCGGTCGGGGTCGTGTTCCTGCCGCCGGAACACCTCACCCGCATAGGTGTAACGGGCGGGTTCGGCGCCGTGTTCCATGTGCTTTTGTACAACTGGTACAGTGAAGTCCGGGCGCAGCATCTGCTCGCCCCTCAGCGCGTCCGAGGTGATATAGGCGCGGGCACGGATATCCTCGCCATAAAGGTCGAGCAGGGTTTCGGCCGGTTGCAGGATCGGCGTTTCCACCGTCTGCGCGCCTGCCGCCTCGAACCGAGCGCGCAGCTGCGCGGCCTGCTCCAGAATACGGGCGCGGGTGATCATCCCGCCTGCCCCGCCAAAATCTCGCGCACCTTGGCCACCAGGTCGCCGCGCGCCACCTCGTATTGGCTGGGGCGTTCCTTCCACTCTTCCAGCGTCGCATTGGCGGCGATCTGCGCGCCCAGAATCAAGTCCTTGATCTGCACCACGCCATTGGCTTTCTCGTCGCCACCTTCGATCACGGCCACTGGCGAGTTACGCTTGTCGGCATATTTGAGCTGGTTGCCGAAGTTCTTGGGGTTGCCGAGGTAAACCTCGGCCCGAATCCCGGCATTGCGCAGCTCGGCCACCATCGCCTGGTAATCCGCCATGCGATCGCGATCCATCACCGTCACCACGACGGGGCCATGTTCCACGGCCTGAATGCGGCCCTTCTCGCGCAGGGCGGCAAGCAGGCGGTCAACGCCGATGGAAACACCGGTTGCCGGGACTTCCTGGCCGGTAAACCGCTTGACCAGGTCGTCATAACGGCCGCCGCCCGAGACAGAGCCGAACTGCCGCTTGCGGCCTTTTTCGTCAAATATTTCAAAGGTTAGCTCGGCCTCGTAAACCGGCCCGGTGTAATACCCAAGACCGCGCACGACCGAAGGGTCGATGACGATCCGATCGGGGCCGTAGCCGCCCGCCGCCAGCAGATCGCCGATCTGGTCCAACTCGTTGATCCCCTGTACCCCGATCTGGGAGGCGCCCACTGCCGCGCGCAGATTGGTCACGGTGGCGGCTGCATCCTCGCCCTTGGAGGTCAGGAAAGCCAGCACCGGCCCTGCCTGATCGTCGCTCAGACCGACACCGTCGATGAACGCGCCCGAGGCGTCGAGCCGTCCTTTGCCCAACAACTCGCGCACGCCGTCGGCGCCGACCTTGTCGAATTTGTCGATGGTCCGCAGCACCGCGTCGCGCTGACCCTCATCAGCCAGACCCATGGTTTCCAACACGCCGTTCAGAACCTTGCGGTTGTTCACCCGCACCACATAGTCGCCGCGCGGGATGCCGACGGTCTCCAGCGTGTCGCTGAGCATGGCGCAGATTTCCGCATCGGCGGCCATCGAGGCGCTGCCGACGGTATCCGCATCGCATTGATAAAACTGACGATATCGGCCCGGGCCGGGTTTTTCGTTGCGCCACACGGGCCCCATCGCGTAGCGGCGATAGGGCGTCGGTAGGTCGTTGCGGTGCTGGGCATAGACGCGCGCCAGCGGCGCCGTCAGGTCATAGCGCAGCGCCATCCAGTCGCCCGCGCCGTCCTCCTCGGATTCCTGCCAGGCAAAGACGCCTTCATTGGGGCGGTCGACATCGGGCAGGAACTTGCCCAGCGCCTCGACCGTCTCGACCGCGCTCGATTCCAGCGCCTCAAAGCCGTAGCGATGATAGACCCCCGCGATGGTGCGCAGCATCTCGGTCCGCTGCGTCACCTCGGCGCCGAAATAGTCGCGGAACCCTTTGGGCGTTTCGGCCTTGGGGCGGGGCGTTTTCTTGGGCTTGGCCATGGTGGGAGTCCTTGGGCGTTCTGTTCCGCGCGCGGTCTAGCCCATGGCCCGCCCCGGGGCAAGGCGCAGTACAGCCGCAGGCGAAAAAACCCATGTTTTTAAGCTGTTTTCAGATATCGGCAAAGCTGCCCGAGCGGCCCTTGCCGGCAGCGAAGCGGGCGGCGCCGCTGCGGCCTTCGGCGGCAAAGGTGGCGGTAGAGCGCCATTCGCGACGCAGCGCTGTGGCCAGCGCGGCGGGGTCCATGCGCGAAGACAGGTGATCGGCCAGCATGCAGGCCTGCGGGAACCGGGTCAGGTCGCGGGCGAGATCGCGGGCGGTGTCCAGTGCCGCGCCCTGCGGGCAGGTGCGGTTGGCAAAGCCCAGGGCCAGCGCCTCGTCCGCCTCGACCGCGCGGCCGGTTAGGATCAGGTCGCTTGCCCGCCCCTGCCCCAGAATACGCGGCAGGCGCACGGTGCCGCCGTCGATCAGCGGCACGCCCCAGCGACGGCAGAACACGCCGGTGACCGCGCCCCGGGCCATCACTCGCAGGTCGCACCAGGCGGCCAGTTCCATGCCGCCTGCGACCGCTGGACCTTCGATCGCGGCGATCACCGGTTTCGACAGCAACAGCCGGGACGGCCCCATCGGACCGGGCCGGGGATCGGTCACCGGATCGGACCAGACCTCAGGAATATCGAGCGATCCCAACCAGTTATCCGCATTCCCGGACCCTGCCGCCTTGAGATCGAACCCGGCGCAGAAATAGCCCCCAGCCCCGGTCAGGATGGCGACGCGCTGCGCCGCGTCAGCCTCGAAATCGAGAAACGCCTGATAGAGCGCGCGGGCGGTGGCGGGGTCCACAGCATTGCGCGCCTGTGGCCGGTTGATGGTTATGGTGGTGATACCGTCGGTATGGTCGATGGTGATGGTCATGGATGATCCTCCCCCATCAGAGTGCGGTCGCGCCCGTGGGGCTGGCAAGACTGACGTTGCGCCTGTATGGGGGAGAGAGGCCGCGGAAGGACAGGACGACATGCAGCATCTGGAAGAGCGTATCGCGCATCTGACCCGTACGGTGGACGAGTTGAGCGATATCGTGGCGCGGCAGCACGACGAGATCGACCGGTTGGCGCGGCGGGTCGAAATGCTGATGCGGCGCGAGGCCGAAAGGGTCGCCGAAGGTAGTGGCGGGGTCATCCTGGGCGATGAGCGCCCGCCGCATTACTGAGGCGTTTGGTACGTCGAATTAACCGTTTTGTGCCCGCTCTCGGGGACGGTTTGACCGTTTTGTACAGGTGTGCGGGCGCGGGTACCGCGCCGCTCAGGCCATTAACTCCGGACTGGCGTTACGGGTCAGCAACTCCTGCACCAGCGGGTTCGGGAACCGCCGCCGCTGGGTGACGGCGAAGAAGGTCTCGCGGATGCGCGGGTGCGCCCGCGCCTCGACCAGACGACCCGAGGTGAGTTCGTCCCGGACCACGATGGGGGCGACCAGCGCCAGCCCGATATCCTCGCGTGCCAGCAGGCGCATCATCGCCATGTCATCGACCTCGGCCACCACCTGTGGCCGCACCCCCATCCGGCTGGCCATGGCGTCGAAGGCGGTGCGCAGGGTGCTGTCGGTGGTGGGCAGGATGAAGGGTTGTTCCGCCAGCAGCGCCTTGATCGGGCGGTCGGGGTCGAGCCGGTCGGGCGTGCCGACGATGCTGACCGCCTGTTCGGCGACATGGTGGGTCTCGTAAGGCGTCAGGCTGTCGTCGGGCGGTTCGCGGTTCATCAGAACCATGTCGAGGTTCAGGGTGCCCAGACCTTCGAGCAGTTCGGTGGGGCTGCCGGAGCGCAGGATGACCTCGACATCCTCGCGGCCGAGGATCGGGCGTAGAAAGCCGATCTGGAAGTTGCGCGACAGCGTGGCTTGTGCGCCCACCCGCAGCGCCCGGCGGGTGCGGCCGGTTTCCTGAAGCGTCGCCACCAGTTCCTGCCCGGTGGCGAAGATCGCATCGGCATGGTCGAGCGCAATGCGCCCGGCCTCGGTCAGGTGCAGCTGGCGGCCGCGCCGCTCGAACAGGGCGTGGCCCAGACGGTCTTCGAGCTGCTTGATCTGCACCGAGAGGGCCGATTGCGACAGGTTCAGACGCTCGGCAGTGCGGGTCAGGTTGCCGTCATGGGCGACGGCCCAGAAATAGCGCAGGTGATGATAATTGAGAGGCATATCGTTCTATTTAAATGAACGTTTCCCTGCAAACAATGAATTTTTATTAATTCTTATGATGGCCTAGGTCCAGTGCAAAGGGCTGTGCCCGCAAGGATCGAAGGGAATTGCCATGTGGTATCTGTATCTGCCTCTCTTGAGTCCGCTGCTGTTGCTGGCGGTTGTTGTTCAGGCGCGCCGCACGCCGGGCCTGCGCCCGGGACGCTTGCCGAAACTGGCCGAGAGCGCGGCGCTGGCCGGATTTGCGGTGGCCGTTGTCGCGGCGCTGTTTCTGGTTTTGAACGGGCCGGGCACCTCGGGCCTGATCGGGATCTGGGGGATCGGGCTGTCGGTGCGGCTGGATGCGGTCAGCGCCACGATGCTGGTTCTGGTCAGTTTTATCGGCTGGATCGTCCTGCGCTATAGCGCCACCTACATGGATGGCGAGGCGCGGCAGGGCGCCTTTACCGGCGGGATGGCGGCCATTCTGGCCGCGGTCCTGCTGCTGGTTATGTCCGGCAACCTGGTGCAGATGCTGGCGGCCTGGACGGCGACCAGCCTGGTGCTGGGCCGACTCTTGCTGTTCTATCCCGAGCGCACCACCGCCCAGCGCGCGGCGCGCAAGAAAGCTGTCGTTGCACGGCTGAGCGAGGTGGCGCTGGCGGGTGCGGTGATGCTGTTGATCGCGGCCTATGGCACGACGGATATCGCCACGATTCTGGACACGGCCACGCCCGGCTGGGCAACGCTGGCGGCAGCGGCGCTGCTGGCGCTGGCGGCGGCTCTCGCCTCGGCCCAGTTCCCGGTACATGGCTGGCTGACCGAGGTGATGGAGGCGCCGACGCCGGTCTCGGCCCTGCTGCATGCGGGCGTGATCAATGCCGGGGGGTTCCTGCTGATCCGGATGGCCGATGTGATGCTGACGGCACCGGGCGTGATGGCGGTGCTGGTGATGCTGGGCGGGCTGACGGCGCTGTTTGGCGGGCTGGTGATGCTGACGCAACCGGCGGTCAAGACCTCGCTGGCGTGGTCGACCATCGCGCAGATGGCCTTCATGATCATGCAATGCGGTCTGGCGCTGTTCCCGCTGGCGCTGCTGCATATCGTGGCGCATTCGCTGTACAAGGCGCATGCCTTTTTGAGCGCGGGCGAAGCGGTGCGCAACGTGGCCGCGATCCGTCGGCCCGGCCCGGTGGCGGTGCCAAGTGCGCGCAACGTGGTGCAGGCCTTTGTCATCGGCATCGCGATTTACGGGCTGGTGGGGCTGGTCATCGGCTTTGACGGCAAGTCGGTGCAGGCCATTGCGCTGGGCGTGATCCTGATCTTTGGCGTGGCCTATCTGCTGGCGCAGGGGTTTGCCGATGCAGCGCCCGGTGCGCTGACCCGGCGGATGGTGATCTATGCCTCGGTCACCTCGGTCAGCTACTTCGTTCTGCAACTTGTGGCGCTGCACCTTACCGCCGGGACACTGCCGCCGGTGCCCGCACCGGGGCCGCTGGAATGGGCGCTGATCGTGCTGGCGCTGATCAGTTTCGGCGTGGTTGCGGTGGCGCAGGCGACCTTCCCGCTCTGGGCCATGCATCCGGCGGCCGCCGGTATCCGGGTGCACCTGTCGAACGGACTTTATGCCAATGCGATCTTTGACCGGCTGCTGGACGGCTGGTCGAAGCGGACCCCTGCCTGACCTGGAGACGAGAGAGATGTTTGCAAAGCTTGAAACCCTGCCCGCCCCGCTTTTGGAACTGGTGTCCGAGGCCAATGGCGCCGCGCGCGCGATCCCGCCGCTGTTCCCGTTGTCGGCGAGCGTCGCGGTCAACCCCTTTCTGGGCCAGTCGGACGAGCCGCTGGCAGTGAGTGCCGCGCGGCTGGCGCGGGTGGCCGGCGCCCGGATCATGCCCGAGCGGGCGGTCTGGGCCGAGAAGTTCTCGGCAGGCGAGATATTGGAGAGCGATCTGGCGGCGGCGCTGCGGTCGGCCCGGTTCGGGCGGCTTACGCTGGCCGAGGTGGTGGCGGCGGTGGAGACGCAGGCCGCGCAGCCCGAGGCGCTGCCCACGGTGGCCGATCTGGCCGCCGAGGTGTCGGGCGTCGACTGGCCCGGTCTGATCGAGGACCGGATCGGGGTCTGGGCGGCCAGCCATTTCGATGAAGGACAGGCGCTGTGGCAGCCGGGGCGGACCGGCGGGGCGTTCAGTGCATGGCGCGAGTTTGCCAGCCGTGACCTGACGCCCGAGATTCACGGGCTGACTGGGTTCGGTGCCTTTGTCGCGGCGACCAACCGGTCGCATTGGCGGGCAATCGGACGGGCGAGCGAGGCGCTGGGGCTGAGCACAGCGGCCTCTGGCACAGCCTTTCACCGCTGGTTGATGACGCTGGGCGGTTGGGCGCAATATGCCCGCTACCTGCTGTGGCAGGCCGAGCTGGAAGGGGCGACCGACAACACGGTGACCGAGCTGCTGGCGATCCGGATGGTGTTCGACGAGGCGTTGATGGGGCTTTACGGCGCTCAGATCGCGGATCGCTGGGCCAAGGCGGTGGCCGCGCATGAGGTGCCGGTGACGCCCACGCGGGACATGGCCATCGACGCGGTCTGGCAGGAGGCCAGTGAGCGGGCGGCGCAGCGCAGGCTGGCCGAGACGCTGGAGGGCGGCGCGGCAGCGATCCGGCAGGAACGGCCTGCGGTGCAGGCCGCGTTCTGCATCGACGTGCGGTCCGAAGTGTTCCGCCGGGCGCTGGAGGCACAGGACGCAGGCATAGAGACCATCGGCTTTGCCGGGTTCTTTGGCCTGGCCAGCGCGCATAGGGCGGTCGGGTCGGACGTGGTCGAGACGCGGGGGCCGGTGCTGCTGCGGCCCGGGGTGCAGTCGCAGGCGGTGGAACCCGGCGAGGTGGACCTGGGGCGCCGATATACCGCACGGGCCGGGCGGGCCTGGGGCCGGTTCAAGCTGGCGGCGGTGTCGTCCTTTGCCTTTGTCGAGGCGACGGGGCCGGTCTATGCCGGCAAGCTGGTGCGCGATGCACTGGGGCTGGGCAAGGTGGCCAAGGCCGATCCGGCGCCGCAGCTCGACCCAGCGATTGGCCCCGAGGCACGGGTTGCCATGGCACGGACTGTGCTGGGCGCGATGTCGCTGACAAGCGGGTTCGCGCGGGTGGTGATGGTTGCGGGTCATGGCGCCGATGTCACCAACAACCCGCATGAAAGCGCTTTGCAGTGCGGGGCCTGTGGCGGTTACGCGGGCGATGTGAACGCGCGGCTGCTGGCCGGGCTGCTGAACGACGCGGGCGTGCGCGAGGGGCTGCGGGCGGAGGGGGTCGAGATCCCCGCCGACACGGTGTTCCTGGCCGCGCTGCACCATACGACAACCGACCGGGTGACGCTGTTCGATCAGGACCTGCCGTCAGGCGATTGGGCGGCGGATATCGCGCGGCTCAGGGCCTGGCTGGAGCAGGCCGGGCAACTGGCACGCGCCGAGCGCGCCGCCCGGCTGCCGCGCGCAAAGGGCGGGGCGGATATTGCACGGCGGGCGCAGGACTGGGCCGAGCTGCGCCCTGAATGGGGGCTGGCGGGCTGCCGTGCCTTTGTCGCCGCCCCCCGGCACCGGACCGAAGGCACCGGGCTGGCGGGACAGGCGTTTCTGCACAGCTATGACTGGCGCCGCGACGAAGGCTTTGGCGTGCTGGAGCTGATCCTGACCGCGCCGGTGGTGGTGGCAAGCTGGATCAGCCTGCAATATTACGGCTCGACCGTGGCCCCTGTCCTGTTCGGCGGCGGCAACAAGCTGCTTCATAACGTGGTGGGCGGTATCGGAGTGCTGGAGGGCAACGGCGGCGCGCCGCGCCCGGGCCTGCCGTGGCAGTCGGTGCATGACGGCGAAGGGTTCCAGCACGAGGCCCTGCGCCTGTCGGTGGTGATCGAGGCGCCGCGCGCGCCGATGACCGACGTATTGCGGCGGCACCCCGGGGTCAGGGCGCTCTTTGACAATGGCTGGCTGCACCTGATCGCGATGGACGATACGGGCAAGCTGGCCTGGCGCTATGACAGTGATCTGACCTGGGTGCCCTTTGCACCTGAGGCACAAGAGGATCGGGCAATCGCCGCCGAATAAGGCGGCCAATTGCCCCCGCGCGGCGGCAAGTCCCCCGCCGCCGCGCGTCTGGCCGTTACAGCCCCAGCGTGGATTTCACCGCCGTATCGACTACCCCGCCCAAAAGCGCGTTCTGGTCTGACTGGCATCCTTCGCCCAGCGCGGCGACGAAGGCTTCGCGCAGGCGGGTCTTGTCCTCCTCCGAGGTGGAGTAGGCGGTGATGTCGATCTCGCGATTGTAGAGCGACAGCGCCACCATCTTCGACACCACGTCGAGGACATAGGCCTCGTCCCCGTCTGCCTCGTCGATGACCGACTGGCAGGTGTGGTACATCACGTCGAGCGCGTCCTGCACCATCTTCTCGGCCTCTTCATCCGCCCGCGCGGCGGTGGTGAACAGGCAGGTCGCGGCAAGTGCGGCGATCCAATGTCTTGTGTCAAACATCCCGGCCTCCCGACTGGATATCGCGTGGGTGTGTCATTTCTTGTTGGCGCCGACGATGGCGCCGACAACCGCGCCCGCGGCGGCGGTCTTGCTGTCGCCGACCAGTGCCCCGACCCCGGCGCCGATCAGGGCCCCCTTTATGGCACGGTCGGTTTTCTTGTCGGCAAGCGCCGCGCCGGGCGCAATCGCGGCAAGGCCCAGGGCAAATGCCAGCGCGGCGGTCAGGTAAAAACGAGGATTGCCTGTCATGTCTGTCCTCCCTTCAAGAGTTCTGACGAAAAACGGAGACAGGGGAAGTATCGCCTCAGATCTCCTCGACGTCCAGCACCCCGTCGAGCGACTTGATCGCGCCCTTGATCTGGGGGTTCAGCGGGAAGTCCTGGCCCAGGTCCATCTCGACCTCGCCGGGCAGGCCCGGGTCCATCAGGCAGAGCTGGATCGGGCCGCGGGCGGCATTGCGGGCGGCCTGCGCCGCCTCGGCCAGGATATGGGCGACGGTGGCCACGGCGCTGGCATCGTCCATGAAGACGCGCAGGCCGGTGGCACCCGCTTCGGCCACCACGGTATCGGCGGGGCCGACCGAGCGGGCGAGCAGTTTCAACTGGTCGGCCTCCATCGTCGCCTCGGCGGTCAGCACCACATGGGCGCCGGTTTCGAGATAGTCGCGGCTTTTCTCCAGCACCTCGGAGAAGAGCGTCACCTCGAAGGCGCCGGTGGGGTCGGACATCTGGGCAAAGGCGAAGCGGTTGCCACGGGCGGATTTGCGTTCCTGCCGCCCGGCGACAACGCCCGCCATCTTGGCCAGAACCGGGCCTGAACGGGCCTGTTCGGTGACCTCGTCCAGCGTCAGCACGCCCCGGCGTTTCAGCGCGGGCATGTAATCGTCGAGCGGGTGGCCCGAGAGGTAGAAGCCGATCGCCTTGAACTCCTCCGACAGGCGCTCGGCGGGCAGCCAGTCGGGAACGGCGGCCAGGCGCGGTTCGGGCAGGTCATCGCCCGCCTCGCCAAAGAGCGAGACCTGGTTCGAGGCTTTCTGGTCATGGATGGCGGCGGAATAGGCGCTGAGCGCCTCGATGCTTTCAAACACCCGGCGGCGGTTGGGGTCGAGCTGGTCAAAGGCCCCGGCGCGCGCGAGCATTTCCAGCGGACGTTTGCCGACCTTTTTCAGATCGACCCGGCGGGCCACGTCGAAGAGGTTGACGAAGGGTTTCTGTCCCCTGCCCTCGACCACCAGGCGCATCGCCTCGACGCCCACGTTCTTGAGCGCGCCCAGCGCATAGACGAGCTCTCCGTTCACCACGTCGAACGTGGCCTGGCTGCGGTTCACGCAGGGCGGCACGTAAGGCAGACCCAACCCCTTGCGGACCTCTTCGAAATAGACCGCCAGCTTGTCGGTGAGGTGGATATCGCAGTTCATGACGCCCGCCATGAACTCGACCGGGTGGTTGGCCTTGAGCCAGGCGGTCTGGTAGCTGACCACGGCATAGGCGGCGGCGTGGGATTTGTTGAAGCCGTAGTTGGCGAATTTTTCCAGCAGGTCGAAGACCTCGCCCGCCTTTTCCTTGGTCACGCCATTGGCGGTGGCCCCTTGGATGAACTTGGGGCGTTCCTTGGCCATTTCCTCGGCGATCTTCTTGCCCATGGCGCGGCGCAAGAGGTCGGCGCCGCCAAGGCTGTAGCCCGCCATCACCTGGGCGATCTGCATCACCTGTTCCTGATAGACGATGATGCCTTGTGTTTCTTCGAGGATGAAGTCGATCGAGGGGTGGATCGAAGCCAGATCGCGGACGCCGTTCTTGACCTCGCAATAGACCGGGATGTTCTCCATGGGCCCGGGGCGGTAGAGCGCCACAAGGGCCACGATATCCTCGATACAGGTGGGTTTCATGCGCTTGAGCGCATCCATCATGCCCGAACTTTCCACCTGGAACACGGCGACGGTCTTGGCGGCGGAATAGAGTTTATAGGTGGGCTCGTCATCCAGCGGGATGGCGTTGATCTGGTTCTCGGCCCCCTCGGCGGGATCATAGAGCTGGCGCCCGTCTGCGGCCATATGCAGCGGGCGGCCCGATTTGAAGATCAGATCCATCGCGTTCTGGATCACGGTCAGGGTTTTCAGGCCGAGAAAGTCGAATTTCACCAGCCCCGCCTGTTCCACCCATTTCATGTTGAACTGGGTGGCCGGCATGTCCGAGCGCGGATCCTGGTAGAGCGGCACCAGCGCATCAAGGGGCCGGTCGCCGATCACCACACCGGCAGCATGGGTCGAGGCGTTCCGGAGCAGCCCTTCGACCTGCTGGCCATAGGTCAACAGGCGGTCGACCACCTCTTCCTCGCGCGCGGCATCGCGCAGGCGCGGCTCGTCGGCCAACGCCTTTTCGATGCTGACGGGTTTCACGCCTTCGACCGGGATCATCTTGGAGAGGCGATCCACCTGGCCATAGGGCATCTGCAACACCCGGCCGATGTCGCGCACGGCGGCCTTGGACAGAAGCGCACCGAAGGTGATGATCTGGCCCACCTTGTCGCGGCCGTATTTCTCCTGCACGTAGCGGATCACCTCTTCGCGCCGGTCCATGCAGAAGTCGATGTCGAAGTCGGGCATCGAGACCCGTTCGGGGTTCAGGAAGCGTTCGAAGAGCAGGCTGTAACGCAGCGGGTCGAGGTCGGTGATGGTCAGCGCATAGGCCACCAGCGAGCCCGCGCCCGAGCCCCGCCCCGGCCCCACCGGAATATCATGATCCTTGGCCCATTTGATGAAATCGGCCACGATCAGGAAGTAACCGGGAAAGCCCATGCCCTCGATGATGTCGAGCTCGAAATCGAGCCGTTTCTGGTAATCCTCGGCGCTGACCGCATGCGGGATCACCGCAAGACGGGCCTGCAAGCCCGCGTTGGCCTGGCGGCGCAGTTCCTGCACCTCGTCATCGGCGAACTTCGGCAGGATCGGCGCGCGCTTGTAGGCCATGAAGGCGCAGCGGCGGGCGATCTCGACGGTGTTCTCGACCGCCTCGGGCAGATCGGCAAAGAGAGTCGCCATCTCCTGCGGCGATTTCAGGTAATGCTGCGCGGTCAGGCGGCGGCGGCCCTGCTGCTGATCGACATAGGCGCCCTCGGCGATGCAGATCAGCGCATCATGCGCCTCGTACATGTCTGAGCTGGGGAAATAGACATCGTTGGTGGCCACCAGCGGCAGGCCCTTGGCATAGGCCATCTCGACATGGCCGCGTTCCGTCAGGCGCTCGGCCTCGGGCGCGCCACCCTCGCCCGGGTGGCGTTGCAGCTCGATATAGAGGCGGTCGGGGAACATCCCCGCCAGCTGGTCCACCAGCGCCTCGGCCGCCGGGCGCTGACCCTGCTGCAAAAGCCGCCCCACCGGCCCGTCGGGCCCGCCGCTGAGACAGATCAGCCCTTCGGAATGGGCGGCAAGCTCGTCCAGCGTGACCTGCGGCAGCTGCCCGCCCTTGTCGATGTAAAGGCAGCTGTTGAGCTTCATCAGGTTCTCGTACCCCGCCTCGGACTGGGCCAGCAGAACGATCCCGGCAGGCGGCTTCGGCTTTTCCCCCGGCATCGGCGTGACATAGGCCAGCGAGACCTGGCAGCCGATGATCGGCTGGATGCCCGCGCCGCTGGCCGAAACCGAGAATTCCAGCGCGGCAAAGAGGTTGTTGGTATCGGTGACCGCCACCGCCGGCATGCCCATCTTCTCGCAAAGCGCGGGCAGTTTCTTGAGCCGGATCGCGCCTTCGAGAAGCGAGTATTCGGTATGCAGGCGGAGGTGGATGAATCGGGGGGTACTGCTCATGCCAGAGACGATAGGCGATCCGGATCAGGGGCGCCACGGGGGATGTGACGACCCCGGCGAAAACCCCGATTGCGGGACGCCCGGGAATAGCTTAGCGAGATGGCAACCAGGCTCTTTTCCCCCGAGTCGCCCTTGGACCTGTTCCTGACCTTCGCCCTTGTGGGCTTTATCGCGCAGCTTGCAGACAGTGCCCTGGGCATGGGGTTCGGTGTCATCTCGGCCTCGGTGCTTTTGGCCCAAGGTGTGCCGCCGCCGCTGGTGTCCGCCAGTGTCAACGCGGCCAAGGTGCCGACCGGCATCGTGGCGGGGATTTCCCATGCGCTCAACGGCAATATCGACAAGGCGCTGTTTGGGCGCCTGGCGCTGGCCGGGGCGGCGGGCGGCATCATCGGCGCGCTGATTTTGGGCGAGCTGAAACGGCCGGTGCTGACGGTGATCATCGGCGGATACCTCTTGCTGATCGGCGGGCTGATCCTGTGGCGCGGGCTGTCGGGGCGGGCGCCGCGCCTGTTGGCGACCGGACGGATCTCGGCGCTGGGGGCCACCGGCGGGCTGATCGAGGGGATCGGCGGCAGCTGGGGACCGGTGGTGACCAGCGGGCTGATCAGCGCGGGCCACGAGCCGCGCCGCGCCATCGGGTCCTCGGCGCTGGCCGAGCTGGTGGTCAGCCTGACGGTGTTCCTGGCGCTGATGGCCGGGTACCATCTGGGCCGATGGGGCACCGGGCGCGACCTGCACGAGGTGTTGCTGCCCGTGGCTGGACTGGTGGCCGGCGGCGTGCCTGCCGCGCTGGTGGGCGGCCGGCTGGCGGCCATCGCGCCGCGGCGGCCCCTGACGGTGGCGGTTGGAGTGCTGGCGATCGGGATCGGCCTGCAACGGCTGGCCTCGCTGCTCTGAGGCGGCAGGACGGGCCGCAGACTACCACCCGTTCGCCAAAAGGCCGCTTGCGATTATTCGTTAAAACCTGAAGGTCTTTCAAACCCGCGTCCGGGCCGCAGGGGCAGACCGTTGATTCAGTTGGAGTATTTTTCAGGCATCTTTTCAAACCCGCGACGGACAACGCAAAAATGTTGCAGCGCAGAATGAGTTTTTCTTGCCAGATGGCCGCTCGCGTTTCTAACCTTTTGCCATAACACAGCCCGCCTCTTCTTCTACGTCGCATCGAAGGAGGGCACCGATGGGCCAACAGGGTAAGGCGACGGGTTTCACAGTATGAAGATCACGTTTCTTCTGAACGGAGAGACAGTGGAGCTGGTGGAGGCCGACCCCACCGCGACGCTGCTCGACTGGCTGCGCGAGGATCGCGGTCTGACCGGCACCAAGGAAGGCTGCAACGAGGGCGATTGCGGCGCATGCACCGTGGCCGTCAGCGATGCCGACGGCACCCGCGCCCTGAACGCCTGCATCCTGTTCTTGCCGCAGCTTCACGGCAAGGCGGTGCGCACGGTCGAGGGGCTGGGCGGCAGCCATCCGGTGCAACAGGCCATGGTGACCCATCACGGCAGCCAGTGCGGCTTCTGCACGCCGGGCTTCGTGATGTCGATGGTTGCGGGCCATGCCGAGGGCGCCACCGACCACGACACCCAGCTGGCCGGCAATCTCTGCCGCTGCACCGGCTATGCCCCGATCATCCGCGCCGCCCGTGCGGTCGAAAGCGCGCCGAAACCCGACTGGCTCGCCACCGATCGCGCCTTCATTTCGCCGGAAATACTCCGGGGGGAGGCCGCAGGCCGGGGGGCAGAGCCCCCCTCCTCCCCCACCTCAAGCGATGAACTCGCGGCCCTCTACGAAGCCCACCCCGACGCCACGCTGGTCGCCGGGGCGACCGATGTGGGCCTCTGGGTCACCAAGCAGCTGCGCGAGTTGCCCAAGGTCATTTTCCTCTCCGGCTGCGCCGACCTTAAAGAGATCGAGGTCACCGATACACATGTGCGCCTGGGCGCCATGGTCGACATGAACCGGATGCGCGACGCCGTCGCCCCCCTGCACCCCTCTTATGGTGAGATGATCCGCCGCTATGCCAGCGTGCAGGTGCGCAACGCCGCCACTGTCGGCGGCAATATCGCCAATGGCTCGCCCATCGGCGACAACCCGCCCGCGCTGATCGCGCTGGGCGCCACCCTGCATCTGCGCAAGGGCGACACACGCCGCGACCTGCCGCTCGAGGCGTTCTTCCTCGACTATGGCAAGCAGGACCGCGCGCCGGGCGAGTTTGTCGAGGCGGTGAGTTTCCCGCGCCAACCCGACCGGCTGAAATGCTACAAGCTGTCGAAGCGTTTCGATCAGGATATCTCGGCCGTTTGCGGCTGTTTCAACATCACCGTCGAGGGTGGCATCGTTACCGCCGCCCGCATCGCCTTTGGCGGCATGGCGGGCATCCCGAAACGCGCCCGCGCGGTCGAAGCTGCGCTGATCGGACAGCCATGGACGCAACAGGTTGTTAACGCCGCGCTGCCAGAGTTCGAGGTCGATTTCACCCCGATGTCGGACATGCGCGCCTCGGCCGCTTACCGGATGGAGACCGCCAAGGCGATGCTGAGCCGCTATTTCACCGAGGATCAGGGCCAGTTGGCCAATGTGCTGGAGGTACGGGCATGAGCGTTGCAAAACCCCTGCCGCATGACGCGGCACCGCTGCACGTGGCCGGCACCGCCCGTTATGTCGACGATATCCCCACCCCGCGCGACACGCTGCATCTGGCCTTTGGCCTGAGCACGATTGCCAAGGGGCGGATCACCGCGATGGATCTGGACGCGGTCCGGCAAGCGCCCGGCGTGGTGCTGGTGATGACGGCCGATGACCTGCCCTTTGCCAACGATGTCTCGCCCTCGATCCATGACGAGCCTTTGCTCTCGGACGGTACGGTCAACTACGTGGGCCAGCCGATCTTCGCGGTGGTGGCGACCAGCCACCTGGCCGCGCGCAAGGCGGTGCGGCGGGCGCGGATCGACTATGCCGAGGAACCCGCGATCCTGACCATCGAACAGGCGCTGGCGGCCAACAGCCGGTTCGAGGACGGGCCGCGCATCTATGAAAAGGGCGATGCCGAGGCGGCGATTGCCGGGGCGGCCCATGTGATCGAAGGCACGTTCGAGCTGGGCGGGCAGGAGCATTTCTATCTCGAAGGTCAGGCCGCGCTGGCCCTGCCCGGCGAGGGCGGCGACATGCTGGTCCACAGCTCCACCCAGCATCCGACCGAGATCCAGCACAAGGTGGCCGAGGCTTTGGGCGTGCCGATGCACGCCGTCCGGGTCGAGACCCGCCGCATGGGCGGCGGCTTTGGCGGCAAGGAGAGCCAAGGCAACGCGCTGGCGGTGGCCTGCGCCGTGGCGGCGCGCGCCACCGGCCGCGCCTGCAAGATGCGCTATGACCGCGACGACGACATGGTGATCACCGGCAAGCGCCACGCGTTCCGCATCGCCTATCGCGCCGGGTTCGACACGGAGGGCCGGATATTGGGCGTCTCCTTCCTGCATCACGCGATCTGCGGCTGGGCGCAGGATCTGTCGCTGCCGGTGGCGGATCGGGCGATGCTGCATGCGGACAATGCCTATCTGCTGCCCAACGCGCGGATCGAAAGCCACCGGCTGAAGACCAATACCCAATCCGCCACCGCCTATCGCGGGTTTGGCGGGCCGCAGGGGATGGTCGGGATCGAGCGGGTTATGGACCATGCCGCGCATGTGCTGGGGATCGACCCGGTCGAGTTGAGGCAGCGCAATTACTATGCGGCGCCGGCGGGGGGCTCTGCCCCCCACACCCCCCGGAGTATTTCCAGCGAAATGAAGGAGAACACCACGCCCTATGGGCAGGTGGTCGAGGATTTCGAACTGCACGGGATGACCGAGGCGCTGCTGGCGTCGTCGGATTACGCCACGCGAAAGGCGGCGGTGGCGGCGTGGAACGCGGCCAACCCGATCGTCAAGCGGGGCATCGCCTTTTCGCCGGTAAAGTTCGGGATTTCCTTTACCCTCACTCATCTGAACCAGGCGGGCGCGCTGGTGCATGTCTATCAGGACGGCTCCGTGCATCTGAACCATGGCGGCACCGAGATGGGCCAGGGCCTGTTCCAGAAAGTGGCGCAGGTGGCGGCAAGCCGGTTCGGCATTCCGCTGGAGATGGTCAAGATCACCGCCACCGATACAGCCAAGGTGCCCAATACTTCGGCCACGGCGGCCTCGTCGGGGTCGGACCTGAATGGCATGGCGGTCAAGGCCGCCTGCGACACCATCCGCGACCGGATGGCGGCCTCTCTGGCCGAGCGGCATCAGGCGGAGGTCGCCTCGGTCCGGTTCGGGAATGGGCAGGTCGAGGTGGGCGAGGCGCGCTACAGCTTTGCCGAAGCGGCGGCGCTGGCCTATCAGGGGCGGATCAGCCTGTCGGCGACCGGGTTCTACAAGACGCCCAAGATCGAATGGGACCGGATCCAGGGACGCGGGCGGCCGTTTTACTACTTTGCCTATGGCGCCTCGGTGACCGAGGTGGCGGTGGACACGCTGACCGGCGAATACCGCATCCTGCGCGCGGACATCCTGCATGATGCCGGTGCCTCGCTGAACCCCGATCTGGATATCGGCCAGGTCGAGGGCGGCTATGTGCAGGGTGCGGGCTGGCTGACCACCGAGGAGCTGGTCTGGGACGATCACGGACGGCTGAGGACGCATGCGCCTTCGACCTACAAGATCCCGGCCTGTTCGGACCGGCCCGAGGTGTTCAACGTGGCGCTATGGGACGGGCAGAACCGTGAGGACACGATCTACCGGTCGAAGGCCGTGGGCGAGCCGCCGTTCATGCTGGGCATCTCGGCCTGGCTGGCTTTGTCTGATGCTGTGGCGTCCTGTGGCGATGCCTATCCGGCGCTGAACGCGCCCGCGACGGCGGAGGAGGTCTGGAAAGGCATCCGGAGGCTTGGCGATGGCATTTGATCTGGAGGGGCTGCGCGCGGCGGTGGCCGACCATGGGGTGGTGACCCGGGTGGTGATCGCGGCGATCAGGGGATCGTCCCCGCGCGAGGTGGGCGCGGCGATGCTTGTCTGGAAGAACGGCCAGTCTGGCACTATCGGCGGCGGTGCCTTGGAGTTTCAGGCGGCAGAGGCGGCGCGGGCCGGGCGGCTGGGGCTGAGTCGGCATGCGCTGGGGCCGGAGCTGGGCCAGTGCTGCGGCGGGGCGGTGACGCTGTTGACGGAAGTCTGGGATGCGGCGCGGCTGGAGGCGATTGACGGCGAGGTTGTCGCGCGGGCGGCGAGCGGCGCGGCACCTGTGCCGCTGGCGGTCAAGCGCCTGCTGGCGCGGGCGCGCGGACAGGGTGTGCTCCCCGAGGCGCAGCTGGTCGGCGACTGGATGGTCGAGCCTGTGTTGAGACCGGCGCGGCAGCTCTGGATCTGGGGCGCGGGCCATGTGGGCCGGGCGCTGGTCGATGTGCTGTCGCCGCTGCCCGAGATCGCCATCACCTGGGTCGATACCGGGGTGGAGCGGTTTCCCCAAGACGTTCCTGCCGGGGTGACGCCGCTATCCGCGGCGCGGCCCACCGATCTGGTTGCCTATGCGCCGCGCACGGCCGAGCACCTGATCCTGACCTATTCGCATGAACTGGACCTGGAACTGTGCAACCGCTTGCTGCGGCACGATTTTGCCTTTGCCGGGCTGATCGGCTCGGCTACCAAAAAGGCGCGATTCCGGTCGCGGCTGGCGGCCCTTGGCCACACGCCGCAGCAGGTCGCCCGCATCACCTGTCCCATCGGCGATCCCGCCCTGGGCAAACATCCCGCCAGCATCGCCATTGGCGTTGCCGCCCGGCTGCTGAGCCCGGCGCATAGCGAAAAGACAAGGAAGGAGCTGAGCGCGTGAGCACACCACTTCTGAGCATCAAGGGGCTGACCAAGGCCTATCCCGGCGTGGTCGCCAACGACAATGTCAGTTTCGACATTGGCGAGGGCGAGGTGCATGCCCTCTTGGGCGAGAACGGCGCGGGCAAGTCCACGCTGGTCAAGATGATCTATGGGCTGGTCAAGCCCGACAGCGGCACCATGTCCCTGCGCGGCGCGCCCTATGCGCCGCCTGAGCCACGCGCGGCGCGGGCCGACGGGATTGCCATGGTGTTCCAGCATTTCTCGCTGTTCGACGCGCTGAACGTGGCCGAGAACATCGCGCTGGGGATGGAGAACCCGCCCGCGATGGGCGATCTGGCCGCGCGCATCCGCGAGGTGAGCGAGACCTATGGCCTGCCTCTGGATCCGTTCCGCACCGTCGGTGATCTGAGCGCGGGCGAGCGGCAGCGGGTCGAGATCATCCGCTGCCTGTTGCAGGACCCCAAGCTGTTGATCATGGACGAGCCGACCAGCGTGCTGACGCCGCAGGAGGTGGAGATCCTGTTCCAGACGCTGCAAAAGCTGCGCTCCGAGGGGACCTCGATCCTCTATATCAGCCACAAGCTGGAGGAGATCCGCACGCTTTGCGATCATGCCACCATCCTGCGGCTGGGCAAGAACGTGGGCGAATGCACCCCGCGCGAGACCTCGGCCCGGGACATGGCCGAGATGATGGTGGGCACGGCGCTGAAGACGCCGGAACGGTCGGGCCGGGAGTTCGGCGAGATCGCGCTGGATATCTCGGGCCTGTCGGTGCCCTCGCCCAGCGAATTCGGCACCTCGCTGAAGAATGTGCATATGACGGTGCGCAAGGGCGAGGTTCTGGGCATCGGTGGGGTTGCGGGCAACGGGCAGGACGAGCTCTTGGCCGTCTTGTCGGGCGAGATCCTGACGGCGGCGGACGCGGTCAAGAAGGATGGCCAGCCGGTGGGCCGGATGGGTCCGACGGCGCGGCGGCGGCTGGGCCTGCTGACGGCGCCCGAAGAACGGCTGGGCCATGCAGCGGCGCCCAACATGAGCCTTACGGAAAACGCGCTGCTCACCGGATCGGTGCGCGAGGGGCTGGAAAGCAACGGGTTCCTGAAATGGGCCGAAACGCAGGCGTTCGCCGAGCGGATCATCAAGGAATTCGACGTGCGCACGCCGGGGCCGGAAAACGCGGCGCGGTCGCTGTCGGGCGGCAACCTGCAAAAATTCGTCATCGGGCGCGAGGTGTTGCAGAACCCTGACGTGCTGGTGGTGAACCAGCCCACCTGGGGCGTGGATGCATCGGCGGCGGCCGCGATCCGGCAGGCGCTGCTGGATCTGGCGGCCAAGGGCACGGCGGTGGTCTGCATCAGCCAGGACCTGGACGAGCTGATGGAGATCTCGGACACGTTCGCGGCGCTGAACGAGGGGCGGCTGAGCGCACCGCGCACCACCACCGGGCTGACCGTGGACGAGATCGGCCTGATGATGGGCGGCGCCCACGGGATGGAGGTGGCGCATGTCTGACCTCATCCTGAAACAGACTGGCAACAAGAACACCGTGATTGGGGGGACGCGCGGATGATCGTTCTGGAGAAACGGCCGCAGCCTTCGCGGGCCTGGTCGATGGCGACGCCGCTGGTGGCGGTGCTGGCCACCATGTTTTTCGGCGGGCTGCTGTTTGCGGCGCTGGGCAAGAACCCGGTCGAGGCGATCGGCACCATCTTTTGGGAGCCGCTGTTCGGGGAATATGCGTTCTACTATCGTCCGCAACTGCTGGTCAAAGGGGCGCCGCTGGTGCTGATCGCCATCGGCCTTTCCCTGGGGTTCCGCGCGGGCATCTGGAACATCGGGGCCGAGGGGCAGTACATCATGGGCGCCATCGTGGGCGCCGGTGTGGGGCTGGCCTTTTACCCGATGGAGGCGTTTTACATCTTTCCGTTGATGGTGATCGCGGGGGCATTGGGCGGATGGGCCTGGGCCATGGTGCCCGCCTTCCTCAAGGTGCGGTTCGGCACCAACGAGATTCTGGTGTCGCTGATGATGGTCTATGTGGCCGAACAGCTCTTGGCCTCGATGTCGTTGGGTCTGCTCAAGAACCCCGAGGGGTTCGGCTTTCCCGGTTCGCGCAACCTGCAATCCTATGCCAGCGCGCATAATGCCGAGCTGATCGAAGGAACGGGGATGCATTGGGGCGTGGTGGCGGCGCTGATCGCGGTGATCTTTGCCTATGTGCTCTTGAACCGGCACATGACCGGGTTCCACATCCGCCTGACCGGCGAGGCGCCGCGCGCGGCGCGGTTTGCCGGGGTGAAACCAGCCCGGCTGATCCTGTTCTGCCTGGGCGTCTCGGGCGCGCTGGCGGGGCTGGCGGGGCTGTTCGAGGTCTCGGGCCCATCCGGCCAGGTCAGCATCGATTTCAACGTGGGTTATGGCTTTACCGCGATCATCGTGGCCTTTCTGGGCCGTCTGCATCCGGTGGGCATCCTGCTGGCCGGGGGGTTGATGGCGCTGACCTATATCGGTGGCGAGATCGCACAGGGCAGCCTGGGCCTGCCTGCCGCCGCGATCCAGGTGTTCCAGGGGATGCTGCTCTTTTTCCTGCTGGCACTGGATCTGTTGACCAACTACCGCATCCGTGCGGCCCGCAAAGAGGTGGCGTGATGAAAACCCATCTCCGCCGCTTTGCGATCTTTGCCGGGTGCAGCTTTGTTCTGTTGGCCGCGCTTGCGTTCACACCGCTGGATGGCATTCCAATGATCATGAGCCTTGCAGCTTTTGGGTGGGAGGGGTTGCTGGTCACGCTGCTTGCTATCGGTGCTCCATTTGGTGGATTCCTCCTGCTCTTGCTCGTGACGCCGACCAGCAGATGGGCACATGAGGCATCCGCACTTTCCGGAATGTGGTTTGGTACCATTTTCGGCTCTTTCACTGGCCTTAAACTCGCGGGGACGCTGTAATGGACCTGTCTGCAATCAATCCCGTCCTTCTGGTGGCCTCTCTGATGGTCGCCGCAACCCCCCTCTTGCTGGCTGCAATCGGTGAATTGGTGGTGGAGCGCGCGGGCGTTCTGAACCTGGGCGTCGAGGGGATGATGATCGTTGGTGCGATCAGCGGTTTCGCCATCGCGGTCGAGACCGGCTCGCCCTGGCTGGGCTTTATCGGCGCTGCCGTGGGCGGCGCGATCCTGTCGCTCTTGTTCGTGGTGCTGACCCAGGTGGCGCTGGCCAACCAGGTGGCGAGCGGTCTGGCGCTGACGCTGTTCGGTCTGGGGCTGAGCGCGTTGATGGGCCAGTCCTATGTCGGGATCAAGCCGCCGGCGATGGGCAAGCTCGACATTCCGGTGCTGAGCGATCTGCCGGTGGTGGGGCCGATCCTGTTCAGCCATGATCTGGTCCTGTACCTGGGCATCGCGCTGACGGGTGCGGTCTGGTGGATGCTGAAATACAGCCGCGCGGGCCTGATCCTGCGGGCTGTGGGCGAGAACCACGATGCCGCCCATGCGCTGGGGTACAAGGTAATCCGCATCCGGGTCATGGCGATCATGTTCGGCGGCGCCTGTGCCGGGCTGGGCGGGGCCTATATCAGCCTCATTCGCGTGCCGCAGTGGACCGAGGGCATGACCGCCGGTGTCGGCTGGATCGCGCTGGCGCTGGTGGTGTTCGCAAGCTGGAAGCCCTGGCGGGCGCTGTTGGGGGCCTATCTCTTTGGCGGAGTCACGGTCATTCAGCTTAATCTGCAAGCGGCGGGCGTTGCCATCCCGGTCGAGTATCTGGCAATGTCGCCCTATGTCATCACCATCCTTGTCCTTGTCATCCTTTCGGCCGACAAGAGCAGCGCACCGGCCTCGCTGGGCCGCACCTTCCACGCCTCTCACTGACGAGAGCAAACTAACAACCAAACAGGGGAGTTCCTAAATGAAGTTCACGTCTCTTCTCGCAACCGCCGCGATGGCGCTGGGTCTGGCGACCGGCGCGATGGCACAGGACAAGACCAAGGTCGGTTTTGTCTATGTCGGCCCCGTCGGCGACGGCGGCTGGACCTATGAGCATAACAAGGGCCGTCTGGCCGTCGAGGAGCATTTCGGCGACAAGGTCGAAACCGTCTTCGTCGAAAGCGTGCCCGAGGGCCCGGATGCCGAACGGGTGATGACCCAGATGGCGCTGGAAGGCGCCGATCTGATCTTTACCACCTCGTTCGGTTACATGGATCCGACGATCAACGTGGCCAAGAAGTTCCCGAAGGTGAAGTTCGAGCATGCCACCGGCTACAAGACCGCGCCAAACGTGTCGGTTTATTCGGCCCGTTTCTATGAGGGCCGCGCCGTGCAGGGCACCATTGCCGGGCGCATGACCAAGTCGAACGTGGTGGGCTATATCGGCTCTTACCCGATCCCCGAAGTGATCCGGGGCATCAACTCGGCCTTTATCCACGCCCGCAAGGTGAACCCGGACGTTCAGTTCAAGATCGTCTGGGCCTATACTTGGTTCGACCCGGCGAAAGAGGCCGATGCCGCCAAGGTGCTGATCGAACAGGGTGCCGACGTGATCCTGCAACACACCGATTCGACCGCACCGCAGGCCGCCGCGCAGGCCGCAGGCAACGTCATCACCTTTGGCCAGGCCTCGGACATGAGCGAGTATGCCCCGATGCCGCGCGTCAGCTCGATCATCGACAACTGGGCGCCCTACTATATCGCGCGCACCCAGGCGGTGATGGACGGCAGCTGGGCCACCGTGAACACCTGGGACGGCATCGGCGCCGGAATGGTGGGCATCGGCGAGATCTCGGACGCGGTTCCGGCCGAGGTGAAGGCCGAGGCGCTGGCGCTGAAGGACGCGATCGCAAGCGGCTCCTACCACCCGTTCACCGGCCCGCTGAAGAAGCAGGACGGTTCTGACTGGCTGGCCGAGGGCGAAACCGCCGATGACGGCACGCTGGCGGGCATGAACTTCTATGTCGAAGGTATCGAAGGCGATATCCCGAACTGATCCCCGGTCTGAAACCTGGATCCAAGGCCCCGCTTCGGCGGGGCCTTTTTCACTTCGCCCACGCCTCTGGACCGGGGCGGATCGGCGGAGTTTGGCCTATGCGTGCAACGGGGTCCGGTATTCCCGCATAGGATGCTGACTGGCCATCATGTATCCTGTTCCTGCCCCGCACGTATTTTCAGGGGCGGCACTTTTCATCAAGGAGACTGACATGGCACGTTTTGTTGTCGATACCGGCGATCTGGAAATGGATCGGAACTCGGAGCTGGAGCTTCAGGCGGACATCCAGAAGATGGTTCTGGGCCATATCGCCCGCACCGGGTTCGAGAAACCCTGGGTCACCAAGTTCCCGCGCGAATGGTACGGGATCATCCTGCATCCCGAACTGGGCCCGCTGCTGGAGCGGGAAAAGGAACTGGGCGGCATGCTCGCCCGTATGGGGTGATCACGATGTCCGCCCCGGACAAGACCTGCCCGAGCGCGCGCTGCGCGCCGGGCAACCAGCTGTTGGGCGTCAAGGGGTCGGACGGGCATGTGCGCCACCTGCGCAGTTCGATGACCATCGACGCGGATTTTGTCGAGACCGCCTCCGCCCATGGCAAGCCCGAGGCGCGCATGCGCTTCTCCTCCCCCTGTGCGACCTCGGGCTGCGCGCAATGGACCGGCAGCCGCTGCGGCGTGATCGACCATGTGCTGGAACATCTGGACCAGGCCCGGGTGCCGCTGGCGGACCATCTGCCCCCCTGCCCGATCCGCGCCAGCTGCCGCTGGTTCGACCAGACCGGCGAAACCGCCTGTCGCGCGTGCAGCATGGTGATCACCGACCAGTCGGCCATTGCCGCCGAATAGGAAAGGGGCCGGAAACGGCCCCTTTCATTGCGCTTGTGTCGGATCAGTGCCCGCCGCTGAGCACCAGCGTCTTGACCGGCATCAGCAGCGTCTGGATACGCAGCAGGATCGCATGCACCAGCCCCACGGTGTCGACCACATGCAGGAACAGCCAGCGGCCGGTGCTGAGGTCTTCGTTCTGCAAGATGTCGTGGTTGTTGGTATAGGCATTGGCCAGACAGTTCGAGCCCGCGGGGATGCCATCGGCCTGACCCGGATAGACCGGTTCCATATACACGGTCACGGTGCCCGGACGGGCGTTGTCCTGCGGGTCGACCAGCAGGTCGGTCGGCCTGATCTGGCCCGAGGGGACCACATCTTGAATACCGACGACCACCATCGGAATCACGGTGAAGGGTTTCGACAGGCAGGTCATTTCCGCATACATGCCCGGCTTGATCACCCCCGCCGCGATCTGGTGGAACCCGGCGACGTAGCGGTGCTGGTCCACGAAATCTTCGGGAACGAGAATGCCGGCGGGGCGCAGGATCGGGTTGATGTAGTCGCCGACCTGAAGACCGAACTGTTCCACCGTGCCCGAGACCCCGGCATGGACGCTGGTCTTGGCCAGTTCGGTTTCGGCCTGTTCCAGCGCCGCCTCGGCGCTGGCCCGCTGTGCGGGGATCAGCACGCGGATCTGTTCCTCGACGGCCTGCTGCTGGGCGCGGGCGGCGGCAAGTTCGCCCTCGCGGATGCCGACCTCGTTGGTGAAGCGGTCCAGTTCGGCCTGACGGGCCGCGCTGGAGCCGCGATTGATCAGCTCCTGTTCGCGGGCCAGATCCTCTTGTGACTGGTTCAGCGCCGCTTCGGCACGGGTCACGCTGCCCAGCGCCGCGGCCAGGTTCGCCTCGGCCACGACCAGCGAGGCCTCGACCTCTTCGACCCGGCGTTCGGCGGTTTCGACCGCCGCGCGCTGGCTGGCGTCGTCGAGCCGGAACAGCAACTCGCCCGCCGCGACCTGCTGGTTGTTGGCCACATGCACCTCGGACACCCGGCCGCCGGTTTCCGGCAGGATGGTGACGGTGCGGAAGAAGGAGCGCACGTTCGAGGTCGCCGGATGATAGAAGAACACCAGCGTGATCAGCGAGATGGTGAGCATGGCGCACAGCGTGATGCCATGGCGCAGCTCGTACCACATGGTGAAAAAGGTGATCTCGTGCCCCCAGCGCTTGCCCTGACGGTAGCGGCGGTAGAGGTAATCCGGCACGATGGTGACCAGCGAACAGATCAGAAGCTCAAACATCGCGGGGCGCCTCCGGTTCGGCCGGCGCGGCGGGCGGTGGTGCGTCGGATGGAGCGGACATCCGGCTGAGGATACCGCTGAGCGAGCCTGCCATCGACTGGAGCGGGGTCAGGAAATCCGGCATCCGGAAGGCGGCGAGCAGCAGGGCGGCCACCCAGAAGATATTGTTATGGGTAAAGAGCGCGATCAGCGCGAGAATGCCGATCACCTGGAACTGGGTGTGATTGCCGTGATGGGCCATGCGTTCCGGCAGGGCGTGCAGCGTGAAGTACATCGCGCCGATGAACACGATGAGCGCTATGGTAAAGGTCGCAACCCCGATGAACAGCGGGTCGCTGCCATCGGCCCCAGGCAGATAGCCGGGCAAATGCGCCGTGGCCATAGGATGCATTTCAGATGTGTTCATTCCCTCTTCCTGTCCGTGTCTTTGATTTCCCGCCCGACTATGCGATCCGGCGGGTTTTCAGGCAAGTCGCTGCGCGTGCCTGTTTGCCCTTTTCGGCCAGCGCGGGGCATGTCATGGTCTGCGGCATGACACGTTTTCTGACCACACTCGATGGCACCGACGCGCGTGGATTTGCCTTTGGCACCATGCAGTTCGGGGGCCGTGCCGACGCGGCGGCAAGCCGCCAGATGTACGAGGCCTGCCGGGCGGCGGGCATCACCCATTTCGACACCGCGCATGTCTACACCGGCGGCCAGTCCGAGACCCTGCTGGGCGAGATGATCGGGGCGGAGCGCGAGCGGCTCTTGATCGCCACCAAGGTAGGGAACACTGGCGGCGCGGGAGCCGCCAACATGCGGGCGCAGCTTGATGTTTCCTTGTCGCGGCTGGGGCTCGAAATGGTCGATGCACTGTATCTGCACCGGTTCGACCCCGAGACCGACCTGAACGAGACGATGGAATGCTTCGCGCGGCTGCGCGACGAGGGGAAGATCCGCTATGTCGGCCTGTCGAATTTCGCCGCCTGGCAGGTGATGAAGGCGGTTTCCATCGCGGCGCAGTTCGATCTGACGATCGACCTGATGCAACCGATGTACAACCTGGTCAAGCGCCAGGCCGAGGTCGAGATCCTGCCGATGTGCGCCGATCAGGAGATCAATGTGGCGGCCTATTCGCCACTGGGCGGCGGCCTGCTGACCGGCAAGTATTCAGGCGGCGGTGCGGGAAGGCTGACCGAGGACGACAGCTATGCCAAACGCTACGGGCCGGACTGGATGCCGCGCACGGCCGAGGCGCTGATGCAGATCGGAACCGAACTGGGCGTCGACCCGGCGACGCTGGCGGTGGCCTGGGTCGCGGCCGGCCCGTTGAGCGCGCAGCCCATCATCTCGGCCCGCTCGGCCGAGCAGTTGCGCCCCTCGCTGGCGGCGATGACGTTTGAGATGTCGCCGGAGCTTTATGCGCGGCTCACGGCGCTGAGCCCGACGCCGCCCCCGGCAACCGACAGGATCGAGGAACAGGCATGATCGACTTTCTGGTGATCGGCGGCGGTATCGCCGGGCTGAGCGCGGGCGCGCGCCTGTCGGCGCATGGCAAGGTGACCGTGCTGGAGGCCGAAGAGGCGCTGGGGTACCACGCCTCGGGCCGTTCGGCGGCGCTGTTCGAGGCGGCTTATGGCAAGCCCGCGGTGGTGGCGCTGAACCGGGCCAGTGCCGACTATCACCACACCGCCAATGGCGGTTACCTGACCCCGCGCGGGCTGATGCTGCTGGGACGGTCGGATCAGGTGGCCGAATACAATGCGGATGTGGCCGACATGGACATGACACCGATTTCGGTGGACGAGGCGCGCGCCATGGTGCCGATCCTGAACCCCGAGACGGTGGCGCTGGCCGCCCATCACCACGAGGCCTGGGATATCGATACCGACCGGCTGATGCAGGATTTCGCGCGTGTCATTCGCGCCAATGGCGGCGCGGTGCTGACCCGGCGGCGGGTGACGCGGATCGCGCGTGGCGTGGTCTGGCAGGTCGAGGCGGGCGATGTGTTCGAGGCGCGCAACATCGTCAACGCCGCCGGGGCCTGGGCCGATCAGGTGGCGGGGATGGCCGGGGTGGCCCCCATCGGATTGCAACCCTATCGCCGGTCCATGGCGCGGATCCCCGCGCCGGGCGGCCATGACGTGAGCGGCTGGCCGATGCTGATGGGGGTCGGCGAGACCTGGTATGCCAAGCCCGATGCGGGCAAGCTGATCGTCTCGCCCGCCGATGCCGACCCGGTCGAGCCGCAGGACGCCTGGGCCGATGATATGGTGCTGGCCGAGGGGCTGGCGCGCTATCAGGAAATGGTGACCGAGGAGGTGACCCGGATGGACAGCAACTGGGCGGGCTTGCGCAGTTTTGCCCCCGACCGGGTGCTGGTGCTGGGGCCGGACCCGGATCAGCGCGATTTCATCTGGTGCGCGGGTCAGGGCGGCTATGGGTTCCAGACCTCGCCTGCGGCCTCGCAACTGCTATGCGATGTTGTGACAGGGGCTGTGCCCGAGATCGAGGCCGGGGTGGTGGCACAATTGCGGCCGGAGCGTCTGAGATGAGCCGCAAGCCTCCCTCGGTCGCCAGTATCGCCACGCAGGGCGACGGCGCGCGCATGGTGGCCCCGGCGGCAGAACGCAATGTGGGCGTGCTCTGCGACCTGCTGGAGCAGGTGGCCCCGCATAAGGGCCGCGCACTGGAACTGGCCAGCGGCACCGGCCAGCATGTGAGTGCCTTTGCGGCGCGGTTGCCCGGGCTCCGCTGGCAGCCGACCGAGGTGGACGCCCAGCGCCGCGCCAGTATCGACGCCTATTGCGAAGGCCTGGACACTGTCGCCCCCACGCAAGAGCTGAACGCCACCCGCCCCGGATGGGGCGCGGTTTGGGCGGGGCAGGATCTGGTGGTTCTGATCAACCTCCTCCACCTGATCTCGGCGCCCGAGGCTGCGACCCTGATCGCCGAGGCCGCCGCCGCGCTCGCGCCTGGCGGGCGGCTGGTGATCTATGGCCCCTTCATGCGAGCGGGCGAATTGACCAGCGAGGGCGATGCGCGGTTCCATGCCGCGCTGACCGCCGAGGACCCCGAGGTCGGCTACAAGGACGATTTCGACACGATGGACCTGATGCAGGGCGCCGGGCTGGAGATGACCGAGGTCGTCGAGATGCCAGCCAACAATCTGGCCCTGATCGCGGAAAAGCCACGCATCTGATCCAGATCAAAGCGCAAGCCCGGTCGCCCTTACATATGCCGATACAAAGATATGTAAGGGACATTCCGATGAGCTGGAACGACAAGCTGGCAGCCACCCGCGCGGGGCTGCGCAATCTTCATGGTGCCATTCCTGATACTGCCCGCGCGTTTGGCGCCCTGGGCAAGACGGTAAAGGAAGGCGGCACGCTGGATTTCAAGACCAAGGAATTCGTCGCGCTTGGCATCTCGGTCGCGTCGCGCTGCGAGCCCTGCATCTCGCTGCATGTCGAGGCGCTGGTCAAGGCGGGCGCCAGCCGGACCGAGGTGGCCGACGTGCTGGCGATGTCGATCCAGATGGGCGGCGGGCCGTCGATGATGTACGCGGCCAAGGCGCTGGAGTGTTTCGACGAACTGGCCGGGTGACACGCGGTCCGGTCAGCCGTTCGACGACAGAACGCAGTCCCATTCGCTGCCGTCAGGGTCGGGGTCGCGGTACATGGCGCTGTCGCCCTTGATCCAGATCGAGCGGCCAAAGCTGCCTTCGTATTTCGAGCCCGACCCGGTGGGCGCCAGCGCGCCGGTATCAATGCTGTCGCCGCGTTCGAAGCGGACGCTGGGCAATTCGGTGGCATAGAAAAAGGTCACCACCTCGTTGGCCGGATTGCCGCCGCAGGCCCAGAAAGCGATGCCGGTCGGGTCCTCCAGCATCCAGCGGGCGACCAGTTCGCCCTCGCGCCGCAGGTAGCTGTCGGCAACACAGGCGCGCAGATCCTCGGCCTTCCAGCACTCGTCGCGCCCCTTGATCCAGCCGCGCTGTTCGGCGCGCAGCTGTTTTTCCGCCGCCTCCGCGCCTGCGTCCAACCCCTTGACCACGTCGAGCGCCGCAGAGTAGCGGCCGGTTACCAGCCGGTCGAGCCGAGCAAGATCGGCATCCTGGCAGATCAGGGTTTCGGCATCGCTCTGCGCCTTGGCGCAGTCGAACGCCGGACCCTCCTGGGCCAGAACGGGGGAGGCCAGCAAAAGGCTGGCGGTGAACAAGGCGCGCATGGCGGATTCTCCTGAACGTCAAACTGCAATTCGCCACCAGTGTAGCACGGCATCGCAACCGACCAAGCCCGCAGTCAGCGTATGGAACGGAGCTTGCGCAGCCCGGTGATCACGGTTTCGATCTGGCCCAGGCCCGGATTGTCGCGCAGATGGATGGCCCGGCAGGCCAGCCGCATTTCGGGGGCGCCGCGCACCGCGTGCAGCCGCCCGCGCCGCAGCGGACCGCCCACCATCGTGTCGGGGAAGTACCCCACCCCGCCCCGCCGCATCAGGTAGCGCAGCCCCATCGCCGCATTGCCCAGAACGATATGCTGACGGCTGCCGGGCGGCATCACCTGTTGCCAGAGCCGGTCGTATTCGGCGCAGAACTCCAGGTTGATGAAGAGCGGCATCTCGTCCGATCCAAGGGTCAGCGGCGTGTCGGAAACCAGCGTCAGCCGCTCATCGGGCAGGTCGGTTACCTCGATCCCCGGCTGCGTCGGGCGGTCATGCACCAACGCGAGGTCGACAAGACGTTCGGCCACCGCCGCGCCCATGTCGAGCGCGTGGTCATAGTTCAGGGTGAAGGGGACAACCCCCTGCTCCTGTTCCAGCCAGACCGCCATATCGACCAGGAGCGCATCCCAGAGCGACAGTTGCGCGCCCAGCCGCAAGGCGCCGCGCGCACCGGGGCCAGCGGCCATCTCGGCGGTGACAAAGCTCCATGTCCGCGACATCTGTTCGGCATGGGGGCGAAAGCGCTGGCCCGCAAGGCTGAGCCGCGTGCCAGCCGGACCGCGCTCAAACAGTGCGACGCCAAGCGAGGTTTCCAGCGCCTTGATGCGGGCGCTGACTGCGGTCTGGGTGACGTTGAGCGCGCGGGCGGCAGCGTGGAAACTGCCGGTCTCGGCAATGGCAAGAAAGGTCTCGAGCGCGGCGATCTGCATGAGTGATAGATTTTTCACATCAATCTGAGCAAATCAATTCGTTTTCCTGCTCAGATGCGCTCTGCTACCTTTGCCCCAAGCAGACACAAAGGAAACGCGCCATGCTGGACAAGTCACTAAAGCCCACCTGGACCAGTTTCGAAGAAGCCACCCAGGCCGATTGGGACGCGGTGATGGAATATGAAGAGGCCTATAACGCCGCCCTGCCCGAGCGGATACTGGATGCGATCCGCTCGTTGGACGAGGCCTGGACCCCCTACCCGATCAACCGATATCAGCACTCGCTTCAGGCCGCGACGCGCGCCCATGCCGATGGCGCCGAGGACGAGATCGTGGTGGCGGCGCTGGTGCATGATGTGGGCGATATCCTGTCGCCCTACAACCACGGCGAACTGGCCGCTGCGATGATGAAACCCTATGTCAGCGAGAAATGTTACTGGATCCTGCAACATCACTGCGTGTTCCAGGGGTATTACTACAACCACTACTGGGGCGGCGACCGTAACGCGCGCGACAAGTATCGCGACAGCCCCTATTGGGAAGATGCGCGTTACTTTTGCCATGAATACGACCAGTGCGCCTTTGACCCGGACTATCCGACCAAACCGCTGGAGTTCTTCGAACCGATCTTGCGGCGGGTGCTGTCGCGCGGCGGCGGTCACATGGAGTTGAACGAGACTGCCGCCGACTGAGGCGACGGAAAACCGCTCCCCTGCCGTTAAGAAACCGGAAAACCGGCAGGGAGCGCGATCATGAGAACCGCGATACTGGTGGCCGCGATGGCAATGGCTGCGGTCCTGGAACACCTGAAGCTGGAGGGATCCGGCCTGTTCTGAGCGTCGCCACGCGCAGCGTGGCGCCCGGCCCAACCGGGGGTGGCGCATCTGCGATGCGCGGCCGCCGGGCGGGAGCGCCCCCTGCGGCGAAATGGCCCGACGGAAATCGGCCCGCCCTGCGTTCAGTCTCCAGGTGCATGTCTCAAGGAGATTCCAGAATGCGACTGCTTGTCCTGTCTTCCGCCTTTGCCCTGACCGCAACGGCAACCCTGGCCCAGGGTGTCCCCGGCGCCCATTTCATCGAGAACTGGGACATGGATGGCGACGGCCGGATCACGCCCGCCGAGATCAGCGAGAAACGCGCAGAGATCTTTACCATGTTCGACCAGGACGAGAACGGCCTGCTGGACGCGGCCGAATACGATCTCTTCGATGAAACCCGCCGCGCGGATATGGAGGCCAGTGGCGGCGGGCTGAAAGGGCCGATGGCCGTTGTCGACAAGGCGATGGATCGCAGCTTCAACGATGGTGATGGAAACGGCCTGGTCTCGGCAGATGAATTCGCCGCGCGGGATGCCGAGTTCTTCGGGATGCTGGACCGCGACGGCGACGGCGCCGTCGCACCGGCCGATTTCAAGCGCGGCGGCTAGGCAGGATCGCGCCCCCGGCAACGGCGCCGCGCCGCGCAAAGCGCGGCGCCGGGCCCAACGGGCGGGAGCGCCCGCTCAGCCGCCTTCGGGGCGGTGCGCGAAAAAGCGGGTCAGGATGAAGAGCGCGCCCGCCAGCAGGGCGGGCAGCACGAAGATCTTGAACACGAACACCGCCAGGAGCGCCACGTAGCTGCCGACCAGATCGTCGGCGCGGGTCCAGAGGTTCTGCGCCAGGTCCTGGTACCGGCCCGCCTCTCCCAATGTCTCGCGCATCGTGTCCCACCAGCCGCCCGCCTGTTCCGGTACCGGTGCGCCGACCGAAGCGGTGATTTCGGCGATGATGGCCTGATGCCGGGCCAGCACATCCGCCGTCAGCCAATCGGCCAGCCAGGCGGACATCACAAAAGCCAGCGGCAGCGCCAGCAGAAAGAACCCGCCATACCACGCCAGCCGGCGCGACAGCACCGACACCACGTCGCGCGGTCCCAGCAGCCGGTCCATGATCCAGAGCAGCGACGCCGCCGCAATCATGCCGCCGCCCACCGCGCCCACCGGCCCCATGGCCACGGCGAGGATACCGGTCGCCAGCATCAGGTTGAACACCACGGAGGCGATCCGCTCCACCGTGTCATCCACCGGCTCCAGCATCCTGAGCGGTTGCGCCGTGCCTGAAACCACCAGCGCGCTGCCCGAGACCTCGACCTCTTGCGCGGTCGAGAGCACCGCGTTCAGCGTCCGGAGCGTGACATAGGTCGCGGCACTGGCGGTGGCGACCGAGGTGGCATAGCGCTGTGCCGCGTTGGCCAGCGGGTTCTGCTTGTAAAAAAACGCCGCGCCCAATGAGAGCGCGGCGATCAGGATCAACCAGATCAAAGAGATCCGGCGCGGTTCAGCCGTCCTTGCGGATGGTCTCGTTCTTCGGGTCGTAGGGGCTGTCGCAGGTGACGATTGCATCCCAGAGCTTGTCCAACATCTTGACCTGGAGCTTTGTGCCCTCGACGGCCAGTTCGGGACGAACGTAGCCCATGCCGATCGACTTGCCAAACGCCACCGAATAGCCGCCCGAGGTCAGGCGCCCGACACGCTCGCCCTCGGGGGTATAGAGCGCCTCGCGGCCCCAGGGGTCGGCATCCGCCGGGCCGTCGATCAGCAGCGTGCAGCATTTGGCACGCACGCCGGTCTCGACCAGTTTCGCCTTGCCGTGGAACTCCTTGTCGAGATCGACAAAGCGCGGCAGGTCGGCCTCCAGCGGGGTCGCGTCGCGGCCCAGTTCGGTGCCGAAGGCGCGATAGCTCTTCTCCTGGCGCAGCCAGTTCTGGGCGCGAGCACCCACCAGCTTCATCCCGTGCTTTTCACCGGCGGCATTCAGCAGGTCCCACAGGTAGTTCTGCATCTCGATCGGGTGATGCAGTTCCCAGCCCAGCTCGCCGGTATAGGCGACGCGGATCGCGTTTACGGGGCACATGCCCAGTTCGATCTGACGGGCGGAAAGCCAAGGGAAGCGCTTGTTCGAGAGCGCGGTGTCGGGATCGGCGTCCTTGATCACCTCTTTCAGCACATCGCGCGACTTCGGCCCCGCGATGGCAAAGACGCCCCACTGGGTGGTGACATCCTGGATCTCGATATAGCCGAACTCTTCCATCTTGTCCTCGGCCGCCTTGCGCAGGAAATCGGCGTCATATTCGGACCAGGCCCCGGCGGAGACGAGGTAGTAGTTGTTCTCGCCATTGCGGACGATGGTGTATTCGGTGCGGGTGGTGCCAAGGGTGGTCAGCGCGTATGTCAGGTTGATCCGGCCCACTTTGGGCAGTTTGTTGCAGGTGAACCAGTCGAGGAACTGGGTGGCGCCGGGGCCCTTGACCACGTGCTTGGTAAAGGCGGTGGCGTCAATCAGGCCAACGCCTTCGCGGATCGCCTTGGCCTCTTCGACGGCATATTGCCACCAGCCGCCACGGCGGAAGCTGCGGGCGTCATGGTCGAAGCTCTCGGGCGCATCGAGGGGTCCGTAATAGTTGGGGCGCTCCCAGCCGTTGACGAAGCCGAACTGCGCGCCACGCGCTTTCTGCCGATCATAGGCAGGTGCGGTGCGCAGCGGGCGGCAGGCTTCGCGCTCTTCATCCGGGTGGTGCAGGATATAGACGTGGCTGTAGCATTCCTCGTTCTTGCGCGCGGCGAACTCGGTGGTCATCCAGTTGCTGCTGTAGCGTTTGGGGTCGAGGCTGGCCATGTCGATCTCGGCCTCGCCATCGACCATCATCTGCGCGAGATAGTATCCGGTGCCGCCCGCGGCGGTGATGCCGAAGGAGAAGCCCTCGGCCAGCCACATGTTTCTGAGACCCGGCGCCGGGCCGACCAGCGGGTTGCCGTCGGGCGTGTAGCAGATCGGGCCGTTGAAATCGTCCTTCAGGCCGCTGTCGGCACAGGAGGGCACGCGTTCGGCCATTGCCATGTACTGGTCGGCGATCCGGTCGAGATCGAGCGGGAACAGGTCGGCGCGGAAACTGTCGGGCACGCCATATTCGAACCGCGCCGGTGCGCCGTGTTCGTAGATACCCAGGATCCAGCCGCCGCGCTCCTCGCGGGCATAGGATTCGTTATCGGCATCGCGCACCACCGGGTGCTCGGGGTTGCCCGCCTCGCGCCATTTGACCAGCTCGGGGTCCTTGTCCATCACGATGAAGGTATGCTCGACCGGGATCGCGGGCATCTTGATGCCCAGGAGCTTCGCGGTGCGCTGCGCATGGTTGCCTGATGCGGTCACCACATGCTCGGCGGTGATCACCACCTGTTCGTCGGACGGCACCAGGTTGCCGCCCTGCTCCACCATCTTGGTGCAGGTGACTTCCCAATGGGTGCCGGTCCAGTGGAAGGCGTCGGCCTGCAACTTGCGCACGATGTCGACGCCGCGCTGGCGCGCACCCTTGGCCATGGCCTGGGTCACGTCAGCGGGGTTAATATAGCCGTCCTCGGTGTGATAGAGCGCGCCCTTCAGATCGTCGGTGCGGATGAGCGGCCAGCGTTCCTTGATCTGGTCGGGGCTCAGCCATTCGTATTTCACGCCGCAAGTCTCGGCGGTCGAGGCATAGAGCATGAACTCGTCCATGCGGTCCTGGGTCTGCGCCATGCGCAGGTTGCCGACCACGGCAAACCCGGCGTTCAGTCCGGTCTCCTCTTCCAGCGTCTTGTAGAAATCGACCGAGTACTTGTGGATATGGGTGGTCGCATAGGACATGTTGAACAGCGGCAACAGGCCCGCCGCGTGCCAGGTCGAGCCGGAGGTCAGCTCGTCCCGCTCGATCAGCATGACATCGTCCCAGCCCGCCTTGGCCAGGTGATAGGCGATCGAGGTACCGACGGCACCGCCGCCGACGACCAGTGCTTTGACTTGGGTTTTCATTGGACCGCTCTCCGGGTTGAGTCTCTTTGGCTTGGTTTATGCCGAAGCCGCGCGTGTTACGCCAAGTTCATCCGACGCAAAAACGCGCAAAACCGACCTCTGCCCAGACAACGCCCGGCACGCTGGGCCGGGACGTCGGTGCATTTGAGTATTTTTGGCGAGATGAAGGGACATCCGGTCTTCATTTCGCGCCAAATACTCCCCCCGGAGGGTGGGGTGCTGTTGCGATGCGATCAGAGAATCTTGCCCGGATTCATGATGCCTAGCGGATCGAGCGCGGCCTTGATTGCCGCCATGTAGCGCGGGGTCTGGCCCAGTTCGCGACTCAGGTATGCGCGTTTGCCCTGGCCGATCCCATGCTCGCCCGTGCAGGTGCCGTCCATCGAGATGGCAAGCTCGGCCAGCCAGGCGGTAAAGTCCTCGGTCTTTGCCACCTCGTCCGGGTTATCCTTGTCGATCAGCGGCGAGATGTGGAAATTGCCGTCGCCCACATGGCCCACCAGCGGTGCGAAAAGGCCCAGCTCCTCGGCCTTGGCGGTGGCGGCGTTGACGCAATCGGCCAACCGCGAGATTGGCACGCAGACATCGGTGGCCAGCGCCGTGCAACCCGGGCGCAATTGCAGCGAGGCCCAGTAAAACTCGTGCCGCGCCTTCCACAGCCGGTTGCGTTCTTCGGTCGAGGTGGTCCAGGCAAATCCGCTGCCTTCGTTTTCTTCGGCGATGCTGCCGAAGAGTTCGGCCTGTTCGGCGACGCCCGCCTCGGACCCGTGAAACTCCAGCAGCAACAGCGGCGTTTCCGGCAGGTCGAGCCTGGAATAGGCGTTGACCGCCTGCACCGCGATCACGTCGAGCAGTTCCATCCGCGCCACCGGGATGCCGAACTGGATCGTGGTCATCACCGCCTGACAGGCGGCATCGACCGTCGGGAAAGAGCAGCGGGCGGCCGAGATCGCCTCGGGGATGCCCTGGAGCTTCAGGGTGATCTCGGTGATGATGCCCAGCGTGCCCTCGGCCCCGATCATCAGCCGGGTCAGGTCATAACCTGCCGAAGTCTTCTTGGCGCGCTGCGCGGTGCGGATGATCTCGCCGTCTGGCATCACCACTTCGAGCGCCAGAACGTTGTCCTTCATCGTGCCATAGCGCACCGCGTTGGTGCCGCTGGCCCGGGTCGAGGCCATGCCGCCCAGCGAGGCGTTGGCGCCGGGGTCGATCGGGAAGAACAGGCCCTGGTCGCGCAGGTGGGTGTTGAGCTGTTCGCGGGTGACGCCGGGCTGAACCACGCAGTCGAGATCGCTGGCGTGCACGGCGAGAATTTTGTTCATCTGCATCAGGTCGACCGAGATGCCGCCGGCGGGGGCATTCACGTGCCCCTCGAGCGAGGTGCCGGTGCCGAAGGGGATCACCGGCACCTTGTGCTCGGCGCAGGTCTTGACGATCTCGGACACTTCGGCAGTGGATGTGGGAAAGACCACCGCATCGGGCGGCTGGTTCTGGATCCAGGTGGTGGTGTGGCCATGCTGTTCACGGATCGCCTGGCCGGTCTGTACCCGGTCGCCGAAGCGCTGTTTCAGGATGCCGATCACGGTTTCGATGCCGGTATCGTTGCGCGGCAATGCGGTGATCTGAGCCATGTCTGTCCCCCCAAGGCCCCGGCGGGCCAGCCCCACCAAGGTTCATGTGTTAAGTAGAGAGCCGGGGGCTTGCGGGTCAATACCCACTAACCCCGACCGGCTTATTCGCCCATGGCAATTCCTTCGCGGCGCGGGTCGGCGGCGCCCTTGAGGGTTTCACCGATCTCGATGGCGTGCAGGCCCGAAGTCAGCGCGCGCACCGAGACCTTGTAGCCGAGGCCGGTCAGCGCCTCTTCCATCGCCGCTGCATCGGTGCCTTCTTCCAGATCATAGGTGCCGAAGCGGTTGACCAGATGCGGCGCGTTCAGCGCCTGTTGCACGTTCATGCCCCAATCGGCCCAGGCGATAATTGACCGGGCGACATAGCCGATGATGCGACTGCCGCCGGGCGAACCGATGGCCAGCACCGGCTTGCCGTCCTGCATGACGATGGTGGGTGCCATAGACGAGCGCGGGCGCTTGCCCGGCTCCAGCCGGTTGGCGATGGGCACGCCATTGTCATGGGTCTTGAACGAGAAATCGGTCAGCTCGTTGTTGAGCAGGAAACCGTTCGTCATCAGCCGCGAGCCAAAGCCGTTTTCGATGGTGGTGGTCATTGACAGCACGTTGCCATAGCGGTCCACGATCGAGATATGCGAGGTCGAGGGCAGTTCGAGCGAAATGTCGTTCGCCCAGTTCGAGGCATGGTCAAACTCGGGGTTGCCGGGGTCTGCGCTCTCCAGCGCGTTGGGACCGGCGAGCAGCTCGCTGCGCGATTTCAGATAGGCGGGGTCGACCAGCCCCTTGGTGGGCATCGGCACGAAATCGCTGTCGGCCATGTAGCGGCCCCGGTCGGCGAAGGCGAGGCGCGAGGCATCGCCGATCAGCCGCCAGCTTTCGGGGTTTTCAGCCCCCAGCGCCGCCAGGTCATGGGACTCGAGCATACCCAGGATCTGGCCCACGGTCAGCGCCCCCGACGAGGGCGGTCCCATGCCGCAAACCTCGTAGGCGCGGTAGCTGGCGCAGACCGGCTCGCGCTCGATCACCTGGTAAAGCGCCAGATCGGCGCCCGAGAGGACACCGGGATTGCCCTCGGCGTTGCGGACGGTGCGCACGATATCGGCGGCGATGGGGCCGCCATAGAAGGCGGCCGACCCATCGGCGGCCAGCGCCCGCAGGGTGGCGGCATAAGCGGGGTTCTTCAGCGTATCACCGGCCTTGATGGCCTCGCCACCGGGCAGGAAGTAGGCAGCCGTTTCGGGAAAGCGGCCGAGCCTTTCGGCGTCTTCCTCGACCAGACCGGCAAGGCGCGGCGAGACGGTGAAACCGTTTTCGGCCAGCCAGATCGCATCGCCAAACAGAGACCCCCAATTGGCCTGACCCCAGCGGCGGTGTGCCTCTTCCAGCAAGGCGGGCGTGCCCGGCGTGCCGACAGAGAGGCCACCAACCACGGCGTCGAAGAATTTCAGCGGCGCGCCGGTGTCGTCCTGGAACAGGGTCGGCGTTGCTTCGCGCGGGGCGGTTTCGCGGGCGTCGAGCGTGGTCATCTGGCCGGTGTTTCCGTCGTACCATACCAGAAAGGCGCCGCCGCCGAGCCCTGAGCTTTGCGGTTCGACCAGACCCAGCACGGTCTGTACCGCGACCATGGCGTCGGCGGCGGTGCCGCCATGGCGCAGCACATTGCCCCCGGCCATAACCGCCAGCGGGTTGGCGGCGGCAACCATCCAGTTCTGCGCCTCGACCGGTTGACCCGCCTCCTTGGCCGCCTGCGCAGCCTCGACCACGGCCGAGAAGGGCCTGACCTGACCAATTGCCGCCCCTTCAGGGGCCACCGTGTCAGCCTCTTGCTGCGCCAGTGCGGCCCCTGCCGCAAGCGTCGAAAGCCAGAGGCCCGCCATCATACCCGTTCGCATCGTCACTCTCCCTGCTGTCGCGTTTCCGCGTCCATCCTGACAGCGAAGCGGGGACGATACAATCTAAGGCTGTTCGACTCTGCCCCCTTGGCGGTTCAGAGCATCGCCGGCACCACCTGATCGGGCGGACGGTGCCCGTCGGCGAAGGTCTTGATGTTGATGATCACCTTCTCGCCCATCTCGATCCGGCCTTCGAGCGTGGCCGAGCCCATATGCGGCAGCAGCACGACATTGGGCAGTTCGCGCAGGCGCGGGTTCACCTGGGTGCCGTGTTCGTAGACGTCGAGCCCCGCCCCCGCGATCTCGCCCGAACGAATCATCCGGGTCAGCGCATTTTCGTCGATCACCTCGCCGCGCGAGGTGTTGACGAGAACGCCCGAGGGTTTCATCAGCTTGAGCCGCCGCGCATTCATCAGGTGAAAGGTCGAAGGTGTCGAAGGGCAGTTGACCGAGATCACATCCATCCGGGCGATCATCTGGTCGAGGCTTTCCCAATAGGTCGCCTCGAGCGATTCCTCGATCTCGGGGCGCAGGCGGCGGCGGTTGTGATAGTGGATCTGCATGCCAAAGGCGCTGGCGCGGCGGGCCACGGCCTGACCGATGCGGCCCATGCCGAGAATGCCAAGCCGACGTCCACCGACACGACCGCCCAAGAGCGCGGTGGGCGCCCAGCCGGTCCATTCGTTCTTTTGCATAACCGCCAGCCCTTCGGGGATGCGGCGGGTGACGGCGAGAATCAGCGCCATGGTCATGTCGGCGGTGTCGTCGGTCAGCACGCCGGGCGTGTTCGACACCAGCACCCCGCGCTGGCGCGCGGTGGCCACGTCGATATGATCGACGCCCGCACCGTAGTTGGCAATCAGCCGCAGCCGCTCTCCGGCCTGGGCCAGCAGACCGGCGTCTATCTTGTCGGTCAGGGTCGGCACCAGCACGTCACACGTGCGCATGGCCGCGGCCAGCTCGTCGCGGGTCATCGGTGTGTCGTCATCGCGCAGACGGACATCGAAAAGCTCGCTGAGGCGGGTTTCGACCACCTCGGGCAACCGTCGCGTTACGACAACACTCAGACGTTCTCTTGGCACTTGAGCCCTCCCACAGCTTTCAAACGGTCACGCGCCATGGCATCGTGGCGCAGGAGAAGGCGGGGCACAAGAACCCCATGCGCAAATGACGCAGCCTTTTTTCGAGAGACAGGCAAACATACTGGCAGGCAAGCAGTGACAGGTTCATTCAGTTTCGGACGCCCCATGGTGGCGGCAATTTTTGCGGTTTCGCTCGTACTGTCCCAGGGCGCGCGGGCCGAAGAGGAAAAGCGTGGGGCGGTGACCAACCTTCCCGTGCCACGCTATGTTTCGATGAAGACGTCCGAGGGCAACGTGCGGCGCGGACCGTCGCTGACCCATCGGGTCGACTGGGTGTTCAAACGCCGCGACATGCCGTTGCAGATCACCGCGGAATACGGCCACTGGCGCAAGGTGCAGGACCGCGAAGGCGCTGGCGGCTGGGTGCATTACGCGCTTCTGTCGGGCGCGCGCACGGTGCTGGTGGAAAAGGACATGATGCCGGTCTACGACCGCCCCGACACCAATTCGCAGATCGCCGCCCATTTCGAATTGGGCGTCGTGGCGCGGCTGGGCAGTTGCACGGCGGACTGGTGCCGGATCACGGCGGGCGGCTATCGCGGCTGGGCGCTGAAATCGAACCTCTGGGGCGTGGACACGGACGAGATCCGGGACTGAGCCCCGGTCAGCCGGTGTGGGCGATGAAATCGAGCGTGTGGCGGACGAGATCGTCGCCCACGTCCTCTTGCAGGAAGTGACCCGCAGCAGGCAACACCGCGTGCGGTTGACCGGCAGCCCCGGGGCAAAGTTTCTGGAACACCCGGTCGATCCCGGCCATGACCTTGTCTTCGGCCCCGAAGAGGGTCAGCACCGGGGTGTGTAATGTGCGGATCACCTGCCAGGCGGCGCGGTTCGTGGAGGCCTCGGGGTTGTCAGGGCCATCAGGCACGAGCATTGGGAACTGGCGCGCGCCCGCCTTGTAGGTCTCGTCCGGGAAAGGCGCGTCATAGGCGGCGACCTCTTCGTCGGTCAGTTTGCCGACTGTGCCGCCATATACGATGCGCCCGGCACGGAAATCGGGGACCGACTGGCTGAATTCGCGCCAGGCGCGGAAGGCATCGTTCATCGGCTGGTCGCCGGTTGGCAGCGCGGTATTGGCAATCACGATCCGGGCAAACCGGTCGGGCATCGCGGCCCAAAGCCGGAGCCCGATCAGCCCGCCCCAATCCTGACAGATCAGGGTGATGCCGTGCAGGTCGACCCGGGTCAGCCAATCGCTCATCCAGGCGACGTGGCGAGCATAGGTGTAATCCGTTCGTTCTGTCGGCTTGTCGGATTTGCCAAAGCCGATCAGGTCGGGCGCCACCGCGCGGAACCCCTTGGCTGAGAATTGCGGGATCATGTGGCGATAGAGATAGGACCAGGTCGGCTCGCCATGCAGCATCAGGACCGGAGCGGCGTCGCGCCGCCCCTCGTCCACGTAGTGCAGCCGGAGATGGCCGCCCTCGGTATCGTCGGTCTCTACGTAATGCGGGGCAAAGGCGTAGTCCTTGAGCCCGTCGAACCGGTGCTCTGGCGTGCGCAAGATTTGCATCTGTCGTCCTCCCTGCCCCCAAGCCTAGCCTTTGCCGCCGATCCCGCTAGGGTAAACGTGACGGAAAAAACGGGAACTCGACCATGAAAGCCATCACTTATCGCAGCTTTGGACCGGCCGCCGAAGTACTGACACTCGAAGAGATGGAGCCGCCCCGCCCCGGCGCGGGCGAGGTGCTGGTAGATGTGGCACTGTCGGGGGTGAACCCGTCGGACGTGAAGGCGCGCGCCGGGGCGCGGGCCGGGGTGACCGAGCTGCCCTATCCGGTGATCGTGCCGCATAGCGACGGGTCGGGCGTGATCTCGGCCGTGGGGGATGGAGTCGATCCGGCGCGGATCGGCCAGCGAGTGTGGCTGTGGAACGGGCAATGGCGGCGGGCCATGGGCACCTGTGCCGAACAGATCGCCCTGCCCTCGGCCCAGGCGGTGCCGCTGCCACAGGGCGTGAGCCTTGAGACGGGCGCGGTGCTGGGCATTCCCGGCCTGACCGCATCGCATGTGGTGTTTTCGGGCGGGCCGGTCGCGGGCCAGACGGTGCTGGTGCATGGCGGAGCGGGAACGGTCGGATATCTGGCGGTGCAACTGGCGAAATGGGGCGGCGCACGAGTGATCGCCACCGCCGGCGGCGGCGCGGCGGATCGGGTACGCGACGCGGGCGCGGACGCGGTGCTGGACTATGCCGAGCCGGACCTCGCGGCGGCGATTCTGGACGCCAACAAGGGCCAGCCGGTGGATCGCATCGTCGAGGTGGAATTTGGCGTGAACGTCGCCACCGACGCCGCCGTGATCGCCGAGAACGGGCGCATCAATGCCTATGGCTCGGCCAAGGCGATGGCCCCCGAACTGCCCTTTTACCCGCTCATGTTCAAGGCGGTGACCCTGGAGATGGCGCTGGTCTATCTGCTGACCCCGCCCCAACGCGCGGCGGCCATTGACCAGTTGCATGCGGCATTGTCAGCCGGCGCGCTGCGGATTCCGGTGCAGCAAACCTATGCATTGGGAGAGAGCGCCGCCGCGCATGAGGCCGTCGAAACGGGCGGGCGCCACGGCGCGATCCTGGTCGAAACCGCGACCTGAAAACGGACATCAAAAAAGTGATCGGGAGGCGGACATTTTTCGCCGCCGCCCCTTGCGTTGCCGAAACAGGTTGCGTAGATAGCCGCTCACCGTTGGGGTGTAGCCAAGTGGTAAGGCAACGGTTTTTGGTACCGCGTACCGTAGGTTCGAATCCTACCACCCCAGCCATCTCTCTCAAGATCATCAGAGCAAGTAGTCAGGCATCCCTAGGGTCCTGAGAATGCCCCTGTTTATGCCCCACCTAGAGGGCTTCTTATCAGAGGTTATCCCTCCCCATTAATAGGTATAAGTAATGGATAAGAGGTAGTAGAGAAGGGAAGAACCTGAGTAGGGAACCCTGAGCAGATACCCCGCCAGAGCTCCCTGAGCAGAACTACCCGACAAGAGGTCATGACTATGAGTGAGATAACCAACCCTAGGTATTCCAGACCTATAGCGGGCTATAGAGACTCGTTCATGAAGTCGATTGACACAACATCGGGCGCGGGCCTAGCGTTGCGCTGATCGGGCCCAAGTCCGGCAACCCGAGACTCTTCAAACGGGTTGATCATGACATCCTTCCAGATCGAATCCACGGCCGATGCGTTCTTCGTCCGATCTGTTCAGGCCTTGCCGGACGGCGGCTTTGCCGCATTGTTGGCCGGGGTTGGCGCGGCGCCGGCGCAGCTGGCGGTCTTTGGCGTTGCACCCGACGGTAGTGCGCCCCGGATCGACGCCGACATAATCCTTGCGAATGGGGCCATTTCGATGGTCGAGCGCGACGGCGGCGGCTTTGCCGTGCTGTCGCAGATCAACGATTCCTCCCCGGAACGTGGTCGAACCCACGCAACTCTGTTCGACGCATCCGGCAATGAAACCGATGCGTTCATCTTGCCGGCCACGATCTTTCTGGGCAGCTTAGACCCGCAACCGAACTTCTCGGCCATTCCCGGCAGTCCCGACCTTTGGCTGAAAGGCTTTGACGAAGCGGGGTTCTTTCTTTCCCGAGTCGACAGCGACACGCTCAGACCGCTCGATCCGCCCGTCCTGCTGCGCACCGATGCCCCGAGTTTCATCCTTGATGGCGGGTTCGGACTGGTAGCTCCGTTCAGTTTCAGCGGAACACGTGGCGAGTTGATCGAGGCGACATCCTTCACTGCGGAAGATGGTCTTGTGCCGGTCTACGCCAATCCGAGGAATGTCGATTTTTCGTCAAGTATTCACACCGCTGTGGGCAACTCGGTTGTCGAGGTAGGCATCACGCGAGAGCGCCAGAGCATTGCCGAAGGCGGCAACATTCGTGGCAACATACAGATCAATCTGATCGAACCGGACTCCGGCGCGATCCGTACACTGACAAACGATTTTCTCGGGTTCGGTTTCGTCGAAGCCAGGGTGGCCGAGGTGCCCGGTCTTGGCTTTGCCGTCCTTGTCGTTATCGAGGGCGGCCCCAGGGGTACGTCCGGGATCATCGACGCGGCAGAGGTGATCTTTTTCGATTTCGATGGAAACGAACGCGAAAGCGCGGTCATCTCCGACCTCGTGGGCCAGAGAACCACGGCATCGAGCGGCACGTTCACGTTCACGGCCCTTGTCGACCCGCTGCGCCAGAACTTGCGGTTTCTCACCATCTGGTCGCCAACCGACGAAAGCGGAAACATCCTGGCCGCGCGGCACGATCACCACGCTCGCGCCGACGCCCTTCGGCGAACGGGTCGGCTTCTTGCAAGAGGGGACCGCCTACGGCGATTACCTCGCAGGTCTGGCGATGGGCGACGTGATTTCCGGTGGAGACGGACCCGATACCTTGCAAGGCAATGGCGGGGGCGATGTGCTGGGCGGCGACAACGGCGCTGACTTCCTCGAGGGCGGCGACGGCAACGACATCTTGCGAGGCGGTGCCGGTGCGGACCTCCTCTTTGGCGATGAGGGCAATGACAGCCTGTTTGGTGGCGACGACGATGACACTCTCATTGGCGGCAGGGGAGAAGATACGATCGATGGCGGCGACGGCGACGACAATCTAGGCGGCCTCTCGGGCGCGGACTTCGTGCAGGGTGGTGCCGGTTCGGACGCATTGAACGGTGGCCTTGGAAACGATGTACTACACGGTGGCCTCGGCAACGACACGCTCGAGGGAAACGACGATAACGACACTTTGAACGGCGGTGAAGACGACGATCATGTCGATGGCGGTGACGGCAATGACAGCATCATCGGAGAAGACGGGCACGACTCTCTTCTGGGAGGCGATGGCAACGACAGCATCCAGGGCGGCGGCGGCGATGATCTGCTGAACGGCGGCGACGGTACTGACAACCTCGTCGGTGACGACGGCGACGACACGATCATTGGCGGCGACAGTGAAAGCGATCTGCGAGACGTCATCTTTGCCGGGGAGGGCAACGACAGTGTGGATGGCGGCCATGGCAACGACCTGATCTTTGGCATGGGCGGCAATGACACCATTTCTGGCGGGGCCGGGGCTGACGACCTGCGCGGGCAAGATGGCGACGATATCATCAACGGGTCTGCCTTTTCCGACATCATTTTCGGGAATGCGGGAAACGATTTCGTCAATGGCGGCTTCGGGTCCGACCGTGTTAACGGAGGCACAGGGGCCGACAAGTTCTTTCACGTCGGCGTCGCGGGCCACGGTTCGGACTGGGTGCAGGATTACAACGCCGCCGAGGGCGACGTGCTGCTCTTTGGTATCCCCTCTGCCACCAGGGGCGACTTCCTGGTTCAATTCAACCATACAGCAAACGCCGAGGGCGAACGCTCCGGTGAGGATGCCATAGAGGAAGCCTTCGTTACTTTTCGCCCCACCGGCCAAATCATCTGGGCCCTGGTGGATGGAGGCGGGGAGAGTTCGATCAACCTCAAGATAGGTGCGGAGACGTTCGACCTGCTGGCTTAGGAGACTGATACGTGACAGCTTGGATTGTAAGTAGGTCCACTCTTCCTGCCTAAGCAGGCCAGGATCTACAACCTGTCCTTCTGATCCTTTGTGGCATCAGGCCAATTTTCCTAGACAAAAGGACCAATCACCCTTCCCGTTCGTTCTTGGAAGCGTAGCACCCTCCGGACATACCCCTCACAGGCAGTCTGTTCGTTCTCGTAGACCGCCCAGCGCAAGTCATGGACATGCTTAGTCAGTAACTGTTCATCCACATCCTCGAACTCTTCGCGCCCTGGAATGTTGTAGGACAACCGGAGGGGCCTACCCGTGACTTCCTCCGACGCATCCCGCATGACCTGCCTGAGTTCTCCGACATGCCGACAATCGACAAGATAGCTATCATGGACAGACAGAACCGGGATGCCGTTCTCGGTGAAGTGGTTGTGGATCAGGGACGTGATCTCACTGTCTTTCCGCATCAGCCGGATACCCTGATCCGAGAACAGGTAGTCCCCCAGGCACGGGTTCCTGTCGAGAATGGCGTACAGGAGGAGGTCCAGCTTTTCATTGCTAAATGACTTGCCTAAATCACCTGCAGAAAAACTCTCCCGAAACGCCTTGTAAGCTGACGATTTTTCCTTTGCGTTGATCGCAGTAAGCACCAACCGCTTGGCCAACTTGCGCGCTAGTTTTCGAGGCAAATCAGCGAACGTTTTCCCATCAACCATGTAAGGATCATGACCCAGTTCCAGCCCTTCTTCGGCATAGATCATGGCCACATGCATCCCCTCGAAGTCCGCTTCGATTGTGGGTTCATTGTCGATCGTGATCCTGGAACGCCAGTCGCTATCGATCTGTTGCCACCATCCGCCATAGAACCGACCATGCATGTCCCAACTACCACGGCTGAAGATGCGCCGGGTCCGGTTGTTGGCATCCCCTAGTCGTATACGCCTGACTTCATCTATGCCACCCGTTACCCCCGGCGGTAACTCCTTGCTGATCTCCAGGATAGGTTCCTGAAGCGAGGGGATGTCGATGAAGGAATTGGCAATCAGGTCGTTGTATGCCTGAAGCTCCTCTCGCCATCGGTTGGTCTCGGGCGTGTCCTCGTACTCGATCGGCTTGTTGTTGTCGCCCTTCAGGACAATGATCTCTTCGCCTTCTGCCCGGCTGACATCCTCTCGATCGAACTTGGCCGTGGCGAACCAGCTCTGAAGCTTCTCGGATGCTCTTATCCGTGTGGTTCGATTACCATTGGCACCTGCTCCACCATAGCTACCCTTGGCTAGGTCGATCAGGCCAGCCTTGTCCAGTTCCTTGATGATCGGGACGATCTTCTTGGAGATATGAAGGGCATTGTAACGAGAGTTCGTATCCCATGCATTGACAGACATCGAGACCCCGATACTCAGCTCAGGATCATCCAACCAAGCCACATACAGGTCCAGGATTACCACCCTTAACTGCTTTCTGAACCCCATCCTAGGCTTAGGCCCTCTAACCTTCTCGTTGATAGCCTCCCCCAAGAACCCATCCCAGATCCTATCCACCAGGTCCTTCACCTCTGGATGATCTGACCACCTATGCACATCTATAGGTCTGGAATACCTAGGGTTGGTTATCTCACTCATAGTCATGACCTCTTGTCGGGTAGTTCTGCTCAGGGAGCTCTGGCGGGGTATCTGCTCAGGGTTCCCTACTCAGGTTCTTCCCTTCTCTACTACTGTTGATTTCCACCCAGAAGTGAGCCGGGCCGGCGGATAATTTCCACTGAGAACTGAGCCATGTGAACCTTTCCCCG